>NZ_JAJAEG010000003.1:0-158514 GCF_047445655.1 Lentzea alba
TCCATGATCGGGAGTTACACCGCTCTTTTTACAGTCCCTCAAGCCTGGCACTGCGAGCACGGGTGGCCCGTCAGCACGCCAGCTGGTGCGTGGTTCGGGTCCCCGGTGAACCGAGCGAAGATCGCCGCCGCCTGTGCGTCCTCGCCGAGTGCGAGATGGGCCTCTGCCTGGCCGAGCAGATCGCCGGACTTCCGTTGCAGGTCGAGCGCTTCTGCCGCGAGATCCCGAGAGCCGAGGTGCGCAAGAGTCACGAGTGCGCGGCCTTGCTGCACCGGCAGGTCACGGGTGCGGGCGTCGTCCAGGGCGCGAGTGGCGAAGGCGTGGGCGGTGTCGAGGTCGCCCGAGGCCAGGTGCACGCGGGCGAGGTCGACGAGCATGCCGGGGGCCAGGTGGGTGTACTGCAGGTCGTTGGCGAGGCGTAGGGCGTGTTCCAGTTCGGCGATGGCGGTGGCGGAGCCCTGGTGGGCGTGGAGTTGGCCCAGCAGGGCGCGTGCGGTGGGTTCGTAGGGGAGGCCGGACGGGTCTGCGGCCAGGGTCAGAAGTTGTTGGACCTCGGCGATCGCGGTGAGAGTGTGGCCGGTGTCGCGGGCCATGGGAGCGCTGGCGCTCAGCGCCTGCATTCGCCACTGGAGTGCGCCGGTGTCCTGGGCCAGGAGGTTCAGGCGGTCGATCATCGCGGACGCTCTGTCCAGCAGGCCCAGCTGGCGGGTGACCTCGGCGATCGCGATCATCGTGGCCGGCAGCGTCACGGTTTGCTCGCTTTGGCCGCGGTGGTGCAGTTCCTCCTCGTGGTGTCGCAGCGCTTCGGCTGGGCGGCCCGAGTAGGTGAAGACCATGCCGATGCTGTTGTGGACGTCCGCGTGTTGTTCGGGTGTCGTGGCCAGGGCGGAGGCTGAGCGGAGGACGGCCAGGGTTTCGGTGAAGCGGCCGCGCATGCTGTGGCAGCGGGCGAGGTTTTGCAGCGCGTAGAGGTGGCCTTCCTGGGCTCCAGCCTGTTCGAACAGTGCTGCGGCCGTGATGAAGTCGGATGCGCCCAGCGAACCGTCGTCGGCCATGCGCACGGTGCCGATGGCGTGGTGCATCGCGGCCTGGCCCTGGAGGTCGCCTTCCTCCACGGCCACGGCCAGGCCGGTCTCGAACACCGAGAGGTCCGCGCGGCCGGTCAGCCACAGGTGGCGGCGGAGGGCGTCGGCCAGTTGCCAGGTGAAGCCGTGCGGGCGGGACAGGACGGCGGCCACGACGTTCTGGTGTTCGTCGTCCAGCCACGCGACCGCGTCGGTGGTCGAGTGGAACGTCACGGGCGTGTCGCGCGGTTGGCGGGTCATTTTCGGGGCCAGCAGGTCGCTTGCCGCGTCCGTGGTGTGCAGGTAGTGCGTTAGCAGGCGCGGCAGGGCAGAAATACGTTCGTCTGAGGTGAGTTGGTCGCGGGCGTAGGCGTGCAGGAGGTCGTGCATGCGGTAGCTGTTGCGGCGGTGGCGTTCCACGAGGCTCGCGTGTTCGAGCACGTCCAGCGCCGACGGGTCCGTGCCGAGCAGTGCTGCGGCTGCCTGCCGGGTGAACGACGGTCGCGGCACGAGGCCGAGCAGGCGGAAGAGTCGCGCGGCCGCAGAAGGCAAAGCACGGTAGGAGAACTCGAAGGCGGTGGTGACCAGGGGTGCGGCGGCCAGTGCGGTCACGGCGTCGCTGATCGGGGCGCGGCTCGTCGCGGCCACGCGCAGGGCCAGGGGTAGGTGGCCGCACAGGTGGGCCAGTTCGGCGGCGTTGGCGGAGCTGCCGGTCAGTGACGTGACCAACGCGCACGCCTCCGCCTCGGTGAGCACGCCGAGCGGCACCCGGTGGGCGTCGTTCAGGGCGACTAGGCCGCGCAGGTCGTTGCGGCTGGTTACGACGGCGGCGCAGCGCGGGTCCGCGGGCAGGAGGGGGCGGACCTGGTCCTCGCTTGCGGCGTTGTCCAGTACGACGAGCACTCGTTTGCCGGCTAGCAGGCTGCGGTACAGGGCCACCTGGTCGTCCAGCGTTCGCGGGACCTGTTGGTGGTGTGCGCCGAGCGCGCGCAGGAGCTCTCGCAACGCCTCGGACGGCGTGACCGGGCTGTCGGTGCCGAAGCCGTGCAGGTTCAGGAACAGCTTGCCGTCGGGGAAGTCCGCGTCGTGCGCCCACCGGACGGCCAGCGCGGTCTTGCCGACGCCGGGCGGACCGATGATCACCGAGAGCGGGCCGGTCAGGGATCGCAGGAGGTCCGAGCGGCCGACGAACGTGCGTGAGCCGGGAGGCAGGGCTGCCGGTCCGGTCTGCGCCAGCTCCTGGTGTTCGGCGGCGGCCTGGCTGCGCAGGTCGTCCAGGTGTGCGGCGAGATCGGGCAGCCGGCCGACGCCGGCCAGCGCCGGGCCGCGCCACAGGGCGAGTGCCGAGCGGTACGCGTCGGCA
This sequence comes from Lentzea alba, assembly GCF_047445655.1. Classification (GTDB taxonomy): domain Bacteria; phylum Actinomycetota; class Actinomycetes; order Mycobacteriales; family Pseudonocardiaceae; genus Lentzea; species Lentzea alba_A. The sequence goes on from NZ_JAJAEG010000003.1 coordinate 2,428, forward strand.
GCCGCGGGGAGGTCCTCGGCCAACCGCAACGCCCTGGCCCTGGTCAGGCGTTGCGTGAACTGGCTCAGGTCGGTCGGGCAGGACAGCCGGTAGCCGCCGGCGTCCGTGGTCACGGTCTCGGCGCCCAGCTTCGCGCGGAGCATGTGCACGCGTTTTTGCACCTGCTGGCGGTGCCGGGCAGGGAGGCGGGTGCCCCAGAGGGCGCGGGCGATGTCGTCGGCGGGGATCGGTGCGTCCACTGTGGACGCGAGCAGGGCCAGCAACGCCTGTTGTGCCGGGCCGCCGATGTCGATTGCGGTGTCGCCGATCCGGACGTCCAGTGCGCCCAGAACGCGAATGGTGACCAGCACTCGCCGCACCTTAGTCCAACGACGCTGCGCGACCCAGGCGTGTTGAGACGTACGTCATTTGTCGAGGGTGCACATCTGTTTCAAAGTCTGATCTGCTGCGACTTCTGAAACCGCGCAATGGTGGTGCCGCGGTTGATTTTGAGAAATGCGGTCTCGCCACCCGGGGCTCGTGAAGATCCTCGACACGTCCGAGGGTGTTGACCTGTACTGCTGATGCATGCATTTCAACGCGGCGTCACCTTCCGATGGCGCCGCGTTTTTATGAGCAATACTCGTGAGCATTCCTCGAATGGTGGACCACTTGGAAGTGGGGCAGGATCGTCTGCCCTCACTGAATGTGCAGCTCTCCGATCGAGGAGGTAGCTCATGCGTGGGAAGACAATTCTCGGAGCGACCCTGGCCGCTGTTTTCGCCGTGTCCGTCGCGCCGCCGGCCTCGGCGATCACCATCGGCACGGCCGGGCTCTTCGTCCCGCTGGTGACCACGTGCGGTCTGCTGCCGCCGCTGTTCGAGGACACCGCCTCGGTGCCCGCCGAGGCATTCGACGAGCACGGGTGTGGCGCCGAGATCGTGGTCGAGAAGGGTGGCCAGACGGTGACCGCCAAGGTGACGAACAGATGCCTGCCCTGCGCCGACGGCGACATCGACCTCAGTCCCGGCGCGTTCAACAAGATCGCCCGGCCGGACGAGGGCCGGGTCAGGGTGAACTGGGACTTCATCTGATCGCCGCTGGGTAGTCCATCACGGTGGACGAGATCGTCGTGGTGGGACAGATAGCGCGGGACCTGGTGCTCGTCGTCGACGACGTGCCAGGTCCCGGTGAGGCGGCGCCGGTGCGGGAGCGCCGCGAGATGCTCGGCGGCAAGGGCGCCAACATCGCGGTCGGCCTGGCTCAGCTCGGCGCGGCGGTCCGGCTCGTGGGCGTGGTCGGTGACGACGACGTCGGCGAACGGCTGATCGCGCGGGCGGCGGCGGACGGGATCGGCACCGAGTCGGTCGTGCGGCGGGCGGGCTGCGCGACCGGGTTGATCGTGAACGTGGTGGCCGACGGCTGGCGCTACTTCGAAGACCTCCCTGACGGGGTGCTGCTCAGGGAGACGGACATACCCCTGGATGTCGTGGCGGGTGCCGCCGCCGTGATCCTGCAGCTGCAGCAGCCTCCTGAGGTGGCGCTGAAGGCGGCACGGACGGCGCAGGGGTGCGTGGTGCTCGACGGGTCCCCGGAACGGCTGCGAGACGAACTGCTTGCGTGTGCGGACGTCGTGCGGGCCGACCACCGCGAGGCCGAACTGCTGTCCGGCCGCCGGATCGCCGGTGCCGATGACGCGATCCGGGCGGCACGGGAGGTCATGGCGCACGGTCCCGGGCTGGTGGCGTTCGCTGTGGACGGTGTGGGCGATGTGTTCGCCTGGGACGAGGGTGAACTCGTGTTGCCGCTCGGGGACGCCGAAGTGGTCGACACGACCGGTGGCGGTGACGCGTTCGTGGCCGCGCTGACGTTCGCTCTCGACCGCGGACCCGAGGAGGCCGCTGAGCTGGCCGTGCGGGCCTCCGGGGCCACCGTCGCGCACCCCGGTGGGCGGCCGAACCTCACCCGGTTGTGATCTGGCGCGATACCGTTACGTGGTCCGGTGAGGGGAGGTCTGCGTGCGAGTGCTCGCTGTCGTGCTGTTGTTGCTGCTGTCTGCCGCGCCCGCGCAGGCGGCGACAGGCACGTACCTGCGCCTGGGGCACTTCTCGATGGACCAGGCGCGGGTCGACGCCACTCTCGACGGCGTGCGGCTCGGCACGCTCGACTACGCCCAGCTCTACGACTACCGGCGCGTCGAGCCGGGGGATCACGTGGTCGAGTTCCGGACCGCCGGGGCCGACCCCGGTTCGCCGGTGCTGCGGTCGGTCCTGGTCTCGGCTGCTGCGGGCAAGGCGTACACGGCGATCGACATCGCCTCCGCGATGAAGGTCCTGGAGGACGACGTCAGCCTGCCGCCGAACGGGCAGGCGCGCCTGCGGGTGATCAACGCCGGTGACGCCGAGATGGACCTCCTGCGCGGCAGCGTGTTCGTGCACCGCAACGTGCAGGCGAGCTCGACGACCGGATACGCGGTCATGCTGCCCGGTTCGGACGCCCTGCAGGTGCTGCCGCGCGGCAAGGACTCGACGAGGCTCGAAGCGACGCTGGAGGCCGGCGCGGTCTACTCGCTGCTGGTCAGCGCGCGGCGGATCGAGCTGCGGACGGACGCCAAGGGCGCCGAGGTCGTGCCGGGTGGCGGGCAGGAGACCGGGTTCGGCGGCATGGCCGGTGGCTGGGACTGGCTGACGGCGCTGGTCATCGCGTTGATCGTCGGTGTCGCGATGTTCTCGGTGCGCGGCCGGCTGTTCCGGTTCGGCTGACAGGTCCCGGCTGATGAGCAAGGGCAAGCTCATGATGGGCGCGGCCATCGTGGTCGCGTTGATCTACATCGTGAAGGACCCCGGCGCGGAGAAGGCGCCCGAGCCGGTGACCGTGCGGATTCCGTCGATCGGCGTCGACACCTCGCTGGAGGCGTTGAAGGTGGACTCCGCGGGGACGCTGGAGCCGCCCACGCGGGCGGACAAGGCCGGTTGGTACGCCAAGGGGGTCGCGCCGGGCGACGCCGGGCCGGCGATGATCGCGGGGCACGTCGACTCGAAGACCGGGCCGGGCGTGTTCTACCGGCTGCCCGAGCTGAAGCCGGGTGCCGAGGTGCTGGTGGAGCGGGAGGACGGCAGCACCTTGACGTTCGTCGTGAGCAACACGGTCACGACGGAGAAGACCGCGTTCCCGACCGCCGGTGTGTACGGGCCGACGCCGTTGTCCGAGCTGCGGCTGGTGACGTGCGGGGGCGACTTCGACCGGGTCGCGGGCAGCTACCGCAACAACGTCATCGTGGAAGCGGTGCTGAAAGCCTGACGGTCTCGTCGGCCCATCTGGCGAGAAGCGTGTTGTCGTGCGAGATCGCGAACACTCCGGCGTTGGTCTCCTGCTGGTAGGCACGGATCACGGCCACGAGCGCGGCCGTGGTGGAGGCGTCCAGCATCGTCGTCATCTCGTCGCAGATCAGGTACCTCGGTTTGAGGGCGAGCGCGCGGGCGAGGCAGGCGCGTTGCAGCTGGCCGTCGCTGACCTCGTGCGGCCTGCGGTCCAGCAGGTCCGCGGTGAGCATGACGAGGTCGGCGAGGTCTTCGACGTCGTTGTGGGGCAAGGGTTCCGCGATGGCCTGTCGGAGGGTGAAGCGCGGGTCGACGCTCAGCCTGGGTTGCTGGAACAGCACGCCGACGCTGGTGCGTTGGGCGGCCTTGAACCGGAACCTGGTGACGGTCTCGCCGTCGATGCTGACGGTTCCGGAGAACGGCTTGTGCAGCAACGCGAGCACGCGGGCCAACGTGGACTTGCCTGAGCCGCTCGGGCCGGCGAGCCCGATCGTCTGTCCTTCGCGGACGGTCAGGCTCACGCCGGTGATCACCGGCTTCTGGTAGCCGGCGGTGATGTCGTGCGCGGTCAGCACGGCTGGTGGCACGCGACGGCGTGCGGGTCGTCGGTGAGCACGGGGCGGTCCTCGCAGATCTCGGTGGCCTGCTCGCAGCGCGGGGCGAACGCGCAGCCCCTCGGCAGGTCGGTGAGCAGGGGCGGCTGGCCGGGAATCGGGACGAACGCCCGGTCCGGCAACGCGTTCGCCAAGCCGCGGCTGTAGGGGTGTTTGGCGTTGTCGAGCACGTCGTGGGCGGGCCCGACCTCCACGATCCGGCCCGCGTACATCACCGCGATCCGGTCGGCGATCCGGTGCGCCGCCGCGAGGTCGTGCGTGATCAGCAGCACCGCGTGCCCGTCGTCGACCAGCCTGCGGAACTCGTCGAGCAGCCCGTCGACGAGGTCGCGGTCGAGGCCGGTGGTGGGTTCGTCCGCGATCAGCAGCCACGGGTCGCCGACGAGCGCCAACGCGTTCGCGACGCGCTGCGCCATGCCGCCGGACAGCTCGTGCGGATACCGGTCGAGGTGTTCTTCTCGCAGCCCAGCCCTTTCCGCGGCACGCCGGGCGTCGCCGCCGAGGATCCTGGCTGCCTCTTCGAGCTGCGACCGGGCCGTCCGGACCGGGGTCAGATGGCTCGCCGGGCTCTGCGGGATGAGCCCGATCTGCCTGCCGCGGATCTTGGTCGCGAGCTCGTGGTCGGTGGCCTGCAGGAGATCCACTTCGCCGAGCCTCGCGCTGCCCCTGGTTTCCGCGTTGCCCGGCAGGAAGCCGAGAAGCGCACTCGCCAGCACCGTCTTGCCGCAGCCGGACTCGCCGACCAGCGCCACGCACTCGCCGGGCCGGATGCCGATCGACACGTCGTTCACGGCCTCCACGGTCGCGCCCTTGAGCGCGAACCGCACCGACAGCCCGTCGATCTCCAGGTTCACCACGTCAGCTCCGTGCGCCGCTTGGGGTTGAGCCGATCCCGCCACACACCGCTCACCCCGGACACCGCGAGGGTGGTGATGATCAGCAGCGCGCCGGGTGCCAGCGACATCCACCAGCCGCCGATGAGCAACGACCGCTGGGCGTCGTTGATCATGTTGCCGATGCTGGCGGCGTGCGGCGGCAACCCCAGTCCCAGGAACGACAACGCCGTCTCGTGCCACACCGCGTGCGGCACCATCAACGTCGTCGCGAGCAGGATCTGCGGCGCGACGTTCGGCAGCAGGTGGCGGAGGAGGACCTGGGTGCGAGAGGCGCCGCCGACGATCGCCGCGTCGATGAACGGCCTGCTGTTGAGCGACAACACCTCCGACCGCACGATCCGCGCCGCGGTGAGCCAGTGCGTCAGGGCGATCGAGATGATCACCGCACTCAGGCTGGGCCGCAGGATCGCGACGATCACGATGCCCAGCAACAGGTGCGGCACCGACGCGACCGCGTCCACGAGCCGCATCAGCACCCGGTCGAACCAGCCGCCGACCGACCCGGCCAGCGCCCCGACCGCCGTGCCGACCACCGCCGAGATGACCGCGGCGACGATCCCCACGGTGAGGGAGACCCTTAGCGCGTAGACGCACCTGAGCAGCACGTCCCGCCCGAGTTCGTCGGTGCCGAAGAGATGTCCCGCGCTGGGTGGCTGGTTGGCGATCGCGAGGTCGACGTACTGCTCGTTGAGGTCGACGGCCAGCGGGACGATCACGACGGCCAGCGCGACCATCGCCAGGATCGTCGCCGAGGGGATGAGACGCCTGCGTGGTGAGTGGGACGGGCCGGCGGCGGTGAGGCGCGAGCGCGGTGCGGGGCGCCAGGTCAGGTCAGCCATCGAGCGCCACCCTCGGATCAGCCAGCGCGTACAGGACGTCGGCCAGCAGGTTGCCCACCAGCACGACCCCGGTCGCCATCACCGTCAACGCCCCCAACAGCGCGAAGTCGACGTTCAACGCAGCCTCCACGGTCGCGCGCGCAATGCCCGGCCACGAGAACACCGTCTCGACCAGCAACGCTCCCGTGATCAGCTCCGGCAACCGCGCCCCCAGCAACGTGAGGAACGGCAGCAGCGACGTCCGCAACGCGTGCCCGGACACCACCAGCCGATCCGGCAAGCCACGGGCACGCGCCCCGATGACGTGGTCCTGCGTGAACGACTCCAGCAGGTTCTGCCGCACGAACAACACGAACCACGGCGCCTGCGAGATCGCCAGCACCGCCACCGGCAACACCATGTGCACGGCGACCCCGCCAACCGTGACCGGCTCGGCCCCTGTCGTCACGCCGCCACCCGGCAACCACCGCAGCTGCAACGCGAACACGTACAGCACCGCCAGCCCGACCCAGAACACCGGCGCGGCCTCCAGCGCGTAACAGCCGCCCGTGACCGCCCGGTCCAGCCACGAGCCCTGCCGCCACGCCGCCGTCGTGCCGAGGAGAAGTCCCAGCAGCAGCGCCAGGGTGAAGCCGACCGAGACCAGCAGCACCGTCCACCCGAGACGGTCGCCGATCACCGCCGACACGGGTTGCTGCAGTGACAGGGAATCACCGAGGTCTCCGGCCACCGCGTGCCGCAGCCAGGCCCAGTACTGCGCGACGACCGGCTCGTCGACGCCCCAGTTCGCGCGCAGCTGGGCGACGCGCTCTGGGGAGGCGCCGATGATGCGCACGCCGAAGTAGCGCTCGACCGGGTCGAAGGGCGAGGCCTTGGCCAGCACGAACAGGGCGAAGCTGACCACGAGCAGGACGGGCACCGCGAAAGCGAGGCGGCGCAGGGCGACCTTGCCGATGGCGCGGACCCTCACGACTTCGGTGTCCAGCGCTCGAGGTTCCACCACACGGCGTGCACCAGCCCGTGGTCGTGCGGCTCGACCTGCGTCTCCTGGCCGGTCCACCTGTCGCGCAACACGTAGGTGTGGTCGAGGAACACCAGGAACGCCCAGCCGGGATCGGCGACGTAAGCCCGCTGGAAGTCGAGGTAGGCCTGCTTGCGCACCGCCGGGTCGAGGCTGCGGCGGCCGAGGTCCAGCGCGGTGTCCACAGTGGAGTTGCGGTACAGCGACATGTTCACGTAGCCCGGCTGGCCCGCGTAACGGGAGTGCAGCAGCGTGTAGGCCGCGGTGTCCGGGTCGTAGGGTTCGCCGCCGCCCCAGATCGAGGCGGCCTCCTTCTGGCGCTGCAGCATGATGTCGAACGTCGTGGCCTCGGCGGGAGCGTCGATGCCGAGCTTGGCGATGTCGGAGGCGGCGGCCAGGGCCAGTTCCTTGCGCAGCACGTCGGGAGCCGGGTAGAGCACCGGCAGTCGGGCAGGCTGGCCGTCGCGGGTGCGTTTGCCGTCGGCGCCCTTGCGCCAGCCCGCCTCGTCGAGAAGTTTCTCGGCCTCGGTGACGTCGTAGGCGAACGTGGCGCTGGAGTCGTACCAGGACTTGAGGTGGGGCGAGATCGGGGTGGCGGCGGGCTTGCCGGAGCCGGCGAGCACGGCGTCGATCATGGCCTGGCGGTTGATGCCCAGGTTGATCGCCCGGCGTACGCGGGGATCGGAGGTCAACAGGAGTTCCGAGGGCAGGCTGAGGCCGCGGTAGTCGGCGGACGGGTTCTGGATGACCCGGTAGCCGGTCTTCGTGTCGTAGGACCGCGCGAGTTTGGGCGGCAGGACGGTGCCGTCGAACTCGCCTGCGGCCATGCGGGTCGCGCGGGCGTTGTCGTCGGGCACGAAGACGACGGTCACGGTCTTGATCGCGGGCGCGCCGCCCCAGTACCTGTCGTTGGCGCGCAACACCAACCGGTCGCCCTTGCGCCATTCGGCGACGGTGTACGGGCCGGTGCCGACCGGCGCGGTGTTGAAGGGCGCGCTGTTGATGTCCGTGCCGGCGAACCGGGCCGCGGGCACGACGCCGAGCGTCAGCTGCTCCGCGAAAGGCGCGTAGGCGTAGGACAACGTGAAGGTGACGGTGTGCTGGTCGACCACTTGAACGTCGGCCAGGGCGTCGAAGCGGGAGGCGATCGTGGAGTTCACCTTCTTGTCCAGCACGGACTTGTAGGTGAACACGACGTCCTGGGCGGACACCGGGGTGCCGTCGGAGAACGTGATGTCCGCGCGCAGCTTGGCGGTCCAGGTCAGGCCGTCGGGACTGGCCGTGGGCAGTTCGACCGCCAGCGCCGGACGCAGAGCCAGTGAGGCGTCCCTGGTCACCAGGCCGTCGAAGATCTTCGCGGCGCCGTCGGGGGCGTAGCCGAGGATCGGGTTGAGGTTCTCCGGCTCACTGCCCGCGCCGATCACGATGGACGTCGCCGTCCCGGTCGCCTCGCCGTCCGGGGACGCGCACCCGGCCACCAGCACGACGGTCAGCAGCGCGAATACCGCTCGGCGCATCCAGTTCCTCCCAGGTGTCCGTGTTGCCGGAAGCAGCTAACAGCAAAAAACTTGCAATAAGCAAGACCTTGCACCTCTGCGCGCTGGTCGGAGACGTGCCAGCATCCGGCACATGACCAATGGAGTGCACTCACACGAGCACAGCCACGGCGACATGACCCACACGCATCCGCACGGGGCTCACTCACACGAACACGTCGAGCACGAGCACACCCACACCCACGGCGGCGAGACGCACTCGCACACCCACGTGCACGACGCTGGGCACGTGGAGGAACACGAGCACTCGCACTGAGCGGTACCAGGAACGGCTGAATCGATGCCCGTTGATTAGAGTTTTTCTTCAGCTTCCACCTGCCGATCCTGAACAACTTCGCCGCGCTACAACGAGACAGTCCTCGGATCGAGGACTGGGGGTCTCGATGCGCCGTTCGGCGCGGAGCGGAGAAGGTCGTGCTCAAAAAGCTGACAGCACTGGGAATCGCCGTGCTCGCGGTGTTCGCCACGACAACGGGGGTCGCCACGGCGGCGGACAGCAGACGGCTGGTCGCCCAGGCCGGATGGGTCGTCATCCACAGCCACTACAACGGCAACACCCAGTGCCTCGACGGGGGCGCCGGTGCGGCCGGCAACGGCAAGCAGGTCGTGCTGTGGCGCTGTGACGGTTCGCCGGAGCAGCGGTGGTACTCCGACGACAACTTCAGGCTGATCAACGGGCGGCACCAGACGCTGTGCCTGGACGCCGACACCAACGGCGGGGGTGCGAACGGAACCAAGGTGCAGCTGTGGCAGTGCAACTGGGAGTCGCAGCAGAGGTGGTTCATGAGGGCGAATGACCTCGCCATCTACAACGAGCGTTTCCACGCCGGCTACAACGTCGTGCTGGACCGCGACATCAACGTGCCGGGCAACGGTGCGCGCGCCCAGCTGTGGCAGAAGAACTTCCAGTCGCAGCAGTGGTGGTGGATCGAAGGGGTGTGACCGGAGCCGGCTGGGACAGGCCGGCCGGAATTTCGCCGGCCTGTCCCTGATCCGCCCGATTGGCTAAGCTGTGCGCCAACTGCCGCCTTCCACGTTGACGCGGCAGGAGTAATGCGAGTGTCTCGATCGGCGAAAATCCTTGCGGCGCTGGTCCTTCTCAGCAGCCTGACCCCGGTCGCCCACGCGGCACCGGCGTGCTGGCAGGAGTTCTGCGGCAGCTACCCACCGGCGAACCAGCCAGGCCAGTGGTCGTCGGCGCACGTCTCGTACGGCACGGACGGCAAGCTGAAGTACGCGTCCGACAGCGCGCGCAACCGCGTGCCGGACTTCAGCTACGTCGGCTACCACCACGGCGAGAAGCCGTTGCCGACCGTGCCCGACGTGCTCACGATCAACCCGGTCACCGGCGACAACACCGCCCACATCCAGAAAGCGATCGACCAGGTCGGCGCCCGCACCCCCGACGCGAACGGGCATCGCGGCGCGGTGAAGCTCGCGGCCGGCCGCTACGACATCCGCGGTACCGTGCGGATCAAGCACAGCGGCGTGGTGCTCCGCGGATCCGGCGATGCCACCACGTTGTTCGGCCGCGGCGACACGCCGCACCAGCGCACGGTCGTCGTGCTCGGCAGCGACGCGAAGACCCCGTGGACGACCGGCGCGACCACCGAGGTGACCACACCGTTCGTGCAGGTCGGGTCGCTCAGCCTGGAGGTCGCGAACGCCACGCAGTTCAAGGTGGGCCAGGAGGTCGTCGTCAAGCACCCGTCGTCCCAGAAGTGGATCAACGCGGTCGACGGCGGCGGCACCGTGAACTCGCCGGATTGGACCGCAGGCTCGATGGATCTCCACTGGGTGCGCCGGATCAAGGCCGTCGACGGCCGCAAGCTCACGTTCGACGCGCCGATCTACAACCACCTCGACCGGTCGTTGACCATCTCCACGGTCGCGCCGGTGACCGCGCGGAACCTCGTCAGCGAGGCCGGCGTGGAGAGCCTGCGCGTCGACATCGAGACCAAGGGCGGCGAGGACGAGAACCACGCGTGGAACGCCATCGGGGTGTACGGCGCGGACAACAGCTGGGTGCGGGGCGTCAAGACGCGCTACTTCGGCTACGCGGGCGTGGTGACCGAACGATCCGTGCGCATCACCGTGAAGGACGCGCAGGCCACGGACCCGGTGGCGGTCCGCACGGGTGGCCGCATGTACAACTTCGCCGCGAACACCAACTCGCACCTCATCCTGTTCACCGGCCTGCACGCGTCCAAGGCGCGGCACGCGTTCGTCAGCAACGGAGCCAACTCCGTCGCCGGCGTCGTGTGGCATCGGGCCACTGTGGACGGTGGTGACGCCGAGGCGCACCGGCGGTGGAGCCAGGGCCTGCTGTTCGACAACATCCGCGAGGTCGGCAACCGCGGCAACCAGGCCAAGCTGATGAACCGCGGCGACTACGGCACCTCGCACGGCTGGGGCGCGGCGCATTCGGTGATCTGGGACTACAACAAGGAAATGGTCGTCCAGAAGCCGCCGACCGCGCAGAACTACGCCGTCTCCAACGAGGGCACGCGGCGGTCGCAGCCGTACTTCCCCGGGCCGTGGGGGAGCATCGAGATCAAGACCGGGCCGCTGGTGCCGGCGTCGTTGTACGAGGCCCAGGTGGTCGATCGGCTGAAGTGACCCTCCGCTGAAGTGACCCTGCTCAGTGTGACTCGCGGGTGACGTCGCTGCCGCTGGAGCCGACCAGGAAGTCCAGGTCGGCTCCGGTGTCGGCGCCCAGCACGTGGTCGATGTAGAGGCGCTCCCAGCCGCGTTTCGGTGCGGCGAACGCCTGGGACATCGCCTCGCCGGGGGTGCGGCTGAGGAAGTCCGGCGCCTCCACGTCGATCCGCCGGTTCTCCACGTCCAGCACGATGACGTCGCCGGTGCGGACCAGGCCGAGCGGTCCGCCCGCGGCCGCTTCCGGTGCCACGTGCAGGACGACGGTGCCGTACGCGGTGCCGCTCATGCGTCCGTCGCAGATGCGGACCATGTCGCGCACGCCCTGTTCCAGCAACTTCTTGGGCAGCGGCATGTTCGACACCTCTGGCATGCCCGGGTAGCCGCGCGGGCCGCAGCCGCGCAGGATCAGCACGGAGTCCGCGTCGACGTCGAGATCGGGGTCGTCGACCCGGGCGTGGAAGTCCTCGATGCTGTCGAACACCACGGCTTTTCCGCGGTGCTGCAACAGGTGTGCGGACGCGGCAGCCGGTTTGATCAACGCGCCGGACGGGGCGAGGTTGCCGCGCAGGACCGCGATGCCGCCCTCGGCGATGATCGGGGTCTCGCGTGCGCGGATCACCTCGGGGTCCCAGATCGGGGCGTCGTCGAGGTAGTCGACGAGCGGGTTTCCGGTGACGCTCAACGCTTCCGGGTCGAGCAGATCACGCACCTCGCGCAGCACGGCGAGAAGCCCGCCCGCGCGGTGGAAGTCCTCCATCAGGAAACGGCCCGCTGGCTGGAGATCCACCAGCAACGGGACACCGGAGCCGATGCGGTCGAAGTCGTCGAGTGTCAGGTCGACGCCCAGCCGGCCGGCGATCGCGAGCAGGTGCACCACTGCGTTGGTCGAGCCGCCGATCGCGGCCAGCGCGACGATCGCGTTGTGGAAGTTCGCCTTCGTCAGGAAGGTGCTGGGCCTGCGGTCCTTCTCGATCAGCTCGACGATCAGCCGGCCGGTGCCGTGCGAGGCCTCCAGCAGCCTGCTGTCCGGCGCCGGGGTGCCCGCGACGCCGGGGACGACGGTGCCGAGCGCCTCCGCCACCAGGGCCATAGTCGAGGCGGTGCCCATGGTGTTGCAGTGGCCGCGGCTGCGGATCATCGCGGACTCGGAGCGCATGAAGGCTTCCTGCGACAACGTGCCGGCGCGGACTTCCTCCGACAGCCGCCAGACGTCGGTGCCGCAGCCCAGCGGGACACCGCGGAACGTGCCGGTCAGCATCGGCCCGCCGGGCACCACGACCGCGGGGATGTCGACGGACGCGGCGGCCATCAGGAGCGCGGGAATCGTTTTGTCGCAACCGCCGAGCAGTACCACGCCGTCGACGGGGTTGGCGCGCAACATCTCCTCGGCGGCCATCGCGGCCATGTTGCGCCACAGCATCGCGGTGGGGCGGACGTTGGTCTCGCCGAGCGACACCACCGGCAGGTTCAACGGGATGCCGCCCGCCTCGTGCACGCCGTTCGACACCGAGGCCGCGACCTCGTTCAGGTGCGCGTTGCACGGGGTGAGGTCGGAGGCCGTGTTGGCGATGGCGATCTGCGGTCTGGCGAAGGCGTCGGAAGGCGTACCGCGGCGCATCCAGGCGCGGTGGATGTAGGCGTTGCGGTCGTCACCCGCGTACCACTGCTCGCTGCGAAGTCTCACGGCACGCCTCCTCGACGACAAACTACGCCACCACGATGTCGTCTCCCTTGATCTTGGTCTTGATCAGCGGCAACGGCTTCTTGGCCGGTCCGCTCTTGCGCTTGCCGTCGACCGAGCTGAACCGGCTGTCGTGACACCAGCAGATGATCAGGTTGTTGTCGACCTCGCTGCACATGCAGCCGGCGTGCGTGCACTTCGCGTCGAACGCCGTGTAGGTGTTCTTCTTCGGCTGCGCGACGACGACTGACGTCTCGTCATCGAAGTAGACGACGACACCGCCGTTCAACGGGACGTCGGCCTTCTTCGCGAGGACCGTGCCGGGCGGGAGCTTCCCGCACGGCTGTGTGTCGGCGGCATCGGTCGCGGCTGCGGCGGTGCCGGCGGTCAGAACTGTCGCTGCCGCGGCGCAACCACCGATGAAGCAGCGGCGGCTCACGGCGCTGGGCGTGGCGGGGGTGTTCGGGAACTCCATCTCGAAGCGCTCACTTCCTGCCGGAATCCAGGCGCGGCGGAGGCGGCTCGTTCACCTTGGCGTGATCGACAGGGCCCGGCAAGACCGTAGGCGAACCCCGAATATTCGACGACTGAAGAGGCATGTCGGGCGGCAGCTGCAGAGCGATGGTGATCAGCGAGTGGACGCGGTTCGCGATCACCGACAGCAGGCCGTGCATCTCGGGGGAGGCGGCGTCGCAGACTTCCTGGAGCGTGCGCAGGTCGGTGTCGATCTGACCGAGCACGGCGGCCGTGTCGGCAGGTCTCGCCGTGAACGCCCGCGCGATGTCCTCCAGCGGCAGTCCGTGGACTTCCAGGCGCTGGACGAGGTGGATGCGCTCGACGTCGTCGGTGCGGTAGAGGCGGTAGTTGCTCGCGGTGCGCTGAGCAGGGCTGATCAGGCCGAGCGTCGTGTAGTGGTCGACGGTGCGGATGCTGACTCCGGCGCGGGCGGCGAGCTCGCCGATCTTCAGGAGCGATTCGGACAAATCGGCCACCTCCGTCCCCTGAACCGTACAGTGCTACGTGCTACTGTTGGAGTATGCCTGATGAAGCCGACATAGACGGCTGTAGTACGTGGCCGGGTGCGTCTTGTTGATCGCATCCGGCTTGCTCGCCATCGTGGTCCTGACTGTGGCCACGGGGTATTTCGTCGCTCAGGAGTTCGCGTACATGGCGGTCGATCGCGGCCGTCTGCAGCAGTTGGCGGAGGCCGGTTCCGAGCCCGCCGAACGTGCGCTGCGCGTGACTCAGAAGCTCTCCTTCATGCTGTCCGGTGCCCAGTTCGGCATCACGGTGACGGCGCTGCTCGTGGGTTACGTCGCCGAGCCGTTGCTCGGCACCGGGCTCGGCGTGCCGGGCTCGATGGTGATCGCGCTGGTCTTCGCGACGTTCGTGCAGATGGTGCTCGGTGAGCTGCTGCCGAAGAACCTCGCGATCGCGCGGCCCGAACGCCTGGCGCTGGCCCTGAGCTCGTCGACGCTGGTGTACCTGAAGATCGCCGGGCCGGTGATCCGGCTGTTCGACGTGGCCGCGAACCGGTTGCTGCGGGCGTTCGGGATCGAGCCCGTCGAGGAACTGCCGCAGGGCGCGACGTCGGCGGACCTCAAGCAGATCGTCGAGGACGCGGGGGAGCAGGGGCATCTCGACCCCGAGCTCACCCGGCTGCTGGAGCACGGCATCGGGTTCCGCGAGCTCGTCGCGGACCAGGCGATGACGCCGCGCGTGAACGTCCACACAGTATGGTTCGACGAGCCTGCCGCGCGCGTGGTCTCGTTGCTGGACACCGGGAACTCGCGTTTCCCGGTGGTCGGCCACGACCGCGACGACCTGCGTGGGATCGTCGGTCTGGCCGAGGTGCTGACCTTGACGCCGGAGGAGCGTTCGTCGGTCGCCATCGAGAAGATCGCGTCGCCCGCGCTGGTGGTGCCGGCGACGCTGCCGTTGCCCGCGGTGCTGGAGAGGCTGCGGACCGAACGACGTCAGCTCGCCTGAGTGGTCGACGAGTTCGGCGGGTTCGCGGGCGTGATCTCGCTGGAGGACCTGGCCGAGGAGCTGGTCGGCGAGATCCACGACGAGGACGACCTGGTCTCGGCCCTGATCGAGAAGGTCGGCGACGACTGGCGCGTACCCGGCCGGATGAGGCTCGACGAGATCGAGGACGCCACCGGCGTGGAGCTGCCTGGCGACGACGCGTACGACACCGTCTCCGGTCTGGTGCTGCACCAGCTCGGCCGGGTGGCGGAGCCCGGTGACGAGATCGAGATGGACGGCGTGAAGCTCGTGGTCACCTCGGTCGCGCGCAACGTGCCGGACACGGTGGTGCTGTCCGGATGAGCATCGTGATCTCCGTTATTTTGTTGGCGTTGAACGGGTTCTTCGTCGCCGCCGAGTTCGCGTTGATCGCGTCCAAGCGGCACCGCCTGGAACAGGCGGCCGAGACGTCACGGGCGGCGCGCGCCGCGGTGGCGGGAGTGCGCGAGCTGTCGCTGATGCTCGCGGGCGCCCAGCTGGGCATCACGCTGTGCACGCTGGGTCTCGGCGCGCTGGCCAAACCGGCCGTCGCGGACCTGCTGGAGCCCGCGCTGCGGTGGACGGGCCTGCCGGACGCGTTCGCGTACGGCGTGGCGTTCGCGATCAGCCTGGTGCTGGTGGTGTTCCTGCACATGGTCGTCGGCGAGATGGCGCCGAAGTCGTGGGCCATCGCGCACCCCGAGCGGTCCGCGCTGATCCTGGCGCTGCCGTTCCGCGCGTTCGCCCGCTCGGTCCGCTGGTTGCTCAGTGGACTGAACTCGACGACGAACGGCTTGCTGCGCCTGATGAAGGTCGAACCGCAGGACGAGCTGGCGCAGGCACATCGGCCCGACGACCTGCGGATGCTGCTGCGTCAGTCCGCCGAGCACGGCCTGATTCCCGAGGGGCAGCAACGGTTGCTGACCCGGATGCTGCAGGTGCAGCGCACGACTGTGCGTGAGGTCATGGTGCCGATCGGCGAGACGTCGACGGTCTCGTTGCACACGACCGCGCGCGAGATCGAGCAGCGCAGCCTCCAGTGTGGACGGTCGCGCTTCCCGGTCACCGATCCGCGCGGCCGGTACGTGGGCCTCGTGCACATCCGTGAGGCGATGCGGGCCACGGCGCGCGGCGAGGACCCGGCGGCTTCGGAGCTCATGGCGCCGGTGCTGACGTTGCCCGCGTCGATGCCGGTCGCGCGGGCCGTGACCGAGATGCGTGCCGAGCGGTCGCAGCTGGCGTTGGTCGAAGACGCCTCGGATGTCGGCGTGGTCGGCATCGCCGCATTGGAAGACCTCCTCGAAGAGCTGATCGGCGACTTCGAGGACGAAACCGACACCCGCGAGAGGAAACGGTAAATGTTCAAGCGGATGCTCAGCGCCTTCGGCGTCGGCGGTCCATCGGTCGACACCGTCCTGGACTCACCGCACGCCACACCCGGCCAGCTGGTGACCGGGCAGGTGCGCATCCAGGGCGGCAGCGCGGACGCCGAGATCGGCCAGGTCGTGTTGTCGCTGGTCACGCGGGTCGAGGTCGAGCACGGTGACCACGAGTACGGCGGTGTGTCCGAGTTCCTGCGGGTCGTGGTGCAGCAGGGTGTGCGGGTCGGTGCCGGTCAGCTGGTGTCGATCCCGTTCCAGCTGCCGATCCCGTGGGAGACCCCGATCACGGCGGTCGGCGGCGGTCAGCTGCCAGGCATGACCGTGGGCGTGCGGACCGAGCTCGTGATCGCGGGCGCGCCGGACAAGGGCGACCTCGACCCCGTGCTGATCCACCCGCTGCCCTCGCAGGACGCGGTGCTCAGCGCGTTCGGGCAGCTCGGCTTCTCGTTCCGCAGCGCCGACGTCGAGGCGGGCCGCCTGCACGGCGTGCCGCAGGAGCTCGGCTTCTACCAGGAGATCGAGTTCTTCCCGCCGGCCCAGTTCGCCGGCCGGGTGCAGCAGGTGGAGCTCACGTTCGTGGCGTCGCCGCACGAGCTGTACGTGATCCTCGAAGCCGATCGGCGCGGCGGGATGTTCTCGTCGGGCGGTGACGCGTTCGGCCACTTCCGACTGTCGCACCAGGAGGCTCAGGTCGCCGACTGGGCGACGTCCATCAACGGCTGGCTGGCCCAGGTCGCCGAGCGTGGCGGGATGCAGGGCTTCCACGGCGGCGGTCACCACGGCGGTCACCACGGCCGTGGAATGGGCATGGGCACGGTCGTCGCGGCCGGTGCCGCGGGTGTCGTGGGCGGCATGGTGATGGGCGAGATGATCGACGACGCGTTCGAGGACTTCGGCGACTTCGGCGGCGAGTGACCGGTGCGTGACGCGGCGGCCGAAACCTGGATCGGAACAGTGGGTTGCGGCCGCCGCGACCGGGTAGCCGGGCCATGTGAACAGCGTGGTGGCAAGGCAGTACGCGCGCCGGGTGACGCGGGAGCTCGGGCTCAGCGGTGAGTCGTCCTGTGTGGATCGGGACAACCCGCTGCGGCTGTACATCGCGGTGGACGGCAGGCTCCCCGGCCACCCTGACCACGACGTGGCGCTGCTGTGGACGAAGTGCCACGGGTGGGCGCTGGCGGTGGAAGCGCCGGGCTCGGCTTCGTTGCAGGTGGTAGCGCACCTCGGGGGCCCGGTGGAACCGCCTGCGCCGACGGTCGCGCGGTGGGTGCGGGCTCAGCTCAGCAAGTCAGCGACCGTGACCTCGATGCCGCACGCGGGGCAGGTGGCCTGACCGAACGCGTGCAGGAACACTCTCGCGACCTTCTTCTTGCCGTGGTTCGCGGCGGTCTCGTAGACGCGTCGGCCGATGCCGGTCAGCTGGGCGGGATCGGCTGGTCGCAGTGGGCGATCCGGGTGGTCGTCAGCGCGACTGACGCCCTCGGCAACGAGGATCAACGTCGCGGTGCCGCACTCGGGACACTCGATCTCGTACTCCTCGTCGGCCACGCCCCACGCCAGCGCGTCGACCGAGTCCACGAGACCTTCGAACGTCAGCACGCTCTCGACCAGATACGCGTACGTCTCCTCGTCCGCGCCTGGCAGCAGCTCGTTCGCCCTGGCCAGCAGCGTCGAGATGGCCGCGGCGTGCTCGGCGCGGACCTCGTCGCCGCCGTCCGCGACGATCCCGCCCGCCAGCACGACCGCCTGCACGTCGTCGATGGCGGCGAGGTGGGGGAGTGCCGCGTAGCTGGCGGGGTAGGTGCTGCCCTGGTGACACAGCGCGCCCCAGAGCTCGCTCCACGCGTCCTGGTCGTTCGTGGTGGCCACGCGGTCGAGCAGGCCGGGGATGTTCTCGGCGCTGCCGTGAGCGTGGCTGAGCGCGGACCAGTCCGTCATGCCCGCGATCAGATCACAGGCATGACGGACCGGTGGGTGGATCAGCCGACCGCGACGGGCTCCGGCTTCTCCTTCGGCTTTTCGAGCTCGTCGAGCGCGGTGCCCTCGACGTCGAGCTCCGGCAGCCACCGCAGCCACTTCGGCAGCCACCAGGCGCGCTCGCCCAGCAGGGCCAGCGCGGCGGGCACGAGCACCATCCGGACCACGAACGCGTCCACGAAGATGCCGACGGCCAGGGCGAACGCGATCGACTTCACGGTCGCCTCGCCGGCGGGGACGAAGCCCGCGAACACCGAGAACATGATCAGCGCGGCGGCCACGACCACCGGGGCCGCCTGGCGGAAGCCCGTGGTGATGGCGGTGATCGGGGCGGCACCGCGGTGGTGCGCCTCGTGCATCCGGGACACCAGGAAGATCTGGTAGTCCATGGCGAGGCCGAACAGGATGCCGATCACCAGGATCGGCGTGAGGCTGATCAGCGGGCCGGTGCTGTCGAGGTTGACCGCGTCGGCGAGCCAGCCCCACTGGAACACCGCGACGGTGGCGCCGAGCGAAGCGCCGATGGTCAGCAGGAAGCCGAGCACACCGACCAGCGGTACCAGCAGCGAGCGGAACACCAGGATCAGCAGCACGAGCGCCAGACCCACGACGACGGCCAGGTAGATAGGCAGCGCGCGGTCCAGTGACGTGGCCACGTCCACGCTCACCGCAGTGGCGCCGGTGACGTAGGCCCTGCCACCGTCGAGAGTGGACAGTTCGGCGCGCAGGTCGGCGACGAGCTGTTCCGTGGCAGTGCTGTCCGGGCCGGACTTCGGGATGACGGTGACCATCGCGGCGCTGCCGTCCGGGCTCGGCTGAGCCGGCGTGACCAGTGCGACGTCGGACATCTTCGCGATCGGCTCGGCGGCCTTGGTGGCCGTCGCCGCGGCGCCGTCACCCTCGACCAGCACGATGATCGGGCCGTTGAAGCCCTCGCCGAAGCCCTGGGCCAGGATCTGGTCGGCGCGTTCCTGGGTGGAGTTGGCCGGGGGCTTCTGGATCAGCGTGGTGTCCATCGACGCCACCGGGATGGCGACGATGCCGAGCGCCACGACCGACAGCAGCAGCGCGACGACGCGGTTGCGGGTGATGGTTTTGGCCCAGCCGCTGATGATCCCGCGATCCTTGGGTTCCACGGCGGTTTCCGCGCGTTCCTTGCGGGTCAGCACCCGGCGGCCCAGCATGCTCAGCACCGCGGGCACCAGCGTGACGGCGATCAGCACCGCGACGACGATCGTGGCGGCGGCCGAGACACCCATCTGCGTGAGGAACGGGATGCCCGCGATCGCCAGACCCACCAACGCGATCACGACGGTGAGACCGGCCGTGACAACAGCGGAACCCGCCGTGCCCACCGCGGTCGCGACGGCGTGCCCGACGTCCGAGCCGCGGCGAAGTTCCTGGCGGTAGCGGTTGATGATGAACAACGCGTAGTCGATGCCGACCGCGAGCCCCAGCATCGAGGCGAGGACCGGCGTGGTCGACTGCAGGTCCATGAACCCGGTGGCGATGGTGATGCCGAGCGTGCCGATGCCGACGCCGATCGCGGCGGTCAGCAGGTTCATGCCTGCCGTGACGAGCGAACCGTAGGTCAGCGCGAGCACGACCAGCGCGAGCACGACACCGATGGCCTCGGTGGGTCCGCCGACGTGCGGCGTCTCCTGCATCGCGGTGCCGGTGACCTCGACGGTCAGGCCGGCGTTCCTGGCCTTCTCGACGGCTTTGAGCAGGTCGGCCCGCTGCTCGTCGGTGACCTCACCGGGCTTCACGTCGTAGGTGACGGTGCTGTACCCGACGTTGACGTCCTTGTTGACGCTGGGCGCGGCCGGGTCGAGCGGGTTGGTCGCACTCCGGACGCCCTTGAGCGCGGACTCGTCGTTGACGAGCTCGGTGATCGCCTGGACGTGCTGCGGCAGCTTCTCGTTCGCGGGCGCCTTGACGACAACCCGTGCGGACGCGCTGTCGCCGGACCCGAACTTCTGCTCGATGCGCTCGAGCGCGGTGGTCGACTCCTGGCCGGGGATGGACATCGCGTTGGACGTCTCACCGCCGAGCGCGTACGCACCGACCCCCGACCCGATGAGCACGAGCAGCCAGATGAGGACAACCGGAAGGCGGTGCTTGTGGGCACCTCTGCCGAGCCGGTAGAGCAGTTTCGCCATGGTGTTCAGGCCTCCTGGTGGCCGAGTGCGTCAAAACAGGTTGCGAACGATCAGTGGTGGCCGGGTGCGTCACGGTGGCCGAGTGCGTCAAAGCAGGTGCGGAGGATCAGCGGGCGCCACGTGGTCTTGTCGCCTTCCTGGTTGGCCAGGAGGGTCAGCACGGCCATGGCACTGAGCGCGCCGACGATGCGGATCGCGCGTTCCAGCTCTTGCTGGGGGTCGACGACGAACATCTCGTTGAGCAGCAGCTCGTCCTGCGCCTGCTGCGGGTCCTCGCCGGGCGCGGTCATGCTGCGGAACAGCAGCGCGACCAGGCCCGGCCGGTCGAGCGCGATGTCGGTGAGCAGCTCGAGCGCCTTGCGCTCACGTGCCGGTCCGGCGGGGAGCGGCCTTACCTGCTCGGCCACATGGCTGCTCAGCACGCGGCTGTGGTCCCAGGCGGCCTCGAACAGCGCTTCCTTGCTCGGGAAGTGGTGCAGGAGCCCGGCCTTGGACAGGCCGACGGCGTCCGCGAGCGCCTTGAGCGACGTCTGCTCGAAGCCGTGACGCGCGAACAACGCGGCTGCGCTGTCGAGGATCTGCTCGTCGACCCCGGTCCTGAGCTGTCGTGGCATGATGCCGACTTTACGGCGTTTACCGACCGGTTC
Source organism: Lentzea alba (assembly GCF_047445655.1). GTDB lineage: Bacteria > Actinomycetota > Actinomycetes > Mycobacteriales > Pseudonocardiaceae > Lentzea > Lentzea alba_A. Next base: position 23,170 of record NZ_JAJAEG010000003.1, read on the forward strand.
GGTAGGTAAACCGACCGAAATGGTCGGTGGCGTTCGTCACCACAATGGGTGAGTGATCGAGATGACCGCCGTCGTGAGCCCTTCGTGGGACGTGCACGTGCCGCTGTCCGGGCGGATGTCACGCGAGGACGTGTTCGCGGCGCTCGCCGCGATCGCCGAATACGGCAAGGACGAGGACTACAGCCCGGAGATGCTGCCTGCGGTGCTGGAGGAGGAACTGATCATCATGGCCGGCGGGCTCAGGGTCCGTGACACCGTGACCGGCGTCGAGATCGAGCACGGGTGCTGCATGGGTCTCGAGGACTGGCGCGCCTGGCAGGAACTGCTCGACGGGCGGGCGCCGTGGCTCGGGCACTCGTCGGAACCAGGAGTGGAGTTCGCGGACGGCGTGGTGAGGTTGTGGCAGGACGGTGCGCGCAGGGACGGACCCGCGTGTGAGATCCGGACCGCCGACCTGCCGGGACTTCTGGAGGGTGTGAGGCAAGACCTGATCGGGTTCCTGGACCTGGTGCGGAAGTGGGCGCCGAACGGGCTGGGTGAGCGACTTGCGGCTCGGTTCGACGAGGACTTTCAGATCAGCGCGCCGCTTTGACGGAGAATGGGGCGATGTTCGTCTTCGACGCGGAGTTGTGGCTCTGGGACGCCCGCCGCATGGACACGTGGACGTTCGTGACGTTGCCCGAGGACGTCTCGGACCAGATCCGCGAGCTCGCCACGCCCGGCCCCGGCTTCGGCTCGGTGAAGGTCCGGGTCGGGGTGGGCGCGTCCTCGTGGTCGACGTCGGTGTTCCCGGACAAGCAGTCGGGCTGTTACGTGCTGCCGATCAAAGCCGCGGTGCGCAAGAAGAACGACGTGGCGCCGGGCGATGTCATCGAGGTGACGGTCGAGGTTGTCTGAGTGGCAGCAGGGACTGGCCGGCGGTCAGCAGGGGGCGGGCTTTGGTGATGGCCAGCCAGGTTGTCACGCCTACCGCGACGCACACGACGAACACGATCGGCGTCGGCACCAAGGGCAGCAGGTGGGGGAACACCGCGTAGTGCGTGAGGTAGATGGCCAGCGAGGCGCTCGCCAGCAGGCTGATCGGGGTGAGCAGGCTGCGGGGGACCGGGACGCGGGAGAGGGACAGCAGGAGGATCAGGCCCGCGATCACGATGATCTCGCGCGAGAGGAGTTCCATGCGGCCGGGGATCATCGCGATCGTGACCGTCACGACCAGGCACTTTTGCCACAGGGCGGGGGAGCGTTGGGCCAGCCAGCCCAGGGCGATGAACCACGCGGCGCCGAGGGTGGTCATGTTGCGGGCGAACCAGTCGCCCTCGACGGTGTAGCGGGCCAGCAGGCAGGCGGCCAGCACGATCACGGCGAACGCGTAGGTGTGGCGTTGTTCCCAGCGGCGGACCGCGGGCACCGCGAAGATCAGGGCGCACGCGAGGAGCACGTGGGCCAGGACCTCGATGAACCAGTAGCCGCCGGCGCCGACGCGGGTGAAGCTGTTCACCAGCAGGATGTTGTCGAGGGTCACGTCGTCGGTCACGGCTGAGCGGTAGACGAGCCAGAGGGATGTCGGGATCGCGATGAAGGCCGCGGCGCGCAGGATTCGCAGTGGGTGGGCGGGGAGCAGGAAGCGGGCCAGGTTCCAGCCGGCGATCACCAGCAGCAGGTGGGCGCCGCCCATCAGGTTGAAGAAGCTCACGTGCGAACCGACGATCAGCAGGATCGACAGGGCGCGCAGCACGATCGTGGTGTCGATCAGCGGGACGCGGTGGTGGGTGGCGCGGAGCTTTTCCAACGAGGACACGGGCATGGTGGGCCAGGTCGGCGGGAGATCGCCGAGCAGGCGTTGGAGTTGCACGGTCATCTGCACGTAGCGCAGCGAGTCGCCGCCGAGTGAGTTGAAAGTCGCGTCTGAGGGCACGGAGCGCACGCCCAGAACTGAGGCGAACGCCTCGCGCACCGACGTCGACGAGCGGTCAGCTGGCGCGGCGACGGCCCGGTAGTCGATTTTTCCGTTGGCCAGCAAGGGAAAAGATGTCACCGAGTAGGTGCGGATCGCGGCGGAGGGCAGGCCGGTCAAGGTGCGGACCAAGCGGAAAGCGCGATCGGCGGAGCCCAACACCGCGACCACGAGTCCGGAGTCGTCGCCGGCACAGGCCACGCGCAGGCCATCAAGAGCCAGCGAACGCTCCACCTGGTCGAGATCGACGCGGAGGCCGAACGGCTTCACGAACCGGTTCTTGCGACCCGTCACGGAGAACAGACCGGAGGACTCCGAGCCGAGATCGCCGGTGCGGAGCTCGAACGTCGTGCGGCCCGACGCCAGATCGGCGGGCGTGCGGGCATAGCCGAGCATCACGTTGGGGCCGCGGTAAACGAGCTCGCCGTCGTCGATGCGCAGATGACCGCCAGGAACAGCCACGCCGATCGCCGACGGGTCCGTCAAAGCCTGCGAGGGCGGAAGGTAGGCCATGCGCGCGGTCGCCTCGGTTTGGCCGTACATGACGAAGAAGCGCCAGCCCCGTTCCAGACCAAGCGACGCGTAGCGCACGACGTCGGCGGGATCCAGCCGCCCGCCCGCCTGGGTCACGTAGCGCAGGCTGGGCAGGTCCAAGGAAGCGAAACCGATGCCGTCGAGCAGCCCGAACGTGTGCGGCACGCCGTGCAGGCTCGTCACACCCACAGAACGCACCAGGTCCCAGAACTCCGGCTCGATCACCGAACGTCCGGTCAGCACGAGGCCGGCGCCGCGCGCGAGATTGCTGTTCACGACGGACAAGCCGTAGCAGTAGTGCAGCGGCAACGACGTGATGGCGCGGTCGGTCGGGAGGATGTCGAGGTACTCGCCGATGGCGGCCGCGTTCGAGGCCAGGTTCTCCGCGCTGAGCCGCACCAGCTTCGGTGAGCCCGTTGTGCCGGACGTCGACAGCAGCAGCGCCAGTTCGGGATGCAGCTCGTGCACGGTGCCCTCGTGGCGCTCGGACCACGAGCCCGCGATCACCACGTCCGGGTCGTAAGCGGAGGTCAGAGCGGGGATTTGGGCCGTGGCAGCCAAGATCACCGGGTGCCGGCCGCGCAACGCGGCCAGGTAGGTCACGATCGACTCGACGTCGTTCTCGGCCGCCAGCAACACGAGTCGCCGGGTGGTGCCCAACCGTTCGCACGCCTCAGAAACCAGTTGGTCGAGTTCGCGATAGGTGAGCTCACCGGAAGGGACGATCAGGGCGAGTTGGTCGCCGTGCGCCGCGAGGTGATCAGCGAACCCGAGGTCCGCCGTGGCCGTCACGGCGTGCCCCCGAAGAACAGGGCGGGCCCGTGAACCGCGACCGAGATGGAGTCACCAGCGCGCACGGAAACCCGGCCCTGCACCCGAGATCGCACCTGGATGCCGGAAGGAAGCCGCAACAACACAGTCGCGTCGTGACCGTGGAACAGCACGTCGTCCACAGTGGACTCAAGGCCGGTAGGGCCAAGAACGAGCTGCTCTGGGCGCAGCAGCACCGTGCCGGTTCCATCGCCAGTCGTCGGCAACACTCCGAGCGGCGTCTCCACAGCGCCAGATCGCGCCACACCGGGAAAAGTCATCGCCTCGCCGACGAACAACGCCACCCCGAGATCAGCGGGCGAGTTGTAGACGGTCTGCGGCCGAGCGAGCTGCGCCACCACGCCATCTCGAAGCACGGCAACGAGGTCCGCGATCCCGAGCGCCTCTTCCTGGTCGTGCGTCACGAGCAACGCCGTAGCCCCCGCCGCCCGCAGAGTGGCCCGGACATCCGCCCGAAGTTCCTCGCGCAGACCGGCGTCAAGGGCGGAGAAGGGCTCGTCGAGCAGCACGACTCCAGGCCGTGGCGCCAAAGCACGCGCCAGCGCGACCCGTTGCGCCTGGCCGCCGGACAACTCGGAGGGCAGGCGCGCGCCGAACCCCGCCAGCCCCACCAGTTCCAGCAGCTCGTCGACGCGACCGCCGCGCCGTTCGGTCCGGCTCAGGCCGAAGCCGACGTTGCCTGCGACGCTGAGATGCGGGAACAGCGCGCCTTCCTGCGGCACGATCCCGATCCCGCGCTGCTCCGGCGGTACTTCCGAAGTGAGCTGCCGTCCGCCCAGCCACACCTCGCCCGAGTCAACGGGGTGGAAGCCCGCCAGCACGCGCAGCAGCGTCGTTTTGCCACAGCCGGAAGGCCCGAGCACGGCGAGCAGCCCGCCTTCCGGCACCTCGAAGTCGACCTCGCGCAGCACGGGTTCCCCGCCGTAGCCCGCGACCAGCCGTTTGACCGTCAAGCCGCTCACCGTTCACCTCCCAGGAACCTGTCCAGCACGACGGCCGGAATCGCCGCCACCACGAGCAAAACCGCCGCGTAAGGCGCCGCCGCGGCGTACGCGGCGACCTCGGTGCGGGTCCACAGCTCGGTCGCCAGCGTGTCCACGCCGGTCGGCCGCAGCAGCAACGTCGCCGGCAACTCCTTGGCGCAGGTCAGGAAAACGAGCGCGGTACCGGCCAGAATCCCCGGCGCCGCCAACGGAACCGTCACGCGCACACCCGTCAAGAACCGGCTGTGCCCGAGCGACCGCGACACTTCCTCCAGCACCGGCGGCGCGTGCGCCACACCCGTGCGCACAGCCCCCACCGCCAACGGCAGAAACAGCACGGCGTAAGCGAAAGCGAGCATCGGCATGGTCTGGTAGAGCGCGGGAGCGAAGCGAATCCCGAAGAACACCAACGCGAGCCCGACCGTGATGCCCGGCAGCGCGTGCCCGGCGAAGCTCGCCAGCTCGACCCCGCGAGCAAGCCGTCCCTGGTGCCGTGCGGCCAGGATCCCCACCGGCAACGCCAGCAGCAGCGTCAGCAAGGCGCCAAACGCCGACACCGCAATGGTGTTGCCGGTAGTCGCCAGCACGTCGCTCACGGAGAACGTCGACGTGCCTGCCGCGAGCCACCACACCAGGCTCACCACCGGCACCCCGAGCGTCAGCAGGATCAGCGCGAAAGTCCCCGCCAGCGCCGGAATCCGCATGCGCCCCAACGGAACCGTCAGCGGCCGTCGACGCCCTCGATGGGCGACAACGCCGCGGGCCCGTCGTTCGCCGAGCGTCAACGCGATCGCCAGCAACACGAGGATGAGGCCCAGAATCGCGGCCGGTGTGCGGTCGAACGTCGCCCGGTAGCTGGTGTAGATGCCGAGCGTGAAGGCTTCGTAGCGCATCAACGACACCGCGCCGAAGTCGCTCAGCACGTACAGCGCCACCAGCAACCCGCCGGCGAGCGCAGCCGGTCGGATCTGTCGCAGTGTCACGGAAACGAACACCTGACCACGAGTCCTGCCGAGCGACCGCGCGACCTCCTCGACCGCCGGATCGGCCGTGCGCAACGCGGCCGCTACCGGCAGCAACACGTACGGGTACGACACCAGCGTCAGCACCACGAACGCGCCGGCGAACCCGCTGAGGTCCGGCAGCACCGAGATCCAGGTGAACCCGGCGACGTACGACGGCACCGCGAGCGGCAACACCAGCAGCACACCGAAAGCCCGCCGAGCCGCCAGGTCCGAGCGCACCACGAGCCACGCGCTGAGCACGCCCAGGACGAGGCACGCGGCCGTCACCGCCACCGCGAGCGACAGGCTCCGCAGTGCCAGTTCCGCGGTCCGGGTCCGCACCAGCACGTCCCACACGACGCCCCCGCCGCGTTCGAACGAACGCACCGCCAGGTACGCCAGCGGCAGCACGGCCGCGGTGGCGACGAGGAGGGAGAGCGTGGTGAGCGTTGGCGCGGCCCGGTGCACGGGCCTCAGGACAACCCCGCTTCCTGCAACAGCTTCACCGTCTCCTGCAGCGACGACAGCTTGGAGAGGTCGATGTCGGGTGCCTGGAGGTCCGTGATCGGCGGCAGCTGGTGCTTGCTCGACTTCACGTCCGGGTTCGCCGGGTACTCCGCGGTCTGGTCGGCGAAGTGCTTTTGTGCCTGTTCGGACAACAGGAACCGCACGGCCTTCTGCGCGGCCTCGCTCTGGTTGCTGCCCTGGATCACCCCCACGCCTGCCACGTTGACCAGCGCGAGCGGATCACCGCCGCCGACCCGGTGCAGCTTCGCCTTCATGTTGGCCGCGCCCTTCTCGGCGGCCGAGGCGTACCAGTAGTAGTGGTTGATCAGTCCGAACGGGAGCTGACCGTCGTCGACGGCCTTGAGGATGTTGATGTTGTTGTCGTAGCGCTTGGGGTCGTTGGCAGCGAACTTCTTCAGCCACTCCTTGGCGAAGTCCTCGCCCTTCAGCACGCGCACCGACGTGACGAACGCCTGCCACGACGCGTTGGTCGGCGCGTACCCGACCTTGCCGCGCCACTTCGGGTCGACGACCTCGTCGATCGTCTTGGGCAGCTCGCTCTCCTGCACCACCCGCGGGTCGTACGCGATGACTCGTGCCCGCGCGCTCGTGGCCACCCACTTCTTGTCGCGCGCCTGGTAGCCCGCCGGCACCATGCCGAGGACGTCCGCGGGCAGCTCGGCCAGGCGGCCCTGCTCACCCACCGCGCCGAGCGCGCCGGCGTCCTGGGAGAAGAACACGTCCGCCTCGGTGCCCTGGCCCTCCTCCAGCAGCTGGGCGGCCATTTCACCGCTGCCGCCGTAGCGGATTTCAACATCGATTCCGACGGCGTCCTCGAGCTGGTCGAGAAGCGCGCCGACCAATTGTTCGTTGCGGCCGGAGTAAATGATCAGGTCGTTCGCCGAACTGCAGGCGGTCAACGTCGACGCCAGCAGCGCAGCCACCAACGTCACGGTCCGTGCTCGACGCCTCACCGGCGGTCCTCCTCGGCCAATCCCCAGGTCAGACAGGGCGCAGACAAGGTAAAGCTAACCTAATGAGCCAATCAAGGTGAAGTGGCCATTACGTGATGCGACGACGGACACATCACCTGTTCGGCCCCATATGTCCGGGCGTTGTTCTCAACGAGTCCAGTCGATGTCCGCGTAGATCGCGGCGTGGTCGCTGGCCGCGTGCACGTCGGCGGTCATGGTTTCGTATACGTCCCAGCGGTCTTTTGTCCGCGGGCCGCGCCACACGCCCTTGCGGAAGACGCCGCCACCGGTCGCCTTGGTGAACAGCTCCGGGGTGAGCAGGACGTAGTCGATCTTGCCCTTCTCGTTGACGCCGCGGTAGGTGCCCTTGCGGTGGTCCCAGTCGAAGTTCTCGTGCTCGCTGATGTCACGCAGGCCGGTGCGTTGGAACAGCGGGCGCAGGGCTTCGCTGTCCGCGGTGTCGTTGAGGTCGCCGACGACCGCGATGTACTCGTGGCCCTCGTCGCGCAGGCGGTTCACGATGCGGGCGATGCGGACCGCCTGACGGAAGCGGCGGCGTGCGCCGATCGGGTCGCCGGGAGCGCCGTAACCCTTGGACTTCAGGTGGTTCACGAGCACGACCACCTCGGGCCCGGCGGGGGTGCGGACGTGGTACTCGGCGCAGTCCCTGGAGAAGATCACGCCGGAGGTGTCCTTGGCGTACACGTGCGTGCGGATCGTGATGACCTCGTGGGAGTCGCGGGTCAGCAGACCCACGTTGATGCCGCGTTCGTCGTTGCCGTCGATCAGGTGGACTTCCTCGTACGGGGTCCAGCCGACGTGTTTGAGCATGCTGGCGGAGAACATGTGCAGCAGCTCGCGGGACTCGGCCTCGACCACGCCCAGCACGTGCGCGCCGACGTCGCGCATCACCTGGGCGGTGTGGCGGGTGGCCAGTTCGCTGATGGGTTCGGTGGTGAGCTCGACCCAGCCGACCCAGGACTCGCGACCACTTGCCACGACTGAGGTTTCGCCGGTCTTGTGCCGGGCGAGGAACCTGCCGCGGATGCGCCGCAGGATCGCGAACTTGCTCCGGTCACTTCTCAGCAACTCCAGCGTTGCCAGGTGTTGTTTGAGCTCTTCCTTGACCTCGGGGGTGTAGGTCTCGGCGGCGATGAGCTCGTTGAACCTGGCGTGGGCGGCCAGAATCGGGGCCGCGTGCTTGGTTGCGTTGCGGCCCATCACTTTGGGGCGCTCGAACATGTTCTCCACGTTGAACGACCCGATTCGCGTGGTGCTCATCGCTTTCAGGGTCGCATGTGGATACACCGGAGGGGTTAGGTCCGACCAGGTGATCTTTCGGTGCGGCTAGACCCTGCTCAGCTGTCGTCCGCTCTCGATCAGCTCGTCGGTGAACGAGTCGAGCGCCTGGGCGAAGTCGCGCTGGTCGGGTTCGTGCCAGTCTTCGAGTTGGTCGAGCAGCCAGCGGCGCCACGCGTGCACGAGTTGGGTGAAGACGTCCGCGCCCCGGTCGGTGAAGCGGTAGCCGTCGTCGGTGAACGCCAGGTGCCCGGACTGGACCAGGTGCGCGGCGGTCGGTTCGAAGATGCCTGCGGGAACCTTGGTCATCTCGGCGATCTCGTCGAGCGTGGCCACGCCGTCGTCCGTCGAGGCGCGGTAGACGCGGCCGAGCAGCCACGCCTGTTCCAGCGGCAGGTCGACGCCGGACCTCCGAAGCACCGCGAGGCCCGGATCTTCCTTGGACTTCGAGACGACGGTGGAGACGAGTTTGCGGAGCTCGTCGTAGGAGTTCGAGCCTGGCGCGGCGAAGCTCTCGCCCACGCCGCTGTTGCCGGTGGCGGCGGCACGGGAGGTGTCGCGCAACGGCACCTCCGGCAGGAAGAACGCCACGAGCAGTGCGACGAGGCCGATCGGGGCGGCGATGAGGAACATCGTCTGCACGGTTTCGGCGTATCCGGCGACGATCGGTGCCCTTATCGCTTCTGGCAGGGCGTGGACGGCGGCCGGGCTGGCGATCGCGCGCGGGTCGACGCCGGGCGGGATCACGAGGTGGTGCGGGAGCTGGCTGGCGTAGATCGTGCCGAAGATCGCGACGCCGAACGAGCTGCCCATCGTGCGCAGGAAGCTGATGCCGGACGTGGCGACGCCGAGGTCGGTGTAGTTCGCGGTGCTCTGCACGACGATCACCGGAACCTGCATCACCAGGCCGATGCCGGCGCCGAGCACCATCATGAACGCGCCCATGACCCAGTAGGGCGTTGCTGCGTCCAAATAGGACAGAAGTAGCAGACCTGCGGCCAGGCCGACGGATCCGAGCAGCGGGAAGATCCGGTACTTGCCGGTGCGGCTGATGACGTTGCCGGTGAGCAGCGCGGTGGCCATCAGACCGGCGATGAGCGGCAGCATCCAGAGCCCGGACGCGGTGGCGGACTCGCCGCGCACGTACTGCAGGTAGATCGGCAGGTAGGTGATGCCGCCGAGCATCGCGAACCCGACCACGAAACTCAGCACACCCGACACCGTGAACACCCGGCTGCGGAACAACCGCATCGGCAGCATCGGTTCGGCGGCGCGTTGCTCGACGTACACGAAGGCGATCAGCAGTACGATCGAGCCTGCCGCCATCCACAGGATCGTGGGCGACGTCCACGGGTACTCGGTGCCGCCCCAGCTCGTGACGAGCGTGAGCCCGGTGGCGGCGAGTGCGATCAGCGCGATGCCCGCGTAGTCGATCTTCGGGTGGCCGTCGGCCTTGATCGTGGGCAGCGCGGAGATCGCGACCAGCACCACGGCGATGCCGAGCGGGATGTTGACGTAGAACGCCCACCGCCAGCTCAGGTGGTCGACGAACAGGCCGCCCAGCAACGGCCCGGCGACCGTCGCGATGCCGAACACCGCGCCCGCGAAGCCCTGGAACTTGCCGCGCTCCTTCAACGGCACGACGTCCGCGATGATCGCCGTCGACGTGACCATGAGGCCGCCCGCACCGAGGCCCTGCACCGCCCGGAACGCGATGAGCATGCCCATCGACTCCGACCAGCCCGCGAAGAACGACCCGATCAGGAACAGCACGACGCTGACCACGAACGTCTTCTTGCGCCCGTAGAGGTCGCCGAACTTGCCGATCAGGACCGTCATGATGGTCTCGGCCAGCAGGTACGACGTCACGACCCACGACAGGTGCGCGCCGCCGCCCAGGTCGGCGACCATGGTGGGGAGCGCGGTGGAGACGATGGTCTGGTCGAGGGCTGCCAGGAGCATGGCCAGCAGGACGGCCGCCACGACCAGGTTCCGCCTGCGGGTGTCGATCTCGGGCACGGTGGCGATGATCGCGCAGGTTTCCCGACCTCGCAGGGTGGCTGGAGTGCCGCACGAGGTTCTGCGGGGAAGGCGCGCTGGTGGGCTTCGGCGATGTGCGGCGGCGCTGCGGAAGGGTGGCGTGCCGGACCGAGCTGCAGGGCTTCCGCGCGCTCGCTCGTCCCGATCACCGAACAGGCCGATTTTCCAGCTCAGCCGGATTCGGCGCGCACTGGCCGGGCGTCACCCCATAGGGTCGGAGGCGTTCACGCGAAGGAGGCCGTCTTGATCTTCATCACCGCCAAGTTCCGCGTCCTGCCCGAGCACGCCGACGCCTGGCCGGACGTGTCGCGCAGCTTCACCGAGGCCACCCGCGCCGAGCCCGGTTGCCTGTGGTTCGACTGGTCGCGCAGTCTCGACGACCAGAACGAGTACGTGCTGGTCGAGGCGTTCCGGGACGGGGACGCGGGGGCGGCGCACGTGCAGTCGGAGCACTTCAAGAACGCTCAGAAGGAGCTGCCGCGGTACCTGCAGGAGACGCCGCGGATCGTGAACGCGGTGCTGGAGCAGGACGACTGGTCGTTGCTGGGCGAGATGGAGGTTGGGCCACGCGGGTGAGTACCGGGGCGTAGGTCCGGCGGGCCGTCGAGGATGGCGGGCATGGACGCCTTCGTGGAGTTGTCCGCCGAGCTGACCGGGTTCTCGGCGGAGGAACTGAGCTCGACCGGACTGGTCGAGCAGTACCGCGTGCTGGCGCACGACGCGTCGGACGCCGAGATCATCGCGCTTTGGTACACCGGCGTTTGGCGCGGTGTCATTCCGAGCGCCCGCGCGTATGCCGAAGGGTTGGCGTGGAAGGCGGTCGGGGTGGCCGCGCCGGGCACGGAAGGGCCTGGGTTCGGGAGCTGGGAGCGCAGACCGAGAAGTGGCGTCTGATGCGGGCCCTGGTGGTCGGGGCCGGGTTCGCCGGCTCGCTCGTCGCGAAGGTGCTGGGGGACAACGGGTTCCGCGTGCTCGTGCTGGAGGCCGGCACGGAGACCGCGCACGACGAGGCCGTGGCCAGGTTCAAGACCGCGCTGGTCAAGACGCCGCTGACCCCGTACCGAAGAACCGCGGCCGCCCCGTCCAGTGACTACCTGATCAACACCGGGCCGTTCGCGTACCCGAGTCCGTACCTGCGGATGAACGGCGGCACCGGCGCCGTGTGGACCGGGATCACGCCCCGGATGCACCCCGAGGACTTCCGCACCGCGGATCTCGGGCGCGGGCGCAACTGGCCCATCTCCTATGACGACCTGGAGCCCTACTACCGCGCGGCGGAGTGGGAGATCGGCATCGCGGCCGACGCCGACGAGCAACGCCAGCACATCCCGGTGGCGGACAACTACCAGTATCCGATGCACGCGTTGCCGCGCACGTATCTGGACAACGTGATCGCGTCCGTTGTGGATGGTGCCAGCATCGACGGGCACGAGCTGCTGGTCGTCGGCACACCGCAGGCGCGCAACGGGATGCCGGTGAAGGGCTACCGGCCGGACGGGAACCTGTGCGCCGGGTTCGCGAGCTGTGTGCCGGTGTGTCCCGAGCAGGCCAAGTACACGCCGCTGCGCACCCAGAAACGCTGGTCGCACAACGTCGAGCTGCGCACCCGGTGCGTGGTGAACCGGGTGCACGCCGACGAGTTCGGGCGGATCACGAAGGTCAGCTATCAGCGCTACGAGGACGACGCGACCGGCAGGCACACCCTCCACGAGGCCGAGGCGGACGTCGTCGTCCTCGCCGCGCACGCCATCGAGAACGCCAAGCTGCTGCTGATGTCCGGCCTCGCCAACAGCAGCGACCAGGTCGGCCGCAACCTGATGGACCACCCGGCATTGCTGACGTGGGCGTTGATGCCCCAGCCGGTCGGGCCGTTCCGCGGTCCGGGGTCGACAACGGGCATCGAGGTGTTCCGGACGGGACCGCAGCGCTGCACGCGGGCGCCGTTCCGGATCGAGATCGGCAACTGGGGCTGGGGCTGGTCGGCGGGCAGTCCGGACTCCGACACGGCCGAGTTCGTCGCGGCGGGCCTCCGAGGCACAGCGCTCAGGCAGGCCGTCGCGGACCGCGTCGGGCGGCAGTTCGCGCTGCAGTTCGAGATCGAGCAGGAAGCAGACTCCACGAACCGCGTCACGCTCGACCGGACGAACCGCGACGCGCTGGGCAACCCGCGCCCGTCGATCCACTACAGACTGTCGACGTACGTCAAAGACGGTCTGCTGGCGGCGAAGCACGTGTCGGACCGGATCTTCGAGATGCTCAAGGCGGAGGACTACACGGCGTACAAACCGGACGAGGAACGGTACTTCGAACACGACGGCGAACCGCTGCGGTACTGGGGCGCGGGGCACAGCGGCGGCACGCACCTGATGGGGGAGTCGCCGCAGAGCTCCGTCACCGACCAGTGGCAACGCTGCTGGGACCACCCCAACCTGTACGCGGTGGGCTGCGGCAGCATGCCGTCGCTCGGCACGTCCAACCCGTCGATCACGATGGCCGCGCTCGCCTTGCGCACGGCCGACCACCTCGTGTCGGTCTACACGGGGGACGCCGACCTGCGTTGCGCGCGCTGAACCAGCAGGATCGCGGCCGCCACGGTGACCACCACAAGGCCGTTGCCGAACGCCCACACGACCGCGTGGTCGTGCACGGTGTCGCGGCTGACGGCCGGGTCGCGGAACACCGGGTTGATCTGCGTGATCAGCAGGATCTTCAGCGCGACCGACGCCGCGAGACAGCCGAGTGCCGGCCGCGGTGCGCGCGTGACGACCGCCAGAACCGCGGCGAGCGGGCCCCACGGCAGGTAGTAGTAGATCGGACTGCCTGCCGCGAACACGCCGACCAGCGACCCCGGCCTCGGGTCGGCCAGCAGCTGCGGGTTCCAGACGACCTGCTCGTAGAGGTTGCCGAAGAACCACATGCTCAGCAGCGGAACGACCAGCCTGGAAAAGTTCACCGGGTCATGATGTCGAAATGTCGAAAGCCCTGTGACGTCGATCGACGCAGGGGTGGCAGCGGCCCAACGCTGTCAGTCGACACCGAGGAGAGAACATGCGGTTCATGCTCGTGCACCGAGTCCTGGAGGACGACCCGGCCTCGTGGGAGCCGAACCAGGAGCTCATCGAACGGATGGAGGGGTTCGTCGGGAAGCTGACGGCGAACGGCGTCCTGCTCACCGCCGAGGGCGTGCAGAAGACCGGCGCGACCGTGCGCAGGCGCGGCGCCGCGATCAAGACCACCGACGGGCCGTTCGCCGAGGCCAAGGAGGTCGTCGGCGGGTTCCTGCTGATCAACGCCGCGGACCTCGCCGAGGCCACGGCGGTCGCGGAGGAGTACATCGACTGCTTCGCCGGCGTCGAGGAGATGTCGATCGAGGTCCGCCAGGTCGCCGAGGCCGAGGACATCGAGCCCTACCTGAACAAGTAACTCAGCTCGACGACGAACCACTCGCCATCGAACCTGCTGAATCCGCCCGGATGGAGCCGCACCTCCTCGGTGTCCAGCGCAGCGAGGACGTGCGGCCCGTCCAGGTCCAACGAGCAGTCGGCGACGGTCCGCACGTCGACGTCGTCAGGCGAGATGTCCAACGGCGACGGCACGTTTTCGCCGAGGTCCTTCAGCTCGACGAGACGGTTGCGGTAGAAGGACGTCCCGATGTTCGTCAGGCGGTGCACGGGTGAGACGGGCCGGTAGACCCAGCCGCCGCGGTGCTCGGAGATGAACCGCGGCTCGCTGCCGTCGAGCCAGTCCATCCGGCCCTGCGAGCCGTCGATGCTCAGCACGACGTACGGGTTGTGGTGCAGGTGCCACGGGTGGGTCTCGCCCGGTTCGAGCGACACCTCCCACACCCGCACCACCGGGTCGTCGTGGAGCACCCGCTGGCCGACGTCGACCAGCACGATCTCCTCACCGGACGGCGAGAACACGACGTCACCCCTCAAGGCACACCTCCTGCAGGTACCGGTTGCGGATGTGCTGGCACGACTCGGCGGTCCACGGCTCGATGTGGGCGACGTGCGCGTCCGGTCTGAGCAGCACGGCGACGTCACCGAGGCGTTCGCGCACGGTCGCGCCGGGGTCGAAGTACGCGCGGTCGCGAAGGCCGGAGTCGTGCGGTGCGTCCCACCGGCTCACGACGACCTGCCGCAGGCCGTCGAGGTCACGAAGAACCGGCCTCCTGCGCGCGTCGGTGACGTGCAACGCCACGAACGAGTCGCGGCACAGCTCGTGCAGGTGCACAGGGCCGCGTGGACCGAAGACCCGCAGGTCCGGGACCCGGTCGCCGACCTGGAGCGGACCGGGCGCGCGGACCATCGTCGAATCGCTCAGCCGCACCCCGAGCAACGTCCTGGTCATCGCGTCACTCCAGCCCGCGACCGACTCCAGCCGCCGGTCCATCACGGCCCGCGCGGCCTCCGCCAGCTCGCCGGAACCGTTGACGGCCACCGGTTTCTGCTCGCGTTCGTAGCCCTCCAAGATCGCAGGCGAAGCCCACCCGCGGTACACCCACGCGAGCCGCCACGGCAGGTTCGACGCGTCGAGCACGCCGGTGTTCAGGCCCAGCGCCCACATAGGCGTGATCAGGTGCGCGGCGTCGCCCAGCAGGAACACCCGGCTGTCCCGCCACCGCTCGGCGACGCGGTGGTGCACGGTGTAGACGTTGCTGCCCAGCACCTTCAGCTCGTCGACCTCGCCGATGAACCGGAGTGCCTTGTCCCGCAGCTCGTCCGCAGAGGGCTCAGGTCCGCTCAGCGGGAACACGAACCGCCAGCAGTGCGGCTGCCGGACGAGGACCATCCACTCCTCGCGGTCGCCGAAGTAAGCCAGGTACGGGTAGTCGCGCGGGTTGCCGACGTCGAGGTCGCACACGAGGTCGACCAGCACGTACCGCTGCTCCAGCGTGTGCCCGGTGACCGGAACACCCAGCCGTTCGCGCACGGTCGACCGCCCGCCGTCGCACCCCAGCACGTAGGCGGCCTCCGCCGAGACCGGTCCGTCCGGAGTCGACAACTGCAACGTCACGCCGGACGAGTGCTGCGAGAAGTCCACCAGCCGGTGCCGCATCCGCAACGCGCCCGGAGCGCGTTCCTCCAGCACCGCGGCCAGCACGGGCTCCAGCTCGTGCTGCGGGATGTTGACGACGAACGGGAACCGCGTCTCGCCCGCCAGCGCCGAGGTCAGGACGCTCCCGGTCGACGTCCCGGTCGCCCGGTCCAGCTCGCCGATCTCGTCGAGCCGCAGCGACGCCTCCAGCACCGGCCCCAGCGCGTCGTACCGGTCCAGGACCTCCAACGTCCGCGACAGGATCGTCCCGGCCTTGGTCTCGGCGGACAGGTCGTCGCCGGCCTCGAAGACGACGACGGGGACTCCGTGGGCGACCAGTCCGAGCGCCGTGATCAGGCCGATCGGGCCCGCGCCGATGACCGCGACTGGCAGAGTGTTCATGAAGTCCTCCCCGACCTCTATGTTCTCGGAAGAGGGCGCCTTCGGGGGAGGGAACATGAGGAAAGCGATTTCAGCGGTCGCGGTCTTGCTGGCTGTCACGGCCTGCGGCACGCCACCGCAGATCTCGACGGAGACGACCGAGGTCAGCTACCTGACGTCGTTCAACACCTTCGGCCGCGACGCGTACGTGTACGTCGCGCAGGAGAGGGGTTTCTTCGACGAGGCCAAGCTCAAGGTCACCATCACTCCCGGCACGGGCAGCGTCGACGTGCTCAAGCTCGTCGCGGCCGGCCGGGCGGACTTCGGCATCGCGGACTTCACGGCCACCGCGATCACCACGGCCAAGGAGAAGCTGCCGGTCACCACGATCGCGGCGATCCACCAGCGCTCACTCGCCGCGATCGTCGCGTTGGAGGGCAACGGGATCAGCAAACCCTCCGACCTCGTGGGCAAGAAGATCGGCGACCAGCCGGGCTCCACGAACCAGGTGATGTTCCCGGTCTACGCCAAGGCCGCCGGCATCGATCCGGCCAAGGTCGAGTTCGTCCCGTCCGCACCGCCCGCGCTGCCGCAGCTGCTGGCGGCCGGGCAGGTCGACGGGATCGGGCAGTTCGTCGTCGGCACGCCGTTGATCGAGGCCGCGGCCAAGGGCAAGAAGGCGGTGGTGCTGCCCTACGGCGACTTCGTTCCCGACCTGTACGGCAACGCGCTGGTGACCTCGCGGGAGTTCGCGGCCACGAAGTCCGAGCAGGCGCAGGCGTTCAGGGATGCTCTGCTGAAGGGCCTGCGGTACGCGATCGAGCATCCCGACGAGGTGGGGCCGATCCTGAAGAATTACCAGCCGACCCAGGACTCCACGGTGGCCAGCGCCGAGATGTCGTTGATGGCGCCCTACGTGAAGCCGACCGCGTTCCTCGGCCCGATCGGGGAGCTGACCGAGCCGCGGGTCGAGAAGATCATCGGCAAGCTCGTGGACGCGGGTGCGGTCCCCGCCGGGTCGGTGCGGCCCGACGACCTCGTGAACTTCGGGCTCACGCCGAAGTGATCACGATCAGGCAGGTCTCGCACAGCTTCGGCAGCGTCGACGCCTTGAGCGGGATCGACCTGGAGGTGGGCGAGCACGAGTTCGTCGCGGTGATCGGGCGGTCGGGCTGCGGCAAGTCCACGTTGCTGCGCCTGATCGCCGGGCTGCTCAAGCCGTCTGCCGGACACGTGGAAGTGGCAGGCGAAGCGGTCACCAAACCGCGGCGTGACGTTTCGTTCATGTTCCAGCAGCCGGCCTTGCTGCCGTGGCGGTCGGTGCTGTCGAACGTCCTGCTGCCGATCGAGATCTTCGGGTTCGCCCGGCGCGAGTACCGGGACCGGTCGCACGAGCTGCTGGAGCTGGTCGGGCTCGGCGGGTTCGAGCAACGGCTGCCGCACGAGCTTTCCGGTGGCATGCAACAACGGGTGTCGCTGTGCCGGTCGCTCATCCAGAGCCCGCGGGTGATGCTGATGGACGAGCCGTTCTCCGCACTGGACGCGATCACCCGCACCGAGCTTTCCGAGGAGCTGCAACGGGTTCAGCTGGAACTTCCCCGCGCGGTGGTGTTCGTGACGCACTCGATCGACGAGGCCGTGCTGCTGGCCGACCGGATCGTGGTGCTCAGCCCGCGGCCCGGCCGGATCCACAAGATCGTCGAGGTCGACCTGGCCCGGCCGCGTGCGCTCGGACGGGTCGAGCTGGACCAGGTGAGCCGGGAGCTGCGCGGGCTGCTGGGGGAGGTGACGGCGTGAAGGTCGTGCTGCCGGTTCTCGGCCTGCTGGCGATCATCGGCGTGTGGTGGCTGGCGACGATCGTGTTCGGGATCGAGCCGTTCCTCGTGCCGTCACCGGCCGACGTCGTCGCGTCGTTCCTGGAGCTGCCGGGCCATCTGCTCGAACAGACCCTGATCACGTTGTGGGAGGCGGTTTTCGGGTTCGGACTGGCGGTTGTCGTCGGTGTGCCGATCGCGTTGCTGATCGTCGGTTCCCAGCTGCTGGAGCGGATGTTCTACCCGTTGCTGGTGGCGCTCAACGCCGTGCCGAAGGTCGCGATCGCGCCGATCGTGGTGGTGTGGTTCGGGTTCGGCATCGAGTCGAAGGTGCTGATGGTGGTGCTGGTGTGCATCTTCCCGATCGTCATCTCGACCGCGTCCGGGATGAAGTCGACGCCGCACGAGCTGGTCGAGCTGTTCCGGTCGCTGGACGCCACCCGCCCGCAGGAGTTCCTGAAGCTGCGGTTCCGGCACGCACTGCCGCAGGTCTTCGTGGGGCTGAAGGTGGCGATCTCGCTCGCGGTGATCGGGGCGGTGATCGGCGAGTTCGTCGGCGCCCGCGCCGGACTGGGTTACGTGATCTACACGTCCGGTGCGAGCGCCGACACCTCACTGGCGTTCGCGGCGATGGCCCTGCTCGCGGTGATCAGCGTCGCGCTGTTCTACGGCCTGGCCTACCTCGAAAAGAAGGTCGTGCCCTACGCCTGACCGCCTGCGGCCAGCCGCATCAGGTCCGAGTCCAGGTCGATCGACAGCTCGGTGCCGCCCGCGCTGCCGAACTCGTGCTGGTAGCGGCCCCACGACTCGTCGCGGACCTGCTTCTCGAACCCGGAGGCGATGAGCGCCACGACTTCGAGGGCCGCGCGATCGATGCGCTTGTTGAGCGCGGGGTCGGTCCAGTCCTCGGTCGCGGCGAACAGCGACGTCGGCACCACGACGGTCCGCAGGTAGGCGAACAGTCCGCGCATCTGGTCGTCGACCACGAGCGCGTGCCGGGCCGTGCCGGCGGTCGCGGCGAGCACGACGGGCTTCGCGATCAGCAGGTCGTTGTCCAGGATCTGGAAGAACGACGTGAACAGCCCGCTGGCGCCCGCCTTGTAGACCGGGGTGCTCGCGACGATGCCGTCCGCGTGCTGCAGCGCGGTGATCGCCTTCTGCAGCTTCGGGCCGATGTGGTTGGACACCAGGGCGTTCGCGATCTCGCCGGCCAGCTCGCGCAGCTCGATCGTCTGGATGCCGACGGTGAGCTGCTTCTGCATCCCGAGCGTGGCGACGCGCTGGGCGACCCGGTCGGCGAGCAGACGCGTCGACGACGGGTCGCTCGTGCCCGCCGAGACGATGACGAGCTGCTTCTGAGTGGTCATTTCTCCTCGTTTCCGGCCAGCTTCGCGGTGATCGCGGCGAGCTGCTCGAGTTCCACTGGCGTCAACACGTTCAGCGCCCTGGTGACGCTTCGGGCGTGCGGACGGCCGATCTCCAGCTGGGTCTTGCGGCCGGCCGGGGTGAGCGACAGGCGCACACCCCGGCGGTCACCGGGATCCGGGCAGCGTTCCACCAGCCCGCGGTCGACCAGGCGGTCGACCATGCGGGACAGCGCGGGCTGGCTCAGCAGCACGTGGCGGTTCAGCTCACTCATCCGCAGCGGACCGTCGCATTTGGACAACGTGTACAGCACGTCGTACTCGCGCATCGTCAGGTCGCCCCAGACGTCCTCCGCGGCGAACTGCTTCATCAGCACGGCGTAGGCCCTCATCAGGGACTCCCACGCCTCGTTCGCACGCGTCACTGGTTGTCCTGGTAAGGCGAGCCTCCGGTGACGTTGTCGCCACGGTTGGCGTTCGGCTTCGGCTGACGTGCGGGCTGGTCGCCGTACTTCTCCTTGACGCGCAGGGCGTGCGTCGGCGGCTTGGCGGTCTCCGGGTCCTGGCGAGCCTCGATCTCCTTGCGCAGCACCGGAACCACCTCCTCGCCCAGCAGGTCCAGCTGGTTCAGCACGGTCTTGAGCGGCAACCCGGCGTGGTCCATCAGGAACATCTGCCGCTGGTAGTCACCGAAGTGCTCGCGGAACGTCAGCGTCTTGTCGATGACCTCCTGCGGGCTGCCGACCGACAGCGGCGTCATCTCCATGAAGTCCTCCATCTTCGGCCCGTGCCCGTAGACCGGGGCCTCGTTGAAGTACGGACGGAACTCGTTGAGCGCGTCCTGCGACTTCTTGGCGATGTACGCCTGACCGCCGAGACCGACGATCGCCTGCTTCTCCGTGCCGTGGCCGTAGTGCGCGTACCGCTGGCGGTAGAACTTGATCAGCCGCATGTAGTGCTCTTTCGGCCAGAAGATGTTGTTCGCGAAGAAGCCGTCGCCGTAGTAGGCGGCCTGCTCCGCGATCTCCGGCGTGCGGATCGAGCCGTGCCACACGAACGGAGGCACGTCGTCCAACGGCCGCGGAGTGCTCGTGAAGCCCTGGAGCGGCGTGCGGAACTTGCCCTCCCAGTCCACGACGTCCTCGCGCCACAACCGGTGCAGCAGGTTGTAGTTCTCCAGCGCCAGCGGCAGGCTCTGCCGGATGTCGGCCCCGAACCACGGGTAGACCGGCGCGGTGTTGCCGCGGCCCAGCATCAGGTCCATGCGGCCCTTCGCCAGGTGCTGCAGCATCGCGTACTCCTCAGCGAGCCGCACCGGGTCGTTCGTCGTGATCAGCGTCGTCGCGGTGCTGACGATCAGCCTCTTCGTGGTCGCCGCGATGGCGGCCAGCAGCGTCGTGGGCGCGGACGAGAAGAACGGCGGGTTGTGGTGCTCGCCGATCGCGAAGACGTCGAGCCCGACCTCCTCGGTCTTCTGCGCGATCTGGACGATCGCGTCGATGCGCTCGGCCTCGCTGGGGGTCTCGCCGCTCACCGGATCCCTGGTGATGTCGCTCACCGAGAAAATTCCGAACTGCACGGCACCCGCCTCCTTCTTCTCTCAAGTTCTATGCGTTTGCATCTACCTTAACGCACAGGCCCGCGAGCTATTCCCATTACGCTGATCACATGCTGGAGGTGCGGGACGTCCGCAAGAGCTACGGCGACGACCCCGTCCTCACAGGGCTGAGCTTCACGGTTGCGGCCGGTGAGGCGGTGGCGATCATCGGGCGCAACGGGTCCGGCAAGTCCACGCTGCTCAAGTGCCTGGTCGGGGCCGAGCGCCACGACTCCGGCTCGGTGCTGGTGGACGGTGTGGTGCGGGATGAGAGCGCTGCCTCGTTCCGCGCGCTGACCGCTGCCTTGCTGGACGACGCCGACTACTTCCCCGACGTGTCCGTTGTGGAGCACCTGCGGCTGCAGGCCTGGCTGCACGGTTCGTCGGAGGGTTCGGTGGCCGAGGTGCTGGACGAGCTGGGGCTGTCCGAGGTCGCGGACCAGTTGCCGCCCATGTTGTCGAGTGGGCAGCGGCACCGGCTGGGGCTCGCCTCGTGCTTCGTGCGGCCGCGTGGGCTGCTGGTGCTGGACGAGCCGGAGCAGCGGCTCGACGTGCAGGGACGGACGTGGCTGCGGGAGCGGTTGAAGGCGGAGAAGGCGGCCGGGGTGGCGGTGGTGTTCGCCTCGCACGACCAGGAGCTCGTGGAGGCGGTCGCGGACCGGTCTGTGGTCCTGTGACTCCTACGGCTGGGGATGTTCGGCGGCGGTTGAGGCGGCCTCCTGCGCCGTGGCGGTTTCGGCTTGCTCGGCTGTACGAGCGGCTGGTCAACGTGGCGATCGTGGGGGCGATCGGCTGGGGCGTCGCGATGAAGGCGCTGGAGAAGACCGGGCAGTCCGGCGCGAGCGAGTGGACGGCGTTGTGGCTGTCCGTGCTGGCGGCGGTCGTGCTGCTGAAGGTGTTGCTGGCGTTCGGTCCGGTGTTCGTGGGGCGGGACCGGATGTTCTGGGTGTTGAGCTCGCCGGTGGACCGGGGATCGTTGTTGCGGCCGAGGTTCTTCGGGCTGCTCGGGTTCGGTGCGGCGGTGGGTGCGGTGTGGCCCGCGGTTGTCTTCGGGGTGGTGGGGGCGGCCCCGTCGTCGGGCGTGCCGGGTGCGGTGACCTCGCTGCAGGGGCCGCTGGTGTTTGCGGGCTCGGCGGTGGTTGGGGTCGCGGTGGTGGCAGGGGCAGTGGTGCTGCAGGGCGCCTGGCTGGGCCGATCCCAGGTCGGGTCGGGGCTGCGGGCTGGTCTGGGGCCGCGGGTTGATGTGGGGCCGCCGGCTGGAGTCGGGCCGCCGGTTGGAGTGGGACCGAGGACCCGGCTGGGACCTCGGACCTGGGCGTCCCCCCAGACCTGGCTCACCGTTCTCGCCGGACTGGCCGTGGTCGCGTTGTTCCTCCGCCCCGGACCCGTCACGTTCGAGGCGGTCTGGCTGACCCCGGTGGCGGTCCTTCTGGTCGTGCTCGCCGCCACGTCCTTGCGCCGCTTGAACCGCAACGACCTGGCCGCCGGCGCCTCGCTGGCCGCAGTCGTGCGGGTGTCGGTGGCGTGGCTCGACCTGGCGCTGCTCGGCTCGATCCTCGCCGAACGTCGCGCCCGCGCAATCGGCCGGGTCCGGTCAGCGCGGCTGCGCGGATCACCACTGACCGTCCTGGTGTGGACGGACCTGTTGCGGGTCCGTCGAGCACCGAACGCGC
Source organism: Lentzea alba (assembly GCF_047445655.1). Lineage (GTDB taxonomy): Bacteria > Actinomycetota > Actinomycetes > Mycobacteriales > Pseudonocardiaceae > Lentzea > Lentzea alba_A. The sequence continues at coordinate 45,165 of NZ_JAJAEG010000003.1, forward strand.
TGCTGGTCTGGGCCGGGTTGCTGCCGTTGCCCGCGCTGGTGGCGCTCGGCGGTGAGGTCGACTGGGTACCCGCCGTGCACCTGATCGCCGCGTTCGTCGCCACGGATCGGCTGGCGGCCGGGCTCAAGGCGGTGTGCCGATCGGCGTCGATCCGCCGGATGCTCGGTGTGCCGGACAGAACCTTGCGGCTCGCGCATCTCGTCGTGCCCACCGTCGGAGCGGTGGTGTGGTGTGCGGTGACTGTGCCGTTCACGCCGCACGTCGAGTTGCTCAACGGTGTGGTGTCAGCGATCGGAGCGGTGGCGGTCACCTACCGGATCGCGACCCGGCCGCCGCTCGACTACGGCGTCGCGGCGATCGACTTCGGGGTGCTCGGGCCGGTGCCGCTTGGGCTGGTGCTGCAGCTGAGTCGCGGGCCGGTGCTGCTGTATTTGTTGTGTGTCTTGCAGGTCGTGCTCGGCTAAGGTCTGCGGCCATGTTCGCGGGTGAGTTCGAGTTGCACCTGACCGGGTCCGAGTGGCAGGTCGACGAGCTGGCGAAGTTCGCCGAGCAGCACCAGGTGAAGTTCAGCCACATCGAGCTGAACGGCGGTGAGGTGCCGTCGCAGCCGATGCTGACGATCGGGGCCAACGGCACGATCGACGAGGTGCGGGCGGTCGTCGAGCAGTGGCGCACGAGGATGTTCGAGGCCGAGCTCTACCTGGTGCGCGTGAAGATCGAAGCCGCGCCGTGGAACGAGGGCGTGCCCCGGTCCGATGAGGACGCCGACCCCGAGCTGTACTTCGAGCACCACGTCAAGGTGTTGATGGTGGGGAACTGGCACACCTGGCACGCGCAGGTGTATCGGGCGATCAACGGGCACGAGGCGCACATCTCCCGGAACGCCCGGCGCAGGTACGACGACGGGTCGCAGGAGCGGTTCATCACGCAGCGGTGCTTCGGTGTGGGCCGGGAGACCGCGAAGGCGAAGCTGGAGGCGTTGCTGGCGGACCTGCACGAGTTCGAGGTGCTGGAGGTCGAGGAGGAGTACGTCGTCGACGACGACGCGCTGCACATCGACAACGGCTGGATCCACGGCAAGACGAGCGACCGCAGCCGCGACGAACGGCTGCGGCGGGCGCCCGACAACGTGCGGGGCTTCCCGCTGAGCTACACCCCGCTCAAGGTGAAGCCGGGCCAGGACATCGAGCAGCGCGCCGTGTTCGACCCGGCGCTCAAGCAGTACCCGCACGCGTTTCGGGCAGGTGACCCGCGGTTCGGTGACCCCGTGCAGGGTGAGCGCTGGCGCAACGGGCGTCGCGCGGCGATGGCACGCGTGTTGCACCTCGTCGCCAGGTCGCCGTGGTCCGAGAACCTCGTGCTGCGCGGCAGCACGGTCATGCGGGAGTGGTTCGGCGACGCCGCGCGCGAGCCCGGCGACCTCGACTTCGTGGTCACGCCGCGCGACATCGCGTTCGGCAGCCCGCAGGCGGAAAAGCTGATCGACGACATCAGCGACGCCGTTCGCGCCGACTCGGGTCCGGTGCTGTGCCCCGGCCCGGTCGAACGCGAGCCGATCTGGACCTACGAACGGGTGCCGGGTCTGCGGCTGTCGTGCCCGTTCCAGGTCAAGGGCCTGCCGTACGGGGGGATCCAGATCGACCTGGTCTTCGAGGAGGACCTGCCGCTCGCCCCGGAGCCCGTGCGGATCGCCGGTGCGACGTTGCTCGCCGCGAACCAGGAGCTGTCGCTCGCGTGGAAGCTCCAGTGGCTCATGACGGACGCCTACCCGCAGGCGAAGGACCTGTACGACGCGGCTCTGCTCGCGCGGCACACGACAGTGAACACGGGGCTCGTCATCGATCTGCTGCTGCCCGAGCTGCGGGACCGCGCGTACGACTTCGACCGCAAGTCCGTGCTGGAGATGGACGACATCGACTGGGACAACGCGCCGACGGAGCTGCCGGTCACCAAGGCGGACGAGCTCGCGTTGCTCCAGGAGGTCGCCGCGGCACTGCGTTAGAGCAGCGCGGCGACCTGGGTCGCGGTGGCCACAGTGGACTGCGGGTTCTGCCCGGTGACGAGCCTGCCGTCCACGACCACCGTGCTCGACCACGGCTCACCTGACGCGAGTCGCGCGCCCAGCTCTGCCAGCCGGTCTGACACCGAGTACGGCACGGCGAGGCCACCCTGGCGTTCCTCATCGTCGCTGAACACGGCCATCTCCTTGCCCGCGAACACGAACGTGCCGTCCGCCCGGACCGCGCTCAGCAGGCCGGCCGGTCCGTGGCACAGCGCCGCGACGAGCTTGTCGTTGTCGTGGAAGTCCGCGAGCAGCGAGCCCAGCGCCCGGTCGAACGCCAGGTCCGCCATCGGGCCGTGGCCGCCGGGCAGGTAGATCGCGTCGAAGTCGGAGGCCTTCTGCTCAGCCAGCGTCGCGGGCGTGCGCAGGTCGGCCAGCTCCTCGACCGCCTGGTCGAACTTACCGTCCAGGCTCGCCTTGTCGACGGTCGGCACGACACCGCCCGGCGTCGCGACGGTGACCTCGATGCCGGCCTCGCGCAGCACGCGCACGGACTCGACGACTTCCTCGGCCCAGAACCCGGTGGGGTGGCTCGTGCCGTCCGCCAGCGTCAGCGAGTCGGCGCCGGACACGATCATCAGCAGCTTCTTCATGACGTTCACTCCATCACGAATCCGCAGAACGTGTCGGCGGAGCTATAAGCTGTCTTATGGCCGAGGGGTTGACAGACCTGGATCTGCTGGCGACGTTCCTGGAGATCTACCGCGGCGGCTCGCTCACCGCCGCCGCGACCAGGCGCGGCCTCACCCAGCCGGCGGTGAGCGGTCAGCTCGCCAAACTGGAACGGGAGCTCGGCGAACCGCTGTTCGTCAGGGGCAGTCGCGGGGTCACGCCGACGACGAGAGCCGACGAACTGGCCCGTCGCGCTGGGCCGCACGTCGACCAGCTCAGGTCCGCACTCGACCCCGTGCCCGCTCTCGAAGGCACGGTCAGGATCGGGGGAGCGGCGGAGTTCATGACGGCTCGCGGGTTGCCGGCGCTCGTCCCGCTGACTCAGCGCGGCATCCGGTTCGAGGTCACCCTGGGCCTGGCGAACGACCTGCTGGCCACCCTCAAGGCCGGACAGCTCGACCTCGTGCTGTCGTCGGTCCGCCCCGGCGCGGGTCTCACCGCGACGCCGTTCACCGACGAGGAGTTCCAGCTGGTCGGGCCGCCGATCCTGGCCAGGACCGTGGACCAGGACCTGCTCGGCGAAGACCCGGCGCGCGCTCTCGAACACCTTCCGCTCGTCGCCTACTCGGAAGAGTTGCCGATCATCCGCCGGTACTGGCGCAGCGAGTTCGGCAAGCGCCCGAAGAACCCGACCGCTGTCATCGTGCCGGACCTGCGCGCGGTGCTGGCCGCCGTGATCGCCGGGGCGGGCGTGTCCGCGTTGCCGCGCTACCTCGCCGAACCCGCCCTCACCGCCGGTTCCGTCGAACTGCTGCACCACCCGGAGATCCCACCGCTCAACACCCTCTACGTGGTCACCCGAGGGTCGACTCCACTCGTGGACAGCGTCGTCGAGCACTTGAAGTCACGGGACTGGGGAGTCCTCTAGCGCGGCAACCGCACGGTGAACGTCGTGCCTGCACCGACCGTGCTCGTGACCGAGATCGTGCCGCCGTGCGCGGTGATGATCTCCCGCGCGATCGCCAGCCCGAGCCCGCGTCCACCTGTGTCACGTCCGCGCGCCGTGTCCGCACGCCAGAACCGGTCGAACACGCGCGGCAGGTGCTCGGCGGCGATCCCGTGGCCGTCGTCCACGACCTCGATCACCGCCCACTCCTCGGAAACGCGGCACCGCAACGTGATCACAGAAGGGCCGGCTCGCAGCGCGTTGGCCACCAGGTTGCCGACGACCTGCCGCAACCGGTCCTGATCCGCCTGCACCACAACGGGTTCCGGTGCGTCGACCACCACGCCGGGCGTGCGGTAGGTGGCCAGCAGCTCCGCCAGGTCCACAGTGGACCGGTGGTAGACCAGCGATCCGGACTCGGCGAGTGCCAGCTCCTGCAGGTCGTCGATCAACCGTTGTTGCAGCAGGGCTTCCTCGTGCAGTGACCGGTACAGCTCGGCGTCCGCGGTCAGCACGCCGTCCCGCACGCCTTCGAGGTAGCCGCGGATGTTCGCGAGCGGGGTCCGCAGCTCGTGTGCGATGTCCGCGATCATGTCGTGCTGCTGCTGGCGGCTGCGCTGCAACGAGTCCGCCATCGCGTTGAACGCGCGGGTCAGCTCGACCAGGTCACCGCTGCCCTTCTCCGGCACCCGCCCGGACAGATCCCCGGCACCCAGCCGGCGCGCCGACGCCGCCAGCGCACTGATCGGCCGCAACGCCCGCCGGGTGATCAGCAACGACGCCACCAGCGCCAGCAAGGCGACCAGCCCGGCACCGATCAGGATCGGCAGCGCCGCGATCTTCGCCTGTTGCGGCTGGCCGACCGTGCCGGCCTGCACCAGCACCGGCGGCGGGGTGAGCGCGGCGAGCCGGGAGGTGAACTCGCGTTGCACGCAGTCGCGATCCGTCTCCTGGCAGGGAAGTTCGTCAGCCCTCCTGTACACGCGCCCGTCCGGGGGCTTGCAGGCCGTCTGCTGCTGTTGCGCGCGCTCGAAGCCGAGCCCGCCGCCTTCACGGGTGACGACGCGCACCTTCACGCCGTGGTCCCGCAGGCACCGGCCCAGTTCGAGCTCGCCCCGGTAGTTGTAGATCCACTTGGCGGCCACGGTCGCGCCGAGGTGCGGCAGGTCGAACCGGGTCTGCACCGGCACGCTCTGCCGGGGCTCGGTACCCGGCAACGTGTCGGCTAGCACCGTGCCGTCCGTCAGCACGACGCGCACCCGTTGGCCGAGCCGCTGCGCCAGCGCCGGTAACTGCGCGTCGAGACCGTCCCACGATCCGCGCAGCAGCCCGTAGACGGTGATGTCCTGCACCACGGCGTCCAGCTCCTGCAACGCGATCTCGGCGGACTGCTCGACCTGTTTGGTCGTCTCGCGCAGCGTCAGCCATGCCGTGGCCGCTACCGCGGTCACCACTGTCACCACGACCAGCGCGCCGACCTTCAGTGCGAAGCGGCTCATCCGGCGAACTTGTAGCCGCGACCGGGCACGGTCAGCACGTACCGCGGTGCCGCCGGATCCGGTTCGATCTTGCGCCGCAGGTTCATCACGTGCGCGTCCACGGTCCGTTCCTGCACGTTGTGGTCGAACCCGAACGTCTCCTGCAGCAGCTGGCCCCGTGTGAACGCCCTGCCCGGCGCGGACGCGAGCACCCGCAGCAGCTCGAACTCCTTGGCCGTCAACGGCACCAGCTCACCGCCGACCCGCACCTCGAACCGCGCGGGATCGACCTCGACGTCGAGCACCCGAATGGGGCCGTCGTCCTCTGCCGCCCCGGACCGCCGCAGCAACGCCCGCACGCGCGCGACCAGCTCGCGCGGGCTGTACGGCTTCACCACGTAGTCGTCGGCACCCAGATCGAGCCCGAGCAGCAGGTCGGCCTCGGTCGACCGGGCGGTCAGCATCAGGATCGGCACCCGCGACTCGGCCCGCAGCACCCGGCACACGTCGAGGCCGTCCACCTCGGGCATCAGCACGTCGAGCACCACGAGGTCCGGCTCGCGGGAGCGGGCGAGGTCCAGCGCCGCCCTGCCGTCCCGCGCCACCAGCACGCGGTGGCCCTCGTGCTCCAGGTACGCCCTGATCAGGTGTGACTGCTTGGGGTCGTCCTCGGCCACGAGGATGCGTGCGCTCACCGCTCAATGGTGCGGCAAGGCTGTGAAGGTTCGATGAAGCCGCTGTCCGGGCGGCGTGAAATCGCCCGATCGAACGGCCCCGCGACCGGCTCTTCGTCGGTTCTTCATCGCGACCGGCATTGCATCGCCGGCATGAAGCGACTGATCGTTCTCGCCCTCGTCCTGACCGCCTGCCAGGCCGCGCCGGCCGCCGAGCTCCCGGTCGCCGAGCTCCCGGTCGCCGCGCCACCGTCCAAAGTGGTCGAGCGGAAGTGGCAGCCGGACCCGGCGAAGGTGTCGGTCCAGTTCGACGGCGAGCACGCGTGGGCGTTGCGCGGCAACGGATTCGTGCTGAGCGGAGGCACGGTGCGCACGAACACCGAGTCGATGATCAAGGCGTGGCTCGCGCTGGACCACGTCGCGTCGAAACGCTCGGTGGTGTCACGGCGCGACGAGGCCGATCTGGCGAAGATGATCCGCGAGAGCGACGACCAGATCGCACAACGGCTCTACCAGGACCTCGGCGGCGGGGCGAGCGTGCAGCGCATGATCAGCACGTGCGGCCTGACCGACACCTCGATCACGCCCTACTGGTGGTCGAAGACCCAGGTCAGCGCGACGGACGCGGCCAGACTCGGGCAGTGCCTGATGAACGGGCCCGGCATCAGTCCGGAGTGGAGGGACCGGCTGCTCGCGATGATGCGCGACATCTCCCCGGACGGCCGGTTCGGCATCCCGGACGCGCCGGCGTTGCGGGACAAGCCGCTCTCGATCAAGAACGGCTGGACCCTGCACGGCAACACCTGGACGGTCACGTGCCTCGCGGTGTGGGCGGGGTGGTCGTTGGCGGTCCTGACCCGTTTCCAGAACCGCCCCAACAGCTACTACTACGGCGCCCAGGCGTGCGCGACCGTCGCCCAGCAGCTGTTCTCAGACGCTCCGGAGCACTGACACGACGATGCCGAGGATGACGGCCTTGTCGCCGTCGATCACGGGGTAGTCGGGGTTGCGCGGTTCGAGGTACACGTGGCCGCCCTTGCGCTGATACACCTTGACGGTCGCCTCCTCGTCGATCATCGCGGCGACGATCTGCCCGTTGTACGCCTCGTGCGACTGCTGGACCACGACCATGTCGCCGTCGCAGATCGCGGCGTCGATCATCGAGTCACCGCGCACGCGCAACGCGAACACGTTGCTGCCGCGCCCGACCAGGCCGCGCGGCAGGTTCAGCACGTCGTCCACGTGCTCGATGGCGGAGATCGGCGTGCCGGCGGCGATGTCACCGACGACGGGCACCGAGATCGAGTCCTCCGACACCGGCGCCGACGTCGTCTCGTGCAGGAAGATCCGCACGTCCATCGGCCGCGTCACCGACGCGCCGCGCTTGAGGAAACCCTTGTCCTCCAACGCACTCAGGTGCTTGGAGACGCTGGAGGAGGAACGCAGGCCGACCGCGTCGCCGATCTCGCGGGTGCTGGGGGAGTAGCCGTGCTCGACCACCCAGTCGCGGATGGCGACCAGGATCTTCTGCTGGCGCTCCGGCAGCACCGACGTGTCGAGGTGCTCAAGATCGTCGTAGGTGGTCACCGGTCAGATAGTAGTAATCCGGTTGCCGGACACGATCGGGTGGTCGTTTGATCAGCGGATGAGCTCAGCATGGGTCGGCGATCTCGTCCGTCTGCGTGGCGTGGAACCGGAGGACTGGGAGGACTTCCAGCGGTTCGACCAGAACACCACCGACATGCGGAGGATGGACCGCATCCACCCGCCGCGCTCGGCCGCCGGGCAACGGGAGTGGGCGCAGAAGACCGCCCTCAAGGACCAGAACGACGACAAGCTGATGCTCGCGATCGAGTCGCTCGCCGACGGGGCGCTGGCCGGCATGCTGACGACGGCGCTCGCCGACCAGCGCGCCGGACGGTTCATGTACGGCATCGCGATCGGCGATGACCACAAAGGACGTGGCTATGCGTCCGACGCGCTGCGGCTGCTGCTGAGCTTCATGTTCGCCGAGCGGCGGTTCCACAAGTGCGAGGCGAGTGTCTGGGCGTTCAACGAGCCCTCTCTCGCGTTCCACCGCAAGTTCGGCTTCCAGGAGGAGGGCCGGCTGCGTGACCACGAGTTCTTCGCCGGCCGCCATCACGACGTGGTGCTGTTCGGCATGACGGCCCCGGAGTTCGCGGCCAGGTATCCGTTCCCCACCGAGATCTGAGGCTGCGAGATCTGATCCGTCATGCAACCCTGGGGTTGCAGATCGCTGAGGGATGTGCAACTCTGTGGTTGCACTTGTTGGCGGACATTGGGAGCTTGTCGTGACCGTGGACCGGATTGAACGCGAAACCCTGATCGAGGCACCGCTGGAGCGGGTCTGGCAGCTGGTGACCGAGCCCGGCTGGTGGGTGGCCTCCGAGCCGTCGGGCACGGCCGTCGAGGGCGAGACGACCCTGTGCAAGAACGAGCAGTACGGCGACTACCCGGTGCGGGTCGAGACCGTGACGCCGCGGACCTTCGTGTCCTACCGCTGGGCCAGCGCGTTCGAGGGGCAGGAGTTGCGGGACGGCATCACGACGCTGGTGGAGTTCACGCTCACGCCCGAGGGCTCCGGGACGCGTTTGCGCGTCGTGGAGAGCGGGTTCGCGTCGCTGGCCGGCTCGGAGGAGCTGCGGGCGAAGGCGCACGAGGACAACGCGGGTGGGTGGCCCCAGGTGTTCGAGGCGTTCAAGAAGAAGGCCGAAAGCTAAGTTAAGCGCGTGCCAAAATCAGCCGACCGCGGTCGCCGCACCCGTGAACAGCTGCTCGACGCCGCCGCCCAACTCGTGGGCGAGGTCGGCTGGGGTGCGGTGACCACGCGGCTGGTCGCGGAACGCGCGGGCGTCAACGCGGCGCTCGTGCACTACCACTTCTCGTCGGTGCCGGAGCTGCTGTCGACGGCCGCGCTGCAGTTCGCCGAACGGGTCCTGGCCGAGTCCGCGGAGGTGTTGCGGGGTTCGGAACCGGCTGACGGCATCGGACGGGTGCTGGGGGAGCTGTCCCGCTACACCGGCACGGACCCCGAGTCGTTGCTGCTGGCCGAGGCGTTCCTGGCGGCGCACCGCCTGCCCGAGCTGCGGGCGTCGCTGGCCGCGCTGGTCGCGGACTTCCGGTCGCGGGTTGCCTCCTGGCTGCAGGACGCCGGGGTGAAGGACGCCGACGCGGTCGCGTTGTTGTTGGGCGCCACCATCGACGGGTTGGTGCTGCATCGCGCGTTGGACGAGTCAGTCGACTTCCACGCGGTCGCGGCTCCGCTCCGGCGTCTCGTCGCGGGCTGACCAGCGCGGTTCGCCGCCGGCCGCGGCGAACGCGTCGAGCGCCTCGACCAGGCCGTGCCGCAGGTGCTCCGGCATGCGCGACACGATCGTGCTGATCTCGGCACGCCGGCGCGTCATCACCTCGCGCACGACCCGTTGGCCTGCCTCGCTCGCGACGACGACGACCTCGCGCTTGGTGGCGGGGTTCGGTTCGCGGTCGACCATGCCGGAGGTGATCAGCCGGTCGATCATGCGCTTGGCCGTGGACGGGTTGACCTCCAGGAGATCCGCGAGCGCGGTGAGCTTCATCGGGCCGCGGCTCTCCAGCAGCACCAGCATGCGCAGCTGCGGCAGCGTGAGCGTCTCCTCGACGGCCGCGAGTGAGCGTGCCGACACGGCGATCAGCAGGCGGGACGCGGTGAGGACCGCGTCGGTCAGGTCGTCGACATCGCTCACCCGCCTAGTTCTACAGGGTCGGCCGAACATGACGAAACGGTAAACATTGCACTGTGCAACGGTCGGCGACGCCCGATTCGTCCGTACCTCCCGGCATGCGGAACTGCTCATCACCCTGATGATCGTGCTGGTAGGTGCGCCACCCGCGTTCGCCCAGCCGAACCTGGGACCTGATTTCACGCCGACGCCGTTCGGGCCGATGGGGCCGGCGGGGCGCGACCTGTTGCAGAAGGTGGCGCTCGCCGGGCTGTGGGAGGGGCCGGCCGGGCGGATGGGGCTGGAGAAGTCGGCCAGCCCGCTGGTCCAGGAGGCCGGTCGGCACCTGATCGACGGACACGCCGACCTCGACCGCAGGACCGTCGAGCTCGCGCGCACGTTGAACGTGCAGCTGCCCACGCAGCCCAACGCCGACCAGCAGGGCTGGCTGAACGAGATGCAGGCCGCGCCCGCGCGCAGCGCCGAGTTCGACCGGGTCTTCGCGAACCGCCTGCGCGCGGCGCACGGTGGTGTCTACAAGTTCCTCGCCGCGGTCCGGACCGGCACGCGCAACACCGCGATCCGCGACTACGCCAAGGTCTGCATGGACACCGTGCTCGACCACATGACGGTCCTGGAAGTCACCGGGATGGTCGACTTCAGCGACACGGAGGCGATCCCGATCGCGCTGGTCGCGGCACCGGCCAAACCGTCGTCGGCGCCTCCCGCCGTGCCTGCTCCTCGGCAGCAAGTCGTGGCGCAGAACCAGCAGCAGGACGGCGACGGCATCCCGGATGGCCTGCTCAGCCTGGGTGTGCTGGTGGCGGTGGCGGCCGGTCTGTGGTTCTGGAGCAGCGGGAGGAGTAGCAGCAAGAAGCATCCGTGAGTAGATTGGGCATATGCCTAAGTCGAACGCCCAACGAGCGTTGGTGGTAGGAGCAGGGATCGCCGGGTTGGCAACGGCGTGGTGGCTCGAACGGGCTGGCTGGAAAGTGCTGGTTGTCGAGAAGGCGCCGGTGTTCCGCGCGGGCGGCTACATGATCGATTTCTTCGGGCCGGGTCACGAGGTGGCGCGGCGGATGGGGCTGCTGCCGGCGTTGGAGGCGCGCCGGGCGCCGATCTCGTCGGTCACCAGCGTGGATCCGCGCGGGCGCAAGCGGAGTGAGATCTCCACCGAGGCCTACGAGGCGGTGGCCGACGGTGTGATCAGCCTGTTGCGCGGCGATCTGGCCGAGGTGATCCGCGATGACGTTCGTGCGCCGATTCGTTACGGGACAACGGTTTCTGTGATCGACGACGGGCGGGTGACGTTCTCGGACGGGTCGGTCGAGGACTTCGACCTGGTCGTGGGGGCGGACGGGGTGCACTCGCGGGTCCGGGAGCTGGTGTTCGGGTCGTCGTTCGTGCGGTACCTCGGGCATCACGTGGCTGCTTTTTCGGTTCGTGACGCCGAGTTGAGTGCTCAGATCGGCTACCGCTACCAGATGCTGACCGTGCCGCACCGGATGATCGGCTGCTACGCCGTGCGGGACGGGGCGATGGCGGCGTTGATGCTCTACCGGTCCTCCTCGCCGGAGGTGCCCGCGGATCCTCCGGCGGCGTTGCGTTCCCGGTTCGGTGATCTCGGCTGGGTCGCGCCCGAGCTGCTTTCCGTGGTGCCGCAGGACATCTACTACGATGAGGTGTCCCAGGTGGACATGTCGGTGTGGCACCGCGGCAAGGTCGTCCTCGTGGGTGACGCGTGCGGCGCGGTGTCGTTGTTCGCCGGCCATGGTGCGTCGCTCGCGATGACCGGGGCGTTCGTGCTGGCGGAGGAGCTTGCCGCCGGCCCAGGCGCCTTCGCGCGTTACGAGGCCCGGATGAAGCCGGTGGTCGCGCGGACCCAGGAGTTCGGGCGGAAGTTCATCGGCTGGATGGCGCCGTCGTCGCGGTGGCGGATCTCGTTGCGGGACTGGGCTTTCCGGCTGTCCGGGTTGCCGGTCGTGCGGAACATGATCCGCGGGTCGGTCATGCCGGACGTGGACGGCGTGCTCACTCAGCGCGCGTCGTAGGCCTCGCGGTTCACCAGCACCTCGGCGATGTGCTCCTCGGCCCACCGGCACAGTGCGAGCAGCGGCACGTGCAGCGTGAAACCCAGGTCTGTCAACGCGTACTCGACCCGCGGTGGCACCTCGGCGTGCACGTGCCGCGTCACGAGCCCGTCGCGTTCGAGGTCCCTGAGCGTCTCGGTGAGCACCTTGCCGCTGATGCCGTCGAGCTGCGCCTTGAGGTCGCCGAACCGCATCAGCCCGTTGTTGCCCAGCACGGACACCGCCATGGCCGTCCACTTGTTCGCGATGCGGGCCAGGCTCGTGCGCGAGGGGCACGTGGCGGCGAGAACGCTCCAGTCGGGCATCACCTGTGACATGGGCCACATCCGCTCATTAGTTACGTTGAGGTAATTGGTTACTTTTGGTGAGCATAGGGCAACACCAGCCCGAAGGAGAAACCATGACCACCCCGCTCGCCGTCATCACCACCTACTTCGACGCCCTCGAAGCAGGTGACTTCGCCACCGTCTCGGCCACGTTCGCCGACGACATCGTGTGGCACCAGCCGGGCGCCAACCGCTTCTCGGGCATCCACCACGGCAGTGCGGCCGTCGGCGAGATGATCGGCGGCATGATGACGGTCTCCGAGGGCACCTTCACGTTGAAGCGCAACGCCCCGCTGATGGTCAACGGCTCGATCGTCGCTGCTCCCGTCCACTGGACCGCCAAGCGTTCCGGTGCCGAGATGGACGGCGTCGGCGTCGACCTGATGCGCGTGGAGAACGGCAAGGTCGCCGAGGTGTGGCTGTTCACCGCAGACCCCGCCGAGGAGGACGCGTTCTGGGGTGTCGGGTAGCCCGTTCGGGGCCGTAACAACTTCCTGCCGTGGCGCGACAACCTTGCATGTCCGCGCCACGGCAGTTCCTCGGTGTGATGGTGTCGTCGACCTTCGCTGATCTCCGCGAACACCGCGCGGCGCTGATGAGTGCCATCCAGGCCGAGCAACTCTTCCCCGTGGCAATGGAATCCGACTCTGCGCTGCCCGCGGGCACGGTGCTGGACTCGTCGCTGCGCAAGGTGCGGGACGCGGCGGGCTACGTCGGGATCATCAGTCACCGCTATGGCCAGGTGCCGGTGTGCGACGCCAACCCCGAGGGTCTTTCGCTGACCCACCTGGAATATCGCGAAGCCCTGCGCCTCGGACGGCCGATCCTGATCTTCATCATGGGCGACGACCACCCGATCACCCGTGCCGACGTCGAGCTGGATCCGGAGAAACAGGCCAAGCTCGCGCGGTTCCTGGAGGAGGTGAAGCTCGCCGACGGTGAGCTTCAGCGCGTCTACCGCGTCTTCTCCAGCCTGCCCGACTTCACCGCCGGCGCCGCCCAGTCCGTCAGCGCCCTGCGCCGGCTGCTCGAAGCACAGCCGACGCCCGACGTTCCCGCGCCGCTGGACGGTATTCCGGCGGCACCGGCGCTGTACGCGCGGCCCCGGTACCTGGGCTCGCATCCGTTCGTGGGCAGGCAGGAGCAGCTCGCGACGTTGAACGAGTGGGCAGGCACGGCGGAATCGCGGACCGTGCTGCTGTTCGAGGCGATCGGCGGTACCGGCAAGAGCATCCTGACCTGGGAGTGGATCAACCACTACGCGCCCGGCGTGCGGGACTGGGCCGGCCGGTTCTGGTACTCGTTCTACGAGGCCGGCGCGGTGATGTCGGACTTCTGCCGGCACGCGCTGTCGTACATGACGGGTCAGCCGCTCTCGGCGTTCGCCGGCAAGGGGCAGGCCGAGCTCGGCGAACTCCTGTTGCGGCAGCTGGAATCCCGGCCGTGGCTGCTGGTGCTGGACGGGCTGGAGCGCGTCCTCGTCGCCTATCACCGCTACGACGCCGCGCAGTTGCTCGACGAGGACGCCGGATCGTCGGACGAGATCGGTGACCGGCATCCGTGCGCGGCTATCCGGCCCGAGGACGAGGATCTGCTCCGCCGGCTAGCGGCCGCCTCGCCGTCGAAGATCCTGATCAGCTCGCGGTTGGTTCCTCGGGTGTTGCTGAACCAGGCGTCCCAGGCGATTCCCGGTGTGCTGCACCAACGTTTGCCAGGACTCAGGCCTGTGGACGCCGAAGCGTTGTTGCGCGGTTGCGGTGTGGTCGGTGACGGCGCGGCGATCCGGGCCTACCTGCAACGGCACTGCGACTGCCACCCGCTGGTCACGGGGATCGTGGCCGGCTTGGTCAACGACTACCTCCTGGCTCGCGGCGACTTCGACGCGTGGGCCGCCGACCTGAACCACGGTGGCCGCCTGGACATCGGCGAGCTGGACCTCGTGCAGAAGCGCAACGACGTCCTGCGCGCGGCACTCGGGTTGCTGCCGCCGTTGAGCCGTCAGGTGTTGTCGACGCTCGCGATGCTGTCCGAGGAGGTCGACTACGACACGCTCAGCGCGGTGAGCCCGCAGTTGTCGCCCGACCAGCTCAGCCGGGCCGTGAACGACCTGGAGCAGCGCGGACTGCTGCAGTACGACTGGTCTTCCAAGCACTACGACCTGCATCCGGTGGTGCGGGCGGTGGCTTCCGGCCGGCTGCGGGAGGAGGACCGGCAGATCCTCGGCCAGCGCGTGGTGGACCACTTCACGGCGCGCACCAAGGGGGCGCACCGGCAGGCGGCCGACGTGGAGGAGCTGCGAGGTCAGCTCACCGTCGTGCGGACGCTGACGCAGATGGGCAAGTTCCGCTCCGCTTTCGGCACGTACACCGCGGGGTTGTCGACGGCGTTGCTGTACAAGCTCGAGGCGGCACCGGAAGCACTGTCGCTGCTGCGGCCCTTCTTCGCCAGCGGGTGGCAGGTGAGCCAGACGGCCGCGCGACAGCTGACCGGCGAGCAGATCGGCTGGTTGTCGAACGACGTGGGAAGCGCTTTCCACATGCTCGCCGACTTCCAGCAGTCGCTGAGGATGTTCGAGACCGCCGTGACCGCGCACGCGGACGAGGAGGGCTGGGAAGCCGTCGCGGACTGCCTGGGGAACGTCGGGATCGTGCTCAACGACCTGAACCGGCTGGCACGCGGACATCTCGTGGCGAGGCTGGCCCTGCGGCTCGCGGAGCTGCGCGACAATCCCGCCACGCGCTACCACGCCCAGTCCAAGCTGCTCGACTCGTGGGTTCTGCTGGGTGACGCGGCCGAAGCCGACGCCATGTGGGCGGAGATCGACCTGACCCGGTCGTGGGACTCGCACGGCGCGCATGCCGGACTCGCCGAGCTCTCGTACCTCCAGAGCCGGTTCGACCGCGGGTTGCTCACCGACGCGGAACTGGACCACGTCGAGGCGCTGGGACGCGCCAACGCGACGATGTACGTGATCAGGGGAGCGCACCACGTGCGTGGTCAGCTGCTCATGTCGCGCGGGGACTGGGCCGCGGCCGCCGCCCAGTTCGAGGCGTCCGTCAGCATCGCTCGGAAAACCGGTATCCCCGGCACGAGCGACGGCTGGCTCGCGCTGGCCCGGCTGCGGCTCGGCCGGCTCCCGGACGCGCGGGCGGAGATCGAACGGCTCCGCGCGGACAACGCCGTGCTGGCGGAGCTGTGGCGGGCCTACGGCGACCAGGAGCGCGCGATCGCCCACGCCCAGGCGGCGTACACGATCGCCTGGGCGGACGGCGAGCCGTACACGCGCCGGTTCGAGCTGATCAACGCCGTGCGGTTGCTGGAGGAACTGGGAGCGGAAGTGCCCGTGCTGCCGCCGTACGACCCCGCCGCCGATCCACCGTTGCCGTGCGAACGCCGGATCGAGAAGGTCATCGCGGGGCTGAAGAAGAGGCGTTCTCGGTGACTCGGCGGCAGTACCTCGGCGTGGTCGTGTCCAGCACCTACGAGGACCTCAAGGAGCACCGGGCGGCGTTGATGAGCGCCATCCAGGGGCAGCATCTTCATGCCGTGGCAATGGAATCCGACTCGGCGCGGCCGGTCACCGTCGTCGAGTCGTCGTTGGAGAAGGTGCGGGACGCGGCGGCGTACGTCGCGATCATCAGCCGCCGGTACGGGTCGGTGCCCGAGTGCGGGACCAATCCCGACGCGCTTTCGCTGACCCACCTGGAGTTCCGGGAGGCGGTGCGGCTCGGGCTGCCGATCCTGGTGTTCATCATGGGTTCCGGTCATCTCCTCACCGAGGACGGGGTGGAGCTGGATCCGGAGAAGCGGCGGAAACTGGCGGAGTTCCGCGAGGAGGCGAAGTTCGCGGGTGGTGAGGTGCACCAGGTCTACAAGGAGTTCAACGACCTGGCGGAGTTCGCCGCGTCGGCCACGCAGGCGGTGGCCGAGCTGCGGCGCGTGCTCGACGTGCCCGTTCTGGAACCGGTGGTGGAGGCCGATGATCACATCCCTGCGGCGCCTGCTCTTTACGCCAAGCCGCGTTATCTCGGGTCGCACGACTTCGTCGGTCGTGAGGCGCAGCTGGAGACGTTGAACGACTGGGCACGTCCGGCCGGGCAGCACTCAGTGTTGCTCTTCGAGGCGATCGGCGGGTCCGGCAAGAGCATCCTGACGTGGGAGTGGGCGACCCGGCACGCGCTGGGTGTGCGCGGCGACTGGGCCGGGCGGTTCTGGTACTCGTTCTACGAGGCCGGCGCGGTGATGTCGGACTTCTGCCGGCGCGCGCTCGCGTACATGACTGGCAAGCCTGTGAAGGCGTTCGCGGGCAAGAGGCAGGCGGAGCTGACCGAGTTGCTGGTCAGCGAGCTGGAGGCCCGGCCGTGGCTGCTCGTGCTGGACGGCTTAGAACGCGTTCTCGTGGCCTACCACCGGGTTGACGCGGCGCAGGTGTCGGACGAGAACGCGGGCGGTTCGGACGAGATCGCGCACCGCGACCCGTGTGCGGCGATCCGGCCTGAGGACGAGGAACTGCTGCGGCACCTGGCTGGGGCGTCGCCGTCGCGGATCCTGATCACGTCGCGGCTTGTGCCGCGGGTGTTGCTCAACCCGTCCAGTCAGGCGATTCCCGGTGTGCTGCATGAGCGTCTGCCCGGTCTACGGCCTGCGGAGGCCGAGGCGTTGCTGAGGGCGTGCGGGGTGACCGGTGCATCGGCGGCCATGAGGTCGTTCCTGCAACGGCACTGCGACTGCCACCCGTTGGTCACCGGCATCGTGGCCGGGCTGGTGAACGAGTACCTGCCCGCCCGCGGTGACTTCGACCGATGGTCGGCCGATCTGGAACACGGCGGCAGCCTTGAGGTCGGGCAGCTGGACCTCGTGCAGAAGCGCAACCACGTCCTGTACACAGCCATTGGGGTGCTGCCGGACGGGAGCAGGCAGTTGCTGTCTACGTTGGCGCTGCTGCCCTACGCGGTTGACTATAGGACTCTCAACGCACTCAGCCCTCACCGTGAGAGTACGACCGCCGCCCGTGACCTGACCAGCACGGTGTCGGATCTGGAGCGCCGGGGGCTGCTCCAGCACGACCGGTCGACGGGCCAGTACGACCTGCACCCGGTGGTGCGCGCGGTGGCGGCGGCGAAGCTTGAGTCCGGAGATCGCGAACTTCTCGGCACCCGTGTGGTCGACTACTTCTCGACCCGCACCACTTCGCGCTACGGGGAAGTGTCCAGTCTGGAGGAGGTGCGGGACGATTTAACGCTGGTGCGAACCCTGCTGCAGATCGGCCGCCTGAAAGCGGCTGCCGACTTCTGGTTCGCCGGACTCCAGTCCGTGCTGGTCGAACAGCTGGAAGCTCGTTCCGAGATGCTGTCGTTGCTGCGTCCGTTCTTCGGGAGCACTTGGTCGTCGCCGGTGGCCGAGTTGCCCGACGGAGACGTTGCCAATCTGGTGAACTCTATTGCGGGGTGCATGTACAGCAACGGGGATCTGGAACAGGCACAGGAGGTGTGCGAAGTCGCGTTGAGGCTCTCGATCACGGGCAACGAACCGGACGAAACCGTGGTCAACCTGTCGAACCTCGCTCTGGTGGTGTCCCAGCGCAACCGACTCGCGTCGTCACGGCGCCTGATCTGGTTGAACATCGAGCTGGCGGAGTCCGACGGCCGCGTGGCGAACGTCCTAAGAGCTCGCCGGGCCGCCTTCGTGTGGCTCGCGCGAGCCGGCTGGGTCGAGGACGCAGAAGAGATGTGGCAAACGCTGCCCCGGATCGCAGGACAGGGCGATTTGGCAAAGCCGTTGTGTTACGCCGCGCTCGATCGCGCCTGGTTCGACTTCGAGAAGGGGGTGCTCACTGCAAAGGACCTGGACCGCGTCGAGACGGAAGGCAGGGAACACGGGTATCGCTACGTGGTCCGAACTGCACTCAAGCTCCGCGGTCTCTGGCGCGCGGAGCGCGGCGAGTGGGCCAGATCCGCGGCCGAGTTGAGCGAAGCAGTGAGAATGGGACGTGAGGTTGGGGTGCACGACGCGAGGGCGGAAGCCGGGCTGGCACTCACCCAGTTGCACCTCGGTGAGCTGCGCGAGCCAGCACAGGTGGCCGCGCGGCTAGCTGGGGAACGCGAGTGTGCCGACGGCGCGCTGGCGCGGCTTTGGCTTGAGATAGGCGATGTCGAGCAAGCCCGGAAGCACGCGCTGGCCGCCTATCGGTGGGCCTGGGCCGACGGCGAGCCCTATACGTGGGGGTTCAATCTGGAGCGGGCCAGACGGCTATTGGTCGAGCTGGGTGCTGACATCCCGGTTCTACCTGCCTACGACCCTGCCGCCGACGCGGAGTTCCCGTGGGAGGCCGACGTACGGGCGTTCATGGACACGTTGCGGGAGTGAAAACGGCATGTCTGCCACCCGTTCGGGCTAGATCACGACAGACTGTGCGGGTGGAACGGGAACGCAGGTGGGCGGACAAGGGTGAGGCCATCGGGCACGGCGTGAGCTGGCTCGCGCGGTGGAGTCTGCGGGTGGCGCTGGCCGCGCTCGGGTTCTGGATGGTCTTCTGGGTGATCGGGCAGCTGTGGGTGGTCGTGATGCCCGTGCTGCTGGGGTTGCTGATCACCACCGTGCTGTGGCCGCCGGCCCGCTGGCTGATGTCGAAGGGCCTGAACTCGGCGCTGTCGGCGACGATCGTGCTGGTCGTCGGGCTGGTGGTGCTGGGAGGCGTGATCGCGGCGATCTCCACGTCCATCGCGTCCGGCGTGCCGGAGATCGCCCGCAGCGCCACCGACGCGGTGCAGCAGGCGCAGAAGTGGGTGGCCGGGCCGCCGTTCAACCTGGCCGACACCGACCTCGACCGGTTGATCGCGCAGGGCGTCGAGCAGGTCAAGTCGAGCATCGGGTCGATCGCGAACGGCCTGCTGACCGGCGCGGGCGCGGTGACGTCGGGCGTGGTGACGGGGCTCGTGGCGTTGCTGCTCGCGTTCTTCTTCGTCAAGGACGGCATGCGCTTCACGCCGTGGCTGCGCGGCCTGATCGGCGAGCGCGCGGGCGGGCACGTGACCACGGTGCTGGAGCGCGTGTGGGTGACGCTCGGGTCGTTCATCCGCAGCCAGGCGGTCGTGTCGCTGATCGACGCCGTGTTCATCGGCCTCGGCCTGGTGATCCTGGGCGTGCCGCTGGCGATCCCGCTGGCCGCGCTGACGTTCCTCGGCGGCTTCATCCCGATCATCGGAGCGTTCATCGCCGGCGCGCTGGCCGTGCTGGTCGCGCTCGTCAGCAACGGCCTGACCACGGCCATCATCATGCTGGTGATCGTCATCGTGGTGCAGCAGGTCGAGGGCAACGTCCTGCAGCCCATCCTGCAGTCGCGCGGCCTGCGCCTGCACGCGGCGGTGGTGTTGCTGGTCGTCACCGCGGGTACCTCGTTGTACGGCATCGCGGGCGCGTTCTTCTCGGTCCCGGTCGCCGCCGCCGTGGCCGTCGTCATCCGCTATCTGGGCGAGGTCATCGAGGCGCGCTCGACGATGCCCGTAATGGATACGTCACAAGTTGACGGGGATGAACCGGGCGATACCGAACGTTCTCCTGAGTGAACACCGAACAGAGGAGAACCACTGTGACGGAGAAGGCTGTTCTCGCGGGCGGCTGCTTCTGGGGCATGCAGGACCTGTTCCGCCGCCACCCAGGCGTCATCTCCACCCGCGTCGGCTACACCGGCGACCCCAGCACGCCGAACGCGACCTACCGCCGCCACGGCAACCACGCCGAGGCCATCGAGATCGTGTTCGACCCGGCGCAGCTGAGCTACCGGCAGATCCTGGAGTTCTTCTTCCAGATCCACGACCCGTCGACCCGCAACCGCCAGGGCAACGACCTCGGTGCGAGCTACCGGTCGGCGATCTTCTACACCGACGACGCGCAGAAGCAGGTCGCCGAGGCGACGATCGCGGACGTGGACGCCTCCGGGAAGTGGCCGGGCAAGGTCGTCACCGAGGTGACGCAGGAGTCGGACTTCTGGGAGGCCGAGCCCGAGCACCAGGACTACCTGGAGCGGTACCCGAACGGCTACACGTGCCACTACGTGAGGCCGGAGTGGCAGCTCGGCGAGCGGTGATCGAGATCGTTGCGCTGCACGTCTCAGCCGTGCACGCTTTCGAGGGCCGTCCATCGGACGGCCCTCGTCCCGATCCCGCTCCTGTCTCCCGGGACCACGTGGAGGTCCGTGCGGGGCTCGGGATCGTCGGTGACCGGTTCTTCAACCACCCGGCCCACCACAACGCGGCGGTCACGCTGATCGCGGCCGAGTCGCTGGATCCCTGGCCGGTGGATCCGCTGGTAGCCCGCCGGAACATCGTCGTGCGGGGGTTCGACGTGGACTCACTCGCCCGTGGCACCGTGTTCAGTCTGGACAGCGGCGACGGGCCCGTGCGGTTCGAAGTGCACCGCCCCGCAAACCCGTGCGCCTGGATGGACGCGGTGATCGCTCCCGGCGCGTTCAAGGCGTTGCGCGGCAAGGGCGGCATCAGGTGTGTGCCGCTCGACGACGGGGTGCTGCGCGTCGGCGAAGCGGCGTTGGCCATGGTGAGCGCATGAAGTGGTTGCGCCGCAAGCCAACGATCATCACCGCAGTCAGTCTCGTGGTCGTGCTCGCAGCTGCCGCGACCCTGTGGAACGTCAGCAGCTCCCGCACGTTCCAGTTCTTCGGCGAGCTGGTCGACCGAGTCGAGACCACCGACAAGGTCGTGGCGCTCACCTTCGACGACGGCCCGGACCCGGCGGGCACCCAGGAGGTCCTCGACACCCTGAACGAGGAACAGATCAAAGCCACGTTCTTCCTCATGGGCCGTGACCTCCACCAACACCCCGACCTGGGCAAGGCCATCGCACAAGCGGGCCACGAGATCGGCAACCACACCTACAACCACAAGCGCATGGTCGGCGTAACCCCGAGCACGGTGGCGAAGGAGATCGAGGACACCGACGCCCAGATCAAGAAGACCGGATACAGCGGCGAGATCCACTTCCGGCCACCCAACGGCAAGAAGCTCTTCGCCCTGCCGCACTACCTGAGCAACCACAACCGCAAGACGATCATGTGGGATGTGGAACCTGACTCCGCAGGAACACCCACCGCCCAGCAGATCGAGCAAGACGTCCTCGACCAGACCAAGCCGGGCTCGATCATCCTGCTCCACCCCATGTACGCGAGCCGCAGCGAAACCCGGCAGGCACTGAAGCCGATCATCCAGGAGCTAAAGGAGCGCGGTTTCCGGTTCGTCACCGTGTCCGCGCTCCTCAACCAAGCCTGAGAACTCAGATCAGGTCAGCCAGGTCCACCCGCCGGAGGAGCTCGCTGCGCACCCGGTCCGCCACCCCGTTCACGACCTCGGCACCGTCGTTGGACGGGTCGATGTGCACGCGGAACGGAGGCTTCGAAGCGCCGACCACGTCCACGATCGCGTCCGCGACCGCGCCGACGTCCGCCCACGAGGGCTCCAGCTCGGCCAGCTTGCCGGCCACCTGCTCCATGAGGCCGGGGTAGAACTCCTCGTAGGCCTTGGCCACATCGGCGTCGGCGGGGGTGCCGCTGTGCGCGAAGTGGTTGGTGCCGTGGGTGAACGCGCCCGGCACGACGATCGTGGTCTCGATGCCGAACCGCAGCAGCTCGGCGCGGTAGGAGACCGCGACGGCGTCCATCGCCGCCTTGGCCGCGAAGTACGGCGCCAGGTACGGGGGAGTGCCGCCGCGCGTCGAGGAGGAGCCCACCCAGACGACGTGACCCGAGTGCTGCGCACGCAAGTGCGGCAGGGCGGCGCGGTTGACTCGTTGTGTGCCCAGGACGTTCACGTCGTAGAGCGCGGCGTACTGCTCGGGCGTGAAGGCCTCGGCCGGGCCGGTGACCATGTGGCCGGCGTTGTGCACGACCACGTCCAGGCGACCCTGTTCGGCGATGATCAGCTCGACAGCCGCGTCCGCGGACTCCTGCGACTGCACGTCCAGCTCGACGGCGTGGACGTCGAAACCGCCCGAGGCTCCGAACGCTCCCAGGTCGGCGACCGCGACGGCGTTGCGGCCGGTGGTCGCGCGCATTCCGGCGTAGACGGTGTGCCCGGCGCGAGCCAGCGCACGCACAGTCAGTGCTCCGAAACCGCTTGATGCTCCCGTGACAACGATGACCTTGCCCATCAGATGATGCCTCCGTTCGCACGAACAACCTGACCGTTGATCCAGCGGGCCGGGCCCGCCAGGAAGGAGATGACCTCTGCGATGTCGTCGGGGGTGCCGAGGCGCTCCAGCGGCGCCTGCTTCGCGAGGTTGTCGATCGTCGCCTCGTCCTTGCCGTCCAGGAACAACGCCGTGGCGGTGGGGCCGGGGGCGATGGCGTTCACGGTGATGTCGCGGCCGCGCAGCTCGCGGGCCAGGACCAGGGTCAGCGCCTCGACGCCGCCCTTCGACATCGCGTAGGCGCCGTACTGGGGGAACCGCAGGCCGACGACCGACGACGAGACGTTGACCAGGGCGCCGCCGTTGCGCAGGCGGCGTGCGGCCTGCTGGGACACGACGAACGTGCCGCGGGCGTTGGTGCGCATGATGCGGTCGAAGACGTCGAGGTCCATGTCGGCGACCGTGCCCAGCGGCATGATGCCCGCGGAGTTCACGACGACGTCCACGCCGCCGAAGGTCTCGACAGCGAGGTCGAAGGCGGACGAGAGAGCCGCCTCGTCGGCCACGTCGGCCTGGGCGGCGATGGCCTGGCCACCGTTCGCCTCGATCTCCTCGACGGCCTTGTCGGCCTCGACCTCGTTGCCGGCGTAGACGATGACGACGGCCATGCCGTCCGCGGCGAGACGCTCGGCGGCGGCGCGCCCGATGCCCCTCGATCCGCCGGTGACGATCGCAACCCGAGTCATTTCGATGCTCCCTAGCTGGTGTTTCCGTCGCTAACGCCAATAACGTAGCACCGATTCTGAAACAGTGCTACCCCTCATCTGTTATCGTCGTTACATGGACACGAGAGAGCGGTTGGTGCAGGCAGCGGCCGACCTGTTGATCGAGGGCGGCAAGGACGCGGTCTCCACGCGGGCGGTGGCCGCGGCGGCCGGTGTGCAGGCGCCGACGCTGTACCGGCTGTTCGGCGACAAGGACGGCCTGCTGGACGCGGTCGCGGCCTACGGCTTCTCCGACTACCTCGCGACCAAGCACGCGATGGGCGCCAGCGACAACCCGGTCGACGACCTGCGTCGCGGGTGGGAGCTGCACATCGGGTTCGGCCTCGCGCGGCCCGCGTTCTACCTGCTGATGTACGGCGAGCCGCGCAAGCGTGAGGCGCGGCTGGAGGCGGACGCGATGCTCCGCGAGATCATCGGCCGCATCGCGGCGGTCGGCCGGTTGACGGTTCCGGTCGAGCAGGCCGCGGAGTTCGTGCACGCGGCGGGCATGGGCGTCGTGCTGTCGCTGATCGCGACGCCGGAGGAGGAACGAGACCTGGGGCTGATCACGTTCTCGCGCGAGCAGGTGATCAGGGCGATCACGACGGACGTCTCACCGGACGAGCCGACGGACATCCCGAGCCGTGCGATCGCACTGCGCGCCGCACTGGAAGAGGACCCGCCCCTGATGCTGTCTCCAGCGGAACGGGCCCTCCTGGCCGAGTGGCTTGATCGCGTGGCTAAGTGAGCCTCACGCGTTGGGATCGAACGGAATCCCGGCCGGCTTGGCGATGCCCAGGTTGTAGTTGAACGCGCTGTCCTTGATCGCCAGCGACGCGCTGCCGAAGTTCGCGTTCACCAGGATGTCGCGCACCCCGGCCGGGAACCGGTCCCAGCTGACCAGGTCGGGGTACTGGTAGACCCCGTAGTGGTTCTCCGCCTGCTCGCCCGCGTTCGCGAGTCGGAAGCAGTGCGTGCTGGCGCCGTCCTTGTGGTAGATGATCTTCGGGTGGGTGCCTTCCCACTGCACGTTCGCACGCGGGTGGGTCTTGTACTTGCCGTGCTCCGACGTCGAGACGTACTGCGCGACGTCGTTCTGCACCCACACGATCACGTGCTCGATGTCGTGGCGGTGGCCGCAGCAGTCCCAGCCCGGCACGGCCTGGTCCTTCTCGAAGTACAGGTCGTACAGGTAGGCGCACCAGCCGTTGTTGCACTTGGAACGGCTGTAGGAGTTGGTGTTGTCCAGGTCGGACCGGTCGTGGCAGTTGCCGTTGAGAGCGCCCGAGTTCTTCAGGCCCGGCGCCACCTGTCCGCTCGGCGAGATCGCCGGCGTGGGGTAGCAACCGTCGCCGTCGTAGTCGAACGCCGGCTGCCACTTGCCGTCCTCCGCCGCGTAGTTCGCGGGGATGGCCTGCGGCGGGTCGGCGAGCGCGATGCCGGGGAACAGGGCGGTGATCAGGAGTGCGCCGGCCAGCGCGGGTAGGAGTTTCCTCAACAGTGGCCTCGATTCCGTGGCAGGGGGAGCGGAGAGGCTTGCGAGGCAGAAGGTGGTACATGAACCACCTTCACGTCCAGCTAGTTGGCCAAATCTTTGCCGTACCGGGAATTTAACAACCCCGAGACGGAATCGATCACGTCCCGGGGTCGCGCTCTCATCAGTCCAGGTAGGCCCGCGTGCGGGCAGCCGCGGCGACAAGATTTCGCAACGCGGGCTCCACCTCGGCGTAACCGCGAGTTTTGAGCCCGCGGTCGGGGTTGATCCACAAACGTTCACCTGGCGCCGGGCGCACTGCTTCGGTGATCAGCGAAACGATGTCGTCTTCGTTCGGCACCAACGGGGAGTGGATGTCGTAGGCGCCAGGACCGATACCGCGCGAGAAGTCCGGGCACTCCAGAATCTCCATCCTGGACCGGCCACGTCACCGAGTTCTTCGCCGTCGGCACGGCGGTGTGGTCGCTCAGGGACGACCACACCATTCCGGTGCCGCAACTGGTGCAGGGACTGGACTCCTAGAACCGGGCCGAGCCGACCTTCCAGTAGCCGCTGAACATGATCGCCTTCCGGTCCACCCCGCGATCCTTCACCAGGTGCCGGCGCACCCCGGTGGCCAACGCGGACTCGCCGCACGCCCACGCGTAGTCCACACCGGACAGTGCCTTGTCCTGGATCGCCTTCAGCACCGCGGAACCCGGCTCGGCGTCCCCGCGGAACACCCACTCGGCCTCCAGGTCGACGCGGTACGACTCGTCCGGCACCTCTACGAACACCTGCAACGGCCGCGTCTCCACTTCAACGATCGCGGCGAGCGCGGGCAACGCCGTCTCGTCGGCCGCGAGCAGAACCGAGCCGTCCGACGGTGGCCGATAAGCCGAACCACCCGCCCGGAAGCCTGCCTTGTCGCCTGCGACGGCACGGCGAGCCCACCGCGTGCCGGGGCCGGCGTCGCCGTGCACCACGAAGTCGACGTCGATCTCGGCCACGTCGGTGCGGTGCGCGCGGACTGTGTACCAGCGCAGGTCGGGCCGCACGTCCTCGGGCATGGCGCGCAACGAGGTGCGGACGTTGATCCGGTCGTCGGCGGGCATCACGAGCTCGCGGCCGGTCGCCATCAGCAGGCCGAAGTACTCGTCCGGGCCCGTCACCGCGAAGGAGGCGAACTCCGGCGCGTGGAAGGTCACGCGGCGCATGTGGTCGCTGAGCTCGGTGACCGCGGTGACGGTCATGACGAACTGGTCGAAGACCTCGCGGCGGTTCGCGGGAGCCATCACCAGCTCGGCGACCTTGGTGGCGGCCTTGATCGTGAACCTGTCGAGGGCGGAGTAGCGCGGCATGCCCAAAACCTAACACCTTTGGTTAGGCTTACCTAACATCCCGCGCGGAATCGTGAGGGCGGCGGCAGACTGGGCCGCATGTTTCCCAGGACCGCGCGGGAACGGTGGTGGTGCGCCGATCCGGAGCTCAAGAACCGGAGTCAGGCGATCGGGTTGCGGCTCGCCATCGCGTACCACGAGCAGGACGCCGAGGGCGTCGAGCAGCTGCTGCCGGCCGACGAGGACGAGATCCGGTTGGTCATGGGCTCGCTGGAGCAGGGTCTGCTGGCGCTCAACCAGGTCTACCCGCCCGGTCCGCCGGACGAGGTGTGGGAACGCGTCACCCCGATCATCGACGCCGCCGCGCCCAAGGGTGTCGCGCCACGTACGCGCGCGCTCCTCGCGGCGATGTCACACGCCATGTACAACGCCACGCTCGGCGAGGTCTACGAACGCAAGGAGCAGGATCCGTACACGGGTGCGCACCTGTTCGCGGCCATCACAGCGATGCGCGCCGATGAGCACGAGGGCAGCATCCAGCGCATGTTGGACAAGGTTGAAGAGCTGGAGAAGGCCTGACCCTCTGTCCTAGCCCCCGCCGCGTCGATCACGTCGATCACGCACGCACGCACGCATGCGGGCGGGCATGCATGCGGGCGGGCATGCAGGTGGCGGGCATGCAGGATGTGGCAGCGGAGCTGGAGAAGGCCTGACCCCTGTCCTAGCCCTCCGCCGCGTCGATCACGTCGTCGAGCACCGCACGGGTGTTGTGCAGGTCGGCGATCATCTGGTCGATCCGCACCCGTTCCTTCTTGAGGTCCTCGACCAGCAGCGGGGTCGCGAGCTCGGACGGCCCGCCGTCCCGGTCGCGCATGCACGGCAGCATCAGTGCGATCTTCTTGCTGGGCAGACCGGCTGCGAACAGCTCCTGGATCCGGATCACCCGGTCCACCGCCGCTTCGGAGTACTCGCGCTGGCCACCGGCCGTGCGCGTGGAGGCCAGCAGGTCCTGCTGCTCGTAGTAGCGCAACGACCGTTCGCTCACGCCTGTGCGTCGCGCGAGTTCGCCGATCTTCATGTTCACCCCTTGAACCTGACACTGATGTCAGCTCCTACCGTCCCGGCATGACGCACAACACGCAAGCCGCTTACGTCCTCCTCGACATCACGAACGCCCACGGCTGGCGCGACTACAGCGCCCGGATCGGCATCTGGCACACCATCGACGCACTCGACCGCAACGGCATCCGCGCCACTGTGCCGCTCACTCGCGCCGCCGTCGAGCAGTACCCGCAGATCATCGCGGCCGGGCAAGCACGCGGCTGGGCGTGGCTCGCGGCAGAACACGAAGCGGTCGAGGCGATCGAAAGGGTGACCGGAACCAAGCCGCGCGGCTGGTCGGGGCCCGCACCGGCGCCACCGGGACTCGCCTACGAGGCCAGCGAACTCGACGCGCGGCCCGTGGTGCTGCGGCCGTTCGAACGGGGCCGGCCGCTGCGCTACAAGTACCTCGACCAGACCCTGGCCCGCCTCGCGGCCGAGGCGGATCTGTGGCTCACTACCAGCGACGACATCGCTGAGGCGCAAGTAACAGGCACCCCGATGTGCATGCTCATACATTGTCGTGCATAATTCTCAACGTGTCCAAGGTGCTCACTTCACTTCCCGCCGGCGAACGCGTCGGCATCGCCTTCTCAGGTGGTCTCGACACCTCCGTCGCGGTCGCGTGGATGCGTGAGAAGGGCGCAGTGCCCTGCACGTACACCGCGGACATCGGCCAGTACGACGAGCCGGAGATCGAGACCGTCCCAGGCCGCGCCGGCACGTACGGTGCCGAGATCGCGCGCCTCGTCGACTGCCGTGCCGCGCTCGTCGAGGAGGGGCTCGCGGCGCTGGCGTGCGGCGCGTTCCACATCCGTTCCGGCGGCCGCGCGTACTTCAACACCACGCCGCTCGGGCGCGCGGTGACGGGCACCATGCTCGTGCGCGCCATGCTCGACGACGACGTGCAGATCTGGGGCGACGGCTCCACCTACAAGGGCAACGACATCGAGCGGTTCTACCGCTACGGCCTGCTCGCGAACCCGTCGCTGCGGATCTACAAGCCGTGGCTCGACGCGGCGTTCGTGACCGAGCTCGGTGGCCGCAAGGAGATGTCCGAGTGGCTGCTGGAGCGTGACCTGCCCTACCGGTCGAGCGTCGAGAAGGCGTACTCGACCGACGCGAACATCTGGGGCGCGACGCACGAGGCCAAGTCGCTGGAGCTGCTCAACGAGGGCATCGAGATCGTCGAGCCGATCATGGGCGTGAAGTTCTGGGACCCGAGCGTCGAGATCGCGACCGAGGACGTGACCATCGGCTTCGACCAGGGCCGCCCGGTCACCATCAACGGCAAGGAGTTCGGCAGCGCCGTCGACCTCGTGCTGGAGGCGAACGCCATCGGCGGCCGCCACGGTCTGGGCATGTCCGACCAGATCGAGAACCGCATCATCGAGGCCAAGAGCCGCGGCATCTACGAGGCGCCCGGCATGGCGTTGCTCTACATCGCCTACGACCGGCTCGTGAACGCGATCCACAACGAGGACACCGTCGCGTCCTACCACAACGAGGGCCGCAAGCTCGGCCGGCTGCTGTACGAGGGCCGCTGGCTCGACCCGCAGTCGCTGATGCTGCGCGAGGCGCTGCAGCGCTGGGTCGGCTCCGCGATCACCGGCGAGGTCACGCTGCGGCTGCGCAGGGGCGACGACTACTCGATCATCGACACGTCCGGCCCGGCGTTCAGCTACCACCCGGACAAGCTGTCGATGGAGCGCACCGAGGACTCGGCGTTCGGCCCGGTCGACCGCATCGGCCAGCTGACGATGCGCAACCTCGACATCGCGGACTCGCGCGCCAAGCTGGAGCTCTTCGCGGGCCTCGGCATGGTCGGCACTCGCCAGTCGGCGCTGATCGCCGCCCAGGTCGAGCCGACGAAGCTGATCGGCGACGTGCCGGACGGTGGCGCCGAGGTCATCGCCTCGCGCGGTGAGGTCTCCGCGGCCGACGCGCTGCTCGACGCCGCGGCAATCGAGTCGGGAACGGACTGATTTGGCCGCTTCCGGCCCCTTCGCAGGGGCCGGGAGCTAGCCTCGTATGTCGTGTCGATCATGGGGGAGTGGGCCCGGCCCGCAGTTCGTCTGCATCCGGTTCAGGGCGAACCGGGGGTGACCGAGAGCCACATCGGCGGGCCGTTGCTGTGGCCGGCCGACGAGCCGTGGCCGTGGTGTGACGGCAGCAAGCACGACGAGGGCCTCACCATCCTCCCCGCCGACAGCTTCGGCGTACCCGTACCTCTCGTTGGCGCCGTGCAGCTCTACCGGCGCGATTTCCCGGAACTGCCCTACCCGGATGGCACCGACCTCCTTCAGGTGTTGCTGTGCCCGTTGGAGCACATCGACGAGGAGATCGACCACTTCGGGCCGTGCGTGCAGCTGTTCTGGCGCTCGTCGGCCGTTGGCGATGTTCTGGCTGATGTACCTCAACCTGCGGTGTTCGAGCCGCAGTACCGCTCACGGCCGTGCGCACTGCACCCGTGCCGGATCGTCGAGTACCCGATGGGCGACGAACAGCCCGTGGGGGCGGGGGACTGGCCGCCGGTCGCGAACGGCAGCAAGGTCGGCGGCTGGGCGTTCTGGTGGCAGACCTCCCCGTACGGCTTGGAATGCCCCACCTGCGGGACGGACCGGCGCCTTCTGCTAGCTCTTTACACCCATGAGGAACCCGAGAAGGAACTGTGTTCCTGCGAGGTCGCGGAACGCGCGGTCGTCGGGTGGGAGTTCGGCCGGGAGGGCGCTTTGAACGTGTTCGCGTGCACACAGGACGTGCGGCACCCGATCAAGCTGCACATCGACTGATGGCGGCGAAAGAGGACTTCGCGCGCCCAGCCGTGCTGCTGAACCCGCGCGAGGGAGAACCGACGGACGCCGACAGCCACATCGGCGGGCCGATGCTGTGGCCGATCGACGAGCCGTGGCCGTGGTGCGACGGCAAGCAGCACGACGACATCAACGCGACCTCGCTCGCGGTGGGTGTGGGGATGCCGTTCGTCGGAGTTGTGCAGCTGTACCAGCGGGACTTCCCGGAGTTGCCGTTCCCTTCCGGCACGGATCTGCTCCAGGTGTTCCTCTGCACGCTGGAACACACTCTCGACGACTGCTACGGCCCGGACGTGCGCCTGGTGTGGCGTGACTCCACGACGGTGGTCGAGCTGATCGAGGAGGAGCCCGAACCGCCGGTGCAGGAAGAGATCTACGTGCCGACGGTCAACGTGCTGGAGCCGATCCGGTTCACCGAGTACGCGCACTCGTTCGACCGCCCGGCGGACCTGCGCGACGCGGACTGGCCGGAGACGTCGAGCGGGTCGAAGATCGGCGGGTGGACGTGCTGGTGGCAGTCCGGTCCGATCGAGTTCCGGTGCCCTGAGTGCGACTCGGTGCAGCAGCAGATGCTGTCTCTGGCGACGAGCGAACCCTCTGGCGAGGACGTCGAGTGGGCGTTCGGGCGGGACGGGAACCTGAACATCCTGGTGTGCCAGAAGGATGTGCGGCACCCGATCCGGTTGTGGATCGACTGATGGAGGAGTACGCGCGACCGGACGTGACTCATCAGATCAGGCTGCACAATGACTGACCTCCGGGAGTTCGCCGTTTCGCTGGAGTTGCGGCCGGGGTCGTTGATCGACTCCGGCGGCGACTTCCTGGTGCTGCACGCTCAGGACGCCGCCGGTGACGCGTGGATCCTGCGGCAGCCTCGCCGCGAGTGGGCGTTGCAGCGCATGGGTCCGGAACGCGCGCTCCTCGACCTCGTCGCGGACCGGGTGCCGGTTCCGGTGCCGCGCTGGCGTCCGGACGTCGCCGACGTGGCCGTCTACCGTGCGCTGCCCGGCGCCAGCCCGGACGAGCCGGAGGAGGAGTACTTCGAGGACGTCGCGCGGTTTCTGGCTGCCCTGCACGCGATCCCGCTGGACGAGGCGGCGTTGACGGGCGTCCAGGTGCGCACGCCCGACCAGATCCGTGAGATCGTCGCGCTGAAGATCCACCGCGCGCGGACCGAGCTGGGCCTGTCGGACGTGTTGTGGCGGCACTGGCAGGCGTGGCTCGAGGACTCGACCTGGCCGCCGCACTCGGTCGTCGCGCACGCGGACATGTCCCCGGCCAACACGTTGGTGGACAACGGAAAGCTGTCCGGAGTGATCGACTGGACCGACTCGCTGGTGGGCGACCCCGCGGCCGACTTCCGGCGGCTCGTGAAGCAGTTCGGGCGGCTCGACTCGTTGCTCGACGCCTACGAGCGGCACGGCGGGCGGGTGTGGCCGGGGATGAAGCGGCACATCGAGGAACGCAGCCGGATGGCGCCGATCGACTCCGGGCTGTACGGCATCGACTCCGGTCAGGACCGCTACGTCAGGACCGCCTTGGAGCGGCTAGCGCTGCTAGACCAGCCAGGAGCATGAGCAGGATCCCGGCGAACCACGTCATGACCGTGGTGGGGTCGAGGTAGCGCGTCGCGAGGCCGATCGACAGCGACGGCACGCTCAGCCCGAGGTAGGCGATGAAGAACAGGCCTGCCAACGCTTCTCCGCGGTTGGCCGGTGCCGCCATCCGCGCGACGGCCCCGATCGAGGCCTTGAACTGCACGCCCGCGCCGATGCCGGCGATCGCGCCGCCCGTGATGAACACCGGGAAGCTCGTCGCGTACATGCCCGCGACGACCAGCAGCACGCCGATGGCCTGCGCTGTGAGGCCCGACGTGCGCAAGGCTTGCAGGGACAGGCCACCGGTCACGCTCTGGGCCAGTGCCGCGCCGCCGAACACGATGAAGACGACCAGCCCGGCCAGTGTCCGTGACGGGTGGTGCAGCTCGCCCGCCACGAACCCCGGCGAGACGGACGTGAAGACACCGAACACCGCGAACGCGCTGAACGCTCCCGCCCCGGCCGCGAGGTAGCCGGTGCCGTGGTCGCCGCTGATCCGTTGTGGACGGTAGGGGACCTGGTGGCGGGTCACGGTTTCCGGGGACAGGGCCACCGCGGCGATGCTGATCACGAGCAGCACTGCCAGCACCACGTACGGGGTGCTGAGCGGGGCGTCCACGTACTGCGCGAGCACCCCGGCTACCAGCGCGCCGAAGCCGAGGCCGCCGATGTTCGCCGCGGTCGACACGATCTCGAAGCGACGCGGCGAGGCACCGGGGCGGTGGTGCGCGTGCAGGTCGTGGAGGTAGGCGGTGGCGGTCGCGGCGATCAGGCCGACGCCCAGGCCGTTGATCACGCGGGCCGTGATCAGGACCGGCAGCGCGGTGCTGCTGAGGAACAGCAGGGCGGACAGCAGTTCCAGGCCGAGGGCGGGGATGAGGACGGCCTTGCGGCCCACCCAGTCCGAGATGTGGCCGGCCAGCAGGAGGCTGATCACGACGCCGACCGCGAACGCCGCGAACACGACGGTGATGGTGAAGGTGGAGAAGCCTTCGCGGGCGACGTAGAGGGGGAAGAGCGGGGAGGGGACGGTGGAGTAGGCCATCGCGATGAGGAAGGTGGCGGCGATGGCCCAGAAGGCTGCGCCGTGGCGGCGGCTGGGCGGGGCAGGGGCGGTCGCGGCGTGGCCGGTGGTGGTGGGCGCGGTGGCGGCGTGGCCGGTGGCACCAGGCCCGGTGGCAGCGTGGTTGGTGGTGGTGGGCGCGGTGGCGGCGTGGCCGGTGGTGGTGCGCCCGGTGGCACCGGGCCCGGTGGCACCAGGCCCGGTGGCCGCGGCGCCGGAAGCCGGCGGGGACAGGCGGAGTGGCATGTGACCACCCTCCGTGCCTTGATGCATCACGTCCAACGAAAGTTGAAGCTCATGATCATCACTTTCTGAGATACTTGCTGGTGTGGACCTCCGCCAGCTGGAGTACTTCGTCGCGATCGCCGAGGAAGGCAGCTTCACCCGAGCCGCCGCCCGTGTGCACGTCGTGCAGTCCGCCGTCTCCGCGGCCATCAAGACCCTCGAACGCGAACTCGGCGCCACCCTCCTCGACCGCAACTCCAAGCGAGTCCTGCTGACCGACGCCGGCGAGGCCCTCCTGCCGAAAGCCCGGGCCGTGCTGGATGCCGCAACCGAAGCCGAAGACGCCGTGGCGGAGGTCAAGGGCGGGTTGAGAGGCACGGTCAGGCTCGGCACCCTGACCTCGATGACGTTGATCGACCTGCCGGCCCTGCTCGGAGAGTTCCACCGCAGGCACCCCGGAGTGCTCGTCCGCACCAGCGCGGCGACCTCGGGTTCGCAAGGCCTCGTCGAGCAACTGCTGGACCGCAGACTCGACCTCGCGTTCGCCTCGCTGCCGGGCGAGGTGCCGGACGGGATCATCCTCGACGAACTGGCCCACTCGGTGATGGACCTGGTCGTCCCCAGCGATCACCCGCTGGCCCGACACCAGGAAGTACCCATCGGGGACCTCGCCGGACTGGACTTCATCGACTCACCGCTCGGCTACGGCAACCGGGCCGTGGCGGACCGTGCGTTCGCCGCAGCCGCCGTACCCAGACGAGTCACCCTGGAGATGTCCGACATCTACACCGGCGTCGACTACGTCCGGCACGGCCTCGGCGTGGCCCTGCTGCCCAACTACATCCTCGGCGACACCGAGAACATCACGACCCTGACAGTGACCGGCGCCGACCTCAGGTGGCCACTCGGGCTCGCCAGGCCCGCCGACCGCACGCCCACCGCGGCGGCCAGGGCGTTGATCGCGGTCGTGCACGAGATCTTCACGCGCGATAAGCGTCGCACGCCAGCGTGACCAGGTCTCCCAGGAACTGGGGCGGCTGGTCCTTCCACCACGCCAGCCACACCGCGATCGGCGGCGCGTCCTTCACCGCGCGGTAGGCGACGCCGGGCCGCGGGTTCAGGCTCGCGGTGGCCTCGGACGTCATGCCGACGGCCTGTCCGGCCGCGATCAGCGTCAGCCACTCGTCGACGCCGTACGTGTTGCGCACGACGGCAGGCGCGGCACCGGGCTGCCACAGGTCCAAAGTGGTCGTTCCGGTCCGGTCGTCCACCGCGATGCCGTAGCGGGAGAAGTCGGCCAACGACAAGGAACGCTTGCGCGCCAACGGGTTGTCCGTCGCGACCACGCCGTAGCGCCGTTCGGTGCCCAGCAAAGCCGTCTCGAAGAGTGGATCGTCCAGGGCGCGCCGCACGACCGCGACGTCGGCGGTGCCCTCGGCGAGGCCGGCGGTCAGCGAGTTCGACTGGACGAACACCAGTGGCAGCCCGGGATGTGCCGCGGCCCAGGCCTTCTGGACACGGCGGGTGTGCTTGCCCAGCGCGGCCCAGGCGTAGCCGATGCGCAGCTCGGTCTGCGACGACGAAGCGATCCGCCGCAGGTGCGCGACCTCGTCCAGCACCCGGCGCGCGCTGGCGAGCACCTGCGTACCGGCGACCGTCAGGGCGACGTGCCGCGTGGACCGCTGCAGGAGCCGCACGCCCAAAGAGGCTTCCAGCGCGGCGATCGCGCGGGACACCGACGCCTGGGTGAGGTCGAGCTCGCGCGCCGCGTCGGTGAACGTGCCCGCGTCCACGACCGCGACGAACGCCCTCAACTGCCGCAGATCCATACGTGCAGCGTATAGCCGAAACGACCAATGCATTTCCCGTATCAACGACGCAGACGCAGGCTGGGCGACATGAAGAGCCTCGGTGGATTCGCGACGATCACGGCGAGCGCCGCCAGCAACCAGCTCGGTGCGGCCGTGGGTGCGCACGCGTTCGCCGCCATCGGCCCGGCCGGCGTGGTGGCGGTGCGGCAGTTCGTGGCGGCCGCGGTCCTGCTCCCGATGGCCCGGCCGAACCTGCGAAGATTCACCTGGGCGCAGTGGTGGCCGACGATCGCGCTGGGCCTGGTGTTCGCCACCATGAACCTCAGCCTCTACATGGCGATCGACCGCATCGGTCTCGGGCTCGCCGTCACGCTGGAGGTCCTCGGCCCGCTCGCGGTCGCCTTGGCGGGCTCGCGAACCCGCCGCGACATCCTCTTCGTGCTGATCGCGGCCGTGGGCGTGTACGTGCTCGTGCTGCCGGGTCCCACCAGCGACTACTTCGGCGTCGGACTCGGTCTGCTGGCCGCCGGCTGCTGGGCCGCCTACATCCTGCTCAACCGGCTGGTCGGTCAGCGGCTGCCCGGTCTGCAGGCGCCCGCCGTCGCGACCGCGATGTCCGCGACGCTCTACGTCCCGGTCGCGGTGCTGCTGGTTCTGCACGGGAAACTGACCGGGATGTCGATCCTGTACGCGATCGGCGCGGGCGTTTTCTGCAGCGTCGTGCCCTACGCGGTGGATGTTATCGCTCTCAGGAAAGTTCCTGCGCGCCTGTTCGGACTGGCGATGAGCGTTCACCCGGTGCTCGCGGCACTGGCCGGGCTCGTGGTGCTGGGGGAGCGGCTGGAGCTGCACCACTGGGCCGGAATCTTGCTCGTGGTCACCGCCAACGCACTCGCGGTGACTTGCTCGAAGTGGTCTGGATCACCTACCGTTCAACCCGAAATGTGAATCCAATTCACTTAGCGGGGTGTCCATGCGGACCAAAATCTTGACGGTCGTCGCCGCCTTGGCAGGAGCCGCGCTGGTCAGCGGCCCGTTCGCGTGGGCAGAACCCGAGCCCTACCTCGTCGGCCGCGGCATCTCGGACGTCACCGGCCCGGCCGCCGAGAACGGCATGATGGGCTACTCCAAGTTCGACCAGAAGACGACGGGCATCCACCAGCGACTGCGGTCGCGGGCCTACGTCGTGGTCGACCGGGCGTCGAACAAACGGGTCGCGTACGTCAACGCCGACCTCGCGATGATCTTCCGCGCCGTCCAGGAGGGCGTGCTCACCAAGCTGCAGGCCAAGTACGGCAGCACCTACACCCGCGAGAACCTGCTGCTGTCCGCCACGCACACGCACAGCGGCCCCGGCGGCCAGTCGCACAACCTCGCCTACAACCTGTCGATCCTCGGCATGCAGCCCCAGGCGCTCGCCGCCGTGGTCGACGGCATCACCGAGTCGGTCGTCGAGGCGCACGAGGACCTCAAGCCCGGTTCGATCAGCCTCGGGTTCGGCGAGCTCACGAACGCGTCGGTGAACCGGTCGCGCGTCGCGTTCGACAAGAACCCGGACAAGGGCGCGTTCCCCGCCGGCATCGACCCGCAGATGACCGTGCTGAAGTTCAGGCAGTCCGGCAACGACGTCGGCGCGATCAGCTGGTTCGCCACGCACAACACGTCGATCACCAACGCGAACACGCTGATCAGCCCGGACAACAAGGGTTACGCGGCCTACCAGTGGGAGCACGACGACAAGGGCGTGCGGTACCTGGACAACACCGCGGGCTTCGTGGCGACGTTCGCGAACACCAACGCCGGCGACATGTCGCCGAACCTCAACCTGAAGCCCGGTTCCGGCCCCACCGACAACGAGTTCGAGAACGCCCGCATCATCGGCGAGCGGCAGAACCGCAAGGCACAGGAGATCTACAACGGTCCGCAGACCGCGGTCTCCGGCGGGGTCGACTCCCGGATGCGGTTCGTGGACATGTCGGCCGTCCAGGTCGAGGGCAAATACATGTCCACCGGTCAGTCCGGCACGACGTGCTCCGGAGTTGTCGGCGCGTCGACGATCGCGGGCAGCGTCGAGGACGGCCCGGCGATCCCCGGCTTCTCCGAGGGCATGCAGTCGCCGTGGAAGAAGCTGTTCGAGCCGCTGCAGATGGAGGTCCCGCAGTGGCTGCGGGACTGCCAGTTCCCGAAGGCCTCTTTGGTGCCAACGGGTCTGATCGGTGCGACGCCGAACATCGTGCCGATGCAGATCGTCCGCATCGGACAGCTGCACCTCATCGCGATGCCGGGTGAGGTCACGATCACCGCGGGCCTGCGCATTCGCAAGACCGTCGCGGCCGAGCTCGGTGTGCCGGTGCAGAACGTCCTGATCCAGGGCTACGCCAACGACTACAGCCAGTACGTCACCACGCCGGAGGAGTACGACTCGCAGCAGTACGAGGGCGGCTCGACCCTCTTCGGCCGCAACACCACGCCCGCGTACCAGCAGGAGATGGGCAAGCTCGCGGCGTCGATGAAGGCGGGTTCCGCTCTGCCCGCCGGCCCGAACCCGGGCAAGCCGCCGTTCACCGACATCAACCTGCAGACCGGTGTCGTGCTCGACGACAAGCCCGCGGACAAGAAGTACGGCGATGTCCTGTCGGCGCCGAAGGCGTCCTATGCGCGCGGTGAGACCGTCACGGCCGTGTTCGTCACCGGGCACCCGAAGAACAACCTGCACCGCAACCACACCTTCCTGGAGGTGCAGCGGCAGGTGAACGGCCAGTGGCAGCGCGTCGCCGATGACGGTGACTGGTCCACGCGCTACAAGTGGGAACGGGTCGGCATCGCGTTCTCGAACGCCACGATCACCTGGCAGATCCCGGCGGACACGCCCGCGGGCACCTATCGGATCGTGCACCACGGCGACGAGAAGAGCGGCTGGACCGGAAGGATCACCGGCTTCACGGGAGCGACAGCCGGTTTCACGGTGGGCTGACGTCCACCCCTCGCTTCGGCCCTCGTCGACTGGTTTCGGCGAGGGCTGAAGCTATTCCCGGCACGAGTGAGGCGACAGTTACGTTGTGCACGATTTAATCGCGTACTAGCTTTCATGGCATCGGACCTGAAGGACCAACCTGAAGGAGCAGCCATGAAGCGCCCAGTTCTCGAGCCCGCCGCCGCCGAGTTCGCCGCCGCCACCGCGCAGCCGCCGTTCCTGTTCGAGATCGCCCCGGAGGAGGGCCGCAAGGCCGTCGACGACGTGCAGTCGGGCGAGATCGAGAAGCCCGAGGTCGACGAGCAGTGGGTCGAGCTCGACGGCTTCAAGATCCGCGTGGTCAAGCCGGCCGGCGTCACCGGCGAGCTCCCCGTCATCCTCTACATCCACGGCGCGGGCTGGGTGTTCGGCAACGCCCACACCCACGACCGCCTGGTCCGCGAACTGGCGACGAAGGCCCAGGCAGCCGTCGTGTTCCCCGACTACTCGCTCTCGCCCGAGGCCCGCTACCCGGTCGCGATCAACCAGAACTACGCCGCCGCCCGGTGGATCACCACCAACGGCAAGGAGTTCGGGCTGGACGCGGCACGGATCGCGGTCGCCGGTGACTCGGTCGGCGGCAACATGGCAGCGGCATTGACCTTGCAGGCCAAGGAACGCGGCGACGTCGCGCTGAAGGCCCAGGTGCTGTTCTACCCGGTGACCGACGCGAACTTCGACACCGACTCGTACCTGCAGTTCGCCGAGGGCTACTTCCTGCGCCGTGACGGCATGCAGTGGTTCTGGGACCAGTACACGACGAACCCGGTGGAGCGCGCCGAGATCACCGCGTCACCGCTGCGGGCCACCACCGAACAGCTCTCCGGTCTGCCGCAGGCGCTGGTCATCACCGCCGAGGCCGACGTGCTGCGCGACGAGGGCGAGGCCTACGCGGACAAGCTGCGCGAGGCCGGTGTGCCCGTCACCGCCGTCCGGTACGCCGGCGCGATCCACGACTTCGTGATGCTGAACGCGTTGCGAGGCACGCACGCCGCCGAGGCCGCGATCAACCAGGCGGGAGCGTTCCTCCGCGACGCGCTCAAGTGACTCACCCCAGGTGGTCGTTCGCTCCGCTGACCCACGCGATGTAGCGGTCGGCGGAGCGGCGCACGGCGCCCTTGGCGTCGACGAGGATCGCGCCGTCCAACAGGCTGTAGAGGCGTTCGTACGCATGGGGTTCGAGCCGCTCGACGATCCGCCGCACCAGCCCGGCGGACAGCGGGATCCGGTTCGGGTAGCTGCGCATGAACGTCACCCAGCCGGTGTCCGGAACCGGAACCATCGTGTCCCCGACCAGCAGGGTGCCTTTCCCGTCGGCTCCGGACGCGATGTGCGCGACCGAGGCGCCGGGGAAGTGGCCGCCGGCTTCGACGAGGGTCACTCCGGGCAGGACCTCCTCGGTGCCGGACCACTCGCGGATCACCGGGTCCTCCCGCTGGACCCACTCGCGGTCGGCGGAGTGCACCAGGACCGGGACACCGCCGAGTTCGTGGCTGAGGCTGACCTGGGAGCCGTACATGTGCGGATGGCTCGCCACGATCACCGCGGCCCCGCCCAGTTCGGCGATCTTGTCGAGCAGCGGCTGGTCGACGACGTTGGGCGGATCCCACAACAGGTTGCCCTCGGGCGTTTGCACCAGGTGGGTCCGCTGGCTGATGCCGAACCCGGGCTCGCGGTGCAGCACGTGCAGGCCGGGCTCCAGCTGTTCGTGCACCAGCACGTGGCCTTCAGCGGCCAGCTTGCCGAGCGTCGTCCACACCTGGCCGGACGCGGGCACCCATTGGCGGTCGTCGGTGCAGATGCGGCAGTCGGCTGCCGGCGGCCGGTCGCCGCCGGGATGTTCGACGCCGCACGTTCCACAGATCCAGATCGTCATGATCGGATTCTTGAACCTGCAGTTAGCTGGAGGTCAAGAACCCACGCGCTGAGTCTTCGTCACCGCGAACGGCGTGCCCTGCTGGCAGGTGGTCATCTGGTCCGGCTGGGCACGTCCGGTCACCTCGATCTCGGCGCCCGCGACCGCGATCGCGGGGTCGGCGCCGAGCAGCAGGTACTGCGCGGTGCCGGTGTCGAGGATCAGACAGCCCGACTCGACGCCGCCCGACACCGTTCCGCGCACGGTCATCCCCGGCTCCAACGCCCGTGACGGCGTGGGCGTGGGCGTGATCGGCGTGGACGACGGTGGCAGCGGAGCCGGTAGGTCGGGCGTGGACGTGTCGGACGACGGCGAGCTGGACGCCGGAGCCTGGGGCGGCGCCTGTTGCGCGCCGCACGAAGCCAGCATCAGGCACAGGAGCACGGCCGTTAACCCGCGCATCTCACGTCACCTCCGGTGGACCACCGCGACGGGACACGCCGCGTGGTGCAGCACAGCGTGGCTTACCGAGCCGAGAATTGCACGCTTCACCGCGCCACGGCCGTGACTGCCGACGACGACGAGTGCCGCGCCATCGGCCGCCTGGAGCAACGCGCGGGCCGGAGCGTCGAACGCGACCTCCTGGGCCACGTGCACCTCGGGGTGGCGGGAGCGGTGCGGCGCGAGCTGTTCGTCCAGCACCTTGGAGAGGTCGACGCGGACGTGGTCGAAGTCCGTCTCGGGCAGTTCGGCCCAGCCGACGTCGTTCCACGCGTAGATGGCCAGCAGCTCACGGCCGTGGCGGGCGGCGGCGGCGAAGGCGAACTCGATCGCGTCGGTGGAGGTCTCGGACCCATCGACACCGACGACTACGCGCCCGTCCAACGGTCCGGAGCGGGTGACGACGACGGGCCGGCCGCCGATCGACACGAGTTCGGCGGCGGTGGAGCCGAGGAACATCTCGGCGATGCCGGTGCGGCCGGACGAGCCGAGCACGAGCAGATCGCCGGGTTCGCCGGCGAGGACGTCGACCGGCCGGCCGAGGCGGACGTGCGTGTCGACCTGGAGGCCGGGCCAGCCCTGCTTGATCTCGGCGGCCAGCTCGGC
The DNA here is from genome assembly GCF_047445655.1 of Lentzea alba. GTDB lineage: Bacteria > Actinomycetota > Actinomycetes > Mycobacteriales > Pseudonocardiaceae > Lentzea > Lentzea alba_A. The sequence continues at coordinate 85,373 of NZ_JAJAEG010000003.1, forward strand.
GAGGTGGTCCTCGGCAGCGCGGCTCATCGTCTCCTCGGTGACGAACTCGGGCACCGGCATGGACATCGGGGTGAAGACGGGTTCGGGAAGGGGCGCTCGGACCGCCTGGACGACCTGCAGGGCCGAGCCGCACCGGGAAGCCTCCTCAGCGCCCCAGAGCACCGCCCGCCTGGCCAGATCGGAGCCGTCGAAACCCACCACGACCGTGGACATGAGAAACCACCTCCGGCCAGGGGATACCCAGCCGGAGGTGGCTCTAAATGTGATCTACGAGATGACGAACTGGGTACCTGGCTCGCGGACGATGTCGCCGTCAGCGGAGTTGGTGATCACGACGTTCGTCAGACGGGCCGAACCCCTGGCCTGCGCCATCGCGAGGATGCCCGCGCCGTTGTTGGACTTGTCGATGCGGACGTTGGTGATCTGCACGTCCGGCATGCCGCTACCGCCGCCCTTGAACTGGATCCCGTCATAGGTCGAGTCCAGGATCTCGGTGTCGCGGATGACGACGCCCGGGATCGCCAGGTTCTGAGAGAACAGCGTGATGGCGCCGAACTCCTGCGCCTCACCCCAGAACGCGCCACCCGTGCGGTGCAGGGCGTTGTTGGCGAGCAACGTCGTGCCGCCGAACGGCAACGGGTCGTGGTCGGTCGCCAGCATGATGCCGGGGTAGTTGGCCGTGTCGGAGATGATGTTGTTCTCCGCGCGGTTGTTCGCCCCTCCGTAGATGGCGATTCCGTTGGCACGCCACGGCAACGCGATCGTGTTGTTGAGGAAGGCGTTGCCACTGCCGACGTCGACGTTCTGGTCCTTCACGTACTTCGACGCCCACACCGCCAGTGCGTCGTCGCCCGTGGTGCGGAACGACGAGTTGAACACCGTGGAGTTGCGCGTGCCGTTGGTGAAGTTGATGCCGTCGGCGTAGGTGTCGCGGATGCGCAGGCCGCTGAACTGCAGACCGTCGCCGGGGTTCCAGCGGTCCGGCAGGTTCGTGTAGTCGCGGCCGACCCAGACACCGACGTTGGCGTGCTCGATCCACACGTTGGTGATCTTCGTGTTCTTGCCGAAGCGGCCGTTGAGACCGACACCGCCTTCAGCGCCGCCGTCGCCGCCGCGGATCCGGCCGGAGCCGAAGATCGCGATGTCGGAGATCTGCGTGCTGTCGTCGATGTCGAACCCGAAGTTGCCCTCGTGCGGGTGGTTGATCGTGCCCGCGTCCTGCGGCTGGGTCAGCGAGAACAGCTGCGAGTGCCACATGCCGGCGCCGCGGAGGTTCACGTTGCGGATGCCGACCTGGTTGTGGCCGCCGCTGTTGAACACGGTCAGGATCTTCTTCTCCTGGCGGAACTTTCCTTCCGGGATCCAGACGCAGGGGATCTCGCCGTTCTGGTCGGCGGTCACCGCGCGCTGGATCGCGTCCGCGTCGTCCGTCTGGTCGTTCGCAGTGGCACCGTACTGCGTGATGGACACGCACTCGGACGGCTTCTGCGCGGCGGGCGCGACCTGCTCCAGGTCGATCAGGTCGATGACGTAGAACTGCGCGTTGTCACCGGAGTCGCGCTGGAGCTTGAACCGGGTGCCCGCCGGGTAGGAGTTCGCGAGCAGTTGCGACGACTCGTCGAACAGCCTGCGGGCGTCGCCGCCCGGCCGGTTCGTGAGGCCCTCTGGGTCGTCGGTCGTGCCGTAGAGCCAGCTGTGGCGCGACGACAGGGTCAGCTTCTGCACGAACTGGTCGTTGGCGTACAGGCTGATCGTCGCCTCCTGGCCGCCACCGGCCGCGGCGTCCGGGATCGAGTTGCGCACGACGATCGAATTCGTGCTGACCGTCGAGGTGATCTCCACGAACTGGCCCTGGCTGTTCAGCCGCACCGACTTGCGGCCGCTGGACTCGCTGCCGAAGTTGGTGTGCCCGAACGTCCGCTTGGCGTCCGCCTGCAGCAGTTCGCCCTGGTAGCGGCCCGCTTCCGCTTCGTAGCTCGTGAACGGAACCGATGCGCCGCGTCCGACCACAATGGACTGGGTCGCGGTGTTGTTGTTCTCGTTGGTCTCCGCGACCTGCCCCGTGGCGTCGGCGGTCGCAGTGGCCGTGACGCCGCCGTTGGTGGCGGTCCAGGAACCGACGTTGACCGTCACGGTCTGTCCCGCGTTGATGGCTGCGGTGTTGGCGGTCAACGTGCTGCCGCCCACGACCACGCGGGTCACCGATGCGCCCGCTGCCGACGTGCCGCGGTTGTTGACCTGCACGGCGAACGTCACCTGCTGACCTGCCGCCGGGGACGACGGGTTCGGCGTGATGCCGGTGATCTGCAGGTCAGGGCCTGGTGCCTGGCCGACGACCAGGGGAGAGCCGGAGGTGAAGGTGTTGTTGCCCTCGTTCGTTTCCGCGACCTGGTTGGCCGGGTCGACGGTGGCTGCGGCCGCGTAGGAGCCTGCGGCCTTGCGGCCCGCGTCGACGGTGACGGTGGTGGTGGCGCCGGGGTTCAGTGCCCCGACCTGGGCCGTTCCCGCTGAGGTGCCGCCGAGCGTGACGTTGGCGGTGGTGGCGCCGGACGCGACCGTGCCGCCGTTGCGGACCGTCGCGGTGAGCCTGATCGCGTCGGCCTCGCTCGGGCTGGCCGGGGTCCACGTCAGGTTCGTGACGGTCAGGTCAGGCGCCGGTGCGGCCGAACCGAACACCTGGAACTCGGCGACCTGACCACCGGGTGCGCCGGTGTTGGAGTAGAAGTGCAGACGCACGTCCGCTGCCCGGCCGCTGACCGGGATCGTGACGCTGTTGCCCGTGGCCGGATCGAAGCGGTGGTCCGCCCGTGCTTTCAGGGTCCCGAACGCGGTGCTGCTGGATTCCCGGCCCAGCACCTCGAAGTTCTGCGTGCGCGCGCCCCAGACCGGGTCCGGGTTGAGCTTCACGACGACCGAGGTGACGTCCGCGTTCGAGCCGAGCTTCACCGTGAGGTGACCGGGGAGGCCGTTGGACTCCCAGTAGGTGCCCAGGTTTCCGTCGACGGCGTTACCGGGCAAGAAGTTGTGGACGTGACCGGACTCCTCGACGGGCTTTCCGGCCGCGAGGTTGTCACCGGCGGGCGGCGGGTCGACCGGTCCGGACTCGCCGTGCACCTCGAACTCGCTGAGCTGACCCGCGGGCCAGCCGGTGTTCGCGGTGATCGTGACGCGGACGTACCGGACACTCGTGGCCGCGAAGTCCAGCGTCACCGTGTTGTTCGACGCCGGTGAGAACACCCGGCCGCTGGAACCGGAGATGTCGCTGAACTGCGAGCCGTTCTGACTTCCTTGCACGGCAAGGGTCTGCGTGCGCTGCTCCCAGTTCGAGGGCAGGCGCAGCACGACCTTGCTGACGTCCTTCGCGGCGCCGAGATCGGCCTGGATCCACTGCGGGAACACGTTGTTCGTGCTCTCCCAGTAGCTGCCCTGGTTGCCGTCACCGGCGTTGCCAGGGCCGTACGGGCCGTTGTTGCTGGACGAGGTCAGGTTCGCCGACAGTCTGACGACCGCGGCTCCTGCCGTTGGTGTCAATCCGAACAGTGCCAGTGCGGTTACGAGCGCAGCGCTCACCGCACGCTTCAAGAGCGCGTTCTTCATTTTGAATTGTCCTCACACGGCAGGGAAAATCAGTTGATGTTGATCGTGAAGGTGGTTGTGGTGTTCTGGATGTCGCGGAAGTTGTTGCTGAACCGGATGCCGTTGATCGTCACGACACCCACGGCCGGGCCCTGCCCTGGCTCGGGCATTTCGTTGGCCCACAGGCCGAAGCCGGACTTCGCGTCGAACGCGTCGCCGCTCTTGCGCGCTCCCGAGATGCTGATGTTGGACAGCACGGTGTCCTGGAAGATGTTCTCGTGGGCGCCGTTGTACTTGGTCTGGAACATGATTCCGCTGTACGTCGGGTCGATGATCTCGACGTCGCTCACCCGGATCCCGGTGTACTTCTTGGAAGCGCTGAACATCCAGATCGCGCCGAACGTCTGCGCACCCCAGAAGTGGCCACCGGAACGCACGAGCGTCAGCCCGCTGAACGTCGTCGGCTCCGGCCCGAAGTCCTCCATCGGATAGCCGAAGTCGAGCGAGCTGATCGTCACCGCTGAGTAGGTCAACGTGTCCGCCACGTAGATGTTGCGGAACGTGTTGAGCTTGCCGCCGTAGACCGCGAGACCCGCCGCACGCCACGGGGTCAGCACCGAGAGGTTCTCGAAGACGTTGTCCCGCTGACCACTGCCACCGGCGTCGGTGGCGGCGAACAGCGCGAACGCGTCGTCACCGGTCGACCGGGCCTCGATGTTCGCGATCCGGTTGCCCGCCGACCCGTTGGTCATGTTCAGGCCGTCCGCGTACATGTCGCGGATGCGGCTGTCCCTGATCACGTTGTTGTCGACGTTGTTGCCCCAGAACAGGCACATCATGTGCTCGACCCAGATGTTCTCGATGGTCATGTTCTGCACGCCGGCGAAGTTGAACACCTTGCCCGGCCCGTCGATGCGCTGCGTGTAGTTGCCGAACACGGCGAACCCGCTGAACGTCGACCCGCTCGCGGACGACTGCGCGTCGAACCCGATGTCGGTGTTCTCCTGGCTCGTCGGTGCCTGGAACCTGGTGAACCAGGGTCCAGCGCCGATCACCCTGATCGCCTTGCCGTAGACGGTGAACTTCTGCGCGGTCTGGTAGGTGCCGGCGGGCAGGTAGACGCCGATCAACGTGCCGGTGGTGTCCATCCGCACGCGGTCGAGCGCGTTCTGCACGTCCTGGTGGGAGAACCCGGCGGGCACGGCATAGCGTGCGGCGTCAGGATTCGCCGCGGCCCGGACGTCCTCGAAGTTCACGAAGTCGATCGCGTAGTTCGTGGTGTTGGCCGCGTCCTTCTGCAGCTTGATCTTCGTGCCCGCCGGGAACGTCGAGTTCAGCATCACGCCGGCCTCGTCGTAGATGTGGCGCGGGCCGCCGGCTCCCGGTGAGTTCTGGGGCGAGGCTTCGTTGCCGTAGAGCCACATGTACTTCGACGTCAGGTCGATGGCCTTGTGGAACTGGCCGTTGACGTAGACGTTGAGGTTCGAGGTGATGCCACCGCCGCCCGAGCTGTCGGGGATCGAGAAGCGGGTGACCAGGGTGTTGGTCGGTGCGGACGTCGTGAACTCGACCGACGCACCGGTGCTGTTGAGCGTGACGGCCCGGCGTCCGGACGCCTCACCGGCGAGGTCTCCGATCGTCCTGTTCGGACTGAGGACCTGCGCGCCACCGGCCGTGGTGGCGTCCTCGGCCTCGACGTGCTGCCACGGAACGCTGGCGCCGCGGCCGATGAACAGCGACTGCTCGCTGGTGTTGTTGCCCTGTTTGGCCGGGATCTCGTTGCCGTCGTTCGCGATCGTGGTGCGGATCGTGTACCGGCCGTCGGCGGCCTGCCAGGTGCCGAGGTTGACGGCCGCGGTCGTGGCGCCGGCGTTGATCGTGCCGGTGTGGCTGCCGGTGAACGTGCGGACGGTCTGGCCGTTGCTCAGGATCGTGACGGTGATGCCGTGAGCTCCCGCTGCTGATGCGATCGTGCCCTGGTTCTTGATCGCGACCGCGAACGTGATGTTCTGGCCGTTCGCGGGGTTGCTCGGCGACCAGGCCGGCACCGCGACCAGGTCGGAGCTGGGTACCGGGGTGACGACGAGGGGATCGGGGTGCAGGCGGGCGTTGTTGGCCTCGTTCTGCTCCGCGACCTTCCTGGTCTCGTCGACCTTGGCGGTGTACTGGTACGAACCCTCCGGGCGGGCAGCGATGGTGGTGCTCACGTTCGCCTGGGTGTTCGCTGCCAGGGCCGGGGTTTGCGCGGTGCCGACCGCGGTGGTGCCGAGGAAGAACGTCACGTCGGTGGCCGCGCTGGCGGCGTTGCCCGCGTTGCGGACCGTGGCGTTCAGGGTGATCTGGTCGGTCTCGACCGGGCTCGCCGGGGTGAACGACGTGCCGGTGACGGTGAGGTCGGGGTTCGGGGCAGGGGTGCCGAACACCTGGATCTCCGCCACCTGCGCGCCTGGGGCACCGGTGTTGGACGTGAACCGCAGCTGGACGTCGGCGACGCGGGCTGAGGCGTTGATCGTGACGCTGTTGCCGGTTGCCGGGTCCCAGCGGTAGTCGCGTCCTGCTGCGAGACTCGTGAAGCCGGTCGCGTTCTGCTCGCGGCCGAGGACCTCGACGTTCTGCGTGCGGGCACCCCAGATGCTGTCCGGGTTGAGCTTCGCGGTGATCGACGTGATGTCCGCGTTCGATCCCAGTTGGACGGTCAGCGTGCCGGGGAAGCCGTTGGACTCCCAGTAGGTGCCCAGGTTTCCGTCGTTGGCGTTGGCGGCGACGAAGTTGTGCACGTTGTGGTTGGCCGTGACGGGCTTGCCCTGCGCGAGGTTCTCGCCGGCCGCGCCCTCGCGGGTCACGGAGTTGCTGGCGGGGGACTGGTTGCCGGCCGCGTCCTTCGCGATCACGTGGTAGGTCACGCGGAGGCCGTCGGGCTGGTTGTCGGTGTACGTCGTGCCGGTGACGGTGGTCTTGAGGGAGCCGTTGGCGTGGACGTCGTAGCTCGTCACGCCGACGTCGTCCGTGCTCGCGTTCCAGGTCAGCCGGATCTGGCCGGACTGCGGCTGGGTGAAGGCGAGGTTACCCGGTGCGGTGGGGGCCTGCGTGTCACCCGTGGTGGGGCCGTGCACCTCGAACTCGCTGAGCTGGCCCGCCGGCCAGCCGGTGTTCGCGGTGATCCGCAGCCGGACGTGCCTCGTGGTCGCGGCGGTGAAGTCGATGGTGACGGTGTTGCTCGCGTTCGGGTTGAACTCGTAACCCGTTGCCTGGACGAGATCCGTGAAGTTGCTGCCGTCGGTGCTGCCCTGGACCGCGAGGGTCTGGGTGCGGGTGCCCCAGTTGGCCGTGGGGAGCTTCAGGACGACCCGGTCGGCCTTGATCGCCGAGCCGAGGTCGGCCTGGATCCATTGGGGGAACGCGTTGTTCGCGCTCTCCCAGTACGTGGCCTGGTCGCCGTCGCCGGCGTTGCCCGGCGTGTAGCTCTGGTTGCTGCTGCTGGCCGTGTAGCTCGCCTGCAGCTTCGCGCTGGCGGCGGCCTCACGGACGTCGAGCTTGGCCGTGGTCCTGGTGGCGCGGACGTGTTTCGCGAGGGTCGGGTCGACCTGGAACGTGATCTTGCCGTTCTTGAAGGCGTGCGGTTGTTCCGCGACGAGCGTCGACCAGCCTCTGCCGTCGAGACTGGTCTGGATGGCGAAGGTCTCCGTGCTGTTCTTCGCCGCCGTGAGCGTGACCTGGTCGATGCGGGTCTGCTTGGGCAGATCGATGTTCGCGGGAGCGGCTTGGGCCGGTGGGCTCGTGACGAGCGTTGCCGCGGTGAGCGTTAAAGCCAGCAGGGGCGCTAGGCGTGAGCGAGCGCGTGTCGTCGATGACATGGCGTGCTTGGCCCTTCTCGGTGGGGACGCGAGGGGGTGTGGCGCGCCTCACCGTAGAAGTGCCCAGCAGATTACCGCAATATGTCGACGTGATTGCGCAAATTTGCGACATCCGCCTCTGAACAGGAAAGACGGGTCGCGGTTCGCGTATCCGAACGGTGCCGCACGATGCGCAAGTGCGATCACCAGCACCGGTGCGGACTGTGGTCCGGGAGGTTCGTACCCGAACGTGCCCAAGAAATTGATTCGATCTCGATGCGTTCGCTTGCGTCAGTTTGCCTGTGACTTGCAGGGCTTGCGTAAGGTTTGCGCAAGTTTCAGAGCTTCGCGAACAACCTTCTGGCTCGGTTCAGCAGATCCAGCCTGTGCTCACGCTGCCTGATCGAGTGGCCCTCGCCGGGATAGACGACGAGTTCGGAGTGCTTCGTGGCCGCGTGCAGCAGTTCGGCTTGCTCCAGCGGCACGTTGGTGTCGTCTGCGCCGTGCACGATCAACAACGGCGTGCGAATCCTGTGCGCGTAGGTGATCGGGCTGTGCTCCGCGCTGTCCCCGAGCGCCGCTTCGAACGCGCCCCACTCGCCCGTCGCGATCTGCTTCGGCCAGTCGGAGATGCCCGCGCCCACAAGAGCGGCCTTGAACCGGTCGGTCTGCGTGGTCGCCCAAGCCGCCATGAAGCCGCCGTGGCTCCAGCCCGCGATGCCGAGCCTGTCCGGGTCGGCGACACCCTGGCTGACCAGGAGATCGATGCCGGTCTCGATGTCGTGCCACTCCTCCTGGCCGACGCGCTTCTCGACTGCCTGCGCGAACTCGTGACCCCTGCCCAGGCTGCCCCTGGGGTTGGGCAGGAAGCTCGCGATCCCCTGGTGCGCGAACCACTGCGCGGACGGCACCCAGTGCAGCTGGAAGTCGTCGGTCCAGCGGTCGTACGGGCCGCCGTGGACGAGGGTGACGAGCGGAAACGGGCCATCATCTCTTGTCTTGCCGACCGGGAGCACCAACAGGCCGTCGAGGTCGAGGCCATCCCGCGCCTGGTAGCGAAGGCGCTCCTGGGTGCCCCACGGAATGCTGTCGATCGGGAGGCCGCCGCGGGGCCGGTGCGCTCCCGTGATGCGGGCCAGCAGGCCTTCTCCGAGGCGGTGGAACTCGGTGTCCAGACCGGCGGCGACGACCATGATCGGCGCGTGGCCGTCGTGCTGGACCAGGTCCACCGGGCAGACCTGGAGTCCTGCGGTGAGGTTGCGGTGGCGCTGGTCGAAGACGGCGTTGCCGCCCTGCAGGTGTGGTGGGGTCAGCGCGAGGTAGACGATCTCGTCGCCCCACCACGCCGGTGAGCTCGCGTCGGCTGGTGTCGGTCCGAGGTCGGTGATCTGGCCGTTCTCGATCACGTGCAGGGCGGGGTTGAGCAGGCCGGGATCGATCTTCGGTTCCGACCACGTGATGACGGCCAATCGGCCGTCGGGGTGCCTCGCGGTCGCGGTGACGTGGCGGCCCGGGATGTGGACGTCTGCCGGTGTGTCAGCCGCTTCTGGTGGTGGAAGGTGATCGACCACCATCTCGTCGGTCAGTTCCCGCACTGCGCAGCCCCCGTCGTCGCCCCAGTTCGACGTTTCCAACCTAGCGGAACCTGTCACGCGACGGGGCTTGACCTCCAGCTAACTGAAGCTTCTACCGTCCCTGTTGTCAGATGAGCCTCGGCCGCCGTGCTCGTGAGGGGTGAGCACGGCGGCCGAGGGGGGATTTCAAGGATCAGCGGAGCAGGTAGGCGTTGACGATGGTCTGCTCCACGGTCTGGCCGCTGCCGGAAGCCTTGGCGCGCAGGGAGACCGACTTCGCGTTCTTCGGATGTGCCAGCAGCACGCGGTTGCTGGTGATGGGGGTGTGGCGCCACGTCTGGCCGCCGTCGTAGGAGACCTCGACGGACGTGACGCGCACCGAACCGGTCTGCGACTGGGTCGACACCGGTACAGCGAGCATCTGGCCGGCGCGCGCGGTGCCGTTGTCGTCGAGTTGCGGGGTGAAGCGGATGACGGACAGCGGCAGCGCGGTTTGCTTCGGGGTGGTGTCGCTGGTGAACGTCCAGACGCCGGACACATGGGTGCTCAGCGGGTTGTCGCGCGTTGCGGTGGTCTCGACGCGGTAGGACGCGGCGCCCGGTTGCACGTCGAACAGGCCCCAGCCCGCCTCGGCGGTCTCGCCGGCCTTGACGTTGTCGCGGTAGAGCGTTGTTCTCGCCTCAGTGACCGGGGCGTAGCCGGCGTTGCCCGCGTTGTCGCCGTAGAGCGGGATGGTGATGCGGACGAAGTCACCGGTGCGGAACGTGTGCGGGATGTCGCGGGTCGGGGGCAGGGCCGGGCCGAACACCGCGCGGTTGAACGGTTCCACGTAGGTCTTGCCGGGGCGGTAGTGCTTGAGCGGGCCGTCCAGGGCGCCGGTGTTGCCGGTCGCGTTGAAGAGGTTGAACCTGCGCGACCAGTCGCCGCCCTCGCCGCCGTAGTACTCGGTACGGGGGCCGGGGGCCAGGTTGTCGAGCGAGCCGTAGCCCCAGTCGGCGCGGCCCTCGGGTGACGAGGTGTGGCCGATGGTGGCGTTCTCGCCTTCCTTCAGGGCAGCCAGGTCGACGCGGACCGTGGCGAGGTCCTTCTTCTGAACGGTCTTGGTCAGGCCCGAAGGCGCCGATCCCTTGCGGTACCAGGCCAGTCCGTAGAAGTCCGGGCCCGCGTTCCAGAACGTCGCGATCTTGCCGGTGACCTCGTTGGAGTCCGGGCCGAGGCTTGCGACGCCGAGATGGGCCACGGAGCCGCCGACGGAGAAGTTGCCGATGGTGTAGCTGGTGCCGTTGACGACGCGTTCGAAACCGGTCTGCAGCAACGAGAGTTGTGCGGTGACCGGGAGTTTCACGTCGACCGGCTTGGCTGCGCGGGCGTCGAGGTTGATGGAGGCCGCGCCGGTGACCGTGAGGTTCGGGTAGTTGATGACGTCGTGGGTGTAGGCGCCAGACGAAGACATCACGCTGCCGGTGAGGATGTAGCGGCCCTTGGCGAGGCGGGCGACGCCGTTGTTCGGCCAGACGCGGGCGCCGGTGTCGACGTTGATCAGGAACGCGAAGGTCGACGTGGTGGTGACGCCGGAGCGTTCGGTACCGGTGATCTTGACGTCGTAGCTCTCGGTCTCCAGGTCGACGACGACGGCGGTGCGCACGCCGCTCGCGACGATGGCGCCGCCCAGGACGCCGCCGGCGGGCTGCTTGGCGATGTCCGCGGTGACGGTGGCGGTCGCGGAGCCGCCCGCGGGCACGGTCAAGGTGCTGGGGGAGATGCTGAAGAGCGCGCCGGTCGTCTCGGTCGTGAGGTTCAGCGTGACCGGCTCGGTGCCCGCGTTGGTGTAGGTGATCTCCTTGGTCAGCGCGGGTTCGCCGGTGTGCGGCCACTGGTGGGTGCCGAAGCTGATGCTGGTCGGGGTCGAGGTCACGTTCTGCTTGATCAGCTTGGCGACGTCGACGCGGCCGGAGCCCTGTTCGAACGGGGTCAGCTTCTCGGTCGGGGTGGTGCTGCCGGTGAGGCGGGCTTTGAGTTCGCCGCCCTTGAGTCCCGGATGCTGTTGGTGCAGCAGGGCTGCGGCGCCCGCGACGTGCGGGGTGGCCATCGAGGTGCCGTCGAGCGAGGTGTAGCCCTCGACGACCGGCGGGCCGATCTTGCCGTGTGCGTGCAGGGCGGCGACGATGCCGACGCCGGGTGCGGTGAGGTCCGGCTTGAGCGTGCCTGCCTTGGTCGGGCCACGGCTGGAGAACTCGGCGATCTGGTTCTGGTCGTCGACGGCGCCTACGGTGAGCGCGGCGTCGGCGGTGCCGGGGGAGCCGAGGGTGCTCGAACCGGGGCCGCTGTTGCCGGCGGCGATCACGAACAGCGTGCCCCTGTCGGCGCTCAGGCGGTTGACGGCCTCTTCGAGCGGCTCGATCTCGGGGGTGTCGAAGCCGCCGAGGCTCATGTTGACGATCTGGGCGCCCTGCTCGACCGCCCACTCCATGCCGGCGATGATTCCGCTGTCCTGGCCGGAACCGTTGTCGCCCAGCACCTTCACGTCGAGGATGCGTGCGTCCGGTGCGACGCCGCGGTACTTGCCGCCGCTCTTCGCACCGGTGCCCGCGATGATCGACGCGACGTGCGTGCCGTGGCCGTAACGGTCGACGGCGTCGGGGGAGGCCGTGAAGTTGCGCTCGGCGATCTCGCGGTCTGCCAGGTCAGGGTGGGTCTGGTCGACGCCGGTGTCGAGGACGGCGACCGTGGTGCCCTTGCCGGTGAAGCCCGCGGCGTAGGCGGCGGGCGCGTTGATCTGGGCGACGCTGCGGTCGAGGTCGGCCTTGCGCTTGGCGTCGAGCCAGATCTTCTCCGCGCCGGTCGCCTTGAGCCCACCGACGAGCGGTGTCTTGGCGGCGTCGAACGCCACGCCGTTGATGCTGCGCAGCTGGAGGCCGGACTGCGCGCTGAGCGTGCCCTCGGGGTAGGTGACGATCACGGGCAGGGCGCCGCCGTACGTGGCGAGTTCGGTGACGTCGAACAGGCGCTCGTCGAGCTTGCCGTTCGCGATCAGCGGGATGGCGTCGGACGGCACGACGTACTCGTGGCCCTGCGCGGTGTAGGTGGTGAACAGGACGTGCTCACGACCGGCTGCCGGTTTGACCGCCCGCTGGCCGGTGAGCACCTGGTCGCCCGTGATGAGGGTGATCGCGGGCGCGGTTGTTCCTCTTGTGGGAGAGGCATGAGCCTGGCCGGCGGTGAGCAGGGCCCCGGCCAGTACGACGACTCCGAGTAGGCGCACCCGGTCCTCCGTGGGTCTGTGAGAGCGGTCTCACGGACCGTAGTGAGGTCGTCACCGCGTAGCAAGGTCTACACCAATTTCCGGTACAGGTGCGTCTAGCGACGAAGGATTGCGCGCATCGCACTAACCTTTCCGCCATGACGGGCCTGCGTGAACGCAAGAAGGCGGCGACCAAAGAGGCGCTGGGCGACGCGGCGTGGAGCCTGTGCGTCGAGCACGGTCTGGACGGTGTGACGGTCGAACAGATCGCGCGGGCCGCCGGGGTGTCGTTGCGGACGTTCTTCAACTACTTCTCGTCGAAGGAAGAGGCGGTCGTCGCGGGCGACACGGCAATGGCCGAGGCGTTCGTGCGCGAGTTCGAGTTGCGGCCCGCCGGCGAACCGGTGCTGGTCGCGTTGCGCGGGGCGTTGCACTCGATCTACCCGCAGCACGTAGACCTCGACCGGCTGCGTCAGCTGCGCGAACTGCGCCGCACACCGGCGTTGCTGCCGCACGTGCTGGCGGCCTACTCCGCGCGCGAACAGCAACTGACCGCGGTGATCGCTTCCCGCTTGGGCGTCGACGTCGCCGACGACCCGTATCCGGCGGTGGCGGCTTCGACGATCCTCGCGTCACTGCGCGCGGTCGTGCAGTGGTGGCTGGACACGCCGGCCGCTTCGGAGCGTTACACGGCCGCCGAGCTGGTCGAGGGGATGATCGACCAGCTCAGCACCGGGTTCACCAGGTGACTGGTAGCGCGTGCACGCCGTAGATCGACATGTCGGTGCGCAGTGGCACCTCGTCCACGGGCACGGCGAGCTTCAGGGTCGGCAGCCTGCGCAGCAGTTCGGTGAAGCCGACGGTCATCTCGACGCGGGCGAGCTGCTGACCGAGGCACTGGTGGATGCCGTGCCCGAACGCCACGTGGTGCCCGCGCGGCCGGTCGACGCGCAGCTCGTGCGGGTCTGGGTACTGGGTCTCGTCGCGGTTCACCGCGGGCACGGAGATGACGACGGTGTCGCCTTCACGGATGGTGGCTCCGCCGAGCGTGACGTCCTCCTTGGCGTGCCGTGCGACTCCCATGCTGATGATCGACAGGTAGCGCAGCAGCTCCTCGACGGCGTTCTCGGCCAGTTCGGGGTGGTCGTGCAGCTTCGTGAACTCCTCGGGGTGCTCGAGGAGCGCGAACGTGCCGAGCGCCAGCATGTTCGCCGTGGTCTCGTGTCCGGCGATGAGCAGCAGGTTCGCGATGCCGGTGAGCTCGTCGTCGAGGTCGGTGTCGTTGATCAGTCCGGACAGCAGGTCGTCGCCGGGGCTGCGCTTCTTGTCCTGGACGAGGCCCTGCATGAACCGGCGCAGTTCGGTGCCGACCTCGATCTGCTCGTCGACCGTCGTCTTGAGGCTGAGCAGCTTGGACGTGCGGCGCTGGAACTCCTCGCGGTCGCCGTAGTCGACGCCCAGCAGCTCGCAGATCACGAGGCTGGGCACCGGAAGTGCGAAGTCCTGCACGAGGTCCGCCGGCGGTCCCTTCTCGATCATCGCGTCGAGCTGGGCGGTGACGATCTCGTGCACGCGGGGCTTGAGGTCGCGCATCCTGCGGACGGTGAACTGGCCGGTGAGCAGCCTTCGGTAGTGGGTGTGCTGCGGGGCGTCCATGAAGATGAACGACCCCGCCTGGCGCTCCGGCGGGAACATCTTGGCGTGCAGCTCGGGCGAGATGAGCTTGCGCGCCCGCGGGCTGTTGATCCGGTCCGAGCTCATCCGCGGGTCCGCGAGCACCGCCCGCGCCTCGTCGTGCCCGGTGACGAGCCAGACCGTCTCGCCGTCCTGCTCGATCCGGTGAACCCGCCCCTGCCCGCCCCTGCCCGCTCAGCTCGGTCAGCCCGGCGGCCGGGTCGAACGGGCACTTCCCGCGCTGCGTGAGTTCCGCGGGCAGCTGCGGGCGGATGAGCTCCTGCGCGCTGCGCTGCCGCTCGGCCGTGGTCATGGTGGCCTCTTCCTGTCTGACCCGGGGTGACCGGGTCGTGGCTCGGCGTCACCTCCACGCTACCGAAACTTGCGCGTCGTGCAAGATTTTTACGAACCCTTGGGGTTAGACCGCGAACACCATCGAGTCGTCGGCGAAGGCCTTGAACTCCAGTGCGTTGCCGGCCGGGTCCAACAGGAACATCGTCCACTGCTCGCCGCGCTCGCCCTTGAACCGGACGTACGGCTCGATGACGAACTTCGTGCCGGCGTTCGTGAGTTCGGTTGCCAGGGTGTGGAAGTCCTCGACCGTCAGGACCAGGCCGAAGTGGGGGACCGGCACGTCGTGGCCGTCGACCGGGTTGTGCACGCGCTCGGTCTTCGGCGCGAGGTGGGTGACGAACTGGTGGCCGTGCAGGTTCCAGTCGATCCAGGTGTCGGAGCTGCGGCCCTGGGGCAGGCCGAGGGTCTCGCCGTAGAAGGTGCGGGCGGCGTCCAGGTCGTCCACCGGCATGGCGAGGTGGAAGCGGGGGATGGTCACTGCGGCTCCAGTCTCTTGGGCTTGTCCTAATGTCAACATTACGACATCCCGACAATCGCACAACCAGGCAGCTTGTGGTGTTGTTAACATTGCGACATGACTTCGAAGATGGGTCCGGCCCGCCGCCGCAGCCTCAGCACGGAGGTCGCGGACGCGATTCGCGAGGCGATCTTCGACGGCCGCTACCCGCCGGGGAGCGCGCTGCGTGAGGTGGAGCTGGCGGAGGCCCTGGAGGTCAGCCGGGGGCCGGTGCGCGAGGCTTTGCAGAAGCTCGAACACGAGGGTGTCGTGCGCGCGGGGTGGCATCGCGGGACCACCGTGACCGCGCTGTCGTTGCAGGACGTCGCGGAACTGGACAGCCTGCGCGGCGCGCTGGAGGTGCTGGCCGTGCGGCGGGTGGTGGATCAGGCGTCGGACGCCGAGCTCTCGTTGATCGAGAAGGCCGCGGCGGAGATGGACCGGGCCGAGACGCCGCACGAGATGGTGCGGTGCGACATCGCGTTCCACGACGCCGTGTACGCCGCTGCCAACCACTCACGACTGGCGAGTGCGTGGGAGGCGATCCGGTCGCAGGTGCACCTGTTCCTGATCACGCGGGTCAACGTGAGCACGGACGGGTACCTGGAGCAGATTCGTGAGGAGCACCGGGAGCTGGCGGCGGCGCTGCGGCTGGGCAACGTGGACGGGGCGCTGAAGTTGTTCGCGGAGCACCGCAGGCACGCGTTCGACGTGCTGACCTCAGGCGAGTAGGGCGCGCAGCCCGGGATGTGGCGCGGAATTCGGTCCAGCAGGCCGCACCGGATGCCCACGTGGAACGACCGGTCGCCGGCCAATGTGGACTGTCCACAGGCGACGTGACAAGCGGAAGTCTCGACCCGGTCGGAGAACCAGGGCTCGATCAACGCGTGGTGGCCGTCGTCCCCAGTGGCCGCGGAGCCGCGGTGGGGGCACGTCGGTGCGGAACTCGCTCGGTGCCATCACGTCGTCGCGTTCGAGGTTGACTGATCACGCCGCGATCGAGCAGCCAGGAACGACACGACGGCAGCGCGAGCGGCCGCCTGGAACTACAGCCAGCCGTGTTCCTGGGCGAGCTTGAACGCCTCGGCCCGGCCACCGACCCCGAGCTTGGCCACCGCCGCCGACAGGTGGTTCCGCACGGTCCCCGCGGACAACGACGTGCGCGTCGCGATCTCCGCGACCGGCGTCCCGAACTCGCTGAGCCGCAGCACTTCCAGCTCCCGCTGCGTCAACGGGCACGGCGGCGCGGCCAGTGCGTCGGCGGCCAGAGCCGGGTCGACCCAGCGCGAACCGGAGTGCACGCGGCGGATCACGTCGGCCAGGGTGCCGCCGGGGGAACCCTTGGGCAGAAAGCCCTTCGCGCCCGCGTGCAGGGCCTGCTGCAGGTGCGGAGGCCGGCCCCGCCCGGTCAGGATCACGACCGCGCACGACGGCAACACGCGCGCCAGCTCCTGAGTCACCTCCAGGCCGTCCAGCTCAGGCATCTGGAGGTCGACCACGGCCACGTCGGGGCGATGGGCCAGCGAGGCCGCGACGGCGGCCCGGCCGTCACCGGCGCGGGCCACCACCTCCAGATCCGGTTCGAGGTCGAGCAGGGCCGCGAGGGCGTCGCGGATCAGCTCCTCGTCGTCGGCCAGCAGCACCCTGATCACGCGGGCACCACGACCTGCAGCGTGAAGGTGTTCGACGAGAGCTCGGCGGTCACCCGGCCGCCCAGGCGCATGCCGCGGATGCCGTTGCCCTCCCGGTAAGGCTTCTCGGCGCCGTCGTTCGTCACGGTCATCCGCACCTCCCCGTCCTCGTCGGCGATGTCGATCATGCACCACGTCGCGTTGCTGTGGCGCAGGACGTTCGTGCAGGCCTCGCGCAACGCCAACGCCAGCTGGGTGGCGCCCTCGCCGTGCACCGGCACCTCGGACACGGTGCAGCGGATCCCGGCCTCCTGCAGCACGTCGCGCACCGCTTCGAGCTGCGAAGGAAGATCGACGGCGCGGTAGCCGTGCACCGCGTCCCGCACCTCGCCCAGCGCCGAGGACGCCAGCCGTTGTGCCTCGAACGCCTCCGCGGCCGAGCGCTCCGGATCCGAGGAGGCGAGACGCCCGGCCAGCTCGGCCTTCAACGCGATCACGGTCAGCCGATGGCCGAGCAGGTCGTGCACGTCGCGGGCGAACCGCAGCCGTTCCTCGCTCACCGCCAGCTCCAGGCGCGCCTCGCGGCCGGCCCGTGCCTGCTCGAGCAGGTTCGCGAACCACATCGGCAAACCTGCCATCGCGATGATCGTGACCCCGACCGCGGCCGCGATCATCTGGTACGTCGTGTGGTCGCGGGTGACGAAGAACCCCACCAGCCCCGCGAGCACCACCGCACCGAGCGCCGCCAGCCAGCGCCACGCTCCGGTCAGCAGCAGGGGAGCGAATCCGGCCGCGCCGCCGCCGATCCACGCCCAGGTGGACAGCTCGTCCGGACCCGCGGGCGCCACCAGCGGAATCGACACGACGACAGCGGCCACGAGCACCCAAAGCCTGCCCTCGCGCAGCGCCACCGCGTACGCCACGGCCAGCACCAGCAGGCCCAGCACACCGAGCCAGCGCAGGGCCGACGGGTCGCGCAGCACCGAGACCAGCGGCACGACCAGCGAGCCCAGCCACAGCGCGTGCAGGGTCCAGCGCAGCGCGGTGTGCGGAAGATCGTTCATCGCCATCAGACTAGAACCACTTCAGCAGGATCGTGACCGCGATGACCAGGTCGAACACCCCGCAGAACTCGGACCACCAGCGCGGCACGACGGCGTTGCGGATGTGGTGCACCAGATCCCACACGGCGTGCGCGCCCCACCCGAGTGCGATCAGCAGCACGCCGACGTCCGCGGACACTAGGAGAACCACCGCAGCCAACGCCACGTACACACCGAACACCGCGAGCTGCAGCCGTGGCGCACGACGTCCCCAGAACAGATAGGCCGCCTGGCACAGCAGAAGCGTCCAAACGGGAGGCACGAGCGGCGTCTGCCAGAAGTCGAACGACACCGCCAGAGCGACACACGTCGGCCAGTGATGACCGAACGCCCGGAGCACCGGGTGCGCGTCGGGAGTCAGGTGGAGCATCTTCGCGCCGTGGCGCACCAGCGGCTTCATCGCCGCAGCCGCTGCTTTCATCGCTGTTGTCATGCATTGAGAGTCGAAGAAACTCCCGGCAAGACCCATCCGTGCGCTGTCATGACTTTTCTGTGCGAAACGCACAGACGAACTATGCGCTCACCTCTGACCACACGGTCTTACCGCCCGGGAAGGCACGCGTACCCCAGCAACGGGAGAGCTGGGCGATCAACATCAGGCCACGGCCGCGTGAGTCGCCGAGCCGCGACTCGCCGAGCTGAGGCAAGTCAGCCGGCGTGTGGTCGTCCACCTCGATCCGAACGAAGTCTTCGTGCCGATGCACCCGCACTGTCCGTGGTCCGTCGGCGTGCTCATAGGCGTTGCTGGCGAGTTCCGTGCACACGAGCAGCACGTCGAGCCGCACGTCCTCCGGGAGATCTCCCAGCAATGCCCCCACCCATCGGCGCATCGCGGCCAGGTCGGGTTTCTCCTCGGGCAAGGTGTGCAGGGTTCTCACCGAGGCACTGAGCACCTGCGGTGTTTCCATGTCGATGTCCCCACCTCGTTCCGCTGAGGCCTCCTGGCTGCTCAAGATGGCCGTCAGGTCGCGAAATACCACCACGCGTGCTACCCCAAACGTGTGGACGGGTACGGCTTCAACCTCGCGCTGGTCGGGGTGCTGGTGTTGTTGAACGCGGCGTTCGCCGGCAGCGAGATGGCACTGGTGTCGTTGCGGGAGGGTCAGCTGCGGTCGCTGGAACGCGAAGGACACCGCACGCTCGTCCGCCTCGCACGTGATCCGAACAGGTACTTCGCGACCATCCAGATCGGGATCACGCTGTCCGGATTCCTCGCTTCCGCGACCGCCGCAGTCTCTCTCGCGCAGCCCATCGTGCCGTTGCTGGAGTTCCTTGGTGGAGCGGCGAACGGCGTCGCGATCGCGCTCGTGACGATCGTTCTCACGTTTCTGACCCTGGTGTTCGGGGAACTGGCGCCGAAGCGGCTGGCCATGCAGTACGCGGTGCGCTGGTCGAGGATCATCGCGCGGCCGCTGGACCTGCTGTCCGCGGTGTCGCGGCCGGTGGTGTGGCTGCTCAGCAAGTCGACCGACCTCGTGGTGCGGGTCTTCGGCGGTGACCCGGAGGTCGAAGAGGAACAGATGTCGCCGGAGGAGCTGCGCGATCTCGTTGCCGTGCAAAAGCATCTGAACCCGGAGCAACGCGAGATCATGACGGGTGCGCTGGAGATCCACGAACGCCTGTTGCGCGAGGTCCTGGTGCCGCGGCGGCTTGTGACGGCGCTCGACGCAGGTTTGACGACGGTGCAGGCGCGGGAAGTCCTGGCGAGGTCGGGACATTCACGGGCACCGGTGACCAAGGACGGGCACCTGGACGACGTGATCGGCGTGGTGAACCTGCGCGATCTGCTCGACGACGACGCGCGGCTACCGGATGTGGCGCGCCCGGCCATGGTGTTGCCGGACTCGTTGCGCGTGGTGGACGCGTTGCGGCGGATGAAGACAGAGCACGAGCAGATGGCGCTGGTGGTCGACGAGCACGGCGCGGTCGGCGGCATCGTGACGCTGGAGGACCTGCTCGAGGAGATCGTCGGTGAGATCTACGACGAGACCGACCCGGACGTGGTCGCGGTGCGGCCGGAAGCGGACGGCTCGATCGAGCTGCCGGGCACGTTCCCGGTGCACGACCTGGTGGACGTGGGCGTCGAGCTGCGCGATCCGCCACCCGGTTCGTACGCGACGATCGCCGGCCTGGTGCTGCAGATCCTCGGCCGGATCCCGGAGGAACCGGGTGACGTGGTGCACGTCTCCGGCTGGCGGATCGAGGTGCTGGAGGTCGAGCACCACGCGATCACGCAGGTGAGGCTGAGGTCACAGGCCGAACCGCGGAATGACCAAGGCCACTGAACCGTTACACATGAGGCAGCGGTGTTCGATTGCCGCTGCTCCGCAGACGGCGGCGAGTTTCGCCTGGGAGTCGGCCATCCGGCCACCGCTTCGCGCCGAATCGCCTGCGGCGGTTGACCCGAAGGGGCAACCGGATGGCCGACGCGAAACCTCGCGTCCGGCTGCCACTCCTGCCAACGGAAACGGGGGGATTTGTCATGCCTGCAGATCTGAAGAACCGCGCGTCCGGACAGCAGGACGCGGACCTGGTCGGCCAGTACCTGCGCGATGTGGGCGGCACGCCGCTGCTCACCGCGTCGGAGGAGGTCGACCTCGCCAAGCGCATCGAGGCGGGCGTCTACGCCGCCCACCTGCTGCAGTCCGGTGACACCTTGCACGAGGCGCGGTTGCCCCGCCGGATCGTCGCGGAGGGCGAGCGCGCCAAGGACCACATGATCCGCGCGAACCTGCGCCTGGTCGTGTCGGTCGCGAAGAAGCACTCGTTCCGCGGCTTGCCGTTCCTGGACGTCGTTCAGGAGGGCAACCTCGGTCTGATCCGCGCGGTCGAGAAGTTCGACTACGCCAAGGGCTACAAGTTCTCCACCTACGCGATGTGGTGGATCCGTCAGGCGATCGAACGCGGTCTGGCCGACCAGACCCGCACGGTCCGTCTGCCGGTGCACGTCGTGGAGGAGGTCAACAAGCTCAAGCGCCTCGCGCAGAAGCTCTCCGCGGCGCTGGGCCGTGAGGCCACGGTCGAAGAGATCGCTGTTGAGCACAAGTGTTCGCCCAGCCGCGTGCAGGACCTGCTCGACGCCTCCCGCACCTGTGTGTCGCTGGAGACGCCGGTCGGTGACGACGGCGGTTCGGTGCTGGCCGACCTGATCCAGGACACCGACGGCGTGTCCGCGCCGGAACTCGTGGAGCGCCAGGCGTTCTCCGAGGGCGTGCGGTCGTTGTTGGACGTTCTGCCCGAGCGGCAGGGCCGGATCATGCGGCTGCGGTTCGGCCTGGAGGACGGGCGGGAGCGCACCCTCCAGGAGGTCGCCGAGGAGCTCGGCCTGACCCGTGAGCGGATCCGCCAGCTGGAGAAGCAGTCGCTGGCGCTGCTCAAGTCGTCTGGCCGGTCGGAGGAGCTTTTCGCGCTCGCGGGCTGACAACCAGCCGAAAGTCGCTTGTACAGATCGTTGTTGCAACTAAAGACTCATCACGTCCGCTAGCGGACTACCGCTGTTTCGCAAACCGCGTGTGAACGCACCTGTGGGGCCGTCGAGGGCCGGCCCTCTGTTCACGCGCGGTTTCCCTGTGAACAAGGAGCAGTGATGAGACAACGCGCCCTGCGCACGCTCGGGGTGGCGGCAGTTGCCGCCGTTGGTACGGCACTACTGGTCCAACCGGCCGCTGCCCAGCCGGAAGGACAGATCGTCGCGGAAAGCGCGCCGAACGCCGTCCAGGACAGCTACATCGTGGTTCTGAAGGACAACGGCATGGCGCGCACGGAGGTCGCCGGCCGTGCCGGTGGCCTGGCGTCGCGCTACAGCGCCAAGGTCGGCTTCACCTACAAGGCGGCGTTCAAGGGCTTCTCCGCCACCATGTCGGCCAAGCAGGCCAAGCGCCTCGCCGCCGACCCGGACGTGCTCTACGTCGAGCAGGACCGGACCGTCCAGGTGCTGGCCGACCAGCTCAACCCGCCGTCGTGGGGCCTGGACCGGGTCGACCAGGCCGATCTGCCGCTGAACAGCAAGTACAGCTACAGCACCGGCGCTTCGAACGTCACCGCGTACGTGATCGACACCGGCATCAACTACGACCACGCGGACTTCGGTGGCCGGGCGACGTTCGGGTTCGACGCGTTCACCGACGGCCGCAACGGCAAGGACTGCCAGGGCCACGGCACGCACGTCGCCGGCACCGTCGGCGGAACCTCGTACGGTGTGGCCAAGAACGTGAAGCTCAAGGCCGTCCGCGTGCTCAACTGCCAGGGTGGCGGCTCCGTCTCCACCGAGGCGGCGGGCGTCGACTGGGTCACCGCGAACGCCGTCCTGCCGGCGGTCGCGAACATGAGCCTCTACACCGGCACCGCGAACGAGCCGAGCCGCGTGCTCGACGACGCCGTCGGCGCGTCGATCCGGGCGGGCGTCTCGTACGTCGTGGCGGCGGGCAACTTCAACGACGACTCGTGCAAGTACTCGCCGCAGCGCGTCCGGGAAACGATCAACGTCATGGCGACGGCACGCACCGACGCCCGCGCGTCGTTCTCGTCGTTCGGCACGTGCAGCGACTTGTTCGCACCCGGCCAGGACATCGTTTCGGCCTCGTACAACAACAACTCGGGCTCCGCGACGATGAGCGGCACCTCGATGGCCTCCCCGCACGTCGCGGGCGCGGCCGCGTTGTACCTGGCGGACAACCCGTCGAAGACCCCGGCCGAGGTGCACTCCGCGATCCTCGCCGCGGCCACGCCGAACAAGGTCACCAACCCCGGTGCCAACACGGCGAACCTGTTGCTGCGCACCAACTCCGGTGGCGTGCCTGGTGTTTCGGTGGCCAACCCCGGCAACCAGACCACGGCGCTGAACGGCTCTGCGAACCTGCAGCTGTCGGCCTCTGGCGGCACCGCGCCGTACACGTGGTCGGCCACCGGTCTGCCGACCGGTCTCTCGATTGGTTCTGGGACCGGTCTCGTCACCGGTACGGCTTCGGTTGCGGGTACTTACAACGTGACCGTGACGGCCACCGCTTCCGCCGGTGGTTCGGGCAGCACGTCGTTCACGTGGACGGTCGGCTCGTCGACCTGTGCCACGCAGACCAACGGCACGGACGTCGCGATTCCGGACAACACCACGGTGACCAGCTCGATCACGTTCAGCGGCTGCACCGGCACCGCTTCGGCGTCGAGCAAGGTGGAGGTGCACATCAAGCACACCTACCGCGGTGACCTCGTGGTCGACCTGGTGGCGCCGGACGGTACCGCTTACTCGCTCTCGAACCGTTCGGGTGGCAGCGCCGACAACATCGACCAGACCTTCACGGTCAACCTGTCGTCGGAGACTCGCAACGGCACCTGGGTTCTTCGGGTCCGTGACGCGGCCACGATCGACACCGGCACCATCGACACCTGGAGCCTGACGCTCTAAAGGCTGTCGAGGGTTGTTTTGAAGTAGTGCAACGTGAGTTCCGCGTCCCGTGACTGTTCGTGCGGGGCGCGGAGCCACACCACGTACTCCGCGATGTCGTCGAGACTCCAGCGGAGTTCGTAGAGGGCCAGGCCGGCCGCGTCGGGTTCGTGGCCGGTGAGGTTCTTGTAGACGGTCAGGTCGTCGAACCGGTACAGGTCGCGTTCGGGCGCGGCCAGGGCGACGGTGTCCCAGTCGATCAGCCTCAGACCTCATGAGGGTGAGTGCCACCGCACCTTCGTTCTGTCTGGTGAGCCAGACGGTCGACCTCGGCGAGCGAGTCGCGGATTCATCCGGTGCTGGCGATGAACGCTTCTTGCGCGAGTGTCGAGAACCGCTCGCAGCGTTCCTCTGGTGGTGCTCTCAGCGCCGTTCGGTTCGGTGGGTCCACTTCGGCCACCGGGAACGTCTTGCGGTGGTTCGTGATCGTGCAACGCGGCGAGCAGGGTCAGCTTCTCGGCGCAGTCGCTTGCCGGGAGTTCGTCGCTGAAAGCGCCCCTTTGTCTCCAGGTGAGTGAAGATGCTCAGCGCGCCGCGGTTGTCCAGCCGGACGATCAAGTCGTCGTTCCCCGGCTTTCTCCGGTGCCGCCGCGCTGCGAGAGGTCGAAGTCCCAGGTGAACCAGCGGTCCGCGACGGCGTAGTGGTAGTCGCCGAAGCCGACGGGCACGTAGGTCGGCGGCTCGGTGATGCCGAACCGGGCGAGCCCGGCCGCCAGGTCGTGTTCGGACAGGCTCGCGGGAAGATCCTCCACGGTGCACGAAGCTACCCAGCCGGGTGGCACGATGTCGCGCGTGATTGTTCCCGCCGTCCTGCGCACCCTGGCCCGGCTGAGTGCCGCCGAGCAGCCTCAGAAGGTCCAGCTCGACCTCACCAAGGCCGCCGGTCTGCTGTGGCAGGGGGACCACGAACCGTCGTGGCGGGCGATCACCACCGTGCAGGAGTCCGTCGAGTGGACGCCGATCATGTGGACCGTGCCGAAGCAGGCGCGTGAGCAGGTCGAGCGGCTCGCGGCGTTCGACGCGCTGCACCAGGAGGACCGGTTGCTGCGCGTGGGGTGGGCGTTCCTCGTCGGGCCCGCGCAGATCGGTGGGCAGCGGCGGCGGGTGTGTCTGCCGCTGGTGTCGCGGCCGGTGCGGCTGCATCACAGCAGCGGGTTGAACTACGCCTACCACGTCGCCGGTGACACCGGGGTGTTCCCGTTGATCGACGGCTGGGCGAAGACCGCCGAGCGGGAGGCGGCGCTCGCGCCTACCGCGGAGTGGATCACCGAGACGCTTCGGCTGGCCGGGTTCGAGAACGTGCCGATCGTGCGGAAGGACCCGACGACGCTGATCTCCGGCAGCGAGCTGGTCGTGGCGATGGGGGCGGGGCTGCACGCGGGTGAACCGGTGGTGACGACCGAGCAGGGTGCGGCGCTGTACGGGTGGGCGCCCAAGAAGAACGTCGAGCGCACCGCGTTCGCGGCTCTTTACGGCGCACCCCAGCAGACCGACGAGCACAGCGCGCCGATCAGCTCGGCCCTGCCGCTCAGCGCCAGCCAGCAGCGCGCTGTCGAGCACGCCCGGCGCGCGCCGATCACCGTCGTGGGCGGGCCTCCCGGTGCCGGCAAGACGCACACGCTGGCCGCGCTGGCGTTGGACGCCGTTGCCGCCGGCAAGTCGGTGCTGCTCGCCAGCCGCACGCGCAATGCCGCTGACGTCCTCGGTGCCGCGCTGCGCCGGGCGGGTGGGCCGGTGCCGGTGTTGTTCGGTGACTCCGAGCTGCGGCAGGAGATGGCGCGCGAGCTGAGCGACGGGCTGTCCGCTCTCGGCAACCCGCAGCAGCTCAAGGAGCTCGATCAGGAACGGCACTCCGCCACCGCCGCGGTGGCCAGGATCGAGCGCACGGTCGGCGCGGCGCTCACCGACGAGGAGCTGGCCGCGCAGGCACGGCGCCAGCAGGCCCTGATGGCGACGCATCGCTCAGTGGCACCCAAGGCGTTCGACGCGGGTATCGATTTTGTTGACCTGAAAGGACTTCTGCGCCCCCGCGAGGGGTTCCTGGGTGGACTTCGCACGAGCTGGGCACTGAAGAGGGCACGTAAGATCTCCGGCGCCGCAGAAGTGTCCACAGAGGACCTCAAAGCCGCTGTCGACGCCGCCGAACAGACCGCTGCGGCGATCAGGATCGCAACCGCGGGCGGCACTGAGTTCAGCGAGCTGCGGCCGTTGCTCGCCGCGCAGGACGCCGCGTCCCGGCAGGCCACGGCCGCGTGGTTGAAGGAGTACGCGGTCAGCAGCCGGGGGTCGGGTGCGCGCCGGGCGGTGGCGGCGCTGGCGAAGGCGTTGCGGTCGGGCAGGGCGGCGCGGCGGCGCGGGCTGGCCGAGATCGACAGCGCGGACCTGGTGGCGGCGCTGCCGTTGTGGGTCGGCACGTTGTCGGACGTGGAGGACATCCTGCCGCCGGTGCCGGGCATGTTCGACCTGGTGATCATCGACGAGGCGAGTCACGTCGACCAGCCGCTGGCGGCGCCGGCGTTGCTGCGCGGGCGGTCCGCGGTCATCGGTGGCGATCCGCGGCAGCTGCGGCACGTGTCGTTCGTCAGCGACCAGGCCGTGCAGGCGGCGGTCGACGCGGAGGGCACGCAGGACCTGCGCGACCGGCTGGACGTGCCGAAGGTGAGCCTGTTCGACGCGGCGGCCGCGACCGCGGGTGTGCACTGGCTCGACGAGCACCACCGCTGTGCGCCGCACCTGATCGGGTTCGCCGCCACGAAGTTCTACGACGGCAAGATCGCGTTGCTCACCACGCACCCGTCGATCGCGGACGTCGACTGCATCGACACCGAGCACGTGCCGGGGGAGCGGACGACGAAGGGCGTCAACCAGGTCGAGATCGACGCCGTGCTGGCCCACCTGCGCAAACGGGTCGCGATGGGCGTGCGGTCGATCGGTGTGGTGACACCCTTCCGCGCGCAGGCCGACGCGTTGGAGGAGGCGATGCTCGATCAGCTGACGCTGGACGAGATCACCAAGGGTGGTGTCCGCGTCGGCACGGTGCACGGCGTGCAGGGCAGCGAGTTCGACGAGGTCGTGATCAGCCTGGCCGCGGACGCCAAGCCCGGTGCGTGGCGGTTCGTGAACGACCGGAACCTGCTGGCGGTGCTCACGACGCGGGCGCGCCGGTCGGTGCACGTGATCACGTCGGCGCCGGAGCCGCCCGGGTTGATCGGCGAGTACCTGAAGCACGCCGAGGTGCCGCCGACGGAGACCGAGGGCGTGGAGCCGTCCGATGACTGGACGGCGCGGCTTGCGCAGGAGCTCAAGGCGACGGGCCTGACTGTCCGCACGGGTTATCCGGTGGGGCAGTGGCGGGTCGACCTCGTCGTCGGCGAGAAGGGCGATGCCGTGGCGGTGGAGACGCGCCCGCACCCGGAAGGGGTGCAGGCGCATCTCGCTCGCTGGCGTGCGCTCACCCACGCGGGGTGGCGCGTGCACGACGCGTTCGGCAGTCGGTTCAACCACGATCCCGCGCGTGCAGCGGTGGAGCTAGCTCAAGAACTAGCGCCGTGAAGCAGGCTGGAACATGGGCTCCGACAAAGCAGCAGTCGGCAGGAACGGGTTCGGGTTCGCCGGGCACACCGTCCCGACCGGAGGCAACGTGCCGTTGAGCAGGTATGCGTCCGTGTGGTCGGAAGCGCACTTGCTCAGCCCGTACGCCGTGTGACCCCAACCCGCGTACGTCAGCAGTCGGCTACCCGCCAGCTGCTTGTTCACGGCCTGTGCGCCGCGGTAGTCCGTGACGCCGTCGAAGTAGTTGCCCACCACGAGAACCGGTGCGTTCGTGCGCGCGCGCCACGGCCCGGCGTAGCGGTCGTGGTTGGTCGGCCAGTTCGCGCAGGCCGCGTTGCTCCACCACCAGTACGGGCCGAACTCCGAGCCGGCCTCGGCGTACTTGCCGATGGCGCGGTAGGCGTTGAAGTTGCCCGGGTATTCGATGTCCGCGCACGCGTTGCCGTTGTAGGCGTCGAAACCGTTGTCGTAGTCCGGTTCCGCGGAGGCTGTGGTGACTGACGCCGACGCGTCCGACAACTGGTCGAACAGGTTCGCGGCGCCGGGCCAGCTGCGCGGGTTGTACATCGCGCCGGTCGCGGTGGCGATCACCGCGTCATAGGTGTAGACGTCCTCGCCCAGCTGGATCGGCTTGGCGCGCACCGACTTCAGCAACGCGTTCCAGCGCTTCTCCGAGTTCGGGCCGAACACGCACTTGGCCTCGTCGCAGTTGCGCAGGAACTCGCGGAACTCCTCCTTGGTCGCGATCCGGTCGGACTCGATCTGCCGGCCGCTCGACCACAGCTCCGGGTTCAGCACGCCGTCGATCACGAGCGCGCGGATGTTGTTCGGGTACATGTTCGCGTACGTGGCGCCGAGGTACGAGCCGTACGAGAAGCCCAGGTAGGTGAGCTTGCGGTCACCCACGGCACGGCGCAGCAGGTCCAGGTCCCGCACGACGTCGGCGGTGCTCATGTGCCGTGCGATCGGCTGGTCGTCGCGGCACTCCGGCCCGAGCGAGCGGTAGCGGTCGTAGAACGGCCGTTCCTGCGCCGACTGGTACGGGAAGGCGGGAACACCCTCGAAGAACTTGTTGAGGTCTTCCTCGCTGGCGAAGCAGTGCAGCGGGTCGGAGCGCCCGACGCCGCGCGGGTCGAAGCCGACGATGTCGAACCGGCCCTGCAGGTTCGTGTTGAGCCGGTCGCCCCAGCCGAACGCGAAGTCCACGCCCGAGCCACCCGGTCCGCCGGGGTTGAGGAACAGCGACCCGATCTTGCGCGCCTGGTCGGAGGCGGGCTTGCGCGCCAGCGCCACCGTCGTGGTGGCGCCACGCGGGTTGTCGTAGTCCAGCGGCACCTTCACCGAGGCGCAGTCGAAGCCGGGGTTCTCGGGTCCGCACGCCTGCCAGTTGATCGCCGGGACTCTCAGTGCCCCTGGATCGGCCTGGACCGCGGGTGTGCCGGTGATCATGAGTGCCGCAGCGGCGGTCAGCACGGTGAAACGCATCGACAAGCTCCCCTCTTGTCCGCAGAGGGGCCATTCCTATCTGGTGCGCGCGTCGTCCGTCGACGGCCGAAAGTAGGCAACCCGTGCCGGTGTCTCAATCGGGACGGCGGCGCATCACGCGTATGCCCAACTGGGTCGCGATCTGGTCGTGGATCGGCGTGCTCATCACGATCGGGTTCGGCGGTGGTGGCGATGTCGGCCCGGGCTTGTCCTGGTTGTCAGGCATGTCAGGAGCGTAGGCATGGTCATTGACCCCTCAAGCACGCTGATCAAGAAATCACACGAGCGATACCCCAAGAGGTGAATCCGGCGTGGGTAATCTCTACCGTGGGTGGACCCCGTGCTCCTGTGGGGTACGCACAATTGCTCAGCTACGTGGAATCTCTGTCGGGGAGCGTGCATGGTCAGCGGCAAGCCAGGCGTGGCGAAGAGGCAGCTGATCCTGCTGACGGGCCGGGCGCACCCCGAACTCGCGGAGGCCGTCGGCAAGCACCTCGGCGTCGGCATCACCCCGCAGTCCGCCTACGACTTCGCCAACGGGGAGATCTTCGTCCGGTTCGAGGAGTCGGTGCGCGGCGCGGACGCGTTCGTCATGCAGAGTCACAGCGCGCCCATCAACGACTGGCTGATCGAGCAGCTGCTGATGGTCGACTCGCTCAAGCGGGCCTCGGCGAAGCGGATCACCGCGGTCGTGCCGTCGTTCCCGTACGCGCGGCAGGACCGCAAGTACGCCGGACGTGAACCGATTTCGGCTCGGCTGGTCGCGAACATGTTCAAGACCGCGGGCGCGGACCGGATCGTCACGGTCGACCTGCACACCGCGCAGGCCCAGGGCTTCTTCGACGGCCCGGTCGACCACCTGCACGCGATGTGGCTGCTCACCGACCACGTGCGGGCCCACTACCAGGGCGAAGACCTCACGATCGTGTCGCCGGACGCCGGCCGCACCAGGCTCGCGGAGAAGTGGGCCGACCTGCTCGGCGGTTGCCCGATCGCGTTCATCCACAAGACCCGCGACCCGTTGCGGCCCAACGAGGTCATGGGCAACCGCGTCGTCGGTGACGTGGCCGGTCGCACGTGCGTCGTGGTCGACGACATGATCGACACGGCGATGACGAGCACGACGGCCGCGCGGCAGCTGCTGGACCACGGCGCGAAGGACGTCATCCTCGTGGCCACGCACGGTGTGCTGTCCGGTGAGGCCTACGACCGGCTCATCGCCAGCAAGGCGCGCGAGGTGATCCTCACCGACACCCTGCCGATCCCGCACGAGAAGCGGTTCCCCGGCATGACCGTGCTGAGCATCGCCCCGCTGCTCGCCCGTGCGATCCAGGAGGTCTTCGAGGACGGCTCGGTCACGAGCCTTTTCGACGGCAACGCCTGACCGGGAAGCCTGCTCGCCCGTCCCGTGTTGAAGTGGGACATGGCTAACGAACAGCGTGGGCGGGTTCGGGTTGAGACCTCGGCGAAGCGGGTGCGTGCGTTCTTCGGTGGCGAACTGGTCGCGGACACGACCACGCCGCACCTGGTCTGGGAGATCCCCTACTACCCGACTTACTACGTGCCGCTCTCCTCGGTGCGCGCCGAGCTGAAGCCGAACGGGGACACCAAGCACTCGCCGAGCAGGGGCGACGGGGTGCTGCACGACGTGATCACCGCCGGCGGCACGGCCGAGGGTGCGGCGCTGACCTATCCCGACTCGCCGATCGAGGAGCTGCGGGACCTGGTCCGGTTCGAGTTCTCCGCCATGGACGAGTGGCTGGAGGAGGACGAGCCGATCTACGTGCACCCGCGCGACCCGTACTCGCGGGTCGACGTCCTGGGCAGCTCTCGGCACGTGCGGGTGGCGTTGGACGGGGTGACCCTGGCCGCGTCGTCGCAGCCTCGCATCCTGTTCGAGACCGGGCTCCCGCCGCGCTACTACCTGCCGTTGAGCGACATCCGCTTCGACCTGCTCAGGCCGTCGGACACGCAGACGCAGTGCCCGTACAAGGGCACCGCGGACTACTGGTCGGTCGAGGTGAACGGCAAGGTCCACGAGGACCTCGTGTGGATCTACCGGACGCCGCTGCCGGAGAGTCAGAAGGTCGCCGGGCTCGCGTGCTTCTACACGGAGCGTGTCGACCTGTTCATCGACGGTGAGCTTCAGGCGAAGCCGAAAACCCCCTGGTCATAGGTGGTCCATTTCACGCGCTGCAAAGTTGCAGTCACTGCAAAACTCTCCTGTACTGTTGGCTCGTGAGCCAACCGGGGGAGAGCCTTCGCGACCGCAAGAAGCGCCGCACGCGTGCGGCGCTCGAGCGGGCCACGCTGCGTCTCGCCGCCGAGCGGGGCTACGACCACGTCACGGTCGAGGAGATCGCCGCCGAGGCCGACGTCTCGGTGCGCACGTTCTTCAACTACTTCGCGAGCAAGGACGAGGCGCTGATCGGCGCGGACCCGGAGGCGGGTCCGCGCATGGCCGCGCGCATCGTCGACGCGCCCGCCGGGGTGACGCCGTTCGAGGCGTTCCGGGACTCGGTGCTCGCGGAGATCACCGACGAGCTGAACAACGCCCGCGACCTGTGGTTGCTGCGCAAGGAAGTTCTGATGCAGCGACCGGACCTGCTGGTCCGCGCGTTCGCCACGAGCGCGGAGTCCGAGCAGATGCTCGCCGCCGCGGTGGCGCGGCGCAGCGGGCTGCCCGAGGCCGACCTGTACCCGCGGCTGCTGGTCGCGGCGGGGACGGCCGCGTTCCGCTGTGCGGTTACTCGCTGGGCACAGGACGACGACGTCGCGTTGGGTGACCTGGTCGGCGAAGCGCTCGACCTGTTCAGCAGGGGGCTGGCTCACGCGCCGCAGCACCACCACGAAGGGGGATCATGAGCACCGAAACCGATGCTCCAACACCAGTCCACAGCAAGAGAGACGTCGTCCAGGCGATGTCCGGCCTCATGCTCGGCATGTTCGTCGCCATCCTGGCCGGCACCGTCGTGTCGAACGCCCTGCCGCGCATCGTCGCGGAGCTGAAGGGCTCGCAGTCGATCTTCGCCTGGATCGTCACGGTCGAGCTGCTCGCGATGACGGCCACCGTGCCGTTGTGGGGCAAGCTCGCCGACCTCTACAGCCGCAAGCTGCTGATCCAGGCGTCGCTGAGCCTGTTCGTGGTCGGGTCGCTGATCGCCGGCTTCTCGCAGAACATCGAGATGCTGATCGTGAGCCGCATCGTGCAGGGCCTGGGCGCCGGTGGCGTCACGGCACTAGCGACGATCGTGATGGCCGCGATGATCCCGCCGCGTGAGCTCGGCCGGTACTCCGGTCTGTTCGGTGCCGTGTTCGGCGTCGGCACGGTCGCCGGCCCGCTGATCGGCGGCGTGCTGGTCGACACCTCGTGGCTGGGCTGGCGCTGGTGCTTCTTCATCGGCGTCCCGTTCACGCTGGCCGCGATCTGGCTGCTCCAGCGCACCCTGCACCTGCCGGTCGTGCGCAAGCAGGAGACGAAGATCGACTACCTGGGCGCGTTCCTGATCGTGTCCGGTGTGTCGACGCTGCTGATCTGGTCGTCGCTGGCCGGGCAGAAGTTCGACTGGTGGTCGGGCTGGACCGCCGGCCTGGTGACGCTGGGCGTCCTGCTGCTCGTCGCGGCCGTCCGGGTCGAGGCCACCGCGCACGACCCGATCGTGCCGCTGTCGATCTTCCGCAACCGCACGGTGTCGCTGACCACGATCGCCAGCGCCCTGGTGGGTGTCGCGATGTTCGGCGGCACGGTGTTCCTCTCGCAGTACTTCCAGCTGTCGCTCGGCAAGACGCCGACCCAGGCCGGTCTGCTGGGTCTGCCGCTGATCCTCGGCCTGCTGATCTCGTCCACCGTGGCCGGTCAGCTGATCACGAAGTACGGCAAGTGGAAGGCGTTCCTGGTCGCTGGTGGCGTGATCATGGTCGCCGGCATGCTGCTGCTGTCCACGATCACCGCTCAGACCACCGTGTTCATGGTGTCCGTGCACATGTTCGTGCTGGGTGTCGGCGTCGGTCTGATGATGCAGAACCTCGTGCTGGCGGCGCAGAACGACGTGCCGGCCAAGGACCTGGGTGCCACCACGTCGACGCTGACGTTCTTCCGCTCGCTGGGCGGTGCGATCGGTGTGTCGGCGCTGGGTGCGGTGCTGGCGAGCAAGGTGTCGTCGCTGGCGGCCGAGAAGTTCGGCCCGATGGGCGGCACCGGTGGCGACCAGGTGCCGGACATCTCGGTGCTGCCGCCGGAGATCAAGGCCGTGATCGCCGACATCTACGCGACGGCGACCGCGGAGATCTTCCTGGTGGGCGCGCCGTTCGCGGTGCTCGCGCTGCTGGCGGTGGTGTTCATCAAGGAGAAGCCGCTCAAGGAGCAGAGCGGCGACGACCGGCTGGCGGCGGAGATGGCCGCGGGTCACTGATCGTCGGTTCTCGGAGCAGACCCCTGACTTTCGTCGGGGGTCTGCTCTGTCTTTAGGGTCGGGTTTGTTTCCGTTGTGCTCCATAGGTTCTCGACCATGAACAGCATCTTGAGCGCGGTGGTCGCGTTCGTCATGTCCTACAGCGCGGAAGCCGCCCATCCCGGCGTCGCGGTGGCGATCACCAAGGGGGACCAGGTGATCGCGGTCCAGGGCATCGGCCACGACTCGACGGGCGCGCCCATCACCGAACACTCGAAGATGGCGATCGCGTCGGTCAGCAAGTCGTTCACGGCGCTGGCGGTCCGGCAGTTGGCCGACGCCGGCAAGCTCGATCTCGATCGTCCGGTGTTCGATTCGCGCGTCACGCCCCGGCAGCTGCTCTCGCACACTTCAGGGATCAGCGACCGCACGTTGCCGGAGAAGAGCCTGCCGCAGCCCAGCACCACGGTCGAGGCGGTGGAGCGGGCCGGGGACGTTCTGCGCGAGGCGGTGCCCGACGGCCAGTTCCGCTACACCAACACCAACTACCACCTGGCCGCACGGCTCGTCGAGATGGCGTCCGGCGAGAACTTCAACTCGTACCTTCGTAAGCACATCTTCGAGCCGTTGGACATGCGTGACACCGTGGCGATCGACGTGGCGCCACGGGATCTGCCGCCGGACTTCGTGCAGGGTTTCGGCTTTGCGTACGGGTTCTCGGTTTCGCTGACCGAGCCGCACCGGTTCCTCACCGGGTCCGACGGGATCATCAGCACGGCCGCGGACATGGCGAAGTGGCTGGCCGCGCAACCGGAGCTGGCGCCGCAGGACGGCATGGGCTGGGAGACGGACTCAGCCGGACGGTTGCGGCACAGCGGGATCTGGTTCACCGCGACAGCCGGTCAGATGCTGACGCCGTCCGGCTACGGGATCGCGGTGATGTCGAACAGCGGCATCGGTCTCGGCAACGAGGGCACCTACGAGCTGGAGAGCGGCATCGCGGACATCGTCGACGGCAAGACTCCCGCCGAGCCGTCGTCGTATCGGCTGCTGACCGATCTCGTGCTGGCCGCGCTGACCCTGTTGTCGCTGGCGCTCGGCGTGCGGGCGTTGCGGCGGCCGCGGAGGTTCCACAAGGCGTGGCAGGTGCTCAGGTTCGTGCCGCTGGGGGTGCTGCTGGCGTTGCCGATGCTGATCGGTGTGGTGTTCGGTGGGAGGGACATCTCTTTCTACCAACTGATGCACTATTCGTTGCCGCTTGTGGTGTGGTTGGGCGTGTCCAGCGTGATGAACATCAGTGTGGCGGTCGTCCGGTGGCGGCGATGAGGATCGTTGCGCTCGCGGCCTGTGTTGCCGTCGCGGTCGCGGTGTCGTTCGCGATGCACGACAACGTGCCGCCGTGGACGGCCGCGGTGTGCATCCCGCTGTTCGTGATCACGTTCCTGCTCGGTCGCCGGACGTCCAAGGCGTGGCCCGCGGCCCTGTTCGCCGCGGGTGGCGCGTTCGGGCTCACCGCTCTGGGCGTGGTCGGGCTGGCGGTGGCGTTGCCGTGGTTCCTCGGGCGCGTCGCCCACGAGCAGGCCGCGCTTGCCGCGACCCGGGTCGAGGCCGCTCACCTGCGCGAACGCACCCGGATCGCACATGAGGTCCACGACACGCTCGGGCACGAGCTCAGCCTGCTCGCGCTGCAGGCCGGTGCGTTGGAGATGACACTGCCCGCCGAGCACCGGGCGGCCGCGGCTGCGCTCCGGACGACGGCGGCCGGTGCCACGGACCGGCTGGCGGACCTGGTCTTCCTGTTGCGCGACGGGGATCAGCCGCCGGTCTCGGGCCTCCAGGACCTGGTGGATCGCGCGGTGGCGGCGGGGTTGCGGGTCGAGTTCACGGTGGAGGGTGCGATCCCGTCCACAGTGGAACGGACCGTGCACCGGGTGGTGCAGGAGGCGTTGACGAACGCGGCCAAGCACGCACCGAAGTCGTTGCTGCGGTTGAAGGTTGTTTCCTCGGGCTCGACCGTCGTCGAGGCGAGCAACGAGACCGGATTTCGGCGCGGTGGAGGCAGTCGGCTGGGCCTGGTCGCGTTGCGGGAACGGGTGCGGCTCGCGGGAGGTACTCTCCGCGTCAGCCGTGGCGAGGGCAGGTTCGAGCTGGTCGCGGTGCTACCGCACTCGGGGGATTCGTGATTCGCGTTCTGCTGGCTGACGACGAGGCGATGGTGCGCGCCGGGGTGCGCGCCATCCTCGGCTCCGACCCGGCTGTCGAGGTGGTGGCGGAGGCTTCGGACGGTCGTGAGGCGATCGACCTCGCGCTGAAGCACCGGCCGGACGTGGTGCTGCTGGACATCCGGATGCCCCGGCTCGACGGGCTCGAGGCGGCGGCCGAGCTGGCCCGTCTGGGGTTCGGCGTGGCGATGCTGACGACGTTCAACGACGACGGCTACCTGGAACGGGCGCTGGACGGTGGCGCGCGGGGCTTCCTGCTGAAGTCAGGTGATCCGCGTGAGCTGATCGCGGGCGTGCACGCGGTGGCGTCCGGTGGTGCCTACCTGGCGCCGAAGGTCGCGGCCCGGATGATCACGCGGTTCCGCGGCGGCCGGATCAGCGAGGCCCGTTCCCGCGTGGAGGCGTTGACCGCGCGGGAACGGGACGTGCTGGCGTTGCTGGGCGAGGGGCTGTCGAACGCGCAGATCGCGCGGCGGCTGGACCTGGTGGAGGGCACGGTGAAGGGGCACGTGAGCGCCATCCTGACCCGGCTCGGGGCGGAGAACCGGGTGCAGGCGGCGATCGTGGCGCACGAAGCGGGGCTCTAGAAGGGGAAGTGTCCGTGTCCGCCGGCGATCGTGACCCATCTCGTGGTGGAGAAGGCCTCGATGCCCCACCGGCCGCCGAACCTGCCGTACCCGCTGGCTTTCACGCCACCGAACGGCGCCTGCGGTTCGTCGTCCACGGTCTGGTTGCCGACGTGCACGATGCCGGTGCGGATGCGTTGCGCGAGGCCGAATCCACGCCGTGAGTCCTCGGTGATGATGCCCGCGGTGAGGCCGTGCTCGGTGTTGTTGGCGATCGTGACGGCCTCGTCGTCGTCGGCCACGGTGGTGACCACGACGGCCGGTCCGAAGATCTCCTCCTGGAAGATCCGCATGTCCGGGGTGACGCCGTCCAGCACGGTCGCGGCACCCTCACCACCGGCCCGGACCCGTGCACCGGCGCCGACGGCTTCACCGACCAGCGCTGCGATGCGCTGAGCCGCACGCGGGTTGATCACCGGGCCGATCACGGTGCCCGCGTCGGCCGGGTCGCCGTGCGGCAACGAGGACACCTTGGCCGCGAGCTTCGCGGTGAACTCCTCGGCGACCGCCCGGTGCACCAGGATGCGGTCGGTCGACATGCAGATCTGGCCGGCGTTGAGGAACGACCCGAACGTCGCCGCGTTCACCGCGTGGTCGAGGTCGGCGTCGTCGAGGACCAGCAACGAGTTCTTGCCGCCGAGCTCCAGCACCGCGGGCTTGAGGTGTTGCGCGGCAAGGGTTCCGACGATCCGGCCCACCTCGGTCGAGCCGGTGAAGTTCACGGCGCGCACCCGCGGGTCGGTGATCAACGCCGTCGCGACCTCGGCCGCGTCCTGCGGAGCGTTCGTCACGACGTTGAGCACGCCCGCGGGCAGTCCGGCCTCGTGCAGCACGTCGGCGATGAACAGCCCGGCCGCGATCGGCGCGTCCTCGCTCGGCTTGAGCACCACGGTGTTGCCGGCGGCGATCGGTGCCGCGACGGCACGCGTGCTGAGGATGATGGGAGCGTTCCACGGCGCGAACGCCGCGACGACGCCGAGCGGCTCACGAACCGCGAGCGACAGCTGGCCCGGCACCTCGGTCGTCAGCACCTCGCCGACGGGCTGGGTGACCGCGGCGGCGGCCTCGCGCAGGATGCCGGCCGCCAGCATCACGTTGAACCCGGCCCATCCCGCGACGCCACCGACCTCGGCGGCCATGAGCTTGACGGCCTCCGGTGTCCTGGCCTCCAGGTCGTCCGCGGCCCGCAGGAG
The DNA here is from genome assembly GCF_047445655.1 of Lentzea alba. Taxonomy (GTDB): domain Bacteria; phylum Actinomycetota; class Actinomycetes; order Mycobacteriales; family Pseudonocardiaceae; genus Lentzea; species Lentzea alba_A. The sequence goes on from NZ_JAJAEG010000003.1 coordinate 121,764, forward strand.
GATCCCGCGCCGCACCGACGGCGATGTCGCGGACCACGACGCGAAGGCCTCCTGCGCCGCGTCGACCGCGCGCGTCACGTCCGCCGGACTCGCGGCGGCCACGACGGCGTGCACCTCACCCGTGAACGGGTTGAGGTCCTCAGTGGTGCGGCCGTCCAGCGTGGGAACGCTTTCGCCGCCGATGAACAGCTCTCGCTTTTCGCCTGCCACAGTGCAGGATTCAAGCGGTAGAGCGCTCACTCATCAAAGCCCGGCTTCCGGTGGGTGGAAACCCGACTCCATCGTCCTGGTGATACCCCGCGACGCCACCTGCAAGGCCGCGACCAGTCGCGCCCGCACGTTGCGCAGGTCCGGCACCACGATCCCGAGCGCTGCCACGACCTCACCGTCCACTTCGACCGGCACCGCCACGCTGCAGGCGCCGAGCGTCATCTCCTCGAACGTCTGCGCGTACCCGTCGCGCCGGATGCGGTGCAGCTGCGCGCGCATCCGCCCCGGTTCGGTCACGGTGTAGGCGGTGAGCCGCGTGAGACCGTGCGCGAGCACCTCCTCCTGCACTTCAGGCGGTGCGTGCGCGAGCAACACCTTGCCGACCCCCGTCGAGTGCAACGGCAACCTGCTGCCCGTCGAGCTGACGATCGGCACCGACGCGTGCCCGGACACCCGGTCGAGGTACAGCACCTGGGTGCCCTCCCGCACGGCCAGGTGCACCACCGCGCGGGTCGCGGCGTGGATGTCGTGCAGGAACGGCTCCGCGACCCGGCTGAGGTCCACCTCGCCCGCGGCCAGCAGTCCGAGCCGCCAGATCCGCCGCCCGATCACGTACTCACCGGACGCCAGCCTGCGCACCGCGCCCCACGCCACCAGCTCCGCGAGCAGCCGGTGCGTGGTGCTGATCGGCAACCCGCTGCGGCGCGCGATGCCGCTGAGCGTCTGCCGGCGGTGGCGGGTGTCGAACGTGCCGAGCAGCGACAGCAGCTTCGCGGAGACGGTGGCGGTCACCAGGGAAATTCTGCCTGCTCGGCGAGGATCTCGTGCATCCGTGCCCCTAGGATCGGCGCGGTGGGCGGTACATCGGACAACAGACTGCGCGCGTTGCACCGGGCACTCGCCGAGCGCCCCAACGAGCCGGTGCTGTCCGCCGACCTGATCCGCGAGGTCTGGGGTGACGCGCCGCCGCTGGCGCCGCTCCCGGCGTTGCGCACGCTGGTGAAGCGACTACGTCGATCCATTCCGGACGAGATCGTCACCGACGTGTCGGGCTACCGGCTGAAGGTCCGCACGCCCGGACCGTGCCAGCTGCCGGCGGACCTCCCCGACTTCGTGGGCCGCACGGACGAGCTGGCCCGGCTCGAAGGTTGCGGGGAAGGGCTCGTCGCGATCACCGGCGCCCCCGGTGTCGGCAAGACCGCGCTGGCCGTGCAGCTCGCGCACCGGTTGCGGGAGCGGTACTTCGACGGGCAGCTGTACGTGAACCTGCGCGCGTTCGCGTCCGGGGCGCCGGTCACCGCGGAGCAGGCGTTGAGCGGTTTCCTGCGGGCGCTGGGGGTGCCGCAGTCGGCGGTTCCGGTGAGCCTCGCCGCCCAGATCGACCTCTACCGGGCGAAGCTCGACGGCAAGCGGGTGCTGGTGGTGCTCGACAACGCCGTCGAGGACCTGATCGAGCCGCTGCTGCCGAACGCACCGGGCTGCCTCGCGATCGTCACCAGCCGGCACGACCTGCCCGGCCAGCTGCGGCTCGATGTGCTGGCCGATGACGCGGCGCACGACCTGTTGACGAACATGCAGGTCAAAGGCTCGCCTGAAGAACGTGCAGAGCTCGTCCGGCTGTGTGCGCACCTCCCTCTCGCGTTGCGCATCGCGGGTGCGAACGTCGTGCACGGTCACTTCGAGGACTACCTCGACGAGCTGCGCGGCGACCGGCTGGACGTTCTGGAGATCGACGGCGACGCGGCCGTCCGGGCCACGTTCGACCTGTCCTACCGGGCGCTGAGCGACGAGGCGAAGCGCGTGTTCCGGCTGCTCGGCCTGCCACCCGGTGCGGACATCGGCCTCGACGCCGTCACGGCGCTCGCCGGTCGTGATCCCGAACCGCAGCTCGACGAGCTCGTGCGGGCGGGGCTCGTCGACCACGTCGGCGTTCGCTATCAGCTGCACGACCTCATCAGGCTGTTCGCCGCCGACACCGCGGACGACGACGACCAACGCGGTCTGCTGGACATGTACGGGTGGTACCTGCGGACCGCGTTCAACGCGATCAGCCTGGCGCTCCCCGAGACCGTGCTGCTCACCGAACCCGATCTCGACGGGGCGGCTCTGACGTTCGCCGCCAGGGACGAAGCGTTGGTGTGGCTGGAGGAGGAACACTCGAACCTCGTCGCGGCCGTGCTCTCCGCGCCGTCGCCGTACGCGCAGCAGCTCGCCGACGCCATGCGGGTCTACCTGCACATGGGCCGGTTCGAGATCGACAAGGCACTGGTGTTCTTGGCCGGCCTGCGCACGGCACGCGCCGCGGGGGACCGGGCGGGGCAGAGCGCGACGTTGTTCGGCCTCGGCATGTCCGCGTGGACCCGTGGCGCCTACCGCGACGCGCTCGACGACTACGCGGAGGCGCTGGACTACGCCGAGGCCCCGATCGCGGTGGCGCTGATCAAGAACGCGGCCGGGCTCGTGCACCTGGAGCTGGGCGAGACCACTCTGGCCGGCGACAGGTTCGCCGAGGTCCTCGTGCTGCGGCGGGCGATCGGCGACGAGCGCGGGGCCGGCGGCGCGCTGATGAACCTCGGCATCTCCTACGGCGCGCGGGGTGAGCTGCGCAAGGCCGCCGAGTACATCCAGGAGAGCAAGGACATCGCCGAACGCCTGGGGATGGTCAACCAGCGCGCCCTCACGCTGGACAACCTGTCCGTCGCGTACTTCGAGCTGGGTGAACTCGACCGGGCGCTCGCCACGAGCATCGAGTCGGTGGACCTGCACGCAGGCCGCGACCAGCGACGGGCGCTCGCCAACGCGCTGGCGACCCTCGCCAGGATCCACGCCGAACGGGGCGAGACGGCGGAGGGACTCGCCGCCGCCGAGCGGTGCTTCGCGGTCGCCAAGGACGCCGAACTCCCCAAGGCGCAGATCGACTGCCTCGTCGCGATGGCCGTGCTGGAGCCCTCCAGGGCCGCGGAGCACGCGGGCGAAGCGGTCGAGCTCGGCCGCAAGATCGGCTACGAGCCCGGCGTGATCACGGCGTCGATCCTGCTCGCTCGGGCCACCGGGTCGGTGGAGCTGATCGACGAGGTGCTCGGGACGATCCGGGAGACCGACAGCTTCATGGACCACTCCCGGGCGTTGCTGGCCCGCGCACACATCACCGGGTCCGATGAGACGGCTCGGGAGGCGCTGGCAGCGGCCGAGGCTCGTGGTCAGGCGAAGGTGGCGGCGGATGCGCGCGAGCTGCTGGCAACACTGCGCGCATGAAACATTGGGCGCGTGACGTACCTCGGTGAAGGCTGGGACAGCACCGCTTCTCTGGTCGACGGGCGGTGGGTCGACCGACGCCCGCGCCGTCCCGAGATCGGTCCGCAGCTGATCCGCGAATCGGTCGTGATGCCGTGGCTCGCGCCGCAGCTGCCGCTGTCCGTGCCCGTCCCGGTCGTGCTGACCGAGTCACCCCTCGTCGTTCGCCACGAGCTGGTGCCCGGCGAGGAACTGACGTCGTTCAACGCGACGCAAGGCCGTCAGCTGGGAGAGTTCCTGCGAGCGTTGCACTCCGCGTCGGCCGAACACGCGCGGCAGCTCGGCGTCGGCCCGATGCCCCAGCCGATCGACCGGTTCCGGACAGAGGTGCTGCCGTCCGTTCCGGAAGGTGCGCGGCTGCTGGCCAGGATCTCCAGCCTGCCCGCGGACACCCTCGTCCACGGCGACCTCGGCCCCGAGCACGTGCTCGGTCGCGCCGGCGTGCTGACCGGTGTGATCGACTTCGGCGACCTGCACCTCGGCGACCCCGCGATCGACCTGGCCTGGGCGTTGAACTCCACGCCGCCGGAGTTCGCGGACGCGCTGGCCCGGACCTACGGCGTGACCGGTGAGCTGCGGGAACGCGCGCTGAGCTGGCACCAGCTGGGTCCGTGGCACGAAGTGCTGTACGGCAACGACATCGGTGATCCGGCGGTGGTGGCGAACGGGTTCACGGGAGTGCGTGACCGGTTGCGGATCGGGGTATCCCCGGCGTGACAAGCCAACCGTGACGAAGGAGCTCCGATGCCCTGGGTCAGCCGGCACCGACGCCGCACGCCGTACAGCTGGTTCCGCAGCACGACGGTCCGCAGCCACTACCGCAGGCGCCCCGGCGGTGCGTGGATCCCGCTGCTGGTCGTGCTCGCCGTGATCGTGCTGCTGATCGCCCTGTTCTGAGAGTAGGGTCGCAGGCATGGGGCAGTTGGGTGAGTTGTTCCCGGGACGCAAGCTCCGCACTGAGGCGGGGGACTCCGGTACCGGTGAGGACTTCGAGGAGACCGGTCCGCTCGATCTCACGAAGGGAGCGGTGCAGCTGAGGCCTCGGCCGAAGCCTGCCCCGAAACCGGATCCCGAGAGCACCACGTGATCATCGGTATTACCCTTGCCCGGTGCTAGCCGGCCTGCTGTTCATCATCCCTGCCGCGTTCTTCCTGTACGGGATGGTGCGTGACCGTCGCAGGCTGAGCAACGCGATCTGGCTCGGCATCACGTTGTTGATGCTGCTGCTGTTGCTGGCCGAGGCCGGCAGGGACAACCCCGTGGTGAGCCTGCCGCTGTTGCTCGCGTTCATGCTGGCGGTGCTGGGCCTGCTCCTGCTGCCGCTGGCGTTGCTGGCGAACGGCATGGTGATGGTCCGGCGCGAGGGCCGATCGCTGGGCAACCTCCTGTCGTTGCTGGCAGGGCTCGCGTTGCTGGGCGAGATGGTCTACTTCTTCTGGGGCATCGGGCAGCCCAACGACTGGATCCGCGGCAGCGCGATCGGGTTGTTCCTGGTGTCGGCGTACATCGCGTTCCTGTTCGTGAGCCTGCTGCTGTACTCGGTGATTTACGGCCGGACCGGGCGGCGCAGCGGGTTCGACGGCATCGTGGTGCTCGGCGCCGGGCTGAACGGCTCGCGCGTGCCGCCGTTGCTGGCGTCGCGGCTCGACCGTGCGCTCCGGCTCTACCGGCGTGACCAGGAGGCCGGACGGTCGCCCGTGATCGTGGTGTCGGGTGGGCAGGGTGCCGACGAGGAGGTGTCCGAGGCGTTCGCGATGCGGCAGTACCTGATGGACCGCGAGGTGCCGGAGGACGACATCGTGCTGGAGGACCAGGCGACCACGACCGACGAGAACCTCCGGTACAGCAAGGAGTTGCTGGCCGAACGCGGGCTCAACGGCCGGGTCGTCGCGGTCACGAACAACTACCACGTGTTCCGCACCGCCGTGCTGTCGCGCAAGCAGGGGCTGCGGCTGCAGGTCATCGGTGCGCCGACGGCCTGGTACTTCGTGCCGAGCGCGTTCCTGCGGGAGTTCGTGGCGCTGCTCGTCCGCAACCCGGTGGTGCACGGCCTGGCGTGCGCCGTGCTGATGGCCGGCGGGCTCGCGCTGACCCAGCTCAGCTAGCGGGCGGGCGGTAGTCCCAGGACGACCTGCCCCACTTCGCGATGAACTCCTGTTCGTCCACTTCGGTCTGTGCGCGGAGGACCGGGTTCTGTTCCGTGGAAGTGTTGTGGTGCAGGTGTTCGATGGTGACGCCTCCGACGAGGACCGTGCCGCCCAGTGCCTGCGCCTGCCACTCCAGGTCGTCGTCGCCGTACCACCAGCGCAGCCGTTCGTCCGCGCGCAGGTTCGCCGTGCCGTCCAGCACGAACGCGTAGCCCGTCATCCGGTTGGCCATCAGCACCGGACCCTGCTCGGTGTTGTGCCAGTCGGTGCCGCGGCCTGAGCGGTCCGGATACGCGATCGTGGCGCCGTAACGGCCCAAAGCGTCGACCATCGCGTCCATGAAGCCCTGCGGCAGCACCAGGTCGTCGTTCAGCACGGCGACCGCGTACTTCTCGCCGGCCGCCTGCTCGTGAGCCCAGTCCAGGCCGATGTTCCACAGCCTGCTGAGGTTCGGCGGCTGCTCCTCGTCGCGGACGACCACCGCTTCGACGTCCGCGACGGGTGGCGTGCTCGCGTTGTCGATCACGAGGACGCGGTCGCGCGGCAGACCGAGTGACTTCAGCATCTGCCGCAGCTCGGCCGGCCGGTTGTGCGTGGGGACGACCGCGAACGTCAGGGTCATGATCACCATGATGGCACGGGGGCCGGGCGTGCCCGGCCCCCGCGTTCTTGATCAGATGCTGCTCAGATGGTCCGGAGCAGGTCCGCCATCTCGGTGATCTCCTTCTGCTGGCCGTCGATGATCGCCTGGGCGAGCTTCCTGGCGTCGGCGTCCTGGCCCTTGTCGAGCTGGGTCTTCGCCATCTCGACGGCGCCCTCGTGGTGCTTGATCATCAGGTCGAGCCACAGCCGGTCGAACTCGGCGCCGGTGGCTTTGCCCAGCTCGGCCATCTCGTCCTGGCTCATCATGCCGGTCATGTCGTGGCCGGAGTGGTCCGCCTTCTGCGCGCCCCACTTGCCGAGCCACTCGTTCATCTGAGCGATCTCCGGGGCCTGCGCCTTCTCGATGCGCTCGGCGAGATCGCGGACCTTCTCGTTGCTGCTGCGCGTCGGCACGAGCTTCGCCATCTCCAGCGCCTGCTCGTGGTGCGGCACCATCTGCTGCGCGAACGTCACGTCCGCGGCCGCGTGTTTGGTTTCGTGGTTCGTCGTGCTGCTGCAGCCGCTCAAAATGAGCATGCCGACGACAGCCCCGATGAGGGACTTCTTCAACGTCTTCTTCTCTCTGCTTTGTGGACAGTGCTAGTGGACCCGAGGAACTCAGTTCCGCAGCACGCAGAGAGTTGTGAGCAGCGTTCTTCCGCCCGGTGGCGGACGTTGAGGAGGGCTCGGCAGGGCGCTACCGGGGTGCGCCGCGAGCTGGGGGAGTGCTGTCGCGATCAAGCACCAGGCCGCCACGGCGACGGTCGCGGCGACCAGCACCGCGAGGCACAAGTGCACGAGGTCGTGCTCGTGCGGGTCTTGTTGTTCGTGGCTGACCGTGTGCCCGGCGTGCGGGGTTTCCGCGGCTGCGACATGGTGCATGCCGACGACAGCGAAAACGAGCGCGCACAACAGCACCCACTGGGTGAGCCGGCGCCTCGTCACGTGACACACGGTACCGGGGTACGGCTTGATACCAATACCCCCTAGGGGTATGGTTCGACACGACCCGAGAAGGAGGCTCTGAGATGGATCACGCTCCCGCGAATCTGACCAGGCAGGCGATCTCCGCGACGCTGCACTGCCTCACCGGCTGCGCGATCGGTGAGGTGCTCGGCATGGTCATCGGCACCGCGCTGGGCTGGAGCAACCTGGCCACGATCGCGCTGGCCGTGGTGCTCGCGTTCGTGTTCGGCTACTCGCTCACCATCCGCCCGGTGCTCAAGTCCGGTCTGGCCCTGAAGGCCGCGATCGGCGTGGCGCTGGCAGCCGACACGGTCTCGATCGCCGTCATGGAGATCGTCGACAACGCCGTGATGCTGCTCGTGCCCGGCGCGATGGACGCGGGGCTCGCGAACTGGGTGTTCTGGGCGGCGCTGGCGTTCTCGCTGGCCGTGGCGTTCGTGGTGACGGTGCCGGTGAACCGGTGGATGATCGGGCGCGGCAAGGGCCACGCCGTGGTCCACCAGCACCACCACTGAGCAGGCCTGCTATGCGCGGGTGAACCGCATGACCCAGTTGGTCTCCCAGGTCTCGCCGCCGTCGTAGGAGAACTGCTGCTGCCAGACCGGCTCGTCACCGGCCGTCCAGTCGAACCGCAGCTTCACCGCGTGCCCGCCCACCACGTCGTCGCCGAAGAACACGCCGTGCCCGTCGGTGAACCGGCCTTCGAGCGGCGGGTCCAGGTGGCCGGGCGCGCGGGTTGAGGCCCACCAGATGCGCCAGACGTCCCGTTCGGGGTCGTACTGCCGCAGCGTCATGCCTTCCCAGTCCGCCGCGCGCAGGCTCTCCACGTTCGCCAGGCCGCCGAGGATGGGCCTGACCTCGGTCTCGGCGCCGAACTCGACCCAGTCGGTGCCGCGGCCGGGGATGTCGGCGATCTTGCGGTGGGCGACGTGCCAGCGTCCGTGGAAGAAGTCGAAATCGTTCTCACTCATGGGTGGACGCTAAAACGCCATCACTGACAGCCGATGTCAGTGATCAAAACATTGACGCAAAGGTCTGGACCATTTTACCGTTCCGGGCAGTGGCCGCCGCCCTAGCCAGGAGGTCCTTCCCTTGCGACTGCTCACCAGAGTGGTTCCGGTGCTAGCCCTGCTAGCCGGGACCGTGATAGCCGTGACCAACGCGCCCACGGCCGCCGCAGCCCACGAGGACTGCCGGCCGGACGGTTTGTACAAGACCGCGGGCGTCGACGTGCCCTACTGCACCGTGTACGACACCGCGGGCCGCGAGAACATGGGCTCGGACAAGTCCCGCCGCGTGATCGGGTACTTCACCAGCTGGCGGACCGGCAAGAACGGTCAGCCGGGCTACCTCGCCAAAGACATCCCGTGGAACAAGGTCACGCACCTCAACTACGCGTTCGCGCACATCGACGCGCAGAACAAGATCTCGGTCGGCGCCAACAGCGCCAACAACTCGTCGATCGGCATGGAGTGGCCGGGTGTCGCCGGTGCCGAGATGGACCCGTCGCTGTCCTACAAGGGGCACTTCAACCAGCTGACGAAGTTCAAGAAGCAGTACCCGAACGTCAAGACGCTGATCTCGGTCGGCGGCTGGGCGGAGACCGGTGGCTTCTTCAACGCCGACGGCACGCGCAACGCGTCGGGCGGTTTCTACAAGCTCGGCCAGAACCAGGCGGCGATCGACACGTTCGCTGACAGCGTCGTCGCCTTCCTGCGCCAGTACGGGTTCAACGGCGCGGACATCGACTACGAGTACGCGACGTCGAACAACCACGCCGGCAACCCGGACGACTTCTGGATCTCCAACGCCAACCGCGGCACGCTGTGGGCCGGCTACCAAGCGATCATGAAGACGCTGCGGGAGAAGCTCGACCGCGCCGGTGCGGCTGACGGCAAGCACTACCTGCTGACCGCCGCGGTGCCCGCTTCCGGCTGGCTGCTGCGTGGCCAGGAGTCGTACCAGGTCGTCAAGTACCTCGACTACCTCAACGTGATGAGCTACGACCTGCACGGTTCGTGGAACCACTTCGTCGGGCCGAACGCGTCGCTCTACGACGACGGCAAGGACGGCGAGCTCGCGGCCGGTGGCGTGTACACGGCACCGCAGTACGAGGGCATGGGTTACCTCAACACCGACTGGGCCTACCACTACTACCGCGGTGCCATGCAGGCCGGACGCATCAACGTCGGTGTGCCGTTCTACTCGCGCGGATGGCAGGGCGTCACCGGTGGCACGAACGGTCTGTGGGGTAAGGCAGCGTTGCCGGACCAGTCGAAGTGCCCGCCCGGCACCGGTTCGTCGGTCGGTTCGACCACGCCGTGCGGTAACGGCGCGACCGGTATCGACAACATCTGGCACGACGTCACCGCTGGTGGCGCTGAGGTTCCGTCCGGCGTCAACCCGTTGTGGCACACCAAGAACCTCGAAGCCAAGGTCACCGGTTCGTACTCGTCGCAGTACGGTCTCGACCCGGTCAACGACCCGACCGATCGCCTGACCGGCACGTACACGCCGTACTACGACTCGACTCTGAAGTCGCCGTGGCTGTGGAACAACGACAAGAAGGTGTTCCTCTCCACCGAGACCGAGCAGTCGATCGCGGAGAAGGCCAAGTACGTGCGCGACAAGGGTCTCGGCGGCATCATGATCTGGGAGCTCGCCGGCGACTACAAGTACGACTCCGTCAAGAAGGAGTACTTCATCGGCGACACGCTGCTGTCGACCATCAACACCGGCCTGAACGGTGCCGCTCCTTACGGCAACTTGAAGGCTTCGTCGCAGCAGACGCAGTCCTTGGCTGTCGACGTCGACGTTCACGGCTTCGCGTTGGGCGACAACAACTACCCGATCACGCCGAAGATCAAGTTCACCAACCGGTCCACGGTCACCATCCCCGGTGGCACGAAGATCTCGTTCGACTACGGCACCAGCGCTCCCGGCAGCATGGCCGACCAGTCCGGGTTCGGGCTGCGCGTCGTCACCAAGGGGCACAGCGGTTCGAACGTCGGCGGCCTGAAGGGCGACTTCCAGAAGGCGGAGCTCACGCTGCCGTCGTGGCAGTCGCTGGCGCCCGGCGCTTCGATCGAGATGACGGTCAGCTACCAGCTGCCGATCTCGACGCCGTCGAACTTCGTGTTCACGTTCGGCGGTCAGTCGTACGCGATCACGGCCGACTACCCGCGCATCGGTGGCGGCAACCCGCCGACCACGACGTCCACGACGACCACCACGACGACCACCACCTCGAACCCGCCGACGTGCTCGCTGCCCGCGTGGGAGAGCGGCAAGGTCTACACCGGTGGCAACGAGGTGTCGCACAAGGGCCGCAAGTGGCGGGCCCAGTGGTGGACGCAGAACGAGGAGCCCGGCACCACGGGTGAGTGGGGCGTCTGGCGCGACCAGGGCGCCTGTTAGTCAGTCCGTTAGTCAGGAATCTGTCAGGCGCGGGCCTTAGGCTGTCTCTCGTGACCGCCCAAGACCCGCGCCTGCAGGAGCTCGTTCTGCTGCGCAAGGTGCGAGACAGGATCGACCGCGAGTACCGCGAACCGCTCGACGTCGCGGCGCTGGCTCGTGGCGTGCACCTGTCCGCGGGGCATCTGTCTCGCGCTTTCCGCGCCGCGTTCGGCGAGTCGCCCTACAGCTACCTGATGACCCGCCGGATCGAACGGGCGATGACCCTGCTGCGGCGTGGCGACCTGTCCGTCACCGAGGTCTGCTTCGAGGTCGGCTGCACGTCGCTGGGCACGTTCAGCACCCGCTTCTCCGAGCTGGTGGGCATGTCGCCTTCGCAGTACCGCAAGGTCGCCGCGGAGGACGGTCAGGGCATTCCCAACTGCCTGGCCAAGGCCGTGATGCGGCCGATCAGGAATCGAGAAGCGGCGGCCGGTTCGTCCGATTAGGTTGGCCGTCATGTCAGTCATCATCGCCGCGGCGTTCCTGCCGGCAGACGACCCCGAGAAGTCCCTCGGCTTCTTCCGCGACGGCCTGGGCTTCGAGGTCCGCCAGGACGTAGGCCAGGGCACCATGCGCTGGATCACCGTCGGACCGCCCGACCAGCCCGAAACAGGGATCGTGCTGCACCCGCCCGCCGCCGACCCCGGCGTGAGCGACGAGGAGCGCCGCACGATCGCCGTCCTGATGGCGAAGGGCGTCTACACCGCGATCTCGCTCGCCTCGAAGGACCTGCAGGGCACGTTCGACCGTGCTCGGGCGTGGGTCGAGTCGTCTGGGGCGGGGGAGGTGCTGCAGGAACCGGAGGATCAGCCTTGGGGCGTGCGGGACTGCGCGTTCCGCGATCCGGCGGGCAACCTGGTGCGCGTCAACCAGCGGTGAACGTGGTGCCGGGCGCGGCGTAGTCGATTCTGCCCGCGTATCGGGTTCCAGCACGGGTGACCGCTTCCTGCGGGGTCAGGAAGCGGCCCACGTGCGTCACGATCAACCTCTTCGCTCGGGCCGCGGTCGCGGTCTCGCCGGCGTCCTCGGGCGTGTGATGAGCCATGTCCGGAGTCTTCTCCGCGCTCTCGGCCTCGCACAGCAGCACGTCGGTGCCGCGGGCCAGCTCGACGAGGCTCGGGCACGGCGCGGTGTCGCCGGAGTAGGTCAGCGACCCGCCGTCCGCCTCGATCCGCACGCCGAACGCCGGGATGCCGTGCTCGACTGCCGCGGTGGTCAGGCGCAGGGTGCCGATCGCGGTCTGGTGGCCGTCGTCCAGCTCGGTGACCGCGAACGCGTCCTCGATCGGGCTGCGTTGCGGGCCGTTGGTGAGGAAACCGGCGAGCCGGTCGGCAATGCCCGGTGGGCCGTACAGCGGGATCGGAGCGCGTTCGACGTCCGCGAACAGCAGGGCGTAGTACGCGGTGAGCAGGTCCGCGCTGTGGTCGGCGTGCAGGTGCGAGATCCAGATCGCATCCAGCGCTTCCAGGCTGGTGTGCTGCTGGAGCGGGCCGAGCGTGCCGGTGCCGGCGTCCATCCACACGCGAGTGTCGCCGTGCGACACCAGGTAGCCGGAGCACGGGTTGTCCGTGCTCGGGTACGGCGTCGCGCACCCGAGCACGGTCAGGCTGAGTCCCATCACTCCAGGCTAGTGGTGAATTCGGGCCGCACCCACTAGATCAACGGGCGCGCGTTCCCTTGAGCTTCACCAGTTCCGACTCGTAGAGGGTCTCCTCGACCTTCAGCGTGCCGGGCACCTTGGCGTCCGGCCTCGCCATGTACGACTGGGTCGCGGACGGGCGGCCCACCAACGAGAACCGCAGTTCGCCCGTGAGGCTCTTGGTCTTCAGGTTGTTGGTGTCGTGGAACGCGCGCAGCACGCCGTCGCGCGTCAAATCCTTCTTGTTGCAGGCCTTTTCCAGCACGGCCACGAACGCCATCGCGACGGTGTAGCCGTGGACGGTGTTCAGCGTGCCCTCCTCGCCGGGGAAGCGCTGGTGGTAGGCGTCGCGCAGTTCGCGGACGCCCTCCGCGTCGGAGCTCCACGGGGCGACCGGGGAGGTGAGCAGGACCTGCTTGGCGAACACCGGGGCCACCGGTGACTGCATGATCGCCGGGTCGTAGCTGACGGCGCTGGACAGGATCGGCACCTGCCAGCCGAGCTGGGCGGCGATGCCCACGGCGGCTGCGGTCTGTGGTGGGGTCAGGCTCAGGACGAGCACCTTCGTGCCCGCGGCTTTCAGGGCGGTGATCTGCTCGATCAGGTTCGCCGTCGTCTCGGTGACGGCCTGCTCGGAGATCTTCATGCCCCAGTTCTCGGCGACGAAACGGCTGCCCTCCAGGGCGTTGTCGCCGAAGCTGCCGCGCAGGTGCACGTGGCCGATCGTGTCGCCGGCGGTGAGGAGGCCCTTGCGCTTGAAGTGGTCGAGGCCGTTGATGATGTCCAGGTCGTAGGTGGTGCCGACGACCATCATGTGCGGGTTGCCGAGCAGGGAGGCGGCCCACGAGCCGGGCACGGTCAGGGCTCGCGTCTGCATCAGGTCGGGTTCGATGGCGGCGGTCATGGGCTGGCCGGCGACGTCGATGAAACCCAGCACCTGCGGTTCGAGGTCGAAATAGCCGTCGAGCGCCTTCTGCACGTCGTAGGCGTGGTCCTTCTGCTTCAGCTCAACGCGGCGGCCGCACACGCCACCTCGTTTGTTGACATCAGCGAGATAGAGCTCGTAGCCGCGGATCCGGAAAACAGAGGATCCTTTGAAGGGGCCTGTCATGTCTGTCAACACACCGAGCGAAATCGATTCAGCGGCGACCCCGGGACCTGTGCGTACAGGCGGAGTCATCTGGTCATCGGACGCGCAGGCGGGCACCAGCAGGAGGGTGGCCAGGAATAGGTGGCGAATGGACATCTCACGCCTTGTCGCAGGGGGGTTACTCGTGGGTAGCGCGAAGTATTGAGTAACAGGTCCAGGTGAGTCCAATTTTGTGGCCGGAAACACCCCCTGAGGGTGAATAACTTCGATTAGCGATGGAAAAGGCTTGCCGGGTACCGTGTTCGGGTGAAAGAGCCCGTGTGGAACGAGTGGCGGCGGCCTGGCCCCACGCCCGCTCAACAGCGCCGCGACATCGGCATCGCTGTCATCGTGCTGCTGTGCGCCGTCGAGGTCACCACTCTCGTCAACAGCATGGGCGCCTACGTCTTCAAGGATCCGCCCGGTCTGGCTGAGCAGCTCGCGTGGGTGCTCGCGTTGTCGGTGCCCCTGGTCGTGCGCCGCCGCTACCCGCTGGCGGTCATGCTCGTGGTGTCCGCGCTGTTCATCGCCGCGCAGGTGAACAAGGCGGGCGACACCCTGGTGCCGTCCGCGATCCTCTTCCTCGCGATCTACACCGCCGGCGCGTGGGAGCAGAACCGCGTTGTCTCCCGCTGGTCTCGCATCGGTGTCATCGTCGCGATGTTCCTGTGGCTCGGCTTCAGCCTCGTGCGGGCTCTGCTCGGTCCCAAGGGGGAGTTCGAGAACGCTGCCGGGCCTCTGGACCCGGTGCTCGCCTCCGTCCTCTACGGACTCGAGTTCAACATCTTCTTCTTCCTGCTCGCCTACGTGGTGGGCGAGATGGCGTGGTCCGGTGCCAGGCGCCGGGCCCAGCTGGAGTTCCAGGCCGAGGAGTTGCGGCTTTCGCAGGAGCAGAACACGCGCGGCGCCATCGCCGCCGAACGCATGCGCATCGCCCGCGACCTGCACGACGTGGTGGCGCACCACGTTTCCGTGATGGGCATCCAGGCCGGTGCCGCGCGCCGGGTCCTGGACTCCGACCCCGTGATGGCACGCGATGCGCTGCAGACCGTCGAGCAGACCGCCCGGACCGCGATCAACGAGCTGCGCGGGTTGCTGGGAGTGTTGCGCGCGGACGCCGAGTCGGATCTTCGTGCCGCGCCCGGCCTGGACGATCTGCCGGAGTTGTTCGACAACGCCCGCGCCGCCGGCTTGGAGGTCTCGCACGGCGTCTACGGTTCGCCGCGCGATGTTCCTTCTGCCGTCGCGTTGTCGGCGTATCGGGTCGTGCAGGAAGCGTTGACGAACGTGGTGAAGCATTCGTCGGCACGGCATGTCGACGTGCGGATGCGTTTCCTGGACACGGCTTTGGAGGTCGAGGTCACCGACGACGGCCAGGGCACGTCCTCGGCGGGTGGCGGTTTCGGTCTGGTCGGGATGCGGGAACGTGTTGCGGTGCACGGAGGTTCGCTGGAGGCGGGGCCACGGCGCGGCGCGGGTTATCTTGTGCGCGCGTCGCTGCCGACGGAGGAGAAGGCGTGAGTTTGCGAGTCGTGCTGGCCGACGACCAGGATCTGGTCCGAGCGGGCTTCCGCGTCATCCTCGGCACTGAACCTGGAATCACCGTGGTCGGCGAGGCGGGTGACGGCGTTGCGGCGGTCGAGCTCGTGTCACAGCTGCGGCCGGACGTCGTGCTGATGGACGTGCAGATGCCGCGCATGGACGGGCTTGAGGCCACGCGCCAGATCCTTTCCGCGGGGCTTGGCACTCGGGTGGTCATCCTGACGACGTTCGACCGTGAGGACTACCTGTTCGAGGCGTTGCAGGCCGGAGCCAGCGGCTTCTTGCTGAAGAACGCCTCGCCCGAGGACCTGGTGGAGTCGGTGCGGGTGGTGGCGCGCGGGGATGCGCTGCTGTCGCCGGAGGTCACCAGGAGGGTGATCGCCCGGTTCAGCAGTGCGGTCAAACAGGAGCGCACCCGGCCGCCTTCGTTGACCGATCGCGAGTTCGAGGTCCTGGTCGAACTGGCCAAGGGCGCGTCGAACGCGGAGATCGCGTCCGCTCTGTTCCTCGGCGAGACGACAGTGAAGACCCATGTCTCGCGGGTGTTGGCGAAGCTCGGCCTGCGCGATCGCACGCACGCGGTCGTTTTCGCCTACGAGCAGGGGATCGTCACGCCGGGCGGCTAGAACGGCGGCAGGTCGCCGAGCACTGGTTCGGGGTCTCTTTGGTAGGTCTTCCCGGCTGGGCTGCGGAAGCGAAACCGACCGGTTTCGGTTGGCTGACCTGCCAGGCCGTGCGGTGCTTCACGCGGTGGTGGTGTTTGGGGCCAACACCCGCTCTTCAACCTGCGCGGCCAGATCCGCCGACAACGGGACGGTCTTGTCGTACAACACCCGAGCCTTGTAGAAGTCGATCTCACCCTTCTCCAGCGCGTTCAACGTCTGCGGCGTCCAGCTCGCGGGCACGAACGTCGCACTCCCGCACCGTGATGCCGCAGACTCTCCCGGTCTGCCTAACGTCAATTCACCGGATGTTTGCGAAATTCAAGAAATTCGTACTTCTGGAAGCCCGCCGTGGTCGCTCACGAGGTGAGAGCGTGGCCACGCGTGGGCTTCTTGCATTTCCGGAAACGCCACCCTGTTCGGCATCAAACGAGCTTCCGCTTAATGCTCCTGCGTCCTGCTGAGATGGACTACCTTTCTTGAGGGCTCCGTCTTGATTGGCGGTAGCGGTGGGCGTGATCTGGGAACCGTTGTCGCTGGTCTAGTGCTTCCCTTAGACTTTTGGTCATTATGGTCGAAGCAAGGCGTTTCGATCCTTTTGGTCAAGGGTATGACAATGTCAGATCCATCTTAATTTCATGATCCCGGCGTCCTGGCGGCGAAGGTCTGAACTCTGTCGTAACGCGGCCTGCTACCAGCGCAAACAGTCAAGAAAAGGGCAGGTGACAGCGGGTAGGAGGGAATGTGGCCGATGGTGGCGTACTGAGACGAGTGTCTAGCTTCGGGTAATTGACGTACCTATCCTCAATTGCACGCCGCCGTTGAAGTGAACTGCACAGCCGACGGGGAGAGAGTGTGGAGCGTCGGATTCTGGAAGAGCTCACGGACTCGGCGATACCGGATACTGCCGGGCCCAGGTGGTCGTTGCACGGCCGAGTGACACAGGTCGGTCGCATCGAGCAGTTGATGCGGGAAAGTGTCGAGGGACGGCGAGCACAGGTCGTCGTCCTCGAATCAGGAGCCGGTACGGGCAAGACCCGTCTGCTGCTGGAGCTGATGGCCAACGCGGCCAGACGTGGTTTCGCCGTTGTCAACGGTGCGCTGGACCAGCCGGGTCTGGCGCGGGCGGTGACGCTGGTGAACCCGCGCAACGGCAGACAGGAGGACGACCGGATCGGCACGCTCGCCGGTCGGTTCGAGGCGCAGCTGACCGGGCACCTCCGGCGCGGCCCGGTGCTCGTGGCCGTGGACGACGCGCAGTGGACCGATCTGGCCCTGCTCAACGCGCTTGGCGTCGTGATGTCCAAACTGGACAACGCTCCCGTGCTGTGGTTGTTCACGGTGCACGCCGACCACGTGGACTCGCCGAACGGTGTCGTGTTGCGCACTCTTGCGCGCAAGCACCGCGTCGAGTGGCTCGGTCCGCTGGAGCCGTTGACCGGTGAGGCCGTGGCCGGCATCGCCGGTGATCTGCTCGACGCGACGCCGGGCGACGACGTGGTGGCGTTGTGCGAGAGCGTCGGCGGTACTCCGCAGGCGATCGTCGACCTGGTGCTCGATGTGCGGCGGGAAGGTTGCGTCACTGTCACCGACCAGGTGGCGCGGCTCGCGACCGGGCCGATGCCCACGGGGATCTCCGCGGCGGTCGAGCCGGATCCCGGTGCGCCGCTGCCTCGCCCGTTCGTGCGGCTGATGCAGTCGCGGCTGCGGGAGCTGTCGCCTCGTGCGCAGGAGGTGCTGCAGGTCGCGGCGGTGCTGGGCAACAGCTTCGCGCCGCAGGACCTCGCCGAGATGCTCGGCGAACGTCCGGCGCAGCTGCTCGGGCCGCTGCAGGAGGCGATCGGTGCCGGGTTGATCGGCAGTGACTCCGACGAGTTCGTGTTCCACCGCGAACCGGTGTGGCGCGCGGTGCTCGACACGGTTCCGGAGCTGCTGCGCTCGATGCTGCACCGGCAGGCCGCCACCATGCTGCTCGACCACCCGCGTGGCCGGCTCGAAGCCGCGGCGGTGCACCTGGTGCACTGCGCGGTGCCCGGTGACCAGGAGGCGATCAGCACGATCTGTGAGGCGGCGCAACGCATGCTGGCGAGTTCGCCGCAGGCCGCGTCCGCCGTCGCGGCGCGAGGACTGCGGATCGCTCCACCGGACAGCTCCGACCACGTCGCGCTGGCGACCACCGCGACCGCGGCACTGGTCCGGCTGGGCTGTCTGTCCGACGCGGTCGACCTCGCTGAAGAGCAGCTGCGGGTGCACACGAACACCTGCCCCGAGTTCACCCGGCCGTTGCGGACGTGGCTCGCCACGGCGTTGATGCTGCGCGGCGACACGACGGCGGCGTTCGACGTCTCCAAGGAGACCATCGCCGTCACGAAGTCGCGCAACGCCGCCGAGGCCGAGCCATGCCCGGAGCTGCTGCTGCTCAACGCGTTGTCCCACAACGATCACAGCAAGGTTCTCGCGGTGGCGAACCGCGTGCTGGACGTGCCGGGAGGCCCGCACAGCGACGACGTCCGCGCCGCCGCGCTGAACGTGCGGGCGATGGCGCACTGGCGTGACGGCCGCCTCGACGCCGCGATGGGTGCCGCCGACGAGGCCGTGCGGTTGCGCGGCCCGCTCACCCGCGCGTGGCAGTGCGATCCACTGTGGACTCGCGCGTGGCTGCTCACCAGGGTCCGCCGGCTCGACGAGGCGCTCGCGGTGGCCGAGGCCGCCCGCAGCGCCATCGACACCGAGCACAACGGCGTGCTCAGCCCGGTCCCGCTCGCTCTGCGCGCGACGATCCTGCTGGCCAAGGGCGACATCGCGGCCGCGGAGGCCGACGCCGTGGCAGGGCTCGCCGCCTCCGAACGCGCGGAGATGCCGTTGTACGAACCGCAGTTGCGCGCGGTCCTGGTGATCTCGGCGTTGCGGCGCGGAGATCTGGCAACGGCCTCGGACGGCCTGCGCCGGCTGGAGGAGTGCGCTCCCGCGGAACGCTCACAACCGTGGTCCGGCATGGTGCGCGTGCTCACCGCACTCGTCACGTCGGCGCGGCGTGGCGTGCACGCGGCGATGGACGAGCTGCGCGAGTCGCTCGCGGACCCGGACGAGTGCCGGCGGCTGTTGCTGGAGGACCCGTCGATGGCGGCGTGGGCGGTCCGCACCGCGTTGTCCGCCGGTGAGAAGGAGATCGCCGAGGACGTGGTCGCCGCCGCGGAGAAGATCGCCGCGGGCAACCAGTGCTACCTCACGATCGTCGCGGCGGCGCAACACAGCAGGGCGTTGCTGGACGGCGAGGTCGGCGCGCTCAGCGGCCTGGAGGACTGCTACGGCGATCCCTGGGCGGCGGCGTCGGTGATCGAGGACGCCGGCACGCTCCTGCGTGACGACGACCGCGATGCCGCCGTGGCGGCGCTGAACCGGGCGATGGCCGCCTACGACGAGCTCGGCGCAGAGTGGGACTCGGCCCGCGTCCGCCGCAAGCTCCGCAGGCTCGGCGTGCGCAGGAGGCACTGGAACCACGAAGCGCGGCCGGAAACCGGCTGGGACAGCCTCACCAGCACCGAGGCGAAGGTCGCCCGGTTGGTGGCACGGGGCCTCACGAACCGGCAGGTGGCGAGCGAGATGTTCGTGTCGCCGCACACCGTCGGCTTCCACCTGCGCCAGATCTACCGCAAGCTCAACATCCAGTCGCGCGTGGACCTGGCCCGCATCGCGCCATGACCGGAGGGTGGTCGTGGGTGAGAACGCGCTCACGACCACCTACCTGCGCGAACGTGCAGTGTCGGAGCATCCGCGGAGGCACCTAGCCTCGGCCGGGTGGAACAGATCCAGCTCCCCGACGGCAAGAAGGTCTGGCTAGTCTCGGACTACGCCGGCACGCGGAGCGTCCTGACCGACCCGCGTCTCACCAACGACCCGTTGCGCATGGGCGACAAGGCGCCGTTCTCCGCGTTCCCGGAGTCGATCGCCTCGGTCATGGCGCACGACATGCTGAACAACGACCCACCCCACCACACCCGGCTGCGGCGCCTGGTCACGCCGACGTTCACCGTGCGGCGGATTGGGGACCACCGCCCGTACGTCGAGCGGGTCGCCGCCGAGCTGATCGACAACTTCGGCGAAACCCCTGATCTGGTGGGGGATTTCGCCGGCCCGCTGGCGACCACGGTGCTCGGCGTGCTGCTCGGCATCGCCCCGGAGGACGCCGCGGACGTCCGGTACTGGTCCGAGATGTTCGTGCTGGACCTGTTGACGCGCAACGAAGAAGCGATCGAGGCCACGCACAGGCTGATCGACTACACCAAAGCGCTGGTCGTGGCACGCCGGGAGAACCCAGGCGACGACCTGGTGTCGCGGCTCGTGTCGATGCACGACGACGAGGACCGCCTCAACGACGAAGAGCTCGCCTCGATGATCTTCACGCTGGTGATCGGCGGCCAGACCGCGACGACCCAGTTGCTGGCCAAGGCGTTGTACCTGCTGCTGACCCACCCGGACCAGCTGGAGCTGCTCCTGAACGACTGGAGCCTGCTGCCGTCGGCCGTGCACGAGGTGCTGCGGATCGACCCGCCGCTGCAGATGACGTCGTTCCGGATGGCGACCGAGCCGATCGAGCTCGACGGCAAGACCGTGCCGCCCGGCGACATCGTCGTGTGTGCGTTGAAGGACGCGAACCGCGACCCGGCCAGGTTCACCGACCCCGAGCGGTTCGAGATCCGCAAGGGCGACAGCCAGCACCTGGGCTTCGGCCACGGCCTGCACCGGTGCATCGGCGCGAACCTCGCCGAGCTCCAGTGCCAGGTCGGCATCACGGCGTTCTTCACCCGCTTCCCCCACGCCAAGCCCGTGGGGGAGGTGACCTGGCGCCAGACCCCGTTGATCACCGCACTCACTTCGCTCACCGTCGAACGAAACTGAGGAGACCGCATGCCCCGTCGCCGCCCGGGATTCGACAAAGCGCAAGGTGACCTGGGGTTCGACAACCCCGAGTTCTGGAACTTCATGTACGACGACGAGACCGCGCCGTGGCTCATCGACGAGCCACAGCCGGTGATCGCCGACCTCGAACGTCAGGGGCTGATCCGCGGCCGCGTGCTCGAACCTGGTTGTGGCTCAGGCGAACACACGATCCTGTTCACCAGGCTCGGCTACGACGCGATCGGCACGGATCTCTCGCCGAGCGCCGTGGAGTACGCCCGCCGAACGGCCGCTGAAAAGGGCGTGCCCACGGCGAGGTTCGAGGTCGCGAACATGCTCCACCCCGAGGACTACCCGTTCCTCACGCCCAAGTTCGACACGGTCGTCGACGTCGCGATGTTCCACGGCTTCGGTGCCTACGGCGACAACCTCGACGTGGCCAAGCAGTACGCGGCCGTGCTGCACGACATCTGCAACCCAGGCGCACTCGTGCACGTCCTGGCCCACGCCAGCGAAGGGCCGGGCCTCAGCTCGGGCATCAGCGAGCAGGTGATCAAGGAGTCCTTCGCCACCGGCTGGGAGATCGAGTCCCTGGAGCTGTCCCGCTATCGCGCCCGTGTCACGGAGCTGATCGCGCGGGAGGCAGCGAAAGCCGGTCTGCCCGCGGACGGTCCGGTGGAGCTGCCGGCCTGGCTGGCCCGCCTCCGTCGCGTCTGAATCTGGTCGGGGCCCTCGCCGAGGGCCCCAACCCGGTCAGAACTGCTGCTCGGCGAAGTGCTCCAGGTTGCCGATCACCTTCTCCGGCACCAGCGGGCACTTGCGCGCGGCGTCGAGCAGGTTCCGGAACCGCATCGAGAGCGACTTCTGCGCCACGTCAGGACGTGGGATGAACGCCGGCTGCTCGTCCAGCTCGAACGACGGCCCCGCGGTGCGGCCGTGACGACCGGACGGCACCGCCACCAGCAGTTCACCCAGCGGGCGCATGACACCGGTCATCACGTCGATGGCGGTGTTCATGAACCTGGACCGGCGCAGGCTCGCGTCCGGGTTGCCGAAGTGCTGGACCATCAGCTGCAGCACCATGAAGTACGCCCCGTTGAACAACGCGGTGAGCTCCCGCGCGACCGGGTCGGTCACCGGCTCCTTCGCGTGGCCCTCGCGCAAAGTGGGGTTGCGCGCCACCGGGTACGCCGGGTTCCACTGCGCCCGGCCCTTCTCCGCGGCCGCCAGCCGTTCCTTCATGAGCAGCTCGCCAATGCGGACGAACGTGTCGTAGTGCGAGTCCTCCTCGGAATCCTCGGTCAGGACGTGACCCTCACCCTGCTCGGTCACGAAGTCGATCGCGAACAACGCGCTGCGCAGGTCGTCGACCTCCAGCACGTAGTCCGGGTGCCGGGCGTTGACCGACTCCCGCATGAACAGCCGGTGTTCGCCGCCCCCTCGTCCCTTCTCGACCAGGAACAGGTCCGGAACCCGTTGCAGGCCTTCCCGGATGTCGCCGTACAGCTCGCTCAGCGACGCGTAGTGGTGGTCCGCTGA
The DNA here is from genome assembly GCF_047445655.1 of Lentzea alba. Lineage (GTDB taxonomy): Bacteria > Actinomycetota > Actinomycetes > Mycobacteriales > Pseudonocardiaceae > Lentzea > Lentzea alba_A. Next base: position 143,889 of record NZ_JAJAEG010000003.1, read on the forward strand.
AGACGGCGACGGCAGGTCGCCCAGCCGCACCGCACCGACGAGCCCCTCCGGCTGTTCGATCTGGATGAACCGCTGCACGCTGCCGAGGTTGAACGCTTCGAGGCAGAAGTCCAGCGGCACCGGCAGGGTCTCGTTCAACGTGCCGAAGTCGATTTCCGGCACGTAGAACGGCTCTCCGCACGCCATGAGCACGTTGTTGATGACCAGGAAGTGGATCATCTCCTCGCGCGCGACGTCCATCAGGCTCGCGCGCAGGCCGCCCTCGCGGGTCTCGCCACCGTCGCCGCACATCAACGTCAGCTGCTCGGGCGTCCAGTCACCGCGCCGCACCAGCTCCTCGCCGGCACCGTGAACAGGGATCGAGTAGGCCGCGTAGAGGTACTGCAGCATGACGGCCAGCTCGACCGTGACACCGTGGCGCAACGCCTTGATCAGCTCGGCACGGGTGGTGATCGGCCGCGACGACCGCGACAGCGACGGCTCGATCGTCGGCACCGCCACTTCGGCCCGGCGGGCGCGCAGGTACTTGAGCAGCAACCTGGCCTGCGGTCCGGTCAGGTCGCGCGTCTGCGGCATGTAGTACGTCTTCACGCGGTTGCGCGGGTCGCACATGTTCCAGGTGATCTGGTAGTACGTGTCGATCCGGAACTTGTCGGCGAGGCTGAACACCTCGTCGGCCATGAACGAGTACATCAGCTCGTAGAACGAGAAGACCTCGCGGTACAGCAGGTCGAACGTGACCTCGTCCTGCGGCACGTCGTCCATCCACCAGTGGTTCGGCAGCACCCGCACGGCCATCGACCCACCGGGGCCGAGCTCCAGCCTGGTCGTACCGGCCTCGGCACCTCGAATCGTGAACTGCCCGCGGCCGTGCTCGTCAGTGCTGATCACGTCGGCGCTCAGCCGCACCACGTCGATGTGCTCCCGCTTGTCGAGCGGGAACGCCCGCGGGTTGTGGAACTGTCTGATGTGGACAGCGGGAACGCTCGCCGGAACACCCCGCACGAAGGTCCGCACCGCGATCACCGCGTCCTGCGAGCTGTCCTCGGCATCGCGCGGGTGTTCCAGGAACAGGCTCGCGTCGTCGACCACGACGACGATCTCCTGTTCGCGTGCCAGCACAACGCGCTCGCCCGCACGCGTGCCTGTCAGGCTCAGCAGTTCGTCCGTGGCCGCGCACGGCACGGTCACGACACTTTGCTCGGCAGGCACCGCGGCCAGGACCGTGTCACCAGCGCACAGCTGAAGATCGGTCACGCCCTCGGGCGCGCGGAACGCGACCAGGTTGAGCGAGGCCAGGCCATCGCGCAGGTCGACGGCGAGGTTGTCCAGCTGCCGGCCCGCGGGTGCGGTCCGCGGCTCGTCGGCGTGCCAGACGGCGATGGTGCCGCGCAGCTGCCACGCCATGGTGCCGGGCATCGGCGCAGGGACCGGGTCGGCCATCGCGAACTGCACGACCAGTCCGTCGACCGCGAGCGAGCGCAACCGGTCGACAGCGGGGGAGTCGGCCGCGCTGTCGAGCCAGATCATCTCCTCGCCCGCGGGCACGACGAACTGGTAGAGCACACGTCCGTCCTGTTGCCAGCGCGGTGGCTGCATCCCGTGCACGCCACCGGAGAGCATGTACTCGACGTCGTGAGACCGCCCGAGCCGCCCGAACCCGAACTGCCCGATCATGACAGTCGTGGAGGTCGTGGATGCCGGGTCCACGTCGAAGATCCGCGCCCGGTTGAAGGTCGTGGCCAGGTACTCGTTGTAGTGCCCCCACACGTCGACCGCGCGCCCGACCACCGGATCGTCGGTCAGCACGTCACCGGCCACCAGTTCGACACCCGTGATCGCGGCGTCGAAGTTGAACGTCCCGTTGGCGCCGAAGGTCTCGCCCTTCCCACCCACGCGGTCGAGGTAGGCGTGGTACTCGGCCGCCGGGCGGTCACGCGGGAACGGTTCGCCGTCCATCAACACCGTGTGCGTGGTGAAGTCGACGAGCCCGTTGCGCGGCCCGGTCGGCAGCCTGGTCAACGCGACACCGGCGAAGTGCAGGCGAGGCAGGTCGAAAACACTCATCGCGAGCTCTCCTCGATGAAGCGAACGGCACGCTGGGCCGACTCGATGGCACCGTCGATCCACCCGGTGACGGTCGCGCAGGGCTCGCCCGCGAAGAACAACCTGCCGCGCTCAGGACGTGCGGCCCGGTCGCGTTCTTCCAGGCAGGCGGCTTCGTCCTTGTTCCACCGCAGGACACCGGCGCCGGCGCTCCACGGGTACTTCCCCCACGGCAGGCTCACCGCCTCCACGAACATCCCTGGTTCGAGCAGTTCGGGATGCATGCCGGCGACCTCGTCGAGCACGAGCGCGTGGCGTTCTTCCTCCGGCAGGTCGTCCAGGACGGCCGCGTCGGCGCCGATCGTGTAGCTGGCCAGCAGCGCGGCGCCACGAGCGGGGTCGCCCTCCACCGCCGGGTAGTAGGTCTGCCGGATGTGCCCGCCGCCGTAGGACGCGCCGCCGTTGATCCCGTCGCGCTCCCAGAACGCGTCGCGGCACAGGAACCCGATCTTGGTGGCCGGCCAGTGCGTGACCTCGCCGAGCACCGCCAGCTTGTCGTCGCTGAACCCGGACAGCTCCAGCCTGCGCAGCACCGAGAACGGAATCGTGCTCAGCACCTGGTCGCAGTGCAGCACCTGAGTCTGTCCATTCGAGACGGTCACGGCCACGTGGTCGTCGTGGACGGCGATCCCGCGCACCTCGTGAGAGGTGCGGATGGGCCCGTTGATCTGCTCGGCGAGCGCGGTGACGATCTGGTCCATCCCGCCTTCGAGCCGTCGCAGCCCCGCGCTGGTCTCGTCGAGGATGTCGCCGATGAAGTGGTTGATCCGGCCCGTTCCGCTGTTGCGCACCTCGGGGTGCGCCGCGAAGAACGCGTGCAGGTCGATCTGATCGCGTGCCTCACCGACGAGGAACGGTGTGATGTCGATGCGGTCGACGGCATCGAGCAGAGCCGCGAAGTCCGGCCGCAACTCCGCCATGAAGCTGCCCGGCGCGATCGCGTCACCGATGGCGGTGATCCACGCTCCGAAGAGGACTGTCTCGTCCTTCAGGTCGTCGCCCATGAGTTCCTGGTAGTCCGCCACCAGAACCTCGGCCGCCTCGCGCACGCGCACGAACCCCGTGCGGGTGCGGTGGTAGGCGCCGTCGTCGGAGAACAGCGTCTTGAACTCGCGGAGCTTGTGCGACAGCCCGAGCTTCTCGATGTAGTCGAGGGTGTGCCGGTGGTTCGCGGGAATCCGCATGGCACCGAGCTCGACCAGCGGCGCGTCGGGGCCCGCACCGAACCGGTGCGTGTAGACCCGGCCGCCGAGCCGCTCGCTCGCCTCGATCACCTCGACCTGGTGGCCCAGCTGTTCCAGTTCGTACGCGGCCGCGAGACCTGCCATCCCGGCACCGAGGACGGTGACCTTCTTTCGTGGTGACATCACGGCACCAATCCTGTCGCCCAGGTCACGACGGGCACATCACGCGAACCTGCGCGGTCTGCCCGAAAGGCGCGCAGGTTCGTCCGCCGACACGGTGCGTCTCAGTTCGCTGACCCCGCGTGATCGGAGAGGTTCTTCTTCGCACGCGTCTGAACAGGCCCGCCGCTGGCTAACTTCGCCCCGGATCGAGCAAATCGTGAACCCGGCACGAAGGGACGTCTGGTGGAAGATCATCGGATCAGGAAGGTCACCGTCCTCGGCGGTGGCACCGCGGGCTGGATGACTGCCTCCTACCTCGGCAAGGCGCTGGGCCCGGACGTCACGGTCACCGTGCTCGAAGCGCCGTCCATCCCGCGCATCGGGGTCGGCGAGGCCACCGTGCCGAACCTGCACAAGACGTTCTTCGACTTCCTCGGCCTCGACGAGGACGAGTGGATGCGGGAGTGCAACGCCGCCTACAAGATGGGCGTCCGGTTCATCAACTGGCGCACTCCTGGTGTCGGAGAGGGTAAAGCGCGCGAACACCGCGGCAAGCCCGACCACTTCGACCACCTGTTCGGCCTGCTGCCGAACCACGCGAACTGGCCGCTGTCGCACTACTGGACGGCCGAACGCCTCGCCGGGCGCACCGACGAGCAGTTCGACTACGCCTGCTATCGCGAGTCGCCGATCCTCGACGCGAAGCTGGCGCCCCGGCACGCCGACGGTTCCCGCTGGACGAACTACGCGTGGCACTTCGACGCCCACCTGGTCGCCGACTTCCTGCGCCGGTTCGCCACCGAACGGCAGGGCGCGATCCACGTCGAGGACGAGATGACCGAGCCGGTCATCGACCACCGCGGCCACATCACCGCGTTGCGCACCAAGTCCGGCCGGGTCATCGAGGGCGACTTCTTCGTCGACTGCTCCGGGTTCCGAGGCCTGCTCATCAACAAGGCGATGCGCGAGCCGTTCCTCGACATGAGCGACCACCTGCTCAACGACAGCGCGGTCGCCACCGCCGTGCCGCACGACGACGAGGCGAACGGCGTCGAGCCCTTCACGTCCGCGATCGCGATGAAGAACGGCTGGACCTGGAAGATCCCGATGCTGGGCCGCTTCGGCACGGGCTACGTCTACTCCAGCCGCTTCACCACGCCGGACGAGGCGACCCGCGAACTGTGCGACATGTGGGGCCTCGACCCCGAGACGCAGCCGCTCAACCACGTGAAGTTCCGCGTCGGCCGCAACCGCCGCACGTGGGTGCGCAACGTCGTCAGCATCGGTCTGTCGTCGTGCTTCCTGGAGCCGCTGGAGTCCACCGGTATCTACTTCATCACGGCCGCTCTGTACCAGCTGGCCAAGCACTTCCCGGACAAGCGGTTCGACCAGGTGCTCGCGGACTCGTTCAACCGCGAGATCAACACCATGTTCGACGACAGCCGTGACTTCCTGCAGGCGCACTTCTCGCTGGCGCCGCGCGACGACTCGCCTTTCTGGCGTGCCTGCAAGGAACTGGAGCTGGCGCCGGACTTCAAGCACAAGCTCGCCGCCTACCGCGCGGGCCTCGCGGTCAACATGCCGGCCGTCGACGAGACGACGTACTACGCGAACTTCGAGGCGGAGTTCCGCAACTACTGGACCAACTCCAGCTACTACTGCATCTTCGCGGGCCTCGACTACCTGCCCGAGCACCCGTTGCCGTTGCTCGAACAGCGCGGCGACCTGGTGGCGGGCGCGGAGGTCGCGTTCGCGGAGATGAAGAACAAGCAGAAGGAACTGCTCGCGACGCTGCCGACGCACTACGACCACCTGCGCAAGCTGCACGGGCGTCAGGGATGACGACGGTTTGCATCGCTGGTGGTGGTCCGGCCGGCGTCATGCTGGGACTGCTGCTGGCGCGGTCCGGGGTGGACGTGGTGGTGCTGGAGAAGCACGCCGACTTCCACCGCGACTTCCGCGGCGACACGGTGCACCCGGCCACGTTGCAGATCCTCGACGAGCTCGGCCTGGCGGAACGGTTCCACGAGCTGCCCCACCAGAGGGTGCACACGATCGGCGTGGTGCAGGACGGCAAGCGCATCGACATCGCGGACTTCCGCCGGCTGCGCGTGCGCTACCCGTACATGGCGTTCGTGCCGCAGTGGGACTTCCTCGACCTCATCGCGTCGGAGGCCGCCCGCTATCCCGGGTTCCGGCTGATGATGAGCACCGAGGTCCTCGGTGTGGTGCGGGAGAACGGCCGCATCGCCGGTGTCCGGGCGCGGGGACCGGAGGGCGAGTTCGAGATCCGCTCGACGCTGGTGGTCGCCGCGGACGGCAGGCATTCGGCGATCCGGCGCGATGTCGGAGCGGTACCGCGGAAGATCGGCAAGACCCTGGACGTGATCTTCTTCCGGATCTCGCGCCGGGACACCGATCCCGACGAGGGCCTCTGCGTGCGGGTCGGTGACGGCAAGATCTTCGGCGCCACGGACCGCCGCACCTATTGGCAGATGTTCACGGAGACGCCCAAGGGCGGCTACGAGAAGGTCTGCCGCGACGGGATCGAGGCGTTCCGGGCCGATCTGGCCGCCACGGTGCCGTTCCTCGCCGACCGCGTGCACGAACTGTCCTCGTTGGACGACCTGAAGCTGTTGGAGGCGCGGATCGACCGGCTCGACACCTGGCACGCGCCCGGCCTGCTGTTCATCGGCGACGCGGCGCACGCCATGTCACCGGTCGCGGGCTTCGGCGTGAACCTCGCCGTGCAGGACGCGGTCGCCACGGCCAACGCGCTGGTCGCGCCGCTGCTGAACACGCAGCTGACGGGTGCGGCGTTCGACGACTCGGCGCTGGCCGCGGTGCAGAAGCGGCGGCGGCTCACCACGACGTTGTCGCAGGGGCTGCAGCGGGCGACGCAGCGGTTCGGGATCGACGAGGCGCTCGACGGGTCCGGCCAGCCGCCCGCACCGAAGTTGTTCGAGAAGTTCGCCCCGGCGCAGTGGCTGATGAGCCGGGTCATCGGGCTCGGCTTCCGGCCGGAGCACGTGCGCACGCCAGGAACGAAGCAGCACGAAAGGAGGATCTGATGCCACCACAAGCACGCCTGATGCAGATGATCACCGGGTACTGGGTGACCCAGATCGTCCACGCGCTGGCCTCGCTCAAGATCGCCGACCACCTCGCGGAGGATCTCCTCACCGCCGAGGAACTGGCCGCGCTCACCAAGTCCGACGTCGACGCGATGTTCCGGCTGATGCGGACGGCCGCGTCGCTGGAACTGGCCTCCTACGACGGTGCCGGGCGGTTCGGCAGCACCCCGCTGCTGGAGGCGCTGCGCGAGGGTGTGCCGGGTTCGTTGCGGGACATCGCGATCGTGCACGGCTCACCGGCGCACTGGCTGTCCTGGGGCCGGTTCCCCGACGCCGTGCGGGCCGGCGAGCCGCAGACGCAGGCCGCGCTCGGCGGTGACGTGTGGTCGCACTTCGCGGCTCACCCGGAGGAGTTCGAGCGGTTCTCCAACTCGATGACCGAGCTCACCGACGGACTCTCCCGCGAGATCGCCTCGCTGCTCGACACGACCGGAGCCGGAACCGCGGTCGACGTCGGCGGCGCGAACGGTGCGTTGCTGCACGCCCTGCTCAAGTCCAATGTGGATCTGCGTGGCGTGGTGCTGGACCTGCCGAGCGTGGAGCCGACTGCGGTCGCCGAGGCGGAGAAGGCCGGGCTGAGTGACCGCTGCTCGTTCGTCGGCGGCTCGTTCTTCGACGCCCTTCCGCAGGGCGACCTGTTCCTGCTCAAGGCAGTGCTGCACAACTGGGACGACGACTCGTGCGTCAAGATCCTCACTAGGTGCCGCAACGCGTTGAACCCCGGCGGCCGGGTCGTGGTCGTCGAGATGCCGCTCGGCCCGATCGGTGAGCCCGGCTTCGCGCCGTTGCTCGACCTCAACATGCTCGCGGTGGTGCCGGGCCGGGAACGCGACCTCGCCCACTACGACGCCCTGTTCGTGGCGGCCGGCCTGCGGCGGACGCAGGTCACGCCCACCCGTTCCCCGCAAAGCCTGATCGAAGCCGTGGCCCAGTAAGCCGGCTTTCTCGTTCCACTTCGGAGGATTCCTTTCATGCTGAAGAGTGTTGTGGTCGTCGGCGGTGGAACGTCGGGCTGGATGACGGCTTCGTACCTGACCGCCGCGTTCGGTGACCGGATCAAGGTCACGCTGGTGGAGTCGGCCCGCGTCGGCGCGATCGGCGTCGGCGAGGCGACGTTCAGCACGGTCCGGCACTTCTTCGAGTACCTCGGTCTCGAAGAGAAGGACTGGATGCCGAAGTGCAACGCCACCTACAAGCTCGCCATCCGGTTCGAGAACTGGCGCGAGGAGGGGCATCACTTCTACCACCCGTTCGAACGCCAGCGCGTGGTCGACGGGTTCACGCTGCCGGACTGGTGGCTGCGCAACCCGTCGTCGGACCGGTTCGACCGCGACTGCTTCCTGGTCGGGACGTTGTGCGACAGCCTGAAGTCGCCGCGGCACCTGGACGGTACGCTGTTCGAGGGAGGCCTGGGGGAGCGGTCGATGTACCGGACGACGTTGACCGAGCAGTCGACGCAGTTCCCGTACGCCTACCACTTCGACGCCACCCTGGTCGCGAACTTCCTGCGCGACTACGCGGTCGCGCGGGGTGTGCGCCACGTGCTCGACGACGTGGTCGACGTGGCTCTCGACGACCGCGGGTGGATCAGCCACGTGGTCACCAAGGAACAGGGCGACCTGACCGGTGACCTGTTCATCGACTGCACCGGGTTCCGGAGTCTGTTGCTGGGCAAGGCTCTTGAGGAGCCGTTCGAGTCGTACCAGAGCAGTCTGCCCAACGACTCCGCGGTGGCGTTGCGGGTGCCGTTGGACATGGAGCGCAAGGGCTTGAGGCCGTGCACCACGGCGACCGCGCAGGAGGCCGGCTGGATCTGGACGATCCCGCTGTTCGACCGCATCGGTACGGGTTACGTCTACGCCAGCGAGTACTCGACGCCAGAGCAGGCCGAGAAGCGGCTGCGCGAGTTCGTCGGCCCGGCGGCGGAAGACCTTGAAGCGAACCACATCAAGATGCGGATCGGCCGTTCGCGCCGGCACTGGGTCAACAACTGCGTCGCGATCGGGCTGTCGTCCGGGTTCGTGGAACCGTTGGAGTCGACCGGCATCTTCTTCATCCAGCACGCCATCGAGCAGCTGGTGAAGCACTTCCCGGACGCGCGGTGGGACGAGGGGCTGCGCGACTCCTACAACAGCCTGGTCAACCGCTGCATGGACGGCGTGCGCGAGTTCCTGGTGCTGCACTACTACGCGGCCAAGCGCACGGACAACCAGTACTGGCTCGACACCAAGAAGCGGGCGCTGCCGGACGGTCTGGCCGAGCGGCTGGAGCGGTGGCAGACCCGCCTGCCCGACGGCGAGTCCGTCTACCCGCACTACCACGGCTTCGAGGCCTACTCCTACGTCTGCATGCTGCTCGGGCTCGGCGGGATCGAGCTGAAGCCGTCGGCCGCGCTGGGACTGCTCGACCCGTCGTCGGCCCAGCACGAGTTCAAGCTCGTCGCGGAACAGGCCTCCGAGCTCGAACGCACGCTGCCCACCCAGTACGAGTACTTCGCGCAGTTCCACTGAGGAGGGTCGGCGATGCAGAACCTTTTCCACCTGCTGGTGTTGCTCGGTGCGCTGTTCGGGGTCGCGGCCGCGGGACGGTTCGTGGCCCGGCTGCTCCGGCTGCCCACCGTGATCGGCGAGATCGCGCTGAGCATCCTGCTCGGACCGGTGCTGTTGCACGCGTTCGGGCCGTCGACGTTCGCGGCGGTGCTGCCCGAGGACGTCACGGGGCTGTTGAAGCAGATCGGTGAGGCCGGGCTGGTGCTGTTCCTGGTCGGCATCGTGCACCAGCTCGACCACGGCACGAACGGGTTGCGCAGCAAGACGGTCGGGCGGATCACGCTGGGTTCCTTCGTGCTGCCGCTGCTGACCGGGCTGGTGTTCGCGGCGTGGGTGCTGTGGCTGGCGCCGGCGGAGGTGCGCGGCACGGCCGACGTCTGGGCGTTGGTGATGATGCTGGCGGTCGCGATGAGCGTGACCGCGGTGCCCGTGCTCGCCCGGATCATCGAGGAGCGCAAGGAAGAGCTCGGCCGCTCGGGTGACCTGTCGATGATGGCGTCGATGCTGATCGACACACCCGCGTGGTTGCTGCTGGCGGTGGCTCTCGGGCTCGCCGCGGGTGGTCTGAGCGGTGTGTGGATCGCGTTCGCGACGATCGCGGTCGGCGGTGTGCTGGCGTTCCTGGGGTATCGGGTGCTGGGCCGGTTCGACGGTCTGGCCAGCACGTATCCGCGGATCTTCGCGGTGGTGCTCGGGCTCGTGGCGCTGGGTGCCGGCAACGGGGTGCACGCAATGGGTCTGACGTCGATCTTCGGTGCGTTCCTGGTCGGCCTGATGATCCCCAAGGGGCCGGCGTGGGAGCGGGTCGTCGGGCTGGTCTGCCGGACCGGGCGGGTGTTCGTGCCGGTGTTCTTCGTGGTCGCGGGCATGACGCTGGCGACGGGCGGGATCGGTGCGCTGCCGTGGTTCGGTGTGGTGCTGGCCGTGGTGCTCGGTGTGGTGGGCAAGGTCGGGGGTGGCTACCTCGGCTCGCGGTGGGGTGGCGAGGACAGGCTGACGTCGCTGAAGATCGGCGTGCTGGTCAACACCCGCGGCCTCACCGAGATCGTGGTGCTGCAGGTCGGTTACACGGCGGGTCTGCTGACGCCGGGGCTGTTCGTGGCGTTGCTGGTGATGGCGCTGGTGACGACAACGTTGACCGGACCGGTGATCGACCTGATCGACCGGCGGGTGCTGGTGGGTGCGCGATGAAGCCGGCGTTCCGGGATTTGATGGCCGGGTTCCCGACCGGGGTGGCGGTGCTGACGACGTTCGACCTCGACGACTCGCCGTGGGGTATGACCATCTCGTCGGTGTGCAGCGTGTCGATGGACCCGCCGACGTTGCTGGTGTGCGTCCGCAACGGGAGTCCGACGTTGGAGGCGTTGCTGCGCAAGGGTTCGTTCACGGTGAACCTGCTGCACCACGCGGCCCGGCCGGTCGCGGAGCTGTTCTGCTCGGGTGATCCGGACCGGTTCTCGCGCGTGTCGTGGGAACGGCCGGCGCTGGGCGGTCCGCATCTGGTGTTCGACGCCCACGCCGTGGCGGACTGCGTTGTCTCGCAGACACAAGAGGTCGGCACGCACGTCGTGGTGTTCGGCGAGGTCCGTGAGGTCACGCACCGGTCGGCCCTGGAGCCGTTGTTGTACGGGAAGCGGCAGTACGCGGCTTGGCCCGCATCTGCCTGACACGTCAAAGGGGGAGCCTTCGTTGCGAAGGCTCCCCCTTTGGTCTGGCTAGAGAATCCACTCGGTTGCTTCGCGGATTGCGGGAGCCTGCCAGTGGGCGGCTTGGGGGCCGTTGATCTCGACGAAGCGCTTCTCACAGGTGAGTGCTTCCGCTGCGGTGGTTGATGATGTGAGCGGGACGTCTGTCGGGCCCGCGCCGTGCACGATCAGCGTCGGTGCGGAGATCATGTTCAGGGCGCCGCGCGGCTGGAGCCAGAAGATCTCGTTGAGCATCGCCCTGCCCACGGCGAACGTGGGGGAGACCTCGACCCGGCCGCGGGTGATCAGGTCGCGGCCTGCCTGCTCGTCGAGGAACGCGCCGAAGTACCGGTCGTAGTCGATCAGCGGGTTGACCAGCACGAGGCGGTCCACCTCCGGCGCCCGGCGCGCGGCGTACCCCGCCGCGACCCCGCCGGTCAGTCCGGTGGCGAGCAGCGTGGCGGGTGCGGTGACGTGCTCGCGCAGGTGTGCCAGTCCGGCGCTGATCGTGTTCAGCAGGCCGGACAGGGTGAGCTCCTCCTGCAGGCCCTCGCTCTCGCCGTGGCCCGGCAGGTCGAAGCGCAGGCTCGCCACGCCTCGTTCGGCGAGTTCGAGCGACAGCCGCGAGTAGAAGCCGTCCTGCTCCTGGGTCGCCCCCTCGCCGTGCAGGAGCAGGACCGCGTTCTTCGGGTGGTCGGGTGCGACCAGCGTGCCGGCCAGTCGCAGGCCGTCGTGGGTGCGCACGGTGGTGCGCAGTTGGGTATCGGCGGTGCGCGCTGGCATCGCGTCCTCCTGTCCTCGGTTTGCGCCAGTGTTGCCCGCGTGCGGTCCTCTCCCACGCACGCGCGTTGGAACCCGTTGGCTCGCGTGGTGTGAAGGCTTGTCTCGACTGGGTCGCGCGGGGTGCGGGCACCACAAACCGTGCGGTGCGGGTGGTGGTTGGGGATGTGGGAGGTCGTGGCGGCTCAGGAGGATGGGCGGGACTCCGTTGCCTGGAAAGGGAAACCAGATGACCTCGCAGCTCACGACCGACGTGCTCGTCGTCGGCGGTGGCCCGATCGGCATGGCGATGGCGTTGGAGCTGCGCTACCGCGGCGTCGGCTTCGTCCTGGTCGAGGCCGGTGACGGCGCGGTCGGTCATCCCAAGGTCAGCAGCATCGGTCCGCGCTCGATGGAGTTCTTCCGGCGCTGGGGCATCGCCGACCGGATCCGGCACTCGGGCTGGCCGGGTGACCACCCGCTGGACTGCGTCTGGACGACCCGCATCGGCGGCCACGAGCTGTTCCGCCTGCACCGCGCCACGATGGACACCCGCGCGGACTTCCGGCACACCCCGGAACCCGACGCGATCTGCCCGCAGCACTGGCTCGGCCCGCTGCTGCGCGAGGAGCTCGGCGACGCGGTGCGGATGAGCACGCGGATGGACTCCTTCACCCAGGACGCCGACGGGGTGACCGCTGTGGTCACCGACCTGGCTTCGGGTCAGGTGTCGGAGGTGCGTGCCCGGTACCTGGTCGCCTGTGACGGCACGGGGTCGCCGATCCGCAAGACCCTGGAGATACCGGCAGCTGCTGTGCACGAGACCCAGGTCTTCCGCAACATCCTCTTCAGCGCACCTGAGCTGCGTTCGCTGCTCGGCTCGCGGAACGCGAACTTCTACTACCTGATGATCTCGTCGGCGTTGCGGTTCCCGATGCGCGCACTGGACGGCGAGCGGCTCTACCGGCTCACAGTCGGTCTGCAGGGTTCTCCTGAGGCGTTGCAGGACGCGGAGACGTTGGTGCGCAAAGCCATCACGTTCGACACGCCGGTGGAGGTGTTGTCGGACAACGAATGGCACCTGGTGCACCGCGTCGCGTCGAACTTCCGCTCCGGCCGGGTGTTCCTCGTCGGTGACTCGGCGCACACGCTGTCCCCGTCGGGTGGGTTCGGGATGAACACCGGCATCTGCGGTGCGGCGGACCTCGGGTGGAAGCTCGCCGCGGAGATCGCCGGCTGGGCCGGGCCGGGGTTGCTGGACAGCTACACCACGGAACGCCAGCCGGTCGCCTTCGAGGGGCTGGAGGAGGCGAACCGGAACCTGGAGCGCGCGATGAAGCGGCAGGTGCCGGACGGGCTGAACGACGACACGCCGCAGGGCGAGTTCCTGCGGGGCAAGGTTCGTGAGGGGTTGGAGCGCGGGGGAGTGGCGCGGGAGTTCGACGCTCCGGAGATCCACCTCGGGTTCACCTACGCGGGGTCGCCGTTGATCGTGCCGGACCCGACCGCACCGGAGACTCAGGATCGGAGGCCGAACACGCGGCCGGGGTCGCGGGCGCCGCACGCGTGGGTGAAGCCGGGGATGTCCACCTTGGACCTCTTCGGTGAAGGATTCGTGTTGTTGTGCTTTGCGGAGTCCGAGGATTTGAACGGTTTCAGTCAGGCATTCAGGGAGCGAGGCATCCCCTTCAGCTCCGTGACCCTGGACGACCCCGAAATCGCCGAGGCCTACGAGCGTCCGTTCGTCCTCGTCCGCCCGGATGGTCACGTCGCGTGGCGCGGTCACGAACTGCCTGAATCCGCCGGTGAGATCGCCGACCAGGTCCGGGGCGGTGCTCGATGACCATCTCCACCACGAAGAAGGCACTGCCGCCGTTCGACCTGCGCGACTGGGCCGACGCCGACGTCCGCAACCCCTACCCGGTCTTCGAGCGGTATCTCGCCGAGTCGCCGATCCACGTCGCCGATGGCACCTACTACATCTTCAGTCATGCAGCGGCTTCGACCGTGCTGTCCAGCCAGGTCTTCGGCCGCAGGTCCGGTGGTGGCGGCCCGATCCCGGCCGGGCACTCGATCCTGCGCACGATGGTGAACAACTGGCTCGTCTTCCTCGACCCACCCCGTCACACCGAACTGCGGTCCGTGCTGAACCGGGAGTTCTCGCCGTCGGTGGTGACCAACCTGCGCGACCGGATCACCGTGATCGCTCAGGACCTGCTCGCCGACCTGCCGGCCGAGTTCGATCTGGTGGAGCGGTTCTCCGCGCCGTTTCCGATCATGGTGATCTCGGAGCTGCTCGGCGTGCCGCGGGAGAAGTGGGACTGGCTGCGCAGCCAGGCCGTTGCGTTGCAGGAAGGGAGCAGCAGCCGCGCCGCTCGCAACCCCGACGCGCACAAGATCGCCGAAGCCGCTGCCCGCGAGTTGCACGACTACTTCTCCGCACTGGCGGAGGATCGACGTGCGGCGCCGGGTGAAGACCTCGTGTCGTTGATGGTGTCGGCACAGACCCGTGGTGAGCCGTTGTCGTTGGACGAGATCGTGGCGACGTGCGTGCACCTGATGACCGCGGGCCACGAGACGACGACGAACGTGTTCAGCAAGGCGGTGCTGACGTTGTCGACGCGCCCGGAAGCCCTGAGCAGGCTGAGGTCTGGCGTGACCGCGGCGGCGGTTGAGGAGCTCGTGCGCTTCGACTCACCCGTGCAGGCGATCAGCCGGTGGGCCTACGAGGACGTCACCGTGGCCGGGGTCGAGATCCCTCGTGGCAGCAAGGTGATGGTGATGCTGGGGGCGGCCAACCGCGACCCCGCCCGGTTCACCGCACCCACCGAGCTGGACCTGGACCGCGATGGCGGCAGGAGCGTGAGCTTCGGGCTGGGAATCCACTACTGCCTCGGCGCGACGCTGGCCCGCGTGGAGCTGGAGATCGGGCTCGGGCTGCTGCTGAAGGCGCTCTGCGAGTTCACTGTGGACGATGTGAAGTACCCGTACGACATGGTTTTCCACGGTCCGCACAAGGTGGTCGTGCGCCGGTCGGTGTGACCGGC
>NZ_JAJAEG010000003.1:158624-203385 GCF_047445655.1 Lentzea alba
CGTGCGCCGGTCGGTGTGACCGGCGCACGACGTTCGGCTAGGCGTCCCAGACGGCCGCGCTCATCGTGGGGATCAGGTCACGGGTGATGCGCACTCCCGGCAGCGCTTTGGCGTACTGCAGCTCGAACTCCGTGTCGGTGAGCGGCATCGCCTGCTTGCTCATCTCCAGCCAGCGGGGGTGCAGCATCATCCGGACCGAGTCGCACGCGGCCTCGACGTCACCCGACACGTCGTAGACGATCTTGCCGGTCTCGAACGCGTAGGCGCTCTGCTCGGCCGGCGCGGCGGCACCGTCGGGCTGGGTGACGTCGACGATCACCAGCCGTCCGCCGGGAGCGACCACCGAGCGCAACACGGCCAGCACCTGGTCCACGGGGCCCATGTGGAAGACGGCGTTGACCGACATGACGAGGTCGAAGAGGCCGTCGCGTTCGGGCGACAGGCTCAGGGCCTCGCGGCACTCGTAGCGCACCGGCACGCGGGTGGGCTTGGTGGCGGCGATGTCGAGCATCTTCTGCGAGATGTCGACGCCGACGACCTCGTCGTAGCGGTCGGCGAGCATGCCGCAGTTGTTGCCGCCGCCGCAGCCGACGTCCATGGCGCGCCGGCCACCGGGCAGCTGGTCGGTCAGCCAGGAGCGCACCGGGCTCGTCGCGGCATCACGGATGCCGGTGAACCGCTCGTACAGCTCGGCCAGGTCGTCGAAATAGGCTTCCGGAGCACTCATGCTCCGCACCTTCGACGTCGGGGACCAGCTCGAACAGGGTCGCGCGCGAAACCTGCGCACACGTGCGGGGTGATCGCGCTGTTCGTGCCCGTGCCGGGCGATGTGGAGGGCGCGGTTCTCTCGCGACACTCTGGGCATGCGCGACGAACACGACTGCGACGTACTCGTGGTGGGGGCAGGCCCCACCGGTCTGTGCACGGCTTTGATGCTGGCGCAGCACGGCATCCGCGTCCGGATCGTGGACCGCAGGCACGGTCCGGTGGAGCAGTCGCGGGCGGCGATCGTGCACGCGCGGACCCTGGAGTGCCTGGACCGCCTCGGGGTCGCGGAGGCCGCCGTCGCACGGGGCCTGCCGATCACCGACGTGCAGATCCACTCGTCCGGTCGGCCTGCTGGTGAAATGCCGTTGGCCGGTGCCGGTGCTGCCGACCAGACGCGGTTCCCGTACGCACTCGCGCTGGAGCAGTTCGAGACCGAACGCGTGCTGGCCGATGCCCTCGACGTGCCGATCGAGTGGGGGACCGAGGTCGTAGGGCTGACCGACACCGGATCCGGAGTCTCGGTGGAGACCTCCGTGGGTGTGATCACCGCGCGCTGGCTGGTCGGTGCTGACGGCGCGTCGAGCACGATCAGGAAGTTCCTCGGGCAGGAGTTCGACGGCGAGACGTACGAACAGTCCGGCATGCTCGCCGATGTCACGCTGGACGTGTCGCTCGGCGTTCAGGGCATGCGGCTCAACCTGACCCCTGGTGGGTTCGTGGGCGTTCTTCCGCTTCGGAGTGGTCGCTACCGGCTGTTCGGTGTGGTGCCACCGGAGCTGCACAACGCGCCACAGGGTGCCGTGACGCACGAGTCGTACGCGCCGCTGGACCACGCGGTTCTCCAGCGGTGGTTCGACGACTACTTCAAGGTCGACGCCAGGCTGGACGAGGTCGTCTGGGCGTCGATGTTCCGGTTCCACAGCAGGCTCGCGGCGAGGTTCCGGGTGGGCAACGCCTTCCTCGTCGGCGACGCCGCCCACATCCACAACCCGGCCGGCGGTCAGGGCCTGAACCTGGGCGTGGGCGACGCGGTCAACCTGGCGTGGAAGCTCGCGCAGGTCGTCCGCGGCGAGGCACCGGAGTGGCTGCTCGACACCTACGAGGCCGAACGGCGCCCGGTCGCGCGGACCGTGCTGAAGCGGACCGACCTCGGCTTCAAGCTGGAGACCGGGAACAGCGCTGTGGCTGTCTGGATGCGCACGCACGTGGCGACTCGACTCGTCGGCGTCGTGTCGCGGCTGGCTTTCGTGCGGCGGATGTTCTTCCACATGTTCTCGCAGCTGTGGATCGGCTATCGCGGCAGCCGTGCCGTCGGCCGCGGTGTCGGCCAGCTGAAGCCCGGCGCCCGCGCGCCGTATTCGCCGGGCGTGCTCGACCGCACGCACGGTCCTGGGTACCACGTGCTGCTGTTCTCGGTTCCAGCAGTGAGGTTCGAGGGTCCCGTGACCACGCACGTGATCCCGCCGTCCGATGTCGCTGCTTTCCGGGCGTACCAGGTGGACGGACCCCGGCTGGTGCTGATCAGGCCGGACGGGCACGTCGCCGCGGTCACCGACTCGGTGGAGGACATGACGTCTTTCCTGGACACCGTGCTGGTACGCGTGCGCGTTCGCGGTTAGTGCTGTGTACTGGGCGCCATGGCCATCGTCTCTCCCGGCTTCACCGGGCGGCGTCAGTCACCGGACGTGCAACTACCGCCCGGCCAGTACCTCACCGAGGACTTCCCGGTGCTCACCGCGGGCCCGACACCGCGCGTGCCGACCGACCGCTGGGAACTCACCGTCAGCACGGAGGTCGGCACCAAGCACACGTGGTCGTGGCAGCAACTGATCGAGCTGCCGGCCGAGAAGATCACGACCGACATCCACTGCGTGACCAAGTGGTCCAAGCTGCGCACCCGCTGGAAGGGCGTCTCCCTGGACGTGCTGCTGGAGGACGTGGAAACCGCCGCGGACTTCGCGCTGGTCCACTCCTACGGCGGCTACACGACCAACCTGCCGCTGGAGGACCTGCTCGACGGCCAGGCGTGGATCGCCTACCGCTACGACGACGATGACCTCACCCCCGAGCACGGTGGCCCGGCCCGTCTGCTGGTGCCGCACCTGTACTTCTGGAAGTCGGCCAAGTGGGTGCGCGGCATCCAGTTGCTGCTCGAGGACGAACCGGGTTTCTGGGAGACCGCCGGTTACCACGACTACGGAGACCCATGGCGCGAGCAGCGGTATCAGGGCGACTGACCTGGCGGGTGGCCTCCCTGGCCTCTTCCGCTGATCTCACTTCCAGCTCGCGGAGCCTCGTGTTCGACGTGCCGGACTGGCCTGGGCATCTGCCGGGCCAGCACGTCGACCTGCGGCTGACCGCTCCGGACGGCTACTCGGTGCAGCGCAGCTACTCGATCGCCTCGGCACCTTCCGGCACGCAGGTGGAGCTGGGCGTGCAGCGCGTGGAGGACGGCGAGGTGTCGCCGTACCTGTGCGACGTGCTACCGGTGGGCGCTTCGATCGAGCTGCGCGGGCCTGTCGGTGGCTGGTTCGTCTGGCGTGCTTCGGATCCCGCGCCGGTTACGCTGGTGGCGGGCGGGTCCGGCATCGTGCCGCTGATGGCGATGATCCGGGTCCGCGCTCTTGAGGGCAGCCGCGTGCCGTTCCGCCTGATCTACTCGGTGCGCACACCCGACGACGTGATGTTCGCCGACGAACTGCGCCGGCGCGCCCTTTCGGACCCCGGCCTGGACGTCCATCTGGTCTACACCCGGCAGGCCCCGGAAGGTGCTCCGGAGCCGCCGGGCCGGCTGGGTGTGGCCACCGTGAACACGTACGCCTGGCCCGCCGAGTTCAGTCCGCAGTGCTTCGTGTGCGGGCCGACCGGCTTCGTCGAGACGGTGTCCGACATCCTCGTGGCGCTGGGCCACGACCCGCGCCGCGTTCGCACGGAACGCTTCGGCTGACAGGAGACCTGCGATGAGCGACTCGCATGTTGACGGCAACGCGCTCGCGGGCGACCTGCGGGAGATCTTCGCGGTGGACCTGACGGTGGCGACCGGGCAGTGCGCCGGGTGCGGCTATCGCGGGTCGGTGGCTACGTTGCGGGTCTACTCGCACGCTCCTGGGGTGGTGGCTCGGTGTCCGCACTGCGAGGAAGTGGTGCTGCGGCTGGTTCGGGCGCCTGGGCGGGTGTGGCTGGACCTGCGCGGCACGGTGAGCCTGGAGATCCCGCTGGAGTCCTGACTGGTGCGTCTGGCTCTGTCCGACGCTCGCCGCGCAACCGATGTACAACGTGTGGATGAGCGAGCGGACCTGATCGACTTCCTCTGGCGGACCCTGGGTGGTGTCTCCGACTGGGTGAGGTTCGCCGACGCCAAGGCCGGTGCGGCACTCGCGGTCGACGGCGTGATGGTGGTGCTGCTGGCCGGACGGCTGACCCGGACGCCGGCTCCTGGGGCGTTCGTGGCCGTGATCCTCTCCGCCGCACTCGCGTTGGCGGCTGTCAGCGCACTGGCCGCGGTGTGGACGGTCGTGCCGAGGATGAAGCGGCTCGGCGCCAGCGCGATGATCCACTACGGCACGCTCGCGTCGTTCGACACCGCCGAGGCCTGCACCGCCGCCTTCAAGGCGAAACTGGCCGACCCGGACGAGATGATCAGCGTGCTGACCACCCAGATCTGGACGCTGTCCCGTGCCGCCGACCGCAAGTACAAACTCGTCGGCACATCCGTGCGGCTTCTCGCCGGAGCGTTGGCGGTGGGGCTGCTCGGCGTGCTCCTCGGCTGACCGCCAGCCGTGGACGCGCTCTCACACCTCGCGGGTTTTTGTCCTGTTTGACATGGCGGATACCTCCGTTCGGCCGTAGACCGCCCTCCGAACCCTGTGCCTGGATAGATGGGAGCGCTCTTACAACGTTGTAAAAACGAAGGGGACCTCGCCGATGAGAAAAGCCGCCCCCGTACTCGTCGCCGCGCTGCTGGCGTTGGGTGTCGCGCCCGGCACGCCGCCCGCGGGTGCCGCCGAGCCCGTGCACGGCCTGAAGGGCGAGTACTTCAGCATGTCGGCGCCGGGTGCGCGGGACTTCGCGAACCTCGCGGGCACCGTGCTGGACGCCGAGGTGAACCATCCGGATCTGACCGGGGTGTTCGGGTTCCTGGCCGGGCGCACCGAACACACCACGGCGCGCTGGACGGGGAGCATCACGGCGCCGCAGACCGGCGACTTCACGTTCCACGCCATCGGGGACAACGGGTTCCGGTTGCTGATCGACGGCAAGCCGGTGATCGACCACTGGGTGGGGGACTGGGATCGCGAGCAGACCAGCGCGCCGGTTCCGCTGGTCGCGGGGCGGCAGTACGACTTCCGGCTGGAGATGTTCCAGGACACCGGTGGTGCCAACATGTTCCTGCGCTGGTCGGCGCCGGGAACGCCCAAGCAGGTCGTGCCGGAGTCCGCGTTCACGCCGCCGTCGGACTTCCAGGTCGTGCCGCGCACAGCGAAGATCTCCGACGACGGACGGACCCTGACGGCGGAGTTCGACGGCCGCGTCACGAACGTCGCGGACCTGAAGGACCACCTCAGGATCGACGTGGACGCGACGGAGATGCCGATAGACCTGATCACGGCGAGCCGCAACCGCCTCACGCTGAGGCTCAAAGAGAAAGTCCTGAAGAGCCAACGTGTCCGGCTGTTCTACGACGGCGCGGGGCAGCTCACGGTCGGCGGCAAGAAGGTCGGGAAGACGGCGCGCACCACAGCGAACGCCTCAAAAGAACGGCTCAGGACGCCGTGGGGTGAGAAGGCAGACCCGCGCAACCCGTTGCCGGAGTACCCGCGGCCGCAGCTGGAACGTGAGAAGTGGCTCAACCTCAACGGTCCGTGGGAGTTCGCGGGGGCGAAGGCGGGCGAGCAGCCGAAGTTCGGGCAACGACTGCCAGAAAAGGTCATCGTGCCGTTCCCGATCGAGTCGCAGTTGTCCGGGCTGGAGCGGCACGAGGACCACATGTTCTACCGCCGCACGGTCACCGTTCCGCGCGACTGGTCAGGACAACGGGTGAAGCTCAACTTCGGCGCGGTCGACCACGAGGCGAAGGTGTGGGTGAACGGCAAGCTGGTCGCCGAGCACTCCGGCGGCTACACGGCGTTCAGCGCGGACATCACCGATGCCCTGCAACGCGGCGGTGAGCAGGAGATCGTCGTCGCGGTCACCGACACGACCGGGCCGCACCAGCCGAAGGGCAAGCAGTCGCGCAACCCCAGCGGCATCTTCTACACGCCGTCGTCGGGCATCTGGCAGACGGTGTGGCTGGAACCGGTGCCGGACAAGGCGATCAGCGACATCAAGATGACCCCGGACCTCGCCACCAACACGCTCGAACTCGACGTCGCCGGGACCGGCACCGTCACTGCGACAGCGAAGGACGCCAGGGGCAAGCAGGTCGGCACGGTCACCGGACCCGCGAACACGAAACTCCGACTGCCGGTGCCGAACCCGCACCTGTGGACGCCGGACGACCCGTACCTGTACCAGCTGAAGATCAGGCTGGGCGCGGACAAGGTCAAGAGCTACTTCGGCATGCGGTCCATCGGTGTCGCGAACGTCGGCGGCCACCCCAAGCTCACGCTCAACGGCCAGCCGATCTTCGGCCTCATGATGCTGGACCAGGGCTTCTACCCGGATGGCCTGAACACCGCGCCGAGCGACGACGCGCTGGTGTTCGACCTGAAGGCGCAGAAGGACCTCGGCTTCAACTCCGTCCGCAAGCACATCAAGGCCGAACCCGCCCGCTGGTACTACCACGCCGACCGGCTGGGACTGCTGGTGTGGCAGGACTTCGTGTCCGTTGAGGACGGTAACGACGTCGAAGCGCAGCAGGCGTTCCTCAACGAGAACCGCGAGCTGATGAAGCAGCTGCACAACTACCCGTCGATCTACGCGTGGATCGTGTTCAACGAGGGCTGGGGCGAGTGGGACCGCACGGTCACCGGCCAGATCACCGACAGCGTGAAACAAGCTGACCCGAGCCGGATCGTCAGCGCGCACAGCGGCGTGAACTGCTGTGCCTCCAAGGGGGATTCCGGCAAGGGCGACGTCATCGACCACCACGACTACAACAACACCGACCCGCCACGCCCGGACGGCAAGCGCGTGGTGATGGACGGCGAGCACGGCGGCTTCACCCTCAGGACGCCGGGCCACCAGTGGCCGGGCGCGCCGGCGAACATCTACAGCGGTGTGAAGGACAAGGCCGCGCTGACCGCGAAGTACGTCGACAACACCCGCACGTTCTACCTCGGGCAGGCGCGGGACGAGCTGTCCGCGTCGGTCTACACGCAGGTCACCGACCTGGAGAACGAGCTGAACGGGTTCTGGACCTACGACCGCAAGCGCATCAAGGTCGATCCCGGCCCGGTCCGCGAGATCAACCGGCGGGTGATCGAAGCGGGCGCCAACTCCGGCAAGCCGTACCCGTACGCGGCGCGCGGCGAGTGGAAGCTCGACGAACGCCGGGGAACCACGGCCGAGGACTCCAGCGGCGGAGGCAATCCGCTCACGCTGAGCCCGACCGGTGCCACGTGGAAAGACGGCGCGCTGGAGTTCGACAACGGCTCCGCGGACACCTACGGCCCGGTGGTCGACACGACCGGTGACTACACGGTGTCCGCACGGGTGCGGCTGGACGAGCTGCCCGGCAACTACGCGACTGCGGTGAGCCAGGACGGCCGGGAGCGGGAGAACCCGTTCTACCTGCAGTACGGGCAGGGTGCGTTCGCGTTCAGCACGCCGGGCGGCAACCGCGCCCGGCACGAACTCACTCCAGAACTCGGCCGCTGGTACGAACTGAAGGGAGTGCGCGCCGGCAACGAGATCCGGCTCCACGTCGACGGCGTGCTGGTCGCGACAGCGCCTGCCGGGCCCGCGATCCTGAGCACCGGGGCGTTCACGATCGGACGGGCCAAGTTCGGCGGCCAGAACGTCGACTTCTGGCCCGGCGCCATCGACGACGTCGAGGTGGTCTCAGGAGCGCGGTAGTCCGACCGCCAGCGTCAGCTCGAGGATTCGTTGCGGGGAAGTGAGATCCGGGAACAGATCACGCAGCTGCCCCATCCGGTAGCGCACGGTCTGCGGATGCACGAACAACGCCGCCGCCACGTCGTCGCGCCGGCCGTGGTGCAGCAGCCACGCCCGCAACGTCTCCTCGAGCTTTCGCGCAGTGCCGGCCGGCAACGTCCGCAACGGCGCGAGCGCGCGCGTCCGCAGGTCTGCGTACGCGTCGACATCGGCGCTGAGCACCAGCTCGGCCAGATGTTCCTCGGTGTCGCGGATGTCAGTAGGCAGCGAACGCGCGCGCACCGCTCGTGCGTAGGAGGCGGACGCACGCACCCATGGCCGCGCCGGGCCGACAACGGCCGTACGGCCGGCAAGCTGCCTCAGCAGGTGCGAGCGGTCGGCGTCGGGCACCAGCAGCACGCCGGTGGCGTCCGGCAGGTCGTCCAGCACCAGGGTCGAGGGATCGAGCAGCCGGTACGCCGGGCGGGTCTGCGCGGCGGGCAGCAGGACCGCGGTCAACGAACCGGGAGGTGTCCAGCCGGCCCGCTGAGCGGCGGCGAGCAGCACCTCGGTGCCCGCGTTCGCGAGCAGCTCACGGGCGAGCTGTTCCAGGTGGCGCTCGTGGGCGAGACCGCGAGCCGCGAGTTCGTCGGCGTGGCCCGCGGCGCTGGCGGCGGACAGCTCGTCGATGTAGGCGAAGGTCAGCTCGGCGAACTTGGCCACCGTCGCGGCCGGAAGCCCCGCTGACACCGCGCCCGCGGCCAGCCCTCGCCACGCCACGCGCGCGCCGACCCGGTAGGCGCTGAGCAGCGCGTCCATCGACCGGCCGTCCCGCACCTCGCCGCGGCCCAGCTCGTACGCCGCGTCGCCGGCGTCACCGCCCCCGCCGATGCCGCCCGCGAGGTCGAGGTAGTGTCCGAGCGCCGTGCGGACGGCGCGGCGGATCGTGCCGCCCATCCGCCCGGACAGCGCGTTGGCGTAGCTCGGCACCTCGTCGATGATCGCCTCGACGACCTCGTCGGCCGTGGTCTTCAGCGCGGCCCGCAGCGCGGTGACCGTCGTCTCATCCAGGGCCAGTTCGGTGGCCCGCCGTATTGCGTGAGTCACGATTTGTTCCCTGCGAACAATTCAGCCCGGCAGATTCACGTCCTACGGACAGGACTTTACGCCCTGAGGCGCATCAAGCTGGAGTCATGACGAGTGCCGCCCTCCGCAGCAGGGCGTGGAAACTGCTGGAGCTGGTCACGACGCCGCTGCTGCCGTCGGACTACCTCGACCTGGTCAGCCCGCTTCGTGCGGGTGCCGACCTGCGCGGGCGCATCGAGGCCGTGCACCCCGAGACAGACGACGCCGCGACCATCGTGATCAGGCCCGGCAAGGGCTGGCGCGGTCACACCGCGGGCCAGTACATCCGGATCGGCGTCGACGTCGACGGTGTGCGCCTGTGGCGTGCCTACTCGGTGACATCGCCGACGAACCGCACCGACGGCCGCATCACGATCACCGCGAAGGCGATCCCCGACGGCAAGGTCAGCAACTACCTGGTCCGCCGGGTCAAGCCCGGCACGCTGATCCACCTCGACCAGGCGTGCGGTGAGTTCGTGCTACCCGCGGCCAAGCCTGCCAAGGTGCTGTACCTGACGGCCGGCAGCGGCATCACGCCCGCGATGGGCATGCTGCGCGACACCGAGTTCGACGACGTCGTGATGGTCCACTCCGCGCCCCGCGAACAAGACGTGATCTTCCGCAACGACCTGCACGACCTGGTCGCGGACGAGAAGCTGCGCCTGGTCGAGCTGCACACCGACACCGACGGGATGCTCGACATCGCCCGTCTCCACGAGCTCGTGCCCGACTGGGCCGAGCGCGAGACCTGGGCCTGCGGGCCCGCGGGCCTGCTCGACGCCGCCGAGGCGCACTGGGCCGAGCACGGCCAGTCGGACCGCCTGCACACCGAGCGCTTCCGGCCCACCGTCGTCGTCGCCGGCGAGGGTGGCGAGGTCACGTTCAGCACCACCGGCAAGACCGTCGACGCGGACGGCGCCACGCCGTTGCTGGACGTCGGCGAGGCGGCCGGCGTGCTGATGAAGTCGGGCTGCCGCATGGGCATCTGCTACGGCTGCGTCGCGCCGCTGAAGTCCGGAGCCGTCCGCGATCTGCGCACCGGTGAGATCACCGAAGGCGACACCAACGTGCTGATCCAGACCTGCGTGTCCGCCGCGGCGGGCCCCTGCGAACTCGAACGCTAGCCAGCCCTCACCCGAACTTTCTCCTCCCCCACGAAGTGGCCCCACCCCCAGCCACTGCCTTGGAAAGCGAGCTTCATGACCGCCATCGACCCCACCGCCCACCTGACCGCTGAGCAGATCGAAGAGCTCGGCCGCGAGCTCGACGCCATCCGCGACGAGGTGATCGCGAGCCGCGGCGAGAAAGACGCCGCCTACATCCGCAAGGTGATCGCGACGCAGCGCAAGCTCGAGCTGGTCAGCCGAGGCATCCTGCTGTTCTCGTTCTTCCCGCCCGCGTGGCTGGTCGGCACCGCCGGCCTGTCCGTGGCGAAGATCATGGACAACATGGAGATCGGCCACAACATCCTGCACGGCCAGTGGGACTGGATGCGCGATCCGAAGATCCACTCCTCCACCTGGGACTGGGACCACGTCTCGCCCGCCGACCAGTGGAAGCACTCGCACAACGAGCTGCACCACAAGTACACCAACGTGATCGGCAAGGACAACGACCTCGGCTACGGCATCATGCGCGTCGACGAGGACCAGAAGTGGCACCCGATCCACCTCGGCCAGCCGCTGTGGAACTTCATCAACGCCTGTTTCTTCGAGTACGGCATCGCCGCGTACGACCTGGAGCTCGGCAAGAACCTGCACAAGCGCCGCCGCAAGAACCCCGAGTTCCGCGCGCGGGCCAAGGCTGTGGGCCGCAAGATCCGCAAGCAGGTGCTCAAGGACTACGTGATCCACCCGCTGCTGTCCGGCCCGTCGTTCCTCACGACGCTCGCGGCGACCTTCACCGCGAACATCATCCGCAACCTGTGGTCCCACTCGGTGATCATGTGCGGGCACTTCCCCGAGGGCGTGCAGGTCTTCGAGCGCCGTTCGATCAAGGGCGAGACCCGCGGCCAGTGGTACCTGCGCCAGATGATGGGCTCCGCGAACATCAGCGGCAGCAAGGCCATGCACTTCATGACCGGCAACCTGTCGCACCAGATCGAGCACCACCTGTTCCCGGACCTGCCGAGCAACCGGTACGCCGAGGTCGCGGTCAAGGTGCGCGCGCTGTTCGAGAAGTACGAGCTGGAGTACGTCACCGGCCCGCTGCCCAAGCAGGTCTTCTCCGCGTGGCGCAAGGTGTTCCGCCTTTCGCTGCCGAACAAGAAGACCAAGACGCCCGACCGCGAGCGCGAGCTGGTCGCCGCCTGAAGTTCCGGTAACCGTTTAGATCCTTCGGCCGTACCGGCGTAGCCGCCGGTCGCGGTGAGATCCGTTTGAAGGGCCCGATTCGCCACACCCCTGCAGGCGAACGGGCCCTCAGACGGAGGAGCCCATGCGAAGGGTCAACGTGGTCGCGGCGATACTGCTCGCGACCGGAACAGTCATCACTCCCGTCTCGAACGCAGCCCCTGCCGCGGTCACCGAGACGGTGTACGTCGAGTCCACAATCGACAGTGACGCGGACGGCAAGCTCGACCGGATCGCCGCGGACGTCATGCGACCGGACACCGCCGAGAAGGTGCCGATCGTGATGGAGGCCAGCCCCTACTACGGGCTGGGCGCGGAAATGGTCTCGAACGTGCCGCGCGGCTTCAAACGCTGGTACGACGAGTACTTCGTGCCCCGTGGTTACGCCGTCGTCGAGATGGAGATGCAAGGCACCTCGCGTTCGAGCGGCTGCCCGACCACCGGCGGCCCCGAGGACACCGCGAGCGTCCGCGCGGTCGTGGACTGGCTAAACGGCCGTGCCAAGGCCTTCTACGCCGACGGCCGCCCGGCTGTCGCTTCGTGGAGCACCGGCAACGTGGGCATGCTGGGCGTGTCGTACAACGGCACCCTGCCCAACGCCGCCGCCGCGGCCGCGATCCCCGGCGTCAAGACGATCGTGCCGATCGCGGCGATCTCCAGCTGGTACGAGTACTCCCGCGACCAGGGCATCGCCTACCGCGGCGCCCATTCCAAGGACTACCCGACCTACCTCGCCAACTACGTGGTCAGCGCCGCGCAGAAGGCCCGGTGCAAGCCGGTGATGGACCGCCTGGCCCGCGAGGACGGCGACGAGTCGTACGACTACACGTCGTTCTGGAAGGCGCGCGACTACCGGCCGACGGCTTCGAAAGTCTCCGCGTCGGTGTTCGTCGTGCACGGCCAGAGCGACTGGAACGTCAAGCCCTCGCAGTTCGGTCGCTGGTGGCAGTCACTCGCCGACCGCGGGGTGGCGCGCAAGATCTGGCTGCACCGCGGCGGTCACCTGGACCCGATCTCGTTCCGCCAGGCCGAGTGGCAGCGCGTCATGGGGCTGTGGATGGACCACTGGCTCAAGGGCGTCGACAACGGCATCATGCGCGAGCCTCAAGCCGACGTGCAGAAGCCGGACGGCAGCTGGGAACAGCACGCCGCCTGGCCGCAGCCCGGTGTCGCGGACACCAAGCTGTACTTCGGTCCGGCGGCGGGCGGTTTCGCGGGCTCCTTGACGAGTGTGCCTGGTGCCGGAACGCAACGGTTGGGGGACAACGCGAACCTCAGCGAGTCGGCCATGATGGCGAACCCCGAACTGACCGACTCGCGCCGGCTCGTCTACGTGACGGCGCCGTTGAAGCAGGCCGCCCGGTTGTCCGGCGAGGTCCGCGTGACCGCGCGGGTCTCGTCGAACCGGCCCTCGACGCCGCTCACCGCGTTGCTCGTGGACTACGGACCTTCGACGCAGGCCGTGCTCACCGATCGGTCGCCGATCCAGTTGTCGACCGAGACCTGCACGCGAACGGACCTGCGTGACCGCACCGGATGCGCGCGGCCGCCGGACGTCTCGGTGCAGGCGGTGACCGCGACGATGCTGACCCGCGGGTCGATCGACGCCAAGAACCGGCAGTCGCTGGAGTCGTCGGTGCCTTTGCCCACCAATGGTTCCGCGGACGTGAGCTGGCGGTTGCACGCTCGGGACGCGCTGATTCCGGCCGGGCACCGGATCGGGATCGTGATCGTGACGAACCACAGCGGCTATGTGGCCACGGACACCGGGGCGGCCGGGATCTCGCTGGACGTGTCGCTCGGTGCCAGCTCGGTGGTGCTGCCGATCGTCGGGGGAGTGGTGATCACCTGACGGCGGTTGATTGTTTCCTGATCGGCCTTCGAACCTGAACAACCGCACCGGAGCTAGCTTTCGTCGTGATGGCGGAGTTTCTGGTGCTGGCCTTGCTTCCCGTGGTCTTCGGGATCGCGCTCGGCCACCTCACGGGCGGTCGGCTCGTCGAGGTGGCCGGGCGTTTCCGCGCGCTCTGGTTGCTGTGGCTGGCCTGCGCTGTGCAGGCGCTGCAGATGCGGGCGCTGCTGCCCGTCGTCTTCGCGATCGGCCTGGCCTGGCTGGTGGTGAACCTGCGGGCATGGCCGTCTTCGTTGCGGTGGGCGGGATTCGTGGCGCTCACCGGTGCGACGTGCAACGGAATCGCCATCGCGCTCAACGGCCGGATGCCGTACTCGCGCGCTGCCGCTGAGCTGGTCGGGGTACCGCCTGGCGCTGCCACCTCCAAGAACGCCCCGGCGGACTCCGACACCCGGCTGTTGTTCCTGGGCGACGTCATCCCGGTGCCGGCGCTGCACAAGATCGTGAGCGTGGGCGACGTGCTCATCGCGCTCGGTGTCGTGCTCCTGCTGGCACTGGCGATGCAGCCCGTGAAGTCCCGGAAGGAGGTGATGGGGTGATGCGTTCGAGACTGCGTTCTCGTCTGGTGATGGCCGTGTACGCGGCGGCGACGCTGGCGACGTTGCTGTACACGGTCGGCGCTCCCTGGGAGGCCAGCTGATCAGACCTCGTCCAGCAGGCGCCGCACGTCCGCGGCGCGGTTGTCGAGGCCGGCCTGCTGGTACTGGAGCAGGGCCTGCTCCCACACACCCCTGGCCTGCTCCCGTTCACCGATCGCCACCAGCGGGTGCCCGAGCTTGGTCAGCGTGTCCGCCGCCGCGTGGGCGTTGCCGAGCTCGCGGCACAGCGCGAGAGCCTCGCGGTAGTGGCCGACCGCTTCCTGGTGCTCGCCGCTGTGGTGTTCGACGTAGCCGAGTCCGTACAGGGCGGCGGTGACACCGCTCGGGTCGTGCTGGCGCCGGAACATCTCCAGCGCCTCCCGGTAGTGGTCGCGGGCCATGTCGTACTCGCCGAGCTGTGCGGCGTACCAGCCGACTTCGCTGGCAGCGCGGGCTTCTCGCGCGGGCTGGCCGCGACCGCGGTGCAGTTCGAGGGCCTGCTGCGCGTGGTCCAGGGCCGCCTTGTCGTCGCCTCTGGCCGCCTGCGCCCTCGCGAGCATGAAGTGGGTCTGTGCTGCGGAGGCGTCCATGGCGAGCGCTCGGTGCAGGTGGTCGAGCGCTTCGTCGTGGTTGCCGAGCACGGTGTGGGCGCGGCCGAGGAACGCCTGCGTGACGGCGTGGGGGAGCGGGTCCGAGAGCTCGGCGGCCTGCCACACGTCGAGTCGCGCGTGCCGGTGACCCCTGCGGTGGTGGTAGGTGTCCGTGGCCCAGGCCAGTTGCCGCACGCTTTCGTGCCACCCCTGGGCCAGCGCGAGTTGCTGAGCCGCCAGCAAGCAGGCGTGCTCGGCGTCGAACCAGTCCATCGCCGCGGTGTAGCCGGCGATCGGCTCGGGGCGAACACCTGCGGCGGGAGGGTCGAACCGGAGGCGCTCGCGGTGTGGTTCGAGGTGGAGATCGGAGGCGTGCGCGGTGTGCACGTAGTGGTCGATGGCCCGCCGCAGCGCCGTGTCGACCACGTGCTCTGGCAGTTCACGCGCGACGTTTCCGGCATACGCGCGAACGAGGTCGTGCATGCGGTACCGGTCGTGGCCGTCACGGATGAGCAGCGATGCCGCTTCCAGTGACTGCAGCACCCGCCGGATCTCCGGCACGGCGGTGAGGCTCGCGGCGGTGGCGAGCCCGATGCTCGGTCCGGGCGCCACACCGAGCAGGGCGAACACCCCACGATCCGCGGCCGTCAGCGCGCGCAGCGACCAGGACAACACTGCCGGCAGGCTGGCGGACGGTTCGCCGGTGTCGAGCACGTCGAGGTCGCCGGCGCGCAGTTCGTTCTCCAGGGTGGCGAGCGACAGCGACGGCCGGGTGCGAGCCTGCGCGGCGATGATGTTCAACGCCAGCGGGAACCCGTCGCACAGGGAGATCAGTCCTTCGGCGGCGGCCTGCTCGGCCTCGACGCGTTCGGCACCAAGGCGTGCCCGCAGCAGCGCTCGCGCCTCGGTGACGTCGAGCGTGTCCAGCGGCAGGTGGTCGGCCGAGAACCTGGCCACGAGGCCGGGCAGCTGGTTGCGGCTCGTCACCACCACCGTACACGACCTGCTGCCGGGCAGCAGCGGAACGACCTGGTCGGTGTCGGCGGCGTTGTCGAGCACCAGCAGCATGCGCCGATCGCTGACGAGCGTCCGGAACAGGGCTGCGCGGGCTTCCTGTTCGTCCGGGATCTCGGCCGGCGCTACGCCGAGCGCGTGGACGAACCCCAGCAGCGCGTCCTGCGCGCGCATCGGTTGCCCGGCGGGGGAGAACCCGCGCAGGTCGACGAACAGGTGCCCGTCGGGAAAGCGGTCGGCGTGACTGTGGGCCCAATGCAGTGCCAGCGACGTCTTGCCCATGCCGCCCGTGCCGGAGACCGCGGAGATGACCACGGTGTCCGTCGTGTCGAGGAGCGCGTCGAGGCTGCGCAGCGCATCGAGGCGGCCGATGAACGGCGTGGGCGCGGCGGGCAGCTGACGCGGCACCCGGCTCGTCGGCGGCGTCGCTGTCAGTCGCGGGTCGGCGGTGAGGATCTGCTGGTGCAGGTCCCGCAACGCGGCACCGGGCTCGGCACCCAGCTCGTCGACCAGCCGCGCGCGGAAGTTCCGGTAGTGCTCCAGCGCGTCGCCGGTGCGCCCGGCCTGGTGCAACGCCAACAGGTACTGCCCGTGCACCGCCTCGTCGAGCGGCCGCTTGCCGGCCCGTTCGTACAGGTCGGCGACCAGCTCCCGCCCCTCACCGGCCCTCAGCCGCGCACCGGTCAGATCGTGCTCCGCGGCCGCGCGTTCAAGCTCGAGCAACTCGCGTTCGGCTCGCACCCACTCGTTGTCGAGCCCGGTCAGCGCCTCACCCCGCCACAACGCCATCGCCTCGGTGAACGCACTGACTGCCACCGACTCGTCGGCACGACCCTTGGCACACAGGTCGCGAAACGCCTGCAGGTCGACCTGCCCGAACAGCACGTACCCGCCCGACCGGTGCACGAGATCCACCCCGCACCCGCTCAGCGCACTCCGCAACCGCGACACATAGCTGTGCACCGTCTCCCGCCCACGCCTCGGTGCACGCTCACCCCACACGCGGTCGACGAGCCGTTCCACCGGCACCACCCGCCCGGCCTCGACCGCGAGCACCGCCAGCACGCACCGCTGCTTCGGAGGCCCGAGGTCCACCCGCTTCCCGTCGGCGAACCCGGCCACCTCACCCAGCAAACGCAGCACTCCGCTCCCCCTACCAGCGCATTGCAGCTTCTACGCAAGGTAACCACATGACCACGCCCTGGTGGTCATCGCAGCCGGGTCAGCCCCGGCGGGTCGGCGCGTCACCGATGTCCGCCGCGGCGCTCGACCAGGCCGCGAACGGGTTGATCGCGGAGTGTCAGGGGCGTGGTGGTCGCTTACACCGACACGTTGTCTCGGATCGGTGAGAGTGGGTGGCGGAGCACGAGTCGCTCGTGTCCGATGCACACTTGAAGCCGGAAGATGCGGCGGCGAAGAAGTCTGAGGTGCTCAGCTCAGCTGGTGACGGTCACTCCTGACGCGACAGGAATTCCGCCCACACTGCCTATCGCACGTCGAAGGCGAGTTTGCGTGTCGAACATCCACTCGATGACTTCGGCCCATCGGTCCTGTTCACCGATCTTCGGGCCGAGGAGCCTGGTTTCGATGCGACACCCCTTGTTGCCCGGCAGGTCGTCGAAGATCAGCTCGCCGCCGAACTCCAGGAGGATCTCGTCCTTGCGGTCGTTGAGCACCTGCCACCGCTGAAGGTTGACGGCGGCGTCCTGATCGCCGAGGTACAGCTCGGAACGGCAACCGAACCTCGCGTACGACACACCCCAGATCGCCCCGCTGACGCCGGTGGGCATGTTCCACCAGTTCTGTGCCGGAGCGGTGGCGTTGGTCCACCCCTCTTTCTTGACCAGTGGCTCGAATCGCGACCAGAACTCTTGGTAGAGCTGCTGAGTAGCGGTCGGGCCCGCCGATGCGGCCGACGTCGCCGCAATGGCGAGCTTCTCCCAGTCGTTCGGTTTGACGACCAACTCCAACGACGGAGCGATGAGGTCGCCAGGTGCTCCGTGAAGCGTGACCGCCTTGAGCCGCACGCCGAAGAAGCGGATGGCGGGGTCGGTGTGCGTGTTGAGCCACTCCAGCGCGGCGCGGTGTTCTTCCTGGAAGTGCTCCGCGATCCACACGATCATCGTGGGTTTGGTGCCGCCCGCGTACGTCAGGATCTGGCCCAGATGACGGTGATCTGTTGGCCCGTACTGGTTCTCGACGATCACGGGTGTTCCGGTCGTCAGTTCACGTCCGATGATGTCGAGCGAGAACTTCCCGACCTTGTACTCCCGGGACTCCAGTTCCACGTCGAGTCCGAGGACTTCGCTGAGTAGGTCAGCGTTGGTCAGCAGCCAGGGAGTGAAGTGGTGTGCCTCGGTAGGCCATGCCGCTCTGATGTCCACCGGTTTGAGGCGCGTCAGGTTCACCGTCGGTGGCTCGGCCTTGGATAACCCTGGCTCATCATCGGCTGATTCGTCTGCGTGTGCGGCGGCGTCCTCAGACATGGCAAGCAGGCTACCTGCGCCCGCCTGGAACGAAAGGCGGTTCACCTGCGTGGCTGAACGAGGCCGTTGATGTGCGCGTAAGCCACCGCGTGCACCCGATCCCGCAACCCCAGCTTGGCCAGCACCCGCGACACATGAGTCTTCACGGTCTCGTCCCCGACGTGCAGCTGAGCCGCGATCTCCGCATTGCTGTGAGCCGCCGCCACCAACTGCAACACCTCCCGCTCCCGCGCGGTCAGCAGCTCCAGCTCAGGCGGCGCAGCAGGCGGCGCAAGACTGACCGCGAACCGAGCGATCAGCCGCTGAGTCACCGAAGGATCGATCAACGCATCCCCCCGAGCCGCCACTCGAACCGCCGAGATCAACTCCTCCGGCGGCAGCGACTTCAACAGGAACCCGCTAGCCCCAGCGGTCAACGCCCGATAGACGTACTCATCGGTGTCGTAAGTGGTCAGCAGCAACACTTTGGTTCGGTTAGCGGGATCGGACAGGATCATCTCGGTGGCGCCGAGCCCGTCCAGCTTGGGCATGCGGATGTCGAGCACGGCGACGTCGGGACGCAGGCGGGCCACCTCGGCCACGGCGGCGCGGCCGTCGGCCACCTCGGCCACGCAGCGGAGATCCGGCTGGGTTTCGAAGATCGCGCGCATGCCGGAGCGCAGCATGGCGTGGTCGTCGGCCAGCAGCACCGTCAGGGTCATGTCGCCTCCAGCGGGAACGTGACGACGGTGCGCCAGGTGCGGCCGTCCGGTTCCAGGCCGGACTTGGTGATGCCGGCGAACATGCCCGCGCGGTTGCGGATGCCCACCAGGCCTCGGCGTACCGCGCCGTTGGAGCTGCCGCCGGTTCCCGTCACGTTCGAGGCGGTGATGGTCAGCGACTCCGCCGAATAGCACAGCGTCACGGTCACGCCGGACGAGTCGCCGTGCCGCAGGGCGTTCGTCAGCATCTCCTGGATGATGCGGTAGACGGTGATGTCCAAGGACTCGGGCACGTCACGTTGAGAACCACGCACCTCCAGGCGGGCGGGAGTACCGGCGGCGCGCACGCCGTCCAGCAGCTCGTCCACATTGGACAGGCCCGGTTGGCGGGCGCCGGGAGGCTTGTCGCCGTGCAGCAGGTCCAGCAGGTGGCGCAGGTCGACCATGGCGGCGCGGCTGGAGGTCTCGACGGAACGCAAAGAGGTCGCCAGGCGCGTGTTGCCGTCGACCAGGCCCAGGCGGGCGGCGCCGGCGTGCAGGCCGATGGCGCTCACGTGGTGCACGATCACGTCGTGCAGGTCGCGGGCGATCGCGCTGCGTTCCTCGGTGATCGCTTTGGTGACCGCGGCCGCGGCGTCGGCTTGCTCGACGGCGGTGCGCTTTTCCAGTTCGGCGAGGTAGGCGCGGCGGGCTGTGGTGTAGCGGCCGACCAGCCAGGGGAGCACCGCGATCTTGGCCACCACCAGCAGTGCTCGCAGGGGGTCCGCGCCCATCGCCAGCGCGCAGGCGAAACCGCTCGACGCGAGGATGCCCAGTGAGGCCCACGCCGGGGCGCCGCGCAGCCAGGCGCCGGCGCGGTAGCCGGCGATCAGCACGCCCGCCTCGTTGGAGTGCACCCGTTCGCCCAGGGTCGCCAGGACGAGCAACGGGACGGCCGCCTGGGTCACGGCGACCCAGCCCGAGTACTTGGCGGGGCCCGCCAGCATCGCGTTCACCGCCAGGGTGATCGCGAGGACGACGCCGATCTGCCACGGCGGGCCGCCGGAGTACAGCACGAAGCCGCCGTCCGCGACCATGCACGTGGCCGCGACCAGCCACGACTGGTGCTTCAGTGACAGCTTGATCGGATACATCAAGACGGAATCTTGCCGCATCACGACCCTGAGTTCGTCCTACTTCGCAGGGGTCGGATCTCCCCCGTGCGGGGGACCCGGTTTCCGTCGCGGCAGTGACGCTTTCCCAGGGCCGTGATCGTTACGTTCGGCCACGATGAAGCGAAGCGTTTCGATCTTGCTGCTCACGCTGGGGGCGATCCTGGGGATCGCGGGCCCGGCGCTGGCCGACGGTGCCGAGACCGGCGCGGACGTCCACGTCGCGCAGACCCTCGGCGACCGCGACCTCACGATCATCATCCGCCGGGTCGCGGAGGTGCCGGGACCTGTGCACGTCGACGTGGTGACGCACGTCGGTTCACCGCCGGGCGAGATCACGCTGACACTCAACGCCGCCGGTGCCGCGACCAGCACGGCCAAGGTCGTTCTCGGTACCACGCCGGGCTTCTACAGCGGCGTCCTCCACGTCGACCGCCCCGGTCCGTGGGAGCTGGCGGTCGACGAGGCCAAGATCCCGTTCGTCGTGCCGGCCAAAGTCGCGTCACCGTGGGAGAACGCGACCTACGGCGGGTTCATAGCGGCCGGCGTGCTGCTGTTCGTGGCACTGCTGGCGGCCGTCGCGGGCAGGCCCGGTCTCACACTGGTCCCCACGGCTGGCGTGGTCGCAGCGGTCGCCGTCGCGGCCACCGCGGCGTTGCTGGCGCCGAGCATTCCACAGCCACCGCAACCCGGCACCCAGCTCGACCCGACCTACGACAACATCAACGATCCGTACCAGCGAACGTCCATAGCGGACTTCTCCAGGCCGCCGGTGAACCTGGTGCCGAGCATGCAGGGCAACGACCTCGTGCTCAGCCTGACCGACGGGTCGTCGGGCCGCCCGGTGGACGACCTGCTGGTGCACGACAACGCGTTCATCCACCTCGTTGTCGTGTCGCCGTCCGCGAGCCTCCAGCACCTGCACCCGATCCGCACGGCACCCGGTGAGTACCGCGCCCGGATCAAATCCTCGGAACAGGGCACGCACGCGATCGCCGCGGAGATCGCCAGGCGCGGCGGGGGAGTGCAGCTGCTGCGATCAAGCATCGACATCGCGGGCACGTCCAACGCACGCAAAGACGGAAAAGCCGACCTGGCAACGGAAATCCGGGAAGCGGGCAGGCCGAGCACGATCACCGCCCGGTTCGGGAAACGCGACCTGCAACCATGGCTGGGCATGCTCGGCCAC
This sequence comes from Lentzea alba, assembly GCF_047445655.1. GTDB lineage: Bacteria > Actinomycetota > Actinomycetes > Mycobacteriales > Pseudonocardiaceae > Lentzea > Lentzea alba_A. Next base: position 179,525 of record NZ_JAJAEG010000003.1, read on the forward strand.
ATGATCGTCGTCGGCCCGATCACGAACAGCCCGGTCAACGCCCAGATCTGGGCGCACGTGCACTCGATGATCCCGCCGACCCCGGGCATGCCCGGCAAACCCGACGAGAGCGTCGCCGCCTACGGGCCGAACGTGCCGTTCACCTACTCGTTCCCGTTGCCTGGCACGTACCTCGTGTGGATCCAGGTCGAACGGAACTACGAGATCGTCACGGTGCCCACGACGGTCGAGGTCCCGACACCGAAGGGGGACAGGTGAAAGGCAGAGTTCTGGCCGCCGCAGCCGGAATCATCGCCGTGCTGGCCGCGGCGATAGTGCTGTGGCCGCGAAGCGTTGAGGCACAACCACATCTCGCCGAGAGCCAGCAACTCAGGTTCGTGCTCACCCCGGCGAGCACGAAGAGCGGCGTCAACGAGTTCGATCTCAAGATCACCGATCGCGCGGGCAACCCCGCACACGGCGAGGTGACGGTCGAACCGGCCATGCCGCAGATGGGCCACGCGATCGCACCGATCACCGCGGGGCCGCGCGAACCCGGTCACTACCAGGTCGGCGGGGTCGACCTGTTCATGGCCGGGCAATGGGAAATCACCGTGTCACTCAGTGCGGAGCGGGTGGTCATCCCGCTGCTGCTCACCTGAAGGGGGAGGATCAGTGGACATCACGGCGACGACTACAGCGTCAGCCAAAGTCGCTGTCCCGAGGGGGTTGGTCCCGGCGAGCGTCGTGCTCGGCGGCACGCTGCTCTCGTTGATCGGCCTGACGTGGGACATCCAGTGGCATTCGGACGTCGGGCCGGACACGTTCTTCACGATGCCGCACCTGTTCCTGTACGCGGGCAGCGCGGTCTCCGGCATCGCGAGCCTCGTCGTCGTGCTGCTGACGACGGCGGCCGAGAAGCGTGACCGCGCGATCGACCCGGTGGTCGGCGGCCGCGCGGTCGGCGTCTTCGGCCGCACGTTCGCGGCACCCGTCGGCTACCTGGTCTCCGGCATCGGCGCGGCCCTGTTCCTGGTGTACGGCCTGTGGGACCAGTGGTGGCACGGCCTGTACGGGTTCGACGCCGTGATCGACTCACCGCCGCACATCGGCCTGCTGCTGTCGATCTCCATCACGATGGTCGGCGCGGTCATGATCTTCGCGGTCGCGCGCGACCAGCGCTGGGGAACGTACGGCGTGATCGGGACCGCCGCGGTCCTGCTCGTGTTCAGCATGGTGACGGTGCTGGGCCTGCGCGCCGTGCCCGGCGCGCTCTTCAGCCCGGTCTCCGTGGGCACGGCGTTCTTCTCGGTGATGATCCTGTTCACGGCCGCCGGCGCCCTCAACCGGAGGGGTAGCGCGCTCGCCGTCGGTGTGTCGGTCGCCGTGCTGCAGGCGGTGTTCTGGTGGTTCTCGCCGTGGGCGGCCAGGGTCTACGCGGACGCCTCGGGCCTGCCCCTGCGTGACTACACCGACGGCGTTCCCGGGCTCCCCAACATGATCCCGATGTGCCTGGTGATCGTCGCGGTCGCCGCGGAACTGCTGCACCGGCTGCCCGCCTGGGTGCCCGGCGCTGCCGGCGGCGCGCTGATCGCGGCCTGCGTGCCCGTGCAGCGGCTCATCGTCTGGGGAGGACCCTTCCCGATCAACGCCAGGTACATCGCCACCATCGTCGTCGCGGCGGCGTTCGGCGCTCTCGCCGCGACGCTCGGCCGGCGGTTCGGCCAGATGCTGCGCCACCTCGCACCGGTGAAGGAGAACCGCCATGCGTAAGCCGTTGCTCGCACTTCTGGGCACCGCGGCCCTGCTGCTCGGTCTGGCGTCCCCGTCGCTCGCCTTCGAACCGGTGAACGTCGTGCACACCGAGAAAGTCCAGGCAGGGCCGTACAACCTGACCGTCGGCTTCAGCACGTGGCCCGTCAAAGCCATGCAGTCACTGGACTTCACGTTCGCGCCCGAGGACGGCATCGCGGACAAGAAGGGCACCCTGACGATGCTCCACGGCGGCGAGGAGATGGAGGACGCCCCGCTGGCCCGGCACCCCCGCAAGCGCGAGGTCTGGGGCCTGGACATCCACGCCATGCCCGAGCAGGGCACGTGGACGCTCAAGTTCGACATCGACGGCCCGTCCGGTCCCGCGACCGGCGAGCTGAAGAACCTCCAGGTGATGGAACAGCCCGGCCCGCCGATGGGACTGTCCTGGGCGATCAGCACCATCCCGTTGTTCGGCCTGATCGCGCTCATCGTGATCGCGTGGCGGCGGACCCGGGCTGCTGTGTGACACGGCCTGCGCCGCGAGAGGAGAGCGCTCTCGCGGCGCAGGCTGAAAGATTTCCGTAATCCCCGGCCGACCACCGGAGCTGTTAGACAGCAACCATGAGTGATCGCCTGCGCACCCCGGCAATCGCGACGGCCGTGCTCGCCGTCGCCGCACTCCTCACTCCCGCCGCCGAAGCCGAAAGACCGGGAACAGGCTGGTTCACCTCCTGGGCGCAGTCGCAGCAGAACCTCGCCCCGGTCACGTTGCACGACCAGTCACTGCGGATGATCACGCGCCTCAGCCAGGGCGGCAGCGCGGTCCGGATCCGCGTGCAGAACACCTTCGGCAAGCAGCCGTTGACGATCGACCGCACCACCGTCGCGATCAGCGCGGGCTGGGCCGCGGTGGAGTCGACGCGCGACCTCACGTTCGGCGGCCGGCGCGCGGTCACGATCCCGGCCGGCGGTGAGACGTGGAGCGACCGGACCACGCTGAACACCGTGCCAGGCAACGACATCGCGGTGAGCATGCACGTCGCGGGCGACGTCGTCCCTGGACGGCACGAATCGGCCTTCCGCGACAACTACCTCACGCCACCGGGTTCGGGCGAACACACGACGGACTCCGGCGCGGCCTACACGCAGAAGGTCCAGTCGACCTACGTGGTCAGCGCCGTCGACGTGTACAACCCGCGGTTGCGCGGGACCGTCGTGCCGTTCGGCAGCTCGGTGGTCGACGGGGTGGGCAGCACCAACTGCGGGCCGGGCTGCACCGAACTGGGTACGAGCAAGCGCTGGACGGACGTGCTGGCGCGTCGGATCGTCGCCGAGCTGCCGCGCGACTCGCAGCTCGCCGTGGCCAACGCCGGCATCAGCGGCACGACGAGTGCCATCTGCCCGCGCACACCTGCCGCGTTCGTCGGGCTGGATGCGTTGTCACGCCTGGAAAGAGACGTCCTCGCACTGCACGGCGTCACGGACGTCATCTACTACTACGGCACGAACGACCTGGCGAACGGCTGCACCGCCAACGACATCCTCGCCAGCTACCGCACCGTGTTCGGGCGGCTGCGGGCTGCCGGGATCGCCGTGCACGTCACCCCGATCACGTCCCGGCTCGGCTACAGCGACCAGAACAACGTCGACCGCCACGCCGTCAACGACTTCGTGAAGCGCGGCAGCGACTGCTCGGACAGCTGCACGTCGCTGATGGACTTCGACCAGGTGCTGGAGGACCCGATCAGGCCGAACAGCATCAACCCGCCCTACGACACCGGTGACGGCGTGCACTCGAACATCAAGGGACAGCAGGCGATCGCGGACTACATCGCGTTGAAGGCACTGGTCTGATCACGGGAACAGGGCCGCACCGGCGCGACGCGGTGCGGCCCCGTCCCAGGGGGAGGGATCAGTGACAGGGCCCGCTGAGGTAGTCCGACCCGTCAGCAGCGTCCTGCCAGTGGTGGTACCAGTACGGCGAGATGTAGTCGTCGTGCAGGTACACCTGCAGGTGGTAGTGCCCGTGTGCCGGAATCCAGTGGTAGTGGTCCGCGGTGCCGCAGCCGGAAGCACTGGCGGCGGGTGCTGTCGCGACCGAAAGGCCGACGGCGGCACCCAGGCTCAGTGCCGCGGCGGCGGCCACGCGAACCAGTTTGCTCTTCAGCATCGAATCTTGGCCCCCTCGTGGAAGGGAAAGCAGTCCCCAGGCGCGATCCCCGGCAGACTTGAGAACTCACGTCGATCTCACGGACACAGTCCTCGCCAGGCGGTATCACCCACCATGGCCGCGCGGGTGCAGGCCCTGAGCCGCTGGTGTCATCGCGTGAACCAGCGGACCGCGATGTAACAAGCGAGGACCCCTCGTGGCGTTCCTGTTCGACAGGACCCACGAGTGAGGAGTTCCGATGACCACATGGCGGTTGATCGCGGCCGTGGTGAGCGCGCTGGCCGTCGCCGGCTGTGCGTCCGCTCCGAACGCGACCACGGACGGTGCTGCCACCGCGGCGAAGGACGCCGGGGCGAAGTACACCGAGTGCATGAAGACGGCCGGGTGGAATCCCGAACAGCTGGGCGGCGCCCAGGCCACCTCGAACCCGCTGCCCAAGGACCCGAAGTTCGAGGCCGACATGCAACGCTGCCAGCGCGAGTCCGGTTTGGACAAAGCACGGCCGAAGGAGGACGCGAAACCCGACGCGGCCAAGCAGAACGAACGCACGCTGGCACTGGTGCGCTGCATCCGCGACCGGGGCTGGCAGGTGGCGGACCCGAAGATGGACGCTCGCGGCGTGCTGCTCCCGCCGTCGCCGGACGAGAACCTGCCCGCCGACCGGCAGTCCGCGTACAACGACGACTTCAACCAGTGCGTCGAGAAAACCCAGGGCGGGGCCATCGAGGGACACCCGACCAAGTGACGACCACGGGTTCCTTGCGGGACACCGCCTACCTGTCCGCCCGCGCCCTGACCGCGCGCAAGGGCAGGACGTTGCTCGCGATGCTCGGCCCCGCGCTGGGCGTCGCGGCGATCGTCGGAGCGGTCACCTACTCGCAGAGCGCTTCCGCGGAGGTGCAGGAGACGTTGCGGTCGGTGGGCAGCGACCTGATCGTCGTCGCGGCCGCCCAGAGCACGCCGGGCAGCACGAGCACGCTGCCCCTCGAAGCGGCGGAACGGGCGAGGAACGTGCGCACGGTGCTCGCCGCCGCGCCGCTGAGCCGCGTGGCCGGGATCCGGGTGGGGGCCAACGAACTGGGCGCCGGCACGCAGGCCACTGCGGGCTACGGCGTGCAGTCCACCAGCGCCGAGCTGGCGGACGTGGCGGATCTCCAACTGGCACAAGGACGTTTCCTGCTGCCGTTGGACGAGGAACGCGGTGCGCGGGTCGCCGTCGTCGGTGCCGCCGTGGCTGAAACGATCGGCTACACCGCGGGCCAGCCGCAGACCATCAGGCTCGGTGGCGAGGTGTTCGGGGTCGTCGGGTCGATCGGCTCGACCACGCTCGCCAGCGAGCTGAACGACAGCGTGCTGATCCCGGTCTCGACCTCGGTGACCCTGTTCGGCGCCGACCGCAGACCGAGCCAGCTGCTGCTGGAGGTCGAGCCGGGCACCACCGAGCGCACGGTGCCGATGCTGGACGTCGCGGTGACGTACGGGGACGGTGCGCCGCCGGAGGTCCGGGTACCCGCGGAGCTGCTCGCGGCGGGCATGAAGATCGACCAGACGCTGCAGTGGGTCGTGGCCGGCATGGGCGGGCTCGCGTTGCTGGTCGGCGGGCTCGGGATCGCGAACGTGCTGACGATGTCCGTGCTGGAGCGGAGCTCGGAGATCGGTGTGCGCCGGGCGTTGGGGCACCGCAGGTTCCACGTCGCGCTGCAGTTCCTGGGGGAGGCGGCGCTGATCGGGGTGATCGGCGGACTCGCCGGGGTCGCGGCGGCCGTGGCCGGTGTCGGCGTGTTCGTCAGCAGCCGCGGGTGGCCGGTGGCCGTCGATCCGCTCCTGGTGGCGGCCGCGCTGGGGATCGCCGTCGTGATCACGATGATCGCCGCCGTCTACCCGGCGGCGACCGCGTCGCGTCTCGATCCGATGCGGGTCCTGCGGCTCGGCTGAGCACTAGGACTGCAGGAACCCGGCGTCGATCGCCACCGCGACGAGCTGCGACTGGTTGGTGCACTCGAACAGTTCGAACAGGCTCGACACCTCACGTTTGACCGTCGCCAGGGACACGCGCAGCCGTTGCGCGATCGTGGTGTAGGACAGCCCGAACGCGATCAGGCGCAGCACGCGTTCCTGGCGATCGGTCAACGCCGGGCACTTGTCCGCGTACGCCGACAACGTGGCGGAGAACGCCACCACCTCCGTGCCCGCCGCGCCGATCACCACGGGCAGATCGCTCACCAGCCGGTCGGCGCTGAGCGCACCGCCGATGTCGCCGGACGAGATGCGGCGCAGGACCCGTGACGCGTGCGCCGGTTTCGCGGGATCCACCACCACGACGACGTTGCGGCCTGTCCGGTCACCGTGGTCGGTCACGACGACGGCACGTTCGGCACTCTCGACCACGGTCCAGCCACGCCGTTCGGCGGTGAACCGGACAACCTCGCGCAGGGCTTCGTCGCTGCAGGCGATGTGGACCCTGATCGGTTGTCTGTGGCCCTCCCCGTTGTTCCCCATGCTGCCCCCTCGTTTCCGCAGACCGGGGGCACCTAGCTCGCGCCGATCAAGGCTAACACCGCGATTAGCCGGATCGGGTCGAGTTTCACCGCATGTAACACGAGCGGACGCTCGTGGCTTTTCCTGGTGAGGGGACACCAAAGGGGGAAACGGTGCCGGCACCAGACGAGGACCTGAGATCGGACGCCCAGCTGCTCGCCGCCGCAGGCGAGGACGCGGAGGCGTTCGGGGTCTTCTACGACCGGCACGTCCGGGTACTGCTCGGGTTCTTCTACCGGCGCACGCTGTGCGCCGAGATGGCGGCCGACCTGACCGCCGAAACCTTCGCGGCCGCGTTCATCAACCGGCGCAGATACCGGGACACAGGGGCACCTACTCGCGCATGGCTCCTCGGTATCGGACGTCGGGAGCTGAGCCGGGCGCTGCGCAAACAGCGGGTGGAGACGAGGGCACGCGAACGACTGGGGCTGCCGAGGCTGGAGGTGGACGACCAGTCGCTGGAGCGCATCGAGGAGCTGGTGGACGTGACACCGCTGGTCACGGCGGTGAAACAGGCGCTGAGCAGCATGTCGCCGAAGCTCGCCGACGCGGTGCTGCTGCGGGTCGCCCACGACCTCCCGTACGAGGAGGTCGCGGCCCGGCTGGGGTGCAGTGAGGGGGCGGCACGGGTGCGCGTGGCCAGAGGGCTCGCGCGGCTCGAGGAACTACTGGAGGTGAGCGGATGAGCGATCCCACCGCCTTCGAGACGCGGCTGCGCCGTGAGCTCGTCGACGCGATCGCGGCCCGTCAGCGCCGGCCTTCCTGGCGCCTTCCCGCGCTCCGGATCGCGGTCGTCGCGGCGGCCGCGAGCCTGGTCGCCGGGGCCGTGCTGGCCGTGACGAACCTGTCCGATCCGGCTCCCGCGCTGGCGGTCAGCGTGCAGGACGGACGTGTCGTCGTGGACCTGCGCGATCCGAACGCGTCGGCGGCCGCGATGGAACGGGAACTGGCCGCCGCCGGGATCGACAGCCAGGTCCGCCGTGTTCCGGTGTCGCCGTCGCTGTCCGGACGCTGGATCGGCGCACTGTTGCTGACCGGCGCACCGGTGGTCGACCAGCAACACTCCGCGAACCAGCACCCGGAAGGCCGCAGCCGCATCGTGCTGCGGCTCGACGAGAGCAGCGAAGTGGTGCTGTTCCTGGGGTCCGACGGTGGCGACGGGCGCTACACGATCAGCGCCAACGCCTTCGGGTCCGGAGAACCGTTGCACTGCAGCGGAATCGGCGGTGCCGAGACCTCGCAGGCCGCGCGACTGCTGGCCGACCGCGGGTTGAAGGTGCGCTGGGTCGTCGTTCCGGACGGTCCTGCGGCCGTGCTGACGCCGACCGACAGCGTGCCCGCGGGAACCGTCGTCGGGGCTGAGATGGAGTCGGGTGGTCAGGTGCGCGTGTTCGTGGCCGCGCCGGGTCAGACACCCGCTCCTGACCCGGATCCGGCCGACGGCACGGAGTTCGTGCTCTCCCAGCTGCTGGCCGGCGTGCGGCCCGACGAACTGCCCGTGCACGACAAACCATCGCTGTCCATCGACGGCTCCGAGTGCTGAAGGGCTTGTGCCATGGCCGAACCTGACCTCGACGTGCTGCTCGGCCGGGAACGCAAGCGGTCCCGGCGCGGGCTCGTCGTCGCTGTGGTCGTCGTGGTGGTGATCGGCGGTGCGGCCACCGGTGCCTGGTACGCCTGCGCTTCGCGTTCCGAACCCGCTTCCGCGGCACCTCCGCTGGCCACGGCTCGCGTGGAACGGCAGACGCTGCGCGACACGTTCACGGTCCGCGGGGTGGCTCGCTATCGCGACACCGCCACCGTGCGCGCCGTCGGTTCCGGTGTGGTGACCGAGCTCGGCCTGACCACCGGGCAAGTAGTCCAGCCCGGTGCCGTGGTCTACCGGGTGGCCGGCACTCCGGTCGTCGCGATGACCGGGGCCTTCCCGTTCTGGCGCGATGTCGGCCGGGGTGCCACGGGCATCGACGTGAAGCAGCTCGAGTCGTTCCTGAAGGCGGCGGGGCAGAACCCGGGCCCGGTCGACGAAACCTTCACGGCGGCCACCGAGCGGGCGGTCAAGAACTGGCAGAAAGCCGTGGGGGTCAAGCAAACCGGGGCGATCAAGGCCGACGAGGTGATCACAGCGCCGTGGCCCGCGCGCGTCGGCAAGGTCGACGTCAAGGTCGGCGACCAGGTCTCGCCGGGCGGGCAGGTCGCCGCACTGACCGAGCCGAACGCCGCCGTGTCGATCGATCTCGATCCCGGGCAACGCCTGCGCGCCCTGAAGGGCCAGAAGGTCGAGATCCAGGTGACGTCGAGCAGGGCCAAGGCCACCGGCACGGTCGCCGAGATCGACGCCACGCCGACGACGAGCAACTCGCAGAACAACCAGTCGGGTGGCGACGGTTCTTCGTCGAACCAAGGTTCGTCATCGCCGGTGTACAAGGCCACGGTCGCACTCGACGCACCTCTCGACGTCGTCGACGGCACGCAGCTCAGCGCTCTGGTCGTGCTGTCCGAGGAAGCAGACGTGCTCACCGTGCCGGTGGGTGCGGTGATCCAGGACGGCCAGGGCAAGCCCGTGGTGCGCGTGGCGGAGGCAGGTGGCAGCCGGCAGGTGCCGGTCGAGCTCGGCACTCAGAGCGGCGCCTACGTGGCCGTCCGAAAAGGACTGACGGGTGACGAGACCGTGGTGCTGGGCGGTGCGGGGTGACCGCCGTGCTCGCCACCGAGAACCTCACGAAGGTGTATTCCGGCGAGGTGCCCGTGACCGCGGTGCAGGACGTGACGATCACCGTGCGCTCCGGCGAACTGGTGGCGCTGACCGGGCCGTCAGGTTCGGGCAAGACCACGCTGCTCGGCCTGCTCGGGCTGCTCGACACCCCGACGGCGGGCCAGGTGCGCGTGCTCGGCGAACCCGCCGCCGGTCTGTCCGACCGGCAGCGCACGGCGTTGCGGGCCCGCCTGCTGGGCTTCGTCTTCCAGCAGTTCCACCTGCTCCCGCACCTCGACGCGCTCGGCAACGTCGAGGCGGCGCTGCGCTACCGGGGCCTTCGTGCCGACCAACGCCGCCGCCTGGCCATGACGGCTCTCGACCGCGTGGGCCTCGTGCACCGGTTCGACCACCAGCCGGCCCGCCTGTCCGGTGGCGAACAGCAGCGCGTCGCGATCGCCCGCGCGCTGGTCACCTCGCCGGCGCTGATCCTCGCCGACGAGCCGACCGGCAACCTCGACACGGAGAACTCCCAGCGGCTGCTGGCGTTGCTCGACCAGGTCGCCTCGGACGGCGCGGCGGTGGTCGTGGTGACGCACGACGAAGAGGTGGCCGCGCGGTCGCACCGGCGGATCGTGATGCGTGACGGCGCGGTGGTCTGACGACTACCTGCCGGAGGAGGCGGCCGCCGCGCTCGGCGAGTTCTTCCGCTGACCAGGCAGCCGGACCCGGACGAGCAGCCCGCCGGCCGGACGGGGTTCGAGGTCGAGCCTCCCGTCGTGAGCCCGGACGATGCTGTGCACGATGGCCAGCCCGAGGCCGACGCCGGCGTGCTCCTCGGTGCGCACGCGTTCCGTGGCGCGTTGAAACGGTTCGACGAGGGTCGGCACCAGCTCCGGCGGGACCTGCGGACCGGTGTTCTCGACCTCCAGCACGCACACGCCCTGCCGCGACGAGAGGTGGACCGTGACGGCCCCGTCGGCAGGCAGGTTGTGGGCGATGGCGTTCTGGACGAGGTTCGTCACCATCCGCAGCAGCAACGCGGATGACCCGCTGGTCTGCACCGGCTCACCGGTGACGTCGAGCGTGATCCGGCGCCGCTCGGCGAACGGCAACAGGGTCTCCACGGCCTCCTCCGCGACGAGCGAGAGGTCGACCGGTTCGCGGGTGAAGGTGCCGCGGTCGGTCTTGCTGAGCAGGAGAAGCGCTTCGGTGAGCTCGATCGCCCGCGTGTTCACCTCGTGGAGGCGTTCGAGCAGCTCTCCGCGGTCCTGCGCCGGGTCCCTGCGGGCGAGGTCGATGATCGCCTTCGAGATCGACAACGGGGTGCGCAGCTCGTGGGAGGCGTTCGCGGCGAACCGCTGTTGTTCGGCCACGTGCGATTCCAGCTGGTCGAGCATGGTGTCGAAGACGTCGGAGAGCTCGCGGAACTCGTCCTCGGCGCCCTCCATGCGGATCCGGTGGGAGAGCGACCCCTGCGAGGCCTTCCGCGCCGCGTCGGCGATCTGGTCGAGGGGCGCGAGCACCCGGCCGGAGAGGATCCAGCCGCCCACCAGCCCGAACAAGAGCAAGATCGCCAGCGCGACACCGGCGGCGCGGGCGAAGATCCGTGACAGCAGGTACTGGTTGGGCGAGAGGTAGAGCAGGCCCTGGTCGGTGTTGGGCACGTATCGCAGCAGGTACATCCACGCCACGCCGATCAGCACGAGACCGGTGAGCAGGACGAGGCCCGCGTAGCTGACGGTGAGCTTGAGGCGGACGGGGTGTCCCGGGCGCCTGGTCACGGGGTGCGCTGCGGGCCTGGTCACGGGGTGTCGATCCGGTAGCCGACGCCGGGCACGGTCGCGATGAGCCACGGTTCACCCAGCCGCTTGCGCAGCGCGGAGACGGTGATGCGGACGGCGTTGGTGAACGGGTCGGCGTTCTCGTCCCAGGCCCGTTCCAGCAGCTCCTCGGCGCTCACGACACCACCCTCCGCCGCGACGAGGACTTCCAGCACGGCGAACTGCTTGCGGGTGAGCGCGACGTAGCGCTCGTCGCGGAAGACCTCGCGGCGGAACGGGTCGAGCCGCAGGCCCGCGATCTCGCGCACCGGCGGCCGGACGTGGGCCCGCCTGCGGTCGAGGGCCCGCAGCCGCAGCACGAGCTCGCGCAGCTCGAACGGTTTGGTCAGGTAGTCGTCGGCGCCGATCTCGAACCCGGAGGCCTTGTCGTCGATCCGGTCGGCCGCGGTGAGCATGATGATCGGCATTCCGCTGCCGGACGCGACGATCCGCCGGGCGATCTCGTCGCCGGTCGGGCCGGGGATGTCGCGGTCCAGCACGGCGAGGTCGTAGGAGTTGACGCTGAGCATCTCCAGCGCGACGTGACCGTCCGCGGCGATGTCGGCGGCGATCGCCTCCAGCCGGAGACCGTCCCGGACGGCCTCGGCCAGGTACGGTTCGTCCTCCACGATCAACACGCGCACGTTTCGCAGCCTAGGCAGAACGGGATATCGCCCGCATATCCGAACGCCGGTCACCGGCGCGTTGCCACAATGGTGAGGACAAAAGCGCTGCCAGCCCGGCACCGGTCGTGTTGAGCAGCACGTCGTCCACGGAGGACACCCGGTCGAGCCACAGGTACTGCGCGGTCTCCAGCAGTGCCGTGAAGCCCGCGACGAGGGTGACGACCCGCCGCACCGAAGCCAGTTCCGGGAAGCGCAGGGGAGCGAAGAACCCGAACACCGCGAACGCCGCCAGGTTGCCGACGACCTGTCCCGCGTCCATCTCCAGCAGGTCCCGCAGCGGTACGAGGTTCAGCGGGCCGAGCTCTGCGAAGGGCCGATCACCGGGTAGCAGGATCATCCACACCCACGGCACCGTCCCGTAGACCATCGCGACCTCGGCAAGTGACCTCTGCCACGGCTTTTCGGCGCCGGCGCGGCGGCGTGCCAGCGCGAGGCCGCACACCGTCAGCGCGGCCACCGGGGTCGACAGGACTGTGATGGCGACCACACCGGTGAACGTGCCGACCCACCCGTACCACGTGTTGGGCATGTTCCCACTGAAGACTCACGCCTGTTGCCCGGGCGTATTCGGTTTTTAATACACCCGCGATATGGGAACGCACTGGCAGAAGCGTTTCCGGCGGGGCCTTCTGCACGGCTCGCGGCCTTCCGCTATGATTGATTGAAAGCTGATCTTGCGCTGGCAACACGGTCGGCGCCGTGGCGGTCCGATGGCGGACCTTGCCTGTATTTCAAGAGGGTGGACCCGGTTGTGACCGCTGTTGTGGGCGGAATTACAGCGCCGCTCGCCACTGGCAGGGACGGATGGCTGGGACTGCTCCGGCGCATTCCGCCGCGAATCCTGTGGCCTGGCGTTATCGGTGCCGCGATGCTCGCCGCAGGTGGGCTGGGCGCCGGCGCGATCGTGCGAAGAGACCCGCTGCTGAGCGGGACGTTCATGAACGCGATCAGGTATGGCCACGGCCACGACCTCGCGTTCATGGTCTTGTTCGTGGGCCTGTTCCTCATGGTCCTGTCGTGGGTGCGACTCGGCCGCCTGGTGCGCGTCGGCACGGTCGGCGGCCGCACGGTGGCGCTGGCCGCCGCGGCGTGGACCACACCGCTGATCATCGCCCCGCCGCTGTACAGCCGGGACGTCTACAGCTACCTGGCACAGGGCGCGGTCGCGTTGCGCGGCTTCGACCCGTACGCCGAGGGCGCGTCCGTCCTGGACCTGCCGCTGCGGGGCAATGTCGCCGGCCTGTGGCAGGAGACACCGTCACCGTACGGGCCGCTGTTCCTGCTGCTCGGCAAGGGAACGGTCTTCCTGACCGGCGACAACGTCATCCTCGGTGCGATCCTGATGCGCATCGCGGTGCTCGGCGGCCTGGCGCTGCTCGTCCTCGCGATCCCCGGCCTCACCCGCCACCTCGGTGGCCGTGCCCCGGTCGCGATGTGGCTCACCGTCGCGAACCCGCTGGTCCTGGCGCTGGGTATCGGCGGCGCGCACAACGACATCCTGATGGTCGGCCTGATGGCCCTCGGCGTCGTGAAGGTCCTCGACCGCAAGCATCTCAGCGGATTCGCGCTGATAGCCCTGGCCACGGCCGTGAAGGCGACCGCGTTCCTGGTCGTGCCCTTCCTCGTGTGGGTGTGGGCCGCCCGGCTGTCCGGTCCGGCACGGCACCGCTTCCTGGTCGCGACCGCGGCCGGTGGAGCGGCGTTCATCGTGGTCTTCACCGCCGCCACCATGGTCGCGGGCGTCGACCTGGGCTGGATCGGCGTGCTGAAGTCGCAGGGCCCGCTGCTCACGTGGATGTCGCTGCCGTGCGCGGCCGCAGAGATCCTCTTCTACACGCTCGGCCGGCACATCCCGGGCTGGACGCACGACGGCTTCCTGGGCTTCTTCCGCGCGGCGGGCATGGTCGTGCTCCTCGGCGTGCTCGTCCGCCAGTGGTGGCTCGCGCGGGAAGGCGGCGTCGACGCGGTTCGACGCGCCACCATCGCGCTGCTGGCCGCCTCGCTGCTCGCGCCGTCCGTGCTGCCCTGGTACTTCACCTGGGCGCTGGCGCTGGCCGCCGCGTTCGCGTGGAGCGACCGCTGGATCGCCACCCTGGCCGGCGTCTCCGTCTGGATGGTGCTGGTCACGCTGCCCGACGGCACGATCGTGGCCCGCTGGACCTACGGCGACATGAACGGCTGGGTGTGGTGGCCGTACCTGGCCGCGACCGTCGCAGCCGGCGTGTGGGTCGGGAAGAGCCTGCTCAAGCCCGAGGCGCCGCCGGACCTGGAGCCCGTCGTGGACGGGGTCACGGTCACGGACGTGATCCACGCTCCGGAGCCCGCTCCGAAGGCGGCCGCCGTCCCCGAGCCGACGCGAGTCGTGGGGGGAACCGGTGGTTGAGCAGTTGCGTGCCGCCGAAGGCCGCGTGCTGAGGTTCGCTCCGCTCGTGCTCGTCCTGTCGCTGGGCATCTACGCCTGGAAGCTGGGCAACCCCGCGAACTGGGGCATGATCGACCTGAAGGTGTACTGGAGCCTTGCTCCGAACGTGCTCACCGATCAGCTCTACACGATCAACATGCCGTTCACGGCGGACTTCCCGCTGCCGTTCACCTACCCGCCGTTCGCGGCGCTCACGTTCCTGCCGATCTCGGCGCTCCCGTGGATCGCCGCGCGGATCGTGTGGCAGGTGCTGTCGCTGGTCTGCCTGTGGTGGCTGATCAGGACGGCGCTGAAGCTGCTGGCGACCAGGGCCGGGCGGCCGTTCGACGTGACGTGGTCGCGCCGGGCGTTGCTGTGGACGGCGCTGGCCCTGTGGTGTGAGCCGGTCCGCAAGACCCTCGACTTCGGGCAGATCAACCTCGTCCTGGTCGCCGGGGTGTTCGCCGCGATGGTGGCGACGCGGCAGTCCGTCGCCGGACTCGGTGTCGGTGCCGGCATCGGGCTGAAGCTGACGCCCGGCATCTCGGTGCTGTACTTCCTGGCCACCCGCAAGTTCGCCGCGGCGGTCTGGTCGGCGGTCGGCTTCGCGATCACGGTGGCGCTGGGCTTCGTCGTGTCGGCGTCCGACTCGTGGCGCTACTGGTTCGAGCTGCTCGGCGCGGCCGACCGCGTGGGCCCGGTGGGCTCGGCGATCAACCAGTCTCTGCGCGGCGCGTTGTCCCGCACGCTCGGCTACGACGTCGAGATGTCCTGGCCGTGGCTGCTCGCCGTCGCGGTGTCCGCCGCGCTGACGTGGTTCGCGTTGCGCGCTGCGGTGCGGGCGGGCGACACGCTGGCGGCCGTGCTCGTGGTGCAGTTCTTCGGGCTGCTCGTCTCGCCGATCTCGTGGAGCCACCACTGGTTGTGGGTCATCCCGCTGGTGCTCTGGGTGGCTTATGGCGCAACGGGCCGAGGCCGTCTGGCGATCGCCGCGGCGTGGGTGGTCGTGACCGGCGTGGACGTCATCACGTTCCTGATCGACCAGCAACCGTCCATTTGGGAGATTCCGAGGCCGTGGCCGCTGGCCGTGCTCGGCTGGGTGTACCCGGCGCTCGGACTGCTCACGCTCGCGGCTGTGCCGAAGCTGCTCCGCGCCGAGTCGCGCGCGGACGCGGCACTCGTTCGCACGAACTAGAGGGAAGTCCGCGTTGCAAGGCTTGATGAAACTGGAACAGCGGCTGTTGAAGGTCGCACCGTTGCTGCTGGTGCTCTCCGCAGCGGTGCGCACGTGGACCATCGTCACCGGGTTCGGCAACGAGACGATCGACCTGTACGTGTACTGGGCACTGGCGCCGCACGTGCTCGAAGGCGACCTCTACCAGGTGACGTCGCCGAACTCACCGCCGGACTTCCCGCTGCCGTTCACCTACCCGCCCTTCGGCGCGCTGGTGTTCCTGCCGATGACGTGGATGTTCTGGGGCCTGGCCCAGTGGAGCTTCCGCCTGCTGACGCTGCTGTGCCTGTACTGGATGGTGCGGGTGGCGCTGCGGTTCGTCGCCGGTGAGGCCTGGACGACTGACGCGAAGTTGTGGCGGCGGCGCGCGATCCTGTGGACCGCGGTGCTGATCTGGATGATGCCGGTCTTCCACACGTTCGAGTTCGGGCAGATCAACCTGGTGCTGGCGGGCGTCGTGCTGGCCGCGATGGTGGCGCAGAACTCGAAGGTCGCCGGTGCCGGCATCGGCTTCACCGCCGGGGTGAAGCTCGTGCCCGCGATCTCCGGCCTGTACTTCCTGGCCACCCGCAGGTGGGCGGCGGCAGTGTGGTCGTTCGTCGCCTTCGTGGTGAGCGTCGGGCTCGGGTTCCTGGTGAACTTCGAGCAGGCCAAGTACTACTGGTTCGAACTGCTCGGCGCCGCTGATCGGGTCGGTCCGATCGCGACCGCGCACAACCAGTCGTTGCGCGGTGCGTTGTCCCGGACCTTGGGTTACGACGTGGGCATGTCCTGGCCGTGGATCATCGCCGCGGTGGTGGCGGTGGTGCTGGCCGGGTTCGCGCTGCGGGCGGCGGTGCGCGCGGGCGACGTGCTGATCGGCGTGCTGACGGTGCAGTTCCTCGGGTTGCTGCTCTCGCCGATCTCCTGGGACCACCACTGGGTGTGGATCGCTCCACTGCTGATCTGGCTGGTGTACACGCGGATCCCGACGTGGGCGCGTGCCACGCTGCTGGTGTTGTGGGTCCCGGTCATGTTCCTGGACGTGATCGCGTTCCAGCTGCACCGCCAGCCGACGATCTGGACCATCAGCCGGCCGGGCTGGCTGTCGGCGATCGGCTGGGCCTATCCCGCGTTCGCTCTGGTGACGCTGGTCGTGATCGCCGTCGTGGTCGGTGCTGTGGCGCGGGCTCGTGCGACCGAGGAGCCCGCGCAGCCCATGAGCACGGTCTAGGGGCTCCGCAAGATCTACGCGGTAAGGCTGTTCTCGCCAGAAAGAGTTCCGTTCGGCGCTCGGAAAGAATGAATTAATTCTTTCCGAGCGTTGCTCATGTCGGGCGGATACCAGAAAGCGCCGGTATTTCCCCTTCTTTTTGTGTGACGTGGGTCATGCGGCAATCTTTCGCACTGATTGCTGCGAGTGCCGGTAAGTAGTCGCTACAGTTCACTCTGTCGGCGGTACGGTGTGCCGTGACGGTTACCAATACTTGGCAACTGTCGACTCCGGGGGGAGTCGGACGTCTCAATGTGTGAGAAACACATTAAATCGACGTGAACTGCAAGTGCGGTTATGGGGGAATGGCGTGAGCGTGCACGCGAAAAACCACGAAGACCTGGTGAAGTTCTACATCGGTGACAAGTCCGGTAAATCCAACATCTTCGAGGTGTGGGAGAACGGCGGCAGTCACGGCGACTCGGTGACGCCGTCGACCTACAGCCCGGAGTACCGGGCCTGGATGGCCGACCGCCTGACCTCGGAACTGCAGCTCAACGGTGGGGCTCTGCTCAGCCTGGGCTGCGGGAACGCCGCGGTGGAGGCGGAGGTCCAGCGCCGCGGGTTCCGGGTCCTCGCGATCGACGCGATGCAGGACGCGGTCGACCTCGCCCGGCAGAAGGGCATCGAGGCGATCTGTGCCGACATCTACTCGTGGCAGCCTTCTGAGCCGTTCTCGGTCATTTACATCGACGGCGTTCTCGGTCACCTCAACGATGATGCGGAAGGGCTTGTCCCGGTACTTTCTCGCATTCGCACGTGGCTCTCGCCGTTGAACGGCAGGGCGACCCTGCTCGCGTCCAACGACGCACCGAAGAACGACGAAAAGGTGCAGAAAGCGCCGGGTGTAAACGGTTTCAGCTGGCTCTCCGGTGAGTACATCGGTGAACAGGCGATGAAGGCCGGATTCACTTCTGCCGACGTCGGCGAGTTCCGGTACACGAGGCCGATCTCCGGCGGCCGGGTGCGTGCCGTGGTGGCCGCGCAGCTCTGATGGGAAAGCAGATGAACAACGGCGCGGAGCTGCTCGTCGACGCCCTGGTCCGGCACGGTGTGGACACCGTGTTCGGGTTCCCCGGCGACACGAGCATCGCCTTCTACGACGTCCTGCTGCGCCGCGCGGACGAGATCCGGCACGTGCTGGCCCGCGACGAGCGGCACGCGGGCTTCATGGCCGACGCCTACAGCCGCACGACCCGGCGGCTCGGGGTGTGCGAGGCACCGAGCGGTGCCGGCGCGGTCTACCTGGCGAGCGGGATGGCCGAGGCGTTCGCGGCCAGCGTGCCGCTGCTCGCGATCACCACGGACAACAACCGCCGCAGTTTCGGCACCGCGCCGATCAGCGAGGTCGACCAGGAGGCCTTGTTCAGCGCGTGCACGAAGTGGCGGCGCAGCGCGGAACGCACCGAGGACATCCCGGCACTCGTCGAGGAGGCGATCGTCGCGGCGACCTCGGGCCGTCCGGGGCCGGTCGTGCTGATCCTGCCCGAGGACGTCATCGAAGGCGTTGTGGAGGTGCAGGGTGCGGCCGTCACCGCCGACCTCGCCGCACCGGCATCGGAGGGTGCGGCCGTCACCGCCGGCCTTCCCACAGCGCCAGCCGTCACCGCCGACCTGCCTGGCCGACGCGTTGCGGCCCCGGAGACCGCCATCGCCGAGGCGGCAGCCAAGCTCTCCGCCGCCACGCGCCCCGTGATCGTCGCGGGCGGCGGCGCGCACTTCTCCGGTGCGGGCAGCGAGCTCACCGCACTGGCCGAGCACCTCGGCCTGCCGGTCGCCACCAGCATCCACGGCAAGGGAGTCGTCGACGAGGCGCACCCGCTGGCGCTGGGCGTGATCGGCGGCAACGGTGCCCGGCCGTACGCGAACCGGTACCTCGCGGAGGCCGACCTGGTGCTGTTCGTCGGCACCAGGGCGAACGCGACCGACACACTCGGCTTCACCGCACCGAAGCGCGGCGAGACCGTCGTGCTCCACATCGAGACCGACGAGCACCGCGCCGGCCGCAACTACCCAGGCAGCACGGCGCTGGTGGGCGACGCGACGACCGTCCTCGCCCAGCTCAAAGCCCGCGTCGAGGCCAAGACCACCGAGGTGGCCGAGGAACTGGCCGAGGCCCGGAAGCTCTGGGCCGAGAGTCTGGCTCCTGTCGAACTGCCCGGCGAGGTGCTCGACCCGCGCGAGATCGTCAACGCCCTGCGCGACGCGTTCGGGCCGGACACCTGGGTGGTGGCGGACGCGGGCACGCCGACGCCGTACCTCTCCAGCTTCTGGGAGGCACCGGGCGACGGCTGGCGGGTGACGATCCCACGCGGCCACGGTCCGCTCGGGTTCGCGGTGGCCGCGTCGGTCGGTGTCGCCGTCGGGCATCCCGGCGAGCGGGTGCTGTGCGTGACCACGGAGAACAGCGTCGCCATGGCGGTCTCGGAGTGGGAGACCGCGAAACGGCTCGGGCTGCCGATCACGTACGTGGTGCTCGACAACACCTCGCTCGCGTGGATCAAGATGATCCAGCACCTCTACAGCGGCAGCCGCTACTTCGCGGTCGATCCGGGACCGATCGACCCGGTTCTGCTCGCCGCGGGCATGGGCGTGCCCGGCGCCCGCGCGCGGACGCTGGACGAACTTGCGACCATGGCCAAGGAAGCGGCGAACGCGGAGGGCCCGACGGTCATCCACGTCGCCGTGCCGGAGCACATGGACGTCCCACCACCGGTACCGGTGTGGCAGGCCGCGCTCTCCGGCGAAGCCAAGAGCCGTCCCATCCACTAGGTCCACAAGAGACAGACAGCAGGAGAAAATGACGAGCAGCAGCAACGGTATCTGGCTGCGCAGGGAGACCTCTCCCACCGAAGAACGCACCGTGCTCGTCCCGGCCGACGCCGCGGCGCTGATCGCAGAGGGCGTGCGGGTCACCGTCGAGGAGGCGGACAACCGGGTCTTCGCGATCGAGGAGTACGCGGCGGCGGGTGCAACGATCGTGCCGGGCGACACCTGGCCGGACGCACCCGCGGGTGAGGTGATCCTCGGGCTCAAGGAGCCGTCGGGGCACGTCCAGCCGTTGACGCACCGGCACATCTTCTTCGGACACGCCTACAAGGGCCAGGACGGCGGACCCGCGCTGCTGCGCCGGTTCGTCGAGGGCGGCGGTGAGCTGTACGACCTGGAGTACCTGACGCACGAGGACGGGCGGCGCGTTGTCGCGTTCGGCTTCTGGGCCGGGTATGTCGGCGCGGCGCTCGCCGCGCTGCACCACCGCGGTCAGCTGAAAGCACCGCTGACGTCCATGACGCGGGCGGAGCTGGACGCACAGCTCCGCGCTGCGAAGGACGACGCCAAAGCACTGGTCATCGGCGCGCTCGGCCGCTCGGGCCGGGGCGCGGTCGAGGCGCTCGAAGTCGCGGGCATCCCCACGACCAAGTGGGACATCGAGGAAACCCGAAACCTCGACCAGGCAGCGATCCTGGCCCACGACATCCTGGTGAACACGGTCTTCGCGGACGCGCCCGGCACGCCGTTCCTCACCGCGGCCGACCTGCCGCGCGCCGATCGCGTGCTGGCGACCGTCTCGGACGTCACGTGCGATGTCACGTCGAACGCGAACCGTCTGCCGGTCAACGACGCGGTGACCGACTGGGCGAGTCCGTCGCGCCGGCTGCACGACGAACCGGTGCTCGACGTGATCGCGGTCGACAACCTGCCCTCGTTGCTGCCGCGGGAGTCCAGCACGGACTTCTCGGCGGGGTTGCTGCCGCACCTGCGGACGTGGTCCCACAACGGTGCGGTGTGGACTCGTGCGCTGGAGCACTTCGACCGGGCGAAAAGTTCGCTGTGAGAGGAAGAAATGCCTGACCTGACCACCCCCACCGGCCGTGTGCACTGGATCGGCACCGGCATGTCCACAGGCAGTGGACTCGGCCTCGTCTGCGAGGGCGCGAACACTGTCCTATGGGGACGCACCGAGCAGAAAGCCGCGGACTGTCTTGCGAAACTCGGCCTGACCGGCAAGGCGAAGACGGCCGCGTTCACGCCGGAGGCACTCGCTGCCGAGCTCACGCAAGGTGACGTGGTCGTGTCGATGTTGCCCGCGACCGAGCACCCCGCGCTGGTGCGGCTGGCCGTCGAACGCGGCGCGCACTTCACGTGCTCCAGCTACCTCAGCCCGGGCATCGCCGAACACGCCGACGCCGCAACGGATCGCGGGCTCGTCGTGCTCACGGAGTGCGGGCTCGACCCCGGCATCGACCACCTGCTCGGCCACGAGCTGGTGCGCCAGGCCAAGGCCTTCGCCGGTGACCGGCCGGCGACCGTGCGGTTCACGTCGTACTGCGGCAGCAACCCGGCCGTGCCGAACGACTTCCGCTACCGGTTCAGCTGGGCGCCGCGCGGTGTGCTCACCGCGTTGCTGTCGCCGGCGCGGCTGATCGAGGACGACGAGCCGAAGGACGTGGCACGCCCGTGGGAGGCCGTCACGACCGAAACCGTTGGCGGCGAGGAGTTCGAGGTCTACCCGAACCGCGACAGCGTGCCGTTCGTGCGCACGTACGCGTTCCCGGAGACCTGGCGGCTGGCGAAGTTCGTGCGCGGCACGCTGCGCATCGCCGGCTGGCGCGAGGCGTGGCAGCCGGTCTTCGCCGAGCTCGCCACCGGCGACGACGCCCGGATCACGGAGCTGGCGAACGAGCTGGCGCAGCGGTACCCGACCACGGCCGAGGACCACGACCGCGTTGTCATGTCGGTGAAGCTCGAAGTGCGCACCGACGACGGCGACACGTGGGCCGGCGAGTACGCGCTCGACGTCACCGGTGACGCGACCGAGGCGGCGACCCCGCGAACGGTGTCCGTCCCGCTCGGACTCGCGATCCTCGACGTCCTCGGTGGACGCGTCGCTCCCGGTCTGCACCAGGCGACGGACGACCCGGAGCTGGTGCGCCGCTGGCTGGATCTGCTGGCGGCACAGGGCATCACGGCGTCGTTCACGTCCGGTACGTGAGATTCGCCTGCGGACTCGGCCGGGCCTTCGCTACGGTTGCGGCCTGGCCGAGTCCGGCGGGTGGGGACCCGCGATGCGGGACGAGGCAGTCGAGATGCGGGGGAGCATCGTGAGTCAGAACGTGCTCGGTGGGATGCGTCGTGGAGTGGTGCCACTTCTGGCGTACGCGATTCTCACCGCGGCCATGGACGTGTACGCGGGAAACCGGTTCGAGGAGCTGAGCCCGGCGAGCATCGCCGCGGTGTCGTTCACCCTCACCATGGTCTTCTTCCTGGCCGTCGAGTGGCACCGCGGTGGCGGCAGCCTCGGCGAGCTGAGGACGCACCGCCGCGACCTGATCGCCATCAACATCACCACGGCCGTCACGTGGCTGACGACGTTCTACGCGCTGGCGTACCTGGAGCCCGCGATCGTGAACGTCGTCGGGCTCGCGCTCGGGCCGGTGATCACCGTGTTCGCCGGCAGCTGGCTGCGCCGGGGCAGCACCGTGCTCGCCACCGAAGTCGTTGTGTCCATTGCGATCTGCGCGTTGCTCGGCGCCCTGGTGTGGGGGTCGTTCACCGGCCGCAGCGGCCTGGGCGACATGGCGACCAGTGACGCGGTGGCGGGATTGGTGTTCACGGTCGCGTGCGCGGTCGGGTCCGCGGTGAACATCATCTACATGAAGCGGCTCAGCGACGCGGGCTGCGCGCCGGGGCAGGTGCTCGCCACCCGGTTCTTCCTGATGAGCGGGATCGCCTGGGTGCTGGTCGCGTTCGAGGACGGCGCGGACCTGCAGGCGGCGTTCCTGCCGGGCCTGATCGTCGCGATCATCGGTGTGGGACTGCCGATCTACGTGCTGCAGATCGGCATCAAGCACACCGAGCCGATCACCACGTCCCTGCTCGTCGCGCTGTCGCCGTTGTTCGCGTTCGTCATGCAGCTCGCGGACGGCAGGCTGCGTTTTTCGATCTTCACCCTCGCCGGTGTGCTGCTCGTGGTGGCACTGGTCGTGGTGGGCGCGGTGGTGCGCAGCAGGCACACCGCGGCCGCCCCACCTGAGCCGGTCGCGGTGGCCGCAAACGAATCGTGAGGTTTCCAGAAATGACGTGTGCCATTGTCGACGCGTACGGCGCGGGCAGACTGCTGCCCGCGGCGCTGCGCCAGCGCGGTGTCGGGTTCGTGCACGTGCGCTCCCAGTTCCCGGACACCCGGCTCGCCTACCGGCCGGAGGACTTCACCGAGGACATCGAGCACACCGGTGACGTGACGGCCACCGCCGCCCGGCTGCGCTCGCTGGGCGTCACGGTCGTGGTCGCCGCGGCCGAGTCCGGGGTGCTGCTCGCCGACGAGCTGTCGGCGGCGCTCGGAGTGACCGGCAACGGCCTGACGGGCTCGATCGCCCGCCGCGACAAGTTCGCGATGCAGGACGCGGTGCGCGCCGCGGGCCTCGCCACGGCGGCCAACTTCCAGTCGGCGTCGGTTGACGAGGTCGTCGCGTGGGCGACGCGCCGCGACGACTGGCCGGTCGTGCTCAAGCCGGTGTTGAGCGCGGGCACCGACAACGTGATCATCTGCCACAGCGCGGCCGAGGTCGCTGCCGCGCACGAGCGGATCATGACGTCGGTCGACCGGTACGGCAAGAGCAATGATGTCGTGCTGGCACAACAGTTCCTGCACGGCGCCGAGCACTACGTGAACACGGTGAGCCGCGACGGCGTGCACCGCGTCGTCGAGGTGTGGCGCTACCACAAGCGCGTGATCGACGGCCGGGCCGTCTACGACTACGAGGACCTGCTGGCGCTGGAGGACTCGGGCGCGCAGGAGGTCGTCGGGTACGTCCGGTCGGTGCTCGACGCGCTGGGCATCCGCAACGGCGCCGGGCACACCGAGATCATGCTGACCGCCGCCGGTCCGTACCTGATCGAGTCGGGTGCCCGGCTCGGCGGTGGTCAGATGCCGGAGCTGCTGACCCGGTGCGTCGGCTCGGATCAGGTGGACACGCTGGCGTTCTCGGTGGCGGACCCGTCGAGCTTCCTCGCCGAGGCCGAGGCGCCGTATCAGCTGAAGAGCCGGCTTCGGTGCGTCAACCTGATCTCGCCCGCCGACGGGGTCATCCCGGATGAGGACGGGTGGCAGCAGGTGCGTGATCTGCCGTCGTTCGGCGCGTTGGTGGTGAATCTGCCTGCGGGCACGAGGTTCTCGCGGACGATCGACATGGCGACCTGTCCTGGCACGGTGTATCTGACGCACGACGAGCCGGCGGTGCTGGAGGCCGACTACCAGGCGTTGCGCGCGCTGGAAGAGGCTGGGCTCTACCACGGCTAGTGGTGTGGGGCGAGGTCCGCGGACCTCGGCC
>NZ_JAJAEG010000003.1:203493-471377 GCF_047445655.1 Lentzea alba
GCCGAGGTCCGCGGACCTCGGCCGACACGTCGCTAGCGGACCTCGACCTCGTTCCTGATCGTGAGCAGCGAGCTGTCCGGGTCGAACGTCGCCACCGCCGTCATCTGCCGGATCTCACCGAGTCGCGTGACGTGGGTGCCGCCGCACGGCATCTGCGCGATTCCACCCGGCGTTTCACACACCCATTGCCGCCGGTCCGTGAGACGGTGGCCGGCGCAGTCGATTCGCACCGCGACATCGGCGGCGACCCATTTCGCGAGCAGGTCGTTCGTCTCGCCGACAATGCGCGGAAGCTCGTCGAGAAAACGTGCCGAGTCGAATCCGCGTTTGCGCAGCGACTTGCCCAGCCGGTACTGGTCGTGGCTGCCGCCGACGTCGTGGCGGGTGCTCACGCAGGTCGCCTCGTCGAAGTCGTGGTGGCCGCGCGAGTCGAGCGGTCCCGGCTTCTTCCACAGCTCGTGCGTCACCTCGTTGAGCGCGTACGCGAGGAGGTGGCACGCGGTGTGCGCGGCGCTGAGCCGCTGCCTGCGGTCGGTGTCGACCAGCAGCTCGACCTGGTCGCCGACCGCCACGCTGCCTTCGATCACGTGCGCCACCTGGAACAACACGTCCTGCTCGTCGCGGCGGGCGTCGATCTCGTCACCGACCAGGAGCGGTCCGCCGGCGCGTTGAGCGACGGTGACGGTGTCGACGACCGCGTGCGTGGCGTCCGGGGTCCGCAGCGAGCCGTGGTCGGCCGGCTGGTCCGGCCACAGCGGGTCGAGCGGGTGGAACGGTGTCACGTCGGTGATCACCAGAGTCTGGCCGGCTGCGCGTTCGATCACGTGCAGAACTGTCGCTGTCTCCCGCACGGAACCCGCGGGATAGGTGACCGAAGTGGGCTGCCCGGACAATTGCGGTGAACTCACGAAAAGCATTCTACCCACATGCCATCATGGGGTTCGTGACCGCTTACGTCATTGCCGAATCCCACTACGTGGACAATCCGGAGGTTCGCTCCTACCGCGAGCTCGCGAAGGCGTCGATTCTTCAGCACGGCGGGCGTTTCCTCGCCCGCGGCGCGCTGCCGGAGGCGCTGGAGGGTGACTGGCGGGAGACGAACCGGATGGTCGTGATCGAGTTCCCGGATCTCGCGCGGGCGAAGGAGTGGTACCACTCGCCCGAGTACACGGCGGCCCGCGCGACCCGGTCGGATCTCGCGGGCCGCCGCATGCTCTTCGTCGACGGGTACCGGGGAGAGTGACTACCGGACGGTCACCGTCAGCGGCTCGGCGCGCAGCAGCTTGCCGCCGACCCGGGCCCAGGCGGTGATCACGGTCTGTCCCTTCTGGACTCCCGTCAGCACGCCGCGACTGTCGACGGTGGCGACGGACGGGGCCGAGCTGCGGTAGGTCACCGTCACGGGTACCTCGGACAACCTGTCGGCGTTCAGCGCGAGATCGTCCTGGACGCTGACCTCGGAAGCCGACATGTTGGCCGTGCTGACGCGTTGGTTGAAACCCTTGGCGTAACGGTCGCCGGCGAACGTCACGTTGTCGGAACCGTCCAAAGTGAACAGCGGGGCGGTACTCGAGGAGGGCGGCGCGTCCGTGGTGAGCGCCGCGGTGCCGCCGACGTACAACGGCTGATCGGGCCCGGTCAGGTGGAGGCCGGTGTAGTGCTGGACCCGGTTGCCGCGGAACGTCAGATCGCCGACGCTGCGACCGGCGAGCACGGTCCCGGAGATCAGGTTGAACGAGTTGTCCTCGATGCGAACGTTGCGGTGCACCGGTTGTTCGGCGACGAAGTCCTGGTTGGTCGGTTCGAAGAGGATCACCGGACTGGCCGGGCGGTCGAAGACGTTGCCGCGGATGACGACGTCCCGCACGGGCCCGGACTCGAACCACGAACGGGCGTCGGACGAGATGTAGATGCTGGCCATGGTCATGCCGTCGAAGCGGTTGTCCTCGATCCGCACCGGTTTGCGGGTCGTCACGAGGATGCCTCGGGTGGGCACCGCGCTGAACGTGTTGCCCTTGATGACGACGGACGGCGTGTAGGTGGTGTTCTCGGCGGCGTGGTCAGTCGGCGAACTTGCAACCGCTTCGGGCAAGGGCCGGTCCACGACCACGGTCATGTTGCGCAGGTACGTCGCCGGATCCGCGCCGGGCGGCACACTCCGGCCGGTAGGACCGTCCACTGACACGACGGTGGCTGT
Organism: Lentzea alba; assembly: GCF_047445655.1. Classification (GTDB taxonomy): domain Bacteria; phylum Actinomycetota; class Actinomycetes; order Mycobacteriales; family Pseudonocardiaceae; genus Lentzea; species Lentzea alba_A. Next base: position 205,691 of record NZ_JAJAEG010000003.1, read on the forward strand.
CGCCACGGGCAGCATGGTGCGCTTGCTGACGAGCTCGATCGCGTTGCCGGGGTAGAACTGCGGGAAGCCCGCGGTCTCGTGGTGCGCGTACTGCAGCCGCAGCTCATGAGAACCCGCGCCGGTCACCTGGAGATAGGTGCCGTGGACGTTGATCGGGTCGTCCTGCGGGTTGTCGAAGACGCAGTTCGTGACGCGCACGGTGCCTTTGACGCCGGACATCTGGATGTGGTCGGCGAAGCTGGAGGTGACCCGCCCGGTCCGGCGATCGGTCTTGAACACCACGGAGTCGACGGTGATGTCCTCGCTGAACTGGCCGACCAGACCGAAGCCGTGGAGGTGGCCGAGCTTCATGTGATCGACGGAAACCCGCGCGGACTCCCAGAAAAGCGCGGCCGGAGTGTCCCTTGTGGTCTCCCGCATCGCGTAGACGAGCCCGTTGTCCTTGGGCGGCACGCCGTTCGTGTAGACGATCTCCAGACGGCCGCCCAGGTCGCGGATCGAGGCGACGTCGGTGAAGACCGGGTTCGAGGTGCGCCAGGTCTTGCCGGTCGCGGGGTCGTGCACCTGCGAGTAGTTGAACGAATTCGTTCCCGTCCAGTAAGGCTCGCCCGTCAACGGACTCCGCTCACCGGACCAGCGCACGGAAGTGCCCTCGACGGTGTAGCGGTAGGTCGGCGGCACGGAAATGACGCGATGCGCACGCCCGTCACGAACGCCGGTCTCGGTCACCGTGACGTCGACGGTCTTCGGCGCGACCCAGTCCTGCGTGAAGCCGGTGAACCGCACGTCGGTCGACCGGACCGCGGCGAACACGGTCTGGAACCCGTGGTTGAGGATGGTCGCGCCGCCGCCGTCGACCACGACGTCGTGCATGTCCTCGATCAGGATGCCGATGTTCTTCGTCTTCCACGCCTGGTCGGTGCCGAGCGTGTTGCTGACGTACAGCTCCCGCTTCGAGGCACGCTCCGGGTAGATCTGGTACGTGCCGGGCGCGAAGCGGATCGTCGTGGGCCGGTTGAGCCGTTTGGCGTGCTCGACGGCCGCCGCGATGCCCGCGGCCGAGTCCGACCTGCCGGTCGGGTCCGCGCCGAAGTCCGTGACCTCGACGACCGCGCGGTGGTCGACCGATACAGCTCCGATGACTGGGTCGGGGACCGCGGAGGCGAAAGGAGGGGAGAAGAGCAACGCAAGGGCACTGCAAACTGCGACAACAGGTACGGGCCATGGACGTGCGGAGACCATGACATCCCTTTCCGAGCAGAGCTCGAAGTCCGATGTGTGCGCCCGCTGTGGAACATAGAGCGTCATCAACCGTGACAACAACCATCCGAACGACCGGATGTCGATCGTCTTCGCCGGAGTTACCTTCGCGGCCAGGCCCTGCGTTCCCTGCGAAGGAGTTCCGCCCGTGCGAAGAAGACCCCTGCTCTCAAGCCTCCTGACGACCGTCGTGGTCGCGGCATCGATGGCCATCCCTGCGGCCTCCGCTGCCCCGCTCGCCGGCTGCTCGGGCACCAACGACGGTGACGTCGCGATCGGCGACAACACCACCGTCGAGTCGCCGATCACGATCACCGACTGCGCGTCTGCCCCGTCGGCCACCAGCACGGTGCCGGTGAAGATCGTCCACACCTACATCGGCGACCTCGCGGTCACCCTGGTCGCCCCGGACGGGTCGACCTACCCGCTGCACAACCACACCGGCGGCAGCGCGGACAACATCGACCAGACCTACACCGTCAACCTGTCGAGCGAGACCTCGAACGGCACGTGGAAGCTGCGGGTCAACGACAACGCGGCCAACGACGTCGGCCGGATCGACTCCTGGTCGCTGAACCTCGGCGCCACTCCGGCCAACGACTTCTCCGTCGCTGTGTCACCGGCCTCCGGTTCGGTCGCGGCGGGTTCGGCGGCGTCGACCACCGTGCAGACCCAGACGACGAGCGGCCAGGCGCAGACCGTGCAGCTGACCGCGAGCGGCCTGCCCTCCGGCGCGACCGCGGCGTTCAACCCGGCGTCCGTCACGACGGGCTCGAACTCCAGCTTGACGATCTCCACCAGTGCGTCGACACCGGCCGGCACCTACCCGGTGACCATCCAGGCCGCTGGTGCCACGACCAGGACCGCCACCTACACGCTGACCGTCACCGGCGGAGGCGGCGGTGTCCAGCCGCCCGACATCGACATCACGGCGGTCAAGGCGCACTTGAACGCGTTCGGCACCATCGCCTCGCAGAACGGCGGCAACAGGCGTTCCACCAGCGCGGGCTACCGCGCGTCGGTGACGTACGTGAAGGACAAGCTCACCGCGGCCGGGTTCACCGTCACCGAGCAGCCCTGCACCTCGGGCTGCACCACCGGCGCCGGCCCGAACGTGATCGCCGAATGGCCCGGTGGCAACGCGAACAACGTCTACATGTTCGGCGCGCACCTCGACGGCGTGTCCGCGGGCCCGGGCATCAACGACAACGCCACCGGCTCGTCCGCGTTGCTCGAAACCGCGATCGTGCTGGCGCGCCTCAACCCGGCGATGCTGAACAAGGTCCGGTTCGCCTGGTGGACCGACGAGGAGCAGGGCCTCAACGGCTCGCGCTTCTACGTCTCGCAGCTCCCGTCCGCCGAGCGCACGAAGATCAAGACCTACCACAACTTCGACATGGTCGGGTCGGTCAACGGCGGCTACTTCATCAACAACATCAACAGCACCCAGTCCACCCACATGAAGGCCTACTGGGACTCCCTGAGCCTGTCGCCCGAGGAGAACACCGAGGGCCGCAACCGTTCCGACGACGCGTCCTTCACCAACGCGGGCATTCCGGCCTCCGGTTACGCCATGGGTGCCAGCGCCACGAAGACGACCGCGCAGGCGAACAAGTGGGGCGGCAGCGCGGGAAGCGCGTTCGACCCCTGCTACCACCGCGCCTGCGACACGACGGCCAACGTCAGCGACACCCACCTCAACCGCGCGGTCGACGGCATCGCCTACACCCTGTGGAAGTCGGCGGTCAGCCCCACGCCCGGCGCGGACTTCTCCGTGTCGGTCTCGCCGACGTCCGGTTCGGTGACGGCGGGTTCGTCCGTCTCGGCCACCGTCTCCACCGCGACGGTGAGCGGTGACCCGCAGACCGTGCAGCTGTCGGCGTCCGGACTGCCTTCTGGCGCAACGGCTTCGTTCAACCCCGCGTCGGTCACGACGGGCGGCAGCTCGACGTTGACGATCAGCACCACGGCGTCGGCGGTCAACGGCACCTTCCCGGTCACGATCACCGCGACCGGCACGGGATCCCGCACCGCGACCTACAACCTGACGATCACCGGTGGTGGTGGCGGCAGCTGCTCCGGCACGAACCCGAACGACGTCGCCATCCCGGACGCGGGCGCCGCGGTCGACAGCGACATCGTGATCTCCGGGTGCTCGGCGACGCCGTCCACCGTCACGCGGGTGGCGGTGAACATCCGGCACACCTACATCGGTGACCTGACGGTGGCCCTGATCGCACCGGACGGCACGGCGTACACGCTGCACAACCGTTCCGGCGGCTCGACGGACAACATCAATCAGACCTACACCGCGAATGTGTCGAGTGAGGCCGCCAACGGCACGTGGAAGCTTCGCGTGCGCGACCTGGCCGCACAGGACGTCGGCACGATCGACACGTGGAGTCTCGATCTGAACCCGGCGAGCTAGCCGGAGACCGTCGAATCCGCGTCGAATTCGACGCGGATTCGACGGTCTGCGTGCACGATCAATCACAGCCTGCGCCTGGGGGCGGTGAAGAATTCAATTGAACCTTTTTCGTCCTTGACGGTGAAGTGATCGGCAACAACACTCCCCGGAAAGGCGTTGACCAGCGCTTTTGTCGCAAAGATTGTCCGAACACATGAATCCCGGGACCGCCATTGCCCAGCTTTGTCCGCCGCTTCTGGTGGCGTATCAGCCAGCCCGCGAGGCTCACGATCATGAGCCTCGGCGTGCTCACCGCGCTCGTCACGACCGCCGCTGCCGGTTTCGTCGACGGAACGCCGCCGCGAGAGCACGGGAGCGCCGAGTCCTCGCCGGCGTTGCACCGCGGCGACGCCTTCGAGGTGACCGTCCGTGAGGTGTCCGATGTGGACTCGTTCGAGGGCCTGGAGCCCGCCACCGGACTGTTCTTCCACGCCCGCGTCGCGGGGATCCGCCGCACCGCGGGCTGCTGGCTGACCGAGTCGCGGGCCGCCGCGCAGAACCTGTTGCGCGGCAAGAACGTGCGGCTCACGGTGAAGAACGACGGCGTTCCCGGCAACGGCGAGATCGCGGTCGACGTGCAACTGCCGGACGGCTCGGACTACGCGAAGACCGTTGTGCGGGAAGGGATGGCGTCGGTCGATCCGGCCTCCCGCGACGAGCTCGCGACGGTCGAGGTCACCGCCCGCGAGGAACGGCGCGGCCTGTGGGCCGCCGCCTGCGTCACGAGCACGACCACCGCTGCGAGCACGACGTCCTCGACGCCGAGTCCGACCACGACCACGACGACTCCTGCGCCGGAGCCCTCGGCACCGCCATCGTGGTCCGTACCGCGCATACCCACCACGTCGGTGACGCCGCCGAGCGACTTCGTGGACCCGAGGCTGGGCAAGCTGTGCTTCATCGAAGGCTCGCGCAGGACGTCTCAGGACGGCACCGAGATGGTCTGCGCCCGCAACGCCAAGAACCAGCTGAGGTGGCAGCGTGCTGACTGACGAACACGTCGACCTGTTCAGCAAACCGGTCGTGACGCCCGTCGTCGCGCGCGGCCTGACCGAGGACGGCTGGGTGCGCACGACGGGCTGGCTCCAGGTCGGTGACCACCCCGTGAGCTCGTCCCACATCGCAGCGGTCGTCGGCCTGCTGTGGGCGTCGGTCGGCGCGGCCGTGCTCGTGGGCACGTACCCCGTCGTCGCGGGCGTCCTGGTGCTCACGGTGCCGGCGCTGTGCGGTGGGTCGTGGTGGCTGTTCACCGCCCGCGTGCGGCCGGCCTCGATGGCCCGCAACATCGACACGACGACTGCGGACGAACTGATGCCGGGCGACCTCGTCCGGCTCTACGGCTCGATCGGGCCGGTCGGCCAGGTCGTCGCCGTGACGTACGACGAGGACGTCCTGGTGACCTTCCAGGGCGGCGCGCACCAGACCTGGGCCCGCGGCCACGTGGTCCACCTCGTGGAGTTGCTCACCTGACGTGCCGCCCGGCTAAGTTCGTGGTCTCGGCACCTGGTCGATCAACCCTGGAGGTTGTGTGCGCGACGACTACCGGCACTGGCAGCGGATCCCGACCCGGTGGGCGGACAACGACGTCTACGGGCACGTGAACAACGTCGTCCACTACGCCTTCATGGACACCGTGATCAACACGTGGCTGATCGATCACGGGCTGGACATCCAGACCGGCCGGGAGATCGGGCTCTGCGTCGAGTCGCACTGCAACTACCGCGCCTCGGCCGCCTTCCCGGACGTGCTGGACGCCGGACTGCGCGTCGGGCACCTCGGCCGGTCGAGCGTGCGCTACGAGGTGGGGTTCTTCCTCGCCGACGACGTCATCGCCGAGGGGCATTTCGTGCACGTGTTCGTCGACCGGACGACCCGCAAACCGGTGGAGATCCCGGCGGGTCTGCGCACGGCGATGGAAGGCCTGGTGGTCGCGTGAAGACGCGGGGCGCGGTGCTGACCGGTGTCGGCGGGCCGCTGGAGATCGTCGAACTGGAACTGGACCCGCCCGGTCCCGGCGAACTGCTGGTGCGCGTGCACGCCACCGGCCTGTGCCACTCCGACCTGTCCGTGATCGACGGCTCGCGCATCCGGCCGTTGCCGATGGTGCTCGGTCACGAGGCGGCGGGTGAGGTCGTCGAGGCGGGCCCCAACGCCGAGTTCAAGCCGGGCGACCACGTCGTGCTGTCGTTCGTGCCCGCGTGTGGCGCGTGCCGGCGTTGCGCCTCGGGGCGGCAGGCGTTGTGCGAACCGGGTGCGCTGGCGAACCGCGACGGCACGTTGCTGAGCGGCGAACGCCGGTGGACGCTCCCGGACGGCACGCGGCCGCACCACCACCTCGGCGTGTCCGGTTTCGCCGAGTACACCGTGATCTCCGACCGCTCGGCCACGCTCGTGCCGCCGGACCTGCCGCTCGACATAGCCGCGCTGTTCGGCTGCGCGGTGCTGACCGGTGCGGGTGCGGCGTTCTACAGCGCGCAGGTCGTGCCGGGGGAGAAGGTCGCGGTGTTCGGGCTCGGCGGTGTCGGGCTGGCGGCGGTGCTCGCGGCGGTGACGGCGGGTGCGACGCAGGTCGTCGCGGTGGACGTCGTCTCGCACAAACGGGACCTGGCCTTGACTTCGGGTGCGACGCACGCGGCTGAGGGCGGGCCGGACGCCGTCGCCGCGGTGCGGGAGCTGACCGGTGGTGGTGCGGACAAGGTCATCGACACCACCGGGGTCGCGGCGGTTCTGGAGCAGGCCTACGCGGCCACGGCTGTTGGCGGGACGACGGTGACGGTGGGGTTGCCGCATCCGGATCGGACCGTGTCGCTGCCCGCGCTGAACCTCGTTGCCGAGGAACGGACGTTGAAGGGCAGCTACCTGGGTTCGTGTGTGCCTCGGCGGGATGTGCCGCGGTTCATCGACCTGTACCGCGCGGGGCGGTTGCCGGTGGACGGCCTGCTGTCCGGGCGGTTGCGGTTGGAGGAGATCAACGAGGGGTTCGCGCGGCTCGCTTCCGGTGAGGCTGTGCGGCAGGTCGTTGTGATGGAGTGAGCGCCGTGCGGGTAGCTGTGGTCTCCGGAGGCGATCCGGGGCATGTGGTGCCGGCGATCGCGTTGTGCCTGAGGTTCGTCGAGGTCGGTGACACCCCGGTCCTGTTCACCGGTGACCGGTGGGTCGACGCTGCTGTTGCCGAGGGCATCACGGCGTCCCGGGTTTGCGGCCTGGCGCTGGCCGACCTGCGGGGTGCTGCCGATCTCGGTCAGGCGCTGCACGACCAGGCCGCTGAGTTGGCTTCGGCCTTGGTTCCGCAGTTGGCTGCCGCCGAGCCTGATCTGGTGGTGTGCGACGTCCTCGCGTTGGGCGCGAGCATGGCCGCCGAACTTCTCGGCGTGCCGTGGGCGCAGCTGTCGCCGCACCCGCTTTACGAGCCGTCTCGGGGACTTCCGCCGCTCGGCAGCGGGCTGGCCGCCGGTGTCGGCGTGCGGGGCAGGATGCGCGACGCGGTGCTGCGTGCGTTCACGGCCAGGTCGATTCGGGAGGGTTCGCGGCAACGTGCTGTCGTGCGCCAGCGGATCGGCCTGAGCGCGCGGGAGCCGGGACCTGCGGTGAGGTTGATCGCGACGTTGCCCGCGCTGGAGGTGCCGCGCCCGGACTGGCCGCGCAACGCGCACGTGGTGGGTCCGTTGCTGTGGGAGGCGAGCCGGGAGCGGATGAGTCCGCCGCCGGGCACCGCGCCGCTGGTGATGATCGCGCCGTCGACGGCCTGGACCGGGGCCGCTGACATGGCCTCGATGACTTTGGATGCGTTGCGCGGGCTGGGTGTGAGGGCCGTGGTGTCGACGTTCGCGCCGGCCCCGGACGGGCTGCCCTCATGGGCGCGGTCGGGGCCGGGGCGGCAGGACGAGCTGCTGCGGGAGTCATCCGTGCTGGTGTGCGGGGGTGGGCACGGGATGCTGGCCAAGGCGTTGCGGGCCGGGGTTCCTGTCGTGGTGGTGCCGGGCGGTGGTGACCAGTGGGAGATGGCGAACCGGGTCGCGCGGCAGGGGAGCGGGGTGATCGTTCGTCCGTCCACTGTGGAGGGATTGAGGGACGCGGTGGCTCGGGTGCTGGGTGATCCGCGGTTCGCCGCCGCCGCAGGGAGGGCGGCGGCGACGGTGGCGCAGGTGCGGGATCCGGTGGAGGTGTGCCGGGCCGCGGTCACGGTGACGCGGCCTGTCTGACCTCCGGCCGGGCTGCTGTCACCGAGCCGCGATCTGCCCGAGCCGGTCGACGATCAGGTCGATGTCAGCTTCGCTCGTCCGGTGGTTGGTGATGCATGCGCGGATCCCGTGCCGCCCGTCCACCAGCACCGGGCCGAGCAACGCGGTGTTCTCGGCGGCGAGTTCTGCCAGCAACGCCGTGTGCTCTTCAGCCGAAGCGCCATCAACGGCAATGCACACCGCGGTCAGCGTCACGGGCGCCAGCAGCGTGAGGCCAGGGGTGGCCTCGACGCCGCGGCCGAGGCGCTGGGCGAGGTCGAGGGTGCGGTTGTTGGCCGTGCGGAAGGCGTCCACACCGAACGCCTGGAGTGCGCTCCACACCTTGAAAGCCTTGAAGTTGCGGGAAAGCTGCGGCCCGTGGTCCATGTAGTCGGTCATGAGCGGGTCGTCGGCGACCGTCAGGTAGGAGGAGTTGAACGCGTGCGCGTCGCGCAGCTTCTCGCCGTCGCGCACCAGCAGGCAGCCGGCCTCCAGCGACGCGTACAGCAGCTTGTGCGGGTCGAGCGTGATCGAGTCGGCGCGGGCGCAGCCGCCCATCAGGGCGCGCATGTGGTCGGAGAGCAGGAAGAGCGCGCCGTAGGCACCGTCGACGTGCAGCCAGAGGTCTTCCGCTTCGCACAGGTCCGCGATGGCGTCGAGCGGGTCCACCGAGCCGGTCGAGACCGTGCCGCAGGTGGCGACCACGCACCACGGCTGCCGGCCCGCGCGCCGGTCCTCCTCGATCGCTTGGGTCAGTGCGGCGACGTCCATGCGGTGCTGGGCGTCGGTGCGGATGTGGCGCACGTGGTCGAGGCCGATGCCGAGGATCGCGGCGGCCTTGTCGACGCTGCGGTGGGCCTCGACGGAGGTGTAGACGACGAGCGGGGGAGCGTCGCGCTGCAGGCCCTGGGCGCGGAAGCCGGGCACGCGGTCGTTCAGCGCGGTGGTGAGCGCCTGGAGCGTGGCCAGCGATCCGCCGCCGGTGAGGATTCCCTTGGCGGTGCTGGGAAAGCCGATGACCGAGGCGAGCCACTCCAGCACCGCGCGTTCGACGACGCTGGCCGCGGGGGAGAGCTGCCAGAAGTTGCAGTTCTGCTGCGGATCAAGGCCTGACCTGCCAGAACATCCCTATGTGGAGTTGTTTTCAGGCCGCTAGGCCGTCCCCAGGCCGTCAGCCGTCGACGGGCCGCGACTCGGCGGCCTCGGGGGCGATCTCGCCGGCAGCCGTCACGTCCTTTGTGGACTCTGCACGCTTGCGCGGCTTGAACATGGAGTTGACCGCCAGCCGCGCCCGGTCGTGGCTGGACGGCATCATGTGCGCGTACTTGCGGAGCGTGAAGGCGGGCGAGGAGTGCCCCAGGTAGTCCGCCAGCTCACGGATGCTGACGCCCTGGGCGAGCAGATGGGACGCGTAGAGGTGCCGTAGTGCGTGCATCCCGTCGCCGTCGGCGTCGTGTTCGATGCGCGCACGCTTGAAGGCGGGCAGCCACACCCGGTTGTTGAAGGTCTGACGTCGGTCTGGCGCCCCCTGGTAGTTGACCATGAGCAGGTTCACGGTCTCGGTCTGTTTGCTGTCTCGCTCGCTCCAGGGGAGCGTGATCGCGACCGGCGGGTAGTTCTCCGCGTACGCGTCCAGTTCATCGAGCACGCCTTGACTCAGCGGGACTTCACGCGTCTTGTGCCCCTTGGGCAAGCGGAACGTCAGCTTGTTCCCGATGATCGCGATCTGACGCGAGCAGCGGTAGATCATCTGATCGCGGTCCACGTTGTCCATCGAGAACGCGAAGATCTCACCCTGGCGAAGACCCAGGCCAGCGCCGAGCGGGATCACGATCTTGTGCCGAGCCTCCAGGGCAAGCGAGATCTTGTTCAGCTTGACTTCAGGCCAAGTCACGATCTTGTTCTCCACCGGGCGCGGCGCAGAGATGGCTTTCGAATGACAGGGGTTCGCGCCGATCTTCTTCTCTTCTCGCGCCGCGTCGAGGATGGACGACAAGGCCTTCCAGATCTGTACCTGGTAGTTGACCGACACCGCCCGCTCATCCGTCAACCAGGCCAGGAAGTCCCGCAGGACATCCACCTTGATCGCATCAAGGTTCTTGTCCCCGAGGAACGGATAGACGTTGTTCTCCAACTGGCGCTTCAACGTCTCCTGCGAAGATGGATCTTGGGACCGTCCCTTGACGTAGTTCTCCGCGTAGGCGCGAAGCGTCAGCTTGCCCGCCTGAGGGTTGACGTACGCGCCGTCCAGGATGTCGTTCTGCATCTTTGTCAGGAAGGCCTGGGCCTTCTTGAGCTGCTTGTCCGGGAAGGTCTTCGAGTCCTCACCGCCGCCAGGCTTCGGATACCGCACCTTGTACCTGTCGCCCTTGCCCCACATGGCGGGGTGGCGCTCTTTGATCGCCTTGCCTTCCTCATCGCGCACGGCCTTACCGGTGTCGGGATCGCGCTTGACCCGCATCCACCGGTCCTGAATGTGTCCGGCCATGGGTGAGCCCTTCTGTGTTGGAGTTGCTGAAAGAAAGAGCCAGCCGGACAGGCCGGGAGGAGCTGCCCGGCTGGCTCGCTACGTGCTAGGCGGCCTTCTGATCGTCCAGCCAGTCCCGGACGTCATCCGGGCGGTAACGGACGTGCTTTCCGAGCCGGACGAACGCAGGTCCCACGCTGCGGTAACGCCAGTCGGTCAGCGTCTTCTCAGGGATGCCGAGGAAATCGGCCAGAACGGCCGGCGTCCAGAGGCATTCCACGGTGATGAAGCGCGGTCGGTCACTCACCAGATCCCCCCTTCCGTCGCTGGTCAGGCCGCCTCCCGGTGAGTTGCTGAAAGATTCAGCGCCTCATCGGGTGCGGGTCGAGGTAGGACAGCGAGGACGGCTTGGGCCCTGGTCGTACTCGGCCCGCCACTTGAGCCGCTGAGCGATCATCTGCATCAGCAGCTCTGCGCGGCTGGGAGCGTGTGGATCACCCGCCCGGACCGGAGCCCACATCAGCCGCGTGCGGTCCGTGCCCTCAGGCTTGGCGATCCCGGCAGCAGCCAGCGCCTCCTTCACGAACGCCGCCCGGTCGGACTTGTGTTCGGCGAGGGTCTTCCCCGACCACCGCCGCGACACCAGCACCCGCCGCCCCGGCAACCCGAGCGTCTCCCGGCGGTGAGCCTTGGAACGGCAGCGGCCTGGAGTCATCCGGGAGTTCGTGCCCTTAGGGGCGATGCCGTAGAGCAGCCACACCGCGCACCGCTCCGAGCACGGCGTGATTGCGAGTTCGGCCGCCAGACGGTCCGCGTGCTCACTCACTCGCTGCGACTCGTCGACCGCGACGACTTCGGAGATCGACTTGACCAGGTACTTGGTCAGGTAGCCGATGTGCCGCCCTGCCTCCTCCGTGCCGCCGAGGATGCCCTTGGAGTGCACCTGAGATCCGAACTCGACCACGTGCGCCGGAGCGTCCAGACCGGCCACCGCGTCCGCCCACGAGGCCAGCGGCACATTGGTGTCCGGGTCCACGAACCCCATGGCGCGCATGTCCCACACAGGCAACCTGTCGCCGCTGTACTTGATCTCGTCGTGGTTGGGCCACCACACCTGGAGGTAGGTAGCCGCCGTCACCTGCCGCACCACGGCGTGCGGGATCGAGCCCCTGACGGCGAAGTGGGCGTGCGGGGTGATGCGCTTCTGGGGCTCGACCGTGCCGAAGTACTGCACGTCCCAGCCCACGACCCGGCGGAGGTTCTGCCACCACCGGTCCACCAGCGACGCGAAGTGCACCGCGTCCCGAGCAGCACGGCGGTAGTCGTACGACGCAGGGTCAGCCGGAGTGCCGTCAGAGCGCACCTTGCCGTAAGAGTCCAGCGTGACCGTCACGAACGTCGACGGCCGGTACTTGCCCGCGAACTCCCGCCCCACCGTGGTCTTGGCAACCTTGCGACGAGGCAGGTTCGGCGAGTCCTGACGCCGACGAGTCGAGCGAACCGGAGCCGCAACAGCCGGCCGATCCACCGAGGGAAGGTTCCCGCGGACTCCCTCCCGGCGCAGGTCAGAGTCCGCTTCCCTGATCGCTTCCCGCAGGTCCTCGACCTGTTCCGCCTCCTTCTCGTGCTGCGCCAGGCGGTACTCAGCGGTCAGATCGGCCCGGTAGGTCACCAGCTCGATCTGGTCAGTCGTGGCGGTCTCCCGCTCCGCCACAGGCTCACTGTCGAGGTGCCAGCCCTCCCGGCACTGCGCCATCCGCGAACGCCGGTTGCGATCGGCACACGCCGGGCACTTGGACGCGATCGTCGAGTTGCACCGCACGCCCACCATGCGGACCTCACCGGTGTCGAGGTCCACGACCTCGCGCAGCACGGGACGCACACATACGCCGTGCTGCTCAGCCGCCGCCTTGACCACGTCGAGGGTCAGCGGCATCCGGGCACGCTCCGCCGAAGTCATCCCGGAAACGTCAGCAGTGACGGCCGGGACAACCCCAGGCGCAGCAACAGTTTCCGCACTGTCCACAGTGGTTGTCATCACCTCCTTCTGGTTGTTGGTCATGCCGCTGCACCTCCACTCATCTCGCCGCTGTCGGGACTGATCGGGAACTCGTGCACCGTGGCTTCGGTGATCCCGAAGAACATGGCCAGCTCGACCAGGTCCGCGTCGGTGATGTAGAAGGCCCGCGCACGTTCGGGCATACCGCGCCCGTCGGTCTTCACCCACGCCACGCCGGGCGTGTTCTCGCTGATCTCGTGAGCCGCAGCGCCCCGGACACGCGCACCCTCACCCAGGACCATGTCCACCTGAGGGGCCTCATCGAGCCGGAGCGCGATCTTTGTGCCGAACAGGTGCCTGAAGGCCACGACCTCCTTACGCGGGTCCTGCACCAGTCCCAGCACCGCGTAACCAGGTGCGCGGCCCTGTGACGTGATGGTGGAGATGGCCCGCACCGCACGTTCGCGGAGGTTGCGATCTGGTTGATAGGCAACGAGATCCGCCAACTCGTCAATGATCAGCAGGGTGAACGGTTCACCCGTGCGACGGGCCCACAATCGGCGCACACCCCGGTACTTCGCGGCTCGTTCCTTGACCTCCGCCGCGATCTCCTCCAGCAGCTCGACCGCAGCCGTGCCGTTGTCGAAGACGAGGCGCGAGAACGCTTCCTCGCACTGTCCGAGTTCCATGCCTCCCTTGGGATCGATACCGACCAGGCGGACAGCTCCCGCGCGGATGGCCGGGGCGAGGTGCCACACAATCGACCACAGCACTGAGGCCTTGCCCGCGCCCTGCACACCCACGCCGAGGACCTGGTTGCCGAGGAGCTTGAGCCGCCAGGCCTTCCCGGTCTCCAGGACACCGACGACCACGCGCTTGAGATCCACCGCGTCCGCGTCGTTGCACAACGGCGGCACCGGCACCGGACGGGCCAGCGGATCGGCGTGCACGAAGTCGAGTTCCAGCATCCGAGGCTTGAGCACCCGAACCCGGCACGACCGCGCCCCGAACGAGTGCGCCAGGCCAGCGCGACGAAGCTCCCATTCCTCGTGTGACTGGGCCGGAATCATCCGCACCCGAACCCGGTCCCGCCAGCCGTCCGAACGGACTCGCCGCAGCTTCGGCAGGTACTCACGACCCCGCCACTCCTTGGCCAGCTCGGCAAGGCGCACGGTGGTCTTCCAGCGCGGCACGTACACCGAGGCGCGACGCCACTCCGTCACCAGCCGCAGCCACACCTGACCACGGAACGAACCTCGCGACAGGCCCCACCAGATCACCAGGCCGGCCGCGACCGCGAGCAGCACCAGGACCAGCGGCACGACACCGAGCCACCGCCAGCACACCAGCAGCAACGCCGGGGTCAGTGTCACCATCGGGTACCGCACCACCAGCAACGCCAGGCGGACGCCGCCGACCAGCAGCAGCCACACCAACGCTAGAAACGCAGCAATCCACTTCAGCTTGCCGGGAACCAGCGCCCACCACGGCACACGCGGACGCACACCCTCAAACGGGGCCGGATCAACCCACCTACCCATCAGGCCTCACCCCCAATCATCTGGGGTAGTGAGGACATCCACACCACCGGGCTAACGGTTCGGCTTGACGCCGCACCCGTGCAGACAGATACCATTGTCACGACTGGGAATCCTTTGCGTAGCAACGAAGACGACAAGAAAGACCAGTCAGTGCGTCGCCATGGAAGCAGACCCAGAACCGCCAAGAACTCGGCTGTTTCCATTGGCGACCACCAACCGGCCGCACACCCGTTTTTAGTTGTGCACCAAGGCGTAGCCCACCCTCGCGTGACCCACGATCAGGTCACGCGATAGCGGCAACACCTCTTAAGTTGTTACAGCGCAGGGCCTTCTTCCTCAGGCCCCGTCCAGATCTCGCGCCTTCTGCGCCTCACGTTCAGCCCAGTACAGCGCCTCGTGGTGATGACCACGGTCGATCTCGGCCACGCGCCGATAGACCTCCGCGCTCTTCTCGTAGAACTTCCTCAGCTCCGCAACCTCGGCACCCTTGCGCGGCATCAGCCGAGGAAGCACGTCATGCGCCTCGGACAACGACGCGATCTTCTGGGTCTGAGCCCACGTAGCCTCACGACGCTCGACCACGGTCACGTCAACCTCCCCACGCCCGATTCGCCGTAGGCGTCGGTGTCCTTGCGCAACAACTGTTCTCGCGAATCGGCCTGGTGGTCGAACATCTCAGCAGCGTGCAACGCAGCCGCCTTGGCCCACCAGGGCGTGTCCGCGTGGCCAGCGAGTTGCCGCCAGGCCCACGCCACCTGTCGATAGGCGGGCGCGATCCGAGCAACGGCGTCCGGGTCGTCGGGACTCGCGTAGCGGTTCGCCTCATCGGCAGCCGTGAACCGCTGGTAAGCCTTCTGCCACTGCTCACCCAAGGTCTGAAGATCTCCCACGGCTTACGCCGCCTTGGGCGCGTCAGGCGTGGCGTTGCCCTGCTGCTTCGCTCCACGGTTCGACGTCTGCGGAGCCAACATCTCCTCCGCCCACACCGTGTAGCTCACCCAGCCGTCCCGCACGTACGGCGTGACCTTGAGGCCACGGAAGACCGCCGGGCGGAACGGCGTACCGGGCAGCACCTCCGGCGGAACCGGCTGGTACTCCGAAGCGATCTTGACGACCTGACCCGTGTTCTTGCCCTTCGCGGACGGGTCCGTGCCCTGGACCGTCCACACCGGAAGGCCCGTCAGCTTGTCCACGGCGGGACGGGGCTGCTTGCCCTCCGAGTACTCCGTTGCCCGCTCGACGCTCAACACGAAGAACCCCTGCGGGAACAACTCGTCGAACGTGATCGGGAACCGATGGCCAGCGGGGATACCCACTTGGTTCTCCTTCTGTATGGCCGCTCGTTCGCGGCGCACTGCTGTTTCTGGACCGTGCATGAATAGCTTCGGCACCGATTCGTCCCGTCCACGTTCCGTCCCTGTCTCGTCTACCGCGCGACACACTCGGATAGTCTCGTCTTGGTCTCGTCTGCGTGGTACCTTGATCGGGTCTCGCACCACGGGGAGAGGTCATGCCGACCGAGTCGACGCTGTTGAGAGTGCTGCTGCGGCAGCGGCACATGCAGGGCTACCTGACGTTCCGCAAGGAGTACGACCGCATCGCGAAGCAGCTAGACGGTGATCTTGTCGGCAAGTGGCCGAGCAAGGCCCAGTTCTACCGGTGGACCTCCGGCGATCTGCTGGGACTGCCATACGCGGACCATTGCCGCGTCCTGGAGAAAATGTTTCCGGGCTGGAGCGCACAGCAGCTATTTGCGCCCCACGAGGGCGACAGCGAAAGCCTTGTGACCCCGCCGCAGCGAGCAGCCAGCACCGCCCCTGCTCCGCGTCCGGTGCAGTTGCCTCAGCAGGCCCGCCTTGCCGACATCACCGCCGCCTACGCGACGCGGACCGAGTTCCTGCACAACGTCACCCCGCGCACGTTGTTCGATGGCGCGAAGACGATCAGCATGGCCGGGTTGTCGCTCAACATGCTGTGCCAGCAGTACTCGGACAAGAGCCTGCTTGACGCGATCGAGGAAGGCACGGTCATCCGGGCGTTGTTCCTCGATCCGAACGGGACCTACAGCACTGCCCGCGAGCAGGAAGAGGGTCTGCCGACGGGACACCTCAGCACGCTCACGCGGTTGAACATCGAAGCTCTCAGGCGGGTCGGATCGAAGGCGTCTCCGAGCGCCAAGGGTGTGCTCGGCATCCGCGTCTACGACGAGCCAATCCGTTACAACATAACGATTATCGACGATCTCAAGTGCGTGGTGCAGCCGTACCTTCCAGACGCGCGAGGCGTCGAGTCACCCACGCTGGTGATCGAGAAGGACGAGGCCATGCCTGGTCTCTATGGGACGTTCGCCCAGGTTTTCGAGTCCATGTGGGACCGCGCACGGGAGGTTGCTTGATGCACCAGCTCGACCACCTGGTGGACGTGGCTAGGAAGGCCGTCCGCATCGGTCATGAGCTGATCAAGACCGCCCGCCCAGAGACTGTCACGGAGAAGACTGACCGCGACACGTTCACAGACGTGGACGTGAGGATCGAACACGAGATCCGCGAGTACCTTGCCGAGGTGACCCCTGACATCGGCTTCGTGGGCGAGGAAGAAGGGCGCAGCGACGCCGCCGCAGACAGTCCATACGTGTGGGGGCTCGACCCGATCGACGGCACCGCTAACTTCGTTCACGGCGTGCCGCTGTGTGGCGTGTCTCTGGCGCTGATGCAGGGCGATCGCACGGTAGTCGCCGCAGTTTCGTTGCCATACTTGGAACTTCACTACTCCGCCGTCGTTGGCGGGGGAGCGTTCGTCAACGGGAGGAAGCTGTCGGCGAGCAAGACGACCGAGCTGTCCAAGTCCATTGTGGCCATTGGCGACTACGCGCTTGGGGATGGTGCGGCGGAAAAGAACCGCCAGCGGATCGCGCTCACGGCCGAGCTTGCCGCACGGGTCGAGCGGGTCCGCATGTTCGGGTCTGCTGCGCACGACCTCGTGTGGTTGGCAGAGGGGCGGGTCGACGGCGCAATCGTGCTCTCGAACAAGCCGCTGGACCTCGCGGCCGGCATTCTCATCGCGCGCGAGGCGGGTGCACTCGTGATGGACAGCTCAGGTGCCGAGCACACGAAGGCATCAACACACACAATCGCCGTCGCACCGGCTGTAGCTGATCAACTCCTGTCTCTGGTTCAGTCGATCTTCTAGTTCGGCCTGCTGTCACAAGCTTGACAAGTGAGGCAGTGCTTACAGTAGACAGGTGGGGCAGCTTTCGAGTTCGGAGAACCACAGGTCGCACGAATTCAAGACGTCGTTGGTGCTCCTACCTTCTAAGTGTGTTTGGTAGTTGGCTTCACCGGTCGGGTCCAGGAACCTGCGGTCAGGTGGAGGAAGTTCGGCCACCTTGCGCCAGCGCATCCCGGCCGACAAGCTGATGATCCCCTTTGTCCCACCGAAGAAGGTTGTGGGGTCTTCGTCCACCGTGACAGGCAATTGGTGAGCGTGTCTGTTGCGCACCCAGAGCACACCTCTCATGACCATGCCGTACGTGTTGTTGTCTCGTGCGTTCTCGTAGGAGTGGCTGTAAAACTTCCGGAGCTGATCGTTGATAGCGACTACCCACATAGTTGCTTCAACCGCTGACGTGTAGGAGTTTTCCAGATCACGATGGTCTCTGGCCTGGTCATGGCGGATCTTTGCTGCTCGAAATCCTGCGAGGGCGAGTCGAAGCCGCCTGACATCTTCTGGCAGCGGCGTTACCACTGGCTGGAGACTGATCATGCAGTACTGCCTTCCTGGGATCTCCGCCACGGACAGTGGGTCGCAGCGGACTTGCCGCGATTTTGTCACGCACGCTGCGTTGAAGAATTGTGCTTTAGGGGATCAAGGGCGCGCCGCCGCTGGCGGCGCGCGGGCGGGCGTCTTGCGCTGACACCGCCCACCGTTGCGCCCGCTCCCCGCATCGGGACACGCCAGGCTCCCGCTTCGCTCCGCCTGTCGGCCCCGCGCAGGAGCGCGCGCAGGTGGCCGTGTCCGCGCGCCGCCACCAGCGGCCAACAGGCCGGCGGATCTGCTCACGAAAGCTGACGGATCTCGCCGCGGAATTGCCTGCAAACGTGCAGGTCACGTGCGCTGACTGCTCCCACGGGGGCCAGATCCTTTAGCACCGTGCCGCCGGTATCAAGGGCGCCTACGGCGTCGCTACGCGATGGGCCAAGGCCCACCCTTGACACCAACGACACGGTGCTAACTGCGGCCAGGGCCGAGGGAGCGGGGGCGAGTAGCCACCGCCTCACTCAAGCCCTTCAACGCAGGAGTGCTGACCATGAGGAACCGCCACCATGCCCAGCCGGGACAGCTCTCGCTCTGGGGCCTCTACGAGCTGGAGAACCAGGCCGTAGCCGCCACCTCACGCCCCCGCCAGGTGGAGCGACCCGCACCCGTGGCCGAGGTCGTGCCGATCTTCAAGGCTGCTCCGACCGTGATCACCTTCCGGTCTCCGGGTACGCCGAAAGGCCCCGCGAGCCGCGTCTGTGCGCGAACCCGAGGAGCCGCCGTGATCAACTTTCAGGCCGTTTCCAGGCCGTCTGACGTCCAGAACGGTCCGGATACAACCGGATCCAACGAGAACGAACCAGCAGGTCAGGCCAGTCTTGCGCCCATCTTCACGCAGGCCGGAATGCCGAGCGTTCAGATGTTGCAGTTCTGGTTGAGTGCTGCGGCCAGTGCTTCGGCGTAGGGGGCGATGCCGTTGGGCGGGCCGAGCACGTAGGCGAGGAAGCGCGGGTGCGCCACCGCGGCGGAGTTCGGCAGGACCGTCTGCTCCCACCGGTCGAAGAGCGCGTCGACGCCGATGCCCTGTGCCGGCATCGGGGTGGTCAGCAGTTCCGCCAGCCGGTCGCGGTCGGGTGGCGGCAGCACCTCGGCCTTCGCCAGGCCTCGCTCGTAGCCGTCCAGCACCGCGAGCAGGCGGGCTCCGGCGCGGTCGCGTTCTTCGTCGGTCAGCAGGAGTTCGTTCACGAGAGGCAGATTAGGTCTTGGGCGACGGCATCCGATTGCTACTTCTGCTGCGGCGTACCTTGCGCGTGGCATGATCTGCCAGTGGACCGCATCGATCGCGCAATCATCCGCCACCTCCAGGAGGACGGGCGGCTGACGAACACCGAACTGGCCGACAAGGTGGGCCTGACCCCCTCACCGTGCCTGCGCCGGGTGCGGGCGCTGGAGGAGGCCGGGGTGATCACCGGCTACCACGCGGCCGTCGACCCCGCCGCGATCGGCCGCGGCTTCCGCGTGCTCGTGCACATCGACATGGCCAGGCAGGACATCGAGACCATCTCCGCGTTCGAGGCGAAGGTCGCCGCGCTGGACGCGGTCGAGTCGTGCCTGCGCATGTTCGGCCAGCCGGACTACCACGTGTGGGTCGCCGTGGCCGACATCGAGGCGTACGAACGCCTCTACATCTCGACCCTCACCCGGCTGCCCGGCGTGGCCAGGACGAACTCCCAGTTCCCGATGGCGACGGTGAAGTGACCGGGAGCACTGCGGCATCGCTAGCGCTAACGAAAAGTTAGTGCCAAGCTCTTGTTCAAACTTGAACGAGAGGTGGCACGAGATGCTCAACCGTCGCTCACTCATCACGAACGGCAGCACCGCCGCGTTCGGCGCCATGGCCCTGGCGGCCGTCGCCGGTGGCACCGCCGAGGCCGCTCCTGCCGGGTACTCGCCGTGGACACCGCTGCCGGACCCGTCCGTCACCCCGGTGCCCAACCCGCCGTTCGCGAAGGACCTGACCATGCAGGAACGGCGCAACCTGGAGACGTTCGACGAGCTCGACTTCGACGTCTTCAGCCACCAGAAGTGGGCGCGGCTCGGCGAGAGCCACGCGCGCAACATCCGCGTGCACTGGCCCGACGGCCACTACACCGACGGCATCGACAAGCACGTCGAGGACCTGAAGGCGTTGTTCGTGTGGGCGCCGGACACCCGTGTCGAGTCCCACTACCTCCGCGTCGCGAACGGCGGTCTGAGCGCGGTCGCCGGGGTCATGAAGGGCACCTTCACGCGGCCGATGCCGGACGGCAAAGGAGGTTTCATCGCTCCCACCGGGCGCCGGTACGCGGTCAACATGGCGACTGTGGGGTTGTGGAACCGGCGCGGCACGATGGACGAGGAGTTCTTGTTCTGGGACAACCAGACGTTCTTCAGCCAGATCGGTCTCGGCTGAGCCAGGTGGAGGTCGTGGATGCGTCTGCACGCGGGTGAGGCCGAGGGCACCGGGTGGCACGTGGTGAAGCTGTCCTCGCTCGTGCAGCGTTTCGCCGCGCTCGGGGTCACCGGCCGCCCGCTCGTCATCGCGATCGACGGGCGGGGCGGCGCCGGGAAGTCCACGCTCGCCGCACGGCTGCAGGCGACCGTGCCCGCGTCCGAGGTCGTGCACACCGACGACGTCGCCTGGAACCACGCGTTCTTCGACTGGGGCGACCTCCTGGTCTCTCACGTGTTGCGGCCCCTGCGCCGGGGCGAGGCGGTGGAGTTCCGGCCGCGAGCCTGGATCGCGCACGACCGCCCCGGTGCGATCCGCGTCCCGGCGCGAATGGACGTCGTGTGGGTCGAGGGCACGGGGACGATCCGGGCAGTTTTCGAGCCGTGGATCGACGCCTCGATCTGGCTGCAGGGCGATCTGGACGAGCAGGAACGCCGGCTCGTGGCACGCGACGGCGACTCCTCCGCCCAGCGCCGCCACGTCGCGGAGTGGCTGGCAGAGGAGGTGCCGCTGATGCTCCGCGAACAGCCGTGGCACCGGGCGACGGTCATCGCGGCGAGCACGCCTGACGTCCGCCACGACCCCTCTTCGGAGATCGTCATCGCGTCTCAACTGGTGGGTTGACGGTTGACAGTCGGGTTGGCGGTGGATTATTCCAAGCCCTTGCAGAAGTGTCCGGCGCGGTGAGATGGGCGGGGCCATCTCACCGACGTCGCTGACCACGAGGTGGCGAATGACAGAGGAGTTACCGGAGATCCCCGGCTTCCGGTACGTCCGACCGCTCGGCAAGAACGTTCATCACTACCGCGGCCAGGACGGCGAGGTCGCGGTGAAGCTTCTGGTCGACCCACCGCGCGTGAACGAGATCAGGACGGTGGCCGGACTCTCCCACCCCGGGATCGTCCCCGTGCACCGCGCCGGCCGGACCCGCGCAGGCCTGCCGTACCTGGTGATGCGCTACTACCCGGACGGCGACTCGGCCGCTGCGGCGCCGCTGCCGTTCGAGCGCGTGGTGGAGATGGGCGTACAGCTCGCGGACGCGTTGCACGCCGCGCACCAGGCCGGCGTCGTGCACCGCGACGTCAAGCCCGCCAACGTGCTGCTCGACGAACGCGGCCAGGTGTGTCTGACGGACTTCGGCACCACCGGCCGAGACCGGCTGCCCTGGACCGCGCCCGAGGTGATCAGCAGCGGCGCCCACGGCGTCCGCGCGGACGTCTTCTCCCTGGGCGCGACGTTGTGGCACCTCCTGGTCGGCCACTCGCCGTTCGTGGTGCCGCGCGGCTCCAACACCCGCGCCGCGATCGAACAACGCATCCTGCAGGCAGGCCCTCGCCCAACGGGCCGCGCACCACAACCGATGGAAGCGTTGCTGCGCCACGCGATGGCGGCCGACCCGGCCGCGCGCCCGGTGTCGGCCGACGAGTTCGCCCAGCGACTGCGGCACATCCACCAGTCGGCCCCCACCGCCGGACTGGAAGCCGTTGTCGTTCCGGCCGCCTCCGACGCGCCCACTCGCCGGAGGCCGCGCTGGCCGCTGTACGCCGGTGCCGCGGCGGTTGCTGCCGGCGTGGTCGTCGCCAGCACGTTCCTGATGCCGGACAAGGGTTCCCTGCCGGCTCCGGTGGGGGCGCAGCCGAAGAGCCAGGAAGGTGCTCAGGTCGGGGTTTCCGGCAAGGCCGTGGTCAGCGTGACGCGCGTGAACCCGAAGACGCTCCGCTTCACGTGGACGTATCCGGACGCGCAGGCCGGCGACAAGTTCGTGTGGCGAACCAATGACGAGCTGAAGACCGGGACGGTTGACGTGCCTTCGGTCGAGCTCGCCGCGTCGGGCACGTTGTGCGTCGAGGTTCGGGTGGTGCGGGCGGACGGCAGCAACGCGAGTGACCGCACGTGGTCGCCGGAGGGTTGTGGTTTCTGAGGCGGTTGCCGGTCGGCGCTCTGGAGCGAGAAAGTCAAGTACGGTAAGGGACTTCAGTGCGCCGCTCGGTCGACCGACGGGGGATCGACGTGCAGAGATTTCGTCCGCGAATGCGTTCAGAGCAGTCGGCGCCCACACGCGCTCGTCCGGCGGCTCGTGAGCAGGTGAAGAAAGCGTCTGTGCAGAGGCCGGTGTCGGCCGAGCTGATCACCGAGGACGAGCAGCCACACCGCAGCAGCGTGGCGCACGTGGTCGCCCCCAGCCACTCGTCGGTCAGCGTCGCCGGCTTGGGCGGGTTCTTCCGGGCGGAGAGGATCGATGTCCGGAACTCGGGCGGCGTCGTCGTCGGACACGACTGCGAGCTCAAGACCGAGGATCACTACCACGCCTACCGTGCGTCGCTCGACATGGAGCCACTCCTCGACCCGTCAGCCGAGGTCAGGAAAGCGATCCAGGCACTTGCCGAGGATCCCCACAACGACACCGCCATCAGTCAACTGCAACGCGCTCTGGCCCAGTTCGCCTCGGACAAGCCGGTCAAGCCGCGCACCCAGGTCCTGCATCCTGCTGCCGAGAACGCCGAGGTGACGGCTGACGACATCGACGTCGTCCAGGTCGCGGACCGCACGTTGTTGCGGCACAACACGAAGTACGTCGTCGAGGAGCGGGTTGTCCCGCTCGTCGATCTCCTGGTGAAGGACAGAAGACTGGTCACCGCGCTGGGTGTGATGCTCAGCCAGCCGACCGTGGACAACGTCGACTCGTTCGCCCGGCTCGCGGTGCGCGTCTCCGGACAGTTCGGGGATCTCGAACAGCTGGCGCAACTTCCTCTCGAACTCGCGCCCCGGACCACGCTCTTCCACTTCTGGGGCGACAAGCTGATCGACCAGAGCTCGGCGGTCATGCTCGGCACCGGCCACCGGATCACCCAGCGCATGAGGCTCGACCTGCCTGAACTCAGCAAGCGAAGTCTGGTCGGCGACGTCGAGAGACTGCTGGCTGTACACGGCCTTGAGCCCAAAGAGCCGGTGTGCGGCCAAGATGAGAGAGTGCCGCGGGAGTCCACGGAGGTGACGGCGAGATCGTCCCGGCGCCGGGACGACGAGCAGGCGGCGCCGCGCATGCGTCCGCCTCGGCGCGCGCATCCACCGGCACCGCCGGACCCGCCCGCCGGTCCGCCGGTCCCGCTCGACCACGCACCCAAGAGCTGGCCGCCGCTTGACCCGAACCGTCCGCCGGTGCCGCTCGAACGCGGACCCCAGACCTGGCCGCCGCTTGACCCGAACCGTCCGCCGGTGCCGCTGCTTCCGCCGTCCGAGCGCGCTCGCCAGAATCCCCACCGGCAGGAGGGCGAACGATGAAGTTCCTTTCTTCCCAACGCGTGCGGATCGCGCTGCTGGTGCTCTCCATCGTCGTGATCGCGGTCGCCATCGTGTTCTTCGTCAACCAGGACCTGGGCAGTGCCGACCAGTACGCGAGCGTGGCGAGCTTCTTCGTCGGCCTGGCCGGGCTGGCGGTGGCGGTGTGGTCACTCGTCACCGCACGACAGCCCGGCAGCACTGTCACCTTCGGCCATGCCGACGTTGTCCAGACCGAGCGAAACGCCATCGCGAACTACCAGAAAACCGTCAACCTCAACGGTTCGGAGGAACGTCGCGGCTAGTGCTTGCGGCGCAACCGGTACCACTGCTCGTCCGGCCGCAGCACGGCCTCCATCAGCCGCGGCAGCGTGAAGTGCGACGGTTCGACGTCGGTGATGGTCCAGTCGGGGAAGGCCTGCTCGATCTCGGAGCGGTCGGCCCCGCGGATCAACGGCCTTCTGCGGCGCGGCCAGGCGATCAGCAGCAGGGTCGCGTCCGCAGCGGCCACCGCCGTCACCTCGCGGCCCATCGCGCGTTGGCGTTCGGTGTCGAAGTCGTGGAAGGTGCCCGAGTCGACGATCAGCCGGTAGCCGGAGCCGATGCCCGCGGCGCGCAGGTCGGTCACGTCGCCGTGGACGAGGCGCACGTCGACGCCCTCCTGGGCCACGCGGTCGCGGGCGCGGCTCAGCGCCTTGTCGACCAGTTCGACGCCGGTGACCTGCCAGCCGCGTTTTGCCAGCTCCACGGCCCAGATGCCGCTGCCGGTGCCGAGGTCGAGCGCTGGGCCGAACGGGCGTTCGCGGCCCGTCTCCTCGCGAGCGAAGAGCGACGTGATCTTGTCGACGAACGGCTGGTCGGTCGCCGCGTCCTCCCACGGGTGGAAACCGATCGAATAGGCGAGTTGGTAGTGCATGGCGTCCTCCTCACGAGCGAGCGAGCTGGTCCGCCGACGGTAGGAGTCCACCAGGCGGCACCACATCGGGAGAAATGTGGAAACACCAGCGGAAGGAACGTCAGTAGTTCAGACGAGACCGTTCTCGTAGGCGTACGCGGTGGCGGCGGCCCTGCTCGGCAGGCCGAGCTTGGTGAGGATGTGGCTGACGTGGCTGGCCACGGTCTTCTCGCTGATCACCAGGTCTGCCGCGATCGCCCGGTTGGTGCGGCCGGCGGCGACCAGCGCGAGCACTTCGCGTTCGCGGCCGGTGAGCAGTCCGGTGTCCGTACAACTCAAGCGGTCCAACCAACCCAGGTCGGGCGCCGCAGCGAGGGCGCGGAACACCGAACGGGCCGCTTCCCACTCCGCGGTCGCGCCGTCGTGGTCGCCCAGCGCCTGGCAGGCCAGTCCGATGTGGACACGGACGCGGGCGTTCTCGTGGCGTGCGCCGAGTTCGAGCAACGTCGAAGCGGCTGGACGCAAAGCAGCCAGGGCCGGTGTCGGAGAGTCCGAGGCGAGCAGCACGGCGCCGGTCGCGTGGGAGGCGCGTGCCCGCAGCAGCGGCGAGGCGAGTAGAACAGCGTGGCCGGAGAGCTCGTCCGCGGCAGCCCGTGCGGCCGTGATGTCACCGCACGCCAAGGAGATCTCGACGAACGCGGGCAGCAGCGCGCAGCGGCGGAGCGGATCCGATGCCTCGTCGAGGGCTCTGCGGATGCCACCAAGAGCGTCAGAGGTCTTGCCCTGGGCGAGCCGCAGCAACGCCAGACCGGGTTGCGGGTCACGGCCCCACAGCACGGCCTCCTGGTAGGCCTCGTCGGCGTCGGCGGTCCGTCCGGTCAACCGGTGCAGCTCGCCGCGTTCGTAGCAGGCGGACGCGAGCGTGAGAGGCCCGGCCGCGGGCGCGAACCGTGAGCAGGCGAGGGCGAGTTCCGCGGCGGCAGCGGGCCAGTCGCCGTGCAGGCGCATCAGCTCGGCGCGGTGCACGAGGCACTGCCCGCGGTACAGCACCAGACCCTCCTGGCCGTCGCACCAAGAGGAGAGCGATGCGGTCCACTCCCGCGCCCGGCGCACGTCGAACAGTTCCGCGCAGCCCTCGATCACGGTGCAGTAGAGGTCGCCGACGGCCAGCGGTGAGATCTCGCCCGACGTGACCGCGGTCATCGCCTCGTCGAGCAGCGCCACCCCTTCGGCGACGTCGCCGAGGTAGATCAGGCAGCGCCCCTCGCCGACGCGGGCCAGCGTCGTCAGCTCGACCGAACCGAACCGCTCACCGATCTTCGCCGCCTGGGCGAACGCGGCGTGAGCGGGCACCACCTCGCCCTGCAGCACGCTGCGCAGGCCGGCGAGGTAGCGGAGGTGGCCCTGTTCGACGCAGTCGCGTTCGTGCACCAGCCGTTGCGCGCGGTCGGCCCATCCGCCGCCGCGTGCGAACTCGCCCTTGTTGATCAGTCCGAACGCGAGCCAGAACGCGCAGTGCACGGCGCGCGGCGCGTCGTCGACGGTGAGCTGGAAAGCGCGGCTCCAAGCGGCGACGCTCGCGGCGTCCTCACCGACGAGGAACGCGGCCTCGGCGAACAGCACGAGGTCGGAGGCCAGCGTGGCGCCGGACAGGCAGCGGTGCGCGGCCGGCCAGTCCTGCCGGGCGTGCGCGGCGCGTCCGAGCGCGAGTGTGTCCTCTTCGGCCACCTCGGAAACGGTACGCCTAGAGGTCCTTGTGGAAGACGAGGAAGTCGCAGGGACACGCGAGGTGCGGCACCAGCTCCGGGTAGTCCGCGCCGAAGTCGCCCGTGCGCACGACCCGGTAGCCGATGCGCGTGTACCAGCCCTTCAGGAACTCCTTCGACGGATGCGCCCAGGTCCGCGGGACCAGCAACTCCAGCTGCATGCGGGGGAGGCCCTGCGCGCGGGCCCAGCCCTCGGCGAACGAGACGAGGTTCCTGCCGACGCCGGTGCCGCGCTCTTCCGGAGCGGCGACCAGCATCCCGAACTCGCCCACGCCGTCGTCGAGCCGCTGGATGCGCACCGCACCCACGACCCGTGAGTCGGACCGGGTCACCGCGATCTGACCGGCCCCGATCAGGCCCTCGACCTCGGCCTCGGTGGTCCGGGCGGCGCCGTCGACCCAGATCCCGGCCTCCGCCTCGGCGTACACGCGGTTCACCAGGCCGGCGATCTCGGGAGCCAGCGAGACGTCGTCGGTGAACGTCACCACGGCGACGGCTGGGTGGTCTCGGCCAGCTTCTTCGCGTGCTGCAGCACACCCAGCTCGCGCAACATCCGGTCGCGCTGAACGGGGTCGTGCGCGACGTGCGAAGCGTGCAGTGCCTTGCGCAGGCGCGACGTCCGGAACGGCGTCCACCGGCTGGCCAGCGCGAGCTTGGCGGCTCGCAGCGCCGCTCGGTCGCGGGTGCGCGCCAAGGCGTCGCGGTGGTCGTCGCCCAAGCCCAGCAACGACAGCACGCGCTCACGAAGCTCACGGCCCACGCGTGCCCAGGTCGTCGTGTGCTGGCGGGTCGCGCGGATCTCGATGCCGAGCGCGAGGTGCAGCATCACCAGGCCCAGCACCGGTCCGAGCAGGACTCGGGCGGTACCGGCGACCGGGCCGGAGAGGCTGAGGGCGGCGAACGCGGCGAACGCCGTCAGCGCCCACGCCACCAGACGAGCCGGGCCCGGACGGCCGTCACGCCGCACGCCTCCGCGCATCGCCCAGCCGCACGCGACCAGCGCCGCCTCCATGACGGAGAACAGGATCACGCGCTCCACGGCGTCGGTGATCCCGAGTCGTTGCTCGAAGAACCGCCACGAGGTGTCGACGCTGACACCGATGCTCAGCAGCGCGACCGCGTAGAAACCCTTGGCGCCGGCGGGTTTCGCCGCCTCGGCAGAGGCCGGAACAGCCTCGGCAGGCGCCGGCACAGACTCGGTGGCCGCCGGCACAGCCTCGGCAGGCGCCGGAGCGGTTTCTTCGTCCAGCTTCGCGATCAGCTCCGGGGTGAGCAGCACGTGGCCGGCGGTGTCGGTCACGCCGTTGCGCGCTCGCCACTCGTTCACGATCGGCGCGGCGTAGGGCCTGGTGGGCGCTTGCTGGCCGTGCTTGAACAGCCACCTGCGCACGTCCTCGACCGTGCACCCGCGCGGCATGTGCTCCAGCGCGTAGTGGATCTGCTGCTTCTTGGTCTTGAGCCGGCTCAATTCGGTGTCGTGGTCGGCGGTCCGGCCGACATCCGTGGTCACTCGTGCTCTCCGTCCTGTGTCCGTGTGCAGGGGCACGCGACGCGCGGAACCCTACCGCGCGCCCCGGCGGGCTCCTGACCGGTTTACGACGTTGACACTGTCACGATTGCAGTGTCACTATCGTGGGGTGTGGACGCTCGACGAGTTGCTGGAACGTGTCTCCGCCGCGCTGACGGCGGAGTACTCGGGCGCGCCCAACGGCCGCGTGCGGGACGTGCCCGACAAACGGGCCGTTCGCTGGTACGCGACGACGGGGCTGGTCGACCGGCCGTCGGCGATGCGCGGCCGCACGGCGTTGTACGAGGAGCGCCACCTGCTCCAGCTGGTGGCCGTGAAGAGACTGCAGTCGGAGGGGAGGGCGCTGGCAGAGATCCAGACCGAGCTCGCGGGCGCCACGGACAGGGCGCTGGCGGAGATCGCCCGCGTGCCGGAGCACCTGCTGGAGACCGGGGATGTGCCAGCGCCGGGGGCTGTTCGGCCGAGGTTCTGGGCTGAGCCCGTCGCCGCGGCAGCACCCCAGGCACCCGCCTCAGCGCCGCCGGCCTCAGCGCCGCCCGCGCCACCTGCCCCAGCGTCACCCGTTCCAGCGCCACCCGCCTCAGCGCCACCCGCCTCAGCGCCACCCGCCTCAGCGCCACCCGCCTCAGCGCCACCCGCCTCAGCGCCACCCGTTCCAGCGCCACCCGCCTCAACGCCACCCGCGCCACCTGCCCCAGCGTCACCCGTTCCAGCGCCACCGGCCCCAACGTCACCCACACCGGTTCCACCCGCACCGGCGCCCTCGGTGCCCGCCGCAGCGACCCCGCTGACCGCCGCAGCGACCCTGCTGACCGGCGTGGCTCTCGGCGGAGGCGCCGTGGTCCTGGTGCCGGGTACTCCCACCGCGTCCGACGTCGCGGACATCGCGGCCGCCGCCCGGCCGTTGCTCGACCTGCTCGCCGCCCGTGGTCTGCTCACGAACGAAAGGGACAAGTCATGACCTTCTCCGTCGCCCCGATGCCCTCCACCGAGCTGGACCGGATCGGCCGGACGATCGAGGACACCGGTGTCGGCGCGATGCGCACCGAACGCGGCAACCTGCCGCTGGAGCGCCTCGACGTGCGGGCGACGATCACCGGGCTGATCGGCCGCGTCGTGCTCACGACCGGCTTCGTCAACTGCCACGACACCGCTCTCGAAGCGACGTACGTGTTCCCGCTGCCGGACCGCGCCGCCGTGACCGGCATGAAGATGACCGCCGGCGACCGCACGGTCGAAGCCGAGCTGCAGGAACGCGGCCAGGCGCGCCAGGCTTACGACGACGCGATAGCGGCCGGCCGAAGAGCGTCCATTGTGGAGGAAGAACGCCCGGACGTCTTCACCATGCGGGTGGGCAACATCCCGGCGGGCGAGCGGGTGACCGTCGAGCTCAGCCTGGTCGGGCCGCTGGTCTACGAGGACGGCGCGGCCACGTTCCGATTCCCCCTGGTGGTGGCACCTCGGTACGTGCCGGGCACTCCGCTGACGGGACCGTCGGTCGGCGACGGGTACGCCGAGGACACGGATGTCGTGCCGGACGCTTCCCGGATCACGCCACCTGTGTTGCTGCCGGGCTTCCCGAACCCGGTGCGGCTCGGCATCGGCGTGGAGATCGACGCGGCCGGGCTGGAGCTCGGCGAGGTGCGGTCGAGCCTGCACACCGTGGTGGCGGAGGGCAACACGGTGACCGTGGTGCCGGGCGAGCGGGTCGATCGCGACTTCGTGCTTCGCCTGGCGTACGCGGGAAACAGCTCCGCGGCCGTCTGCGTGCCCGATCCCGGTTCAGAGGAGGGCACCTACCAGCTCACGGTTCTGCCTCCGGAACCTTCGGCCGCCGTTCGTCCGCGCGACGTGGTGTTGCTGCTCGACCGCTCCGGCAGCATGTCGGGTTGGAAGATGGTGGCGGCCAGGCGCGCGGCCGCCCGCATCGTCGACACGCTGACCTCGGACGACACGTTCGCGGTGATCACCTTCGACCACACCGTGGAACGGCCCGACCTCGGCACGGGGCTGGTCGCGGCCACCGACCGCCACCGCTTCCGCGCCGTCGAGCACCTGGCGGGCGTGCAGGCCCGCGGCGGCACCGAGCTGTTCGCGCCGCTGCGGGAAGGGCTGAGCCTGCTGTCCTCGGCGAGCGAGGACCGCGATCCCGTCCTGGTGCTGGTCACGGACGGCCAGGTCGGCAACGAGGACCAGCTCCTGCGCGACATCGCGCCGGTGCTCAACCGGACGCGCGTGCACGCCGTCGGCATCGACACAGCCGTCAACGCGGGCTTCCTCGGGCGGTTGGCCGCCCAGGGTGCCGGTCGTTGCGAACTCGTCGAGAGCGAAGACCGCCTGGACGAGGCGATGACGCACATCCAACGCCGGATCGGTGCGCCGGTGATCACCGACGTGGTGGTGACGCCCGCGTCCGCACTGCCGAAGCAGCCGTCGGCGATCTATCCCGGTGTGCCGCTGGTCGCGCTCGGCCGGTATCGCGGGGCGGCGCCGGAGTCGTTCGTCGTGCGCGGCCGGACCCGTGACGGTGCGGACTGGGAGGAGACGGTGCCCGCGCGGCAGTCGGAGGAGCCCGCGGTCCGCGCGCAGTGGGCTCGTGCCGCACTGCGTGATCTCGAAGACCGGTATGCGACCGGTGATCGGGCGGTGGAGCCGGAGATCTTGCAGACCTCCTTGCGGTTCGGGGTGTTGTGCCGCTTCACGGCGTTCGTCGCGGTGGACGAGCGGGTCGTGTCCGACGGCACGGTGCACCGGGTCGTGCAGCCGGTCGAGCAGCCCGCCGGCTGGGAGATGCCGGCCGCACCGTTCGCCGCCGCACCGATGTTCGCCGCGGCACCAGGTGGTGCCTACGGCGGCGCACCGATGCAAGCAGCGGTCTCCTTCGACGCCGCGCCCCCACCGGCGCCGTACGTGCCCACCGTGGGCCGCACCCGTGGCATGCGGCCTGCGGCGCCGAAGATGATGCCAGCGCCGGCACCGGTGCCGCCGGCCGGTGATCCCGCGGACCTGCGGGCGATCGCCGCGCTGGAGGTGCAGCGCCTGGAGCGGGACGCCGGCCGGACCGACTGGGAACGCCGTGAACTGCTCGCCGACCTGGCGAGCAGGCTCGGCACCCTGGTCGCGGGCAGGCAGGGCAAGGAGTACGAGCCGTTGCTGCGCCTGGTCGCCGAGCTCGCCGCCGGGGGAGACGTCGACCAGCTGTGGGCACGCGCCCGGCAGGTGCTGCAGGAGTTCGCCGCACCGGCACCGGCACAGGCACCGGAACGCCGCCGCTCGTTCTGGCGCTGAACAGGGAGAGCGTCAGAACGTTGTGGCGCTGAACGGCGCTAGCTCCCCGCAGCGCGCAGCGGAACGCTGTTCGGTGTGAGCGCTTTCGGGGAGTGGACGACGGCCGAGGGCCTGCCCGCGTTCGAGTACCGGGCAGGCCCTCAGTCCTGGGATCCGATCATCGACCCGCCGGCGTCGAGCCATCGGGTCCACGTCGGCAACCGCCGGATCACCCTCGTGGCCGACAGCGACGGGCGCTGTGGTGTGTGGGACGAACACCTCGGGTGCCGGTGGATCGCCGAGCACACGGGCGTTTGCCGGTTCGGCGACCTGTCCACGGACGACGCGCCGACTAAGTTGTTCGGCCCCACGTTCTTCCGGATCGCGGTGGGAGAAATCGA
This sequence comes from Lentzea alba, assembly GCF_047445655.1. GTDB lineage: Bacteria > Actinomycetota > Actinomycetes > Mycobacteriales > Pseudonocardiaceae > Lentzea > Lentzea alba_A. Next base: position 237,028 of record NZ_JAJAEG010000003.1, read on the forward strand.
GCGGACGGTGCTGTGCCCGGAGGGTGAGGTGCCGTGGGTGTTGATCAGGGTCGACGTGGTCAACACGGGCGTCGAGCTGCTGCGGCGGACGCTCACCGAGGAGTGGGTGGTCGCGCCGCGGGTGGTGAGTCTGGAGTTCGGACCCACGCACGACGCCACTCCGGCAGACGCGCCCCTCGTCGCCCCGGAGGGGTCACCCCTCGTCACCCTGGAAGCGTTCGGCGGCGACCGGGCGCAAGCCACAGCAGGGCCGTTGTCGGTCTCCGTCCCCGTCGAGCTTCCCCCTGGCGAGCGGACGACCGTGTGGTTCCGCTTCGGGCTCGTCGACGGACCAGCGGATCCCGAGGCGTCGTACGAAGGCAGCCTGGCCGCGCTGCGCCAACGCCTCCCCTCGGGCACACCGGAGGCCGAGATCCCTTGGCACGCCGCCCTCCTCACCGGCGGCGCCTGCGTGGACGGCGTGCTCGGCGGCCACACCCTCAACCAGGGCTCCGCCTACTCGTTCCGGCACGGTTTCAACGGCGCCGCAAGGGATCCGCTGCAGCACGCGCTCCCGCTCGTCCACCTCGAGCCGGACCTCGCGCTGTCTGTCCTGCGCAACACCTGCGCCTGGGGCAGCCCGGACGGCGACCTGCCGTACGCACTCGACGGCCACAAACAGCCGTGGACCCAGCTGTTCCGCCCGTCCGACCAGAACCTGTGGGCGCTCTGGCTGGCCGCCGAGTACGCCGCGGCGACGAACGACCTCGCCGCCTTCCTCGAACCGGTGCCCTACCACCCGTGCCACGCGGCCGATCCGGTCCCGCTCGCCGAGAACCTGCGGCGCCAGTTCAGGTTCTTCGTCGACGAGGTGGGAGTGGGGGAGCACGGCCACGTCCGGATCCTCAACGCCGACTGGAACGACCTCGCCGTCAAAGAGTCCGGAGTGGACCGTGAGCTGATGATCGAACGCGGCGAGTCCGTGCTCAACTCGGCGATGGCCGCCTGGGTCCTCCCGGTGTACGCGGATCTGGCGGAGCGGCTCGGAGATCACGCCACGGCGGCGGAAGCACGAGAGCGTGCGGCAGATCTCCGCGAAAGGGTCGCGGGGGAGTGGAACGGCCGGTGGTTCCGGCGCGCGCACGCTCCCGGCGGCAACGCGATCGGTGATCACGACCTGTGGCTGGAGGTCCAGCCGTGGGCGATCCTGTGCGGAGCGGCCACCCCGGAGCAGGCAACGGCGTTGCTCGCCACGATCGACGAGAAGTGCCGGGCCGGATCACCCTTGGGCGCGCGACTGAGGTGGCCGGCCGGGGAGAACGGCGCGGTGTGGTTCTCCGTCAACATGACGTTGATCTGGGCTGCGTCCCGCTACGACCCGGACCTGGCGTGGGACGAGTGGCGCCGCATGACCCTGCGCGCGCACGCCGCCGCGTACCCGAGCACGTGGACGGGGACGCTGTCCGGCCCCGACTGCTACCTCGCGCCGGAGAGCGACCGCCCCGGCGAGACGTGGGCCCTGCCCGAGCTCGGCGTCGCCATGCAGGCCTATCCCGTCGCCAACCTGCACAGCCACTCCCAGCCGTTGCTCGCCTACCTCAGACTGCTCGGCGTGGGGCCAAGGTCCTGACGAGCGGTGTGCTGAATTCGTCAGTCAAGGTCCTTGAAGAGCAGCACGGTCACCTGCTGGGCCAGTGCGCCCAGGTCGCTGCCCAGGGCCGGGTCGATGTTCCCGGTGTTCGACAACGTGGCGAGCCCGTGCACGAGTGACCACGCGGCAACGCCTGCGACCCGTTGGGGTCCGGTGCGCTCCTCGCCGACGTTCTCGACCCCGGCGGACAGCGCGGCGCCGGCTCGTTCCCGTGCTTCGGTCAGCGCCGGGTCGTCGGGGTGGTGCAGGTCCGGCCGGAACATGACCTCGAAGTGCGCCTTGTGCTCGACGGCGAACCGCACGTAGGCCACGCCCATCTCGGCGAACGAGTCCGTGCGGTCGATGGTCGCGGTGAGGGTGTCGGCGAGCAGTGCGAAGCCCTCGGTGGCCAAGGCTGTGAGCAGGCCCGCCTTGTCCTTGAAGTGGTGGACGGGGCCGGCGTGGGAGACGCCCACGCGGCGGGCGAGGTCGCGGAGGCTGACTCCGGCCGGTCCGCTCTCGGTGATCGCGTCGACGGCTGCTTCGAGGACGGCGCGGCGCAGGTCGCCGTGGTGGTACGGGGGCACGAGCCCAATCTTACCGTTGACAAGATGCCGTGTCGCACGCAATCTTGTCGGTGACAAGATACGAGGGGGTTTGGAGATGGCTCCGTTCATCGCTTTGGTCGTCGTCACGTCGGTGTTGCTGCTCATCGGCGCGTTCGGGGTACGGCGGTTGAAGTCACTGCCGGTCGCGCTGCGGGGCGGGCTGGCGTTCATGTTCGTGCTGACCGGGGGTGCGCACTTCATCGGCTTGCGCGAGGAGCTGATCGCGATGGTGCCGCCGGCCCTGCCCGCGCCCGGCCTGCTGGTCACGGTCACCGGTGTGCTGGAACTGCTGGGCGCCGTGGGGTTGTTGTGGTCGCGGACGGCCGGCTGGTCCGCGGCGGGGCTCACCGCGATGCTGGTCGCGATGTTCCCGGCGAACGTCCACAAGGCGCTCAACGGACCCGTGCCGTGGGACGACCAGCTCGTGCCGCGCACGCTCATGCAGGTCGTGTTCCTCGCCGCCACGGTCACGGTGGCGTGGCACCACCTCAGGCGTACTCGGCCAGGTAGGTCAGGACAGCCAGCACCCGGCGGTGCTCCTCCACGTTCGCGGCAAGCCCCAGCTTCGACATGATGTTGCCGACGTGGGTCTCGACGGTGCGTTCGTTGAGCCAGAGCCTCCGCGCGATCGCGACGTTCGTGCAGCCCTCGGCCATCAGCCCGAGCACCTCGCGTTCTCGCGGGGTGAGCTGCGCGGTGGCCGGGCGGCCCAGCAGCCTGCCCACCACCTCGGGATCGAGCGCCGACCCTCCGGCTGCGACGCGCGTGATCGACTCCAGGAAGTCGTCGACGTCCAGCACGCGGTCCTTGAGCAGGTAGCCGAACCCGCCCTGGCTGACGAGGTCGACGGAGTGCCGTGTCTCGATGTGCTGGGACAGCAGCAAAATCGCGACCTCGGGCTGCGCGGTCCTGATCCGGCGGGCCGCGCGGGCGCCGTCGTCGGTGTGGTCGGGAGGCATCCGCACGTCGACGATGGCCAGGTCGGGTTCGGCCTGCTTGACGACGGCGACGAGGGTGTCCGCGTCGGCCGCGCGGCCCACGACGTCGTGGCCGGCGTGGGAGAGCAGGCTCGCCAGGCCCTCGCGGAACAGCGCCGAGTCCTCACCGATCACGATGCGCACGGCAGCACCGCCTGGATCGTCGTGCCGCCACCCGGCCGGCTGTTGAGCAGCAACGAACCTCCCAGCGCGGCGACGCGGTCGGCGAGCCCGGCCAGCCCGGAGCCGCCACTCGGGTCGGCGCCACCGCGGCCGTCGTCGCGCACCCACACGTTGACCTCGTCCTCCTGCTGGGTCACGCGAACCGTGATCGCGCTGGCGTTCGCGTGCTTGGCGGCGTTGGTGATCGCTTCCGCGGCGACGAAGTAGGCCGTGATGGCGATGTCGTCCGCCAGCGGCTCGGGCATGATCTCCAACGCCACCGGCACCGGCAGCTTGTTCGTCAGCGCGGCGAGGGCGGCGTGCAGACCGTCGTCGAGACTGGTGGGGCGCAGGCCGTGCGCGATCTGCCGGAGCTCGGCGATGGCGGTGGCGAGTTCCGCGACTCCCTGGTCGAGCAGGTCGTGCACGTCGACGGATCCGGTGGGCAGCTGCCGCTGAGCCAGCCGCATCGCCATCCCCAGCGACACCAGGCGTTGCTGGGCGCCGTCGTGCAGGTCGCGTTCGAGCTTTCGCCGTTCGGCGTCTCCCGCTTGCACGAGCCGGGCGCGGCTGGCCTCGACCTCGCGCAACGCGGTGGCCAGCTCACCCCGCAGGCGCGACACCTCGACCAGGCTCGCGGCGGCGTTCGCGACGATCCGCAACACGGCCGGAGTGGTGGTTTCCGACGCGAGAACACCGATCTGCGTGCCGCCGAGCGTGATCGGCACGAGTCCGGTGTCGGTGACCGGTGCGCCTCGTGTGTCGACGAATCCCGCGTGGAGCAGCAGGCCCACTCGGAGCGTGGGGTCTTTGAGTGCCGTGCGGAGGGCTTCTTCGAGTTCTTCCGGTTGGGCGGCCTGCGTGTGCACGCGGTGCTGCAGGTCGTCGATCGCTTGCAGAGCCGCCTTGGTCCGGGGGAAGAGCCGCCGATCCACCAGTTGTTGCAGCTTTTTGCGCACGGGTGCGAGCAGCACCGCGCAGACCGCGGTGGCGCCTGCTGCGGCCACGGGGGAGTCCCGGCCCACCACGAGCCCGATCGTGAGCGCCGACAGGGCATACGCGCCGATGAGGATCAGCAGCACGATCGTGTAGCTGATGGTGTCCGCCAGCACGCGGTCCACGTCGTAGAGGTCGTGGCGCAGCATCGCGATGCCCACCGAGCAGAACAGCGCCACGATCGTCACCACGCCGAAAACCGTTGCCACCACGCCACTTCGGCCGGTCACCACGATCTCGGCGAGGCACACGACCGGGTAGGCGGTCGCGGCCATCCCGGCGAACGCGAGCCACTTCAGCTGCGCCCTGGCTTTCGCTTCGGACCGGCGGAACCTCGCCACCAGCGAGAAACCGGAGGCGAGGAAGGCCACGACCAGCGCGATGTTCACCACGAAGCTCAGCACGTGGACCACATCGGACGGTGGTCCCCAGGGATGCGCGAGCCCTTCCATCGGTTCGGTGAACGGTTCTCGCGGCACCATGCCGAAACCCTGCTGGGCCAGGGCGAGGGCGACGATCACGGGCGGCAGCACCCGCCACCGCCGGCCGTCCGGGAAGTGCAGCAACAGCAACGCGATCGCGGCGAGCAGCCACCAGCCGCTCTCGTTGAGGAACGCGACCACGCGGGGGTCCAGCGGAACTGACGCGTCGTCGAGCCAGGTCCGGTAGTAGACGTCGCGCGCGGCCAGGAAGACCACGATCGACCCGACCCAGGTGAGCAGGGGGCCGACCGGGTTGGCGTGGACGCGGAACGCGATCACCACGCCCAGGGCGGTGATGGCCAGCCCCAGGACGGTGAGGCCCGCGAACGCCAGCGCGAGGTCCGGCAGGCGGAACACGAGCCAGGTCCCGCCGGCCGTCATGGCGACGACGGCGGCGAGCAGAGCCAGTGCCACGGACCTCATCGGCCCAGGGTAAGGCCGGTGTGGCCGCGCGGCCTCCGTGCTGACACGGAGGTCAGGTCCCGGGGCGGTACCGATGTGTCGTGGAGGCCTCGCCGAGTTGCCTGGAGCCGCGCAACCTCCACGAACCTTCGCGAAAGGACCGAGGCCATGTTCCTCGACAACACCGCCGCGCAGACTGCTGCCGCGCAGCAGAGAGCCGCCGCACACCCCGCCACCACGCACCAGACTGCCGCCGCACCACCCACCACCGCGCTCCAGACGGCCCCCGCCACCGCAAGTTCCGCCGCCGCGAGCCCCGCCGGTGCAAGCCCCACCCGCGGACGCGTAGCCGTCCTGGCGATCGTCCTGGCCGTCACCTCCGTCGCAGCCGCAGTCGGCGGACTGTTCTGGCCGGAACCGACCGGCGGCGGCGAAACCTACTCGTACGCCGACATCGCGGCGCAACGCGACCTGTGGTGGGCCCTGCTCTCCGGCCTGGCGGTCATGGCAGTCGTCAACGTCCCACTCCAGGCGCTGGCAACGATGTTCCTCGTCCGCCGCCGCGGCAGCACCTGGGCGACCTGGGGTGCCGCACTGATGTGGATCGGCGTCGCATTGCAGGCGGCGGGCGGCGCGGGCTGGGCCACGGCCTACTTCTTCCCGACCGACCCCGCGGTCGACCGCGGGGTCGGTGAAGCGGTGATCCAGGCGGCCAACAACGACGCCCACCTGTTCGCGCTGATGATCCCCGGCGCCGCGCTGGTGCTGCTCGGCACCGTGCTGCAGTGCGTCGGCCTGTTCCGCTCGCACGCCGTCCCGAAGTGGGTCCCGATCTGCGCGCTCACGATCGTGCTCACGTTCGTGATCCCCGGCGACGGCCTGGCCGGCCTGCTGACCAGCATCCCGATGGCGGCCGGCTCGATCGCCCTCGGCTACTTCGCGTGGCGCACGACTAGCGCCCGTGGATGACGGCCAGCGCGTGCTCACGTGCCGGTGCGCTCAGCGTGGTGTTGAGCTGCTCGAACAGCGCTTCCGCGGTCACCCCGTTCCACCCCGGCGGGAGGAGCGACAGCGGGAGCCCCGGATCGCTGTAGGGCAGCCGCCGCCACCGGGTCAGCATCGGCACGTACAGCCCGAACGCCTGCGCCGGGGTCACCACACCGACGTCGAGCTCCGGGCGGTGGCGGCGCAGGAAGTCCGCGTACAGGTCGGCCAGCTCGTCGAGGTCCCACCACGCGCGCACCTTCGAGCGCAGGTCGCCGAACGCGAAGTGGTGGCCGGTGAAGATGTCGACGTACTCGGACAGGCCACGCCGTTCCAGCGTTCGGCGGGTCTCCATGTCCAGGTTGCCGGGCGCCACCCACACTCCGGGTGCCGCGGTGCCGAAGCCGAGCTGGGTCAGGCTGGTGCGCAGGGCGTGGCGCTTTTCGCGTTCGGACTCCGGCACGGAGAACACGACCACGAGCCAGCCGTCCTCGGTGGTCGCGCGGCGGCGTTCGAAGATCCGGGCGTCGCCCTCGGCGAGCATGTCCAGGGTCGGCTCGGCCAGCGCGTAACCCGCGGCGCCGTCGCGGCGGTCGCTGCGGACCACGCCGCGGCGCTTCAGGCGGGAGATCGAGGAGCGGACTGCCTGGCCCTCCACGCCGAGGTCCGCCATCAGCTGCACGACGGACGCCACGGAGAGCCAGTTGTGCTCGCCGCGCGCGTACAGGCCGAAGAGCGTGACGATGAGCGGGCCCAGCCGGTCGCGCCCAGTCACCGGGCTCAGTTCCGTGGTCGCGACGTTCAGGGCCTTCTCCTCAGCTCAGATCCGTGAGGGTGACAGTGTTGCGCAGCTCGCCGAGCCCGCTGACACGAGTCACCACAACATCTCCGTCGCGCAAGAAGATCTGCGGATCACGGGCGCTGCCGATGCCGCTGGGGGTGCCGGTGAGGATCACGTCCCCGGCGCGCAACGTCATGCCGTGGCTGAGCTCGGCGATGATCCGCGCGAACGAGAACGCCATCTGCGCGCTGGAGGCGTTCTGCAGCAGCACGCCGTTGACCTCGCACCGCACCTGCAGATCCGCCAGATCGAGGTCCTCGGGTGTGGTGATCCACGGGCCGAGCGGCATCGTGCGGTCGAGGCTCTTGCCCTTCAACCACTGTCCGCCGTGCGCCCGTTGGAGGTCGCGCTGTGAGACGTCGTTGGCGACGAGGAAGCCGAACACGTGGTCCAGCGCCTTCTCCTCGGGGATCGACCGGCCGTCGCGGCCGATGACCATGGCGATCTCGGCCTCGTAGTCCCACTTGGACGAGATCGAAGGGTCGTACGCGATGTCGTCGGCCGGGCCGATCACCGTGTCCGGGCCCTTGGTGAAGAACGTTGGACGCAGCGGCATCTCGGCGGGACCTTGGCCTTCGCGCTTGCCGCTCGACTCCAGGAAGTGGTCCAGGTAGTTCCAGCCGGTGCACAGGATGTCGCGGTTGAAGCGGTGCAGCGGTGACTCCAGGCGGACCGAGGACAACGGCAGAACTTCGCCCTGCGCGCCCAAAGAGCCCTCTCGCACGATGTCGTCCACGGTGGTGGCCAGCAGCGCCACAGACTGCTCCTCCACATCCACGACACCGGCGCGGCGGACACCCTCGACGGTCAGAGATGCCAGCTTCACTATCGCGTCCCCATTTCGCTGATCATCAAAACGCTATTTCTGAATCGGCGTGACCAGGCGGTCCGAGGGGATCACGGCGACGCCGAGGATCTCGATGAGCGCCTCCGGCTGCCACAGCGCGGTGCAGCCGATGCCCGCCATGGCCGGGTAGACGGGGCCGGCGAGCTCGCGCCACACCTTGCCGATCTCCTTGCCGTGCGCCTGGTAGTCGGGGATGTCGGTGAGATAGATCGTGATGCTGACCAGGTCCGAAGGCTCGCCGCCGGCCGCGCGCAGCGTGGTGAGCACGTTGCTGAAGGCCTGGCGGAACTGCTCGACGATGCCGCCCGGCACGATCTTCATGTCGGCGTCCAGGGCGGTCTGTCCGCCCAGGTGGAGGGTGTTGCCGGCGAGCGTGCCGTGCGAGTAGCCGCTCGGGGCGGGAAGGCTGGCCGGGTTCACTGCCACAGGGCTCATGCTTATTGACAATATCTGACGGTCGTGAAGAATGCGAGATATGGAGCCGGACCTCAGCAAGTACCAGCTCGAAGGCGACAACTCGATGTATCGGCTGCCCAGTGGGCTCGTCGCCCCGGTGGTGACGCGGGGCGGCATGGAGAACCCGGACACCGCGAACTCCGGTGGCGCGATCCGGATCTCGGGCGTGAGCATCCAGCACACCCCGGCGACGCGGCTGTGGTTCGGCAAGGTCACCAACGAGCCCGGCTACCGCTCCGTCACCCACCACCACGGCGAGGCCGAGACCGGTGGCTACGTCCTCTCGGGACGCGCGCGGATCTACTTCGGCGAGAAGTTCGAGGACTACGTCGACATGGAGGAGGGCGACTGGGTCTTCGTGCCGCCGTTCATGCCGCACATCGAGTGCAACCTCGACCGCAACAAGTCGCTCACGTGGATGACCACCCGAACTCCGGAGAACATCGTCGTGAACCTCGCCGACGTGCCGGACGAGGACCTCCGCGATTGGCTGGACCGATGACCTCCGCGATCTTCACCGACGCCATCACGCTGGAGAAGGCCGACCCCGAGCACTTCGACCTGGCGTTCACCGCCGTCACCCAGCCCTGCCCGTGGCCCAAGGCGTACGGCGGCGACCTGGTCGCGGCTGCAGCGGCCGCGGCGATGCGCTCGGTCACCGACGGCAAGACGCTGCACTCGATGCACAGCTACTTCCTGCGCCCGGCCGACATCGGCGCGCAGGTGCGGTACGAGGTGGAGCTGCTGCGCGACGGCCGCGGCTACAGCACCCGGCAGGTCCGCGGCTACCAGAACGGCAAGCCCCTCTACGTCTGCCTCGCGAACTTCGCGGCCGGCGAGCCCGGCGGCAGCTTCGAGGCCGAGTTCACCGAGAGCGTGCCCGGCCCGGAAGATCTGCCCAGCTCGGCCGACTACCTCGCCGAACGCAGCGGCGGCACGATGACCGACGAGTCGAAGGCCTACTGGTCCGCCGGCCGCAGCTTCGACATGCGGCACGTGCCCGGCCCCGTCTACCTCGCGGTCGAGGGCGAGAAGGTGCCACACCAGGCGGTGTGGCTCAAGCCGTTCGACCCGCTGCGCCCCGTCGAAGGCCTGACCGACGCCCAACGGGACCTCGCCGCGCTGGCCTACATGTGCGACTACACGATCCTGGAACCGATCCTGCGGGTGCTCGACCTGCCGTGGGCCAAGCCCGGTCTGGTGACCGCGAGCCTCGACCACGCCATGTGGTTCCACCGCACGGCACCGGTCGACGACTGGCTGCTGTACGTGCAGGACGCGGTCGCCGCCGACTCGGGCCGAGGCCTGGGGTACGGCCGCTTCTTCACCCGCGATCGCAAGCACCTCGCCACCGTTGCCCAGGAGGGCATGCTCCGCGCTTCCTGACCCGCCGCCCGCGGAAGGACTGACCATGGACACCTTCGCCCGCGACCACTTACCGCCCGTGGAGCTGTGGCCGACGATCGAGTTCACGACGCCCGAGCTGACCTACCCGGACCGGCTCAACGCGGCCACGGAGCTCATCGACGTGCCGGTGGCGAAGTTCGGAGGTGACCGCCCGGCGCTGCGCACACCGGCCGGCGAGGTCTGGTCCTACGGCGAGCTGCTGACCCGTGCCAACCAGGTTGCCCAGGCGCTGACCGAGAACCTCGGTCTCCAGCCGGGACAACGGGTTCTGCTGCGCTCGCCCAACAACCCGTGGACGGTGGCCGCGTGGTTGGGCGTGCTGAAGGCCGGCGGTGTCGTGGTGACCACCATGGCGGCGTTGCGCACCCGCGAGCTGATGCCGATCGTGGAGCGGACCCGTCCGTCGATCGCGCTGGCGGACGACCGGTTCGCCGAGGACGTCCAAGCCCTGCCGCTGACCGTCGTGACCTACAGCGACCTCATGACGTGCGCCCGCACCAAGTCGGGGGAGTTCGCCGCCGTGGACACCGCCGCCGACGACGTGGCGCTGCTGGCACCGACGTCCGGGAGCACCGGCGCCCCCAAGATCACCGTGCACTTCCACCGCGACATCCTGTCCATCGACAACACCTTCGGCCGGCACGTGTTGCGGCTCGACCAGAACGACCTCGTCGCCTGCACGGCACCGTTCGCGTTCACGTTCGGTCTCGGCATGCTGGTGGTCTTCCCGTTGCGGGCAGGGGCGTGTGCGTTGCTGACCGAGGCCGCCGCACCCGCGCAGGTCGCGGATCTCGTGGAGCAGCACGGAGTCACGGTGCTCGCTACGGCACCGACGGCGTACAAGGCGATCCTGCGCGACGGCATCGACGGAAAGCTCGCCGGGCTGCGGACCGCCGTGTCGGCCGGCGAGCACATCCCCCAGGAGGCCTGGCAGCGATTGCGGGACCGGCTGGGGCTCAAGGTGATCGACGGTATCGGTGCCACGGAGCTGTTGCACATCTTCATCTCCGCCGCCGGTGACGACATCCGGCCCGGCTCGACGGGGAAGCCGGTGCCGGGCTACCGCGCCACGGTGCTCGACTTCGACGGCAACGAGCTCGGCCCCGGCGAACCCGGACGGCTCGGTGTGATCGGCCCGGTCGGCTGCCGCTACCTCGACGACGCGCGGCAGAAGGACTACGTGGTCAACGGCTGGAACGTCACCGGCGACATCTTCCACCGCGACGAGGACGGCTACTTCCACTACCACGCCCGCAGCGACCACATGATCGTCTCTTCCGGCTACAACATCGGCGGGCCGGAGGTCGAGGAGGCCGTCGACACCCACCCCGACGTGCTGGAGTCCGCCGTCGTCGCCAAGCCCGACGACGAACGCGGCTCGGTCGTGTGCGCCTTCGTGGTGCTGCGGCACGGTGTGACCGGTGACGCGGCGAAGGTCAAGGAGATCCAGGACCACGTCAAGCAGACGATCGCGCCCTACAAGTACCCGCGCGACGTCCGGTTCGTGGAGTCCTTGCCGCGCAACGCCAGCGGCAAGCTGCAGCGGTTCACGCTGCGCAAGATCGTCGAGGACGAGGTGCTCAGGTGAAGATCGCTGTCGTCGGTGGTGGCCCCGGTGGCCTGTACTTCGCCGCGCTGATGAAGCAGCTCGACCCGGCGCACGACATCACCGTCTGGGAGCGCGACGCCGCGGACGTCACCTTCGGCTTCGGCGTGGTGTTCTCCGACGAGACCCTGGGCGGCATCGAGAACGCCGATCGTGAGTTCGCCGACACGATGGCGCGCAGGTTCGCCCGCTGGACCGACATCGACATCCACTACCGCGGCGAGAGCCACACCGTTGGCGGACAAGGGTTCGCCGCGATGAGTCGCAAGGAGCTGCTCGCCCTGTTGCAGCAGCGGTGCCGTGATCTCGGTGTGGACGTGCGCTTCTCGACGCCCGCGCCCGACGCCGAACTCCTGCGCGCCACCCATGATCTGGTGGTCGGCGCGGACGGCGTCAACTCGCTCGTGCGACAGTCCTTTTCGGACGTTTTCCGGCCGACCCTGGACCGGCGGCACAACAAGTACATGTGGCTCGGTACGGACCGGGTGTTCGAGGCGTTCCAGTTCTTCATCAGGGACACGCCGTGGGGGACCATGCAGGTCCACGGGTACCCGTACTCCGACACCGGTTCCACGTTCATCGTCGAGATGCACGAGGACGTCTGGCGCCGGGCGGGTTTCGACACCGGCGAGGAGTTCCCGCCTGGTGCCTCCGACGAGCTGGCCGTCGAACGGATCCGCGAGCTGTTCGCCGAGGAGCTGGCCGGGCACCAGGTGTTCGCCAACAACTCGAAGTGGCTCAGCTTCACGACCGTGCGCAACGAGCGCTGGCACCACGGCAACCTCGTCCTCGTCGGCGACGCCGCGCACACCGCGCACTTCTCGATCGGGTCGGGCACCAAACTCGCGATGGAGGACTCCCTTGCCCTCGCGGCCTGCCTGCACGAACACTCCGGCGTCGAGGCGGGTTTGACGGCCTACGAGGCTGAACGGCGCCCGGTCGTGGAGTCGACGCAGCGCGCCGCGCAGGCGTCGTTGGAATGGTTCGAGAACATCGGCATGTACGCGGGGCAGGAGCCGACCCGGTTCTGCTTCAACCTGCTGACCCGGTCGCGCCGCATCACCTACGACAACCTCCGCACCCGTGACTCGGAGTTCGCCGACCGCGTCGACGCCGCTTTCGCCGCCTCCCAAGGGCTTCCGAGCCCCGCTCCGGCGATGTTCCAGCCGTTCCGGCTCGGACAGCTGGAGCTGAAGAACCGCGTGATCGTCTCGCCGATGGACATGTACTCCGCCGTCGACGGCGTGCCCGGCGACTTCCACCTCGTCCACCTGGGCTCGAAGGCCATGGGAGGGCCGGGCCTGGTGATGACCGAGATGGTGTGCGTCTCGCCCGAGGGGCGGATCACGCCCGGTTGCACCGGGTTGTGGACCGACGAGCAACGCGACTCCTGGGCGCGGATCGTGGATTTCGTGCACGAGCGCAGCACGGCCCGCATCGGGTTGCAGCTGGGCCATTCCGGCCGCAAGGGCTCGACCCGGCTGATGTGGGAGGGCATGGACGAGCCGCTGCCGGACGGCAACTGGGAGACCATCGGCCCGTCCGCGCTCCCGTACGGCCCTGGATCACCTGTCCCGCGCGTGGTCAGTCGTGACGACATGGACCGGATCACCGCCGAGTTCGTCGCCGCTGCCCGACGCGGTGCCGAAGCGGGCTTCGACCTGCTCGAACTGCACTGCGCGCACGGCTACTTGCTGTCGTCCTTCCTGTCACCGATCGCGAACAAGCGCACCGACGAGTACGGCGGCCCGCTGGTGAACCGGCTGCGCTACCCGTTGGAGGTGTTCGACGCCGTCCGCGCGGCGTGGCCTGCCGAGCGCCCGATGATCGTGCGCATCTCCGCGACCGACTGGGTTCCCGACGGCAACACCGAGCACGACGCCGTCGAGATCGCCCGTGCCTTCATCGCACACGGCGCCGACGCGATCGACGTCTCCACCGGCCAGGTCACAGCGGACGAGCGCCCGGCGTACGGCCGCTCGTACCAGACGCCGTTCGCCGACCGGATCCGCCACGAGGTACCCGACGCGGCCGTGATCGCGGTCGGCGCCATCGCCTCCTACGACGACGTCAACTCCATCCTGCTCGCCGGCCGCGCCGACCTGTGCGCGATCGGCCGCACACACCTCTACGACCCGCACTGGACGCTGCACGCGGCCGCCGAGCAGGAGTACCGCGGGGCGGAGTGGCCCGTGCAGTACCGGGCCGGCAGCCGCAAGCCGCCGACCTCGCGCACCGACGCCGTGCGGCCGCGGCTGTCGTTGCTGCGGGCGGACGCCGCTGATCGGAACGTCCACCTGCGCTGGACCCCGCACCCCGCTCAGCGCGGGAAGGGCATCCAGTTGCCGTCGACCCAGGCCGGATAACCCGCGTCGACCCCGTCGCTCACGTTCGAGAACCGGACGTACCGCGTGCCCTTGAAGAAGTAGATCTTGTGGTTGTCCTTGCGCATCAACGCCGCGTCGATCCCCGCCTCGAAGCTCGCGGGCCGGCCCGGCCAGTTGCCCGCGATCGGGTTGGGATAGCCGGCGTCGACCCCGTCGCTCACGTTCGAGAACCGGACGTACCGCGTGCCCTTGAAGAAGTAGATCTTGTGGTTGTCCTTGCGCATCAACGCCGCGTCGATCCCCGCCTCGAAGCTCGCGGGCAGGCCCGGCCAGTTGCCCGCGATCGGGTTGGGATAGCCGGCGTCGACCCCGTCGCTGACCTTGGTGAACCGCACGTACTGGTTGCCCTTGAACAGGTAGACCGCGCCGTTCGACTCCCGCCAGAACGCGGCGTCGATGCCGGCCTCGAAGCTCGCCGGCAGGCCGGGCCAGTTGCCCGCGATGGGTTTCGGGTAGCCGCTGTCGACCGCCGTGGAGCCGGCCGAGAAGCGGACGTACTGGTTGCCCTTGAAGAAGTAGAGGGCGTTGTTGTCCTCGCGGAACAGCGCCGCGTCGATGCTGGTGCGGAAGCTCGAGGGCAGGCCGCTCCAGTTCGGTGAGATCTTCCGCGGGTAGCCGTCGTCGCGGCCGTTGGCGATGTCGGTGTAGCGGATGTACTCGTCACCGCTGAACAGGTAGGCGCGCGCGTTGTCGCCGCGCCACACTGCGGCGTCGACCTTGGTGAGGAACGGGCCCCAGCCGAAGTGCTTGGGCGTGTAGGCGCAGATCGCCTTGGAGTTGCTGCGCATCACGCACAGCGCGTTCTCGTCGGGTGTGCAGTTGGCGCAGTTCTTGTTGGGGGAGCGGAAGAACCCGCCGGCCTCCGAGGCGCACGAGCAGTTGCTGGCCGCGTACTCGTCCGGTGCGCCGAAGATGTGCCCGGTCTCGTGGGCGTAGACCATGTCGGAGATCCCGTTGGTGCCGAAGTGCATGACGACCTTGGGCCGGCCCGCGTAGGCGAACCAGGTGACGGGGTGGCGCGTGATGAACGCCGTGTAGGTCCAGTCGGTCTTCAGCTTCGTGCGGATGTCCTCGACGTACTGCTGCACGCCCGCGTCGCCCGCGGGATAGCCGAGCTTCGCCATCGCCGGGTCGCGCCACAGCAGCTCGGCCTCGCTGGTGGAGAGCCCGATCGGCTTCGGGTAGTCGGCGTCCACGCCCGCGTCGACGTCCGTGAACCGCACGTACCTGCCGTTGAAGCGGCCGTTCTTGAAGAAGTAGATCTTCTGGTTGTCGCCGCGGTACACGGCCGCGTCGATGCCGTCCTCGAAGCCGCTGTCGAGATCCCAGTTCGGCGAGAGCGTGGTCGGGTAGCCGGGGTCGACACCGTCGCTGACGTTCGAGTAACGGACGTACTGGTCGCCCTTGAAGAAGTAGATCTTGTGGTTGTCCTTGCGCATCAACGCCGCGTCGAGGCCGGCTTCGAAGCTCGCCGGCAGACCGGGCAAGTAGCCCGCGATGGGATTCGGATAGCCCGCTTCGACCCAGTATGAGACCTACGAGAACCGCACGTACCTGCCGTAGAAGCGGCCGTGCTAGAAGAAGTAGATCTTGTGGTTGTCCTTGCGCATCAACGCCGCGTCGAGGCCGGCTTCGAAGCTCGCCGGCAGACCGGGCCAGTTGCCCGCGATGGGTTTCGGATAGCCCGCGTCGACGCCGTCTGGGACCTTGGTGAACCGCACGTACTGGCTGCCCTTGAACAGGTAGACCGCGTCGTTGGACTCGCGCCAGAACGCGGCGTCGATGCCGCTCTGGAAGCTCGCGGGCAGGCCGGGCCAGTTGCCGGCGATGGGTTTGGGATACCCGGCGTCGGCGGTGGTGGAGCCGGCCGAGAACCGGACGTACTGGTCACCCTTGAAGAAGTAGGTCGCGTTGTTGTCCTCGCGGAACAGCGCCGCGTCGATGCCCTTGTAGAACGTCTCGGGCAGCCCCTTCCACCGCGCGCCCTGCCACGGCTCGATGTCGACCGTCGCGACCCGCACGTCGTACGCCCACGTGATCTTGGCGTTCGGCTCCTGCGCGGCCAGCCAGTCGAGGCCTTCCTGCACGTCCGCGACGGCCGCGACCCGATCCGCCGCGCTCATCACGTAGCCGGGATCGGTCCCGTTGACGAGCACGACCCCGACCGCGATCTCGTTGATCATCCGCTCGCTGGTGGGCTTCGCCACGGCTCTCAGGCTCGGCGCGGCCTGCTCCTCGTCCGCGTCCGGCGCGTCGAGGTCGTCCTTGCCCCACTCCTTGTCGCGGTCCGGCCGGTTGCGCTTCGCCTCCTGGTACGCGGGCGTCTTCCTGAGCCGGAACGCCTCCACCGCGAGGTTCTCGGCCTCGGTGAGCTCGACGTCACTGCGCAGCTCCGGCAGGTCGTCGCCCTCGACGATCAGCACCCGGTCATAGCGGTGCAGGACGCGACCACCCGCTTCCTCGACGGCGCGGACCGCCTCGGCCACGTCTTGAGAGATCCTGACGACACGTTCGTTCATCGGCCCGTCCTCTCGTCGCGGGGAATCGCCCGGCGGCGAGACGGCCGCCGGCCGCTACACCTTCGAACTCGTTGCCGGCGAGCTTTCGTTACGTCCGTTGTCACAACTGAGGGCGCCACCTTGTCTTGGCTTTCGACACCGAACCGATGAAGACGAGGTTCCACAATGGACACCCGTGGCTCCGCGATCGAGACCGTCGAGGATCTCCGTCGCCACCTGCAATGGGCGATCGAGCTCGAACACGCGACGATCCCGCCGTACCTGTGCGCGCTGTACTCGCTGGACCCCGGCCGCAACGCCGCGGCGGCGCAGGTCGTGGGCAGCGTGTTCGCCGAGGAGATGCTGCACCTGGCGCTGGCGGCGAACCTGCTCAACGCCGTGGGCGGCGAGCCCAGGCTCGACACTCCCGACTTCCTGCAGCCGTATCCGCGTCCGCTCCCGCACGGCGACCGGTCCGTGCAGGTCCAGCTCGCTCCGTTCGGACCGGCGGCCCTGGAGCTGTTCCTGCAGATCGAGAAGCCCGCGGCGGCGGACGCACCGCCCGAGGCGGACGAGTACGAGACGATCGGGCAGTTCTACGCCGCCATCGAGGCGGGCCTGCGCTCGCTCTGCGACTCGCTGGGTGAGGCCGCGGTCTTCAGCGGCGACCCGAAGCGGCAGGTCGGCGAGTTCCACCTGCGCACCGGCGGCGGTGAGGTGATCCCGGTCCACGACCTGAAGTCCGCGCTGGCCGCGCTGGCCGAGATCGTGGAGCAGGGTGAGGGCGCCGCGCGGACCGAGGTGTGGGACGGCGAACGGGACGTCTTCCACCCCGACCGCGACGAGGTGGCGCACTACTACCGGTTCCAGGAGCTGAAGCACGGCCGCCGCTATCAGGCCGGCGACACCCCGCAGTCCGGTCCGACCGGCGAGGAGATCACCGTCGACCTCGACGGGGTGCTGCCCATGCCGCCGAACCCGAGTCCGGCCGACCACCCCGACATCCGCGCCGCCCAGGTGCAGTTCAACAACACCTACTGCCTGCTGCTCTACCAGCTGGAAGAGGTCTTCAACGGCAACCCGGCCCAGCTCGGCGCGACCGTCGGCACGATGTACCAGCTCAAGGGCCAGGCGCAGGCGTTGATGAAGATGGAGGCCGGCCCGACCTTCGAGCACGTGCCGCCGGAGCAGCGCACCTGAGCCGTGTATCGGCGATGTATCGGCCGTGGATGTCCCCTCGCGACGCTGACGGAGCAGTGCAGTCATGCAAAACAGGGGAGGATCTCCATGCGGTTCATCAAAGTGACGGCCGCGGTCGTCGGTCTGCTGGGCGCGGCGCTGATCAGCACCGCCGCTCCGGCGAGCGCGACCGGCGCTGAGGCGTTCAGCCCGGACGTCGAGGTCGCGGCGCCGTGGCTCGAGGACACGGCCACCGCGACCGCCGTCGACGGCGACATCGCGATTCAGCAGACGGCGGCCGGCGCCATCAAGTGGATGTCGGATCGCCGCGGCAGCACCGCGTACGAGGGCTACTGCGAGCGTGCGGTCCGGTTGGCGTGGGCCCGCAGGACGCACCACGCTTCGGCCATCGCGCACTGGAGGTCTTCGGACGGCGCTCGCCACACGACGGGCCGGCCGCCGAAGGGTGCGTTCGTCTTCTGGAACACCAGCCAGTGGGGTCACGTCGGCATCGCTGACGGCAACGGCGGCTTCTGGTCGACCAGCGTGGGCGGCAGGATCGGTCACGCGAGCTCGACGGGCTACTTCCGGAACTACCTCGGCTGGAAGCCCGGCAACAGCAACTGACCCAGTGCCGCGGCCCGGAACGCCGCCGTGGGAATTCGCGGTCAGACCGGTGCCGCGAGGTGCCCTGCTGAGCGTGAATCACCTCGCCAGCGATCCGGGTCGCGGCACTGCGCCCGCCGCGCGCGCCAATGTGCGCAGCGCGGCGGGTTCGCCTTCGCGGTTGCCCGTCCGGCGGTAGGTCTCCAACGCCTGTTGCACCAGGTCGTGCGCCGCCTGCGGGTGCCCGTTCGAGATCAACGCCTCGGCCAGCTCGACCTGCGCGAACGCCGTGCACCGCTCGTCGGTGAGATCCATCAGGATCGCCACGGCCCGGCGCGCGCTGACCAACTCCGCCTCGTGCTCGCCAGTTGCCCGGTACAGCGCGGAGAGCCGGACCAGCACCAGCGCTTCCCGGTGCAGGTCACCGAGATCGGCGGCCAGCTGCCGGGCGTCGGTGAGCCACCTCAACGCCTCGTCCGAGGCCCCGAGTGAACCGTGGACCCCACCGATCGACGCGCGGACGTGTGCGATGGAGTGCAGATCGCCCGCGGACTCCAGCAGCCGCAACGCCTCGACGTAGAACGCCATCGAGCGCTCGTACTCCGCCCGCAGCCGGTACACCACACCGATGCCCGCGACTGCGATGCCCTGACCGCGTTCGTCCCCGACCGAGCGGTAGAGCTCTTGCGCCGCGAGCATTCCCTGTTCGGCCTCGGCGAACTCGTCGCGGTAGATGTGCACCTGGGCGACGCCGCGCAGCAACGCCGCTTCACCCGCCTTGTTGCCCGCCGCGCGAACGCATTGCAGAGCCCGTGCGTGCGTCCGGGCCCAGTCCTCGTAGTGGCTGTGCAGGTCGAAGAACGGCACGCAGGCCGCCGCGAGCTGCCACGCCACCTCGTCGAGCCCGGCCGCCGCCGCCAGGTCGACCGCGCCGCACAACGTCCGCCGCTCCGCCTCGAACCACGCGACCGGCTCGGCGAGCAGGTGTTCCGGTGCGTGCACCGGGTCGACCGAAGCGATCGTCGTGCCGAACGTGACCGGCAACCGGTGTGCCGCCGTGACCGCGAGCCACAGCCATGCACGCAACGTCCGTTCCAACGCGAGCGCACGGTCGGGCACCGAACGGACCAGCTCCAGCGCGTGGCACCGCAGCAGGTCGTGCAGCCGGTAGCGCGGCTGGCCGATGCCGTCGGCGCCGCAGGACTCGAGCAGGTTGGCGTCGACCAGCCCGTCGACCAGCTCCTCGCTGCCCGGCGCGTCGAGCAGCGTCTCGACCACCCAGCCCGGGAAGTCGTGCTGTCCGAGCAACGCCAGCCGCACGAATGCGTGGTACTCCCGTTCAGGCAGCTGCCGCACGCTGAGGTCGAAGCTCGCCCGCACGGCCAGTTCGCCGGAGCTCAGCTCACGCAGGCGCGTCGACTCGTCGACCAGCCGTTCCCGCAGGACCTGCATCGACCACCCGCTGCGCCCGGCCAGCCGCGCGCCCGCCACCCGGATCGCCAGCGGCAGATGCCCGCACGCCAGCGCGATCGCCGCGGCCTCACCGGGCTGGGCGCTGACGCGGTCCTCGCCCGCGATGCCCGCGAGCAGCGCGAACGCCTCCTCGGGTTCGAACGGCGGCAGCTCCACCTGCAGCGCGCCGGGCAGCTCGGACAGCCGACGCCGGCTGGTCACCAGGACCGCGCAGCCCGGGTCGCCCGGCAGCAGCGGCACGACCTGGCTCACCGAGGCGGCGTCGTCGAGCACCACCAGCACCCGCCGGCCGGCGAGCTTCGAACGGTAGAGCGCGGCACGGGCGGTCCCCTGCGACGGCAACCCGGCTCCGGTGATCCCCAAGGCGTGCAACAGTTCCGTGAGCACGTCGCTCGCGTCACGCGGGTGGTCGGCGGTACCGGCGAGATCGACGTACAGCTGCCCGTCCGGGAAGTGATCGCTGACCTCGTGTGCCACCCGGATCGCGAACGTCGACTTGCCGACGCCGGGCGGTCCGGTCACTCCGGCGACCGACACCGAGCCGCGCAACGCCGCCACCAACGCCTCGGATTCGTTGGTACGACCGCAGAAATCGGACACCGACGGCGGTAACTGACGAATCGCCGCGGAGACCGGTTCGTCGCGCAGCACCGCGAGCTGGGCTTCCCGCAGTGCCGGTCCCGGCTCCAGACCGAGCTCGTCGGCCAGCCGTGAGCGCATGTCCGCGTAGACCTGCAGCGCCTCGGCACGCCTGTTGTCCTGCTGCAACGCGACCACGAGCTGACCGCACACACTCTCGCGGTACGGGTGCTCGGCCAGTAACGCCCGCAGCTCCGGGATCGCGGCGGCACTCTCGCCGAGCGCCACCTGCAACGCGAGCCGTTGCTCGGTCGCGGTGAGCCGGGCCTCGTCCAGCCGGGCGATGGCGGGTGCCCAGGCCTCGTGGTCCGGCAGGTCTTCCAACGGCCGGCCGCGCCAGAGGGATTCCGCCTGCCGCAACAACTCCAGTGCGTCCGGGCTTCGGCGCGCGTCCGACACCAGCTCGTCGAACTGCAACGCGTCGAGTTCCTGAGCGGACACCTGCAGCACGTATCCGGTGCCGTGGGTGCGCAGGTGGTCATCGAGGAGTTGGCGCAGCTGCCAGACGTACGTGCGGACGTTCGACACGACCGAGCGCGGCCGCGAGACCGGCCACAGGGCCTCTACCAGCTGGTCGAGCGAGACACCGGTGTTCGCGTGCAGCGCGAGGTGCGCGAGCAGCGCTCGCTGCTTGACGCCGCCGAGGCTCTCCCTGCGGTCGGCACGCCAGACCTCGAGCGGGCCCAGCACCCGCACGCTCAACCCGCCGATGGCTCCTCCGATCCCCAGGTCTCCGCGCCGGGAGGATAGTGGCGGGACCGGTGCCGCCGGGCGAGTTCGTGGGAAGTTGTCAACTAACGCTCACGCCAGCGGATCATGTCCGCGAGCGCCACGTTCCCGCCGCACACCACGATTCCGAGCCGGGCGCCGGGCCCGACCCGGTCGAGCACCGTCCGGGCCGCCGCGACAAGACAACCGGCCGCGGGCTCGGCCCACACCTTCTGCGTCTCGGCCAGCGTGATCGAGCCCTGCACCGCCTCGGCGTCGGACACCACCAGCACGTCCTCGACCAGCGCGACGACGTGGTCGTAGGTCAGCTGCGACGCGTGGGGCGCCGAGAGGGTCGAGACGATCGACGTGGGCGTGATGTCCACGGGACCGCCCGCGGCCAGCGCCTGGCGCATCGCGTCGGCGCCCTCGACCTCGACGCCCCACACGCGCACGCCGGGCACCAGCGCGTGGAACGCGGTCGCGACACCCGAGATCAGCCCTCCGCCGCCGATGCTCACCAGCACGTCGGTGACGTCCGGGGCGTCCGTCGCGAACTCCAGGCCGACGGTGCCCTGCGCGGCGACCACGATCGGGTCGTCGTACGGGTGGACCAGGGTCGCACCCGCCGTGACCAGCTCGTTCAGCAGCGCGAACGCCTCCGCCAGGCCGTTCGTGATCCGCACGTCCGCACCAGAGGCGCGGGCGAGCTCCACCGACCGGACCGGTGCCGAGGAGGGCATCACGACGGCTGCGCGAACGCCCAGTTGCGCCGCCGCGTCGGCCAGCGCGATGCCGTGGTTGCCGCCGCTGACTCCGACCACGCCCGCCGCCCGTGCCTCGTCGGACAGCGAGAGGATCTTCGCGACGGCACCGCGCGTCTTGAACGACCCGGTGCGCTGCAACAACTCCAGCTTCACCGTCGTCGGCACGCCCAGCAGCGCGGACAGCCCCGGCGAGGGGAGTGTCGGCGTGCGCAGCACCCGTCCTTCGAGGACCTCGGCCGCGGCCCGGACGTCGTCGATGGTCAGCATGGCGTCACCCTATGCGCGGGTGAACCCGTGGCTCCGTTCCACCTTCGCCACGTGCAGCGTGTAGCTCTCATACCACTGCTCCCGGCCGCGCTGCTGCGCCTCGCGGTGTTCGGCCTGGGTCCGCCATTGCGTCAACGCCTCGGCATCACGGAAGTACCCGACGGAGATGCCCAGCCCACCGGGCGTCTGCGCGTGGTCCATCCCCAGGTAGCCGGGGATGTCCTGCACGAGCTCCTCCATGCGGTCGGCGGTCTCGCTGTAGCCGGTCTGCTCCTGGGTGCGCACCGTGGTGAAGACCGCCAGGTAGTAGGGCGGTTCGAAGGCCTGAACAGGTTGGTCGCTCACACGCGTCACGGTAGGTCGCGGCCATCCGATGATCCAACGAGTTTCTCGGGCGGTCCGGTCCAGCGAGGCACGTCCGGCAGATCGAGTCCGAACTGGTCGAGCACGCGCGCGACGATGTGCGTGACGATCTCGTCGATCGACGTGGGGCGGGTGTAGAACGCCGGCACCGGCGGCGCGATCACGGCGCCCATCCTGGTCAACGCCAGCATGTTCTCCAGGTGGATCTCCGACAGCGGTAGTTCGCGCGGCACCAGCACGAGCTTGCGGCGTTCCTTCAGAGTCACGTCGGCGGCACGGGGGATCAGTCCGTCGCCGTAGCCGGTGCGCACCGCGGCCAGCGTCTTCATGCTGCACGGCACGATGATCATCCCGTCGGTGCGGAAGGACCCGCTGGCGATCGCCGCGGACGCGTCACCGGGCCCGTAGGAGACGGTGGCGAGCGCACGGACGTCCGCGGCGGTCAGGTCGGTCTCCATCTCCAGCGTCGCGCGACCCCACCGGCTGAGCACCAGGTGGGTCTCGACCTCCAGCTGCCGCAACGCCTCCAGCAGCCGCACGCCGAGGATCGTGCCGGTCGCGCCGGTGATGCCGACGACGAGTCTCATCCAAAGCTCCGCTGGGTGTTGAGCGCGAAGGGGGTCGTGGCGTCGACGAACGTGCGGGTGGTGCCACCGTGCCCGCCGCGCCAGTCCGGTGCCTGGGACGGGTCCATCGGCAACGGGCGGAAGTCGCCGAACGCGTGGCAGTCCGTGCCGAGGTTCGCGCGGGTCGTCACGGCCCACCACAGGTCCTCGGGGTTGCGGAGGTCCACGTCCGGGTCGGTGAAGACGATCAGCTTCACGAACCGGTGCTGCGCGAAGATCCGCCGGGCGACGTCCGTGAGCCGTTCGTCGTCGCGGGCCGACTTCTTGCGGATGGCGACGTTGAGCGTGAGCATGCCGCCGCCCGACGCGCTGAAGTGCAGGTCGTCGATCAGGCGCCAGTCGTCGTCGGTGCCCGACAGCGCGACCGACAACGCCCCGGCGAGCCCGAGGATCACCGACTGCTCGCGGCCCGGCCCGATCACCGCCTGGTACACCGGGTTGTGCCGGGTGGTCACGGCGGTCACGGTGATCACCGGCAGACCGGCCCGCGCATCGCCGTCGTAGCCGAGGAACTCCGGCAGCGACACCGGTGGCGGTTCGTCGGCGGTGCTGCCGTCGAGGTAGCCCTCCAGCACGATCTCCGAGTCCGCGAGCACCCGCACCGGTTGCGTGACACCCTCGGCGACCGCGATCGGGGCACCCGCCAGCGCGCCGGCGATCTCCAGTTTGCTCACGCCGCCGAGGATCGCGCTCGACAACGCCGACGCCACCAGCGCGGCGGGTGGGGCGCCGATGTTGATGGACACGGGCAGCTTCTTGTTCTTCTCGTACAAAGCCAACAGCTGACGTCCGGGAACCATCCAGATGGCGAGCCGCGAGTCGTCGAGCACGAGCATCCGGTGCACGGACAACGCCTCGCCCGCGTGCACCAGACCCATCGTCAGGAACGGCCCCGCATCCCGTGGCGTGGCCCGCAGCACCGGCAACGCCGCCAGTGACGAGACCTGTTGCTGACACTGAGCTTTGGTCACGTGTTCGGGTTCGGCGCGTTGGTCCAGGAGCTTGGCAACCGAGTCCACGGTGGACCTTTCCGGTAATCCGGGAAGCCAGTTGCGGACTCGCTCCTCGTCGCCGTACATGCCCAGCAGCACAGGAATCGCGTGACCGGTGGCGGTGTAGCGCACGGCCGGTTCCGGGCGGGTGTGCGAGGTGGCGGGCACACCCGCGAACCGGACCGCGAAGTCGGCCGCGATCCGGTCCGCCGGGAGTGCGACGTCGTGGGTGAGGCAGCACTCGCCCAGGGCATCGCGAAGCGACAGTGCTTTCATGCGTTGGTCCTCGCCTGCTCGAACTGCGCGAACCACTCACGCGGGCTGCCGGCTTGCAGCAGTCCGGTGCCGATCAGCAGCGCGGAGAACCCGGCGTCGATCAGCCGCGCACCGGCTTCTGGCGTGTCGATCCCGCTCGCACTGACCGGGCACGGTGTGCCGGTGGCGAGGACATCGGCCAGCAGGCCGGTGCTGCGCTCGACGTCGGCCGGCAGGCGTTCGCGGTGCTTGATGTCCTTGTTGTTCACCGCGATCACGCACTCACGCGCGTCTGCCGGGAGCTCACCCGCGTTCGTCACCTCGATGAACGGCGTGAGGCCGAGCTCCAGCGCCTGGTCGGCCAACTTGGGCAGCACGCCTGCGGGCAGCAGTGCCGCCGTGAGCAGGACGGCGGACGCTCCGAGCTGCCTGGACATCCGCAGCTGGGACGCCGACGTGATGAAGTCCTTGCGCAACAACGGAACGTCGATGCGTGACGCCACCTCGCGCAGCAGCTCGGCGTTACCGCCGAACCACTTGCCGGTGACCACCGATACGCACGCCGCGCCCGCCTCCCGATACGCGGCGACCACGTCGGCCACCGAACGCCCGCGGAGCAGGTCGGTGCCGTCGCCGTCACGCAGCTTCACCTCGGCGATCACCGGGACCCGCGCCCCGGTGATCGCCTCGACGAACGCACTCATGCCGCCACCCGTTCCGTCCAACTGCGCCGCAACGCGGTCACCTTCGCCGCGTCGAAGTCCCCGAAGGCGTCCCGCGCACCGGTGTCCACGTCCACCCCGCGGAACATCGGATGCGCGGCAACAGATGCGAACGTCTCCGCGTTGGCCGCCGTGATCCCACCGGCCAGCAGGAACGGCACGCTCACCGCGTCCACCAGGTCCAGCACCACCGAGGGCGCCAAAGACCGGGCAGTGCTGCCGATCCGCCCGTCCGCACCGACCGCGTCGACGAGGAACGAGTCCACCCCGGCCCGTTCGTACGCGCGGATCAACGGCCGTTCCGGGCACGACGAGCCGCTCACGTGCAGCACCTTGATCACGTGCACGCCGAGCTGCTTCAACGCCCGCACGGTGCCCGGCGGCTGGTAGCCGTGCAGCTGCACGACCTTGATGCCGGACACCGCCAGCACGTCCCGCACGTCCGGCGCCAGCGTCACCAGCACCGGTGTGATCAGGTGTGCCGCCGCGGCGAGCGAGGTCAGCCGGCCGAGGGTGAGCTCGGCGTGGCCGCCGGGCACGCCGTGCCACAACCCGACCAGGTCAGCACCCGCCGCGGAGAGCAGGCCGAGGTCCGCGGCGCTGGTGGCGCCGCAGACCTTCAGCTCAGGCATCGGCCAGTGCGGGCAGCTGGGCGAGCGCGGCGTCCAGTCCGGCCTGCGAGAAGGACTCGTCGCGCAGCGAGCCGGTGAGGTGCGCCTCGTAGGCCGCCAGGTCGAAGTGGCCGTGGCCCGACAGTCCGAAGAGGATGGCTTCGGACCGGCCCTCCTCCTTGCAGCGCAACGCTTCCGTGATCGCCGCCGAGATCGCGTGGGTGGACTCCGGTGCGGGCACGATGCCCTCGGACCGCGCGAACTGGATGCCCGCCGCGAAACACGCCGTCTGCTCGACCGCGACGGCCTCCAGCAGGTCCGCCGACATCGCGGCGCTCACCAGCGGCGCCATGCCGTGGTAGCGCAGACCGCCCGCGTGGAACGGCGGCGGCACGAACGTGTGGCCCAGGGTGTGCATGCGCAGCAACGGGGTGAGGCCCGCGGTGTCGCCGAAGTCGTAGGCGAGCATGCCACGAGTCAGCGTCGGGCACGCCGCCGGTTCGGCCGCGATGACTCGTACGGAGGGGCCGCCGCGCAGCCGGGCGCCGATGAACGGGAACGTCAGCCCGCCGAGGTTGCTGCCGCCACCCGCGCAGCCGACCACGATGTCGGGGTAGTCGTCGGCGAGGGCGAACTGCGCGATCGCCTCCTGGCCGATCACGCTCTGGTGCAGCAGCACGTGGTTGAGCACGCTGCCACCGGCGTAGTTGGTCTCCGGGTCGTTCATCGCGACCTCAAGGGCCTCGGAGGTCGCGATGCCGAGGCTGCCCGTGCAGTCCGGGTCGTCGGCGAGGATCTTCCGGCCGGCCTCGGTCTCGGTGCTCGGCGACGCCACGCAGCGCGCGCCGTAGGTCTCCATCAGCAGCCTGCGGTAGGGCTTCTGGTGGAAGCTGACCTTCACCATGTAGACCTGGACCTGCAGGTTGAACAGCGCTCCAGCGAGCGACAACGAGGAGCCCCACTGCCCGGCGCCGGTCTCGGTCGCGAGCTTGCGGATGCCCGCCTCGTGGTTGTAGAACGCCTGCGCGATCGCGGTGTTCGGCTTGTGGCTGCCGGCCGGGCTGCCGCCCTCGTACTTGTAGTAGATCCGCGCGGGTGTGTCCAAGGCGCGCTCCAACCGGCGCGCCCGGAACAACGGCGACGGCCGCCACTGCGCGTAGATCTGGCGCACCGGCTCCGGGATCTCGATCTCCCGCTCGCGGCTGAGCTCCTGCTCGGCCACGATCTTGGGCATGATCGGCGTCAGGTCGTCGACGGTGATCGGCGCCCCGGTGCCGGGATGCAGCAGCGGCGGTAGGTCGGGCAGGTCCGCGGCCAGGTTGTACCAGGTGGCCGGGATGTCCTTCTCGTCGAGGAGGTACTTGATCTGGTCGGTCATCGCAGGTCTCCAGTGTGTGCGTCGGCGAGCAGGGAGCCACCGGCGAACCGGTCGGCGTCGGCGAACAGGTTCGGATGGGCGGCGCGCAGGCCGTCGATCACGAGGTCGTAGGGCAGGTCGTCGAACTCGCCGTGCTCGTGCAGGAACTCCATGTGCTCGCGGCCGTGGGAGTCGAAGGGGTGGTAGAGGCTGTCCGCGGTGCCGTCGAAGTCGAGCGGCGTGATGCGGTAGAGCCGGCAGAGCATCTTGTTGAACACCGGGGTGGCGCGCACCCACTTGTGTCCGTTGTGGACGGAGGTGAGGCAGTGGAACCGGAACACGTCGCCGCCGACCAGTTCCCGCAGCCTGGACGACGCCAGGTGGTTGCGGACGTCGGTGAGCACCAGCCGGGACGGCACGCCGATCGCCCGCAGCGCCGCCGAGTAGACGATCGACTTGTGGATGCACATGCCTGATCCGGCCCGCAGCACCTGGCTCGCCCGCAGGCCGTCGCGGGACAGGTCGGCGCCGTACACCTCGTACCGGATCTTGTCGCGGACCGCGTAGTAGAGCGAGACGGCTTGCGCGAGTGGCGGATCCACTGTGGACACCGTGCGGTCGACGAACTCCCGCACCTCGTCGGATTCGTGGTCTATGAACACGGCACGCCTACTTCAGTCCGAGCATCGTCGCGATGCGGTTGCGTTGG
This sequence comes from Lentzea alba, assembly GCF_047445655.1. Taxonomy (GTDB): domain Bacteria; phylum Actinomycetota; class Actinomycetes; order Mycobacteriales; family Pseudonocardiaceae; genus Lentzea; species Lentzea alba_A. The sequence goes on from NZ_JAJAEG010000003.1 coordinate 264,564, forward strand.
ATCTCGGAGGTCCCCGAGTAGATCGTTCCGGCGACGGCGTTGCGGAGGTCCTTCTCCAGCCCGAACTCCGCCATGTAGCCGTTGCCGCCGAAGATCTGCACCGCGGCCATGGCGGACGCGACGTTCTGCTCGCTCGCGACGAGCTTCGTGATCGCCATGTCGGTGGTCACGTTCTTGCCCTGCGCGAGCTTGGAACCGGTGTCGTACAACCATTTTCTCGTTGTTTCGACACCGATCTTCATGTCCGCGATCCGGTGTGAGACGGCCTGGTACGAGCCGATCGGCGCGCCGAACGCGGTCCGTTCGCCCGCGTAGGAGATGCAACGTTCGAGCCGGTGCTGCATCTCGCCGAGGTTGATCACGAACGAGCAGAGGATCTCCCACTTCATCACGAAGTCGAGGACCAGGAAGCCTCCGCCGACGCGCCCGACGACGTTGGTCGCGGGCACCCGCACCTCGTCGAAGTACAGCTCCGCCAACGGCGCCGTGCGCAGCCCCATCTTGGGAATCGGGTTGCCGACGGCGAACCCCGGCGTGCCTCGTTCGACGAGGAACGCGGTCGTGCCCAATGGCCCGCCGTCGGGGTGCGTGCGGGCGTACACCACGAACAGATCGGCCACCGGTCCGTTGCTGACGAACGTCTTGCTGCCGGTCAGCACGAAGTCGTCGCCGTCGCGGACGGCTCGGGTGCTCATGGCGAGTGCGTCCGAGCCGCCGCCGGGCTCCGTGATCGCGTGCGCGCCGATCCTCGTCCCGTCGCAGACCGCGGGCAGATAGCGGTCCTTGAGCGACGCGGACCCGAAGCGCTGCAACGGGATCCCGGTGCTGACCAGGTGCGTGGACACCGCGAAGTTCAGTCCGCCGTCACGGCATCCGTGGCCGAGTCCCTCCAGCAGGTACATCGTGGTGAGCAGGTCCTGGCCGAGCCCGCCCCACTGCTCGCCGAAGGGCAGCCGCAGGATGCCGCAGTCCCGCACGAGGTCCCACTTGTCGTGCTGGAAGCCACCTTCGGCGTCCCGCTCGACGTGGTCCGCGCTGAGCCTGGCCGACCACGCGGCCAGGCCTTCCCGCAGTGCCAGCTGATCCGAGTTCCAGTTGATCACGAGCCCGCTCCGGTCAGTAGTGTGAGAACTCGCCGGAGTCGAGGCTGTGCCGCTCGTCCCCGCGCAACGCGGGGGAGAAGACGCACACGAGTCTCAGATCCGTTTCGGGTGCCGCCACGAGGAAGTGCGCATCGTTGCGGTCTAGCGCGTACAGCGTTCCCGGCTCGATCGGATGACTGACTCCGTCGAGGTCGATGACCTCACCGCGTCCCTCGATGCAGTAGCAGGCTTCGAGGTGGTTGCGGTACTCCAGGCGCGACTTCGTGCCGGCGCGGACGATGGTGTCGGTCACGGTGTAGCCCATGTCGTCGGTGGCGACCAGAAACCGCCTGCTCAGGCCGTTGCCCCAGTCCACCGACGGGACGTCGTCGATCTTGCGAATGATCATGTCAGCTCCTTGACTACGGTTTTCCGCTGGTGGTGGGCGTCTGTGGGGTGCAGGGATCGGACGAAGCCCGCGAGGTTCTCCACGGGATCGCCGTCCTCGACGTGCTCGACGGCCGCGCTGCCGATCACGACGGCATCCGCGCCCGCGTCGTGCAGGGCGATGACGTCGGCTCGGGTGCGGGCACCGAACCCGACCGCGATCGGCGCGGACGTCTCGGTCCGCAGCCGGCTGATGGGTTCCGCGAGGGCCGCGAACCCGCCGGCCGGGCGGTTGCCGCTGCGTCCGTAGTGCGCGACCAGGTAGAGGTAGGCCGACGCGTGCTTGGCGGAGTGCTGCCGCGTGTCGTCTGGGGAGTTCGGGTAGCAGGTGGTGACCAACGGCAGCGCTTTGTCGGCGGCGGCCGCGTGGTAGTCGTCGCGCAGCCGCGGCGGAAGACCGTGCAACAGCAACGCGTTCGCCGCCGAGTCCGCGATCCTGGCGACGAAGTCACCGATGGGCGCGGGCTTGACGGTGTGGCTCCAGTCGGCCAGCAGCGCGATCTTGGTGTGCCGCAGGCTTGGCACGACGTCTGCCAGCAAGTCGAGCACTGCGGCCAGACCCACGCCTCTGGCGAGCGCGCGTTTCGCCGAGCTGCGCACCACCGGGCCGTCGGTGAACGAGTTCGGGAACGGGACCGCGAGTTCAAGGCAGTCGACCCGGTGCTCGTCGAGCATGCTGATCACGTCGCGCAGGACGGGCAGTGGTGGGTCGCCCGCGTTGAGGAACAGAGCCAGGCCAGGCGCACCGCTGAAGAACCTGGGGGAATCTTCAGCCATGCGCCATCACCCGTCGCATGCGTTCGGCCAGCGCCAGCGCGGCACCGTCCGAAACGGCCTCCCGTGCGGCCTGCAATGCCGCGGGGAAGCCAGGTTCCCGTCCTGCGGCCACCGCGAGCGCCGCCGCGTTCAAGCACACCGTGTCCACGGCGGCCGCCGGTGCCCGCCCGGCCAGCAGCTCCAGGAAGTGCTCGACCACGTCGTCGTCCGGCGCGGCGGCGAGCCCGGTGAGGTCACCGCGACCGACCGGGCTCATCCGGAAGTCGCGGTCGCCGTGCACCGAGTTCGGGGTGAAGCTGAGCAGCTCGTCCGCGCGCAGTTCGTTGCTGCACAACCAGAACCGCTTCTCCGGTTGAGCATCGGCCAAGGCCCGCAGCGCCGGCAGGTGCGTCGGGTCGGACACCCCGGTGAGCTGCGCGGACACCGGCATGTCGGCCAGGAACGGGCCGACGGTGTTGATCCAGCGCCCGATCGTGCGCAGGTCTAGCGGCAGCACGGTGCGGGCGAGCCGCGTCAGTTCGGTGGGGTAGACGAAGTAGCCGGCGAACGCGATGCCGAACCGGTGGAGCTGGTCGGCGGTCTCGTCGTAGGAACGGGTGAGGCTCACCCCGAGCCGGTCGAGCAGGTTGATCGACCCGACTCCGCCGGAACTGGCCCGGGAACCGGTCTTCACGACCTGAACACCAGTCGAGGCCGCGACGAACGCCGCTGCGGTCGAGATGTTCGCGGTGCGTGGACCACCGCCGGTGCCGACGATGTTCACCGCCGCCGGAAAGACGTGGTGATGGGAGGGCCTGCGTTCGTGCAGCGAGGCGACAACTGTGGTGACGGTGGCCGGATCCGGCATGGCGGTCGACAACGCGGCCAGCACTGCGGCGGCCTCGGCGCGGTCGACCTGCCTGTCGTGCAACCGGTCCCAGAACGACCGGCACATCTCGGGCTCGACGCGGCGACGGCGGTTGACAAGCGCGTCGAGCAGGTCGTGGGTCATCTCGCTGCCGTCTGGTTCTTGGCAGTCTGCTCGACCTGGTTGATGAACGTGTTGATGGCGGCGACGCTGCGGAAGAGGTCCGGTTCGAGGTCGATGTCGTCGACGGCGAGCGCGAACCTGTCCTCCAGCCAGGCGATCACCTTCAGCAGGCCGAGGCTGTCGATGACACCCCCGGCGAGCAGGTCGTAGTCGGCCGCGAGGTCACCGGCCGGCACGTCCGGCAGGAACTCCTCGACGACGAACTTCGTGATCTCCTGGGTGTGGTCCATGGTCACTTTCCCCTTGGTGTTCCTGCGGACGAGGAGCTGCCGGTCCGGCTTGCCGGTCGACGTCCTCGGCAGCGGATCGGCGGTGATGCGGATGGTGGACGGAATGGAGGTGAGTGCCAGCCGTTGAGCGCAGAACTGGCGCAGCACCAGGGAGTTCAGCTTTGAGGAGGGCTCGCGGCGCAGCTCGGCGTGCAGCAGGTGCCCGGCGATCGGGTCCGGCACGGCGACCACGGCGGCCTCGGTGATCTCCGGGTGGTCCAGCAGCACGCGCTCGACCTCCTGGACGTTCGTCCGCACGCCGCGCACCTTGACCTGGAAGTCGTTGCGCCCCACCAGGGTCAGCTCGCCGCCGGGACCGGTCTCGACGATGTCGCCGGTCCGGTAGAAGCCGTCGGCGGTGAACCGGTCCGCGTTGAGCGCCGGATCGAGGTAACCGCTGGTCTGGAACGGCGTGCGCACCTCCAGCTCACCGGCGACGACCCGGATCTCGACCCCCGGCAGTGGCGTGCCGAGCGGAACCGGACCGGCCGGCAACCGCGCGGGGTCGAGCTCGTGCACGAGGCTGTCGTTGGTCTCGGTGCAGCCGTAGAGGTTGTGCAGGCGGGCGTTCGGGAACAGCACGGGCAGTCGCGCCAGCGTGCGGGCCGGGACGGTGTCACCGGTCATGATCACCTGGCGGACGTGCGGGTACGGCTCGTCGTCCTGGAGGAGCCCGAAGAACATCGGCACGGCCTGGACGACCTCGACCTCGTTGTTCCGCAACAGTTCGCCGAGATGTGCGCCGTCGGTGCCGCGCTCGGGGTCGACCAGCACGACCGTGCCGCCGTGCTTGAGCGTCGCCCAGACGTCGAGCAGGCAGAGGTCGAAGTTCAGCGGGCTGTAGTTCAGCACCACCCCGCGCACCCCGAAGTGCGCGTCCGCCCAGTCGGTGAACCTGTCCACCGCACCCTCGGTGAGCGGCACGACCTTGGGCCGTCCGGTCGAGCCGGACGTGGTCAGCATGAACGTCACGCGGTCCGGGTCGGGGGTGAACGAGTGGATCGCTCCCTGACCGGTCCATTGAGCGTCCACTTCGGACAGAACCGTCGCGCAGCCGCTCGCGGTGAACAGCTCGTTCATGGTCTGTTCGGCCAGCGTTGCCGAGGGCAGCAGGAACCGCCGCTGCGCCAGCAGACAGCCGAGCACGAGCGCGATCGAATCCGGGCACTTGGGTGCTTTGAGGCCGAGCGGTGTGCCGTCATCCGGCAGGCATGCGATGCGGGCCTGGGCACGGCGCGCGGCCAGGTAAAGCTCCTGATAACTGACGGTCTGACCACGCCAGACGAGCGCCGGTGCGTCCGGCTGCTCGTGCGCGACCTCCACGAAATTGACTGCCAATGACTGCAATGAAATGCCACCCCTGATATTTCGCGCAGCCTCGAACTCGCCCATTCCCGGTGCTCGGGAATGAGCTTGCCCCTGCTGTTCGTCCAACGTTCAACGATGCGTCGTTCGCGACCCAGGTCCCCCCTCGGTGGCGGCGACACTACTCAAGAGTTAGCACGTGGAAGCCGGATACAAAAGAATTGTCCGGCAGTCCGTTGTGAGATCTCCGAGTTTGGAACGGCGCCTCCCCTGCGCTCGTTGCTCGGCGCAAACCATATGTTGCTCCAGGTCGCGGGTGCAATAAGTTCGTCGGCGGTGATCCGTTGCTCTCTTCGGACCAGCTTGGACTGGAACTTCGCCCGAAAATGGATCGCTTCAATACCGTCGGACAATAAAGAAAACTGCCGGTTGTACATTGTGATCGGGTGACTACGCAGTGTTTTTTGTCCACCTTCGCAAAGCGTGATCGGACAACTACGCAGTGAGCTGTTCGGTGTCGTCGGACAACTACACGGATGGACTGAGCGAGCTGCTTTCCGGGCCGTGTCGCCGCAGTTCGAGCCACGCGCGCTGCAACCGCCGCACGAGTTCGGTCAGCGTCTCCTCGGGGAAGGTGAACGGCAGCCGGAGGTAGTTGTCGTGCCCGCCGGTCGGGTCGGCCGCCGCGCCCGGCACGACCTCGACGCCGTGCCGCAGGGCGATCTGGGCGAACACCCTCGCGTCCGTGTCAGGCAGTTCGACCCACAGCGCGGAACCGCCGTCGGGCAGCTGCCAGTTCCACTCGGGCAGGTCGGCGGAGAGCAGCTCGCACAGCTGGTGCAGCCGCGCCCGCACGACCTGTTCCCGGCCGGCGGCGATGACGTCCAGCCGCGGCAGGATCTTGGCGGCAATGGCCTGGTCCAGCACCGGACTGGCCAGGTCGGCGAGCACCTTGTAGCGCGCTAGCCGTTCGATGATCCCGCCCGGTGCCCGCAACCAGCCCATCCGCAGGCCGCCCCAGACCGCTTTGGCCAGCGAGCCCACCGTGATGACCTCGGAGCCGTCCGGCGCGTAGGCCGCGATCGGTGGCACCTGGCTGGAAGCGCCGGCGTTGAACGACGTGTAGGCGTTGTCCTCCAGGACCGGCACCTCGAACCGGGCGGCGATCTCGGCGACCCGCTGGCGGCGGTGCGCGGACATCAGTCGGCCGGTCGGGTTGTGGTAGGTCGGCATCACGTAGAGCAGCGCGGGCTGGTGCTCGCCGCACGCCTGCGCGAGACCGTCGGCGGAGATGCCCTCGTCGTCCAGTGGCACCGAGATCATCTTGGCGCCGGCCGCGCGGAACACGTCCAGGCAGCCCGGCCAGCTCGGCGACTCCACCACGACGGTCGAGCCGAGTCTCAAGTACATCTGCGCCACGAGGCCGAGTGCCTGCTGGGCGCCGGTGGTCACCAGCACCTGGTCCGGCACCGTCGGCACGCTCATGCGCTCGTAGTAGGCGGCGATGGCGTCGCGGAACGGCGGGAAGCCGCGCGGGTGGTAGCCGACGTCGCCCAGCAGGTCGGTCAGGTCGTCGTCGACGAGCTCGCGCACCGCGTCGGCGAGTTCGGGCGCGGCCGGTTCGACCGCGAACGCCAGCGAGATCACCTCGCCCGGCCCGTCCACCAGTCGCTGGAAGATCGACGTGGCCCGACCGCCCGGCACCCGGCCGTCCGAGCCCGCTCTTCGCTTGACGGGCTTGAGGTTCACCCTGGTCCCGCTGCCGCGCAGGCTGGCGATCATGCCGTTGCCGCGCAGCTCGTCGTAGGCGGCGACCACGGTGGCCCGGCTGACCTGGAGCATCCTGGCCAGATCCCGTTCCGACGGCAGGCGTTCACCGTGCGGCAGGTCGCCGGCGCGCATCGCCCTGGCCATCGCCCCGGAGAGCTTGCGGTACAGCGGCCCGCGGGCCGAGGCCCAGTCGCCGAGCACCTCGACCAGCTCGGCCGGGTCCTGGAAACGGTCCATTTCACGCTCCATTGGCACTGGTGGACTGGAAACGGTCCGAGCCAAGCTAGCTCATCAGACCGGCGGCGCGGGGGCCCTTTGCCGGACTTGGGATTCAACGGGGTGGGGGTTCATGATCGTGGGCGCGAAGCGTGACCTTGTTGCGCTGCTTGAGCTTTCCGAACTGTCCACTCCGGACTCAACGGCGGTGGTGTTCGAGGGCGCCGAGGTCACCTATGCACAGCTGCACGCGGACGCGAACCGATTGGCCCGGTTCCTGCTGGAGCAGGGCGCCGGGCCGGGCCGGGTCGTCGCGGTGGCGTTGCCCCGTTCGGTCGAACTCGTGGTGGCGCTGCTCGCCGTCGTGAAGGCTGGAGCGGCGTACCTGCCGGTCGACCCGGACTACCCGGCCGACCGCATCGAGTTCATGCTCGCCGACGCCCAGCCCGTGCAGGTCTTGTCGCACAGCACTGTGCCGGTGAGCGGACTGGTGCTCGACGATGCCACCGACCTGATGGCCGGGTATTCCGCGGCGCCGATCACCGATGCCGACCGCGTCCGGCCGGTCGACCCGGACGACCCCGCCTACGTGATCTACACGTCCGGTTCGACCGGACGGCCCAAGGGCGTGGTGGTGCCACACCGCGCGATCGTGAACCGGTTGCTGTGGTCGCAGGCCCACTACGGGCTCGACGCCAGTGAGCGGGTGCTGCAGAAGACGCCGTCGAGCTTCGACGTGTCGGTGCCGGAGTTCTTCGGGCCGTTGATCACGGGCGCGACGATCGTGGTGGCGAAGCCCGGTGGGCACCGCGACCCGGCGTACCTGGCCGCGTTGATCCAGGAGCAGGGCGTCACCGAGGTCAACTTCGTGCCGTCGATGCTGCGCGCGTTCCTGGAGGAGCCCACCGCGGCAGGGTGCACCGGACTACGGCGCGTGCTGGCCGCCGGCGAGGCGCTGACCGGTGACCTGGTCGCGCAGTTCCAGTCCGTTTTGGACGTTCCGCTGCACAACCTCTACGGGCCGACCGAGGCCGCTGTCGAGGTCAGCTACTTCGAGGTCGAGCGGGGCTTCGCGGAGAGCGCGGTGCCGATCGGGCACGCGGTGTGGAACACGCGGCTGCGGGTGCTGGACGCCGAGCTGAACCCGGCGGAGGTCGGTGAGCTCTACCTCGCGGGCGACCAGCTGGCGCACGGCTACCTCAACCGGCCGGGGCTGACCGCGGAACGGTTCGTCGCCGACCCGTTCGGACCTGGCCGCATGTACCGCACCGGTGACCTGGCACGGGTGCGCGAGGACGGCGCGGTGGTCTACCTCGGCCGGACCGACACCCAGGTCAAGGTGCGTGGGTTCCGGATCGAGCTCGGCGAGGTCGAGGCCACGCTGGAACGTCATCCCGCGGTGCGCCAGGCCGCCGTGCTGGTGCGCGACGAACGCCTGGTCGGCTACCTCGTCGGCGAGGTCGACCTGGACGATCTGCGGGCACACCTCGCGGTGACGCTGCCCGAGTACATGGTGCCGGCGTTGTTCGTCGTGCTGGACGAGTTCCCGTTGTCCCCGGCCGGAAAGCTGGACCGGGGTGCGTTGCCCGAACCCGACCTGAGCGTTCTGGTCACCGGTGCCGCGGCGAGCACGCCTGTGGAAGAAGCTTTGAGTGAACCGTTCGCCGCGATCCTCGGCCTGCCCTCGGTCGGTGTCGAGGACGACTTCTTCGCGTTGGGCGGCGACAGCATCGGTGCGATCCGGCTGGTCAGCCGGGCGCGCCAGGCCGGGCTGCGGCTCACCCCCGAGCTGGTCTTCACGCACCGCACGGTCCGCGCGCTCGCGTCCGTCGCCACCCCGGTGGTCGAGCAGGTGCTCGCAGACACCGGCGTCTCGTTGGCGCCGCTGGCGGAAGGCCTGCTGTTCCACGCTTTGTACGACGACGTTGACGTCTACATCTCGCAGCTCACCGTGGAGCTCGTCGGCGAGATCTCCGAGGAACGACTGCGCGAGTCTGCCCAGTGGCTGCTGCGCAGGCATCCGAACCTGCGGTGGGGGTTCCGGGCCGACGGGCGGTTCGAGTCGTCCTCGGTGGACGTTCCGTGGCGGGTGGCTGACGGTGATCTGGACGAGCTGCGCGCCGAGGAGCGGCGGCCGTTCGACATGGCCGCCCCGCCGCTGCTGCGCTTCCTGTTGTGCGGCAACCAGCTCGTCCTCACCTGTCACCACATCCTGCTCGACGGCTGGTCGACCCCGGTGCTGCTGGACGAGCTGCTGGCGCACTACGCGGGCGAGTCGCTCGCCGAACCACCGTCCTATCAGGACTACCTGAACTGGCTCGGCGCGCAGGACCGCGCCGAGGCGGAACGGGTCTGGCTCGACGTGCTCGACGGCGTCGACGAGCCGACCCTGGTCGGCGGCTCAGAGGTGCAGGGTGAGCGCGTCATTGAACTTTCTTCGCAGCTGACCGATCAGTTGACCCAGCGCGCCCTCGACGGTGGCTACACGCTGAACACGGTGGTGCAGGTGGCCTGGGCGCTCGTGCTCAGCGGGGTCACCGGGCGCTCCGACGTCGTGTTCGGCACCACGGTGTCCGGCCGTCCGGCCGACCTGCCCGGCGTCGAGACGATGGTCGGGTTGTTCATCAACACGATCCCGGTGCGTGCCACGTTGCGGCCCGGCACGACGGTGGCCGAGCTGTGCGCGGACCTGCACCGGCAGCAGCTCAGGACGAACGAGCACGCCACCCTCGGGCTGGCCGACCTGCACCGGTTGACCGGCACCACCGAGCTGTTCGACACGCTCACCGTCTTCGAGAACTTCCCGGACGAGGTGCGGACGCACGGCGATCTCACCGTGGCCGGCACCGAGATGCGGTACCCCGTGCACTACCCGCTCGGCCTGATCGCGGTGCCGGGGGAGCGGCTCACGTTGCGGCTCAGCCACCGCACCCCGCTGGCCGGCCAGATCGAGGACCGGTTGCTGCGCGTGCTGGCCGCGATCGCCGCCGACCCGGACCAGCCGATCCACCACGTCGACCAGCTCGACCCGGCCGAACGCGACCGCGTGCTGGTGCGGTGGAACGACACCGCGGTCGAGGTTCCCGACGTCACGCTGACCCGGCTGCTCGCCGAGCAGGTGGCCCGCACGCCGGACGCCACCGCGGTCGTCTTCGAAGGCACCTCGCTGACCTACGTGGAACTGGACGCGTGGGCCAACCGGCTCGCGCACCACCTGCTGGCGCAGGGTGCCGGCCCCGAGCGGTTCGTCGCGGTGCTGCTGCCCCGCTCGTTGGAACTCGTGGTCGCGCTGGTCGCGGTGCTGAAGGCGGGTGCGGCGTACCTGCCGATCGACCACGACCACCCGACCGACCGCATCCACTACATGCTCGGGGACGCCGGTGCGGTGCTGGCGTTGGCGGAACTTCCGGACGTGACCAGCCAGCCCTCGCACGCCCCTGAGCTGACCACGTCGCCGGACAGTGCCGCTTACGTGATCTACACGTCCGGTTCTACCGGGCGGCCCAAGGGTGTGGTGGTGTCGCACCGGGCGATCGTGAACCGGTTGCTGTGGTCGCAGTCCGAGTACGGCCTGGACGCCAGCGAGCGCGTGCTGCAGAAGACACCGACCAGCTTCGACGTGTCGGTGCCGGAGTTCTTCGGGCCGTTGATCGTCGGCGCACGTGTCGTGCTGGCGCGACCCGGGGGTCACCGCGACCCGGCGTACCTGGCCGCGTTGATCCAGGAGCAGGGGGTCACCGAGGTCAACTTCGTGCCGTCGATGCTGCGGGTCTTCCTGGAGGAGCCCACCGCGGCCGGGTGCACCTGCCTGCGCCGGGTGCTGGCGGCCGGCGAGGCGCTGCCCGGCGACCTGGTGCGGCGCTTCGAGTCCACTTTGGACGTGCCGCTGCACAACCTCTACGGGCCGACCGAGGCCGCGGTGGAGGTCAGCTACTTCGAGGTGCCGCGTGGGTTCGCCGACATCGAGGTGCCGATCGGGCGGCCGGTGTCGAACACGCAGCTCTACGTGCTGGACCGGGACCTCAACCCGGTTCCAGCCGGGGTCGCGGGCGAGCTGTACCTCGCCGGTGTACAGCTCGCCCGCGGTTACCTCGGGCAGCCCGCGCTCACCGCCGAACGGTTCGTGGCCAACCCGTTCGGGCCTGGCCGCATGTACCGGTCCGGCGACCTGGCGCGGTGGAACGCCGACGGCACCGTCACGTACCTGGGGCGCACCGACACCCAGGTCAAGGTGCGCGGCTTCCGGATCGAACTGGGCGAGATCGAGGCCCGCCTCGCATCGCACCCGGCCGTGCGGCAGGCGCTCGTGGTCGTCGACGACGACCGCCTGATCGGTTATGTCGCCGGTGAGACCGCGGACTTCCGCGCGCACCTGGCCGAGACGTTGCCCGAGTACATGGTGCCCGGCGCGTTCGTCGTGCTGGACGCGTTCCCGTTGACCCCCAGCGGAAAGGTCGACCGCAAGGCGTTGCCGGCACCCGAGGCCGTGGTGACGGACAGCCGCACGGCCCGCACTCCGGCAGAAGAGCTGCTCGTGGGGCTCTTCGCGGAGGTGCTGGACGTGCCTTCGGTCGGGGTGGAGGACCGGTTCTTCGACCTCGGCGGGCACTCGTTGCTCGCGATGAGGCTGATCGCCCGGCTGCGCACGGTGTTCGGCGTGGAGGTCGATCTTCGCACCCTGTTCGACGCGCCGACTCCGGCCGCGTTGGCTCTGCGCCTCACCACTGCCGGTGGTGCGCGGCAACGGGTCACCGTCGTCGAGCGGCCGGAGCACCTGCCGGTCTCGTACACCCAGCAACGGCTGTGGTTCATGGATCGGCTGGAAGGCCCCGGCGGCACCTACAACCTGCCGCTGGTGCTGCGGCTTTCCGGCGAGCTGGACGTGCCGGCGTTGCGGGCGGCGCTGATCGACCTGGCCGACCGGCACGAGTCGTTGCGCACGGTCTTCGTCGAACGTGATGGTCTGCCGCACCAGGTGGTGCTGCCGGCGGTGGACGTGCCGCTGCACCTCGGTCCGCCGGACGCGCGCCGCGGCTTCGACCTGGCCTCCGAACCGCCGATCCGGGCGCATCTCGACCGCCTGGACGACGGCGACCACCTGCTGATGATCGTCCTGCACCACATCGCGGGCGACGGCTGGTCGCTCGCGCCGCTCGGCCGTGATCTCTCCACCGCCTACGCCGCTCGATTGCTCGGCGAGGCACCTTCGTGGGCGCCGCTGCCGGTGCAGTACGCGGACTACACGCTGTGGCAACGAGATGTGCTCGGCACCGAGTCCGACCCGGCGAGCCCGATCGCCGCACAGGTGGAGCACTGGCGGCAGGCGCTGGCCGGGCTGCCCGAAGAGCTGGCGCTGCCCACCGACCGGCCTCGCCCCGCCTCTGCCAGCTACACCGGCGGCCTGGTCGAGTTCTCGCTCGACCCGGAGTTGCACGAGCAGATCCGCTCGCTGGCCCGCCGTCACCAGGTCAGCGTCTTCATGGTGCTGCAGGCCGCGTTCGCCGCGACGTTCACCCGCCTCGGCGCGGGCACCGACATCCCGATCGGCACCCCGGTCGCCGGCCGCACCGACGAGGCGCTCGACGACCTGGTCGGCTGCTTCCTCAACACCCTGGTGCTGCGCACGGACACCTCGGGCGACCCGACGTTCGCCTCACTGCTGGCACGCGTGCGGCAGACCAACCTCACCGCCTACGCCCACGCGGACCTGCCGTTCGAGCGGCTGGTCGAGATCCTGAACCCGAGCCGGTCGCTGGCGCGGCACCCGTTGTTCCAGACGATGCTGGTGCTGCAGAACACCCCGCCGGTGTCGTTCGACCTGCCGGGGCTGGAGGTGCGGCGCGAGGACGACGAGCTGGGCGTCGCGAAGTTCGACCTGCTCTGCTACTTCACGGAGAACACCTCCGGCATCGACGGACGACTGGAGTACGCCGCCGATCTGTTCGACCACTCCACCGCTGCGAGCCTGGCTTCCCGGGTCGTGCGGTTGCTGGCAGCGGCCGCGGCTGATCCTGATCGTCCTGTTGGGACGCTCGACGTGCTGGAGCCGGCTGAACGTTCGCTGGTGTTGCGGGAGTGGAACGACACTGGTCGTGAAGTACCCGCCGGGTCGGTGGTCTCCTTGTTCGAGGAGCAGGTCGCACGGACGCCGGACGTGGTCGCGGTGTCGTGCGGGGACGTGGTGCTGACGTACGACGAGCTGAACACGCGGGCGAACCAGCTTGCGCACCACCTGATCGGTCTGGGCGCCGGGCCGGAACGTTATGTCGCGCTGGCGATGCCGCGATCGGCAGACCTCGTGGTGGCGTTGCTCGGGGTGCTGAAGTCCGGCGCGGCGTACCTGCCGCTCGACCCGGACTACCCGGCCGAGCGCGTCGACTACATGCTCGACGACGCGTCGCCGCTGCTGACGCTGCGCGAACTGCCGCCGGTCGCCGCCGACACAGACCCCGACGTGGTCGCAGCCACCGGGCACTCGCTCGGTTCCAATCCCGGCGTCGTCGTGGCGGATGATTCTCCCGCCTACGTGATCTACACCTCCGGCTCCACGGGCCGGCCCAAGGGCGTGGTCATTCCTCGCGCGACTCTGCTCAACTTCCTCGCGTCGATGGCGGAGACGGTGCCTCTGGCCGCTCACGACCGGTGGATCGCGGTGACCACCATCGCGTTCGACATCGCGGCGCTGGAGATGTTCCTGCCGTTGCTGTCCGGCGCCGCGATCGTGGTGGCGGACAAGGACACCGTCACCGACCCGGCGGCGCTCGTGCGGCTGATCGCCGACACCGGTGGCACGGTCCTGCAAGCCACGCCTTCGCTGTGGCAGGCGTTGATCGCCGCTGAGCCCGAGGGTGTGCGCGGTCTGCGGATGCTGGTCGGCGGCGAGGCGCTGCCGCCTGCTCTCGCGGACTCGATGCGGGCGCTGTCTGCCGGCGTGACGAACATGTACGGGCCGACCGAGACCACGATCTGGTCCACGACACACCCGCTCGAGGGACGGCCTGGTGCGCCCGCCATCGGCAAGCCGATCTGGAACACGGACGTCTACGTGCTCGACGCGGCGCTGCAGCCGGTGCCGCCCGGTGTGCCCGGCGAGCTGTACATCGCCGGACTCGGGTTGGCGCGTGGCTATCACCGCCGTCCGTCGCTGACCGCCGAGAGGTTCGTCGCGAACCCGTTCGGGCCTGGGCGGATGTACCGCACCGGCGACCTCGCGCGGTGGGGTGCCGACGGTGAACTGGAGTACCTGGGCCGGGTCGACTTCCAGGTCAAGGTGCGTGGTCACCGGATCGAGCTGGGCGAGATCGAGGCCGTTCTGACCGCGCACCCGGCGGTGCGGCAGGCCGTGGTCGTGGTGCGCGACAACGCCCTGGTCGGCTACGTGACCGGGGGAGCGGCGGGGCTGCGCGAGCACGCCGCGGCGACGTTGCCCGAGTACATGGTGCCGTCGGTGTTCGTGGTGCTCGACGCGATGCCGTTGACCCCCAACGGAAAGCTCGACCGCAAGGCGCTGCCCGAACCGGACTGGACCGCTGTCCGGACCGTGCGGGCCGCGCGCAACCCCGTCGAGGAGCTGCTCTGCTCCCTGTTCGCCGAGGTGCTCGACGTGCCGGTGGTCGGAGTCGACGACGACTTCTTCCGGCTGGGCGGCCACTCTCTGCTGGCGATCCGGCTGATCAGCCGCACCCGTGCGGTGTTCGGCGCGGAGCTCAAGATCCGCCACCTCTTCGAAACGCCGACCGTCGCGGGTCTGGCCGCAGTGCTCGGCAGCGCGGACGAGGCGCGCCCGCCGCTGGTCGCCGGTATCAGGCCTCCGGAGATCCCGCTTTCCTACGCGCAGCAACGGATGTGGCTCCTCAACCAGATCGAGGAGGCCAAGGGGATCTACAACATCCCGCTGACGCTGCGGTTGTCCGGCCCGCTCGACCGTGCCGCGCTGACCGCTGCTTTGGGCGATCTGGTCGGCCGGCACGAGGTGCTGCGGACCGTCTTCCCGGAGGGGCCGAACGGCCCGTACCAGCACATTCTTTCTTCCTGGACACCGGAACTCCTGTCGGCGGACTCTGAGGAGGACTTCGATCTCACGATCGAGCCGCCGCTGCGCTGCCGTTTGGTCGAACTCGGTCCCGATGAGTACGAACTCGTGCTGCTGCACCACCACATCGCGGGTGATGGCCGCTCGACCGCGCCGATGGTCCGCGACCTCACAGAGGCCTACTCGGCACGGATGGCGGGCCGGGCGCCGTCCTGGACGCCGCTGCCCGTCCAGTACGCGGACTATGCGGTGTGGCAACGTGATCTGCTCGGCTCGGAGTCGGATCCGAAGTCGTTGTTCAGCCAGCAGCTGGGCTTCTGGGCATCGGCCTTGGCTGGCTTGCCCGAGGAACTGCCCCTGCCGGTCGACCGTCCTCGCCCGGTGGTGTCGGAGTTCCGCGGCGGCCGCGTCGACCTGAGGATCGAACCGTCGCTGTACCAGGGGATCCGTGCGTTGGCCGCATCTAATGGCGTGACGGTGTTCATGGTGCTGCAGGCCGCGATCGCGACGCTGCTCACCCGGCTCGGCGCCGGCACCGACATCCCGATCGGCAGCCCGGTGGCCGCCCGGTCGGACGAGGTGCTGGACGACGTCGTGGGGTTCTTCGTGAACACCGTGGTGCTGCGGACCGACACCTCGGGCGACCCGACGTTCGCTGCTCTGCTGGCAAAGGTCCGGGAGACGGGCCTGGCCGCGTACGCGCATCCCGACCTGCCGTTCGAACGCCTCGTGGAACAGTTGCAGCCGGCCAGGTCGCTCTCGCGGCACCCGCTGTTCCAGGTGCTGCTCGCGTTCCAGGACACCCTGGAGCAGGAGATCACGTTCGGCTCGGCGGTGGGCCGGGTCGAGGTGCGGGACACCGACGTCGCGAAGTTCGACCTCGCGTTCGACCTGGTGGAGGAACCCGACGGCATCAGCGGTGGGCTGGAGTACAGCGCGGAGCTGTTTGACCGGTCCACTGTGGAGCGAATTGCGGGGTGGCTGCACGGGGTTCTCGCCGCTGCGGTGGCCGATGCTTCCGTCCGGATCGGTGCGCTCGACTTCATGAGCGCTGCCGAGACCGCGCAGCTGCTCACCGGGTTCAACGACACGGCTCGCTCGCTGCGCCGGGCGCCGCTGCCGGTGCTGGTGCGCGAGCAGGCGGCCAGGACACCGGATGCGGTCGCGGTGGTGTTCGGGGATGTCTCGCTGACGTACGCCGAGCTTGATGCTCGGGCGAACCGGTTGGCGCATCGGCTGATCGCGGCGGGGGCTGGGCCGGAGCGGCGGGTGGCGCTGGCGATGCCGCGCTCGGCCGACCTGATCGTGGCTTGGCTGGCGGTGTTGAAGACCGGTGCCGCGTATGTGCCGATCGATGTGGAGTACCCGGCGGAGCGCATCGCGTTCATGATCGAGGACGCTCAGCCGGTGCTCACAGTAGCTTCAGTGCAAACTGAAGAAAGGCTGAACCTGGGTTCGACGGATGGCGTGGTGCTCACCTTCGAGAGCGTCATGGAGGCCGGCTCAGAGCTGGAGATGTCGGACGCCGGACATGACGCCGACTCCAGCCCAGCCACCAGGGACTTCCCGGACACCGATCCCGGCGTCGAAGTCCCCCTCACGTCCGCTGCCTACGTCATCTACACGTCGGGCTCGACCGGCACCCCCAAGGGCGTTGTCGTCACCCACTCAGGCATCGCGGGAGTGGCCGGCGTCCACATCGACCGCCTGGGCCTCGGCCCCGGCTCCCGCTTCCTCCTCGCGGTGTCGATCAGCTTCGACGTCTCGCTGGCGGACATCGCGATGGTCCTGACCTCGGGAGCCACGCTGGTCGTGCCACCACCGGAGGTCAAGCTCGCGGGCGACGAGCTCGCGGACCTGATCGACACCCACGCGGTCACGCACACCGACCTGGTCGCCGCGATGCTCGCGTCGATGCCGGAACGGGATCTCCCGACCCTGCGAGGCTTCGTGGTCGGCGGCGAGGCCTGCACGGCCGACCTGGTCGAACGCTTCTCGCCCGGCCGCACGATGATGCAGGTCTACGGGCCGACCGAGTCGACCGTGGTCGCGGTGATGAGCGACCCGTTGTCCGGCAACGAGACCCCGCCGATGGGCCGCCCGGTGTGGAACACCCGCACGTTCGTCCTCGACAGCGACCTGCGGCCGGTTCCCGTCGGCGTGCCGGGGGAGCTGTACCTGTCCGGTGACGGCCTCGCGCGGGGCTACCTGGACCGGCCGGGGCTGACCGCGCAACGGTTCGTGGCCTGCCCGTACGGAGGGGGCCGGATGTACCGCACCGGCGACCTGGTGCGGTGGCGTGCGGACGGCAACCTGGAGTTCCTCGGCCGGGTGGACCAGCAGGTCAAGATCCGCGGGTTCCGGGTGGAACTCGGTGAGGTCGAGGCGGTGCTGTTGGCACAACACGGAGTTACCGGGGCTGCGGTGATCGTTCGCGAGGACACGCCGGGCGTGCGGCTGCTGGTCGGTTATGTGACCGGCACGGCCGACCCGGCGGCGTTGCGCGGTGAGATGGCGCGGACACTGCCGGACTACCTGGTGCCGGCCGCGATCGTGCCGCTCGACGTGTTGCCGTTGACTCCCAACGGGAAGCTCGACCGCAAAGCTCTGCCGGCACCGGAGTTCGCCGGCACGTCCAGCAGGGGGCCGCGCACGCCGCAGGAGGAGATCCTGGCCGGGTTGTTCGCCGCCACGCTCGGGCTCGAGACCATCGGCGTGGACGACAACTTCTTCGACCTCGGCGGGCACTCGCTGCTCGCGACGCGGCTGGTCAACCGCGTTCGCACGGCGCTGCGGGTCGAGCTGCCGGTGCGGGCGGTGTTCGAGCACCCCACGGTGGCGGGGCTCGCGCAGCGGGTGCGGACCGCGGGCCGGGCCGTGCACCCGCTGGTGCCGATGCCCCGTCCGGAACGGGTGCCGTTGTCCTTCGCCCAGCACCGGCTGTGGATTCTCAACCAGATGCTCGACGCCGACGCGGCCTACAACGTGGCGATCGCGCTCAAGCTCACCGGAAGCGTCGATCAGGAGGCGCTGGTCGCGGCGTTCGACGACGTGGTGCAGCGGCACGAGTCGTTGCGCACGATCTTCCCGCAGACCGGCGACGGCCCCATCCAGGTCGTGCTGCCGGAAGGGCCGATGCTGTCCCTGGTGGACGGCCCGTCCGACATGGCGTCTGCTGCCCGCGGGTTCGACCTCACGTCCGACCTGCCGGTCAGGGCCACGCTGTTCGCCGACGGGGTGTTGCTGATCGTGCTGCACCACATCGCGTTCGACGGCGCCTCGATGACGCCGCTGACCCGTGACCTCGAACTCGCCTACCGGGCGCGAATCGCCGGCCGGGCGCCGGACTTCGCGCCGCTGCCCGTGCAGTACGTGGACTACACGCTGTGGCAGCACGAGACGTCCGATGTGGACGGGCAGCTCGGCTGCTGGAAGACCGCGCTGGCCGGGTTGCCCGACGAGCTGGCGCTGCCGTTCGACCGGCCCCGGCCCGCGGTGCCGAGCGGGCGTGGTGACCTGGTCACGCTGCCGCTCTCCGCGGACCTGCGGGTTCGCCTGGTCAGGTTGGCAAGGCAGCACGACACGACGTTGTTCATGGTGCTGCACGCTGCGCTCGCAACCCTGTTCACCAGGCTGGGCGCCGGCACCGACGTACCGATCGGCAGCCCGGTCGCCGCCCGCACCGACGCCGCGCTGGACGACGTGGTCGGGTTCTTCGTGAACACGCTGGTGCTGCGCGCCGACACGTCGGGCGACCCGGTGTTCACGGAGCTCCTCGCCAGGATCAGGGAGACCGACCTGGCCGCCTACGCCAACGCCGACCTGCCGTTCGAACGGCTGGTGGAGGAGCTGCGGCCGGTGCGGACGGCAGCGAGGCCACCGTTGTTCCAGGTCGTCCTGGCGTTGCAGGAGAGCGCCGAACCGACGCTGGACCTGCCGGACGTGCGGGCGGAGTCGCTGGAGACCGGCGTCCACCCGTCGCGGTTCGACCTGGAGTTCAGCTTCGCCGAGCACGCCGACGGCCTGCTGGCCGAGGTCACGTTCAGCCAGGACCTGTTCGACCGGACGACGGTCGAGCGGCTGACGGGGTGGCTGCAGCGACTGCTGGAGGGCGTCGCGGACGCACCCGAGCAGCCGATCTCGAAGATCGACCTGCTCTCGGACGCCGAACGCGCGCAGTTGTTCGAAGCGGGCAGTGGCGCTGCGACTGAAGGACCGGCGCAGATCCTGCCGAGGCTGATCGAGGAGCAGGTCCGCCGGACCCCGGACGCGATCGCGGTCATGTTCGAGGACACCCGGCTCACCTACGCCGAGCTCAACGTCAGGGCGAACCGGTTGGCGCACCAGCTGATCAGTCAGGGTGCGGGTCCGGAACGCTTGGTAGCGCTCAAGTTGCCGCGCTCGGCCGACCTGATCGTGGCGTGGCTGGCGGTGCTGAAGACCGGTGCCGCCTACCTGCCGATCGACGCCGGTTACCCGGCCGAACGCATCGACCTGATGCTGAACGACGCACAACCCGCGATCGTGCTCACCAGCGCAGAAGCCGACGGCCCCGACACCGACCCGGACGTCCACATCGACCCGGCCAACACCGCCTATGTCATCTACACCTCGGGCTCGACCGGCACGCCGAAGGGCGTCCAGGTCTCGCACGCCGGCATCGTCACGATGGCCAGGACCCACGTCGAACGTCTCGGAATGAGCGAGACCAGCCGGTTCCTGCTCGCCGTGTCGATCAGCTTCGACGTCTCGCTCGCGGACATCGCGCTGACCCTGCTCGCCGGCGCCGCGCTGGTCGTGCCGGGGCCGGAGCGGCAGCTGGCGGGCGACGACCTCGGCGACCTGATCGAGGACAACGCCGTGACGCACACCGACCTCGTGGCGTCGATGCTCGCGTCGATGCCGCAACGGGAACTGCCGAGCCTGCAAGGGTTCGTGGTTGGTGGCGAGGCGTGCAGCGCGGACCTCGTCGCCCGCTGGTCGGAAGGCCGCACGATGATGCAGGTCTACGGCCTCACCGAGACCACGGTCGTGTCGGCGATGAGCGATCCGCTGCAAGGCCGCGACCACCCGCCGATGGGCAGGCCGATGCCGGGCACCAGGACCTACGTGCTGGACGAACGGTTGAGACCGGTGCCGGTCGGCGTGCCGGGCGAGCTCTACATCACGGGCGACGGCGTGGCGCGGGGCTACCTCGGCCGGCCGGGCCTGACCGCGCAACGGTTCGTCGCGAACCCGTTCGGAGCAGGTCGGATGTACCGCACCGGCGACGTCGTCAGATGGCGCCAGGACGGCAACCTGGAGTTCGTCGGCCGGTCCGACCAGCAGGTGAAGGTCCGCGGTTTCCGGATCGAACCGGGCGAGGTCGAGGCCGTGCTGCTGGCCCAGCCGGGCGTCACCCAGGCCGCGGTGCTCGCGATCGACAACCGACTCGTCGCGTACGTCGTGTCCACAGTGGACGTCGAGAGAAGTGTTCTCGCGCAGACACTGCCCTCGCACATGGTCCCGTTCGTCGTCAGAGTCGACGCACTGCCGTTGACACCGAACGGAAAGCTCGACAGGAAGGCCCTGCCCGCGCCGGACTTCTCCGCAGGAGCCAGGAGAGCGCCGCGCAACCCGGCCGAGCAGATACTGGCCGAGCTGTTCGCCGAAGAACTGGACGTGCCCGCGGTCGGCATCGACGACGGGTTCTTCGACCTCGGCGGCCACTCGATCCTGGCCGCGAAACTCCTCGGCCGCATCCAGACCGCTTTCGGCGTCAGGCTGGGCATCCGGACGTTGTTCGAGGCGCCCACGGTCGCGGGGCTCGCGCACCGGCTCGGGCACGACGACGAGCGCGACTCTTTCGACGTGCTGTTGCCGCTGCGAGCCGACGGCACGGGGGAACCGTTGTTCTGCGTGCACCCGGCGGCCGGCGTCGGCTGGGTCTACTCCGGACTGCTGCGCGGTCTCGACCGGCCGGTGTACGCGTTGCAGGCCAAGGGACTCACGGCGGAGGCACCGGCATCACTGGCCGAGATGGCGGCGGACTACGTCGCCCGCATCCGCGAGGTGCAGCCGCACGGCCCGTACCACCTGCTCGGCTGGTCGTTCGGCGGCGTCGTCGCGCACGAGATGGCGGCGTTGCTGCAGGAACAAGGCCAAGAGGTCGCACTGCTGACGTTGCTCGACGCCTACCCGGTGCGCACGGACGAACCGGACGAGGACGCCATGCTCACCTCGCTCGGACTCGCAGACCGGAGCGAGCTCACCGGGTTCACGCCTGAGCAGGTCGACGCGATGGCGGAGACGTTCAAGGCGAACGCCCGCCTGATGAACGCCGCCACACCCCGCGAGTTCCGCGGCGACGTCCTGTTCTTCGCCGCCACCGGAAGCCCGTCGCCCGGCCTGTGGGCGCCGCACGTGATCGGCGAGATCGACGTGCACCAGCTCGACTGCGCCCACGGCGCGATGACCCAGCCCGCACCCATCGCCGAGATCGCCAAGGTCGTCGGCACCGCAACCGCACGGAGAGTCCCATGAGCAACCCGTTCGAGAACGCCGACGGCACCTACCTCGTCCTGATCAACGACGAGGGCCAGTACTCCCTGTGGCCGGAGCACATCGAGGTGCCGGCCGGGTGGACGATCCAGCACGGGCCGGACAACCGGCAGGCGTGCGTCGACCACATCGAGGAGAACTGGGTCGACATGCGGCCGCGGAGCCTGGTCGAGCAGATGGAGCAGCGGTGAGCCGCAACCCGTGGCTGGTGCTGGTGGCGCTGGTCCTGGGCCAGGTGATGACGCTGCTGGACACCACGGTCGTCAACGTCGCCATCCCCACCCTCGCCCGTGACCTCGACGCCTCGCTCGACTCGGTGCTCTGGGTGATCAACTCCTACGTGCTCGCGTTCGCCGTGCTGCTGGTGACCGGCGGCCGGCTCGGGGACCTGTTCGGGCAGCGCCGGATGTTCGTGCTCGGGGTCAGCGCCTTCACCGCCGCGTCGGTGTTGTGCGGCCTCGCGCAGACACCGGACCAGCTGATCTGGGCGCGCGTGGCACAGGGCGTCGGGGCGGCGTTGCTCGTCCCGCAGACGTTGTCGTTGCTCACCAGGGTGTTCCCCGAGGAGAAGCGCGGCGCGGCGTTCGGAGTGTGGGGTGCGGTCGGCGGGCTCGGTGCCGCGGTCGGGCCGACGGTGGGCGGGTTGCTGGTCGACTCGCTGGGCTGGCGGTGGATCTTCTTCCTGAACATCCCGCTCGGCATTGCCGCGGCGGTGCTCGGAGCGGCCTGGCTGCCCGGCCACTCCGGCAATGGCCGGCGCAGGCTGGATCTGCTCGGCACGGCGCTGGTGACGCTCGGCCTGTTCCTGTTGACCTACGCGCTGATCGAGGGCGAACGGCACCAGTGGGGCGGCTTGATCCCGGTGGCGCTGCTCGGCGGTGTGGTCGTGCTGGCGTTGTTCGTGGTTGTCGAACGCGGCCGGCAGGACCGGGAACCGTTGCTGCCCTTCGTGATCGTGCGCGACCGGAACTTCTCGCTCATGGCGGTCGTGGTCGCCGCGCTGCCACTCGGGCTGGGCGCGATGCTGTTCCTCACGTTGCTGCACCTGCAGTCGGTCCTGGGGATGAGCGCACGCGACGCCGGGCTGACGGTGGCGATCGCGCCGCTGATCTCCGCGTTCGTCGCGCCGAAGTCCGGCAGCATGATCGACCGCTACGGCGGAAAGCCCGTGCTGATGGCGGGATTCGCGTTGTTCGCCGCGGGGGTGGCGGGGATCGCGTTCGCGGTGCGGGCGGACGGCGTGTGGTGGCACCTGTTGCCCGGCCTGGTGCTGCTCGGCTTCGGCATGGGGGTCGGCGGGTCCCCGGCGGCGATCATCGCGATGCGGGACATCGACCAGTCGGTGTCCGGTGCGGCGTCGGGTTTGTTCAACACCACCCGCCTGTGCGGCAGCCTGCTCGGCAGCGCCGCGGTGGGTGCCTTGCTGCAGTCCCGGCTCTCCGCGGAGGGGGTGGATCCCGGACTGCTCGAAGACGTGGTGCCGCAGGAGTTCCGCGAAGGCTTTGCCGACGCGCTGCGGTTTTCCTACCTGCTTCCCGTCGCGGCTCTCGCGGCGGGAGTGCTGCTCACCCTTGGTGTGCGGCGCGTTGCGGTTGGAGTGAACAAGGGGGATTGATGAAGATCGGCAAGAAGCTGTTGACGCTGGCCGGCACCGTGCTGGTCGCGTCTTCGCTCGTCGGGCCGACCGCGGCGGTGGCGGACCGGCACGGTGGCATCCAGAACACGACCATCCGGATGTTCAACACCGAGCCCTTCAGGCCACTGCTGCCGGGAGACACCAACGAATGGGGAGGCGGCCGGCTGATCAGCATGATGTTCACCGGCCTGGTCGGGTATCGACTTGAGGACGCCGCGCCGTACAACGCGATGGCCAAGTCGATCACCACGACCGACTCGAAGGTGTTCAGGATCAAGATCCACGGTGGATGGCGGTTCCACGACGGCACGAAGGTCAAGGCGCGCAACTTCGTCGACGCCTGGAACCACGTGGCGTACGGACCGAACAAGCTGCGCAACAACACTTTCATGGACAAGATCGAGGGCTACGGGGATCTCAACCCGGCTTCAGGGGAGCCGGTCACGAACAGGATGTCCGGACTGAAGGTCATCAACGACCACGAGTTCCAGGTCACCCTGTCCGCACCGCTCTCGATCTTCCCGACGATGGTGGGCTACTGGGCGTTCTACCCGTTGCCCGACTCGTTCTTCCGCGATCCGGCCGCGTGGCTCAAGCATCCTGTGGGCAACGGGCCGTACAAGTTCAAGGAGGCGGTGCCCAACGGACACCAGCTGCTGACCGCGTACCGCGACTACAAGGGCGTGGAGAAGCCGCGGATCAAGGACCTGCGCTACACCGTGTACGCGAACACCTCCGTGGCCTACGACGCGCTCGTGCGCGGCGAGATGGACTTCATGGAGGCCATGCCGTACGAGAAGATCACCAGCGGTCAGTACAAGAAGGACCTGCCCGGCCGGTACACCGACCGCAACTTCCTGCTGATGCAGAACCTGGCGTTCCCGAGCTACCTGCCCGGCTACGACAGCCCGGACCTGCGCAAGGCCGTGTCGATGGCGATCGACCGGACCCAGCTGATCAAGGTGGTCGGTGGAGGCCAGAAGCCGGCTGACGGCTTCACCATCCCCGGTCTGGAGGGCTATCAGCCCGGCCAGTGCGGTGAGCTCTGCACGTACAACCCGGAGAAGGCGCGGGAGCACCTGACGAAGTCCGGTTTCCAGGGCCCGCTGCAGCTGCACACCAACATCGAGTCCGGCGCCAGGACGTGGATGGGCCCGGTGTGCCAGCAGGTCACGGCCACGCTCGGGATCGGGTGCGAGACCAGGGAGACGATGTCGTTCCGCGAGTTCCGGCAGGCGATCGTGGGCCGCACGATCACCGGCGCGTACCGCTCGGACTGGCGGGCCGACTACCCGTCGATCGAGAACTTCCTGTCCCCGCTGTACCGGACGGGTGCGTCCTCGAACGACTACGGCTACTCGAACCCCGCGTTCGACGCCGCGATGGACAGGGCGGACCGGGCGCCTTCGAAGGAGGCGGCGCTGGAGCTGTACCGGGAGGCAGAACGCCTGCTGGTGCAGGACATGCCGGTCGTGCCGCTGTGGCAGGAGTGGTCGGCGGTCGGCTGGTCGGACCGCCTGCGCAACGTGAAGGTCAGCATCCTGACCGACCTGGACGTCTTCCAGGTGAAGGTCGTCTGCTAGTTGGCCGGGGTCCTGCCGCGCCGGCAGGGCCCCCTTTTCCTCGAGGGGATCGGCATGGACTTCGGACTGTTCTACTTCGCCGACGACGGCGCCCGCACGGGCGACCGGTACCGGCTCCTGATCGAAGGTGCGCGGTTCGCCGACACCCACGGCTTCGCGTCGGTGTGGACGCCGGAGCGGCACTTCCACTCGTTCGGCGGCCAGTACCCGAACCCGTCGGTCACCGGCGCCGCCGTGGCCGCCGTGACCGAACGCGTGGCGATCAGGGCGGGCAGCATCGTCGCCCCGCTGCACCACCCGCTGCGGATCGCCGAGGAGTGGTCCGTTGTGGACAATCTCTCGCGCGGCCGGGTCGGCCTGTCCTTCGCCTCGGGCTGGCACGCCGTGGACTTCTCGCTGCGCCCCGAGAACTACCCGCGCCGCAAGGAAGTTCTCGTCGAGACCATGCAGACCGTGCGGTCGCTGTGGCGTGGCTCGAAGATCGACGCCGTCGACGGTGCCGGGGACCCGGTGCAGGTGGGGATCTTCCCCGCACCCGTGCAGGCGGAGCTGCCGGTGTGGCTGACGAGTGCGGGCACGCCGGACACGTTCCGGCAGGCCGGTGAGCTCGGGGCAGGGGTGCTGACCCACCTGCTGGGGCAGGACCTGGAGGACCTCGGGAAGAAGATCTCGTTGTACCGCGAGGCTTTCGCTGCCGGTTCGCACGGCGTGGCCGGCTCCGGCCATGTCGCGTTGATGCTGCACACGTTCCTGGGCACCTCGCGGGACGAGGTGCGGGAGATCGTGCGCAAGCCGTTCAGCGACTACCTGCGCAGCTCGATCAGCCTGATCGCGCGGGCGTCCGGGGACCTGCTGCCCGGGGTGAACCCCGAGGACATGGATCCCGAGGACGTCGAGTTCCTGGTGGCGCGGTCCTTTGACCGGTACTTCGACACCGGCGGGTTGTTCGGCACGGTGGAGGACGGGCTGCGGACGTTGGAGACGCTTCGGGAGATCGGGGTGGACGAGGTGGCGTGCCTGATCGACTTCGTGGGGGACACGGACGCGGTGCTGGGCAGCTTGGCGCACCTGGACGAGCTGCACCAAGCGTCGCGCCAGCTCATTCACTGACGTATCGGAAGTGCTCCGAAACTGTATTGGACGCATGGGTCAACGCGTCGCTAGCCTCCTGAACAGCCACTTCAGGGGAGCACTCGGATGAGAACCATCGGGATCGTCGGAGGTCTCGCCTGGCCCAGCTCGATCGTCTACTACCGCGTCATCAACGAGCTCGTCTCGGCGCGCCTGGGCGGTCTGCACAGCGCGAAACTCGTGCTGGCGCAGACCGACTTCGAGGAGGTCGAACGCCACCAGCGCGAAGGCCGCTGGGACGGGGTCGGCGACCTGCTGGCGGCGGAGGCGAACAAGCTCAAGGCGGCGGGCGCGGACTTCTTCCTGTTGGCCTGCAACACCGTTCACACCGCGGACGAACACATCGAGCGCTCGGTCGACCTCCCGTTCCTGCACATCGTCGACGCGACCGCGCGCGCGATCCAGGAACGGGGCTTCGGCACGGTCGGCCTGCTGGGCAGTCGCTACACGATGACCGGCGACTACTTCGTGGGCCGCCTGCAGAAGCGCTACGGCCTGAAGGTCCTCACCGCAGAGGGCGAGCACGCGGACAACGTGCACAACGCGCTGTACGAGGAACTCGCGAAGGGCGAGTTCCGGCCCGCCACCCGCGAGAAGTTCAAGGCCGCCATGGCGGATCTGGCGGCGAGAGGCGCGGAGGTCGTCGTGCTCGGCTGCACGGAGTTCGGCTTGCTCGTCCAGGACGGCGACAGTCCGGTTCCCGTGCTCGACACGACGGTCGAACACGCGCGGGCGGCGGTGGACCTGGCATTCGAGACCTGAACCGGCGAGTTCTGGATGTAGCGGTCCCCGTTGTCTATGGTGTCCGCCATGGTGCGACCACGGCGGGTGACGGCGCCCGCCGTCGGGCTTTCGGTGCTGCTCGTGTTGTCGATAGCGGGCTGGATCGGCGGCACGGTGATCATCGACCGGCTCAACGCGCCGCGGTGCACGAACCCGGTGACGGTCCGGATCACCGCTGCGCCCGCTGTCGCCCCGGCGCTCAGCGAGGCCGCCGGTGTGCCCAACGGCGACTGCTACCGGGTCGAGGTCAACGCCGAACCCGCGCGCGACACCATGACCAAGCTCGTCGGCGGCACGGGATCGCCGTCGGTGTGGGTGCCCGAGTCGACGATGTGGTTGCGGCAGGCGCGTGACGCCGGGGCGTGGCGGGTGCCGGAGGCGGGCATCTCGGTCGCGCAGTCGCCGGTCGTGCTCGCCGTCAAGGACCCGGCCAAGGGCAAGAACTGGCGGGAGCTCATCGGGCCCGGGACGAAGGCCGTCGGCGGTATCGCCGACCCGGCGAAGGACCCGGCCAGCCTGTCGGCGTTGCTCGCCATGCGCGGCTTCACCAGCGGCGAGAAGGACCCGATCGCCGCCGCGGTCGCCTCGATCCGCCCGGTGTCCGGCGACTACGCCGAGCAGGCCGACGACCTGTTCAAGAAGAACCTCGACGTCTTCCCGACCTCGGAGCAGGCGTTGGAACGGCACAACTCCACGCCCGGCGCCACCAGGCTGACGGCGGTCGCCGCGGAACAAGCCGTGCCACCGCTGGACTTCCCGTACGTCGTGCTGCCGGACGCGGGGGAGCAGGAACGCGCCGGCGCGGAGAAGTTCCTGGCACGCTTCCGATCCGACACGAGCGTGAGCGGGTTCGGGCTGCGCGCGCCCGACGACAAGGCCACCGGCCTCGACCAGAACAACGTCGACGAGACGCTGCGCATCTGGGCGGGGCTCACGCTCACCGCGCGGGTGCTGGGCGTGCTGGACGTGTCCGGCTCGATGAACCAGATCGTGCCCAGGACCGGCACCACCCGGATGACGCTCGCCGTCGCCGCGGCCGAACGCGGACTGGGGCTGTTCAAGCCCGGCACGCAGGTCGGGCTCTGGAAGTTCTCCACCAGGCTCGACGGGGACAAGGACTACAAGGAGATCATCCCGTTCGCCTCGGTCAAGGACCATCTCGCGAACGGCAACGCGATCAAGGAGATCCGGGCGACCCGCGCGACGGCCAACGGGTCCACCGGCCTCTACGACTCCACCCTGGCCGCCTACCGCGAGGCCAGGAAGAACTGGGAGCTCGGCCGCATCAACATCGTCGCGATCATGACCGACGGCCGCAACGAGGACCCCGACTCCATCAGCCAGAAAGAGCTGCTGGAGGAGCTGGGCAAGCTCCAGGACAAGCGCCGGCCGCTGCCCGTCATCGCGATCGGCATGGGGCCGGACGTCGACGTCGACGAGCTGACGCGGATCGCCGACGCGACCGGCGGCCGGGCGTTCACGACCGTCGACCCCGCCGGCATCAGCGACATCTTCGCGCAGGCCCTGAGCACGATGCTCTGTCAGCCGCCGGCCTGCCGACCTCAATAGAGGTTCCTGCGGCTCGCCGCTGGTGCAACACTGGTCGCGAACGCCGCGGTGAGACGGGTGATGCCGATGAACCGGAGCCAGAACCTGCCGGAGCTGCTCGAACAGGCTCAGGCGGCGTACCACGGCATCGCGGATCCGCCGGGCCTGCGCAGGGGCGACGCACCGCTCACCGCCCTGTTGCCGCGGCTGCTGGACGACGCGCTGTCGCTGACCGGAGCCGACTTCGGGAACGTCCAGCTGCTGAACCCCGTGACGGGCGCGCTGCGCATCGTGACGCAGTCCGGGTTCGGCGACCGGTTCATCGATCACTTCGCGGTGGTGCAGGACGACAACTCCGCGTGCGGCCGCGCCGCCACGAAACGCGCGCAGATCGTCATTCCCGACGTCGACGAGGACCTCGGGTTCACTCCACACCGCGAGGTCGCGGCGGCGGCGGGTTTCCGCGCCGTGCAGTCCACACCGCTGGTCGCTCCCTCCGGCCGCCTGGTCGGCATGATCTCGACCCACTTCCGGTACGCCCACCGGCCGCAGGAGCTCGACCTGCGCAGGATGGAGCGGCACGCGGGCTCGGCGGGACGGGCGATCGCGAGCCGCCTCGGCGTGTCCGGCCCCGCCGCTGGCTCACCCGCCGACGACCTGATCGCGGGTCTGTCGAAGAAGCTGTTCGCCGCCGGGTTGAGCGTGGCGAGCGCGCGCAGCATCCTGCGGGGAGGCCCGGCGGACGACCGGCTGGTCACCGCGATCGAGGAGATCGACGACGTGATCCGGGACCTCCACCTGATCATGCTGGACCGGCTCGCGGCGAACGAACAGGCCCTCTAGTACGGGTCGTACGGGCTGGAGTGGCCGAACATCCTCGCCACCGGCCGCAGCCGTAGCCGCAGCAGCACCTTGATGAACACGTTGCGCAGGAACCAGGGCATCTCGGCGAGCACGCGCCTGCGGTCGGCCCAGCTCGGTTGCGCCAAACGGAAGCGCGCCAACGAGCCCGCCCGGTCCACGTAGACGTACCGCTTGCCGCACAACACCTTCACCAGAATGCCGCTGGTGACCCCGATCGACGAGAACGCGTCGTGCACCAGGATCTCGCCGTTGGGCACGAGGTTCGACGACCACAGCATGTCGTCGGTGTAGGTCCAGTAGTCGTGCTTGCCGTCGATGTAGAGCAGGTCGATGCGCTCGTCCCAGCGCTTGCGCAACACCGTGCTGTACTCGGCTTCGAGCCGCACGACGTCCGTCAGGCCCGCGCGGGCGACGTTCTTCTCGAACCGGGTCCGCGTGGGCGTGCCGCCGAACAGCTTGCCCTCGACGAACGGGTCGACCGCGACCACCGTCGCCCCGACCGACCGGGCCGCGATGCCCAGCACGGTCGTGGATCGGCCCTGGTGGCTGCCGATCTCGACGATCTTCGCGCCGGGGCCGAGCCGCAGTGCCGCTGTCCACAACATCGTCGCCTGGTCAACTGTCAACCAGCCGGGCACCTGGTCGCCCAGTTCCCACGCCTGTTCGAACGTCGCCGAAGAAGTCATCGCCACCTGCCTGAGCGCGCCCCAGAACCAATGTGGAGGCTCAAGATAGCGATCCTCGCCCCTGGGCACTACCCAGTGGTAACTTCCTCCGCCATCAAGAGCCTGAAGATCGCACACCGGAATCCGACAACGTGGGTGCTCATCGCACTCACGGTGCTGTCGTTCGCGCAGAGGTTCGGCACGGCCACCTTCGACACGAAACTCGACCTGGCCGTCAACCCGCTGGGGTTCATGGCGCGGGCCCTCCACCTGTGGAATCCCGCCGCGACGGGCGGCGAGCTGCAGAACCAGGCCTACGGCTACTTCTTCCCGATGGGGCCGTTCTTCGCGATCGGCCAGATCCTCGGGTTGCCCGCGTGGATCACCCAACGTCTCTGGTGCGCGGTTCTGCTCTGCCTCGCCTTCTACGGCGTGCTGCGGCTGGCCCGCGCGCTCAACATCGGCCACGAACCGACCCGCTACGCCGGTGCGATCGCCTACGCGATGGCGCCGCGGGTGCTGACCGAGATCGGACCGCTGTCGTCGGAGATGCTGCCGGCGGTCATGTTGCCGTGGGTGCTGCTGCCGCTGGTGCTGGCGAACAAGATCGGCTCGCCGCGCAAGGCGGCCGCGCTGTCCGCGCTCGCCGTGCTGGGCATGGGCGGCATCAACGGCGCGATGGTCGTCATGGCGCTCGTGCTGCCCGGTATCTGGCTGCTGACGCGCGAGTGGAACCGCGAGCACGTGAAGCTGGTGCTGTGGTGGGCCGGCTGCGTCATCGCGGTGGCGCTGTGGTGGATCGTGCCGCTGCTGCTGCTCGGCCGGTACAGCCTGCCGTTCCTGGACTACATCGAGTCCGCGGCGAACACGACCGCGCCGATGTCGTTGTTCCAGGTGCTGCGCGGGACGAACCAGTGGGTCGCGTACGTGCTCCAGGGCGAACCGTGGTGGCCCAACGGGTTCGTGCTCGTCGACAACCCCGTGCTGATGGCGGGCACCGCGCTGGTGGCGCTGGTCGGCGTCGTCGGACTGGCGCGGCTCGGGTTGCCGGAACGCCGGTTCCTGGTGCTGGGCACGCTGGCCGGACTGACCCTGCTGACCGTCGGGTACGTCGGCTCGCTCGACTCGCCGCTCGCCGAGACGGTGCGCGACCTGCTGGACGGGCCGCTCGCGCCGCTGCGCAACGTGCACAAGTTCGAACCTGTGCTGCGACTCTGCCTGATCCTCGGGTTCGTCCACGGCCTGCACCTCTCGCGGCCGACCGGGATGCGCGCGGCTCCCGAACGCTGGCGGCGCCGGGTCCGCATCGGTGTCGCCATGCTGCTGATCGCCGTCGTCGCGGCACCGGCGTGGCTGCTCACCCTGCGGCCCGGTCTCGGCTGGTCGGACGTGCCGGGCCACTGGCGCGAGGCCGCGTCGTGGCTGTCCGAACAGGACAGTCGGGCGCGGACGTTGATGTTGCCCGCCACCGGTTTCGGCCAGTACACCTGGGGCAGGACGGTGGACGAGCCGATGCAGGCGCTCGCGGAGTCCCCGTGGGCCGTGCGCAACCAGGTCCCGCTCGGGTCCGAGGGCAACACGCGGTTCATGGACGCTGTCAACGACGCGATCTCCGACGGTCGCGGCTCCGCGGGCCTGGCCGACTTCCTCGCCCGCGGTGGGTATCGGTTCTTGTTGTTGCGCAACGACATCGCGCGCGAGGCCACCGGAGCACCGCCGCTTGCCGTGCTGCGTCAGGGACTCCAGGGTTCGGCCGGTGTCGAGCGCGTCGCCGAGTTCGGGCCCGAGGTCAAGATGAGCGACCAGAAGCTCGTCAGCTCGGTCGATGCCACGGTGAGCGCGCGATCGTTGGAGATCTACGAGGTCAAGCGGCAGGTCCCGGTCGTCACCGCGGTCAACGCGGCGGACATCCCGACCGTGAGCGGCGGGCCGGAGTCGTTGCTGCCGTTGCTTTCGCAGGGGCTGATCAAAGTCGACCAGCCGGTGATCCTCGCCGGCGACGCGACCGGGGAGTCCGGTGAACTGCTCGTCACCGACGGACTGCGGCGCAAGGAACGCAACGTCGGCCGGGTCTCGGACAACCTCAGCCAGACGATGTCCGCCGACGAGGCCTCCCGGCAGGGACGTGTCGCGCTGGACGTGTCACCGTTCCAGGACGTCGGACACCAGACCGTGGCGGAGTACCGCGGCATCCGGACCGTCCGCGCGTCCACCTCGACCGCGTACGCCGACGCCGCCGGTGCGATCGACCCGGCGAACTCCCCGTTCGCGGCCGTGGACGGCGACGGCGGGTCGGCGTGGCACTCGTCCAGCTTCACCGGGGCCGTTGGGCAGTGGCTGGAACTGGAGCTCGACACCCCGCGCTCGGTCGGCGAGGTGACGCTCGACCTGGTCGACGACCTGCGCGTCGGGTGGACGGTCAACCGCGTCCGGATCACCACGGACACCGGGGAGTCCGAGCACGACGTGCCGCCCGGCCCCGGCCCGCACAAGTTCGCCGTCCAGCCGGGGCTGACCAGCACCGTGCGCGTGACGATCACCGGTCTCGCGGCCGGTCGGCAGGACGGCAACGTCGGCATCAAGGAGCTGAGCGTGCCGGGCACCACGGCACAGCGGGCACTCCGCGTGCCGAACGACCGGAAGGCGGCGCGGCCGGGCTTCTCGTTCACGCGTGGCAGCCAGTCCCGCTCCGCCTGCTACCGGACCGCTGACGCCGTGCGGTGCGACGCGACCCTGTCCCGGTTCGGCGAGGAGGTCACCGGTCTCACCCGGCTGTTCCGCACCTCGGCCGACGGGAAGTTCGCGGTGAACGCCACCGTGGTGCCGGCTGCCGGTGCCAAGAACCCGGTACTGCCCGGCGGGGTCACCGTGACCGGCACGACCTCGCTCGCGGGCGACGTGGCGGCGAGTGCGCTGTACGCCGTCGACGGTGATCCCGGCACGTCGTGGGTGCCGGACGTGACCGACCTGAAGCCGACGCTCACGCTGGCGTGGCAGGGAAAGCGGACCCTGGAGGAGTTCCGGATCGAGGGCGCCAAGGTGCCCGCGGTGATCGAGGTGCGCACCGACGCGGGCACCGAGGTCGCGCGCATCGGCCAGGACGGCATCGCGAAGATCAAACCGGCGACCACCGAGAAGCTCGAGCTCGCCGTGCGCGAGGCCGGCGGTCTGGGGCCTGCCGAGATCGGCGAACTTCGCGTGCCCGCGCTGGAGGGCGTGCTGAAGCCGGTTTCCGCGGAGACGCCGTTCACCGTGCCGTGCGGGCAGGGGCCGGTGATCGAGATCGACGGCAAGAAGATCACCAGCTCGGTGTCCGGGGTGCTCGGGGACGTGGCTCGGCAC
This sequence comes from Lentzea alba, assembly GCF_047445655.1. Classification (GTDB taxonomy): domain Bacteria; phylum Actinomycetota; class Actinomycetes; order Mycobacteriales; family Pseudonocardiaceae; genus Lentzea; species Lentzea alba_A. The sequence goes on from NZ_JAJAEG010000003.1 coordinate 297,584, forward strand.
CGCCCGCTGAAGGCGACGCTGTGCGACGACGACCTGGCGACCGCGCTGGAACTGCCGGCCGGTGACCACGTGCTGACGACGTCGCGCTCGGAGTCGTTCGTGGTGCAGGACGTGTCGGTCGCCCACCTCGAACTGCCGAAGCCAGCCGCGACGCACCGGGAGGTCAGCGTTGGCACCTGGGACGTGACCGAACGCGAGGTCACCGTGGCGGCGGGAGCCAAGGCGTTGCTGGTGGTGCCGGAGAACGTCAACGACGGCTGGACCGCGACGTTGAACGGTCAGGTGCTGGAGAAGACGCGGGTCGACGGGTGGCAGCAGGCCTGGGTGCTGCCCGAGGGCGACGGCGGCGTGGTCACGCTGGACTTCGTGCCGGACGCCCGTTATCGGCTCGGTCTGCTGGTCGGCGTGCTGGGCGTGCTCGCGGTCGTCGCGCTGGCCGTGGCTCCGGTGCGGAGGCGGGTGACGTTCGTGCTGCCGTCGCGCAGCCGGTGGCTGGTGGTCGCGATGCTCGTGCTGCTGGCGGTGCTCGGCGGGATGCTGCCGATCGTGGCGCTGATCGCCTGCCTGCTGGCGCGGGAGTTCTGGGCGGCGGCGCCGAAGGTGGTCGCGCTGAGCGGGGTCGCGTTCGGTTCGGGGGTGGCGGTGCTCGGTCGGCTGCTGGGCAACGGTCAGGAGTGGGCCTACCTGCCGGTGGTGCAGGCCTCGTTCCTGGTGGCGGTGTCGGCGGTGGTGGCGGCCTCGTTCCGGCCGTTCGGTCCGCAGCACAGAGCCCAGCCCGAGGAAGACGCTGAGCAGACCGCGCCGGTGGAGCCGGTCGCGTCAGGCTGACCTCATCACGCTTTCCCGCGTGCTGCTTGACCTCGTGCTGCGAGCCTCGATCACCGCACCGGCGACTACCAGCCCCGCAGTGGCCAGCAGCGCTCCGGTCACCACCTGAGTGACGGAACCGTTGAGCCACTGCGTGATCAGCACGATCTCGGCACCGACCGCGATCCACACCGCTAGCGTCGACCGCCGGTCACCGCTGGCGATCCGCGAGAACAGCAGCAGCTGCACCAACGCCAGGAACGACCCGACAAGAGCGAACTGCCACAGCGGAATCGCGTTCCCGTGGTAGTTCGCACCACCGATCAGTGAGACCCCCAACGGCCCGAACAACGCGCAGCCCACGACGACCAACGCGTCCAGCCCCGCACACACCGCCAAGGCCTTCGGCAGCATGCGGCGGCGTTCATCGGGGCACGCCATGCGGGGCAACAACAGCACCCCGACGGCCTGCGGCAACCAGTACGCGATCTTCGTGACGACCGCACCGACCGCGTACCCACCGGCCTGGTCCGCGAGTTGATGCCGCGCCAGCACCAGATCCAGGTTCACCAGCAGCACCAACGCCAGCATCGCCTGCGATGCGTGCATCACCTCGGCACCACCAAGAGGCCGAGCCGGGCGAGGCCGCCCGCACAACGTCCACCCGGCCACCACGACCAGGAACGAGCCGACAGCCGTGCCCGCCAGCACCGAGGTCGACGAGGGGGAGATCACCAGCCCGGCCACACCGCCGCCGACCTTGCCGAGCCCCTCCAGCGACACCAGCAACGCCAGCGCGCCGAACCGTTGCGAGCCCTGCAGCAGGCCGTGCAGCAGACCGAGAACCGTGAGCGGGGCCAAGGACAGCGCGAGCCACACGACCGGCCACGGGCCGTCCAGGTGCAGCAGGCGGGCGAGCAAAGGCACGAGGGCCAGCGTCAGCACGGTCATGCCCGCGCTCACGCTCAAGCCGAGGCCGAACAGGGGACGCGGGCCGAGGTCGCGCACGCGCAGCGCGGCGACGGTCTGCAGGCTCATCGCCGGCACCACGCCGATGACCACGAGCGCGAGCAACGCGGAAAGTTCGCCGAACACCGCGGGCGCGAGCACCCGCGCGGCCGCGATCGTCAGCACGTAGCTGGCCGCGTTGGCGCCGAGCAGCGCGCCGGTGATCAGCAGTGCGTCCAGGCGCGAAGTCGTGGTCGTCGGAGCGGACACGCATGGTCCTTCCGGTGGCAGGGTGTGCCGCAGGGGTACTACCCGTCGGTACTACTGGCCGGTAGTTTCGGCGACTGTAGCCCCGGCGCGACCGGAGAGGGAGCAAGTGCGGCCGAACGGACTGAAGCTCTACGCCACGTGCGCGGCACTGGCCCTCGCCGCTCTGGCCCCGGTGCTGCTGCCCGGCTACGTCCTCGTCTACGACATGGTCTTCACGCCCGAGCAGCCGCTCAACGCCGCGGCGTTCGGGCTCGGCGACGCGTTGCCGCGCGCGGTGCCGGTGGACGCCGTGGTCGCGCTGATCACCCAGGTCGTTCCTGGTCAGCTGGTGCAGAAGGTGGCGCTGTTCGCGATCGTGTTCGCCGGTGCGCTGGGTGCCGGACTGCTCGTGCCGACGGACAAGACCGGCGTGCGGATCGTCGCCGCGGTGGCCTACTCGTGGAACGCCTACGTCGCCGAACGGCTCTTCATCGGCCACTGGACCCTGTTGCTCGGGTACGCGGCCCTGCCGTGGGTCGCCATGGCCGGCCTCAAGATGCGCAACGGCGAACCGCACGCGTGGACGCGGCTAGTGCTCGCGAGCCTGCCCGCGGTGCTCTCGGCACCAGGCGGGATCCTCGCGCTGGGCACGGCGCTGGTCACCGCGGGACGCCGGAGAACGTGGCAGGTGCTGGCGATCGGCGTGGTCCTCAACGCGCCCTGGTGGGTGCCCTCGTTGCTGCACAACGGACTCTCCGACCCGGCCGGTGTCGAGGCGTTCAGCGCGCGCGGCGAGAACTGGGGCGGGCCGGTGCTCAGCGTGCTGGGGTTGGGCGGGATCTGGAACAGCGACGTCGTGCCCGCGAGTCGCGCCAACCCGATGCTCCCCGTGATCACCCTGCTGCTCGTGGGCGCCGCGGTCTACGGGCTCAAAGAGCTGTCGAAACGCATGCCCGTGTGGCCGCTGGCGGGTCTGGGCGTGCTCGGGGTGCTCCTGGCCCTGTTCGCCGTGCTGCCGGGCGGTGTGGCCGGGCTGGAGGCGTTGATCGAGCACGTGCCGGGCGCCGGGCTGCTGCGCGACAGCCAGAAGTGGGTGGCGTGGTGGGCGCTGCCGTTGGCGCTCGGGCTCGCCGTCGCCGCGGAACGGCTGCGCGGGCGGATGGTCGTGGCCGTGCTGCTGCTCGGGATGCTGCCGGACCTCGCCTGGGGCGGGTTCGGGCGCCTCGAACCGGTCGACTACCCGCCGGACTGGGCCGCCGTGCGCGAAAAACTCGTCGACCAGCCCGGCGACGTCGCCGTGTACCCGCTGTCGGCGTTCCGCAGGTTCGACTGGAACGACCAGCGCACCCAGCTCGACCCCGCGCCCCGCTACCTGCCCGGCACGACCGTCGTGGACGACCAGCTGTCCGTCAGCGGGCGGATCGTGGCGGGGGAGGACCAACGGGCGGCGAAGCTGCGCACCGGCGATCTGAGCGGCATCGGCTGGGTGCTGGTGGAGCACGGGACGCCGGGCCGGGTGGACGAGAACCTGCTGGCACGGCTGGAGAAGGTGCACGACGGCCCGGAGCTGGCCCTGTACCGGGTGCCGGGAGCAGTACCGGCTGCACCGAACGGCCCATCCGCTGCACCCGTTGTGCTGGCCTGGATCGCGGCTGGGTCACTGATCGGCGTCAGCCTGTTGTGGAGACGGTTACCCGTCGGTAGATTCGCCCCACCCCAACGTGAGGAGTAGTCGTGGGCCTGGTTTCGTTCCTGGTCGCGGTCGTCGCCGGGGCGGCGTTCGCCGGCGGCGTCGGCATGGTCGTCGTCGACCGCAACCACCCGGACAAGGTGATGGAGCGGGCGCAGGAGGAGCTGGTGGAGCAGGGGCAGAAGGTGCAGCCCGCGTTGACGCCGAAGGTGCTCGACTACGGCAACCGCTGACCGGTGCCCGTCGGTTTCTCCGGGGACCCCGCGGCCACCTGGAGCATCCTGCTGGAAGGGGGCCTGCGCGAGACGCCGGACCCCGCGACCGTGGCCGCGCGGATGTCCCGAGCCTCCGACGCGTATCCGAACCTCGGTCCGGCCGCCGTCGTGCGCCTACCGTCCGATTGGGACGCCACGCGCGCCGAGTTCGCCGACAGTCGTTACCACGAGGGCGATCCGCTGGTGCGGGTCGCCCTCGCTGGCGACCGGCTGCTGATCGCCGCGCACCACGGCGCGGTCGACGGGCTCGGCCTGGTCGCGTTGCTCGGCATCGCACTCGGCGCACCCGTGCACAGCTCGGCGACCGGTGTGGCCGGGCGAACCCCCGACCGCCCGTACCTCCTCAACGCTCTGGATCGGCTGCGCGAGGCCGTGTGGACGCCTCCCACGCGCATCGAGGCCTCCTTGCGCGGCAAGGACTCCGGCGACCACCTGGTGTCCCGCGAGATCCCCCGGACCAAGGTGGGCAGCGTCCGGCTCACCACCGCCGCGCTGGACACGACGCGGCGGTGGAACGCCTCGCGCGGGGTGCCTCACAGCCGCGTGGTCGCCGCGATCGGCGCTTCCTGGCGTGCGGGTACCGATCCGCGTCCTGAGGACGGCAGCGCCCTGCTGAGGCTGCGGCTGCCCGCGAGGGCGGACGAGAACGACGTCCGCGCGCTGCTGGCGGGCGCGGCGCCGGAAACCGGGTTCCCGAGCAAGCGCAACCCCGTGGCACGGCTGGGAATGCGGCTGCTGGCGGCCCGGCTCGGCTCCACGTTCCTCGTGTCGAACCTCGGCGTCGTCGACGCGGACGTCCGTGCGCTGCGCTTCTTCCCCGCAGCCAGCGGCCGGTCGGGGGTCGCGTTCGGCGTGGTGACGACAGGGGAGGTCACCACGGTCACGGTGCGCGCGCGGCGCAGGGACTTCGGTGCCGACGACGCCGCCGGGTTGTTGGACCTGTTGTGTGGTGCGGTTCTCGCCGGTCAGGGCGCGTCGCGGTAGTGGGGCCGGAGCGCTGACGCCGCCGTCGGGCTGCTCGACCTGTTGTGTGGTGCGGTTCTCGCCGGTCAGGGCGCGTCGCGGTAGTCGGGCCGGAGCGCCGACGCCGGGCTGCTCGACCTGCTATGCGATGCGGTCCTGACGGGCCAGGGCGCGCCGCGGTAGGCGTTCGGGCAGCCCGAGCTCGCTGTGCAGGACGCTCTCGAACGCGTCGAGGCTCTCCTCCCAGCTGAACTCCCTCGCGCGCTGACGGCCCGCTGCGCCCATCGCCTTGCGCATCGGCTTGTCCCGCAACAGCTTGTCCGTGTGCCGCACGAAGTCGTCGAAGTCCTCGGCGAGCAGACCGGTGCGGTGTTCGACGATCGCCTCGGCCACACCACCCGCGGAGCGGTACGCGACCGTGGGCACGCCGTGCGAGGCGGCCTCCATGATCACGATGCCCCAGCCCTCCTTGACCGACGGGCACAGGTGCACCCACGCCCCGGCGAGGATCTCGTGCTTGGTCTGCTCGTCGACCCAGCCGTGGATGACCACGCTGTCCTGGACGCCGCGGTCGATCGCGTGCTGGGTCAGCACGTCCTTCCACGGGCCGTCACCGACGAGCTCCAGCCGCAGGTCCGGCCACTTCGGACGGAGCCGCGCGACCAGGTCGATCGCGTGCTCCAGCCGCTTGTGCGGAACCAGCCGGGACACCGCGACGAGGACCGGTTTCCCGTTGCGGCGAGCCGTCACCGCGGGCGGCGCGTCCAGCCCGTTCGGCACGACGGCCGTGCGGCGCAGCTCGATGCCAAGTTGTCCCAGCTCGTCGCGCGTCACGTTGGAAACCGTGATGTAGCGGCACTTCCGGTACAGGCGAGGTGCCAGCCAGGACTCGATCCACCAGCCGATCCGGCCGAAGAACGGGCCGAGCGCGCTGTGCCACTGCTCGCGGTGCACGTGGTGCACCAGCACGAGGACCGGGCAGCGCGCGACCAGGCGGCTGAAGAACGGCATCCCGTTCTGCACGTCCACGATGACGTCCGCGTCGGAGCGCAGGATCGCCAGGAGGGCGTGCAGGTAGACGGTGAACTTGTTGCCCCGCCTGCGGAAGCGGACGCCGGCCACCCAGTCGCCCAGCGGGGCGCGACCGTGGTCGGCGCACTGGATCGCGACCCGGTAGCCGAGCTGCACCAGCCCCTCGGCGATGCGTTCGACGTACCGCTCGGAACCGCCGCCCTCGGGGTGTCTGGTGTCGCGCCAATTCACCAGCAGAATGCTCGGCCGGTTATCGGTGGAACGCGACATCTACCTCTCCCGGATGCTAGGTTACCGCCAGGTAGCCATGGTAGACGGAATGCGGGAGATAGCAATGGTCGAGATCGGTTCAGTTTCGGCCCGAGAAAGTTCGCACAGGCCAACCTTCAAGCGATCTGTTCGCCTTTTTCGCGCATTCCTGAAAGAGCAGTCCGACCCGGACCACTTCTATCAAATCCTGGCTGACGACTCAGTCAGTCAGGTGTCTTCCTATGTGTCTCTGCGTGGTGCGGTCGTGCTGGACGTCGGTGGCGGACCCGGCTACTTCGCCGAGGCGTTCCGCGCGGCCGGCGCCCGCTACGTGGGTCTGGACCCGGACGTCGGCGAGCTGTCCGCCCGCGGCGAGCCCGACCCCGGCATGATCCGCGCCAGTGGCACGGCGCTGCCGTTCCGCGACGGCTCGGTGGACGTCTGCTACTCGTCCAACGTCCTGGAGCACGTCGACGACCCGTGGTTGATGCTGGCCGAGATGGTGCGCGTGACCAGGCCCGGAGGCACGATCTTCATGTCGTACACGCCTTGGTACTCGCCCTGGGGCGGTCACGAGACCGCGCCCTGGCACTTCCTCGGCGGTGACTACGCGCGACGGCGCTACGAGCGCCGCAACGGCAAACCGCCGAAGAACTCCTTCGGTACTTCCCTGTTCCCGGTGAGCGTCGGGGCGGTCCAGCGGTGGGCTCACCGCCAGACCGTCGCCGACGTGGTCGAGACGTTCCCCCGGTACCACCCGTCGTGGGCGAAGTGGATCACCCGCGTCCCGGGGGTCCGGGAGATCGCCTCGTGGAACTTCGTGGTCGTGCTCAGGCGACGTGCTTAGGCCGCCGCGCGAACGCTCCCAGCAGAATTCCTGCCAGCAGCAGCACCACGCCGACAGAAAGCAGGACAATCGGTCCGGTGCTGCTGATCAGGTTCAATTTGTCACGTGCCTCGGTGGCACGTTCCACTGATTCCTTGACCGTTTTCTCGTTGAACGTCAGGGTGCCCTCGATCAGCACCGTGCCGTCTTTGCCGTCCGGTCCGACCAGCACCTGTCGCTGCTGTTCCGAACCCTTGACGATGATTCCGCTGGTCGGCTCCACCCACATCGTCCGGGTGTTCTGGTAGAACCGCTCGGCCTTGACCGAAGGCGTCTCGGGCTGGTTCACCAGGCTGCCCGGCACCTCCTGGTCACGCATCTTGGTCCGCGGGATCTTCTGCACGAACTTGTAGACCTCAAGTCCGCCGAGCTGCTCGGTGCCCTCGTACTTCGCCGTCGACGCCTTGCGCACGGTGGTGTCGAAGTACTTGTAGTCCTGAGGCTCGGTCCCGAACGGGAACTTGTAGTTCAGGCCTTCCTGGCGCACCGCCTTGTCTTCTGCCGTCGGACCCTTCTCGTTGTCCGTCACGTACTGCTGGCTGCACTTCTCCAGCGCCATGTTCGTCCGCCGGTCGAGGCACACGCGGTGCTCCAACGCGGAGACGAGCTGGTCGTTGGCGTCGGTGACCACGAGGCCCTGGTCCCAGACCATGACGTCGCCACCCGACTTGCCGTCGGGCAGCACCCGGTTGCTCTCGACCTTGCGCGTGGCGGTGAGCTGCGCGTCCTTGACGACGAGATCCTTGGGGTAGAACACCTTTGCGGCACCTTCCGCAACGGATTCCGTCTTCTGGTCGAGCGGCACGAGGGCGAGCTCGGGGTACACGTAGAAACGCAGCACTGCTCCGAGCGCCAGCGAGAAGATGCCCAGTCCTACCAGTACGAGGCTCGCGACACGACGCACCCGAACTCCTTTTAGACGTGAGATGGACGTCACAGTGGCGTGCAAACTACCGGACAGTAACCTCTGCGCAACCCCCTGACCGGGGTGACAGAAGTCATCTTGATCGGTCCGCGTGATGAAAGCAGCTACTCGGCCGCCGAACTGCAGGCCCGTTCGGCGGAACCCCTGCTGTCAAACGGGTAGCAGCCAGGCGACTCATCGGCAACGAGGCCGGAGGAAGAGACACGTGGAAGAAACCCCTGTGTGGTATCCGGGAGCAGCGGACCAGGCCCGACTGCTCGCCGGTGGTACGACCAGCGCAGCAGAACTCCTTGCGACGGCTGAAGATCGGCTCGCCTCCCTGCGAGAGGTTTTCACAGATGTCGATTTGACGTCCGCCCGGCGCAGTGCCCGTGAGGCCGATCGGCGGCTGGCCCGCGGCGAACGCGGTGGGCTGCTCGGCCTGCCGATGGCGGTCGAGGACTCCCTGCCGCAGGCGGCATCCGGCGTTCTCACCGCTGCCGGCGCTGTCGTGATCGGACGGACGTCCGCGGCGGAGAGACATCGCAACCCGGCTCCGTCGGACGCGTTGCTGGACCTGCGGGTGTCCGGTTCGGCGGTCGCCGTAGCTTCCGGCGTGGTGACCGCTGTGCTGGCTCGCCGGGCCCCGGGAGCGGGCCAGGTCCCTGCCGGTGCCGCGGGTGTCGTCGGCTTCGAGACCTCGGGCGGAGCCGGTGTGCTGGCCCGCAACGTCGCCGACGTGTCCCACGTGCTCTCCGGTCTGGGCTGGCAGGTCAAGCCCGGGAATCGTCCACTGAGGATCGGGGTGTCGTTGCGCGGCGTCTCGGTGTCCACCAGGACGCGCGCGCCGATGCGGCGTGCGGTCGACGACGTGGCCGCGCTGTTGTCGTTGCACGTCAAGGAGGTTGTGGATCACGACCCGCACCTGGCCAGCGAGTCCCGGCTGCTGCTGGCGCCCCATCTGACCGCGGGCCGGCGCGAGCTGGAGTTCCTCGGCCGGATCGTGCCGTCGCCGTTCAAGGGCATCTGCCGGGCGATGCGGGCCGCGGAACGCACGATGCTGGACCAGATGTTCGCCGGTGTCGACGTGCTCGTGACGCCCGGCTACACCGGCCCGGCTGAAACCAAGTCGCTGCCCGGAGGCATGTTGGTGCGCAACGGCGACACCTCGCCGTTCGCGCCGCTGTGGCGGGTGAGCGGCTACCCGGCGGTGTCCGTGCGGGCGGGCTGGGACCGCGACGGCAACCCGTTGCCGGTGACCCTGATCGCGGTACCGGCGGCGGAGGGCGCTCTGCTCGACGTCGCGCGGATCATCGAGGCGCAGCAGGAGGTTCATCGCAGTCCGTAGTCGACGTTGGTGGACGAGACGACGTTCTTCAGGTCGAGTGAGCTGTCGGGGTCGCTGGCGTTGGTGACCCCGACGGTGATGCCACCGGCGAGGGCAGCGCCGATCACCAGCGCCAGCCCGGCGGCGAGGAAACCGCTGCGGTGGCGCAACAACAGCACCAGCGCACCCGCGACCAGCACCGCGCCGAAGATCCACAGGATCACCGGCAGGGTGGTGATCACGAACAGGAACGGCCGGTTCTTCTTGACCTCGTCGACGTTCGCGGTCACCGACGCCTCGGTCAGCCGCAGCTCGCCGTCGAACGCGTAGGTGCCCTCGCCCTCCGCCTGCGTCGCGGTGCGCAGTTCCTGCTTGATGTCCTCGCGCACCGAGAGCACCGCGCCGGTGGTGGGCTCGACCAGCAGCGTGCGGGTGACGCCGTAGTACTGCGTGACGTCCACGGACGGTTCGGCGAGGCCGACCATCTCGCCCGGCACCTCGAACTTCCCGATCTCCGTCGGCGGGATCGTGTGCACGAACCGGTACACGTCGAGTCCCTGCAGGAGCTGCTCGCCGTCGAACTGGATCGAAGCGGGTGCCTTGAGAACCGTGTCGTACCAACTGTAGTCGCGCCGTTCGGTGTCGAACGGGAACACGAAGTTGAGCCCGGGGTGCAGCAGTTCGTCGCCGGTGGGCAACATCCGCTTGCCCTGCTCGGTCTCGTAGAACTCCCCGTGGCACGGCGCGACGGCCTCACCGGTGCGGCGGTCGAGGCAGATCTTGCGGACCTCGGCGCTGAGCACGAGGTCGTCGGCCTCCTCCTTGACCAGCGTCGCCCGCTTCCACACGGTGATGTCGCCGCCCGGCTCCACCTCCGGCGCCGCGAGGTCGCCCTCGACGTGCGTCGTGGCGGTGAGCCTCAGGCCGTGGCGGAGCTCGGGGAGCTTGCCCGGCGGGTAGACGATGGCGGTGACGCCCTCGCCCTCGGAGATCGAGACGTTGTCGATGTTGTGCTGCAACTTGGCGAGGAAAGGGTGGGTGTGCAGCTGCAGCACCAGCCCGGTCGCGACAGCGAATGCGCCCAGGCCGAACAGGACGACTACGACGACGGTTCGCACGTGTCCTCACAAGTATTCGGTTGGCAGGGTTGGAGTTCCCGCGAGGCGCGCTTTCCGGTAACCGTGCGTTCAGTTCTACTCCCGAGTGAAACAGATCACAAGACTGAACCTGAAGTCCATTCGCGTTACCCCCGCATGGCGGCTGCTTCACGGCCATCGGCCGTCCGTACGAAGGTGGGCGCGAACACCGGATTTCCGGTGTGCGGTGATGCATGATCCGACGCAACTTTCGTCGACGATCTGGGGGAACCATGGGAGTTCGCAGACGGTTGGCCGCGTTGTCGCTCGCGGCCGCCGCTTCCGCCGCTGTCGCTTCGCCGGCCGGTGCCGAGCCGGACCTCGCCTGGGGGCTGGCGCCGATCCCGGAGAACAAGGCCACGAGCAACCTGTGGGACGTGGCCGCCACCGACGCCACCCACGCCTGGGCCGTCGGCATCGAGGGCTACCACCCGGACCAGCAGACCGCGGGTGGTCCGATGATCCTGCAGTGGGACGGGATCGAGTGGTCTCGTGCGCCACTTCCGGTCACGCAGGTACCGGTGTCGTTCCGGCGCGTGGCGGCCTCGTCGGCGACCGACGTCTGGGTCGTGGGCGGTCCGCGATCCCAGAACATCGACGACAACGTCACTCTCGTGTGGCGCTACGACGGCGTGACGTGGACGGAGGTGCCGTACCCGGCGGGCGCCACCCCGAGCACGCTGACGATCCGTGACGTGTCCGTTGTGGACGGACGCGTGTGGCTCGTCGGCTACCGCGGCAACACACCGGTGTTCCACGAGTGGACCGGTGAGTCGTGGCGGGAACACCTGCCGCCCAGCGAATGCGTGAACAACGGCTTCCCGAACTTCTGCACCATCAACTCCGTCAAGGCGTTCGCGCCCGACAACGTGTGGGCGGCCGGCAACGGCATGTGGAGCGGCTTCATGGGGCCGCTGCTGTTCCACTGGAACGGCACTCGGTGGCGTGCGGTCCAGGTGGGCGTCAACGGGCAGCCGTTGACCCTGAACTCGATCGACGGCAGCTCTGCCAAGGAGATCTGGGCGGTCGGTGACTCCGGCGGCATGGGTTCGGGCAACATCGTTGTGCGCGGCGACGGCACCACCTTCGGGCTGGTGCCCGGCATGAACTCGCCGCGGGTGCCCGGCGTGGCGGTCGGCGCCTCCGGTGCGCCGTGGGTGATCGGCAACCTGCCGCCGATGCCCCGAGCCGCGTTCTCCACCTACCGCGCCGGCGCGTGGGACAGCATCCCGGCCCCGGCGCCGCCGAACACGTTGGGCGCCACCTACAACGCCATCACCGCCGTTCCCGGCACCGACTGGATGATCGCGGTGGGCGTCGCGGACCTGCCGAACACGAACCCCCGGCTGGTGCAGGCGGTGATCGCCGAGTACGCGCCTGGACAGTGATCGCCTGAGCTCGGCCCGGTCCGCGTGCGACCATGGGCGCGTGATGCCGGAGGTCACGGCCGCGGCCTGGGCCGAGCAGCAGGTCACCAGAGTGCGCGACGACCCCGCCGGCCGGCTGGCGTTGATGGAGCGCTGCTACTACGGCCCGTTCGGTCACGCACCCCGCCACCTGCCGTTCCGCCGGGCGGCGATCTCGTTCATGCGCTGGCAGCTGCGGCGCGGCGTGCTGCAACCGGCGTTCAGCGACCGCCCCGGCAGTCCGTGGTGGCGCGCGGTGAACGAGCGCATCCTCCGCGACGGCTGCGAGGCCGTGGCCCTGAGCGGCGGCCTCAGCGGTCCGCCGTCGTCGAGCACGGCCGCTCACTGGCTCGCCTTCGCTCAACGCCCCACAGCTCAGGCCTGGTACCGCGCGCACAACGGCAGCGTGGTCGCCGCCTATCTGGAGCACCGCGACCTCGCGGAGGCGGAGAACGAGCCCGAGCGGTTCTTCCTGAACGTCGTCCTGTGCCGGGTGCTCTACACCCACGCCCTGGTCGCGGCGCCACGGATCTCACTGGGCAGGCTGCGGGTGCTCGCGCCGTTGCTCGGCGATCCCAGGCTGGGGATGACCGGGATCTTCCTGCAACTCTCGCGCGTGCTCCCGCACCAGTACCCGTTGCGTGACAGCGCTCGCTACTACCTCAACCGAGAACACGGATTCGGCCGCCTGGTCGACTTCGGGATGATCCTGCCGAGGCTCCAGCAGCTGTACGAGTGGTCGGCGCGCGAACTCGCGGCACCCGGCCTGCTCGACTGCGTCCGCGACGGCGCCCTCACCTACGCGTTCGAGGACCCGCACGTCTGGCAACCGCCGAAGTCACTCCTGCTCCCCGTGATCCACCGGCTCCTTCCCGCGTGATGACTTTCGTCATCTCGACTCGGTGACTCCAGCTCACTACTGCCGCTCGCGCGCCCCGACCACGCTGAGCACCATGGAAACGGTGCTCGAAGTGCGCGGGGCGCGCTTCAACTACGGCGCCACGCAGGCCTTGGCCGGCGTCGACCTCGACGTCGGCGCGGGGGAGTGCGTGGCGTTGCTCGGGCCGAACGGCGCGGGCAAGACGACGCTGGTGAACCTGGTGGTCGGTCTGCTGGCTCTGGGTGAGGGCCGTGTTCGGGTCTGCGGCGGTGATCCGCGCATCGCGTCGACCCGCCGGAACCTCGGTGTGGTGCAGCAGTCCCTGGGGTTCCCGAACACGCTGAAGGTGGCGGAACTGGTCACCGGGGCCGCGGTGAGGGCGGGTGTGCCTCGTTCGGCCGCTGGGCCGATCATGGCCGAGCTCGACCTGACCGACCTCGCCGACCGCCGCGCGGCGAAGCTGTCCGGCGGCCAGAAGCAACGGCTGCAGCTCGCCATGGCGCTGGTCGGCGAGCCGCGGTTGCTGGTGCTGGACGAACCGACCGCTGGGCTGGACGTGCCCGCCCGCAAGAGGTTCTGGCAGATCCTCGCGGAACGGCGGTCGCGTGGTACCGGCGTGCTGCTCACCACACACCTGATCGAGGAGTCCTCGGCCGTCGCCGACCGCGTGGTGGTGCTCGACCGCGGTCGCGTGGTCGCCGGTGGGACGCCGGACGAGCTGGTGGCGCGGTTGCCTGATCGCACGGTGATCGCGCGGACCTCGTTGGTGCGGGCGAGGCTGGAAGAACTTCCCGGTGTCGCTTGGGTTCGTGACGACGGTGAGCGCATGCGTCTGGGGACTCGGGCGCCGGAGGCGTTGCTGCGGGTGTTGCTCGCGGAGGATCTCGCGCTCAGCGATCTCCGGGTTGAGGGTGCCGGGTTGGAAGAAGCGGTGGCGGGGCTGATTGGGAGGGGTGCGGCGTGAGGGTTTTGCGGGTGTTGCTCGTGGAGGATCTCGCGCTCAGCGATCTCCGGGTCGAGGGTGCCGGGTTGGAAGAGGCAGTGGCGGGATTGATCGAGAGGGGTTCGGCGTGAAGGTCTTCCGGGTCGAGCTCACGGACGAGCTGAGGGGTGTCGTCCGCGAGCCCGCCGCGCTGTTCTTCTCCATCGTCATGCCGGTGGCGTTCTTCGCGCTCTTCGTGTCCCTGTTCGGGAAGTTCAGCAGCGGCGGGATGTCGGCGGGCACCACGATGGTCGCCACGTTCGGCGCGTTCGGCGTGATCTCGGTGGTGCTGATGAACCCCGGCATCGGCGTCGCGGCCGATCGGGAACGGGGCTGGCTGCGGGCGAAACGGGTCTCCGCGGTGCCGATCGGGGTGACGCTCGCGGCCAAGGTGGTGGCGGCGCTGCCGTACGCGGCGGGCGTGTTGCTGGCGATGATGGCGACCGCGGCGATCACCGGGGCGCTCGACGCGCCGGTGCCCGCGCTGCTGCGGTTGCTGCTGGTGCTGGTGGTGGGTTCGTTCCCGTTCGCGTTGCTGAGCCTCGCGATCGGCTTCCAGGTCGGGTCGGGTGCGGCGGCGGCCGTGCTCAACGCCGTCCTGATCCCGTCGGCCGTCGTGTCCGGGTTGTGGATGCCGCTGTCGATCATGCCCGCGTTCTTCGCCGACATCGCGCGGTTCCTGCCGACCTACCACCTGGCTGAGCTGGCTCGTGCGCAGTTGACCGGAGGGCCCGTGCTGAGCCATGTGCTCGTGTTGCTCGGCACGACGATCGTGGCGGCGGGACTGGCCGCGTTGTCGTATCGTCATGCCCGGTCATGAAAAAAGTCGCTGGGATCTCCCGCTGGTTGCACCTGATCTACCTCGGGAACCTGTTGTGGGCACCGGTGTTCGACCCGAGCACCGGCTGGGCGGACTGGGCGCTCGTCGCCGTCGTGGTCGTGGCCTTCGTGCCGATGTACGTGCTGGCGTGGGGGCGGCCGGACCTGGTCCGGTGGCGGTGCCTGGTGCCGACGGTGGTGCTCGGCGCGCTGGCGACGCCGTTCAACACGGGTGCCGCGGTGCTCTTCGTTTATGCGGGGGCGTTCGCGGGACTGGCGGAGTCACGGCGCGTGGCCATGCGGTGGTTCTTCGGGCTGACCGCCCTGATCTGCTTGTTCGCGGTGGTGTCGACGGTCGAGATGCCCTACCGGCTGTGGGGTCTGCTGCCGTCGCTGATCTTCCTGTGGCTGATCGGCATCCTGCAGGTCGAGTGGTCCGAGCGCGACCGCGAGGCCGGCGAGCTGCGCATCCGCAACGCCCGCGTCGAGCACCTCGCCACCCTCGCCGAACGTGAGCGCATCGCCCGCGATCTGCACGACCTGCTCGGTCACACGCTGACCGCGATCATCCTGCGCGCCCAGCTCGTCGCCGCGGATCCCACGCAGGCGCAGGAGGAAGCGGGCGAGATCGAGCGCACGGCCCGTGCGGCGCTGGGCGAGATCCGCGACGCCGTCACCGGGTGGCGCAGTGCGAGCCTGGAGACCGAGCTCGAGGCGGCGCGCACCGCCTTGATGAGCCTCGGCGTCGAGGTGGTGGTGCGCCGCGACCCGGACCTGACGATCGTCGGCTCGACGGAGCACGAGCTGGCGCTGGCGTTGCGCGAAGCCGTGACCAACGTGGCCCGGCACGCTCAGGCGAAGACCTGCCACATCGGCATCGAGGCCCGCGACGGTGAACTGCGTCTGGTGATCGCCGACGACGGCATCGGCAACCACGCGCCCGAGGGCAACGGCCTGACGGGCATGCGCGAACGGATCACCGCACTCGGCGGCCTGGTCCGCCGCACCGCCTCGGCGGGCACCACCGTCACCATCGCCGTCCCGCTGCGGGTGGCCACGTGATCAGGGTGGTGCTGGCGGAGGACCAGGCGATGGTGCGCGGCGCGTTCGCCCAGCTGCTGGACCTGCAGCCGGACGTCACCGTCGTCGCGACCGCGGGCAACGGCGACGAAGCCCTCGCGGCCGTGGCCGAACACCGGCCCGACGTCCTGCTGACCGACATCGAGATGCCCGGCCGCACCGGCCTGGACGTGGCGCGGGAGCTCAGCCGCCGCGGCGATCCCACCAAGGTCCTGATCGTCACGACGTTCGCCCGCAGCGGCTACCTGCGCCGCGCCATGGACACCGGAGTGGCGGGCTACGTGCTCAAGGACGCACCGATCGCGGACCTGGTCTCGGCTCTGCGCCAGGTGCACGCCGGCGAACGCGTCGTCGCCCCCGAGCTCGCGATGGCCGCCTGGGACAGCGCCGACCCGCTCACACCACGCGAACGCGAACTGCTGCACGAGGTCACGACCGGCGCGAGCAACGCCGACATCGCGGCCCGCCTGAACCTCGCCGAGGGCACCGTCCGCAACTACCTGTCGACGGCGATGGCGAAGCTCGGCGCCCGCAACCGGTCGGAGGCGGCGAACATCGCGCGCGACCGCGGCTGGCTCTAGACGTACGCCTTCAGAAGTCCTTCGACACCACGGAGGAACGTCTCGCAGACCAGGTCCGCGTCGGAGAGACAACCAGCCGCCATCGCACCGTCGCGCAGCATCACGAAGTGCCGGGCGGCAGGCTCGGCGCGTTCCTCCTCGATCTGTGCGAACAGCTCCGTCACGGTGTCCGCGAACCACTGCCGGTGCGCGAGCACGGCCTGGTGGACCGGGTGGTCGGGTTCGGGGTACTCGGCGGCCGCGTTGAGGAAGGCGCAACCCCGGAACTCGGGTGACCGGATCCCCTGGGCGATGGCCTGGGCGAGCGCCAACAGGGTGTCGGCGGGGGAGTGCTTGCCTTCCGCGGCCTGCGCTGCGTGGGCCCGCATCGCGTTGTCGGCCTCGGTCAGATAGGCGACGACGAGTTCTTCCTTGCTCAGGAAGTGTCGGTACAGCGTCGCCCTCGTGACCTGCGCCTCTTCGACGATCCGGTCGATGCCGACGGAGTGGATCCCCTCGGCGTAGAAGATCCGCAGGGCGGTGTTGAGCAGCCTGGACCGCGCTTCGGAGGGCCGTTGGGGTGTGCGCGCCATGCTGCCAACTTTAGCGGATAGAACGTTCGGTCTTGACGAACCGCCGAGAAGTCGCCAGTCTGAAAGAGGTAGAACGTTCGGTCTCTTTTGCTGCCGAACCCCTTGTCGAGAGGAACCTCGTGACCGCCGTTGCTTCACCCACCGGAACCGCGTCGGCCCTGCGCCGGCTGTACTTCGTCCGGTTCGGGTTCGCTGTCGTCTGGGCCGCACTGCTGATCGCGACGATGGATCTCGGGCCGGCCAGCAAGGTGCTGCTGGTCCTGTACCCGTTGTTCGACGTGGCAGCGGCAGTGGTCGACGCCCGCTCGTCCCGCACTCGCGGGCTTTACGTGAACATCGCGATCAGCCTGCTCGCCGCCGCCGCACTGGCCATCGCCTCGGGCGTACCGGCAGCCCTGACCGTGTGGGGTGTCTGGGCGATCGTCGCCGGCCTGGTGCAGCTGGTCGTGGGCGTGGGGCGCCGCGGGATGGGCGGCCAGTGGCCGATGATCCTCAGCGGAGGCATCTCCGTGCTGGCCGGTTCCTCGTTCATCGCCATGGCGAACGGGGAGAGCCCGTCGCTCTCCGCGCTCGCCGGCTACGCCACGATCGGCGGCATCTTCTTCCTGGTCTCGGCGCTGCGCCTGAAGGTCACCGCTCCATGAGCGCGAGGTTGCCGGGGGTGTTGCGGGCGCCGAACACGTCGTCCGGCCGGATCGCGTTCTCCACGGCCTTGAGCTGATCCGCGGGCAGCACGATGTCCGCCGCGGCCATGAGCTCGTCGAGGTGCCCGACCTGGGTGGTGCTCGGGAGCGGCACGATGGTGTCGCCCTGGGCCAGCAACCAGGCCACGGACAGCTGGGCCGGGGTGCGGCCGATCTCGTCGGCGATCACGCGCAGCCGGTCGACGAGACCGAGGTTGTGGCCGAGGTTGTCGCGTTGGAAGCGCGGCAGGGCTCGCCGCATGTCCCCGGTGTCCAGATCGTCCACTGTGGTCAGTTCACCGGTGAGCAGGGCGCGGCCGACCGGCGCGTACGCGACGACGCCGACGCCGAGTTGCCTTGCGGTGGGCAGGATCTCGGCTTCGAGGTGGCGGCTCAGGAGCGAGTACTCGCTCTCCAGCGCCGCGATGGGGTGCACCGCGCAGGCTTGGCGGAGCGTGTCGGCGCTGACCTCGGAGAGGCCGATGTGCCCGACCTTTCCCGCCTGCACCAGCTCGGCCATGGTCCCGATGACGTCCTCGACGGGGATCCGCGGGTCGCGCCGGTGCAGCGAGTAGAGGTCGATGTGGTCGACGCCGAGCCGGGCCAGTGACTCGTCGACGGAACGGCGGATCCGGGCGGGGGAGTTGTCGACCGCCCACCGGACTCCCTGCCGCACCACGCCGCACTTCGTGCCGAGCACCACGCGGTCGCGGCCGCGTTTGAGGGCCTTGCCGACGAGGATCTCGTTCGCGGCGTCACCGTGGGCGGGAGCGCCGTACGAAGGTGCGGTGCTGAGCAGGGGTTTGCCGTGGTCCATGGCCCGGTGGATGACGCGGATCGCGGCGGCCTCGTCGGCCTTGCGGTAGAACTCCGACATCCACATGCAGCCCAGGCCGACCGGTGCCGTCTCGAGCTCACCGAGGACTCGGCGGTGGAGCAACGACCTCACCCGCGCACCGCCTGCTGGATGAAGTCGAGCGAGGCATCCGGGTCCAGCGCCATGGAACTGAGCAATTCGAACTCCTGCACGTACTGGTGCACCTCTCGTTCCGTGTCGATGAAGAACGCCCTGGTCTTGTTCTCCAGGTAGACCACGTCCGCGGTCCCCGTGGCCAGGGAGTCCAAAATGGAGAATGAGCCGGAGGTCACCGGCGGCAGCCCCGCCTCGAAGCGGAGCACCTGGATGGTCACGTTGGGCCAGGTGGCCATCTGCGCGAGCTGCTCGAACTGGCCGCGCATGATCCCGTCGGCGGTCCGGCCGTCCGGCGTCCAGATCAGCCGCTGGAAGATCGCCTCGTCGATCACCGCCGCCACCCGCATCGGGTGCTTCTCGCGTTTGAGGACCTGTTGCCGGCGCCGGGTGATGTCGACTCGCCGGTCGACCTCCGCGGGTGCCGGTGCCTGCAGGGTCGAGGTGATGATCTGGCGCGCGTAGCCGGAGGTCTGCAGCAGGGCGTGCGGGACCACGGCGGAGTAGCACCGCAGCACGCTGGATCCCGCCTCCAGTTTGATCAGGCTGGAGAAGCCGGACGACAGGGCGTTCGCGTACGCGTCCCACCACCCGCGCGTCCGTGCGGAGGCCGCGAGCTTGCGCAGGTAGTCCGAGCGCTCCTCGGGCACCTTGTAGAACTCCAGCAGGAGCTCCAGGTCCTCGGCCGCGACGCCGATCCGGTTGTTCTCGATGCGGGAGATCTTCGACGGCGACCAGCCGAGCTGGTCCGCGACGTCCTTGCCGTGCAGCCCCACGGTGCCACGGAGCAGTCGCAGCTCAGACGCGAGCTTGCGCTCTCTGGCGGAGGGTGCGTCGTGCTGCATGAGCTTGGTGGCCCCTTCCACGTGCAAGCTGCATGGAGTTCTGTCCTGCGATCGTACGACAGATCTTGCCTGACTGCAGTCGTGCAATCTTGCAATCACACTATCGCAACGGCGGTGGCACGCAGCATCCTGGAAGAGCCCCGCAAGCCGCCGGGCGCCTGAAGGCGTCCCGCGGCCGATGCTCGGGAAGGGAGGGCTCCGACGATGGATCGCGCCAGCCCCCAGCAGCTTGACTGCGTCACCGGGACGCTCCAGGCGGTGCCGGACATCCCGGCGCAGGTCAGGGGAGCCCAGAACAAGTCGTCGCGGATCGTCGAGGAACTGGCGGCCCTGCGGCAGAGCTACGGCCTGTTCGCGCACCGGGTCGACACGCTCATCGGTCCGGACCTCCGCGTGCTGTGCGGGGTGACGGACGGCGACGATCCCGAGGAGGTCCGCTGGAAGGTCGAGGTGTGGCTGCGGGACCTGTCCGCCCAGTTGCCGGACAACCTGCGCACGGCGGTCTTCGGCGCGTTCGCGATCCATCCCGCGACGAGGAGCCTGACCTACCCCGAACGCGTCCGCTGGACCTCCCGGCGGCTCGACCTCGACGACCACGCCACGCGGCGGGCGATCGCGGAGTCCGTGCGGCAGCTCGCGGCGCTCGCCAGTTCCGTTCAGGTGATGGAGATCGGCGGCAGGCGGCCCGCGGTGCACCGGACGATCCTCGTGCTCGACGTCGAGGGGTTCGGCGACCCGCGGCGCACCAACGCGAACCAGGTCGTGGTCCGCCGCGGGCTGTACCGGTCGGTGCGGTCGGCGCTGGACGCGGCCGGCATCCCGCGGCACCGCTGCGACGTGGAGGACCGCGGCGACGGTGTGTTCCTGCTGGCCGGGGGTGACGTGCCGAAGGCGGCCTTCGTGGAGTCGTTCCCCCTGGCGTTGGCGGATGCGTTGCGGCGGCACAACAAGGCGCACGCGGCCGCTGAGCACATCCGGCTGCGGATGGCGTTGCACGCGGGGGAGATCAGCTACGACGACTACGGGGTCACCGCCGCGTCGGTCAACCTCGCCTTCCGGCTGCTCGACGCGCCCGCGCTGAGGAACGCGCTGGCCACCTCGCCCGGTGTGCTCGCCGTCATCGTGTCGTCGTGGTTCTTCGAGGAGGTGGTCTGGCAGAGCTCGCCCGAGGACGCCGCCACCTACCGGCACACCGAGGTCCAGGTGAAGGAGACCAGGGCGTCGGCGTGGATCAGCTTGCCGGACAACCCCTTCCCGCACGACGAGGTCGCCGCCGCTGGCCTGCCGCGCACGTCGGAGGTTCCCCAGCAGCTGCCTTGCCGGCCGCGTTCGTTCACCGGCCGCGCCGCCGATCTGGCCGTGCTCACCGGACTCGTGCTGGCCGAGCCGGAGCACGAGCGCGTGGTGACCGTCGTCGGCATGGGCGGGATCGGGAAGACGTGGCTGGTGCTGCACTGGGCGCACCTGAACGCCGGCCGGTACCCCGACGGGCATCTGTACGTCGACCTGCGCGGCTTCGACCCGTCGTGCGCGCCCGTGGAACCGGCGGTCGCGGTGCGCGGCTTCCTGGACGTCATGCGCGTTCCGCCGGACTCGATTCCCACGACACCTGAGGCGCAAGTCGCGTTGTACCAAAGCCTGGTGGCGGGCAAGAAGATGCTCATCGTGCTGGACAACGCCCGCGACAGCAGCCAGGTCGTCCCGCTCCTGCCAGGCCGGGCCACCTGCACGGTCCTGGTCACGAGCCGCAACCACCTGACGAGCCTGGTGGTGACCCGCGAGGCGCGGCCGTTGCCCCTGACCACGTTGAGCGGCCCGGAGTCGCACGAGCTGCTGGCGAAGCGGCTCGGCGGCGAGAGGATCGGCGCCGAGCCTCTTGCGGTGGCCGATCTCGTCGCGTCGTGCGCTGGGTTGCCGCTGGCGCTGGGGATCGTGGCGGCGCACGCGGCCACGCACGCGGATCTTCCGCTGGAGGTGCTCGCGGCGGAACTGGGTGAGGCCTCGGCACGGCTGGACGTGCTCGACGGTGGCGAGGTCGCCGCGAACCTCCGCGCGGTGCTCTCTTGGTCTTATGCGGCACTGGATCCCGAGGCCGCGGAGGTGTTCCGCCTGCTGAGCCTGGCGCCGGGCCCGGACGTCGGCCCGGCGGCCGCGCGGGTCGTGACCGCACAGCCTGCCGACCGCTTCGCCGTCCTGATCCGACAGCTCGTCAACGCACATCTGGTGCAACGCAACGGTTCCGCGCGCTACCGCGTGCACGACCTCGTCCGCCTCTACGCCGCCGAGCAGGCGGGCGACGACGGCGTGGTGGCGTTGCGCCGGTTGATCGGCTTCTACGTCCACGCCAGTTACGCCGGCGAGCGCCTGCTGTACCCCGACCGCAAGCCGATCGACGTCGGCGCACCCGTTCCCGACGTCCCGGTCTTCGCCGACGACGTGTCGGCGCTGGCGTGGTTCGACGTGGAGCTTCCCTGTCTGCTGGCCGCCCAGCAGGCGGCCGCGGAGCACGGCTGGCACGACCTCGTGTGGCAGCTGGCCTGGTCGCTGCACGGTTACCTGTGGCGCCGCGGGCATCTGCCGGAGCAACTGGCGACCTGGGGAGCCGCCCTCGCAGCCGCCGAGCACCTGGGCGACCCCGCCAAGCAGGGGCTGGCGCACCGGCTGCTCGGCCAGGCCTGCGCCAGGGGTGGCACGTCCGCGTCGGAACACCTCCGCCGGGCGTTGGAACTGGCCCGGCAGGCGGGTGACGTCCACGGCGAAGCCCGCGCACACCACGACTTCGCGTGGATCTCGCGGCACGACGACCCGCGCGGCGCACTGGACCACGCGGTCCAGGCGCTGCGGTTGTTCCGGACCCTGGACAACCCGGTCTGGGAGGCCGAGGCCCTCAGCACGGTGGCCTGGCAGCAGGCGCATCTCGGCGCCTACCGGGAAGCCCGCGCTTCTTGTTCGGAAGCGCAGCTGTTGTTCGGCAAGCACGGCAACCGGCACGGCCAGGCCGTCACCCTGGACTGCCTCGGCTTCATCACCCTCCACTGTGGACGCCCGGCGGAGGCGCTCGGCTGTTTCGAGAAAGCGTTGGTTCTGCTCAAGGACCTGGGCGCGACCTACGACGAGGCCGGCACCACCGACAACCTCGGCCTCGCCCACGCGGCGCTAGGCCACCACGCGGACGCGCGCCAGGCCTGGCAACGCGCGCTCGCACTCACCCGCATCCAGCACCGGGTCGCCGACGCGGAGCGGATCGAACGTCACCTCGCGGAGCTCGACGCGCTCCGTTGACGTGCGGCGTCGGCACCCCAGCCGGCCAGCAGGCGCAGGGCCTCCGCGGAGGGCGAGCCGGGCTCGGCGTGGTAGGTCGACAGCGACTGCTCCTGGTCGCCAGGGAGCGCGAGCGTCTCGTACCGCAGCGTCAGTTCACCCACCAACGGGTGCATGAGCCGCATGTTGCCGTGCGTCTTCTTCTTCACGTCGTGGCGGCCCTGTCGCCGATCATCACCGACATCAGCGAGGACAACCCGCTGTTCCAACAGGAAGCGTTCGGGCCGGTGCTGTCGTTCGACGTCGTGGACACCGAGGAAGAGGCGATCCGGCTGGCCAACGCCACGAGGTACGGCCTGGGCAGCTACGTGTTCGACGCCGACGTCGAACACGCCGAGGAGGTGGCGACCCGGATCGAGGCGGGCATGGTGTACATCAACTCCTGCTTCGCCGACTCGCCGCGCCTGCTGTTCGGCGGGGTGAAGAACTCCGGGTTCGGCCGTGAGCCGGCGGAACTGGGCATCGGCGAGTTCCTCAACCGGAAGCTGGTGCGGCTCATCCCGTGACCGCGCGGGCGGCGCGGCGGGACAGTTCGGCGAACGCGTCCCGCAGCTCCGGCGGCCCGATGACCTCGATGTCGGCGTCGAAACGGGCCAGCTTCGCGGCGAGTGCGGCCCACGACCACGAACCGGCCAGCAGTCTGGTCCTGGCCGGTCCGGCCTCCTCTGCGGTGCCGTCGCCGGCGAACGGGGCCACGGCGGCGAGCGGGAGGTCGAGGATCACCTCGCCGCGACAGGGCCAGGCGTCGGTGTCGGAGCCCTTGAACCTGGCGGCGAGGAAGGCCGCGACGTCGCCGCCGGGTACCTCGCGGGGTGTGAAGCGCGGGCCGTTGGGCACGCGGAGGGTCATGCGGTCCACGCGATAGGTGCGCCAGTCCTCACGCTCCGGGCTCCAGCCGACCAGGTACCAGCGGCTCGCTCGGACCACCAGGTGGTGAGGCTGCACTCGACGAGGTGGCGCTGGGCGGTCTGCGGGGTGGTGTGGCTGCGCCTGGTGGGGTGGCGCTGGGCGGTCTGCGGGGTGGTGTGCCTGCACTCGGCGAGGCGTTTCCGAGCCGCCAGGCGAGCGGTAGTCGAACCGCACTTCCTCACACCCACGCACAGCAGTGCTCAGGGCGAGCAACACCTCCGTGCCCACCTGGATCCCGTGCCCGGCCGCCTCGACCTCCAGCACGTCCACCCGCTGCCGCAACCGCGACGGCAGCACCTGCCGCACGGTGGCCAACGCCCGAGCCGCAGCCTCCTCGATCCCCGCCCCCGTACCAACCGCGATCCTCAACGCCACAGCGAGCGCGACCGCCTGCTCCTCGTCGAACAACAACGGCGGCACCTGACTGCCGGCCTCGAGCCGGTACCCACCATCGGGCCCCTTGACCGCATGCACGAGGTAGCCGAGCTCGCGCAACCGGTCGACATCACGGCGCACCGTGCGCTCACTGACACCCAACCGCTGAGCCAGCAACACTCCCGGCCAGTCCCGGCGGACCTGCAGCAGCGACAACAACGACAGCAGGCGGCCCGAGGTGGCAGTCGACGTGGCGATCGGCATGGTCGCCAGCCTGGCACAAGTAGCGGACGTTCCCTGTCCGCTACTGCTGACAAGGTCGCTCCCATGTCACTCAACGCAGTCACCCACCTGAACTTCCGCGGCCAGGCCAGGGAGGCCCTGGAGTTCTACGCGTCGGTCTTCGGCGGCAAGCTCAACGTCATCACCTACGGCGACTTCGGCGTGCCCGCCGAGGCCCCCGGCTCCAACAACGTCGTGTTCGGCGAGGTCATCGCGGACAACGGCTTCCGCGTCATGGCCTACGACGTGCCCGGCGCGGACCAGCCGATCGCGAACGAGCCCACCACCCGCCGCGAGCACGGCACGACGATCACCGAGGAGCGGTTCTTCCTTTCCGTGCGCGGCGAAACCGTCGACGAGGTCGCCCCGATCTGGGACGGCCTCGCCGACGGCGCGATGGTGATCGAGAAGTTCGGCCCGGCTCAGTGGGCGCCCGCGTTCGGGATGCTCGCCGACCGGTTCGGCGTGACGTGGATCGTCGACGTGGCGGTCTAGACGGCAACCGCGACGGCCGGCGGTGACACCGCCGGCCGTTCGGCCTGGACCGAGGCGATGCCGCCGAGGATCAGCACGCCGCCCAGGAGTTGCAGAAGAGTGAGCTCCTGGCCCAGCAGCAGCCAGGCGAAGATGGACGCGGACACGACCTCCATCAGGCCGACGAACGACGCCAGCCGCGACCCGAGGATCCCGGAGCCGGTGATGCCGGACGCGTAGGCCAGCGCCGTGCCAACGACCGCGACGACGAGCAGCGGCACCCACCACGGCGTCGCCGAGCCGAGCAGGGTGACGTCGCCGAACGTGGCGGTGAACGGCAGCAACCCGGTTGCCGCGACGACCGCCAGCACAGGTACGGCCAGCAGCATTCCCGCGCCGGCCAGCGCGACCGGAGGCAGCCCGTTGTTGGGGCGTGCGGCGATCACGAAGTACACGGCGCACCCGATGGACGCACCGAAGGCCAGCGCCACGCCCAGAGGGTCCACGGCCTGGATCGCGCCGGGCCCGATCACGAGCACCAGCCCGCCGACCGCGAGCACCGAGCCGACCAGGACGACCGGTGCGGGCGTGCGCCTGCTGACTGCCCAGGTGAACCCGACCAGGAGCAGCGGCGCGAGGAACTCGATCAGCAACGCGGTCGCCACCGGAATGCGCTGGATCGCGGCGAAGTAGAGGACCTGGGTGATCGCCACCCCGACCACGCCCATGCCCAGCACCGGCCACCGGGCCTGAAGTAACAGGGACCATCTGCCGCGCAGGGAGAACACGACGAACGGCAACAGCACGAGCCCGGCCAGGAGCGCCCTGGCGGTGACGGCGGCGGCCGGGGACCAGTCGGCGTCCAGCAGCGGTTTGACGAACGCACCCGAGGTACCGAACGAGATGAACGAGACCGCCGCCGCGATGAGTCCCGTGGACTTCGACGCCATCCTTGCCTCCCCGGTGAGAACCGCTGTCATGGGCTAACCTCGTTGACGCCCCTGACGCTAGGCCGGTCCAGGTAAGGAGTCAACTTGCGTTTTGCCCCTGACACGGAGGAGGCGCTCGTCTTCGTCGTCGCCCTGTGCAACACCGAGGCCGAGGCGTCCCGCAGCGGCACCGACGAGCTGGGCACCGTCGACCAGCTCGCGGAGTTGCTGGCCCGTTACCCGTTCACCGGTCGCATCGACCACGACGAGCAGGAACTGCGGGACGTCCACCGCACGCGCGCGCTGCTCCGGCACGTGTGGACGCTCGACCGCGACGACGCTGTCGAGGCCGTGAACAAGATGCTCCGCGACGCCAAGGCGGTCCCGTACCTCGTGCGGCACGACTCGCTCGACTGGCACATCCACGCCACCGAGCCGACCACCCCGCTGGCCGAACGGCTCAAGGTGGAGTCCGCGCTCGCGTTCATCGACGTGATCCGCATGAACGAGATGGACCGCCTGCGGATCTGCGCGGCCGACGACTGCACGGGCCTGCTGCTCGACCTGTCCCGCAACGGGCTCAAGCGGTTCTGCAGCGTCCGTTGCGGCAACAGGATGAACATGATCGCGTTCCGGGAGCGCCGGGCGAGCGAGTGATCACGCGGCCTGTGACACCAACGCCCGCTTGGGCTGGGCGATGAGCAGTCCGAACGCTCCCAGCGCGACCAGCGCGGCGACCGGCGGCAGTGCGAGCAGGCCGGCGTTGCTGATCACCACGCCACCGAACACGCCTGACAGTCCGACCCCGAGGTAGATTGCGGAAGCGTTGATGGACAACAGGAGCCCGCTCGACTCGCCGGGCGCGAGCTCGATCAGCCAGTTCTGGATCGGCGGGTTCACCGACCACGTGAACAGGCCCCACACGAACATCACGACGCCCGCGCTCGCCGCCGTCGTCGCGGTGTACGGCAACGTCGCCAGCACGACGATGAACACCACGAAGATCACCAGCAACGGCAGCCGGCTGCCGAAGCGGTCCGTGACGCGGCCCGCGACCGAGTTGCCGATCGCGCCGCCCACGCCGTAGACGAGCAGCAGCAGGCTGATCGCCCAGCCGTGCACGTTCGCGACCGAGGTCAGGATCGGCGCGATGTAGGTGAACACGCTGAACGCCGCGAGGCACGCCAGCACGGTCATGCCGAGCACCAGCAACACGCGGCGGTCGCGCGCGGCGGCGAACCGTTCGCGCAGACCGGCGAACGGCGGCGCGGCTACCCGTGGCACGCCGAGCTGGATCGCCAGCGCCCCGAGCAGCGAGATGACCGTGACCGCGACGAACACGCCCTGGTAGCCGAGCTGCTCGCCGATGACGTTGCCCATCGGCACACCGAGGATCAGTGCGAACGTGAGTCCGCCGAACACCGTGGCGACCGCGCGGCCGCGGTGGTCCGGCGGGGCGAGCACGGTGGCGACCGCGGTGGCCACCGGGGTGAACGCGGCGGCGCCGAGCGCACTGATCACCCTGGCGCCGAGCAGCAGTTCGAACGTCGGCGCGACGGCGGCCAGCGCGTTGCCGAGGGCGCTCGTCAGCAGCGCCACGATCAGGAGTTTCCTGCGCTCCCACCGGCCCGTGAGCACGGCCAGCACGGGCGAGGTGAGCGCGTAGGCGATGGCGAACGCGGTGACGAGCTGGCCCGCCGCGGCGGGGGAGACCTGCAGCTCACGGCTGACGGCGGGCAGGACTCCGGTGACGATGTAGCCGCTGGTGCCGACGGCGAACGCGCCGGCCGCGAGCAGGTGGATGCGAGACAAGGCGACCCCTTCGACGGCTAGTACGACGAGCACCGTACTACGAAACTCGTCGAACTACGATGGGTCTCGTACTATGGGCACCATGAGTGACGAGCTGGTGCATCCCGGGCGCGACGAGATCCGGATCGAGGCGGTGCTGCACGCGCTCGCCGATCCGGTGCGGTTGCACCTGGTCAGGGAGATGGACCGGATCGGGACCGGGGTGGCGTGCGGCGCGATCGAGCTGCCGGTGACCAAGTCCACCCGCACCCACCACCTGCGGACGCTGCGTGAGGCCGGGGTGATCCGGATGCGCAAGGAGGGCACGTCCCGCATCGGCACGGTCCGGCGCGACGACCTCGACGCGCGGTACCCGGGACTGCTCACCGCGATCTTGTCCGCCGAGAGCTGAAGGTCACCCCGAGTTCTTCCTGCGGTGTCCTGGTGATCGCCGGACGTTCTCCGGCGAACGGTGACATCTGACTCCTTGTGCCGCTGCCGAGGGAGTCAGCCATGTCCGGGGTCGACCGCCGCCAGTTCCTCCGACTCAGTGCCGCGACGACGGCGCTCACCGCGTTGTCGGGGAGCATCGCGCGCGCCGCCGAGATCGCGCCCGCCACGAGGACCGGCACCGTCGAGGACGTCGAGCACGTCGTGGTGCTCATGCAGGAGAACCGGTCGTTCGACCACTACTTCGGCACGTTGCGCGGTGTGCGCGGGTTCGGCGACCCGCGGCCGGTGACGCTGCCGAGCGGCAAGTCCGTGTGGCACCAGTCGGACGGCGCGCGGGACGTGCTGCCGTTCCACCCGACGGCCGACGACATGGGCATGCAGTTCCTGGAGGACCTCAACCACGACTGGAACGGTGGCCACCTCGCGTTCAACGGCGGCCGGTACGACAAGTGGGTGCCCGCGAAGACCGCGACCACCATGGCGTACCTGAACCGGCAGGACATCCCGTTCCACTACGCGCTCGCCGACGCGTTCACGATCTGCGACGCCTACCACTGCTCGTTCATCGGCGCGACCGACCCGAACCGGTACTACATGTGGACCGGCTGCACGGGCAACGACGGCACCGGCGGCGGACCTGTGCTCGGCAACGACGAGAAGGGCTACGGCTGGCGCACCTACCCCGAGCGGCTGGAGCAGGCGGGCGTCTCGTGGAAGATCTACCAGGACATCGGCGACGGGCTGGACGCCGAAGGTCACTGGGGCTGGATCAACGACGCCTACCGCGGCAACTACGGCGACAACTCGTTGCTGTACTTCAACAACTACCGCAACGCCAAGCCGGGCGACGTGCTGTACGAGAAGGCGCGCACCGGCACGAACATCAAGGCGGGCGGCACCCTGTTCGACCAGCTCGCCGCCGACGTGAAGAACGACCGGCTGCCGCAGGTGTCCTGGATCGCGGCGCCCGAGGCGTACACCGAGCACCCGAACTGGCCGGCGAACTACGGCGCCTGGTACATCGCGAAGATCCTCGACGCCTTGACGGCCAACCCCGCGGTCTGGGCCAAGACCGCCCTGTTCATCACCTACGACGAGAACGACGGCTTCTTCGACCACGTCGTGCCGCCGTACCCGCCGTCGTCGGCCTCGCAGGGACTGTCCACAACAGACGTCAAGACCGAGCTGTACCCCGGTGGTGGCGGCTACGTGCCCGGAACGTACGGGCTGGGGCAGCGGGTGCCGATGCTCGTGGTCTCACCGTGGAGCACCGGCGGGTACACGTGCTCGGAGGTGTTCGACCACACGTCGATCATCCGGTTCCTGGAGACGCGGTTCGGCGTGCACGAGCCGAACATCTCGCCGTGGCGGCGCGCGATCTGCGGCGACCTGACGTCGGCGTTCGACTTCACCGGCAAGAACACCAGGACACCGGCGCTGCCCGACACCGCGGGCTACGCGCCGCCGGACCGGAACCGGCACCCCGACTACGTGCCGACGCCGCCCTTGGTTCCGTCGATGCCCGTGCAGGAACGGGGATCGCGGCGCACCAGGCCGCTGCCGTACGCGCCGGCAGTCGACTCCGCGGTGAACGGTGGCAAGATCACGCTCACCTTCACCGGTGGCGTCAAGGCGGGTGCGCAGTTCTACATCACGGCTGGGAACCGCACCGACGGGCCGTGGACGTACACGACCGCGGCGGGCAAGCAGCTCTCGGACACCTGGAACACGGCGTACTCGCTGGGTGTGTACGACCTGACCGTCCACGGCCCCAACGGTTTCGTGCGCGGGTTCCGCGGTGGTGCCGCCGCGGCCGAGGTGACCGCGCGACACTCGGAGGGCAACCTGGTGCTGCGGTTCACCAACGCGGCCGCCTCGGACCGGCACCTCAAGGTCACGAACGCGTACGGCGGCAGCATCGGCGTGACGGTGAAGCCGGGCCGGACCGTGACGCGCATCATCGACCTGACGGCCGCGAAGCGGTGGTACGACCTGTCGGTCGTGTCCACTGAGGACAGCGGCTGGTCGCGGCGCTTCGCCGGCCACGTCGAGACCGGCGCACCGGGCGTCAGTGACCCGGCGATCCGGACGGCGTGACCGCACCTCTCACTTTTGGCCGGCTGCGCGAGAACCGCAGCTCGTCGTCGACGACGGGCAGGCGGCGCAACAGCTTCACGTCGCTGAAGTAGCTCATCGACGTGAGCCACGGCGCTCGCCCGCCCTGTCGAGGCAGCTGGTCCAGGACGCGCTTGATGTAGCCCGCGCCGAAGTCCAGGAACGGGCGGGTGGGCGCGTCCGGATCGGCCACCACGGGCCGGGCGGTGTCGTGGCCGTGCGCGTCCATGTGCGCGAGCAGCCGGCAGAAGTGCTCGCACAGCAGGCCGACCTTGAGCGTCCACGACGAGTTCGTGTACCCGATGGCGTAGGCGAAGTTCGGCACGCCGGACAGCATCATCCCCTTGTACGCCAAGGTGTCCGGCAGGTTCACCGGCTCGCCGTCGACGGCCAGGGTCATCCCGCCGAACGCCTGGACGTTGAGTCCGGTCGCGGTGATGACGATGTCGGCTTCCAGCGTGCGACCGGACTCCAGCTCCACGCCGGTCTCGGTGAACGTCTTGATCCGGTTCGTGACGACGGACGCCTGGCCGCGGCTGATGGCCTTGAACAGGTCGCCGTCCGGGACGACGCAAAGCCTTTGGTCCCACGGGTTGTAGGGCGGGTTGAAGTGCTCGTCGACCGGATAGCCCTCGGGCAGGAGCTTGGCGTTGAACCGCCGGATCAGTTTTCGTGCCGCGTTCGGGAACCGCTGGGCGAACCGCCAGGTCAGCTGCTGCTGCAGGATGTTCTTGCGCCGCGTGACAGCGAACGCGCGTTCCTCGCTCAGCACCTTGCGCAGTGCGTTGCGGATCGGGTCCTGTGCCGGCAACGGCAGGACGTACGTCGGGGTGCGCTGCAGCATGGTCACGTGGCCCGCGGTCGGAGCCATCGCGGGCACGATGGTCACCGCGGTCGCGCCGCTGCCGATGACCAGCACGCGCTTGCCCGCGTAGTCGAGGTCCTCCGGCCAGTGCTGCGGGTGGATGATCTGCCCGCGGAAGCGTTCCCTGCCCTCGAAGTGCGGCGTGAACCCCTCGTCGTAGCGGTAGTAGCCGCCCGCGCAGAACAGCCACGAGCACGTCACGGTCTCGCGTTCGCCGTTCTTCTCCGTTTGCACCGTCCAGTGCGCTTCGGCTGACGACCACTCTGCCGCGATGACCTTGGTGTGGAACCGGACGTTCTCTTCGATGCCGTGTTCCTCGGCCGTCTCGTGCAGGTAGGCGAGGATCTTGTCCGCACCGGCGATCGAGTCCTCGTCGCGCCACGGCTTGAACTCGTAGCCGAACGTGTGCAGGTCCGAGTCCGACCGGATGCCGGGGTAGCGGAACAGGTCCCAGGTGCCACCGATCGCCCCGCGCGCCTCGAGGATCGCGTACTTCTTCCGCGGGTGCTCGCGCTGCAGGTAGTACGCGGCGCCGAGGCCGGAGATCCCGGCGCCGACGATGAGGACGTCGAGGTCAGCCATGTACTCATGGTGACGGAGTGACTCCGGTCACGAAAGCACGAACTGCACCTGTTCAGTCTGTCTGTGGTGCAATGTGCACCATGTCGTGGGAGCGCCCGTCACGGCGCGTGCGCGAGCTCATCCGGCGTGGTGCCGAGATCGCGCTGGATCCGCCTGAGGAGTGGCTGGCCGAGCTGGACGAGGCCACCCTGTCCGGCGCGAACCGGCGGCAGGTTGCTGAGGATCCTGTGCTTGCCGCTGCTTTGCGGCGGACGAACCGGTCGAATCTGCTGGGGTGGGCGTCGGCCAACATTCGGGCGCCGGGTGAGCGCGTGCCGGCCGACCTGGGTGAGGCGCCGCTGGCGTTCGCGCGTGACCTGATCCGGCGTGGGCTCGACGAGTCGGCCCTTGACGCCTACCGCACCGGGCAGGGGGTCGCGCTTCGGTTGTGGATGCGGATTGTCTTCTCGCTGACGTCTGATCCCGATGAGCTGCGGGAGCTGACCGATGTGTCGTGTCGGTCGATCGCTGCGTTCGTCGATGACACCGTTGCCGCGATCTCGGTGCAGATGACTCGTGAGCGGTTGCAGCTCACCAGCGGTACGCACGCTGAGCGCTTGGAGACGGTGACGCTGCTGCTCGATGGTGCGCCGATCACTGTGCCGCGTGCGGAGCAACGGCTCGGGTATCGGCTTTCTGGCGAGCACACGGCGGCGATCGTGTGGAGCGACGATGCGCTGGGGGATCTTGATCGGGTGGCGGATCTGCTTGCTTCTGCCGCTGGGGATGCTCGGCCGTTGACCGTGCTGGCCAGTGCCGCCACGCGGTGGGTGTGGGTGCACGGTGCGCCGGATGATGCTGTGTTGCGGGCTGAGGTCGAGCGTTTCCCGGCCGTGCGCGTCGCATTGGGGTCTCGCGGTACCAACGCGGACGGGTTCCGGAGCAGTCACTTCGATGCGCTGACGGTCCAGCGGATGCTCGCCAGGCTGGCGTCACCGCAGCAGCTCGCGACGCACTCGGAAGTCGAGCTGGTCGCGCTGCTCACCACGGACGCCGAGCGTGCCGACCGGTTCGTGCGGCGCACACTCGGGCCTGTCTTGGCTGATCCGGAGCTGATTGAGGCCCTGCGGGCGTACATCGGGGCTCAGTGCAACGCGACTGTGGCGGCGGCCCGGCTCTACACGCACCGCAACACGTTGCTGCGTCGGTTGGCGCGTGCTTCCCAGCTGTTGCCGCGGCCGTTGGAGCACGACCTGGTGCATGTCGGGGTCGCCCTGGAGGTGCACCGGTGGCGCGCCCAGTAACGGCTTCTGTCGCCGTTTCGTTGCAGGTTGCGCACATTCCGCTCGCGGTCCGGGGACATCGCTTCGTCAGTGTCGAACCGTGGCAATCTTCCGGGCGGTTCTTGTCGTTGTGTTCTTCGTCGCGGCCTGTGCGCCTGCGCCTGAACCGGTGGGCGCGCCGGCTGAGGACGGCAGCATCCCGGAGAACGAGAGCATCTCGGTGAACGACACCGGCCACGCCGCCCTCGCACGTCTTGATCCCGCACTGCTGGCGGCGGTCCGCGAGGCCGCCGTGGCCGCTCAGGCGTCGCGCGGCGTGGAGTTGAAGGTGACGTCGGGCTGGCGCAGTGCGGAGTACCAGCAGCGGCTGTTCGATCAGGCTGTCGAGCGGTACGGCAGTGAGAAGGAAGCGCGGCGGTGGGTGCAGCCGCCGGACAAGTCGAAGCACGTCACCGGGCAGGCCGTCGACGTCGGACCGACGAACGCTGCGGACTTTCTCATTCAGCACGGCGCGGACTACGGGCTTTGCCAGGCGTATGCCAATGAGATGTGGCATTTCGAGTTGTTGACCAGCCGTGGTGGGGAATGTCCGCAGCCGGTTGGCGATCCGGCTGGTTGATGTGCGGTGGTCCCGTTGCGGGCGGGTCGGCTTGCGTTGGCCGGCCGCCGGTTCCAGCGGAGGGGTCGCCTGGCGCGCGGGCGGTCGCCTTGCGAGGGTGGCTGGGCGGGTCCTTGGACGAGCTCTGGTTGCGTCATCGCCGCTTCGCGACGCTTGCGATTGGGGCTTCGCTTCGCCATTACCCGACCGGCTGACCCGCAGTTGGACGGATCTGGGGTTCCGTCGGCATAGCCTGGGTGCGTGTTGATCGGCGTGAACGTTCCCAACTTCGGGCCCGGCACCACACCCGCCGTGCTGCGTGACTGGGCGCGGACGGTGGAGGACCTGGGTTTCGACCTGTTGATGATGTCGGACCACGTGGTGGTGACGCCGGACGTGGCCGAGCAGTACCCGGCGCCGTTCTACGAGCCGTTCACCACCCTGTCGTGGCTCGCGGGAGTTACCGAGCGGGTAGTCCTCGGCACGACCGTGTTGATTGCGGCATACCGGCATCCGCTGTTGGTGGCGCGGATGGCGGCGAACCTGGCGGATCTGAGTGGCGGGCGGTTCGTGCTCGGGGTCGGGGTCGGGTGGGCGCGGCAGGAGTTCGATGCTCTCGGCGTTCCGTTCCAGCGCAGGGGAAAGCTGACCGACGAGCTGGTCACGACGTTGCGTGCGGCGTGGCAGGACGAGGGTTATCGGGCGGGGTCTGTGCCGATTTGGGTGGGTGGGCACAGCGACGGTGCGATGCGGCGCGCGGCTCGGCTCGGCGATGCGTGGCACCCGTTGCGGCAGACGCCGGACGGGTGGCGGGAGTCCCTTGCCCGGCTGAAGGCGGTGGCTGTCGAGGAGAACCTGCCGCTGCCCGCGTTGGCGCCGCGGATCATGCTGAGGCTGACCGACCAGCCGCTGGGCGAGAGGCGACTGGGCGAGGGCACGGTCGAGCAGGTCGTCGCTGATCTGCACCAGCTGCGGGCGGACGGGGCGCACGCCGTGGTGCTGGATCCGTTCACGAGCGACCCGGAGGAGACGCGGCATCCGGAGGTCGCCTGGCAGGCATTGGCCGCGGTGCGGAAGGAGTTCCGGTGAACGAGGTGCATCTGCGCCGGGCGATCGAGTTGGCTGCCGAGGCGCGTGAGGGAGGAAATCCGCCCTTCGGGTCGTTGCTGGTGGGGCCGGATGGTGCCGTTCTCGCTGAGGAGCGCAACTCCAGCTTGAGCGACAACGACATCACTGCCCATCCTGAGCTCAAGCTGGCGCGGTGGGCCGCGCAGAACCTCGATGCGGACACTGCTGCCGGCACCACGATGTACACGAGTTGTGAGCCGTGCGGGATGTGCGGGGGAGCGTTGGCTCGGTCGGGGATCGGGCGGGTGGTGTTCGCGTTGGCCAGCCGTCAGTTGAACGGGTTGAAGTCCGGGCCGGGGTTCACCGACGTGCCGACGGACGGGCCGTACTTGTACGAAGAGGCGAAGGTGCCGGTCGAGGGCTACTACCCGTAGCCCTCGGCCAATGACCAAATCAGGGCAGGATCTCGATGTACCCGTCTGTGCCGTTCACGCGGATTCGTTGGCCGTCCTGGATCAGCCGGGTGGCGCCTTCGACTCCGACGACGGCGGGTAGGCCGTACTCGCGGGCGATCACTGCGCCGTGGGTCATGACGCCGCCGACTTCCGTCACCAGGCCCGCGATCGCGACGAACAGCGGTGACCAGCTGGGGTCTGTGTAGGCGGTGATCAGGATGTCGCCCGGGTCCAGGGCGGCGTCCGCCACGTCGAGGACTACTCGGGCCCTGCCTTCGACTGTTCCTGCGGAGACCGGCAGGCCGATGATCGCGCTGGGTGGCAGGTCGTCGCGTCGGTACGAGCCGGAGATCGCCTCGCCGTCCGACGTGAGCACGCGAGGGGGCGTTAGCGTCTGGTACGACCTGAACGCGTCCTTGCGCTGGGCGATGAGATCGGGGTCGACCTGGTTGGTGCGCACCACTTCCTGGAGTTCGGAGAAGCGCAGGAAGTAGATGTCCTCGGCCTGCGCGAGCACGCCGGTCGACACGAGATGTTCGGCTTCGCGAAGCAGCGCCTGTTTGTAGACGAAGTAGCGGCTGACCATGCCGTACTTCGGGTACTCGCGGTAGCCGGTGAACGTCCGGACGCGGTCGATCATCTGTTTGGTCTCGGCGGCCTTCTGTTCGCCGTCCGGCAACGCCCGCAGGCGCTCCAGGACCTCCTGCTCCTTGGCTGCGGCTTCCTGGCGGCCCTGTTCGAAACGTCGCGCGCCGGCGCCCGGCTCGAAGTTCTTGATGTTGGTGAGCAGCATCGGCACGAGAGCGGCGGGATGCTCGCTCCAACGGGGCCTCGTGATGTCGATCTCGCCTACGCAGCGCATCCCGTACTTGTCCAGGTAGGCCACGATGGCATTGCGTGCCTGTCGTGGCAGCTCGTCGAGGAACCCGTCGTCGTGCACGTCCTGAAGGCGGGCGACGACTTCTGGATGCGGGCGGATCGCGTCCGCTACGTCGAGGAGTGCCAGGCCCATCTCCGCGGTGACGTTGTGGGGGACGGACTGCGTGAGGGTGTCGGCCGCGTTCTTCTCGCCCAGCCACTCGTGCAGGTGGTCGTTGAGCCACCACGTCGTCTGCATCCCGGCCATGATCACCTGGCTGCTGCGCGGGTCGAACAGGAGCCGGCGCAGCTCTTGGAAGTCCGCGAGGATGAAGTCGAGGAGGTCGGGGCCGGACTTCTCGCGGATGGCGAGTTTCAGCGCGGCTACGGAGTCCTCGTTCTCCTTGATCAGCTCGGTGACGATGGCGGGATCGGTCTCGATCGTGGCCTGCGTGGCGCCGGGGATCGGGATGCCGGGACCGTCCGGGAGGGATGGGACGAAGTCGTCACGGTCCAGGACGGTTCGCAGCGCGTCGGGGATCAGCGGATCGGACTTGCCCGCGACCTCCAGGAACGCGGCGCGGTTCGTCGGCATGCCCAGGATCGGGGTGACGTCTGCGAACAGGCGGCCGCCGGCTTCTGCCATGGGGCGGGGAGTTGTCAGCTGCCACACGGAGAGTCCGAGGGGTGTCATCGCGTCGGTCATCATCTGCTGGTGGCCGACGGAGACGTAGACGTGGTTGGCATCGTCGTCGGCCTCGGGGACGGGGAACAGGGTCGTGATCGGGCGGCTCTGGACGATCTGGAAGTCGTTGTCCGCCAGACACCACTCGATGTCCTGGGGGCGGCCGAAATGCTCCTCGATCCGCCTGCCCAGCCGGGTGAGCGAGAGGACTTGCGCGTCGGTCAGTGCGGCCTGCTCCTGCTGTGTCGTCTTTGCGATGATCTCGTTGTCGCGCACCTGGTAGCTGTCGGCGTTCACCAGGCCGGAGACGAAGTCCTCGCCGAGACCGAAGGCGGCCTCCACGCAGGTGATCTTTCGGTTGGACGTCACGGGGTCCGCCGTGAAGAGAACGCCGGCCGCGTGGGGGAGGACCATCTCCTGCACGACCACGGCCATGGTGACTTTTCGCTGGTCGAAGTCGTTGCGCAGGCGGTAGGTCACCGCGCGCTCGGTGAAGAGGGACGCCCAGCACAGGCTGACGTGCCGGAGGACCTCCTGCGGCCCGACGATGTTGAGGTAGGTGTCCTGCTGGCCCGCGAACGAGGCACTTGGCAGGTCCTCGGCCGTGGCGCTCGACCGGACCGCGTAGGCCCCCTCGCCGACCGCGCTGGTGATCGCTTTCTCCAGGTCGGCGGGGATCGCGATCCCCTCGATGATCCGCCGCACCTCGGCACTGGCCGCGGAGATCTCCTCGCGGTCGTCCGGGTTCAGCCGCGTCAGCCGGTCCAGCTGCGAGCCGAGCAACGGTGCGGCCTCCGCGATGCGCTGGAAGGCTTCAGTGGTCACGACGAAACCGGGCGGCACGCGGACGCCGGTGATCCGCGTCAGCTCGCCCAGGTTCGCGCCCTTGCCGCCGGTGACTGCGATGTGCGTCTGGTCGATCTCCCGCAGATCCAGCACGTAGCTGCCCATGTTGATACCCACACCCCAGGTTTTCGCACGTTTCGGCTTCGGCCGCAGAGTGTGGGGCACACCGGGGGCCTTGCCGCAAGGCCCCCGGTGCGCTATACGTTGGAAGAGCGGGAGGTCAGGTCAGCTTCGGCGCCGAGTTGTACGCCTCCGCCAGCAACCGCGGTGTGCGGACCGACCGCTGCGGGTTGATCGTCACCGTCCGGCTTTCCCCTGGCAGCAACCAGAAGTAGTTGTCGCTGTAGAGGGTCGGGAGCACGCGGTCGGTGCCGTTGCGCTCCCGCAGGGACAGCCGGACCATCGCGGCCACCGTCTTTCCGGTGTTGCGGACGACCGCGGTGTAGCCGTTCTTGTTCGCGGTCAAGGTCGTCGCCAGCTGCGTGTACGCCACCTGGTTGAGGGCGTGCATCGACGCTTCCGTCCGGTAACGCCAGTAGGTGTTCTCGGAGATGACCGCGCCGTTCGACCCGGTCAGCGTGAGGCGCATCAGGTGGAACGCGGGCAGCGCGTCGTCGAACGGCACGCTGAACGTGTCCACAACGGACAACGCGCCGACGTCGAGCTTCTTCTCGACCGCCGAGCCGATCGTCTTGCCGTCCAGCCCGTGCAACTGAGCCTTGACCGTGACGCCGGTCAGCGCGGACGCCGTGTGGTTCACGGCCTTGACCTGCCAGTTGGTCGGGTCGGCCTGCACGTGCCGTTGCTCGCAGCCCTTGCGGGAACCGTAGTAGCTGCCGTTGACCTCGAGGTCGTAGTCGTAGGTCTGCCACACCGTCGAGTGCCACGCCGGGTGCGACATCCACAGCAGCACGCCGGTGGCGTCGTTCCACAGCCTGGAGTTCCACGCTTCGAAGATCGCGCGCATGTTCTCGTAGTTCACGAACTGCGCCTTGCGGCAGAACTCCTCCAGGCTGCTCGACGGCGCGAGGCGAGCGTCGATCGCGGCCTTGTAGCCGTTGGGCTGCTGGTTGCTGTTCTCCGACCAGTCGTGCATGTACCAGGCTTCACCGATCGGCCAGCCGGAGTTGCCCTGGCCGACGAGGTTGCGCATGCTCTCGACCACGGACACGATCGGCAGGCCGATCTCGCTCCAGAAGCCGAACTTGCCGCCAGTGGCCTCGCCGGTGCCGTACTGACGGGGGTCCACCCAGCGGTACGTGCCGTCGCCGGTGATCACGCCGCTCGCCGAGTTGGGCTGGTACATGAGATCGGTGTTGGTGTGCACGATCTCGCGCAGCACCTTGTCCACAGAGGACGGCGGGCTGCCCTCGTTGCAGCCGAACCACACCACGCAGCAGGCGTGCGAGCGGTAGCGCAGCACGGTGTCCTTGGCCTGCTCGAAGAACTTGTCGTGGTTGGCGGGGTCCGCGGACCAGCCGAGCCAGAACTCGTTCCACAGCAGGATGCCGTACTTGTCGCAGGCCTCGAAGAGCTCCTCGCGGTAGGACGAGCCGACCCAGTTGCGGATCATGGTGAAGTTCATGTCCTTGTGCAGCGCGACCGCGGCGTCCGCGCGGGAGCCCGGCATGCGGCGCAGCAGCTCGTCCCAGCCCCAGCTGCCGCCGCGGGCGAAGATCTTGACGCCGTTGACCAGGATGATCAGCGGCTTCGGCGAGTTGTCCTTCGACGCGACGTCGGTCCAGGTCTGGCCGTCCTGGGAGACCTGGATCTTGAACGTGGCCGCGTACGCCGTCTCCCAGCGCAGCTTCACGCGGTCGAACGACGTCGCGGCGCCGAGGTCGACCTGAACCCACTCGTTGTCGTTGTAGTTCGAGGTCCACCGCGACCTCGGGTCACCGTCGGTCACGGCGCCGGGCGAGGTCCAGTCGGCGGCCGACGAGGCGTCCGCGGTCTTGCCCCGGGCCAGGTCGTCGTCCGGATTCTTGCTGTCCACAACGGACAGTGTGAAGAGCGAGAAGCCCCAGTTGGTGGCCCGCCTTCCGCCCTGCATCCGCACGTAGCGCGCTTGCTGGGCGGGGAAGTCGACGGTCTGCTCGGCGGCGCCGTCGACGATGGTGATCGGCAGGTCGTACTGGTAGGTGACCTGCCGGATGCCGAACTTCAGCGTCTTCCTGTCGCTGACCGCGCTGCCCTTGGCGACCGTCAGCGTCAGGTCGTGCAGAACGGGGTCGCCGTAGCCGTTGGGCCACCACAGCTTCGGGTTCTTGATCCGCAGCTGGGAGAACTCCGACGGCGCGAACACGACGGCGGACTCGGAGTTCGAGGGCACGGTGACGGTCTTGCTGACCGTGATGCCGTCGAACGCCGCGGTCACCGTGACGTTCTGCGCACCTGCCTCGACGTTGCGCACCGGCACGGTGAACGTGACCTCGGCGGTGGAGGAGTCCGGCAGGACGGTGTCGATGCGCGGGTCGCCGAGGACGGTGGCACCGGTCGAGCGCAGCCGGACGTGGTTCCAGATGCCGGAGGCGCGGTCGCGCACCGCGGGCATCCAGTCCCAGCCGGAGACCGCCAGGTACGTGGGCGAGTTCTTGAACATCGTGCTGTTCGCGCCGACCCACGCCTCACCGCGCGGCCCCTTGTCGCCAGGGCTGCCGGGGAACGGCATCGGCGCGATCCGCACGGCCAGGTTCTGGTCACCGGTCTTGCGCAACGTGGTGGTGACGTCCAGCGCGGCCCGGCCGAACGGGTTGCTCATCGCCCCGATCTTGGCTCCGTTGAGCCAGATCTCGGCCTCGTGGTTGATGCCGTCGAACTCCAGCCAGACGTGCCGGCCCGCGCTGACGTCCAGCCCGCGCGGCAGTGCGAACGTGCGCCGGTACCACCACGAATGCCGCGACAGGGCTTCCGGGATCTTCAGGTTGTTCATCCCGTACACCGGGTCCGGCAGGTGCTTCTGCTCGACGAGCGACGCGAGCACCGTGCCGGGCACGGTCGCGGGCACCCAGCCGCGCGTGTCGACCGACGGAGCGGACAGCGCGGCGCCGTCCTTGCCGGGCACGAAGTCCTGCATGGTCAGGACCCAGCCCGACTCCAGCGGCACGGACCCGTCCGGCGCCACGGTCAGCGCCGGGTTCTCGTGGTTCTGCAGCGGCCAGCTGGTCCAGCCGCGCACTGCCGGGCGGTTGTCCCTGCTCGTGCCGTACACCTGGAAGCCGTTGAGCCCCAACGGGTTGGTGGTCGACCTGCGGGAGGCGGTGAACCTG
Source organism: Lentzea alba (assembly GCF_047445655.1). GTDB lineage: Bacteria > Actinomycetota > Actinomycetes > Mycobacteriales > Pseudonocardiaceae > Lentzea > Lentzea alba_A. The sequence goes on from NZ_JAJAEG010000003.1 coordinate 338,005, forward strand.
ACCCAGCGCGCACGGACGGTCAGCGGGATCGTGACCACGGCGCCGGTGCCGGACTCGGTGCGGTAGACCGTGCGCCAGTTCCGGCCGTCGTCGGAGACGTCGAGGTCGAAGACGATCGCGAAGCTGGAGAGGATCTCGGTGCCGATCGTGTCGGCGCGCGAGGCGTTCGCGTCGAACGCGGGGTCGCCCGGCTTGGCCTCGAACGTCAGCACCACGGAGGTGATGTCGCAGCGGCCCTGCAGGTCGATGATCATCCACTGGCCGTCGCCCTGCGCGGCCCGCCAGCCGGAGCCCTGCACACCGACCTGTGCCAGGCCGTCCACGGCGAACTCCGCCGGGGTGGCCGCGTAGTCGGTGGAGGAGACCGAGATCGGGCGGAACAGCGCCAGGTCCACGGCTTGTTGTGCTGCGGCCTGCTCCGGTGCGGCCGACGCGGCGCCGGGCAGCAGGCTGCCGACCCCGAAGCCGGCGAGCAGTCCGCCTCCCATGGTGAGGGCCTGTCGTCTCGAGACGCCGCCGCCGAAGTCCTGCGCCATTGCGAGCTCCGATCATGTTCCTGACAACGTTGCCAGGAAGCTTCGGACGCGTCTGCTCATAAATCAACAAGACAAACAAGACAGGAATCGCGCGCGCCGACATCGATGTCATGCGACCAGCGGGGTCTCGAATTTCCGTGACATTTCCCGGTTTCCGGCCCCAAACGTCCGTTGCAGACGTTCGGCTCGACCGCGCCCCGAGCAGCACCTGCTGAAGTTTCCAAACGACTACTCGCAGGTGACCTGAATCGAGAAGCAATGGACAAGGCATCCGTCACCCGCTTCATGGTGCTGGCGCTGCTGTGGGGCAGCAGCTTCACCTTCATCAAGGTGTCCCTCGAAGGTCTGACACCGGCGCAGCTCGTGCTCGCCAGACTCGTTCTGGGCGCGGCCGTGCTGCTCACGATCGCGGCCGCCCGCAAGGTCGTGCTGCCGAGATCGGTGCTGGTGTGGGGGCACATCGGTGCCGCCGGCCTGTTCGGCAACGTGATCCCGTTCCTGCTGCTGTCCTACGGGGAGAAGTCCACCGGTGCGGGCATCGCGGGTGTCCTCATCGGCGCCACCCCGCTGCTGACGCTGGGGCTGGCCGCGGCCGCGCTGCCGACCGAGCGGGCGACCTCGCGCAAGGCGGTAGGGCTGGCGCTGGGCTTCGTCGGCGTGGTGCTGCTGATCGGGCCGTGGCACGAGTCGCTCGGATCGCTGAGCGGGCGGCTGGCGTGCTTCGGCGCGGCCATCAGCTACGCGATCGGCTTCGTGTACGTCCGGAAGTTCTTGTCACCGCTCGGGTTGGCGCCGCTCGCACTGGCCGCGTCGCAGCTCGTGTCGGCGGCGGTGCTGCAGGCGCTGGTGACCCCGTTCCTCGACTGGCGCGTTCCCGACCTCACCGGCCCGGTGACGTTGAGCATCGTGTTGCTCGGCCTGTTCAGCACCGGCCTGGCCTACGTCCTGTACTTCCGCCTGATCGGCGACGTCGGCGCCACGACAGCATCGGCGGTCAACTACGTCGTGCCGGTGTTCGCGGTGCTCGTCAGCGTGGTGTTCCTCGGTGAACCCGTGACGTGGAACCTCCTGGCCGGTGGCCTCGTGGTGCTCGTCGGTGTGGCCTACGCGGAGAACCGGCTCGGGCAGCTGCGCAAGGACACAGCGGGAGCGGTCCGGTGACCCCGCGGGCGCTGCTCCGGGTGCTCGCCGCGGATCTGGACGTGATCCTGGACCGCGACCCGTCGATCGAGTCGCGCAGCGAGGCGCTGCTGCACCCGTCGATCATCGCGGTCTGGGGACACAAGATCTCGCACTGGCTGCACCTGCGGGGTCACCGGCGCGGCGCCCGCCTGGTCATGGTCATCGCCCGGCTGCTCTCCGGTGGCATCGAGATCCACCCCGGAGCACAGATCGGCCGCGGGTTCTTCGTCGATCACGGCGCGGCGGTCGTGATCGGCGAGACGGTCGTCATCGGCGACGACGTCACGATCTTCCACCAGGTAACACTCGGTGCGGTCGGGTGGTGGCACGACAACCAACGGCCGGAGGGTTCGCGCCGGCACCCCAAGCTCGGCGACCGGGTGGTCGTCGGCGCCAACGCGACGCTGCTCGGCCCGATCACCGTCGGCCACGACTCGGTGGTGGGCGCGCAGGCACTCGTCATCCGCGACGTCCCGGCGGACTCGCGCGTCCTGGCGCCGTTCTCCATCCCGAACCTGAGGTCGAGCCGCAGCGTGGCGAAGGCGGCTCGGCCCCGGCAGTCCGTCGTGGTCGCGGGTCAGCGGCACAAGGGTGCGGCCGTGTTCCCCAGCTGGTGACGAAACCTAGGAGTGCCCGTGCAGACCCAAGTCCGGCTTGCCCAGTCACTGGAAGACCTGATCGGCGGCACGCCGATCGTCCGGCTCGACCTCGGCGTCACCACCGCGAACCTCTTCGCCAAGCTGGAGATGGCGAACCCGTTGTCCAGCGTGAAGGACCGCGCGGCGCTCTACATGATCAACGGCGCGGAACAGCGCGGGCAGCTCACCAGGGGCTCGGGCACCATCGTGGAAGCCACGTCGGGCAACACGGGCATCGCGCTGGCGGCGATCGCCTCCGCCCGCGGGTACAAGTGCGTGATCGTCCTGCCGGACAGTGCGACCAGTGAACGCCTCAAGCTGCTGCGGGCGTTCGGTGCCGAGATCGTGCTGACGCCGTACCAGGAGGGCTACGCGGCCGCGATCGCCAAGGCCGAGGAGATCCACCGCGACCGGCCGGGGTCGTGGTTCGCCTGCCAGCACGAGAACTCCGACAACGTGGCGGCGCACTACGCCACCACCGGACCTGAGATCTGGAACGACACCGACGGTGCGGTGGACGTCCTCGTCTGCGGCGTGGGCACCGGCGGCACGCTCAGCGGCACCGCGCGCTACCTGAAGGAACGCAACCCCGCGATCCGCGTGGTCGCGGTGGAGCCCGAGGGATCCCCGGTGCTCAGCCAGGGGTGGGGCGGCCTGCACCGCATCCCCGGCCTCAACGGCGGTTTCGTCGCGCCGACCACCGACGTCGACCTGATCGACGAGGTCCTGACGGTGTCCAACGACGACGCCTACAACACGGCACGCGAACTCGCCCGGACGGCGGGGCTCCTCGTGGGCGTCTCCTCCGGCGCGGCGGCGCACGCGTGCCGTGTGCTCGCCTCGCGGCCTGAGTACGCGGGCAAGAACTTGGTGACCGTCTTTCCCGACACGGGCGAGCGGTACCTCTCGTGGCTCGACGACGACACCGATGAGGAGTGACCAGAGATGACGCAGTTGTCCCGCATCCTGCTTCCCGGCGAGGGCGAGTCGGTGCAGATCGGCACGACCACCCACACGACCTTCAAGGCCCAGGGCAGCGAGACCGACGGGAAGCTCGGCCTGTACGAGCACCGGATGGATCCCGGAGCGCCCGGTGCCTCTCCGCACGTCCACAACGAGCAGCTGGAGGCGTTCTACGTCCTGCACGGCATGGTGGAGCTCCACCTCGACGGCAAGACGTTCGCCGCGCCGCCCGGCACCTACGTGAACGTCCCGATGGGCGTGTCGCACGGGTTCCGCAACCCGTACCAGGACCAGGCCAAGATGCTCATCATCTTCACGCCCGCGCTCAACCGCGAGGAGTACTTCCGGGGCCTCGCCGAGATGTACGCGGACGGCAACCAGCCCACCGAGGACGAGCTGCTCGCGCTGATGGCGAAGTACGACCAGTTCGAGGTGGACATCGACGGCACCGTTCCGGGTTGGGGCAGGCACTGACCACAGTGGACGATCAGCGCATAGGGGAGTAGCGCCACACGGTGTTCCCCGGGCCGTCAGTGATCCACAGCGTGCCGTCCGGACTCACCGCGAGCCCGCCGGTCAGGCTCTTGGCGCCGGTCGTGTCGTGCATGGTGATCCGACCGGACGTGGTGATCCTGCCGATGCGGCTCTGGTCGGTCGTGAACCACAGCGAACCGTCCGGGCCGGTGGCGATGTCGAGTGGCCTGGCGTCTCCTGGCACCGGGTGTTCGGTGAAGTCGCCGGTGGTGCTCATGCGGCCGATGCCACGGCCGGTGGTGAACCAGAGTGCGTCATCGGAGCCGGCGACGATGGTGCCAGGGCCGGATTCGGCGGGCAGGGGGAAGAGGCGATAGGAGGAGCCGTCGACCGGCATCCGGCCGACGGCGTGTGTGGCGCCCCGTGCGTTCGACGTCACGGTGAACCACAGCGCCTGGTCCGGGCCGGCGGTGAGGCCGGGCAGTTTGATCAGCGGGTCGGTGGTCTGCAGCGTGCGGTGTTGTATCGCCCCGGATGCCGTGATGCGGCTGATGGCCGGCGGCAGCTTTTCGTTGGTGTACCAGACGGCGTTGTCCTGGCCGGCGGCGATCGCGTTGGGCAGACCGACGTCCGCACTGCGCCAGCCGGTGACGGTCCCGGTGGCGGACACGCGGCCGATCATCTGGAAACCGGCGAACCAGATCAGCCCGTCCGGCCCGTGCACGATCCCGGCGGGACTGTTGTTGTTTCCCGGTATGCGCACGTGGGTGACGGCACCGTTCTGGTCGATGCGGCCGAGTGCCTCGCCTGATGTCTCGCTGCACCACACGGAGCCGTCTGGTGCCACGAAAGGGGATCTGGGGAAGGAACCGTCCGGCAGTTTGATCGCGGTGACCGTGTTCGGCGCCGGAGTCGGGGAAGGAACGGGCGGTGCGGGTCCCAGACTCGTGCAGCCCGCCAGGAGAACACCGGCGAGCAGGAACATCAGTCGCGCCATGGCCGGTAACTCGCTCTCGTCTGGGATTTCGTTACGCGGTAACAAATCTTGTCACGGACGCGAAGGATGCACGTGGAATACGACGCGTTCATCTCCTACAACCGCGAGGCGGACCGTTTCACCGCGCCTTTGCTCCAGCGCCTGATTCGCCGCGTGGGGAAGTCCTGGCGCACGCCGAGCTCACTGCGCATATTCCGCGACACGACGAATCTCCGGTTGTCCCCAAGTCTGGAGCACGCGCTCATCGAGGCGCTCAAGAAGTGCGATTCGTTCATCCTGATGGCGTCGCCTCAGGCAGCGGTGTCGCCGTGGGTGCGCTTCGAGGTCGACTGGTGGAGGAACAACCGGTCGCAGGACAAGTTCTTCATCGTGCACTCCGGTGGGCGGATCCTGTGGAACAAGGCTCTGAACGACTTCGACTCGAACACGGACGCGTTGCCGGAGGAAGTGCGCGGCTGGTATTCCAGCGAGCCGATCTGGGCCTCGATCGCCGGCGATGGGAAGGTGCGGCGCCCCAAGCTGCGCGACGCCGCCTTGACCATCGCCGCCCACCTGTACGGCATGGAGAAGGACCAGCTGCGCGACGAGGACCGGCTGGCGTTGCGCAAGACCAGGCGGAACTGGGGCATCGCGGGCTCTCTGCTGGTGATCGCCGTGGCCGGGGCGGTCTTCGCGGGGACGCTCGCGGTCGAGTCCCGCGTCGAGGCCGGCACGCAGCAGCAGATCGGGTTGTCGCGCAAGCTCGCCGGAGCCTCGGAGAGTCAGCTCGCGACCAACCTCGACGTGGCGAACCTGTTGGCGGCCAAGGCGTTCCGAACCGACCCGAACCCGCAGACCCGCGCCGCGCTGTTCCGCGCGGTGAGCGCGAGCGGCAACATGACGCGCTACCTGCCGTTCGACGCGGACGTCAGCAAGCTCGCGGCCAGCGCCGACGGCAGCGCGGTGGTGGCCGGTCTGAAGGACGGCCGGGTGATGCGATGGCGTTTGACCGACCGCACACCGGAACAGGTGCTCGACCTGGACACCGAGATCGTGTCCGTGGCGATCAGCGGGAACGGTGACGTCGTTGCGGCGGCTGACAAGTCGTCCGCACGAGTCGCGCGCAAGGGCCGTGAACCCGAGAGCGTCACCGCGGTGCGGGACGCCGAGTTCCGTGCGGTCGCGGTGTCCGAGTCCGGACGCACGGCTGTGGTCACGAGCGACAAGAACGGAGCGGTGGCGGCCGTTCTCACCGACGGCGCCAGCCAAGTGGATCATCGGCTGGATCGGACGATCGGGTACGACCACGTGGTGACCTCGGACGACGAGGTGCTGTTCTTCGACAGCGGCTACGGCCAGTGGGCACGCGTGCGGGTCTCCGACTGGCGTGCGGTTCTCGGTGCGGACACCGGCTTCGGCACCGCGAACTACGGGCAGGCCGTGTCCGCGGACGGTCGTGCCTTCAGCTACACCAACGGCGGTGACACCATCTGGGTCTGGCAGACGGACCGCGACACCAGCGTGGCCGAGCCTCACCTGAACGCGCGCGCCCCGATCGCGAAGCCCGGCGCCATGGCCTTGAGCGCGGACGCTTCCCACCTGGCGATCGCGGAGGACGGCGCGATCTACGTGTCCCAGGTCCTCGCACCGGGCTCGACGTTCGCCGAACCCGTGAAGCTCAACGGCACGGGCCGGGTCACCTACGGCGGCCTGGTGTTCCTGGGCAAGGACGACCGGAAGCTCGCCTCGGCGTCCGGCAACCGCGTGACGCTGTGGGACCTCGACCAGGTGGACCGCATCGGCCGGTCGTTCCCGATCGAGCTGAGTCCGGGCTGCAACGCGTGCGGGCCGCCGGACGTCGCGCTGTCCCACGACGGTGCGCAGATGATGGCGTTCGACGGCTCGGGCTGGGCCGGTGTCATCGGTCCGGTGGCGCGGCCGGGAGAGATCCGGCAGCTGGCGGACCTGAACCTCGACGCTCTTTACGGACCCGCGCTCTGGCGTGGTTCGGAGGCTGTGGTCGTCGTGCAGCCGCAGGTCGGTGGCTCGCGGGTGAAGGTTCCAGCCGGTTTTCCCAGTCAGGTGCGGGCCGTCGCGGCAGGTCAGCGCAACGGTGAGGTGATCGCGGCCGCGATGGGCTCCGAGCGGCTCGTCGTCGTGCAGTCCGACGGCGGGTTCGATCTCGTGGACGTCGCCAGTGGTGACACCAGGACGGTGGTCCCGGATCCGTCGGCACCAGTCGCGCCGAAGGCCCCGGATGTCAGTGCGGCGGCGGCGTCCAGCAGCTTGGTCGCGGTGGCGGACAAGGCATCGGTCGTGGTCCGTGACGCGTCGACGGGCGCGGAGGTCGGCCGGCTCGCTCAGGCAGGGGTGCGCTATCTCGCGTTCGTGGGGGATCGGTTGCTGGTGCAGCTGGAGTCCGGCGAGTTGGAGGTGTGGGACGACCGCCTCACCGGACGGCGCAACACGATCGCGGGCGACGCCGGCCTGTTCTGGCCGCCGAGCAGCAACGGAGTGCTGGTCGCCCGTGCGCGTGGGGACAACTCGGTCACCGTCGCCGATCTGGAGTCAGGTTCGGTCGTGCTGACCGTTCCCGGCGATCCGGAGAGCCGCGTGGGCATCGGTTTCTCCGGTGACGGCAAGTGGATGCTCACGGTGGCGGAGAGCCGCGACTCAGGACCGGCGACGGCTGTCGTCCGCGACATCTCCGATGAGAACCTCGTGCGCACCGCGTGCACCACCGCGGGACGCGACCTCACCGCCGACGAGTGGCGTGCACTCGTCGACGCCTCCGCACCCGACGACCTGCGTTGCCGGTGACTTCACTTCCGCCAGAACAGGTGGTGCGTCACGCCGCTCGAACTCGGCACGACGTCGAGGTGGAACCGGTCGAGCAGTTCGTCGGGCGACTTCCACAGCGGCACGCCGTGGCCGAGCTCGACCGGGGAGACCGCGATGTGCAGGGTGTCGATGAGGTCGGCGTCGAGGAACTGCCGGACGGTCGTGGCGCCGCCGCCGATCCGGACGTCCTTGCCCTGCGCGGCCTCCTTCGCGAGCTTGAGGACGTCGGCCGGGTCGCCGTTCACGAAGTGGAACGTGGTGTCGGACAACGTGAACGTCGGACGTTCGTGGTGGGTCAGCACGAAGACCGGGGTGTGGAACGGCGGCTCGTCGCCCCACCAGCCCTGCCACGTGTGGTCCGTCCACGGGCCGCGGTGCGGGCTGAACTTGTGCGCGCCCATGATCTCGGCGCCGATGTTGTGGGCGAAGTCGCGCGTGAAGTAGTCGTCGAGGCCACGGCTGCCGCCGGGGTCGGTGCGGTTGGGCCAGCTCGCCGTGGCGCCGGCCCAGGCGAACAGCTCGCCGGGGTTGGCGTGCCCGAACGGCCTCTCCAGCGTCTGGTCCTCACCCGCACCGAACCCGTCGCTCGAAACCACGAAGTTCTGCACCTTCACCAGCTGAGTCATGGGCTTCCTCCCTGTTGTGCGTTCGAGGGTCGGACCTCGGAAGCCTCCCAAACTCATCGCTGCCCGGCTCAGATGACCAGATCGACGAGCAGCACTCCGACGAGACCGACGACGGACAGCAGGGTCTCCATGACCGACCAGGTCTTGACGTTCTGGCTGACGCTGAGCCCGAAATAGCCCTTGACCAGCCAGAACCCGGCGTCGTTGACGTGCGAGAAGAACAGCGACCCGGCGCCGATCGCCAGCACCAGCAGCGACGTCTCACCAGGGCTGAGGGTGGAGACGAGGGGAGCGAGGATGCCGGAGGCGGTCACCGTCGCCACGGTCGCGGACCCGGTCGCGAGCCGGATCAGCACGGCCACCAGCCAGGCCAGCAGCAGCACCGACAGGCCGCTGCCCGCGACCCAGTCGGCGATGAGCTTGCCGATGCCGGTGTCGATGAGGGTCTGCTTGAACCCGCCACCCGCCGCGACGATCAGCAGGATGCCCGCGATGGGCGGCAGCCCGGCCTCGACGCTGGACGCGATCTCCTTGGCGGACATCCGCGCGCCGCGCCCGAGCGTGATCATCGAGACGACGACCGCGATCAGCAACGCGATCACCGGCGTGCCGAGGAAGTCCAGCACCGAGCGAACCGGGTTGCCCTTGGCCGCGGTGATGTCGGCCGCCGCCTTGCCCATCATCAGCACCACCGGCAGCAGCACGGTGGCCAGCGTGATCCGGAACGACGGGCGCGGCTTGTCCTCGTTCTCCTCGCTGGCGAACAGCTCCGGCGCCGGCACGTCGACCCACCGGGCGGCGTAGCGGGCGAACAGCGGGCCGGCGATGGCGATGGTCGGGATGGCGATGAGCACACCGAGCCCGAGCGTGATGCCGAGATCGGCCTTCAGCGCGTTGACGGCCACCAGCGGACCGGGGTGCGGCGGCACGAGACCGTGCATCGCCGAAAGACCGGCCAGCGCCGGGATGCCGAGCTTGATCAGCGACACCCCGGACCGCCGGGAGATCAGCAGCACGACCGGCATGATCAGCACGAGGCCGATCTCGAAGAACATGGGCAGGCCGATCAGCGCGCCCACCCCGGCCATCGCCCACGGCAGCGAACGACGGCTCGCCCTGCCGATGATCGCGTCGACGATCGCGTCCGCACCGCCTGTGTCGGCGAGCAGCTTGCCGATCATCGCGCCGAGTGCGATCAGCGTGCCGATGCCCGCGGCGGTGTCGCCGAAACCCTTGGCGAACCCGGCCAGCGCGGCGTCCATGCCCAGGCCCGCGATGGCGGCGACGACGAGCGAGGCGACCGTCAGCCCGAGGAACGGGTGCAGCTTCACCTTGGTGATCAGCAGCACCAGCAACGCGATGCCGATGACGGCGGCCGGGATGAGCCGGCCGGCGGAAAGGGTCTCCAGGGCGAGGGTCATGTCAGCGTTCCTTCCGCGGTTCCTTCTGCGGCGGTGAGGGTCTCCAGGGCGTGGGTCTGATGGGCGGGTGTGCCCGTCGCGTCCAGGGCGTGGGTCCCCAGGGCGTGGGTCCCCAGGGCGTGGGTCCCCAGGGCGTGTGGCTCAACGGCCGGGGTGTGGAAGGTGGGGGCGTGGGCGCGGGCGCCGAAGGTGCGGGTGTCCGGGGCGAGGGTCACGTCCGGGTTCCCTCCGCGGTTCCCGCCAGTGCGGTTCCCACCACCGCGGTTCCCACCGCGGTTCGGTCTGCGGCGGTCAGGCAAGCCCCGACGATCGCGTCGACGGGCTGGTCGAGATCGAGCACGAGCCCGTGCTCGTCGGGTTCGAGCGGCTCCAGCGCGGCGAACTGGCTGTCCACGAGAGCGACCGGCATGAAGTGGCCGGTCCTGGCGGCGACGCGAGCCGACACCACCGCGGAGTCACCGGAGAGGTGCACGAAGTAGGCGGCGGGTGCGGCGGCGCGAAGCCGATCCCGGAACGCGCGCTTCAAAGCCGAGCAGATGACCACGCCACCGTCGGCGTGCAAGGCGAGCCACCCCGCGATCGCGGCCAGCCACGGTTCGCGGTCGGCGTCGTCCAGGGGTACGCCGGCCGACATCTTGGCGACGTTGGAGGCGGGGTGGAACTCGTCCGCGTCGGCGAACGGCACGCCCAACCGGCGGGCGAGCGCGGCGCCCGTCGTGCTCTTGCCCGATCCCGACACGCCCATGACCACGATCAACTGAGGCACTGGCCGACTCCCTTCGACAGTGCCGCACAGCGTGGCTCAATAACCTGACTTTTACAATCCAACCGGTCAAATAACCTGTTCTTTATCGTTCAGGGAGGCCTCGCGAGGGCAATCGTGAGAGGATTCGGCCTCGTGGGAACCGCTGAGCAGGCGAAGCCGGGACTGCACCACACCGTCCTGGACGACCTGGGCCGCCGGATCGCGGCGGGTGAGCTCAAGCCGGGTGAGGTGCTGCGCATCGACGAGCTGGCCGAGTCGCACGGCGTGTCCCGCCCGGTGATCCGCGAGGTCGTGCGGGTGCTGCAGTCCATGGGCGTGTTGATCACCAAGCGCCGCGTCGGCGTGACCGTTGCCGAGCAGCGCGCGTGGAACGTCTTCGACCCGCGCATCATCCGGTGGCGACTGGACGGCGAAGGCCGCGTGGCCCAGCTGGAGTCGCTGAGTGAGCTCCGCGGTGGCATCGAACCGATCGCGGCCGCCCTGGCCGCCCGGCGCGCCACGCCCGCCCAGTGCGGCGACCTGACGAAGGCCGTCATGGAGATGGCCGTGCACGGCAAGTCCGGCGACCTGGAGGCCTACCTGCAGGCCGACCTGCTGTTCCACCACACGTTGCTCGCCGCCTCGGGCAACGAGATGCTCGGCGCCCTCACCGACGTCGTGTCCGAGGTGCTCATCGGCCGCACCCACCACGGACTCATGCCGGACCTGCCCAACCCGGCCGCGATCCGCCTGCACGCCGACGTCGCCCAGGCCGTGCAGTCCGGCGATCCGGCCGCGGCGGAACAGGCGATGCGCGAGATCATCGTCGAGGCGTCGCAGGCACTCCGCGAAGAGCACAGCTGATCAGGGAAGCAACTGCCGGGCGGATGTGTTCGGCATGGTGTGAAGAAGATCGGTTTTCTGTCGTTCGGGCACTGGTCGGACAGCCCCGGCTCGCAGACGAGGTCGGCGTCCGACACGCTGCTGCAGTCGATCGACCTGGCGGTGGCCGCGGAGGAGCTCGGCGCTGACGGCGCCTACTTCCGGGTGCACCACTTCGCCAGGCAGCTCGCGTCGCCGTTCCCGCTGCTCGCCGCGATCGGCGCGCGGACCTCGCGCATCGAGATCGGCACCGGTGTGATCGACATGCGGTACGAGAACCCGATGTACATGGTCGAGGACGCCGGGTCGGCGGACCTCATCGCCGGCGGCAGGCTGCAGCTCGGCATCTCGCGGGGATCGCCCGAGCAGGTCGTCGACGGGTGGCGGTACTTCGGCTACGAGCCCGGCGAGGGGCAGACCGAGGCCGACATGGCCCGCAAGCACGCCGAGGTGTTCCTGAAGGTGCTGGAGGGAGAGGGGTTCGCGCGGCCCAACCCGCGGCCGATGTTCCCGAACCCGCCCGGCCTGCTGCGCCTGGAGCCGCACGCGCCGGGTCTGCGCGACCGGATCTGGTGGGGCGCTGGTTCCAACGGCACCGCGGTGTGGGCGGCCGAGCAGGGCATGAACCTGATGAGCTCGACCCTGAAGTACGACGAGGGCGGGGCGCCGTTCCACGTCCAGCAGGCCGAGCAGATCCGGGCGTTCCGCAAGGCCTGGACCGAGGCCGGGTGGGAACGCGAGCCGCGGGTCTCGGTGTCCCGCAGCATCTTCGCCATCACCACCGACCTCGACGACGCGTACTTCGGCGGTGACGGCGAGAGCAAGGACCAGATCGGCTTCATCGACGGCCCGAACAAGGCGATCTTCGGACGCTCGTACGCCGCCGAGCCAGACGAGCTGATCCGGCAACTGGCCGAGGACGAGGCGATCGCCGAAGCGGACACCCTCCTGCTGACCGTGCCCAACCAGCTCGGCGTCGACTACAGCGCGCACGTCATCGACAACATCGTCACGCACGTCGCGCCGGCCCTCGGCTGGCGTTAGGCGCCGAACCAGCGGCCGAGCTGGTCGTCCAGGTCCTCCTGCTGCTCACCGACCCACGCGACATAGCCGTCGGGGCGCAGCAGGACGGCCGGAACATCATGTGCCGCAACAGGATCAGTGACGAGGTCGACCCGGTCGGACCAGCCGCCGACCCTCAGCTGCCCGGTGCGGTCGAGCACGAGCCCGCGGCCCTGCTCCAGGTCGATGTCGCGCATCCGGCGGCCGACCAGGTCGTGGCTGCTGCCGAAGTCGTACCGGATGCCGATCGCCGTGATCTTCTCGATCAGGTACCGGTTCACCTCGTCGAAGTCCATCAGCTCGGTCAGCAGCCTCCGCACGGCCCGCGCTCCCGGTTCGTCGGAGGCCAGCAGCACCTGGGCGCGGGTGTTGTTCAGGACGTCCTCGGCGACCGGACGACGTTCTGCCTCATACGTGTCCAGCAACGCTTTCGGTGCCCAGCCGTGAATCTCGGCCGCCAGCTTCCAGCCGAGGTTGACCGCGTCCTGGACGCCCAGGTTGAGGCCCTGACCACCGGCGGGCGGGTGGATGTGCGCCGCGTCGCCGGCCAGCAGCACCCGCCCGACCCGGTACCGCTCGGCGAGCCGGGTGGCATCGCCGAACCGGGACAGCCAGCGTGGCGAGTGCACGCCGAAGTCCGTTCCGGCCACAGCGTGCAGCTGCCGTTTGAAATCGTCCAGCGTCGGAGGTTCCGCACTGGGCTCCACTTCGGACACCACAACGCGGTAGACCCCTTCGCCGAAGGGGCTGATCACTCTGCCGGACTTGGCGATCTCCTCCCGCGACGCGGTCGCCGCCATCTCGCCCATCAGCGTGTGGTTCCGCGAGGGCTCGCCGGGAAATCCGACGCCGAGCAGCTTGCGCACAGCACTGCGTGCACCGTCGCAGCCGACCAGATAGCGTGACCGGAGCCGTTCGCCGTCGGCCAGCTCGACCGTCACGCCCTCGTCGTACTGCTCGAAACCTGTTACCGCACAACCACGACGGACCTGCGCACCAAGTTCGACCGCGTGTTCTTCGAGCAGGCCGTCGATGATCGGCTGCGGGATGCCCAGCTGGTAAGCGGACTTCAGATCTTCGGGTGCCGGCTTGGGGATGGCGGCGAAGATGCCGCCGACCGGCCGTTGCCTGCCGCGTTCGAGGAACCGGTCCAGCAGTCCGCGCATCGCCATGATCTCAAGACTGCGAACGTGCAGGCTCACCACGCGGACGAGCGAGGAGACGGGCTCTTTCTCTTTCTCCAGAACGAGAACCTGGACATCGTGCAGCCGCAGTTCAGCGGCCAGCATCGCTCCGGTCGGCCCGCATCCGGCGATGACCACGTCGAACTGGGAGGACTTCATCTGTGTTGCCTTTCGGGAAGGAGAGCACCCACGTCGATACCGCGTTCACGGGTTCTCACCTCCTCAAGGCAGGGTCACGATCAACGGCAAGCTACCGGCCGGGCCTCACCCCGTCGACTCCTTGTCGCAGCCACGAGCGGAGCTTCTCGGGGTTGCGCACGGCCCAGACGCGGGTGATGCGGTCGTCCGCGAAGTCGAACGCGTAGACGGACGAGGTGACGCCGTCCTGCTGGATGAGCAGGCCGGGCCGGCCGTTGACGGTGCGCTCCAGCATCGTGAAGTCGCCGGGAACCGTGGTGGCGACGGCGATGAGGAACTGGGCGATCTGCGCGCCGCCCTCGATCGGGTCGAGCGCGGTGGCGACCAGGCCGCCGCCGTCGGCGGTGAAGATCGCGGTGGGGTCGAGGAGGCCGACGAGGGCGGTGATGTCCTGGGCCTCCCAGGCGTTCTTGAAGTCGCGGACCACCTCGACCTGGCGGACGGCCGGGGCCGCGGGCGGCTTGGACGCGCTGACGCGGCGGCGGGCCGACGAGGCGAGTTCGCGGCAGGCGCCCGGCGTGCGGCCGGTGATCTCGGCGACTTCCGCGAAGGAGTAGCGGTAGACGTCGTGCAGGACGAGTGCGACGCGCTGGGCCGGGGTCATCGACTCGAGCGCGACGAGAAAGGCCATGGTGACCGACTCGTCCAGGGTGACGCGGTCGGCGGGGTCGGCGGCCGGGTCCGGCAGCGGCTCGGGAATCCATTGCCCGACATAACGTTCGCGGCGCACGCGCGCCGAACCGAGCACGTCGAGGCAGATGCGGCTGGTGACCGTGGTGAGCCACGCACCGGGGGAGGCGATCGCGCTCTGCTGCTGCTCTGACAACGCGTACCAGCGGGCATAGGCCTCCTGGACGGCGTCCTCGGCCTCGGCTAGCGTGCCCAGCAACCGGTAGGCGAGGTTGATCAGGTGGCGGCGCTCGCCGAGCGTGGCGTCGGTCATCGGTGCTCCCGTTGGTTCGCGGTCTTCGCCCTGCACGACGAGACACCGCGCCGAACTGTCAGGACCAGCCTGACGTTTTCCTGGGTCGCGTCGTCGTAGTGCTCGGAAGCGAACGCCACGAACGGAGAAGACCGTGATCAGTATCGGCATCATCCTGGGCAGCACCCGTCCGGGGCGCCGGGGTGAGCAGGTGGCCCGGTGGGTCGAGGAGCGGGCGGCCCTGCGCGGGGACGCGCGGTTCGAGGTGGTCGACCTGGTCGACCACCCGTTGCCGCACCTGGACGAACTGCCGGGCGAGTACGGGCACGAGCACACCAGGGCGTGGGCGGCGAAGATCGCGTCGTTCGACGGGTTCGTGGTGGTCACGCCCGAGTACAACCACTCGGCCCCGGCCGTGCTGAAGAACGCGATCGACTTCCTGCACGCGGAGTGGCGCGACAAGGCGATCGGGTTCGTGTCGTACGGCGGTGTGGGCGGCGCCCGCGCGGTCGAGCAGTTGCGGCTGGTGTGCGGGGCGCTGGAGATGGCCGACGTGACGTCCCAGGTGACGCTGTCGCTGGCCACGGAGTTCGAGAACTTCACCGTGCTGAAGCCGGGCGACCACCACGTGGCCGCCCTGACCAAGATGCTGGACCAGGTCGTCGCCTGGAGCACCGCCCTCGCGCCGTTGCGCACCGGTTCGCCGGTCGCGGTGGCCTGAACGTGTTGAAGGGACTGATGATGCGCGAACTGGACGAAGCCGCGATCAGGCGGCACATCGGCAAGATCGTGGACGGGATCGAGGGCAAGGACCTGGACGCGCTCCGGCGGCTCTACTCGGAGGACGTCGTGTCCTTCGACGTCGAGCCGCCGCTGCAGCACGTCGGTGTCGACGCGAAGCTGAAGAACTGGGCGAGCGCGTTCGCGTTCTTCGACGACCTGGCTTACGAGGTTCGCGACCTGGTGCTGACGGTGGACGAGACCGTCGCGTTCGGACACTGCTTCGGCCGGCTCAGCGGCACTTCGAAGGACGGCGCGGCGATGGGCGGGATGTGGGTCCGCGCGACGTTCGGCTTCCGGAAGGTCGACGGGAACTGGCTGATCACCCACGACCAGGTCTCCGTTCCGTTCGACATCCGCAGCGGTGCGGGGGTGACGGACCTCAGCCCTTGAGGTAGGGCGGCGCCTCGCCCCAGCCCCACTTCGGCACGGGCGCGCCGTGGAAGGGTTTGGCGTCCGGTGCGGAGTTCTGCACCGCCAACCGCGTTCCCCACTCCAGATAGGACACGAACGCGGCGCGGAACTCGGGATCGGACGGCAGCCCGACCTCGTCCGCCGCATCCATGATCAGGTTCAGCCAGCGCCGGCGTTGCTCCTCGGTGATGGCGCGGCCGAGGTGCTTGGCCAGCATGAACTCGTAGCCGCCGCGCTCGGCGGTGTAGGCGGCGGGTCCGCCGAACACCTCGCCCAGCCACAGCGCCACATAGCGCGCGTGGCCGGGATCCATGCCGGCGAACACCGGCGCGAGCAGCTCGTCGTCGGCGACGCGGCGGTAGAACTCCTCGGTGAGCCGCAGCAGTGCCTCCGCGCCGCCGGCCCAGGTGTAGAGAGCAGGTGTTGACTGGTCGTTGATCACGACGCCAACTCCAGCACCGCGCGGAAGTCCCGGCAAGTACGCACCTTTTGGTGAGGAGCGCCCATGTACCACTGTCCTGTCGAGCTCGCGCTCGACGTCGTCGGCGGCAAGTGGCGCGCGGTCATCCTCGCCCACCTCAAACAACGCCCGCACCACTACGGCGAGCTGCGCCGCAAGGTGCCGGGCATCAGCGAGAAGATGTTCGTGCAGCGGCTTCGCGAGCTGCAGGAGGCGGGCCTGGTGGCGCGGGCCGAGGTGCCGCCGAACGTCGAGTACTCGCTCACCGAGGAGGGCCGCAGTCTCGGGCCCGCTCTGCAGGCCTTGTACGACTGGGGCGTCCAGCGCGCCGCACGCACTGGCGTGGTCATCGCGTCAGACCTGGATGCGCGGCCGGCTCAGCAGGCGTGACAGCACGATGACGCTCTCGGTCCGGTCGACCGGACCGGTGGCGCGCACCCGTTGGATCGCCAGTTCCAGGTGCGGGATGTCCGCGGCGAGCATGTGGAGCATCGCGTCGGCCGCTCCGGAGACGGTGCAGGCGTCGACGACCTCCGGGATGTCCTCGAGCGCCTTGAGCAGTTCGGCCGGGGTGGGGTTGCCGGTGCAGTAGATCTCGACGTACGCCTCGGTGTGCCACGCCAGCGACTGGGGGTCGACGATCGCCGTGAAGCCGCGGATCGCGCCGGACTTCACCAGGCGGTCGAGGCGTCTCTTGGCCGCGGAGGGGGACAACCCGGCCTCCTTGCCGATCTCCGCGTACGTCGCACGGGCGTCGCGCACCACACAGCGGATGATCGCTTCGTCGATGGTGTCCACAGGTCGCTCCCGGTCGGTTGGCTGCGCAAAAGATCGTCATACGCGGTTTGACAATGCAAAAAAGTGGGCCTGATTCGCCGGGAATGACGATTGTTTGCGTGGTTGTACCGAGCTTAGTCTCACGGCTTGTGACCACTGCGAACGTGAGCGATGTCGAGGCCGCGGCACTGGCGGCGGTGGACGAGGAGGCCGTCGGCCGGCTCCTGCTGGACTTGCTGGCCGTGCCGAGCGTGACCGGCACCGCCGCGGAGTCCGAGCTCCAGCACGTCCTGGCGCGGCAGCTGGAACGCCTGGACCTCGACGTCGACCTGTGGTCGATGGACCTGCCCGACCTGCGGGCGCGCTCGGAGTTCCCCGGCACCGAGGCGCCGCGCACGGAGGCGTGGGGGCTGGTCGGTGAGACCCGGCCGCGCGGTGACGGGCCGACCCTGATCCTCCAGGGCCACGTCGACGTCGTGCCGCCCGGCGACCTGGCCAGGTGGGAGGGCGATCCGTTCCGGCCGCGCGTCGTCGGGGACGTGGTGCACGGGCGCGGGGCGTGCGACATGAAGGCCGGCGTGGTGGCGATCATCGCCGCGCTGGCCGCGATCCGGGCGGCTCAGGTGAAGCTGCACGGCCAGGTGTCCGCGCACTTCGTCGTGAGCGAGGAGGACGGCGGCCTCGGCGCGTTCGGCACGCTCGACCGCGGCCACACCGGCGACGCCTGCATCATCACCGAACCGACCAGCGGCGCACTGATGATCGCGAACGCCGGCGCGCTCACGTTCCGCATCGAGGTGCCCGGACGCGCCACGCACGGCAGCACCAGGTACTTCGGGGTGAGCGCCATCGACGCCTACCTGCCGATCCACCAGGCGCTCGCGCGGCTCGAAACTCGCCGCAACTCCGGCGCCGACGCGTTGATGTCCGAGTACCCCGTGCCGTACCCGTTGTCCGTCGGTGTTCTTAGCGCCGGTGACTGGGCCAGCAGCGTGCCTGATCTGCTGGTCGCGGAGGGGCGGCTGGGCGTTCAGCTGGGTGAGGACCCGGCCGCGGCCCGTGCCGAGCTGGAGATGTGCGTGGCTGAGGCTTGTGCGGCCGATCCGTGGTTGCGCTCGAACCCGGCTGTCGTGACGTGGCCGGGTGGTCAGTTCGCGAGTGGCCGACTGGTGGCGGGGCACCCGCTGGCGTCGCTGGTCGGTGCTGCGCACGCCGACGTCACCGGTGGCGCGCGGCCGGTCGAGCGGGGTGCGCCTTACGGCAGCGATCTGCGGCTGTACGCGGGGGCGGGCATTCCGACGCTGCAGTACGGGCCTGGGGATGTCCGGCTTGCGCACGGGCCGCAGGAACAGGTCCGGGTGAGTGAGATCTTGACCGTCACCAGGGCGCTGGTGCTGGCGACGCTGCGCACGCTATCGGCCGAGTAGCAGGGGGTTCGCTCGCGTCCAGTCGTCGACGTGGAACGGCAACGCGCGCGGCGCGGCAGTCGGGGCGTGTGTGGCTGGCGCCGCGTGCGCGGTGGTCGAAGCGTGTGCGGGCCACGGGCGTGACACAGCGGTCGACGCGTGAGTGACCACCTCGGCCGGCAACGGCTCGTCGGTCAGGTCGAGCCGGCTGCGGTAGTCCACCGCGAACGCCGCAGCCACCTCGTCGGCCGTCAACCCAGGTGCGTAGTCGGCCAGCCCCGCGATGGAGCTCTCCCGCAGGTCGTAGCCGAGCGCCCGCGACACGTCGATCATCACGGCGCGCACCCGATCCGAGACGGCGACCTGCACCACCGTGCTGAACAGGGAACCGGTGGCGGTGACCCGTTGCGCCGAGCCCACGACCTTCGCGACGCCCCCGACGTTGATGCTGTACTCGCCGGGGCAGTACTCGCCGTCGACTTCACCGATGCGGGCGTCGATGTCGCCGAGGCCGCGCAGCACCCGCGCGTGGCTCTCGGCGTTCGCGGCGAAGGTCGCGCTGCCCGCGTGCCGGATGTCGGTCGTGCGGTCGAGGTGGTCGATCACGACGGCGCCGCTGTCGTAGGCGACCATCCGTCCGCCCGGCGAGCGGACGACTGTCTCGAACCCCGCCGCACGGGCCACCTCGGTGGCCTCGGCGATGCCGGGGGAGCGGAGGTCGCGGCCGCTGAAGGCGACCGTGGGACCGTGCGGCACGTAGATGTGCACGAGCTGCGACCACTCCGCGTCGGGCGTGCGCAGCAACAGCGCCGCGGTCACCAGCTCGGTGATCGCGTCCCCGGTACTCCCGGACACCAGCAGGTTCTTCGCGGTCGGCACCCCGTGATTCTCGACCACGATCAAATCGTCCGCCGACCTGCCCACCACCCGGCCGCCACGACCGGCACGAGACACACCGCCGCGAGGATCAGCCCGAGCTGGACGGCGGGCCCGTGCTCCGGCGGGTGGCCGACCGTCCAGCTGAGCACAGGTCCCAGGAAGGCCAGGCCGGTCAGCACGGCGGCGGCCACGACCACTGCCGTCCGCGGCCGGGGCAGCATCCGCTGGGCCAGCACGAGACCCGCAGCGGCACCGATCAAGCACAGCGCGAACACCAGTCCTGTCCCCGTCGACTTGGCGGCGGAGTCGGAGGAGAACACCACCGCGCCGGCGATCGGCACGGAGGCCACCAGCAGGAGACCGAGCGGCAGCAGCACGGGAAGCCAGCGCCCTGGCCGGGGACGAGCCCGGCCACCCGCGATCGACATCCCGACCAGCAGGGCGAGCACGGTGATCAGGCCGGCGTCGATGACGTAGTCCCCGATCCCCTGCCCGAACGCGGTGAGCGGCGCGGGACGGATGTCGAGCCCGGTCGCCGGGATCACGACGGGCACCTGCTGCCAGACACCGTCGGCGCTGCGGACCGCCAGCCCCTCCATGCCATTGGCGACGATCACCTGATGCCCGCCCGGGACCGCTCGGACCACGAGTTCCACGCTGGCCACCTTGCGCGAGCCGTCCGTCCAATTGGGAAGCAGGTGCTGGCGCACGATGAACGGCCACCGGGTGGCTGGACGGTCCCAGGCGGTGCGCCAGGTCTGGCCGCCGTCGGTCGTCTCGTCGACACCGAGCCGGCGTCTGTCGGGCGAAGTTTGCCGCGCGGGGAAGTCGAGGTCACCGCCGTGCACCCGGTAACAGCGCGCCTCGTCATCGGGTGCGCAGGCTTCGAGCTGCCGCCCGCGACCAGGCAGGTGCTCGGGCGGTGTCCCCGGCAGATGCGTCCAGTCACCGACGCCGGAAGGGGAGCTGTAGTACTCCCCGCCCACCTCGATCATCACCTGGTCACCGGCGATGGGCTGGATGGCGTTGACCGACGGGAGCGTGTCGGCCGGTGGCGAAGTCGCGGCGATCGCCAGAACCGCGAACGGCAGCGCGACCACCACCCGCACCCGGTGTGCCAGGCGGTCCGGCAACGGGGGTGCGTCCGCCACCCGACGCCAGGCCCACCAGGCGAGGCCCAGCGCGGGCAGTGCGACCAGGTCGGTCGGGTCGGCCAGGATGACCGAGGGGCCGTTGACGACCGACCACGCCGCGGACGCGACCTCAGCGCCGATGCTGGTCAGCTTCACCCACGCGAACCCGGCTCCGGTCAGCAGCGTCGCAGCCGCCGCGCCGATCCGGCCGAACCGGAACAGGCCGGACAGCAGCCCCAAGACCGCCGGCGCCACCACCAGCCCGGCGAAGTCGCTGAGCTTGCCGGTGACGAGACCCGGCCACGCCTGCTTGAACACGTGGTCGTTCAACAGCAGGACCGCGGTGGCCCCGACGGTCAGCGGATGCGCCACCCAGCGCAGGAACACCCCAGCTCGCATGGGACACAGCCTGCGGTGCCGTGATCACGGCCCGGCCTTCCGTTCTGACACGATTGTGCTCATGAAACGCGTTGTGATCCTCGGCCGCGGCGGTGCGGGGAAATCAACCCTCGCCATCACACTCGGCGCCGCGACCGGGCTCCCGGTCGTCGAGCTCGACAAGCACTTCTGGGGACCGAACCTGGAACCCACCCCACCCAACCGCTGGGCCGACGTCCAGGGCGAACTCGCCGACGCCGAACAGTGGATCATGGACGGCGACCTCGGCCCTTACGACGTCCTCGCCGTGCGCCTCCAACGGGCGGACGCCGTGATCCTGCTCGACTACTCGTTCCCGCGCTGCGCCTGGCGGGCGTTGAAGCGCTCGCGGGAACGGTTCGACTTCTGGGTCTGGGTGTGGTCGTGGCGCCGCAAGCACCGACCGCAGCTCCTGGAAGCGATCACGACGCACGCCAAGGACGCGGAACTGCACGTGTTCCGCAGTCCTCGCGCGACGGCCCGCTTCGTGGCCGGGGCCTAGCGGAGGGCGGCTTCGATGGCCTCGGTGAGCGTGGGGTCCTCCGGCTCGACCTTCGGGCGGAACCGGCCCAGCACCTCGCCCTCGCGCGACACCAGGAACTTCTCGAAGTTCCACTGCACGTCGCCCGCGGCCCCCGCGGCGTCGGCGTGCTGCACGAGCTGCTGGTAGAGGGGGTGCTGCCCGGAGCCGTTGACCTCCACCTTCTCGTACAGGGGGAACGACACCCCGTACGTCGTCGAGCAGAAGGTGGCGATCTCCTCGGAGGTGCCCGGTTCCTGTCCGGCGAACTGGTTGCACGGGAAGCCGATCACGGAGAAGCCGTCCTCGCCGTACTTCTCCTGGAGCCGCTCCAGGCCCGCGTACTGCGGGGTGAGGCCGCAGCGCGAGGCGACGTTGACGACGAGCAGCACCTTGCCGCGCAGGTCGCTCAGGTTGCCTGGCTCTCCCGCGAGAGTGCTGACCGGGATGTCGTAGATCTCCATGGCCTCAACGTAGCTCACAGCCTCCTGAAGTCGACCGCGAGCAAGCCGAACAGCAGGTCGTCGGTCCACTCGCCCTTGATCCAGGTGTGCGCGACCCGATGCCCCTCCTGCCGGAAACCCAGCCGTGTCAACAGCTTCACCGAACGCTCGTTGCGGGCGTCGCACTCGGCGGACACGCGGTGCAGGCCGCGCTCGTCGAACAGGTGCCGCAGCATCAGCTGCACGGCTTCGGTCGCGTAGCCGTGACCCTGGTGCGCCGGGGCGAGCGTGTAGCCGATGTCGGCCTGCATGAGGTTCTCGTGCGTGTTGACGCCGACATCGCCGATCAGGGTGCCGTCGAGGTCGACCGCGTACTGGAACCAGCCCGGCTCCGCGGGATCGGTCATCTCGTCGATCATCCGTGCGGCGGCCTCGACCGGGAACGGCGTGCTCCAGTCCTGGTAGCGCGCCACGTCCGGGTCCGACCGGTAGTCCGCGAACGGCTGTGCGTCCTCGGCGCGGAACGGCCGGATCGTGAGGCGGTCGCTGGTGAGGATCACCCCATCAGGCTAGTTCTCACGAACGGACGCAACCTCCGCTACCCCGGTGGCATCCTCCACGTAGGGGAAGCGCTCCTCACCAGGGCGCAAAAAACGGGGGATTCGAATTGAACAAGAGAATGCTCGCCGCTGGGCTGGCGGCCGCCGTGGTCATGTCCACGGCCGCAGTGCCCGCCGCGGCGACTGGGGAGCAGACCGGCGGCCTCACGACCACGGTCACGTTGATCACCGGTGACCAGGTTTCCGTGGTCGGCGGCGAGGTGCGCACCAGGCCCGGCAGAGGCCGTGAGCACATCGGTTTTCACCGGTACACCGACACGGCGGGCGACCTGCACGTCGTTCCCGCGGACGCCGAGCAGCAGGTCGCGTCGGGCACGCTCGACGAGCGGCTGTTCGACGTGTCGTTGCTCGCGAGGTCCGGCTACGACGACTCGAGCCGCGACACCATTCCGTTGATCGTCGAGGGTGACCTGGCGAGTGGCCGTTCGCTCGCCAGCATCGGAGCGCGCGCGGCGGAGGCACCGAAGAACGGTGAGTTCTGGACGCGGGCCCGCGCGATGGGCACGACGAAGGTCTGGCTCGACGGCAAGGTCACGGCGACGCTGGACCGCAGCGCCGCCCAGATCGGCGCGCCGAGCGCGTGGGAGAAGGGCCTCACCGGTGCGGGGGTGACGGTCGCGGTGCTCGACACCGGCATCGACGCCACCCATCCGGATCTCGCGGACGCGGTCGTCGACGCGCGGAACTTCACCGACACCACGACCTCCGACGATCTGAACGGGCACGGCACGCACGTCGCGTCCACGATCACCGGCGCCGGCAGGTACCAGGGCATCGCGCCGGACGCCAAGGTCGTCAACGGCAAGGTCCTGGGCCCGCAGGGCGGCCAGGAGTCCTGGATCATCGCCGGGATGGAGTGGGCCGCCACCAAGGCCAAGGTCGTCAACATGAGCCTCGGCGGTGGCCCGCCGAGCGCCGGTGACGACCCGTTGTCGTTGGCACTGAACAGGATCTCGGCGCAGACGGGTGCCCTGTTCGTCGTCTCCGCGGGCAACTCCGGCGGCCTGGTGGCCTCACCGGCGGCCGCCGACGCCGCGCTGACCGTCGGAGCGGTGCACCGCGATGACGCGCTCGCGAACTTCTCCAGCCGCGGCCCGCGGTTCAAGGACAACGCGATCAAGCCGGACATCACCGCGCCCGGCGTCGGCATCGTGGCGGCCAAGGCGCGCAACGGCACCATCGGCACCCCGGTGGGCGAGCACCACGTCGCCCTGGACGGCACGTCGATGGCCGCACCGCACGTGGCGGGCGCCGCGGCGATCCTGGCCGCGCAGCACCCGGCGTGGACGGGGCAGGACATCAAGGCGGCGTTGATGAACACCGCCAAGCCCAACGCCGCCAACACCGTCTACGACCAGGGTGCGGGCCGCGTGGACATCGCGAAGGCCGCGGCCGCCACCGTCACGGCGAACACCGGCAGCCTGAGCATGGGTCGAGCGGACTGGCCGCACGGCGACGACGAGCCGATCGTCCGCAAGGTCACCTACCGCAACACCGGCAGCGAACCGGTGACGCTGGACCTCTCGATCGACGAGCAGAAGCCAGGTGCGGGCGTGTTCAGCGTGGCCCCGGCTCAGCTCACCGTGCCTGCGGGCGGCACGGCCACAGCTACCGTCACCGCGGACACACGGGTGAACGTGCCGGACGGGCTCTACAGCGCGGTCGTGAAGTCCTCCAGCGGCACCAGGATTCCGCTCACCGTCGAGAAGCAGATCGAGAGCTATCCGGTGAAGCTCTCGTTCGTCGACGGCGACGGCAAACCGACGCCGCGCTACCAGTACCGGCTCGTGAACCTCGACGCGGAACGCGAGTTCAACAGCCGCGACCAGGACGGTTACGACCCGTCCGGCACGATCACCCGGATGCTGCCGAGGGGGCGCTACCTGCTGGACATGGCCTCCAACCCGGTGGGGTCCGAGCTCTCCTGGCTGGTCGAACCTCGCGTCGAGGTGACGGGTCCGCGGGAGTTCGTGCTGGACCACCGCAAGGGCACCGTGCCGGACCTCGCCGTCGAACGACCTGACGCGAGCGACGGCCGGGCTGATGTCCACTTCATCACGAAGGCGTCGTGGGGCCACTTCGGCAGCGGCTTCGGCATGGTCGGTTTCACCGATCTGCGCGTGCACCCGTCGACGACCACGGCGCCGGAGTTCGAGTGGTCCGCGGAGATCCTGAAGGCCCGCAAGCACGCGGACGGCACGTTCAACGGCAGCCCGTTCCAGTACAACCTGCGCATGGTGGAGAAGGGCGCAGTGCCGGCCGATCTGCGGCGTGCCGTGCCCGACTCCTCACTGGCCCGAGTCGACTCGGTGACGCACGTCCGCGTGCCGGGGTCGCTCATCCGCCACAACGGCGGTGCCTCCGGTCCGGCCCCGCTGCGGTTGCGGCAGTACTACACGCCGGGCGTGCCGTGGTCGGCGACGATGGAGGAGCTCGACCCGGTCGACACGTGGAAGCTCCTGGGACTCCAGAACTGGCGAACGCGCACGTTCACACGAGGCCAGCACGTCGACGAACGCTGGAACACCGCGGTGTTCGGACCGTCGTTCCCGGCGGGAAGCCTGAACGCGGACCGCTCGGGCACCCTGCTGTTCCTGGGCGTGCCGATGTTCAGCCAGAACGGCGACTCCGTCGGCGGTGGCGTCGTCGGCCAGGAGACCAGGTCGGTGCTCTACCGGGGCGACGAGGTGCTCTCGGACAGCCGCAAGCCGGGGTACGCCGCCGCCGAAGTGCGGGACGCCAAGGACACCTACCGGTTCCACGTCACCGGAAGCCGCGAGAACTCGCTGACCTCCAAGCTGGACACGACGTGGACGTTCACCTCGGAACGCACCACCGCGCCGATTCCGTTGCTGGCGCTGCGGTTCGAGCCGAAGCTCGACGAGCACAACCGTGCGGCGGCCGGTCGTCCGCTGATCGTTCCGGTCAGCGTGCAGCGCAACGGCACGCCGGGGCACGTCACCGACGTCAGGACTCCCGAGATCCAGGTGTCCTACGACGACGGTGTGACCTGGCAGCCGGTGAAGGTGTTCCGGGTGGGCGGCAAGTGGTTGGTCACGCTGCACCATCCCGTGGGCGCGAAGTCGGTGTCGCTCAAGGGGAAGACCGGTGACGCGGCCGGATCGGTGGAGCAGACGGTCATCCGGGCGTACGAGCTGAGGTAGCCCTTGCGGCGGCCGTGGTCACGTCCACGGCCGCCGTTGCGCTACCCGCGTTGCTCGGCGACCAGCCAGCACAGGCAAAACGGGTGACCGGCAGGGTCGGCGTACACCTGGAAGTCGTCCCCGGCGGTGTTTCCCAGAGCCGGTTTCAGCACCGACGCGCCGAGAGCCATGACCTGCTCGTGCGCCTCAGCGAAGTCCTCCACCCACAGATCGAGGTGGATCTGCTGCTTGGTCGGCCCGTCCGGCCACTCCGGCGGCGTGTGGTCGGGCGCGAGCTGCACGCCCACCCGCGGGGCGCCGTCGACGATCACCATGTGCCAGTCGCCGTCCTCGTCGACCTTCCCGCCGAGCACACCCGCCCAGAAGCGGCTCTCCGCGGCGAGATCGGCCGCGTCGAAGGTCACCACCTGGTGTTTGATTCGCATCACCGCATTCTGCCAACCCACGTGGCCGCCTGCCGGTCAAGGAAAAAGTTGGCCGATATGTGCCACGCCGTCCACCTTGACCGGGTTGAAAACGGCTCATTAGCTTAGGTCCTTGTAAGGCCGAATTCCCTGATGGCACAGGGGTTCCAGTGGCCCGGAGGACTCAATGGTGAGCTCGCTGCTGTCTGTCCGCGGGCTGGTTAAGCGCTTTCCCGGTGTGACGGCTCTGCAGGGCGTGGACTTCGAGGTGCGCGCGGGGGAGGTGCATTGCCTGCTCGGGCAGAACGGCGCGGGCAAGTCGACGCTGATCAAGGTGTTGTCCGGTGCGCATCGGCCGGACGAGGGCGAGATCCGCTGGCGGGGCGAGGTCGTGGAGTTCGGCAATCCCACCGCCGCGATGCGCAGCGGGGTGGCCGCCATTTACCAGGAGCTCGATCTCGTGGCGGGGTTGTCGGTGGCGGACAACGTGTTCCTCGGCCACGAACTGTCCACGGCGGGCTTCACGAAACGAGCGGAAGCGCGGCGCAGGACCCGTGCGCTGCTCGCGAGGCTGGGGCACCCGGAGATCTGGCCCGATCGCGATGTCGGGCGGTTGTCCGTGGCGCACCAGCAGGTCGTCAGCATGGCTCGGGCGCTGTCGCTGGACGGGCAGCTGCTGATCATGGACGAGCCGTCGGCCGTGCTGGACCCGGACGAGGTGCGGGTGCTGTTCGGGATCATCAGGGAGCTCACCGCCCAGGGGGTGGCGGTGATCTACATCTCGCACCGGCTGGCGGAGATCAGGGAGATCGGCGACCGGGTGACCGTGCTCAAGGACGGTCGCACGGTCGCCACGGGCCTGAACGCGCGCGAAACGAAGACCGCTGACCTGATCGCGTTGATGACCGGGCGGGTGCTGGAGAACGTGTTCCCGCAACGGAAACCGGTCGACCCGGCCGCACCGGAGATCCTGAAGGTGCGCGGACTGGCCGACGGCGCCCGCTTCGCCGAGGTGGACCTCACCGTCCGCGCCGGGGAGGTGGTCGGGCTCGCGGGGCTCGTCGGGTCTGGCCGGTCGGAGATCCTGGAGACCGTCTACGGCGCGCGCAAAGCGGCCGAGGGCACCGTCGAGGTCGACGGCAGGAAGTTGCGGCGGGGGAGTGTCGGCGCGGCCGTGCGCGCGGGGATGGGGCTGTGCCCGGAGGAGCGCAAGAGCCAGGGATTGCTGTTGGACCAGGCCGTGTTCCGCAACATCACCGTCTCGTCGATGTCGTCGTTCGCCCGGTTCGGGTTCCTCGACGACCGCGCCGAACGTGCCCGGTCGAGCAAGCTCACCGAGGCGCTGGACGTGCGGCCCGCGGGCGTCGACCGGGTGGTGCGCGGGCTGTCCGGAGGCAACCAGCAGAAGGTCGTGCTCGCGCGGTGGTTGCTGCGGGAGTGCCGGGTGTTGCTGCTGGACGAGCCCACCCGCGGCGTGGACGTGGGTGCGCGCAGCGAGATCTACGAGCTCATCCGCTCGCTGGCGGACTCCGGGGTGGCCGTGGTCGTCGTGTCCAGCGACGTCGAGGAGGTCCTGGGGCTGGCCGACCGGGTCCTGGTGGTGCGCGAGGGGCGGGTGGTCCACGAGGGGCCGGCCGACGAGATCGACGAGTCCCGGGTCCTCGACCTGGTCATGGAAGGACACGCCGCATGAGCGAGGACACCGCCGCCGTGCCCGCGCAGATCAAGGCTCCGGCAGCGAAGCACTCCAGCATCTCGGCCCTGCTCGCCTCCCCGGCCGGGCGCAACACCGGTCTGGTGGTCGCGCTGGTCCTGTTGTGCCTGGGCGGTGTGGTCACCGCGGGCGACCGGTTCGCCGACGTCGACAACGTGCTCACCATCCTGCGGCTCGCGGCGGTCATCGGCGTCGTGAGCGTCGGTATGACGTTCGTGATCACCGGCGGCGGCATCGACCTGTCGGTGGGCGCGATCGTCGCGCTGTCCTCGGTGTGGGCGACAACCCTTGCCACCCAAGGGATCGCCAACGACACGCACTGGATCGTCATCGTGTTCACCGCGCTGGTGGTGGGCGGGGCGTGTGGACTGGTCAACGGAGCGCTGATCGCCTACGGCCGGGTCGTGGCGTTCATCGCGACCCTGGCGAGCCTCGCCGCCGCGCGCGGTCTCGCCGAGATCATCTCCAACCGCAAGACGCAGATCGTGAACGTGCCGGGTTTCACCGCGTTCTTCGACGCATCGGTCCTGGGGGTACCGGTGCTCGTGGTGATCTTCGCGGTGGTCGCGGTGGCCGGATGGGTGCTGCTCAACCGCACCACGTTCGGCCGCCGCACGTTCGCCGTCGGCGGCAACCCGGAGGCGGCGCGGCTGGCCGGCATCGACGTGCGGCGCCACACCGTGATGCTCTACACGCTGCTCGGCCTGTGCTGCGGGCTGGCCGCCGTCATGCTGATCGCCCGCACCACGACCGGCAGCGCGACGCACGGCGGCCTGTACGAGCTCGACGCCATCGCCGCGGTCGTGATCGGCGGCACGCTGCTGACCGGCGGCCGCGGCACGATCGCGGGCACCGTCTTCGGCGTCCTGATCTTCACCACGCTGTCGAACGTCTTCACCCTCAACAACCTCTCCATCTCCGCCCAGGCCGTCGCGAAGGGCGCGATCATCGTGGTCGCCGTCCTCCTCCAGCAGCGGCTGGCCAGACGCAGCGGCGCTTGACGCCGCACCTCACGACCGCTGCCACCCGAGGAGACGACAAACCCATGCCACTCAAGAGAATCGCTGTCCTAGCCGCATTAGCGCTCACCCTCTCCGCCTGCACCGGCAACACGCCGCAGAACCAGGGCGGCGGAAACCAGAGCGGCGGTGTGAAGGTCGCCAACGACGAGCCGGGCGAGAAGGTCGTCATCGGCTTCTCCGCACCGGCCGCCGACCACGGCTGGATGGCCGCGATCACCAACGCCGCCAAGACGGAGGCGCAGAAGTACTCCGATGTGGAGCTGCGCGTCGTCGAGGGCACCAACGACGTCAACCTCCAGATCAGCCAGGTGGAGACGTTCATCAACGACAAGGTGAACGCGATCGTGCTGCTGCCGTTCGACGGCGCGGCGCTCACCCCGGTCGCCCTGAAGGCCATGAAGGCCGGCATCACCGTGATCAACGTCGACCGCGAGTTCGACAGCCCGTTCGCCGCGCGCTCAACGGTTCTGGGCGACAACCACGGCATGGGCGTGTCCGCCGGCACCTACGTCTGCGAGCGGCTCAAGGACAAGCCCGGCTCCGTGGTCGCGGAGATCGCCGGCATCGACTCGCTGCCGTTGACCCAGGACCGCAGCAGGGGCTTCGCGGAGGCGCTGCAGGGCTGCGGGCTCAAGGTCAGCAACCGCGTCGCGGCGGAGTTCACCGTCGAGAGTGGTGAGCGAGCCGCCGCGAACCTGCTGCAGGCCGCACCGAAGATCGACGCCATCTGGAACCACGACGACGACCAGGGCGTCGGCGTCACCGCCGCCATCAAGAACAGCGGCCGCAACGAGTTCTTCATGGTCGGCGGCGCGGGATCGGCCAACGTGATGCGGGAGATCAAGGCGGACAACGGCCCGCACAAGGCGACCGTGATCTACCCGTCCACCCAGGGCGCCGACGGCATCCGGCTCGCGCGGCTCGCGGTCCAGAACAAGAGCCTCGGCGACCTGGTCGAGGTGGAGGTCCCCCGTCAGGTCCAGCTGTACGCGCCGGTCGTGACGAAGGAGAACGTCGACCGCTACCTGCCGACCGCCTTCGAGTCCTGAGAGGACACAGCATCCGTGGCGCCGTCGCGGGGACACACCGCGATGATCGCCCGACCGCCTTCGAGTCCGGAGAGGACTAAACGTTGTGACGACACTGGGCATCGCGATGGTCGGCCACGCCTTCATGGGAGCCGCGCACTCCCAGGCGTGGCGGGTCGCGCCGCACTTCTTCGACCTGCCGGTGCGGCCGGTGATGTCCGTGTTGTGCGGCCGGGACACCGAGCGCACCGCGGCCGCCGCCGAACGCCTGGGCTGGGCGGAGTCCACAAGCGACTGGAAGTCCGTGCTGGAGCGCGACGACGTCCACGTGGTGGACATCTGCACGCCGGGTGACACGCACGCCGAGATCGCGATCGCCGCGCTGGAGGCGGGCAAGCACGTGCTGTGCGAGAAGCCGATGGCCAACAGCGTCGCCGAGGCGGTCGCGATGGCGGAGGCGGCCGCACGGGCGGCGGAACGCGGCGTCCGCGCGATGGTCGGGTTCAGCTACCGGCGCGTGCCTGCCCTCAGCTTGGCCAGGGACCTGGTCGCGCAGGGCAGGCTGGGACGGATCCACCACGTCCGCGCGCAGTACCTGCAGGACTGGATCGTGGACCCGGCCGCGCCGCTGTCGTGGCGGCTGGACAAGGAGAAGGCCGGCTCGGGCGCGCTCGGCGACATCGGCGCGCACATCGTCGACGCGACCCAGTTCATCCTCGGTGACACCATCAGGGAGGTGACCGGGACGCTGCAGACCTTCGTGTCCGAGCGCCCGCTCGCCTCCGCGCACTCCGGTCTGTCCGGCACCGCCGCAACCGGACAGACCGGGCCGGTCACCGTCGACGACGCCGCGCTGTTCCTGGCGCGGTTCGCCGGCGGTGCGGTCGGCTCGTTCGAGGCGACGCGGTTCGCCAACGGCCGCAAGAACGCGCTGCGCATCGAGGTCAACGGCTCGGCGGGCAGCCTGGCGTTCGACCTGGAGGACATGAACGTGCTGCAGTTCTTCGACGGCACCGAGGATCCTGCGGTCGCGGGGTACCGCAGGATCCTGGTGACCGAGCCCGGGCACCCGTACGTCGATGCGTGGTGGCCTGCCGGGCACGGGCTGGGCTACGAGCACGCGTTCACCCACCAGGCCGTGGACTTCGTGCGGGCGGTGGCGGAGGGCACCGATCCGGCGCCGTCGTTCGCCGATGGGCTGCAGGTGCAGTGCGTGCTGGCGGCCGTCGAGGAGAGCGCTGGGACCCGCACGTGGCAGCAGGTTTGAGGGAGGCTGAGATGGCACGTCCGATCACGTTGTTCACCGGTCAGTGGGCCGACCTGCCGTTCGAGGAGGTCTGCCGCCTGGCCTCCGGCTGGGGCTACGACGGCCTGGAGATCGCCTGCTGGGGTGACCACATTGACCCGTGGCGGGCCGCGGAGGACGACGACTACATCGCGGACCGGCTCGCGATCCTCGCCAAGCACGACCTGAAGGTGTGGGCGATCTCCAACCACCTCACCGGTCAGGCCGTGTGCGACGACCCGATCGACGAACGGCACCAGGGCATTCTGTCCGCGCGGAACTGGGGTGACGGGGACCCCGAGGGCGTGCGGCAGCGGGCGGCGGAGGAGATGAAGGCGACCGCGCGGGCCGCTGCTCGCCTCGGCGTCGACACGGTCGTGGGCTTCACCGGTTCGTCGATCTGGAAGACGGTCGCGATGTTCCCGCCGGCACCGGCTTCGATGATCGACGCCGGCTACCAGGACTTCGCCGACCGCTGGAACCCGATCCTGGACGTGTTCGACGAGGTCGGCGTCCGGTTCGCGCACGAGGTCCACCCGTCCGAGATCGCCTACGACTACTGGACGACCGTCCGCGCGCTGGAGGCGATCGGGCACCGGCCGGCGTTCGGCCTCAACTGGGACCCGTCGCACTTCGTCTGGCAGGACCTCGACCCGGTCGGGTTCCTGTGGGACTTCCGCGACCGGATCTACCACGTCGACTGCAAGGACGCCCGGCGCCAGGTCGGCAACGGCCGCAACGGCCGGCTCGGCTCGCACCTGCCGTGGGCGGACCCGCGGCGCGGCTGGGACTTCGTCTCCACCGGACGCGGTGACGTGCCGTGGGAGGAGTCGTTCCGGATGCTCAACACGATCGGCTACCACGGTCCGATCAGCGTCGAGTGGGAGGACGCGGGGATGGACCGGCTCGTCGGCGCACCCGAGGCGCTGGAGTTCATCCGCCGCAACGCTTTCGACCCGCCGTCGGCCTCGTTCGACGCCGCGTTCAGCTCCGGCGGGTGACGCCGTCTTCTCGTTCCGATGTGACAATTGTTCGATGGAGAGCACCTTGGGTGTAGAGGCGGGATCGCCGGCCGCTGTGCTGCGTCTGCTGATGGACGGCCGGCCGCGCACCCGAGCGGAGATCGTGACCGCGACCGGCCTCGCCCGCTCCACGGTGCGCGCGAGGCTGGACCTGCTCGTGGCCGCAGGGCTGGTCTCGGACAGCGGTACCGGTGAGTCCACCGGCGGCCGCCCGGCCGGGCGGTTCGGGTTCAACCCCGGCGCCCAGCACGTGCTGGCGGCCGAGCTGGGTGCCACCCACGCCACCGTCGCGGTCTCCGACCTGGGCTGCCGGTTGCTCGCCGTCTCCCAGATCGACCTGGACGTCGCGGACGGGCCCTCGGTGATCCTGCCGCTCCTGGTCGCGACCTGGCGCTCGCTGCTCGCAGACCTGGCTGGTGTGGAGATCGCGGGTGTGGGCATCGGCCTGCCGGGTCCGGTCGAGCACTCCACCGGCCGCCCGAACAACCCGCCGATCATGCCGGGCTGGGACGGATTCGACGTGCCGGCGGCGATCGCGGCGGAGTTCGACGTGCCGGTGCTCGTCGACAACGAGGTCAACCTGATGGCGCTGGGCGAGCACACCGCCTCGCACCCGGACGTGGCGCACATGATCGTGGTGAAGGCGGCGACCGGCATCGGCGGCGGGCTGATCAGCAACGGTGTGCTGCACCGGGGTGCGGCCGGCGCGGCGGGGGACCTCGGGCACATCCGGGTGCCGCAGCGGGGTTCGTCGCTGGAGGCGCTTTGTCGGTGTGGCAACACGGACTGCCTTGAGGCGGTGGCCGCCGGTCCCGCGCTGGCGGCGAAGCTGCGAGAACTGGGGCATCCGGCTTCGTCCACGGCTGACGTGGTGAACCTGGTGCGGTCCGGGAATCTCGAAGCCGGGCGGGTTGTGCGGCAGGCCGGTCGGGACATCGGTGAGGTGCTCGCGGGGTGCGTGAGCATGTTCAACCCGTCGCTCGTGGTCATCGGCGGGCTGCTGGCGGAGGCGGGGGAGATGCTGCTGGCCGGCGTGCGCGAGTCGATCTACCGTCGCTCGCTGCCGCTGGCCACGGAGAACCTGCGGATCGTCGCGTCCGGGGCCGGGGTGACGGCAGGAGCGCTGGGCGCGGCCGCGATGGTGGTGCGGCACGTGCTGTCGCCGGAGGTGCTGGACGCGCGGCTGGGTGAGGTCGCCGCGGGTTCCGCCGAGGTGCAGCTCTCTTCCCGGGCCACCTAGGTCATCCCACGTCACCCAGGCGTACTGGGGAATGAGCGTGCCTGCCCTCGGTTCGTGCCGATCACCAGCGCTGCCCCGGCGCTCGTTCGCACCCAAGTAATGGCGGCTCTCATCCTGAAGATACGTGCCATTTGACAGCTATGCGCCGACTTTTGATTGACAGCCGCCAATAGTCCGGCCTACCGTCGTCCTATGTCTGTGACCCGCGCAACACCGCACCTGGTGGCCGTGGGCAAAGAGCCCACGACCCGGCGCCTGCTGCTGCTCATGCGCACGGGTGCGACCGACCGTGCGATCGCCCGTGAACTGGACGTCAGCCTGCGCACGCTGAACCGGCGGATCGCGCGCCTGCAGTCGATGCTCGGCGTGCAGTCGCGGTTCCAGCTCGGTGTGCTCGCCGCCGAATTGGAGTGGCTCGCGGCCGGTCCGGCCGGCGAATGAACGGTCAGGCTTGCGCCGACTGGCCGGCCTGAGCGTCAGGCACTGGCGGTTTGCGGCCTGCAAGCACTTCGTACAGCCGCGTCCGCGTCCACATGTACATGAGAAGGAAGCCGGTGAGGCTGCCAACGATGATCAAGGTCATCCCGTAGGCCGCGCCAGCGCCTGGCGAGCCGGCGTGGTCGCCGAACAAGCCGCCGGTCCTAGTGCCCAAACTTTGAAATGCGTCGAGAAGCTGGCGGAACTCGAGCAGGCCCACGCCCACGAGGATCTTGGTCAGCCAATCGGAGACCTGCTCGAGGTTCGAGTTGGGGACGTAGGTCTCGACGCGGGTCTCGCCGTTCCGCGTCACAGGCACGGACTTCGGCACACCGAAGAGGAATCCCAGCGTGGCCCCAACGGCTCCGGCGGCGAACACCACCAGGATGGACAGTCCGAACTGCTGCCCTGCCGACTTCGCATCGTTGAACATGAACAGCGCGATCGCCACGATCATGATCGCAACCCAGAGCGCTCCGGCAACCCACAGCATGACATCGAACGATGGTTTGCCCGCGAAGCGCCGAAGCCTTGACGTTTTCTCGCTGTTGCTGGTCATGTTCTCACCACATCTCGCGGATCGAGTGCCACCGACGTGGGCTCCGCAACGCCGTGTCGCTTTGTCGCGCGTCAGCTGCACGTCGTTACGCGGGATGGAACGGCCGCGGGTAGCGGCAGTTCGCCCGTTCAGACCAGTAACGAGCCCCTTTTCGGAGCTGATAGACGGATACAGGTGCATGCAGCCGGAGGTATCTTCCGGGCATGGAGCCAAGACGCGGAGTCGTGGCACCGGAACTCGAACGGTGGCGGCTGAGCGCCGATGAGGGCGAACGCCGGAGTGTCATCGTGCGGTTCCGGGGCGGCGCGGATCCCACGGACCGGCTGGTCGCGCTCGGCGTCGAGGTGGTCAGCCGCGGCGCCGGCTCGGTGACCGGCGTTGTCACACCCGAGGTGTTGCACCTGGTGGGTCAGCAGACCTGGGTGCTCGCCGTCGAAGGACCCCGGACGCTCAGGTCTCTTCAGTCCGACTGAAGGGGGCGGGGCAATGGAGCCCAGAAGAGACACGGTGCTGGACGCCCGGTTGCGTGGCGCGGCCAGTCTGGGCGGCGAACTGTCGGTGCGGGCGTTGAACGTCGCGGGAAACCAGGTCGACGAGCCTGTGCGGACCTCGGCCAAACTGCTCGTGCGGTGCGACTCGGTCGACACGGCCGCGAGCTGGCTCAACGACGTGGGCGGTGAGCTGGTGTCCGCACCTCCGGACACGCAGGCGTCGGGCAACGTGTTGCTGCTCGCGAACGTCCCGGTCGATCGACTGTCTGAACTGGACGGTCAACCGTGGCTGCGGCGGGCCGAGGCGCCCAAGGAGATGTTCGCCAGGATGGATCTGGCGCGCGGCCAGGTGACCGGGCTGGACACCGCGCTGGCGCTGCCGAACCACACCGGGCTGACGGGCGCGGGCGTGCTGCTCGCCGTGGTCGACAGCGGCGTCGACTACCGGCACAAGGACTTCCGGCACGCCGACGGCACGACCAGGCTGGAGCGGTTCCTCTTCGCCCACCGCGACGACAACGCCGAGGTGTCGACCTACGAGCAGTTCGACGCCGGTGCCATCAACAAGGCGCTGAACGGCGGGCCTGCCATCCCGGTGGGCGACCCCGGCGGTCACGGCACGCACTGCGCGTCGATCGCGGCGGGCAACGGGTTGGCCCTGCCGGACAAGCGGTTCCGCGGTGTCGCGCCGGAAGCGTCGCTGATGGGCGTGCGCAGCGAACCGTTGCTGGACGAGCACATCATCGAAGGCATCCGGCAGGCGTTCGACCTCGCCGGATCGAGGCCAGCGGTGGTCAGCCTCAGCCTCGGCGGGCACTGGGGCGCCCACGACGGCACGTCCGCGCTGGAGAACGAGATCGCGCTGGCGTCCGGGCCTGGCCGGATCGTCGTGGTCGCGGCGGGCAACGAGGGCGACGACGGCGTCCACGTCTCCGGTCAGCTCACGGTCGGTCAGGACCTGGTGATCCCGGTGCGCGTGGCCGATCGCGGCGTGCTGCTGTGCGACGTGTGGATCCCGCGCGGCGACTCGGTGGACGTGTTCCTGGAATCCCCGGACGGGCGGCAGTTCGTGCCGAACGGCCAGGAGACCTCGACGCCGTTCGGGCCGTTCCTGGCGGACTTCGTCGAGAACCCGCTCAACCGCGACCAGAACCTGACGGTGTTGCTGCTCGGCAGGGTCAACGACGTCTGGAAGATCCGCATCAGGCCGCTGGCCGTCGTGCACGGTGAGGTGCACGCGTGGGCGACCGCCACCCAGGGCGGCCGGTTGCTCTTCCCCGGCGCGCCGCTGGACGGGTACTCCCTCGGCGTGCCCGCGACCGAGGAACGCGCGGTCACGGTGGGCTCGCTGGTGAGCCGCAAGACGTTCGAGGGACCGCAGGGGCAGTCCACTCTGGACGGACTGACCGTGGACTCGCTGTCCGGGTTCTCCAGCCAGGGACCGACGAGGGTCGGGGTGCAGAAGCCGGACGTCGTGGCACCCGGCCAGGTCGTCACGGCGGCGCTGTCGGCCGGCTCGGAGTTCGCGGGTGATCCGAGACTGGCGGCGCGGCTGCACTCCAGCGGGCAGTACGTGACGATCCAGGGGACCAGCATGGCGACGCCGTTCGTCGCGGGGCTCGTGGCTCTCCTTCTGCAGCACGAACCGCGGCTGACGCCGGAGGACGTGCAGCAGCGGTTGCGGATCACGGCACGCCGGGACGCGGGCACCGGTCCGGTCTGGAACCCGCGCTACGGCTGGGGAAAGCTGGACGCGCAGGCGCTGCTGGGCACGTTGCTACGTCCGTGAGGCCAGCAGGCCTTCGCACGTCCGCACCAGCACTCGGCAGGCGTCCGCGGATTTCCGGCCCAGCATCGGGTTCTCCGCGTGCGCCTGCCAGCGCCGCAGTGCCGTGAACGCGGTGTGCCGCACCTCGCCGGCCAGCGCGTCCGGGGCCAGACCCAGGCGCGCGGCCGGGGCGATCCCGGAGTCGCCCAGCAGTCGCTCCGCCTCCGCCACCATCGGCCCGGGCAACGACACGGCGCCGGACCGCAACGCCGACAGCAGACGCAGTTCCGCGAACTCGTGGGTGCCCGCGAAGATCCGCTCGACTTCGCCGGCCAGCCGTCCACCGCGGACAACGCGGTCCAGCGCCAGCAACGCGGACCGGGCCTTCAGCAGGTCGCGGCGCTCGCTGAACTGCGTCTGCAACACCCGCTGCAGCTCCCGCAGTCCGCTGCGCGCCACCAGTTCGTCGGCCAGCGCCGCCTGCGAGCGGACGCCCTGGCGGATCAGCGTGACCGACAACCGGATCCCGAACACCCCGAACCGCCGCAGCAGAGCGGCCCGCTCCTGCGAACCCGAGGTGAACCGGTCGGCTGAGAGCAACGACGACTCCAGCGACTCCCGGGGCTCGGCGGCCAGCGCTGACAAAGCCGCGAACTCGGCCTGCGTCAGCGTTCGTCCCGCCACGGCGACCAGACCCGCGACGGCGACCACGTTCTGCGCCAGGCCGTGCAGCTCCGGCGCGGAGCGGTAGCGGGCGGCGATGGACCGCGCGGAGATCATCGCGTCGACCCGGCCGCCGGCGATCTCGTCGGCGCGGGAGATCACCGCGACGGTGTTGATCGCGGCTGCGCGAGCGACGCCCTGGTCCCGGAAAGACTCCAAGAAGGACGCATCGGCCGAGTGCAGGTGTTTCATCAGATACACCACGGCGTCCGCCTCGGTGGGCGTCTCGTCGTCGGGCGTCAGGAACCGCACCGCCTGCGCCGAGTTCTCGGCCGTCAGGGAGGCGATGCCGGGCGTGTCGATCAAGGTGGTGTGCCGCAGGCTCTGCGACGGCCACTCCACGACCAAGCGGGAGACGGCAGCACCGCCGAGGTCCATCGACAGGGCACCGTCGCGGCGCACGACCGGCAGCGACACCGGGTTGCCGGTCACGGGGTGCATCACGACGCGCGGCGAGCGCCCGTCCTGGTACCAGGTCACGACCCGCGTGCACTCGCCGGCGTCGGTG
Source organism: Lentzea alba (assembly GCF_047445655.1). GTDB lineage: Bacteria > Actinomycetota > Actinomycetes > Mycobacteriales > Pseudonocardiaceae > Lentzea > Lentzea alba_A. The sequence goes on from NZ_JAJAEG010000003.1 coordinate 375,909, forward strand.
GGGGCCAGCGAGTCGCCGACCAGGGCGTTCAGCAGGGTGGACTTGCCCGCCTTCACCCGGCCGGCGATCGCGACGCGCAACGGCGAGTCCAGCCGGTCGAGCTGGCCGCGCAGGAAGTGGGCGGCGCGGGGCTGGTCGCGGTGGGCGTCGATCGCGAGCGACAACACCCGGCGCACCTCGTCGATGATCACGGCGTCACCTCCGCACGCACCTTCTCCAGCGCCGCAAGCTCAAGAGCGATCTCCTTCAACCGCGCGCTCCGGTCCTCCGACGAGGCCTTCACCGACTTCTGGGCCGACTGGATCGACTCCTGCAGCGAACGCTTCAGCTGTTCGGCCAGCGCGGTGAAGTGGTCGCGCAGGTCGCGTTGCATCGCCCGGAGCACGTCGCGGGACTCCTTGCCCGCGTGGAACGTCACGTCGTCGATGTAGCGGCGCAGCGCGGCCTTCGCGTCGTTCTGCCGGCGCTGGACGATGCGTTTCCGTTCGTCACCAATGGTCTTCCCGCCCAGCAGCACCGCGGCGCCGATCGAGATCGGGTTGATCAGAGACAGCCCGATCGCGGAACCGAGCAGCCCGAACATGAGCAGACCCGAGTAGCCGCCGCGCAGACCGCTCAGGAAACGCCCGCCCACACCGAACTTCTCGTCGGTTCGGACCTCCAGCGCGCGCACTGAGCGCAGCGGATCGCCGGAGGCCGTCTGCAGCGACGGCAGGGTCTGCTCGCGTTCCGAGTCGAAGTGCTCGGCGACGCGGCGGGCCAGCCAGCGGGCGCGCTGGGTCGCCCAGACCGAGTTCGCGGAGACGGCCGACGCGGCGGTGTCCTGGACCCATTTCGTGAACTGGTCCCAGATCTTCGTCGGGTCACCGTCCATGATGGCCTCCTCGGCCTCGCGGACGATCTCGCGCATGCGGTCGCGCAGGTCGTAGTCGACATCGGCGTTCAGGTCCGCCACGCCGTCGGACAGCGTCTGCTGCCAGCGCGCGGAGCGTTCCTTCAAGCCCGCGGCACGTTGCTCGGCCGCGGACAGCTTGCCGATCAACGCCTGGGCGGACGCGGGGTCCGACTGCGCCGACTCCTCCGCGCGCAACGACGAGGTGATCTGGTCGATGACGGCGTGCACGTCGTGCGCGGTGGACTTGCGAGCCAGCGCGTCGGCCTCGCCGAGCACCTTCTTGCGGATGTAGGTGACCAGCGGCGGGTAGCCGGACTCGCGGTTCACGTCCTGGTCGCCCGTCTGCAGGGCGTGCCAGCGCAGGGTCGACGACACCGTGAAGAACGACGGCGTGAGGCCGACCTCCTTGAGATGAGCCTGGTTCTGCTCGGCGATGAAACGCCAGTCCGGGTAGAGATCGGTCTTCGTCACCACGCACGCCACGTTCGGGCACACGGCCACGGCGTTGCGGAGGAACTCCAGCTCCGGCGCCGTGTACTCCTGGGAGGCGTCGGACACCAGGAGCACCGCGTCCGCGGTGGGCAGCGCGGACATCGTCGCCGCGCCGTGGACGGAGCCGAGCCCGCCGACACCGGGGGTGTCGACGAGCTCCAGCCCCTCACCGAGGATCGGGCGCGGAATTCCCACCTCGATGTGATCCAACCGCTCTTTGTTGCCGGGGTTGCCCGACTCCGACGCGTACATCGGCAGTTGATCCACCGGCACCTCTACGCGCGAGTCACCGCGCACGAGGGTGACGACGGGCTGCTCGGCGTACCGGACGACGGTCGGGACCGCCGTCGCGATGTCGTCGAACACCGGGCAGACCGGCGCCCCGAGCAGGCCGTTGACCAGCATGCTCTTGCCCTGCTTGAACTCACCGACGACCAGCAGCCGCACGCGGTCGTCCTGAAGTCGTGCCCTCGCCTGGCGCAGCCGCGCTTCGAGGTCCGGCCGTTCGTAGCGCGCGATGGCGGCGAGCGCGCGGTCGACGGCCTCGATCGGTGTGGTCGTCATGGTGAGGTCACGCAATCACTGGGTCGGGTTCGGGCAGGGGCTCCGGTTCCACGTCCACCGGAAGTGCCTCCGGAAGTGGTTCCGGCTCCGGTTCGGGCAGCACGACCGGGTCGTCGAGCACGATCTCCGGGTCCTCGTCCAACGGCTTGGGCTCCAACGGCACGTCCTCCTCCTTCAGGACCGGTTCGGGCTCTTCGTCCTTGTCGTTGAAGGAGTCCTTGACCTGCACGACGTTGGTGTCGTTGTCCTGGATGGCGACCGAGTTGACCTCGGTGTCGTCGTCGGAGTTGAACGAGTCGTCGATGATCGTGACGTCCCGGTCGTCGATGCTGATGTTCTGCTCGATGTTGGTCACCGGCTTCTCCACCACGTACTCGCGCGTGGTGTGGTGGATCTCCCGGACGGGGTCGTCGTCGTGCGAGGACGATCTCTCCTCGCCGCGGGCGCGCACCCCGCCGGAATCGGCCATGATCAGCCGCGCGTCCCGGACGTCCTGTCCGGTGACGCCGTTCAGACCTGCCTTCTTGAGCTCCGAGTCGGGGTTCTCGTCGAACGCCTTCTTCGCGTCGTCGTCCTTCAGCAGGTTCATCAGGAAGTCGATCAGATTGGACAGCATGTCCGGCTCCTAAACGGTGTGGAACGAACCGGCCCCGGCCACCCCTCGTGGCCGGGGCCGGCTCGGGATCAGAAACCGGCGGGCAGGTCCAGGTCCTCGACGATGTTGTCGATCTCGTTCTCGACGTCGATGTCGAAGTCGTTCGACTGGTCCGACACGGCGGCCAGGTCGGCGTCCTGCTCCGAGACCTGGTCGACGTCCTGGTCCAGCTCCTGGTCGGCGTCCACGTCGACGTTGGACTGCGCCGCGCCGCCGTTGCCGCCCGACGCGTCCGCGTCGCCACCGTCACCGGTCACGCCGCCGTTGCCGCCGAGGCCGATGCCGTTGCCACCCGAGGTGGAGCCGAAGTTGACGTTGACGAGGCCCTCCTGGTCGATGTCGCCACCGGCGCCGCCCACCCCGAGGCCGTTGCCCCCGTTCGCGCTGCCGCTGTCACCACCGACGGCCGTCCCGCCGTCGCCTCCGCCGCCACCCTCGGTGTTCGTGACCGTGGTGGTGTCCTGGGTCTGGTCGGCGACCTGCTCGGCGGCCTGCGGGTTGACCTGAGCCGTCTGCAGCTGCTGCTCGGCGGCGTTGGTGGTGTCCAGGTCCAGGTCGGCGGTCAGGTCGGCGAGGAAGGCGTTGAGGTCGATGGGGTTGCTCATGTCCAGCTCCTTGGTGTTGGTCGCCGGCGGCGGTTCCGACCGGCTGACACCACCAAAGTTAGGAATCTCCAAGCCTTCTGCCATCGGGACCGAACCCTGTTCGTCGCTGGCACGAACACAGGGATCGAGGGAGGGGAGGTGGGGTCATTAAGGGATTGCCCCCTGTTTCGTCAACTGCGGTGAACCAGCCAACTGAGACGCACGTGTAGGTACGTCCGCGCTGCGAAGTGCCATAGGGGAGAGTCCGATGTCGTACCAGGTTGGGCTGGATCTGGGATCGACCTTCACGACAGTGTCGAGTTGCAGACCAGATCAGGCCGCGAGGCTTGAAGTGCTTGTGCCGTCCGTGGTCTTCCAGAGTCCGGACGGGACGTTCCTCGTGGGATCCGACGCGGAACGCCGTGCGCTGACCGACCCCGGTCGCGTCGCGCGGCAGTTCAAGAACCGCATCGGCGATCCCACTCCGTTGCGGATCGGTGACTCCGCGTTGACGGCGGAAGCGGTGACCGCGCGATTTTTGTTGCGGTTGCTCAGTTCTTTGCCCGGCGGGCAGCCCACTCGGGTCGCCCTCACTCACCCGGCGGGGTGGGGCCACTACCGGCTGGAGTCGTTGCGGGCCGCGCTGTCCGCCAACGGTCTCGCGCAGGTGCTGCTGGTGCCCGAACCGCAGGCCGTTGTCCGCGCGCACGACGCCCTGGCGCGCCTCGAAGAGGGCGCGGCCGTTGCGGTTTATGACCTTGGTGGCAAGACTTTCGACGCCGCTGTGGTGCGCAAGCTCGCCGCCGACAGGTTCGTGCTGGCCGGGCCGCCGGAGGAGCTCGACCTCGGCGGGCTCGACTTCGACGAGGTCGTGTTCCAGCACGTCGTCGAGGCGCTGCGGCCCGAGTGGGACGCCTTGGACCCGATGGATCCCGCGGTGCTGACGGCCGTCGCCGACCTGCGGCGCGCGTGCACCGCGGCCAAGGAGAAGCTGTCCGCCGACACCGAGGTGTTGATCCCCGTTGCGCTGCCCGGGATCGCGACGCGGGAGGTGCGGCTGGGACGGACCGAGTTCGAGTCGATGATCCGCCCTGCGGTCGAGGAGACCGTGGCCACGCTGGACCGGGCGCTGCGGGCGGCCGGAACGCCACCGCACGAGCTCGCCGCCGTGCTGCTGGTCGGTGGTTCGTCCCGGATTCCACTGGTGACGCAGGAGGTTTCCGCGCAGCTCGGGCGGGCCGTGTCACCCGCGCCGAACGGCATGGCCGCCATCGGTGCCGCACTGGAGGCACGCGGTCTTGAACCGGAGCCCGCCGCCGTCGCCACCGCGATGTGGACCCGCCCGCCGCTGCCGGAGGCTCCGAAGGCGTTGCGGCCCAAGCGGAGGAAGCTGACACCGTTCGTGACGGCCGGTGTGCTCGCGGTGGCCGTCGCCGGTGGTGTGCTCGCGAACAACGTGCTGACCAACAAGGCCGGCGCCGACACGACCACGACGACGACGGCACCGCCCACGACGACCACGACCGTTGAGCCGTCGGTCGTCCAGTACACGCCCACTCAGCAGCCGCCTCCGCCTCCGCCGCCGCGGACGACCACGCAGCCGCCGAAACCCAAGCCCACCACCACGACCACGCGTCCTTCGACGACGGTCAGCACGACGAAGTCCACTCCGCCGCCGCCGAGCTCGACGACGCCCATCACGAGCGGCATGACGAAAGCCGGTGCCCCGTGACAAGACCCGCCGTACCTCCGAGACCGCGCCTGCAACGCTGGCAGCCCGTCGAACGCGTCAAGCCTCAAGCCGTCAAAGCGGTCGTGTGGCTGTGGACGGCGGCTGTGGTGTTGCAGGTGGCCGGCTACTTGCTGGCGTTGATCGATGTTCGACAGGTCCGTGCGGGCCTGGCTGCCGAAGTGGCGCAACGGTTTCCGGCAGAGGCCGCGGTCACCCAGGAACGGGTGGTCGTCGCCGTGCTGGCGTTGCTGCTCGGTGCTGGACTGCTGCTCATGTTGCTGGAGCTGGGTTTCGTGGTCGCGCTGAACCGGGGCAAGCGGTGGGCGCGGGCGGCGTTGGCGTTGCTGACAGGTGTGGTGCTGGTGCACGCGGTGATCGTGGCTGGGGGGCTGCGGTCGGTGTTCCTCGCGGGTCTGGTGGTGGCGGGCGGGATCGCGGTGGTCGCGGTGGTCGTCTCGTTCCGGCCGGCCGCGCGGGTGTGGTTCCGAGGGGGAGCGAAGGCATGAAGGCGCAAGCTGTCGAACAAGCGTGGAGAGCCGGGGACACGGCCGCCGCGATCGAGGCCGCGGACCGGATTCTCGCCGCGGGAGCGGACGAGGACTGCCTCGCCGCGGGAGTCGCCGCCGCTGCCGCGGCCGCCGACGGGTCGCTGCTCGACGCGGCCGCGCGGTGGCGGGTGATCGCGACCGTGCTGACCGGCGCGCCCGCCGTCGCGGCGCACGGACGGGCTGCTTTGGCCGCGTGCCTGGGCGGTGACGTCGAAGCGGCCGACCGCGATCTGGCAGGTGCACGTGAGCTGCTGTCAGGAGCGGCACCGCGTGGCCTCACCGTGTTCCTCGACGGCGTCGACGCCGCGATCGAGGCGGTGCGCGGCGGGTTCGACCGCGCTGCCCGCAGGCTGGCCGGACTGGCGGTCGCGACCGTGCCGGCCGACGGCCTGGCCGCCGAGCAGTGGGACGACCTGGCCGTGACGGTGCTGATCGCCGGCGGCGACGACCGCACCGCGCAAGAGGTTCTGGCCGCCCACGAAGATCGTCCGCCGACCACGAGACGGCTGCTGTTGACGGCCTGGCTGCACCTGAGGGCTGGACGCCTGGCCGACGCCCGCGCCGCGATCGCGTCCGCCGGCACCGTGCCGGTGCTGCGCAGGGACGCCGTGCTCGCGGCGGCTGTGACGATCGGGCTCGCGCGGCGGGCCGGTGACCCGGATGCGTTGCGCGCCACGTGGCGTCGCGTGGCACCGGTTGTCGCAGGCGCGGACGTGGAGGTCCTGCTGCTGGACGCCTGGGGCGAGCTTTCCGTTGGCGCGGCGGCGGTGTCGCGGTTCGACGGCGAGACCGTGGTCGAGGCGATGACCTGTGCCATCGCGCAGGCCGGTGTGCCGCAGTGGGCTTTGCGGGCGAACCACTGGTGGAAGCTGCACCGCGCGGTCGGTGCAGGGGACGTCGATGCGGCGACGCAGGCGGCTGTGGCGTTGGAGGGAACGGAACGGGGTGCGGCCGCGCACGCATGGGCTTCCGTTGTGCGAGGCACCGTGGACGGGCGTGAGGTGGCGGCTGTGGCTGCCGGGCTGGACGACGCCTGGGAGGCCATGGCGCTGTGCGGTGCCGCCGCGGCGAAGCTCAGTGATCCCGCCGAGGCACGCGAACTGCTGAGCACCGGGCGAGCCTTGCGGGCCCGGTTCGCCACCGAGGAGTCCGCCGACGGGCTGTCGAAGCGCGAGCGTTCGGTCGGCGAGCTGCTGCTGGACGGCTTGACGCAGAAGGAGATCGGGGCCCGCCTGTACATCTCGCCGAAGACCGTGGAGCAGCACGTGGCACGGATCCGGCAGAAGCTCGCGGTGTCCAGCCGCGCCGAGCTGATCGCGTCGCTTCGATCCCGCCTCGCCGGCTGATCTCGCCTTGTAGGCTGCCGTGGAACCCGCGACGGCCGGCGCGCGTCGACTCGAACGGAGAAGGCGCTCGGGACACGAGGACGATGACGGAAGAGACGTTCGGGCCGTACCGGATCGAGCAGCTGCTCGGCCGCGGCGGGATGGGCGAGGTGCACCGGGCCTACGACCTGGCGCACGACCGGGTCGTGGCGCTCAAGAGGTTGTCGCCCGGCCATCACGACGACGAGGAGTACCGCGCCCGCTTCCGTCGCGAGGCGCGGATCGTCGCACGGCTGCGCGAGCCGCACGTCATCCCCATCCACGCTTACGGCGAGATCGACGGCCGCCTCTACCTGGACATGCGCCTGGTGGAGGGTTCGGACCTGGCTGACCTGATCCGCGATGTGCCCCTTGAGCCTTTGCGGGCCGTGCGGATCGTCGAGCAGGTGGCGAGCGCGCTGGACGCGGCCCACGCCGACGGGCTCGTGCACCGCGACGTGAAGCCGTCGAACATCCTCGTGACCCCGGGCGACTTCGTCTACCTGGTGGACTTCGGCATCGCCCGCAGCGTCTCGCCGGGCGTGACGGGCCTGACGGCGTCCGGTTCCGTGGTCGGCACCCTCGACTACATGGCCCCGGAACGCTTCGAGCGCGGGTTCGTGGACGGGCGTGCGGACGTGTACGCCCTGGCGTGCGTGCTTTTCGCCAGTGTGGCGGGGCGGCGGCCGTTCACCGCGGAGAGCACCGCTGCCCAGATCTGGGCGCACATGAACGAACCGCCGCCCAGCGCCGCGCTGGTGAACCCGGCGGTTCCGGTGGAGTTGGACGAGGTCATCGCGAAGGGCATGGCCAAGAACCCGGCTGATCGGTACGCCACGGCGGGGGAGTTCGCGAAGGCGGCGGCGCAGGCGCTGGCTTCGGCGACTCCCGCGATCCCGCCCGGCCCCACCGAGCCCGCGCACCCGCAGCCGGACCCGCCCACCCGCGTCCTGCCCAGCGCCGCCCAAACCAGAGAACTGATCATCCTCGGCGCCGCCGTGATCGTCGTGATGGCACTCATCGCAACAGGGCTGATCATCACGAAGGGCAACGAAGTCAGCGGCGATGGCACGTCCAGCAGCACCTCGACGACCAGCACGACGAGCAGCCCCACGACCACCACCACGACCCGCTCACCGCAGCTGGACGCGCTGTTCGCCGCCCTGCCGGACCCCTACCGGACCTCCACCACCCCCTGCGTTCCCGCCACCCCGGACAGCGGCGAGGTGGCGGCAGTCCGTTGCACCAGAACCAACTCCTGGGACCCCAGGACCCCGCCACCGGCCGAGGCCGAGTTCCGCCTGTTCGCCGACCGCGCCACCCAGGACGCGTACTTCCAGGCGCTCGTGGGCAGTCGGGGCATCCCGCGGATGGACGCGCGCGGCGGGTGCCGGCCGAAGTCCGACCCCATCCACTACGCGCTCTACTACCGCGACACCTCAGGCCCGTTGCCCGGCGAGTTCACCACGTGCTTCCTCGACAACGGCATCGCGCAGGTCTGGTGGGTCGACACCCGCACGCTCGTGGTCGGCGGGCTGAAGCGGCCGGGAGACATCGACACCCTCGACGACCTCGACCTGTGGTGGAACGAGAAGATCCTGTCGGTGCTCTGAGCTGGATATGGTCCGCACAAGTCAGGTGTAGGCTCACGGAATGCCCATGCAGCTGAACGGGCCGCTGGCCGACCTGGACCGGTGGCGGCCGGACGGGTGTTCGATCGCGCTGGCGCTGGACGTCATCGGCACGAGGTCGGCGATGCTCCTGGTGCGCGAGGCCTTCTACGGCACCACCAGGTTCGACGGTTTCGTGCGGCGCGTGGGGATCACCGAGGCGGTGGCGGCCAAGCGGCTGAAGGGGCTCGTGGAGTCGGGCGTGCTGGAGAAGCGGCCGTATCAGGAGCCTGGCGCGCGGACCCGGTACGAGTACGTCCTCACCGAGATGGGCAACGCCCTCCTGCCGGTGATCGTCGCCCTGATGCAGTGGGGGGACGAGTACCTGCAGGAGGACGACGGGCCGCTTCGGGTGGTGTCGGCCGAGACCGGCGAACCGGTCGCGGTGCGGATCTCTTCGTCCGATGTGGACTCGTTCGAGCCGGAGAATCTGGCTCTCCAGGTCAGATCCGTTCGATGATCGTGGCGTTCGCGAGCCCGCCCGCCTCGCACATGACCTGCAGTCCGTAGCGGCCACCGGTCTGTTCGAGGTTGTTCAGCAGCGTGGTCATGAGACGGGCGCCCGAACCTCCGAGCGGGTGACCGATCGCGAGCGCTCCGCCGTTGATGTTCACCTTGGCGGGATCGGCGCCGGTCTCCGCCTGCCACGCGAGCACGACGGGTGCGAACGCCTCGTTGACCTCGAAGGCGTCGATGTCCGCGACGGTGAGCCCGGCCCTGGCGAGCACCTTGTGGGTGGCCGGGATGATGCCGGTGAGCATGAGGATCGGGTCGTCGCCGACCACGGCGAAGGAGTGGACGCGGGCGCGGGGCGTGAGCCCGAGGCGTGCGGCCGCCTCCTCGCTGGTGACCAGCACGGCCGCGGCGCCGTCGTTCACCGGTGAGCTGTTGCCGGCGGTGATGCGCCAGTCGAGCTCCGGGTACCGCTCGACCCAGTGGTCGTTGCGGAACGCTGGTCGCAGCGCGGACAGGACCTCCGCGGTGGTGTCGGGGCGGATCGTCTCGTCGGTCCGCAGGTCGTTCACGAAGGTGACCTGTGAGTCGAAGAACCCGTTCTTCCACGCGGTCGCGGCGCGCCGGTGGGACTCGGCGGCGAACTCGTCGAGCCGGGCACGGGACAGGTTCCACCGCTGCGCGATGAGTTCCGCGCTGATGCCTTGCGGCACGAGGCTGTAGCGCGCACCGACCTTCGGCCCGGCGAAGTCCTTGCCGAGGGTCTGCGAACCGATCGGGATCCGGCTCATGGACTCGACCCCGGAGGCGATCACCACGTCGTACGCGCCGGCCATCACGCCCTGGGCGGCGAAGTGCAGCGCCTGCTGGCTGGAGCCGCACTGGCGGTCGACGGTGACGCCGGGAACCGACTCGGGGAACCCGGCGGCGAGCAAGGCCCAGCGGGCGTTGTTGCCGGACTGCTCGCCGACCTGGCCGACGGCACCGCTGATGACGTCGTCGATCACGGCGGGATCGATGCCGGTGCGCTCGACGAGTGCCGCGAGCACCGTGCTGTGCAGGTCGACGGGGTGGACCTCGGCGTACGCGCCGCCGGGCTTCCCCTTGGCGAGCGGCGTGCGGACCGCGTCGACGATGACGGCGGAACCTACCTGACTACTGGTGGCCATAGTCAGCCCTGTAGGCGCCTGGCTATGTGAAAGCCAAGTCAGATGGGTCACGTTAGGCTCGCGCGCCTGGCACGAAAGCTGCGCATTGGGGGAGTTGTGTTTCGAGTTCTGTGTTCCGTGATGGCCTTGGTCGTCGTCGGCTCGCTCACGGTGGCGTCCGCCGCGCCCGCGCAGCAGAGCGCCGAGCCGCCGTGGTTCAGCAGTCGTGTCGGCAGTGCCACCCAGGTGATCTCGGTGGTGGGCGCGGGAGGCTCCAACGCCACGTTGTCCACGTGGGAGAAGTCGGGGAACGGCTGGACGCGGGTGTTCGACGGCGTCGGGGCCAAGGTCGGCTCGCCCGGCATCTCGAGCTCCTACCGGGAGGGCTCGTCCTACACGCCCGCCGGGGTCTTCCCGATCACGGGTGCGTTCGGCCGGCAGTCCGACCCCGGTGCCGGGGTGTCGTACCTGCGGGTCGACAACCAGGACTGGTGGGTCAGCGACGTGAACAGTCCTGACTACAACACCCACCAGCGGTGTGCCCGGGGCACGTGCCCGTTCAACGAGAGCAAGTCGGAGAACCTGTGGGACACGGGCGCTGTCTACGACTACGCGCTGGTGATGGGCGTGAACGCGCAGCGCGTTCCAGGTGCCGGTAGCGCGTTCTTCGTGCACGTCACGAACGGCGCTCCGACCGCCGGCTGTGTGGCCATCGCGGCGAGCACGCTCGTGTCGATCCTGCGCTGGGTTCGGCCCGGCACGGTGATCGCGTTGACTGCGCACGCTTGGAACAAGGCCACTCCGACGCTGCCCACTCGTCCCTCCGGCGGCGTCCCGACCGCACGGCCGTGGCCGACTTCGAGGTGATCACCAACCGCGGTGGCGCGTCCACGTCGCTTCGACGGTCGTGCCGCTGACGACCTGGTAGTGGTCGTGCTGGGCGGCGGTGGCGCAGGCGTGGTTGGGCAGGATCCGCAGGCGGGTCCCGATGGGGAGGTCGGGTACCGGCTTGCCGTCTCGCGTGCTGAGGACGCCGTGTTCCTGGCTCGCCCCGGTCATGAGCAGGTCCGGCATCAGGGTGCCGTGCACGTCGGCGACGAGCCCGTACCCCTGATCGACGGCCTGGGCCTGCGTGCCCCGGTCCCGTGAGGTGGCCATCCAGCCGCCGTCGGTGAGGATCCAGTTCTTGTCGTGCTGGTGGCCGATCACGGTGACGACGACGGAGAGTGCGAGGTCTTGGACGTCGCACACGCCGATGCCCGCCATGACGAGGTCGAAGAAGACGTAGTTGCCCGCGCGGACCTCGGTCACGCCGGTCAGGTCGGTCGCCGCGTGCGCCGTGGGGGTCGATCCGACGCTGACGATCGGGAACGGAAGACCGTTGGCGCGCAAGGTTTCGGCGGCGGCGACGGCGGTATCCCGCTCGTTCTGCGCGGCCTGCCGCAGCGCCTGTGGTGTGCAGGCGAAGTAGGACTCGCCCGCGTGGGTGAGCACGCCGGCGAGGTTGTCACCGAGCGCCCGGCCGATCTGGACGAGGGCGGGATCGGTCGGTGCGACGCCGCCACGATGTCCGTCGCAGTCGATCTCGATCAGCGCCGGGAGGTGGAGGGTTTCCTTGTGCGCGAACGAGGTCACCGCCTCGGCCTGCACGACGGTGTCGAGCAGGACGGTGAGGGTCACGCCACGGCGCAGCAGTGCGGCGACGCGCGGCAGCTTGTGCGGGTCGATGCCGACCGCGTAGAGGATGTCCTGGTAGCCCGCGTCGGCGAAGTGCTCGGCTTCCGCGAGGGTGGACACCGTGATCGGCCCACCGGCCTGGACCCGGTCGGCGACCTCGACGGACTTGGCCGTCTTCACGTGCAGACGCAGCGGCACGCCGAGTTGACGCAGGCGGTCGCGGAGCCGGGCCGCGTTGCGGTCCAGCCGTTCGACGTCGACAACGGCGAACGGCGTGTCCGGGGCGTCCAAAGTGGTCATTCGTGTTCTCCGAAGCGACGGTGCAGCAACGCGGCGGCGAGGGTGAGGTCCTGCAAGGCGAATCCGGAGCTGTCGAACACCGTCACGTCCTCCGGTGAGGTCCGGCCGTCGGCGTCACCGGCGAGCACTGACCCGAGTGCGACGGGCACAGCGGCCTGGGCGTGCTGGAACTCGCCGATGGTCGTCGACTGTTCCGGAAGATCGCAGAAGAGCCTGGCGCGGTCGTAGATCGCGACCGGGAGCTCTTGCTTGCCTGGACCGTCGGCACCCATGGCGGAGATGTGCGTGCCCGGTGCGACCCAGCTCGCGTCGAACAGGGGTTCGCGGGACGTCGTGGCCGTGACGAGCACGTCCGCTTCGGCGACACCGGTCCTGGCGTCGGTGGGTTCCGCGGTCATGCCGGTCACCGCAGTCACCTGTGCGGCAAACGTCTTTGCGGCATCGGGGCGTCTGCCGACGACGAAGACCCGTTCGATCGGTCGTACCCGGCTCACCGCACGAACCTCGTGCAGGGCCTGGTGTCCGGTTCCGATGATGGTCAGCGTGCGGGAGTCCTTGCGGGCCAGCGCGTCCACGGCGAGCGCGTCAGCCGCAGCGGTGCGGTAAGCGTTGGCGGCCGCCGCTTCGACCACGGCTCTCAGTCTGCCGGTGGCGGGGTCGAGCAGCACGATCGTGGAGCTGTGCCGTGGCAACTCGGTGTTGTCCGGCCAGAAGCTGCCGATCTTCACGCCCACGAGGTCGCCCGCGGAGCCGGACTTGAGCGTGAACCTGTTGTGCGGCAGAGAAGAATTCCCGATCACGACCGGGAACGTCTGACCTGTCCCGGTGGCGAGGAACGCCTCCCGTGCGGCGGCCAGTGCGAGCTCGTCGTCGACGAGCGCTGCCGACTCCGCCTCGCTGACGAAGGTGGTCACTGTGTGTCCTTCTTCAGCTCGGCGAGGTCGTTGTACAGGCCGGTGCGGGAGATGCCCAGCCGGGCGGCGATGCGTCCAGGCGCGCCGCGCAACGCGAACACGCCGGCCTCGTGCAGCGACCGGACGAGCACCAGCCGTTCGTCACGTCCCAGCGCCGCCACGGGAACCGCGTGCGCACGCTCGGCGCGTTCGATCAGCGAGTCGACCACCTGGTCCAGATCACCGGAGAAGTTCGTCGTCGCGCTGGGTTCTTCCAGCGCGGACAAGCCGAGCAGGTCCGAGAGCACGCCGGTGGCGCGGTTGATGGCCGAGATGTCGATGTTGATGCACAACGCGCCGATCAACGTCCCGTCGACGTCGCGCAACGGCAACGTCGTGCACTTGAGCACCCGCCCGTCGTGGGCTCGCGTGATGTACCCGACCTCGTTGGTGGCCTCGTCTCCGGCAGCGAGGACACGCAGGCCGATCTCGCTCATCGCGTCTCCGACCTCCCGGCCGGTGACGGAGCCCGCGACCGCGACGACCGAACGTTCCTGGTCGCGGTAGTCGTGCAGCACCACCTCGCAGCTGCGCCCGAAGGTCGCCACGATGCCGTCGATCACGGGGGAGAGCGCGGCGAACACCGCGTCGGCTGACATGACGGTCAACTCCGATCTGAACAAACTGTCAAATAATGGACAAAGTGTCACACGCCGTGCTCGCCACGGCAAGAGGCCCGCCCCTCGTGCGGGACGGGCCTTGCTCACACCTCTACCGGCTCAGCAGACAGGCAGGCCGGCGCTCCCCGATACGTGGTAGAAGCCCTCGTGGTGGTTGGTGCGGTTGAACATCCAGACCCACGCCGTACCGTCGCTCCGGCCGATGTGGCAGATCAAGCGGAGATGGTGGAGGTTCGTCGCCTCGCCCCGGTTGCAGAAATCTTCTGGGCATTGATGCAGCGGCCCGTTCTCGGCAACGATTCCGAACCGGCCGACGTCGTTGCAGTGGGTCGGCGGGTCCGCGTGCTTCAGGCGAAGCGCGTTGATGAAGCCGGTGTGACCGTTGGCCCGGTTGTGAACGAGCGCCCATCGGATGCCGTCGACGGGGATGACGCAAACCTCGGCGAGCACCTGACCCGGCCGGGCTTCGCCCCTGTTGCAGTGCGTGCCGGGCATTGGTACGGCGTCTGCACGGTGGCGACCTCGTTGAACCAGCCCACTGCCTGCGGTGACACCTCGGTCGTGTCGGTGATGATGTCGCCAGGTGACCCCTGGGCCATCGCCGGCATGACGGCCCCCGCCGTGAGCACCAGCGCCGCGAACGCGCCGAGCAGCGCCCGGATTGTCCTGCTTGCCTTCAAAGCCGCCCCCCGTGTCGTTGGTTTGCTGCGTCAGGGTGGGCGCAACTGGATGTGCGGATGTTGGGCGGATCTGCAATTCCCTGGTAGGCAGGACTGTCGGGTCCTTGGGGGAGGAACGCATGACGGTGATCAACCTGCTGGGCGAGGTGACTGTCCAGATCGACGGTCGGCAGGCGGACCTGGGGCACGGCAGGCAACGATGTGTGCTCGCGGCGCTGGCGGTGGACGCGGGCCGGGTGGTGCCGGACGAGCGGCTGATGAACCGCATCTGGGCGGACGAAGTGCCCGCGCGGGCGCAGAAAACGTTGTACAGCTACGTTTCCAGGCTCAAGCGGGAGTTGGGCGAGCAGATCGTGCGCAGGCCGGGCGGGTACGTGCTGGCCGAGGACGACACGGACCTGCGCCGGTTCCGTGAGCTGTGCGTCCGCGCCAGGCAGAGCACCGACGCCGAACGGACGGAACTGCTGACCGAGGCGCTCGCGTTGTGGCGGGGCGACGCGCTGACCGGCCTGCCGGGGGAGTGGGCGCACGCGGAACGCGACCGGCTGCACCTGGAACGCCTTGCCGCGGAACACGAGCTGGTCGACGCACGGCTGCGCACCGGGCAGACGGACGGACTGGTCGCCGTGCTGTGCGAACGCGCGGCGGCTCAACCGCTGGACGAACGTGTTGCGGGTCAATACCTTCGCGCGCTGGCTGCGGCCGGGCGGGTGGCGGACGCGCTGGCGCACTACCTCGTGATCCGGGACCGGCTGGTGGAGGAGCTCGGCACCGAACCGGGTGCTGGGTTGCAGGAAGTGCACAGGGAGGTGCTCGCCGGGGCACGGCAGGCGTGTCCTGAACCCGTTGTGGTGCCTCGGCAACTACCAGGGGCGCCGTCGTCGTTCGTGGGCAGGCACGACGCGCTGGCACAACTCGGCGACCAGCCGGGGATCTTCGCCGTCGCCGGGGCGGGCGGCATGGGCAAGACGTGGCTGGCTCTGCACTGGGCGAACCGCAACGCGGCCCGTTTCCCGGACGGCCAGTTGTTCGTCGACCTGCGCGGGTTCGCTCCCGAGGCGGCACCCATGCCACCCGAGGTGGCGTTGCGCGGGTTCCTCGACGCGCTGGGCGTGCACCGCTGCCCGGCCGACCTGCACGCCCAGACCGCGCTGTTCCGCAGTCTGGTGGTGGACCGGCGAATGCTGCTGGTGCTGGACAACGCCGCCGACACCGCCCAGGTCGTGCCGCTGCTGCCGGGCGGCGACACCTGCGCCGTCGTCGTGACCAGTCGCAGAAGGCTGCCCGGCCTGGTCTCCGGGCACGGTGCCCGGCACATCGCACTGGACAGGCTGCCGGCACCGGAGGCCCGCGCACTGCTCACCGACCGGCTCGGCCCGGCACGGACCGGGGTCGACCCGGCGGCGGTCGACGAGCTCATCGTCCGGTGCGACGGATTTCCCCTGGCTCTCAGCGTTCTCGCCGGGGACGCCCTGGCTCATCCCGAGATGCCGCTGACCCGGTTCGCCGACGACCTGCGGGAGTTCGGCCCCGTCGCGCTGGACGGCGACGAGGCCGAGGCGTCCCTGACCGCTGTGCTGTCCTGGTCGTTGCGCTGCCTGACGCCGGACGAGCTGCGGTCCTTCGTGTTGCTCGGCATCGCACCAGAGTCGGACATCAGCCTCGCCGCGGCCGCAAAGCTGTTGGGGCTCAACGTGAGCGCGGCACGCACCTTGCTGACCAGAATGGAGACGCTGTCACTGCTCACCAAGGACGCGCAGGGCCGCTACAGCATGCACAACCTCATTCGCGCCCATGCGGCTCGTCAGGCCGAAGTCGGGATGGGGTGACCTTCCGACGCCTGCACGACCACGATGCCCTGACCCGACAGCGCGAGCTGGTACGCCTCACCGGAGCCGCGTCCGATGATCGCACCGACCTTGGCCGTCTTGCGGATCGAGGACTGCAGCGAGGTGGACCACAGCACGGCGGCCTGCATGTCGACGTACGTCGGCACGTCCACGTTCAGCACGACCGGCGTCCCGTAGGCGGTGACGGCCAGCGCTCCGGTGCCGTGGAACGTCGTGTTGAACAGGCCGCCGCTGAGCATCGACGCGCCTTCGGTGCGGTTGATGTCCCACTTGAGCGAGCTGTCGAAGGCGAGCACGTTCTTGCCGTTGACGGTGACGCCCTCGTTCTCCAGGTACAGCACGAAGATCTCGTCGGCGTCCTGGGCGAGGAACACGTCTCCGCTGCCCGAGACCTTCATCAGCGACATGCCCTCGCCGGTCAGGGCCTTCTTGAACAGCTTGCCGAGGCCGCCGCTGCCCTCGTAGGCGAAGTCGACCTCACCCTGGTAGGCGACCATCGACCCCTGCTTGGCGTAGAAGAAACCGCCGCTGCCGGTGAGGTCCACCTTGAGCATGCGTTCGTTCTGCAGTTGGAAGCTTCCCGGCTCGACGGGCCGTTCCTGGTGGTTGAACAGTGAGCTGCGCATGACGCAGATCATGCTGGATCGTCCAGGTGGAACCAACCGAGACGCGCGTGACCGACCCGGTGGGAAAGCGTGCTGGGCGGGTGAAGAGTCTTCGCCGCCCAGCACACGCGTCAGAGAACGCGGACGGACATCGCCTGGGGGCCCTTGGGTCCCTGGTTGATCTCGAACTCCACCCGCTGGTTGTCCGGGATGCCCTGGTAGGCGTACTCCTGGACCTCGGAGTGGTGCACGAAGACGTCGGGTCCGCCGTCCTCGGGAGCGATGAAGCCGAATCCCTTGCTGCCGCTGAACCACTTGACGGTTCCCTGGGTCATCGACGAGCTCCTTCGGTCGACCGGAACACGTCGAGCGCATCCGGGAAAGTCGTGTTCACGGGGTGGCCGTGCGGTGGGCGCGGCGCGACCCCGGACAGTCCCAGCATCAGGAGGAGGTCCATGCAGTCACCGGCGTCGCGAGAGTGCTCCGCGACCCTGCGTGCGGCCTGGCGTTGCTGAACGGCTTCAGCCGCTTCGGCGGCGACGCGGGCCTCCGTGAAGCCGATTGCGGCTCCCTTCGCCCTGCCGTGCGGTGTAGGTCGTGTCATGCGTGCACCAGCCCTCGGAAGGAGCGGAATTCGTTCAAGGGCGACGACGAGAAGTACGGGCGATCCGGCGGCAAGCCGGCGCTCCCATCCCCGGCCGGAGAGAGACGCACCGGGACCGGATCGGGTCGGGGGCCGCGGCGGCTGGATGCCGGCAACTGGAACCCCAACGCCTCCAACCCTACCCCACGGGCCGTGGACCTGCGTGCGGCGTGCGCTCATCTCCATCCCGAGCGGCTACAGTGGAGGGGCAGGGCCGTTGATCGGCTCGTCCATTCGCTTCGCCACCTCCGCGGTCTGTGTGCCCCACCCGCGTTGCTCCGCAGCGACCTGAGGAAGACGGAGTCCGCATGGCAGCGACCGCTCCCATCAACGACGATCGGATCTCGCGCAGCAGGACCTTCGTGCCCGCTGCCACGTCCGAGGGCACGTACCTGCTGCAAGGCGCCCTTGAGCGTTATGTGGGCAAGGTCGCGGACGCCCTCGGCGTGCCGCGCGACGGCATCAGCTTCGAGGTCACCGACACCGCGACGGCCTACATCGCGCTCGGGTGCCGCGCGGCGGCCCACCCGGACCGTGACGTCATGCTCGTCTGGAGCGCGACGCAGGGCTGGGCGGTGTCGATCGAGACCGATCCCTCCGAACCGCTGATCGTGCTCGCCCGCTCGACCGGCGACATCGTGCAGGCGCCTGAGGCCGTGGCACGTCTGGTGGCCGAGTCCATGGGCAACGTCGGCACGAGGGAGGCCCCGGTGGCGGGCCGTCCGCTCCTGGGGTGGTCGGACCTCGCCGAGTGCATGGAACGCTACGCACCCTGAGCGTTGAACGCGGCGGCGGACTCCCAGCGGAGTAGGGTTGAGTCACCGAGGGCACGTCGTGCAGCAGCGGTCAAGCTGGTGCCGCCTTGGGCGCATCACGAAGTCCGGCCGGTTCGGCCGGAGGCGGGAGCGCCGGGATGAACTCGGAGCTGCTCTGCACCACCGCGGCTTTGGTCGCGACACGAGGCCATGGACTGATGCGGAATCCGTATTTCGCCGGGAGCTGGCGACCGTTGTCGACGGACCCGGCCATCGCGGTGCCCGTGCCCGTTCCGCGGGACGAGCACAACCCGTTCGGCGTGCGTTGACAGCGGGCTCAGCGGTTTGACGAGGGGAACCTGCCGTCCGGGCTGCCGAGCGCGACCAGGTCGGTGTACTGCTCCTGCCACGACCGCTCGGTCGCGAGCAGATCGGCGAGCCGCTGCACCCAGACCTCGTCCACCGACCGCGGCGCACCGGTCGCCAGGTGGCGGGCGGTCTCTTCGCGCGCTTTGAGCCATTCGGACAGCGTGGGCTCCAGCGCGGGGCCGCCTTGTTCTTCCGACATGGATCCCGACACTACTCAGGTCAGCTCGCGAACGGCTGGCCGGCCCGGGTCGAGTCCACTGTGGACCCAACGTGGCGGGCCGGTCGGTAGGCTGCGCGGCATGAGCAGAAAACTGGTGATCGGGCTCGGTGTCGTGCTGCTCCTGCTCGGTGGGGTGTGGACGGCACAGGGGCTGGGCTACCTGAAGGGGAGCTTCATGACGGGGCAGCAGCTGTGGACGACGATCGGGCTGCTGTGCGCCGGCGCCGGCGTGATGATGCTGATTCCCTGGCCGAAGAGAAGGTGACGCTTCTCAGTGCTCCGAAGAAGCCTGCTGCGGTGTCACCGGCTCCTGGAAGAGGTTCGTCCAGGACGGCTGGCCGGCCTCGGAAGAGCTCGGCGTCTCGTGCGATTCGTGCGTGTCGGGGTGACTGAACGGCTGGTCAGCCGGGTACTTGCTCAACTGGGGTTCCAACTTTCTTCGCGTCCTGTGCGTGGTCTTGGCGAGTGTGGCAGAGCCGGAGAGACTGCACGGCGCTCATAGGTGCGGGGGTGCGAAACGCATCCATCCCTGCCGTCAACGGTACACGGGTTTCGCCGCCGCGGCCTCGGGTACCGCATCGGCATGGTCACGCCTTCTGCTTCCCGTTCGTCCGAGATCGCGTTGCGCTGCCGCGCGGAGGGGACCGAGGTCACCCTGCGCGCGAAGACGATGGTGCTGGACTTCGTCGGGGAGTGCCGCCTCGAGCGCGGCTCGAACACGTTGCGGCTCACCGGGTTCAAGCTGGTGGCCGAGCTGCCGGACGCGGGTGGGGCGGAGGACGGTGGCACCGTCGAGCTGGAACAGGCGGGCACCGTCACGGCACGCCCGCAGGGTGGTGGCCGGGTGGCGTACGACCTGATGGTGCCGTTGTCGGCGACGGTCACCCAGCCGGGCGGCCTGATCCAGCTGGACGCCAGTGCGCCCGCGCGGTGGCGGGTGACCACCGCGGCCTTCCCTCCTCAGGGGGAGTTCGAGCTCACCGGCGACACCATCGACTTCGTGCTGCCGGAGAGCCCCGAGTCGGCGACTCTCGTCGTCCGCGACCTCTCCCTGCACATGGCGGCCGGCTGAGTCACCGTGCCGCGCGGCGCAGGGGTGCGCCGGCGTCGTGCAGGTGGCGCAACACCTGGGCGTACGAGCGGATCATGGTCGTCTTGCTGTACGGGATGCCGTGCCGGAGGCAGAACTCCTCCACGACGGGCTGCGCACGGCGCAGGTTGGGCCGGGGCATGTGCGGGTAGAGGTGGTGCTCGATCTGGTGGTTCAGGCCGCCCAGCAGCGCGTCGACCCACCGGCCGCCGGTGACGTTGCGCGAGGTCAGCACCTGCTTGTGGAGGTGGTCGAGGCGCTGGCCCTCGGCGATGATGGGCATTCCCTTGTGGTTCGGTGCGAACGAGCACCCGAGGTACACACCCATCAGGCCTTGGTGCACGACGATGAACACGACGGCCTTCAGCGGCGAGAGCACGAGGAACACCGCTGCCAGGTAGGCGACCAGTGGCACGATCTGGAGTGCGGCCTCCCGCCACGGGTTGCGCAGTTCCTTGCGGCACAAGGCGACCAGGCCGGAGATCCGCAGCACGGCCGCTTCGGCCAGCAGCAGCGGGAAGAACAGGAGCGCCTGGTGCTTGGTGATCCAGGCGTTCACGCCGCGTTTGCCGTGAGCCTGTGCGCGGCTGAACGCGAGGGCGTGGATCTCGATGTCCGGGTCGTGGCCCTCGTGGTTGGGGTTGGCGTGGTGGCGGTTGTGCTTGGCCACCCACCACTGGTAGCTGATCCCGGTGAGGCTGCCGTGCAGGTGGCCGACGACGTTGTTGTTGCGGTGACTGCGGAAGATCTGCCGATGGCCCGCGTCGTGCCCGATGAACGCCAGCTGGGTCGAGGCGACGGCCAGGGCGACCGCGAGGAGCACCTGCCACCAGGAGTTGCCCAGCAGTGCGAACGTCACCGCGATCGCGCCGAGCATGACGCCGTTGATCGCCATGCGCAGCACGTAGTAGCCGCGGCGGCGATCCAGCAGACCGGCTGCCTTGAGTTCCTTGGTCAGACGGGCGAAGTCGCTGCCGCGAGATCTGTCGGATGTCGACGGCAGCACGTCGTGCGTTGAGGTCATGTACCTGCTCCGGTTTTCGGTTGGTCGGCTTCGGTGTCCAGGCCGGGTTCGTCCGGCCCTGACTCTTCGGGTGAGCTGGTGTGCACGTCGGCGGGTGCCACGTGTTCGTCAGCCTCGCTCAGCAGGGAGCGGATCGCGGAGTTGAGCACCGCCAGCAGCGGTACCGCGAGCAGGGCGCCCGCGATGCCCGCGACGAGCAGTCCGGACGCGATGGCGATCACCACCGCGAGCGGGTGGAGCTTCACCGCCCGTCCCAGCAGGAACGGTTGCAGGACATGGCTTTCGAGCTGGTTCACCGCGATGGTGATGATCAGGACGATCGCCGCGGTCACCGGGCCGTTCGCGACGAGCGCGATGAGCACGGCCACACCGCCGGCCACCACGGCGCCGAAGATCGGGACGAACGCGCCGATGAACACCAGTGCTGCCAACGGAACCGCCAGCGGCACGCGCAGCACGGCCAGTCCGATGCCGATGCCGAGCGCGTCCACCACGGCGACGGCTCCGGTCGCGCGGACGTAGCTGACCAGCGCGGCGAGGCTGCGCCGGCCCGCGACGTCCACGCGCCTGCGGGGTCCGTCGGGGACGACGCGGATGAGGAACTGCCAGATCCGCGGGCCGTCGTAGAGGAAGAACGCGAGGGCGAACAGCACCAGCAACATCTCGACGAAGGTCTCGCCGACCGTCGCGGCCGTGGTGATGGCGCTCGACGTGATGCCGGACTGGTTGTCCTGCAAGGTTTTCACGATCCGGTCGGCGAGGTCGCGCAGCTGTGTCTCGCTGAGCTGCAGCGGTCCGTTGACGAGCCAGGCGGACACCGCGTCGATGCTGCGGGCCAGTTGTGCGGCCAGATCCGGCACGCCGTTGATGAAGGTCATCACGACGAACGTGAGCAGCCCGCCGAGGACGACCAGCCCGCCGATGAGCACCACGACGGTGGCGAGGCCGCGGGGAAACCGGTGCGCCATCAGGAAACCGACGGCCGGCGCGAGCAACGCCGCCAGCAGCAACGCGATCGCGAGCGGCACGGCGAGCGACGCCAGCCTGCTGAAGATCACGCCGATGACGTAGAGCGAGGCCACGACGACGAGAAAGCGCCAGCCCAGCGCGGCACTCACGCGCAGCGCGGAGGGAACTTCGCTCCGCGTGGGCGACGTGTCCCCGCGGTCGGTGGTCACGACGGCTGTACCTCCGGAGTCGTTCTCCGACGCCGGGGTCTGGGGTCATCGGTCAGTGGCGGTGCGTGCCTGCACGCCCCTCTGTCGTGGATTCCCGCTTCGGTGGTCTGCAAACCCGGACGGTCTGTGACGAGGTCGAGGGTTGAGGTGCGCCGCCGGGGGCATCCGAGGATCGACGTCCCGCCTGAGACTCAGGTGGAGGGAAGGGAAAGAGAACATGGGCACTGACGACAAGTTCGACGCCAAGGCCGACCAGCTCAAGGGCAAGGTCAAGGAAGGCGTCGGCGACGCGACTGACGACCAGGGGCTCGAGAACGAGGGCAAGATGGACCAGACGAAGGGCCACCTCAAGGAGGCGGCTGAGAAGGTCAAGGACGCCTTCAAGAAGAACTGATCGACTCCGGTTCGGGCTGGGAGCGTGCATCCCTCGGTGCACGCTCCCAGCCGCACTCAGTCCGAACCCGAGGCCAACAGACCGGCCAGCAACAGCACCGCGCTCACGGCGGCGCCGAACAGCTCGACCGGCACCAGCCGCTTCCTCGCCCACCTCGCGAACCCCACGTTCACCAAAGCGTGTGCGGATGCGGTCGCCAGCACCCACCACGGTCCGGCGGCCAGCAGCAGGGTCGCGCCGAGGTGGAACGAGATCGACGCGATGCCCCGGACGGTGCGATGTGCCGGATGCGTGCTGATGAACCCGCCCTGAGCCTTCAGCTGTTCGGCGGCCTGACGCCCGATGGGCCAGCTGAACCTCGTCAGCTCGGTGGCCGAGATGTACACGAGCTGTGCCAGCGCCCAGCCGAAGCCCGCCCACAGCGCGGACGGAAAGCCGCTGACCGCGATCAGCACCAGCGCGAGCCGGACCACCTCGTCCGTGATCCCGGACGAGGCCGAGAGAATCGTGTCGCGACGCCGGGCCGCGTGCAGCCTGCCCGCTGAGCCCAGCACCGGCAGGTGGGCCGCCAGTGCGACCAGCCAGCCCAGGACTCCCAGCACCGCCGTGCCCGCCTGGGAGACGCCGAGCAGCACCGCCAGCGTCGCCGCGAGCAGCACGAGCACGCTCGCCACCACGGCCGCACCCGCCCGGACTCTCGCCGTGACCTGGACCGAGTCCGTGCCTGGTCGTTCACCGTCCGCTGAGTTGTCGATGTCCCAACGCTACTCCTCCGCGTGACCGTTCGTACGCCCCCGGTGGTGATCGTCCACTGTGGAATCTTCGTCGAGGCGGGTCGATGAGCGGCCCGCTGAGCTATCGCGTCCGCCTCCGACGGGTGTAGCGTTGCGGGCAAGTGCCCTGGACCCCGGCGTGCCGACTAGCCGACGAGGGAAGGTTTCATGGCACAAGTCGATGTCACTGTGACCGTCGGCCCCGAACTTCTGACCGTCACCACGCGGACGACCCGCTCCGGCGCTGTCCTGCTCACGGTGTTCGGTGAGGTGGACATGGCCACCTGCTCGTTGCTGGGTGAGCGAATCGTTGAACATCTGCGGACCGCCGACCAGCTGATCGTCGATCTCGACGGGGTGAACCTGCTCTGCGCGGCCGGCCTCACCGCTCTGGTCGTCGCCAAGGAGAAGGCGCTGATGGTGGGCACCCGCCTGTGCGTCGTCGCGAGCACCCGGCAGGTGCGTCGGCCTCTGATGGTCACCGGTCTGACCGACGTGCTGGACCTCCACGCCGACGTCGAGGAGGCGCTGTTGTGCCCGTACGCACCCTTGTTGTCACCAGCGGGGCCGCGGCTTGCTGATCCTCGTCAGCCCGGTGACCTCCGGTGACCGCTCGTTGACCTGACGGGCGACGTCGGACAGCAGCCGGCCGCTGTTGCGCGCGTAGTTCCGCATGAGCGACAAAGCGTCCGCGACCCCGATCTCCAGACGTTCGGCCAGCGCGCCCCTGGCCTGTTCGATCACGACGTGGTTGGTCAGCGCGGTCTGCAGCCGTTCGGCGACCGCCTGGTCCCGCGAGGTCACCTGCACCTGGAGGAGGCTGATCGTCGCGACGTTCGCGAAGGACTGCGCCAGTGCCGAGGCCTCCTCGGACAGCGCGCCGGGCGATGTCCGGAACAAGTTCAGCGAACCGATGACGTCGTCCCGCAACCGCATCGGCACCGCGTCGACCGCGGTGAACCCGAGCTTCACGGCCGCCGCGGTGAACCGCGACCACCGCACCGGCTGCGCGCGCAGGTCAGGGCACCGCACTGTCCGCCCGGAGTGGAAACACTCCTCGGACGGCCCGTCTTCGCTCTGCAGCAGGAAGTGCTCGAGCGGACGGGCCAGGTGACTGGACGCCGCCATCAGGCTGAGCGCGCCCTGGTCGTCGGCCAGCAGGATGCCCGCCGCGTCCACGGGCAGCAGCTCGACGCTGCGCTCGGCCAGCACGTGCAGGAACTCGATGCTGTCGAACCGCTCCACGAGCGTGTCGGCCAGTTCGACGAAAGTTTGTGTCACCCGTTGGTCCGGCACGTCCGGTCACCTTTCGCGACGAGAGCAAGGCAACCGCGGGGGCCGGGCGGGATTTCTCCAGCCTAGCTCGGCAAGCGCCGGTATCACACTCTTCGGATCATTTCTCCCCATCTGCGTCAGCCGTCTGCTGGAAGTGGGGTGAAATTCAGCGCCCGAACGGACGAGTGTCAGGCTGGTCCGGTGCAGGCCAGGTAGCAGCGTCGACGATAATCGCGGCTCCCGGGAAATAGTGGGCGCCGAATTTGTCGAGCGTGCTGAAAAGGGTGTAGTGTCAATTTTGTCGAGAACATCTCGTACTTGAGCGGTCAGGCTCACGTCGTACTCGGCTAAACCTGAACCGGCCAATTTTTTTCGGCCGGAGACGGGAGTCTCGGCATGACGTCGGCTCCGCACCAGTCCATCGCCCCATCGGCCGTCACGGCCAATGAGCAGCCTCGGTTCCCGCTGCGATTGCGGTTGCGGCCGAAGGCGCTCACCGCGGGGTATGTCGACGGTGCGTGGTGGCCGCGATCCCGGGACCTCGCCGCCGAACTGCCCGCGCTGCTAGCGGTGCTGGCAGTTCGGCTGGGCGAGATCCCGCGGGTGAGCTACAACCTGACCGAGTGGGAGAGCGCGCCACGTCAGATCGCCGCCGAGGGCGTCCGCGTCCGGCTCAGCGGGTTCTGGTCCAGGCCTGCGCACACCGTTGACGTCGTCGCGGGGGACCGGCGCCGGCTGACGCTGCTCGTCGTCCCACCGGACACCGAACCGTCCGCCGCCCACCACGTGATGATGCGCGCCGCCCAGCGCGACAACGCAGACACCGTCGAGGAGCTGCTCCGCATGGAGTCCACTGTGGACGCAGGTGGCCCTGGCGGCGGTGGCATACCCCTGCAGGAGATGAGAGAAGCACGATGACCGAATCGACTTACATGTCCGCCTACGAGCGCAGAGTCAAGATGGTGGAGGACGTGCTGACCGGCCGCACCAAGATGGGCGGCAAGGCCGCGCGGGATCTGGCCGTGCACGTGCTGCGTGCGCTCGACCACATCCCGGAGCGGGTGCGTTGACCTCGCGCCGGAGCACTGGCGCGACGAACACGACGCGGGGCACTCGGCTGCTCCGCGTCGGTTGCGCGTTCACCTACCGCGCCGAGGTGCCCACACCGGCGGTGTTCCTGTTGCGCCCCAGGCACGACAGCGATGTGCGGGTGAGCAACGACAGCCTGACCGTGGAGCCGACCACTCCCGTGAGCAACTACCTGGACCTGTACGGCAACGCATGCGCGCGTCTCATGCTGCCGTTCGGTCTGTCCACAGTGCACTACAGCGCCTGGGTGGACGTGCCCGACAGCGTCGAGGACGTCGACGAGGACGTGCCCGAGACGGCACCCGGCGACCTGCCCGACGACGTGCTGCTGTACACGTTGCCCAGCCGCTACTGCGTGTCCGATGTGCTGGGCGACGAGGCCTGGTCGCGGTTCGGTGCCCATCCGCCCGGTTACGGCCGGGTGCGGGCGATCTGCCAGCACGTCCACGAGACGCTGAACTTCGGCTACGGCACCTCCACGGCGATGTCCACCGCGGCGGACGTCAACGCCGCGGGAATAGGGGTGTGCCGCGACTTCACGCACCTCGCGATCTCGTTCTGCCGCGCCCTCAACATTCCCGCTCGCTACGTCTTCGGTTACCTGCCGGACCTGGACTCTCCTCCAGACGGCGCGCCGATGGACTTCGCGGCGTGGATGGAGGTCTGGCTGGGTGACCGCTGGTGGACCTTCGACCCGCGCAACAACCAGCCCCGCAAGGGACGCGTCGTCATCGGTCGCGGCAGGGACGCCGCCGACGTCGCCATGGTCACCACGTACGGCGGCCCGGTGCTGGAGTCGATGGTCGTCCACGCCGAGGAGGACCTCGCCCCGGCCTGGCGCTGAGCTCAGGACGTCGCGGCCCTCAGCGCGGTCATGTCGATCGTGCCGGCGACGACGTCCTCCGCCACGCTGCTGAGGTGCAGGCGGTGACTTCTCGAGTACCGCCGCAGGGCGTGGAAGGCATCGCTCATGCCGATCTGCAGCCGCTCGGCCAGGACACCCTTCGCCTGCTCGATGAGCACCCTGCTCTGCAGGGCGTTCTGCAGCTGCCCGGCGAGCAGCTCCCGGCGGCTGATGATCTGGGCCTGCAGCAGGCCGATGGTGGCGACGTCCGCCATGGCCCGCGCCACCCTGACCCGTGACTCGCTGAGCGCGTCCTCGGTGACGCTGAACAGGTTCAGCGCGCCGACGGTCTGCTCGCGCAGCCGCATGGGGAGGGCGTGCACCGAGCCGAACCCGGCGGACACCGCCACGGACGAGAACTCGGGCCAACGCTGGGGTCGCTCGGTGAAGCCGGTGACCGACACCGGCTCGCTGGTGAGGTAGCACTCCATGCACGGCCCCTGCCGGTGCTGGAGCTCGAACAGCTCGAGCACCCTGGCGCGGTCGCTGGAGGCCCCGACCACCCGCAGCTCACCCTGCTGGTCGACGAGCAGGATGCCGGCGGCGTCCACGCCCAGGGTGGTCACGCAGCGGTTGGCCAGCAGGTGCATGAAGTCGACCGGGTCGAAGTCCGCGACCAGCGTGTCGGCCAGCTCGACGAACGTCTCCGCCAGGTTCTCCACGGACATGCGAGTCACCTCTGGTCCCGTCGCCGGCTGGTCGTGCGCGAACCGGCGAGGTGGGCAGCCCTCCAGGCCGGGCGTGGTGAAGTGGCACCGCCGGGGGCCGGGGCGGTCGAGGCATCACCTGACCGGGCCAGGCGCAGGATCGATCTTAGAGTGGCGCCTGGCCCGGTTCCGCCGCCGTTCGGCTGGTTCCCCTACGACTTGAGCTTGCGCGCCAGCCGTTCGGGCCTGGGCCAGCGGACGTCCTTCGCCCAGCCGAAGATCTCGAACCACCGGATCAGCCGCGCGGAGATGTCGATCTGACCGCGCCGGACGCCGTGCCGGGCGCAGGTCGGGTCGGCGTGGTGGGAGTTGTGCCACGACTCGCCCATCGACAGGATCGCGAGCGGCCAGAAGTTCGCGGACTTGTCCCGTGCGTCGAACGGCCGGTCGCCGATCATGTGGCAGATGGAGTTGACCGACCACGTGACGTGGTGCAGCACGGCCACCCGGACGAGACTCGCCCAGAAGAACGCCGTGACCGCACCCCACCAGCTCCAGGTGATCAGCCCGCCCGCCACCGCGGGAGCGACGAGCGTGATGGTCGTCAGCACGGGGAACAGGCGGTTGACGCGCTGGATGTCGGGGTCGGCGAGCAGGTCGGGTGCGAACCGGGCGGCGTTGGTCAGTTCGCGGCGGAACATCCAGCCCATGTGGGCGTGCCAGAAACCCTTGGCCAGCGCGACCGCCGAGGTGCCGAACAACCAGGGGGAGTGCGGATCGCCCTCGCGGTCGGCGAAGGCGTGGTGCCGGCGGTGGTCGGCGACCCAGCCGATGATCGGGCCCTGCATCGCCATGCTGCCGGTCACCGCCAGCGCGATCCGCAGCGGCCGGTTGGCCTTGAACGCGCCGTGCGTGAAGTACCGGTGGAAACCGATCGTCACGCCCAGACACGTGAAGCTGTAGAAGAAGACGGCGAGACCGACGTCGGTCCAGCCGAGGCCCCAGCCCCACGCGAGCGGCACCGCGGCGACGAGCGCCAGCGCTGGAACCACCGCGAAGAGCTTGACCAAAAATCGTTCGAAGGGGGTGTTCTCACCTGCGAGCAGTGGTTGTGGTGCGGCCTGCACGCGGGGCACTGTCGTAGTCACGTCGCGAACCTCCGGGACGGCTTTCTCGTCTTGCGTCGCCGGGTCCGGGGCGTCGTCTGAAGTCAGTCAGGAGCGGTCAACGGCGGCTGTGGTGCCGAATCGCTGACACCTCGGGGCTACCCGTGGCCGTGCGGTGACGAAACCCGTCACCGCACCATGGCGCCGATCAGGTCGCTCATCGACGCCGTCGCCAGGCCGATGGTGGCGTCGCTCGCGCCGTACGGGATCACGAGGGTGTCGCCGTGCAGCAGGCCACCACACGAGTAGACGACGTTGGGCACGTAGCCGTCGCGTTCGGTGGCACTGGGCACCAACAGCGGTTCCGGCAGTGTGGCGAGCACTTTCGCGGGATCGTCGAGGTCGAGCAGCATCGCGCCCATCGAGTAGAGCCGCATCGGTCCCACGCCGTGGGTCAGCACGAGCCAGCCCTCCGGTGTC
Organism: Lentzea alba; assembly: GCF_047445655.1. GTDB lineage: Bacteria > Actinomycetota > Actinomycetes > Mycobacteriales > Pseudonocardiaceae > Lentzea > Lentzea alba_A. Next base: position 404,646 of record NZ_JAJAEG010000003.1, read on the forward strand.
TCGATCGGCGAACCGCAGTTGCCGACCTGGACGAGATCCCAGTCCCTGCCCGGCACCGCCACGGGCCGAGGCTCGTTCCAAGTCCTGACGTCATCGGAAAAAGACACGGCTGAGCTTTCGCCGTCGCCACGGGACAACGCCGCGAACTTGCCGCCGATCCGCCGCGGGAAGAGCGCCATGCCCTTGTTGCGTGCGGCGGAACCGGTCGTCTGCGTGACGCGGAACGTGCGGAAGTCGTTGGTCTGCAACAGTTGTGGCGCGACGTCGACGCCGTCGTAGGCGGTGTACGTGGCGTAGTAGGTCTGTGCGCCGTCGTCGTCCGTGAAGTGCACGAACCTGGCGTCTTCCATGCCGTGGCGCTCGGACGGGCCCGCCGGCCAGAGCACCCGTCCGCTCACCACCGAGTCTTCGGGGAACTCGGTCGTGTAGTTGCAGGCGGCGATCCACCTGATCAACTCGACGGTCCGGTGTGCCGCCTGCCGGGCGACCAGCTTCGGGTGCAGGTCTGCCAGCAGGTCGTCCAGTTCGGCGCCGGTGAACTTCGCGGGCAGCCACCGGTTCAGCACGGCGGAGACCTCGTCGTCGTGGCCGCGCTCGGCGAGCTTGCCCTGGAACAGGCGCTTCTCGTAGCTCGCGTCCCTGCGCACGCCGGTGCTGATGACGCTCGGTTGCGGATCCACGGTGAGAACAGCGCCGGGGCCGGAAACCCCGGTCCGGAAGCCGATCGAGGACAGGTGTCCCTCGCCGATGCCGCGGACGCTCAGCACGAACCGCAGCTGGTTCTTGGTCATGCCGCTCTGGTCCGGATGGGCGACCATCGACGGGTTGCACAGCGCGGCCCCCTCGACGGCGTACTCGTGGGTGAAGTACGCGCCGATCAGCAACCGGCGCGACTCCGACAGCTTCACGCCGGGGGAGAGCCGGTGGCTGACGCTCGCGAAGTTGTCCGCGAAGGTCACGCGGACGTCCCGGTGCCGTCCCGCGAACAGCCGCACGGTGCGGTCGAGCGCGGTGCGCACGGTGTCCTCGTCCAGCGCCATCACCCGCCGGATGACGGCCGCGGACCGCGACTCGTGCTCGGGAACTTCCTCTCCTGGCACGAAGAGCTTGGTGATGACCCGGCGCGGGTCCGGGCTCAGCCGCAACGGGCTGCGCGTCACGCGGGCGTTCATCCTGTGCTCCTCAGGAGCGTGCGGAGGTGCTGCGTGGTGGAGATCAGGGCGAGGGTCGACTCGGCGCCCTGGTTGATGTTGGGGCCCGTGGGCGTCAGGCCGTCGTAGCCACCGCCGGTCTGCTCGTCGTGCATCAGCGAGCCGAGATCGTTGTCTCCGTTGAACCACGCGATGCAACGGTGGACACCGGCGAGCCAGGCCGGGTCGGCGGTGATGCGGTAGGCGCGGGCGCAGGCGTCGGCCATCGCGGCGACCTCGATGGGCTGCTGGTCGAACGCCGGGCGCGGCTCGCCGAGGAACCACCCGCCGGTCGGGACTGGTGAGAGGTGCAGGTCGAAGGACTCGACGGTGAGCAGCCAGTCCAGCAGCCGCAGTCCGTCGTCGCGGACCTTGTCGTCCGCGAGGAGGTCGCCCGCGGCGATCAACGCCTCGGGCAGCACGGCGTTGGCGTAGAACAGCCGGTTCTCGGGCCACGGCCAGTTCGCGTCAGGGCGTGGTTTGCCGACGTGCGAGGGGATGTCGCCGAGCAGCGCGGCGGCGGAAGCGTGCACGGGGTCGGCGGTGAGCACCTCGGCGGCACCGAGCGCGGCGAACGCCATCGTGCGCACCGACGGAGGCCGGTGGTGGGCGGAGCGGTCGAAGCATTCCAGTGCGGCCTCGCGGATCCACGGCAGCGAGCAGCGGGCGGCGGCCGTGCCCAGTCCCCACAGCGCGCGTCCCCACCAGTCGCCGAGTCCGGGCTCGTCCTGCCAGGTGCGGCCGGGGCCGAGCCGGTTGTGGAAGCGCCCGTCCTCGGTCTGCGCGTAAGCGATGAAAGCGAGGTAGTTGTCGGCCAGATCGGCGAGCTCGGTGGACAGCTGCGGCTCGCGGCTCAGGACGACCAGGCCGCGGGCGACGTCGTCGAGGCAGTAGCCGTGCTCCCGGCGCGGCGACGGGCCTTCCGCGTGCTCGTAGAGGCCCGTGTCGTCGCTGAGCCGGATCAGGTGGGCGAAATCGGGGCCGCTCACCTCGTCACGACGACTCGTGTGGTGAGCAGGTTCTCGGCGAGGCGTCGGTACCGGTTCGCCACCGCCGGCCAGCTCAACGCCGGGCTCAGGTTCGCGGACCGGTCGCGCATTCCGGCGGCGAGTCCCGGCTCGGTCAGCACCCGGCGCAACGCCGCGGTGATGGCGGCGGGATCGCGGTGCGGCACCAGCAGACCGGCTCCGTCCGCCAGCAGTTCGACCGCGTGCGGGAACACCGTCGCGACCACCGGTTTGCGGGCCGCGAGGGCTTCGACGAGCACGCCGGAGGTGACCTGTTCGGACGAGTCGTACGGCAGCAGGACGACGTCGGCGCGGCCGATCAGGTCCGCGAGCGCCTCCGCTTCGAGGTAAGCCGGGTTGAACTCGACCAGATTCGTGACGCCACAGGCGGCGGCCTGGTCGCGCAGATGCGTCCGGTACGCCTCACCCTCGTGTGCCAGCACCTTGGGATGCGTCTGCCCGGCCACCAGGTACCGGGGCCGCAGGTCGCGCAGCGCGCCCAGGGCGGCGATGCCCCACTCGACGCCCTTGCCGCGTCCGAGCAGGCCCCAGGTGAGGATCAGCGGTCCGCGTCCTGGCGCGCCGATCGCGGGTCTGTGGGCCGGGATGGCGCCGTGCGGGATCACCACGACCTCGTGGGGCCGGTCGACCGCATAGTCCGCCAGGAGACGATTCCTCGCCGTCTCCGACATGGTGACCACGGCGTCGGCGTGGTCCACGACGGCTTCGAGGACGCGGCGCTGACCTGGAGTGGGGGAGGTGAGCACCGTGTGCAGCACCACGATCAGCGGAACTCGCAACCGGGCGAGCACGCCCAGCACCTCGGCGCCGTCACGACCGGCGTAGATGCCGTACTCGTGCTGCACCACGGCGACGTCACAACCGTTGAGAGCATCGGCTGCGGCCTCGACCGCGCCAGGACGCATCTCGTGCACCGACGGCTCAGCCCCGCCGGGCTCGGCCTCCGCGAGTACACGGACGACGTGGCCCTCGCTGCCAGGGGTGGCAGCGGTCAGATGATGACGGAGGGCAGCGGTGAAAGTGGCGAGCCCACACTGAGTGGGCGGATACGTGCTCATGAAGCCGTAGGAGCGAAACATGAAGCGGGGGGCCTTTCGAATGGGCCGGCAGGCGAGAACGGCCTGCGGGCGCGGCGAGGTCTACCGGCAGGAGGAGCGGGATCAGTGCGTGACCGAGGACGACATGAGCCTGATCGCTCACATGCGAGAAGAGCTCGACACCCTCGATCCTACACGCGTCGAGCGTTGATCGTTGGGCACGCACCGGTCCCGCCTCGTCAAGAGTCCACATGCGACTGTCGCAAAGGGACTGTGGTGAGGGTGAAGGACGGCCGGCTCGCCGCGGTGTAGACCTGCATCAGTTCGGTGGAGATGCGATGCCAGGAGTACCTCGCGTGCACCCTGTCGCGTCCGGCGGCGCCGAGCATCTCCCGCTGGGTGCCGTTCGGCAGGAGTGAGCGCAGCGCTTTCGCGATCGCGCCCGGATTCCTCGGCGGTACCTGGACGCCGGTCTGTCCGTCCACCACCGTGTCGAGGAAGCCTCCGACGGCGGTCACCACCACCGGAACCCCGCAGGCCATCGCTTCGAGCGCCGCGACGCCGAACGACTCGTACCAAGGTGTGCACGCCACGACGTCCGCCGAGCGCAGCAGGGCGGGCAGTTCGTGGCGCTGCAGGTGTCCGGTGAACGTGACCCGGTTCGCGACGCCGCGCACGCGCGCGAGCGCACGCAGCCGTCTCGCCTCGGCGTCGCCGCGCAGCCGTCCGCGCGAGGATCCGCCGACGATCACGAGCTCGGTGCCGTCCAGGCTGGCCAGAGCGCGGATGAGGTCGTCGAATCCCTGGTGTGGCAGCAGACGTCCGACCGACACGATGCGCCGCACGCCGTTGCGCCCGGCGAGTGCACCTTGCGGTGTGAAGAGTTTCAAGTCGACGCCGTGCGGAATGACGGACACCTTCGTCCGGCTGATGCCCATCCTGAGCACGTTCTCGGCTTCGTCCGAGCGGGTGGCGACGACGTGCGCGACCTCGTGGCTGAGAAGCCGTTCGACGGCCAGGCGTTTCATCGAGAGCGATTCGTCCTCGTGCTGATGTCGCTGGAGGTCGGTGCCGAGCGTGTGGAACGTCTGCACCACCGGCACCTGGTTGTGCCGGGCTCCCAGCACCGCCGTGATGCCGGACAGCCAGCCGTGCGCGTGCACGACGTCCGGCCGGTTCGTGTGCCAGTCGGTGCTGAGGAAACGGGCGAACGCCCCGGCGTGGGCGGTCGCCTCGTCGCCCGTGATCTTCTTGGCAGGTCCGGAGGGCACGTGCACCACCTCGTAACCGGCACGGGTGCGTGTCCTGGCGGGCGTGCGCGGATCGTCGCGCCGGGTGTAGACGACCACCTCGTGACCGAGACCGCTCAACGTCGCCGAGAGGTCCGAGACGTAGAGGTTCTGACTTCCGGCGTCGAGCTGGCCGGGCGCTGTCAGCGGACTGGCGTGCTCGGACACCAGCGCGATCCTGCCCATCGGTGGATCTCCTCACTGCAAGGTGACGAGACCGCGGGGGCCGGGCGGTTGCTGTTGTGCCAGCAACACCGAGGCTACCGGCTTCCGGGCACCGTGCGATACCTCACCGTTCCGCCCTCAAACGTTTCCGGTGGCTCCAGCGCGGGTATGCACGGGCACAGCCGAGCCCTCGCGGGTGTGACCCGACTGTCCACAAAGGATGGTCGGTGTCGGTGACGTGCAGGAGGCCTGAGGAGGCTTGAGTGTCTGTGGACGTGGAGCACGGCCAGCGCTTGACGGATGTGTTGCGGGACAACGCGGAAACCCTGATCGACAGGTGGGTGGGAGCGGTGGCGGCCCAGTTGCGCGGGCGTTCCACGAAGGCCGAGCTGGAGAAGGACTTCCGGGAGTTCTACGGGGTGTTGCTGCCGTTGACGGCGAGTGACGGTGCTGACGGTGTCGACATCGACATCTCGCGTCCTGAGTTCGACGAGATGCGGTCGTTGCTGGAGGAGTACTCGCGCGACCGGGTGCGGGCGGGCTTCAGCCCCTCGGAAACCGCGTCGAGCGTGTTCTCCCTGAAGCGTGCGGTGTTCGAGCTCACCGACGACGCCGACGATCCCCGGATGGTCCGGCAGGTCCTGGTGTTCTCCGGGCTGCTGGACACGCTGGGGCTGTGGACGTTCGAGAGCTACGCGCGAGCACGCGAGGAGATCATCCGGGAGCAGTCGGAGCAGCTGCTCGAGCTCACCACGCCGGTCGTGAAGATCTGGGAGGGCGTGCTGGCGGTGCCGCTGGTGGGCACGCTCGACTCGGCGCGCACGCAGGTGGTGATGGAGAAGCTGCTGGAAGCCCTGGTCGAGACGGGGTCGGAACACGCGATCATCGACATCACCGGTGTGCTCGCGGTGGACACGCAGGTGGCGCAGCACCTGCTCAAGACGGTGGTCGCCGCGCGGCTCATGGGTGCCGAGTGCATCGTGTCCGGCATCCGGCCGCAGATCGCGCAGACGATCGTGGCGCTCGGCATCGAGTTCGGGGACATCGTCACCAAGGCGTCGCTCGCCGACGCGCTGCGGCACGCGTTGCGTCCTGGACCTGGTGTGATCGGCTGATGGAGCGCGTACCGATTCTGAAGATCGGCGGCGTGCTGCTGGTCTCCATCCAGATCGACCTGCAGGACCAGAGCGTGCTGGCGCTGCAGGAGGACCTGGCGGAGAAGATCAGCGCGACCGGTGCGCACGGGGTGGTCATCGACATCTCGGCCGTGGAGATCGTCGACTCGTTCATCGGCCGCATGTTCGCCACGATCGCGTCGATCTCGCGGTTGTTCGACGCGGACACGGTGGTGGTGGGCATGCGACCCGCTGTGGCGATCACACTCGTCGAGCTCGGTCTCACCCTCGGTGGCGTCCGCACCGCGCTCGACCTGGAGCGCGGGATGAAGATCCTCAGGCAGCTCAGCGTCGGCCTCGGAGGTTCGCCCGTGGACTACGACGAGCTCCCGCAGGACGCCTGATGTCGCCCCGGTCCGACGGACCGGACAACCTGCCGATCAACGGAGATGACGACGTCGTGCGGGTTCGCCAGCAGGTGCGTGCCCGCGCACAGCAGGTGAAGCTTTCGCTGGTGGACCAGACGAAACTCGTCACCGCGGCCAGTGAGCTCGCCCGCAACACCCTGATCTACGGCGGTGGGGGATTCGCCTGCGTCGAAGAGGTGCACGACGGCCTCCGAGCGGGGGTGCGGGCGTCGTTCCACGACAACGGACCGGGTATCGCCGACACCACGCTCGCCCTCGCCGACGGCTGGAGCAGCGGGCAGGGCCTGGGCCTGGGGCTCAGTGGAGCTCGGCGACTGGTCGACCAGTTCGACCTCGACACCGAGGTGGGGCGCGGCACGGTCGTGACGGTGGTCAAGTGGAAGAGGTGATCGGCGCGACCTGGCTACCGCTCGTGCGGGACCTGGTGTGGCTGCAGGTGGAGGAGCACGTGCAGGTCGGCAGGATCCGGCGGACGGCCACCGCGCTCGCGGAGAAGCTCGGCTTCAGCGGTACGCGCACCGCCGAGATCGGGCTGGCGGTGACCGAGATCGGGACGAACCTGCACAAGCACGCCCAGCGCGGCGCGGTGCTGATCCGGTCCGCGCGTGACCACGAGGTCGCCGCGGTGGAGATCATCGCGATGGATCGCGGGCCTGGCATCGGCGACCTCGGCCTGGCGTGGCAGGACGGTCAGTCCACCGCCGGCACGCTGGGCCTCGGGCTCGGCGCGGTCGAGAGGCTGGCGTCGAAGTGCGCGATGACCTCCCGGCCGGGACTGGGCACGGTGCTCTTCGCGCGGTTCCTGGCGTCGGCGCGCGGCGGGCCGGACTGGGGGACCGACGTCGCGGCGGGGGTGACCAGGCCGATCGGCGGCCAGGAGGTGTGCGGTGACGCCTACGCGGTGCGCCGTGAGCCCGACCGGCTGGTGCTGATGATGTGCGACGGGTCCGGGCACGGACCGTTGGCGGCTTTCGCTTCCGACGCGGCGGTACGGCTGTTCCGCGAGATGCCGGCCGTGCCGCCCGAGGAGGTTGTCGCGCGCGTGCACGCTGCTTTGCGCGGCACGCGTGGTGGTGCTGTGGGTGTGGCGGACATCGACCTGGTCGCCAGGACGGTCCGGTACGCCGGGCTGGGCAACATCGCGGCCGCCGTGCTGGGGGAGGGGCGCAAGCAGGGCATGATCTCGGTTCCGGGTGTGGCGGGTCATCAGGCACGCACGATCCGTGCGTTCGACTACGTGCTGCCGGACAATGCGGTTGTGGTGCTGCATTCCGACGGCCTCACCGAACGGTGGGGCGTGGACCACGGCAGCGATCTCGACTCGGACCTCCCCGTGCTGATCGCGACGACGCTGCTGCGGGAAGCAGGTGTGCGCAACGACGACGCCTGCGTGCTGGTGGGCAAGCCGGCATGAGCACCGCGGAACTGGTGCGCCTGGTGATCACCGGCGAGGCCGACGTCTTCCTGGTGCGCGGGCGGGGACGTCAGGTCGCGGCCGCCGTGGGCCTCGACGGGCAGAACCAGATCCGGGTCGCGACCGCGCTGAGCGACGTCGGCCGGGAACTGGTGCGGCAGGGCATGATCACGACCGTGGTGTTCGGGGTGCGCGACTGCCCGGCGCCCGCACTGCTCGTCGAGCTGAGTTGGCAGGGCCGCGTGTCAACGGACTCCGGGCCCGGCTGGGACACCGCACGCAGGTTGATGGACGAGGTGCGCTTCGCACCGGCCGGTATGACGCTGGTGAAGAACCTGGCCGGCGCCGCGATGGACGCGGATCGCGTGGCACGGTTGCGACACGAGCTGAAGGATCTCGCGGGCGGCAGCGCGTTGGACGAGCTGCGCGCGCAGAACCAGGAGCTGCTGGAGACGCTGGAGAACCTGGAGCTCAAGAGCAAGGAGCTGGAACGGCTCAACGCCGAGCTGGAAGACACGAACCGGGGCGTCGTCGCGCTGTACCAGGAGCTCTCCGAGGAGCTGGAGCAGACGAACCAGGGTGTGGTCGCGCTGTACGCGGAACTCGACGCCAAGTCGGCGGAGCTGCGCGAGGCCGCGGCGGCCCGGATCCGGTTCTGGTCCAACATCAGCCACGAGCTGCGCGCGCCGATCAACTCCGTCGTCGGGCTGACCCGCCTGCTCAGCGCTCCCGGCGGCGACGCGATGACCGACGACCAGCGCCACCACGTCGACCTGATCAACTCCTCGGCAGCGACGTTGCTCTCGCTCGTCAACGAACTGCTGGACACGGCCAAGGCCGAGTCGGGCAGTCTGCGGCCGCGGATGGTGCCGGTGGCGCTCGACTACGTGATCACGCAGCTTCGTGCGGCGCTGCAACCACTTCTGCGTTCCGGTGCCGTCCGTCTGGTCGTCGACCCGATGCCGGACCTGCCCGCACTGGTCACCGACGAGACGATGCTGGTCCGCATTCTGCGCAACGTGCTCTCCAACGCCGTGAAGTTCACCGAGCACGGCGAGGTCCGCTTCTCCGCGCGGCCCGGCCGCGGTCCCGGCGAGATCTGCCTCGTGGTCACGGACACCGGCATCGGGATCCCCGCCGACGAGCAGCGGAAGGTGTTCGAGGAGTTCTACCAGGTGCCTGGCGCGTTGCAGGCGGGTGCGTCCGGCACCGGGCTCGGCCTGCCCTACGCGCGCAAGCTCGCGCAGGTGCTCGGCGGCACCCTCACCCTGAACAGCGTGGTGGGCTCGGGCACGGAGGTCGTGCTCACGCTCCCGGTCGCTCAGGACGAGGACGCTGAAGCTGGGCCGGTCGGTCTCGCACTGATCGCCGACGGCGACGAAGGCGAGCGGCAGCGGCTGCGCGACGTGCTGGCGGACGTGGCGAAAGAGATCGTCGACGCCTCGGACGGCCGTACCGCGTTGAACTTGGCCAAGGCACGAAGACCTGACCTGATCGTGCTCAACGCGAGCACACCGCTCATGAGCGGGAGCGCGGTGCTTTCGACGCTGCGCCTGGACCCCGACCTGCGGTACGTGCCGGTCGTCGTCGTGTGCGGTGATGACCCAGGCGGTCTCGCCCGCACGGTCAACGGCCTTGGTGCGGCCCTGTTGCACCACGCGCGAATCTCTCCTGAGTTCGTGCGCCGCGCTGTCAGAGACGCCCAGTTCGCAGTGCGGAGAACGGACAACCGATGAACGTCTTCGCGGCACGGGTCCTCGTGGTCGACGACCTCGAAGCCAACCGGTTCATCGCGTCCAGCTGGCTGCGCCGCAACGGCCACGTCGTCACCGAGGCGCGCACCGCGGCGGAGGCGTTCGCGGCACTGGCAGCGCACCAGTTCGAGCTCGTGCTCCTCGACGTGAACCTCCCCGACATGAGCGGGTTCGACGTCACCGAGCGGATCAAGGCCGATCCGCGCACCAGCTCGATCCCGGTCGTGCTGATCTCGGCCACCTCCATCGAGCCCGAGGACAAGATCAACGGCCTGAAGCGCGGCGCGGACGCCTACCTCGCCGAACCCCTGGACCCCGGAGAGCTGCTGGCGAACGTCGAGGCGGCGCTGCGCTACCACCGCGCGCGAGCGCGTGCCGAGCACCTCGCCGACCGGCTCACCCGGCTGACCACCGCCACGCTGAGCATCAACGCGGCGACGACGTTCGACGCGCTGGTCTCGGCGGCGGCGGTCGGTGCCGCGGACGTGCTGGACACCGACGCCGTCGCCGTGCTCATCACCCCGGCCGGTGCGGTGCGCGTGGCGTCCGCCGGCGCCCGGCTGCCGATCTCCCGTCTGAGGTCGGAGTCCTCGGGCCTCGACCAGTGGATGTCGGTGGCGAGCCCGGCGGTCGGCGTGAAGATCGTCTCCTCGGACGGGTCACCGTGGCACAGCGCGATGCCGGGACTGGCGGCGATCGCCCGGTCCAAACCGATGCGGCCGCCCCTGTGCATCGCCGTCGAGCCGGCCGCGGCGAGCACCGTGGACGACCGCAACCTGCTGCTGCAGCTGGCCCAGGCGACCGCCTTGGCCGCGGAAGGCCTGCGCGCGTTCGCCGAGGAGCACTCCCTCGCGCTCACGTTGCAGAACAGCCTCCTGCCCCGCGCCCTGCCGAACCATCCCGGCCTGCCGATGACCGCGCGCTACGTGCCCGCGTCCGTCAACGCCGAGATCGGCGGCGACTTCTACGACGTCATCGAGCTGGACGGCACCGTGCTGATCGCCATCGGCGACGTCTGCGGCCACTCCATCCAAGCCGCCACGATCATGGGCGAGGTGCGGCACGCGTTGCGCGCGTACGCGATCGAGGGTCACTCGCCCGCCGAGATCCTGCGCAGGCTCGACGCGCTGCTGGAGCGCTTCCACCCGTTGAGCGGGCTCACCACCATGTACCTGCTGCAGGTGGACCTCGCGGCCGGCACGATGCTCGTCGCCAACGCGGGCCACGTGCCGGCACTCGTGGCCGACGACTCGGGGGCCCGTTATCTCGACGTCAAAGGTCCGCTGCTGGGCATCGGTCTCGCGCATCCGGAGGCCACCGAGGTCGCGTTGCCTGTCGGTACCACCGTGCTGCTGACCACGGACGGGCTCGTCGAGCGGTCCGGTGTGGACCTCGACGAGGGCATGGAGATGCTGAGGGCGGCGGTGTCGCACTCCGATGACATGGATGAGTTGTCTGATCGGTTGCTGGCGCGGTTCGGCACGGGGAAGCAGGACGACATCGCGTTGGTGGTGTTGCGGCGTCCGTGAGTGCGAGGTTCTGCGTACGGCGTGGGGCGCGAGAGCGTCAGGACCCAGTCGGGTGGGCCTGGGACCGAGCGTGGAGGTGCTCGGGGTGGCTGTGGCGCACACGTCGTGCTGGTGGTGTTGCGGCGTCCGTCAGCCTGAGGTTCTGCGCACCGCGAGGGTGTCGCCCAAGCCCGAGAGCGTCAGGATCCGGTCCGGCGCGCTGCCGCCGAGGCTCGTCACCCCGAACGTCCGGCCGGTGCGCTGGGCGAGGTAGGCGGCTTCGAGGAGCAGCGCGATGCCGGAGCTGCTGAGGTAGCCGAGCGCGGTGAGGTCGATGTCGACGGGGCGGCGGTCGTCCTGGCGGTCGATGTGCGCCAGCAGCGGGGCGCGCAGGTCGTTCGCGGTGTAGGTGTCGAGGTCGCCGGTGACGCGGAGGACCTGGGTGCCGTCGGTCGACTCCTCCGACGTCAGGTCGATCAGCTCCGACGGCGTGACCGGTGCGGGCGACGCGACCGGTGGCCCGCCGGTCGGTGAGGTGGCGAAGCGGAAGCGGATCGTCGTGCCGGTGGCACCGGTGTGGAGGTCGACGTCGTCGGCCAGTGCCCGGATCATCCGAAGGCCGCGGCCGCGGTGACCGGGGTTCGGAGGTGCGGGGCGCCACGCGCCGTGGTCCTCGACGGTGACCTGGGCGGCGCCTCCGGTGTGCACGACGTGGGTGTCGAAGGTGCCCGGGTTGCCGTCGTACGCGTGGTCGACGGCGTTGGCGGCGGCTTCGCCGTAGGCGAGCAGCAGGTCGTAGGACTGGTCCTCGGTCAGCCCCGCAGCGGCGGTCCACTCGGACACGGCGCGGCGCAGTCCGGAGAGCTGCTCCGGCTCGGCCGGGGTGGTCCGGTGCAGCGGCGGAGGCAGGTAGCGGGCGGCGACGAGGGCGACGTCGTCGTCCTGGCCGTCGGCGAGCAGTCCTTCGATGATCGTGTCGGTCAGCTCGGCAGGGCCCTGCCGGTGTGCCCTGCTCACCAGGTCCAGCAGCTGGTCGAGACCCGTGTCGAGCACCTCGCCCCGTCGTTCGACGAGCCCGTCGGTGTAGAGGACGACCGACGAGCCCGGCGACAGGACCGTGCTCGCCTCCTCGTACGGCGCCCGCTGGGGGGTGCAGAGCACCGCCCCACCGGCACCGTCGAGCAGGCGCGCCTGCCCGGCGGCGACCACCACGGGCGGCGGATGGCCCGCGCTGGCCCAGCACAACCTGCCGGTGGACCAGTCGAAGGTGACGCACGCGCACGTGCTTCCGGCAGCGCCGTTGACCCTGGCCGCGAACGCGTCCAGCCGTTCCAGCGCGGCGGCGGGCGAGTGCCCGTCGATCAGGTAGCCGGCCAGCGCACTGCGCAGCTGCCCCATCACGGCGGCCGCAGCCGGGCCCTTGCCCACGACGTCGCCGACCGAGAAACCGACCACGGTGCCGTCGATCGGCAGCATCTCGTACCAGTCACCCCCGATCTGCGCGTGGTCGGAGGCCGGCAGGTAGCGGGCGGACGTGGCGAGCCGGTCCAGCACCGGCAGCTCTCGCGGCAGCAGGCTGTGCTGCAACGCGGCGGCGATCTCCCGTTCGCGTTGCAACAACAACTCCCGTTCCGCCTCGGTGCGCTGCCGTTCGGTGACATCGCGTCCGATGGCCTGCAACCCGGTCGGTGTGACCTGGACGCTCAGTTCCAGCGCGATGACGGAGCCGTCGGCGCGACGCAGGTTCCACACGCCGGTCATCTGGTCCTTCAACTCCGGCGGCTCGTGGCCGTCGCGCACGACCAGGTCCGTGGCGAGCATGCCGACCAGCTCGTCCCGCCGGTAGCCCAGCAGCGCGCAGGCCGCCGGGTTCACCTCGACGAACCGGTAGTCGTGGTCGAGCACCCAGATGGTGTCGGTGGCCCGCTCGATCAACCGGCGCAGGCGCAGTTCGCTGTCACGCAGCGCGCGGTCGGCGTGCGCGCGCTGCATCGACTCCCAGCACCGGTTGACCACGACGGACACGAGGTCGATCTCGTCCTGGGTCCACTGCCGCGGCCGTGCCTGGTGCACGGCCATGGCTGCGACGAACCGTCCACCGCGCAGCAGCGGCAGGCAGATCACCGCACAGATGCCGGTGACGGCATAGGCGGCCAGGTCGTCCTCGTCGAGCCGGGGGTCGTTCGCGTGGTCCACCACCACCCACGGCTCGCCGGCCCGCATCGCCCGCAATGCCCCGGCGCCGAACTCCCGCATCGCGAACCGGCCCGGCAGCGGAGGCAGCCCGGTCGCGTGGTCGCCGGTCATCACGAAGTGGTTCTCGTCCTCTTCGGTCCTGGCGTACGCGCAGCGGTCGACGGCCAGGTGCTCGCCGAGCAACCGGGTCGCCAGTGCCATGAGCCCGTCGGCGTCGTCGAGCTTCTGCGACTCCCGGTCGAGCAACGCCAAGAACCTCTCGCGCTCGGCCGCGGTCCGGTGCGAGGTGATGTCGATCAGCACGCCCTGCAGCCGTCGCGCGGCCCCGGCGCTGTCCCGCAGCACGTGCACTTTCTCCTGCAGCCACCGGACTTCTCGCTTGGCGTCGTGCACGCGGTAGGCCAGTTCGTAGTCGTCCTGCTCACCGGCTCGGCTCCAGCGCGCGGTCTCGACCTCGGCGCGGTCGTCGGGAAGCACCATCGACGACCAGAAACCCGGTTCGCCGAGCCACCGGCTGACCGGGTGGCCCAGCAGTTGTTCGACCTGCCGCGAGACGAAGGTCAGCTCACGCGTCGTGGCGTCGGCCTCCCACGCCACCACCGGCAGGTTGTGCACGAACGAGCGCAACCGCTGCGACTCCGTGAAGCTTTCGGTTGCGCTCATCCATCCAGCCTGTCATGAGGGGAGAGGTGGGGCGATTCGCGCGGGCCCCGACCTCCGAGGAGACCAGGGCCCGCGCGGGGAAACGCGTCAGGGTTTGACTTCGCGCACGGCCTCGCGGCCGTGGTCCGCCACTTCCTGGGCGGAGGACCTGCCCTGCTCGGCCGTCGTCCTGGCGGCGTCGGAGGCGGTCTGCTTGACCTCGCCGGCCGCGTCGCGGACGTCGGAGGTCATGTCCTCCTTCAGGTGCTCCGCCGACTCGGCGAGTGCCTGCTTGGCGGGCTCGATGACATCGCTCGCACGGTCGCCGATCTCCGCGACCATCTGCTGCTCGGCCTGCGACCGCGGCAGCAGTGAGGCGACCAGCAGGCCACCTCCGAACGCGATGAGTCCGGCCGCGATCGGGTTGCCCTGCGCCTGCCGCATCGCCTGACGTGGAGCGTCCTGCACGGCCTCGGCGGCTCTGCCCGCACTGTCGGCGACGGTCTCTTTCGCCTGGTGCGCCTGGCTTTGCATCGTCGACGTCGTGTCAGAGGCGGTGCCCATGACGCTGTCGCGCATCGACCTGAGACCGCGCCGGATCCGCTGGGTGCGGCGCTGCGCGATGCGGCGCGGGCTCGTCCGGTCGACCAGGCGGTTGGCGTCGTCCACGAGCTCGGCCCTGGTGCTGTCGATTTCGCGCCTTATTTGGTCGGGTGTCGCGCCCATTCCGCGTCCTCCTTGAGAGATTCGACTGTGCGTTCGGGTTTCGGGGCGACCTGGCGGAGCTTGGTGCGGCCGCTGCTGTAGAGCGCGAAGCCCGCGATGCCCCACACGGCGGCGACGATCAGCGCCGCCCACCCCAGTGGCATGACGGCACCGAGCGCGAAGACCACGGCGAGGCTGAGCAGCACCGCGGTCATGTAGCCGGCGAAACCCGCGCCGGCGAGCATTCCGCCGGCCTTGCCCGCCTTCTTGGCCTCCTCGCGGATCTCGGCCTTGGCGAGCTCGAGCTCCTGGCGCATCAGCCGCGAGAGGTCCTGGGCGAGTTCGCCGACGAGCTCACCGAGCGACTCGCGCTCGGGCGCGGGAGGCAGACCCGTGTCAGGGCTGGACATACCGCGCACCTCCGGTGGGCACGGGGCTGGTCGTGTACGGCTCGTCCCGCAGCGGATCGCGGCCGGTGCCGTACGAGGCCTCGTCCTCGAAGGGCGGGGCAGGGCTCGGCGCGGCGAGCTCGGGAGCCTGCGGTGCGGGCGTGCCGGCGAACTCCGGCACCGCGTCAACGGGTGCCTGCGGCGGCTGTGGCGGCTGTGCGGCGGGACGCCCGTTGCCCTGGGAGCCCATGGCGCTCTTCGCCACCCGGCCGACCAGGAACCCGGCCACCGCCGCGCCGAGCAGGAACGCGCCGGGCCTGCGCCGGGCGAAGTCCTGCGCGGAGTCGAGCAGCCCGCGGGCGCCCTGCTCGTCCAGGTAACGCGCCGCCTGCCTGCTGGTGTCGGCGACCTGGCGGACCGCGCCGGCCGACATGGCGTCCGGCGAGGCGGCCTCGGCCATCGAGCTGAGCTCGTCGGCGATCCGGTCCAGCTGGCTGGAGACCTTCCTGGCCTGTTGTTCCGCCTCGTCGGCCACTCTGTCCCTGGCGCTGTGCAGAACGTTGGTCGCCTGGGTCTTGGCTTCCTGCGCCACGTGCCCGATCTGGTCCTGAGCTGTCGCACGCACCTCTCCGGCGGCGTCCCTGGCGTGGTGCACCACCGCGGTACCTTCGTTCTGGGCGGTCTCGCGAATGCCGCCCGACTGGTCCTCGGTCACGACTACTCCTCAACTTCTCGATGTGTGCTCGCAGTGCGAGCTACCCCGCAGCGCCTCGCGCAAACGCGTGGAGAACAAAGGAAGTTATTGCGGCACAAGGGGTTTCGAGGAAGAGAACGCGGGTAACGGGTGCTCACACGTGAGTGCGGGCCGCTTTGCCCGCGTCGCCGTGGCGCTTGACGGCCTTGCGCCTTCGTTTCCGGTCGAGCAACCACATCGTCGGCGACGCGGTGAGCCCGTGCAGCAGGATCGACCCGATGACGACGAGCCCGACGATCCGCCACACCGCACCCTGTTCGGAGAAGTCGCCTTCCTGGACGGCATAGGTGACGTAGAACAGCGAACCGACCCCGCGGACACCGAAGAACGCGATGACGGCTCGCTCCCGCGGCCCCGTCTTGCCGGCGACGAGTCCCGCCCAGCCGGCCAGCGGCCGCACGAGCAGCAGGACCGCCGCGGCGACGGCGATCTCCCTCCACCCCGTGCCCGCGAGCAGGCCGGTGGCGGCGGCCCCGCCGAGCAGGAAGACGATCAGCACGGTGAGCATGCGCTCGGCCTGTTCGACGTAGCGGTGCAGCACCTGGTGGTAGCCGTGGTGCCGTTCGGCGGCCCTGATCGAGCAGGCGCACACGAACACCGCGATGAACCCGTATCCCTCGGCGAGCTCGGTGAGTCCGTAGGCGAGGAACGTCGCGGCGAGCGCGACGAAGCCCTCCGCGTGTTCGGCGAGCCGGAACTTCTCCGACGGGGCCGAGAAGAACAGCTTGCCGAGCAGCCAGCCGACGAGCAGTCCGATGGCGACAGCGCAGACGAGCCGCCAGAGCACGTCCACGGCGAGCCAGTGCGGGAGCCACAACGACGGTGCGACCCCGGCGACGCTGATCGCGATCGCGGCGTAGGTGAACGGGAACGCCAGTCCGTCGTTGAGCCCGGCCTCGGAGGTGAGCGCGAACCGGGCCTCGTCCTCTTCCTCGTCGGAGTCCGGGTTCTCCGCCGGTTCCGCCGCCTGGACCTCGCTGGCGAGCACCGGATCGGTCGGGGCGAGCGCCGCCGCGAGCAGGACCGAGGCCCCGACACCGAGCCCGAGCGCACCCCAGCCCAGAAACCCGACGGCGACCATGGACAACGGCATGGTGACCGCGAGCAGGCGCCACGTGGTCGCCCAGCGGCGCAGCCCGACCACGCGGTTGAGCGCCAGTCCGGCACCCATCAGGGAAATGATCACGCAGATCTCGGTCAGGTGCAGCAGGACCGTGCTGTGGAGGTGCGGATCCGGGTCGGGGAGCGGCTCGACGACCGCGAAGGTGAGGGCACCCGCGCCGAGGAAGAGCATCGGCATGGAGATCGGCGCGCGGTCGAGCAGCCGCGGCAGCAACGCCGCGGCCAGCGTGGCGAGTCCCGCGCCCGCGTACAGCAGGGGGCTCGGATCCACTGGGCACCGTCCGTTCGAGCCGGAAAGGCACCAGGTACCCGGTTGCGCCGATCGCAAACGCGCCGGTCACGGCGCCGGACCGGGCCAGGGCCGGGTAGGATGGGGACTACCGAGGGCATGTCGCGCAGCAGCGGTCAAGCTGGTGCCGCCTTGGGCGTACCACGAAGCCCGGCCTTTTCGGCTGGAGGCGGGGACCTCACATGCTTCCGTCAGTGCCCCTGACCATCGACCTCGACAACACCACCGACACCACCGGTATCTGCAACGTGTGTCCTCACCCGTGGGCGGAGCACGACGCGCTCGGCGTGCGTTTCTGCGCCGCGACCACGGCTTCCGCGTTGCCTCGCGGCTGCATCTGCCCATGACCGCTACGACGAACGCGCTGACCACCGAGCGACTGACCCTGCGCCCGTGGCAGGTCGACGACGCGGCGGCCGCGCTGGAGATCTACGGGCACTCCGAGGTGACCCGCTGGCTCAGCCCGGAGATGGACCGGGTGCCCGACCACGCCGCCATGCGGTTGCTCCTGCAGCAGTGGACCGCCGAGAGCGCCCGCCTGCCCGCCGCGGCCGGCAGGTGGGCGATCGAGCGCACCGCCGACGGTGAGCTGATCGGTGGCGCCATCCTGCTGCCACTGCCTCCTGGCGACGAGGACCTGGAGATCGGCTGGCAGTTGCGTCCCGACGCCTGGGGCAGCGGTTATGCGACCGAGGCGAGCCATGCGCTCGCCGCCTGGGCGTTCAGCCACGACGTGAACGAGGTGTTCGCCGTCGTCCGGCCGGGCAACACCCGTGCCGCGGCGACCGTGCGCAACAACGGGATGCACTGGGTGGGCGAGACCACGAAGTACTACGGCGTCGAACTGCAGGTGTTCCGCCTTCGCCAGGCGGATCTCGACCCGGCCGCGCCGGCGTCACCGAGGCCACCCGGCGACGACTGATCTGGTCGTCGCACCTTTCCCCAGCCCCGCCGCGCAGCACGCCGGCGGGGCTGAGTGCGTTTGGGCGTCCGCATTCCGGCTACTCGCCTTGAGGAGCATCAGCGGCCGCCGAGACCCGCGTCCTCGTTGATCTGCCACCTGGAACGCGTTTTCTGCTGCGGGAAGGCCTCACCTCATGACACGCACGGCCACCTCATCGGTCCGCCGCGACCCTTCGTTGCCGCCGCCTGTCGCGCACGCCGCGGGCTGGACCGACACCGACGTTCGCGCCGTGGACACGATCCGAGTGCTCGCCGCGGATGCCGTCCAAAAAGTCGGCAACGGGCACCCCGGGACCGCGATGAGCCTGGCACCGCTGGCCTACCTGCTGTTCCAGCAGGTGATGCGACACGATCCGGCCGACGACCGGTGGCTCGGCCGCGACCGGTTCGTGCTGTCCTGCGGCCACACGAGTCTGACGCTCTACCTGCAGCTCTACCTGAGCGGCTACGGACTGGAACTGGCCGACCTGGCGGCGCTGCGCACGTGGAACTCCGCCACGCCCGGCCACCCCGAGCACCGGCACACCCGCGGCGTGGAGATCACCACCGGCCCGCTCGGGCAGGGGTTCGCGAGTGCGGTGGGCATGGCGCTCGCCGCCCGGCGCGAACGCGGGCTGCTCGACCCGGACGCGGGTCCCGGCCAGAGCCCGTTCGACCACCACGTGTACGTCCTCGCCTCCGACGGCGACCTGATGGAGGGCGTCACGGCCGAGGCCGCCTCACTGGCGGGGCATCAGGAACTCGGGAACCTCGTGGCGTTCTACGACGAGAACCACATCTCCATCGAGGACGACACCACGATCTCCTTCAGCGAGGACGTCGCGGCTCGGTATACCGCCTGCGGCTGGCACGTCCAGGTCGTCGACTGGACGGGCACCGGCCGGTACGTCGAGGACGTCGACGCGGTGCTCGCCGCGATCGAGGCGGCGAAGGCGGACACCGGCCGTCCGTCGTTGATCGTGCTGCGGACCATCATCGGCTGGCCCGCGCCCACCAAGCAGAACACCGGCGCGGCACACGGTTCGGCGCTCGGTGACGAGGAGGTCGCGGCCGTCAAAACCCTGCTCGGCTTCGATCCGCGGCAGAGCTTCGCGGTGGAGGACGAGGTGCTCGCGCACGCCCGGGAGGTCGCCGACCGAGGTCGTGCCGCTCACGAACGCTGGGAAGCAGGCTACGAACGCTGGCGGGCCGAACAACCGGACCGCGCCGCGTTGCTGGACCGGTTGCGGGATCGGCGGTTCCCGGAGGGCTGGACCGACGCGCTGCCCGTGTTCCCCGCCGACGCCAAGGGAATGGCGACCCGCAAGGCCTCGGGGGAGATCCTCACGGCACTCGCGCCGGTGCTGCCGGAGCTGTGGGGCGGGTCGGCGGATCTGGCCGGCAGCAACAACACCACGATGGACGGCGAACCGTCGTTCGTCCCGGCAGGCAAGCAAACCACGCAGTGGCAAGGCGGTCCCTACGGACGCACGCTGCACTTCGGGATCCGCGAACACGCCATGGCCGCCGCGCTGAACGGCATCGCGCTGCAGAGCCTGACCCGCCCCTACGGCGGCACCTTCCTGGTCTTCAGCGACTACCAGCGTCCCGCGATCCGCCTGGCCGCCCTCATGGGACTGCCCGTCACCCACGTGTGGACCCACGACTCGATCGGCCTGGGCGAGGACGGCCCGACCCACCAGCCGGTCGAGCACCTCGCCGCGTTGCGCGCGATCCCAGGCCTGGACGTCGTGCGGCCCGCGGACGCGAACGAGACCGTCGCGTGCTGGCGCCGGATCCTGGAGCACCAGGACCGTCCGGCAGGGCTGGTGCTGACGCGGCAGGACGTTCCGGTGCTCGACCGCGGCCCCGGCGGTGTGGCAGCGGCGGAAGGTGCCGCACGTGGCGCCTACGTCCTCACCGGTTCCGAGGAACCGGACGTCATCCTGGTCGCGACCGGTTCCGAGGTTCAGATCGCTTTGGACGCCGGGAAGTTGCTCTCCGACGACGGCGTCGCCGCCCGCGTGGTCTCGATGCCCTGCCGGGAGTGGTTCGCCGCTCAGAATCTGTCCTATCAGGACGAAGTGCTTCCACCGGGAGTGCGTGCGCGCGTGAGCGTCGAGGCCGCGGTCGGCCAGGGCTGGCGCGATGTCGTCGGCGACGGCGGCCGGATCGTGTCGCTGGAGCACTTCGGCGCTTCGGCCGACCACCGGCGGCTTTACGACGAGTTCGGCATCACCGCCACCGCGGTCGCCGCGGCCGCGCACGACTGCCTGCGTGACGCGGCCACGGTGGTCCGTCCCGGCGGCGTGCAGCAGACCTCCGCACCCATCACGGGCGGCACCGGCGACCGCCCTGCCTGACCCGGCACCAGTTCCCGACTTTGGAGACCGCATGCTCATCGCCCACGACCACCCGCTCGCCGACCTCACCGCCGCAGGTGTCTCGATCTGGCTCGACGACCTGTCCCGCGAGCTTCTCGCCGGCGGCAGGCTGGAGGCCCTGGTCGCGGACCGCGGCGTCGTCGGCATCACGACCAACCCGACGATCTTCGCCTCCGCCCTGGAGCGCGGCGAGCGCTACACACCGCGGCTCAGAGAGCTCGCCGCGACCGGTGCGAGCGTCGAGGACATGGTCTTCGCCATCACCACCGACGACGTCCGTGCCGCCTGCCGCGTGCTGCGTCCCGTGTACGACCGCACGGACGGCGCCGACGGCAGGGTTTCACTTGAAGTCGACCCCGGTCTAGCGCACGACGCGGAGGCGACCATCGCCCGCGCCCGTGAGCTGTGGGCCGCGGTGGACGAGCCGAACCTGCTCATCAAGATCCCGGCCACCACGGACGGCCTGGGCGCGATCACCGCGGTCATCGCCGAGGGCATCAGCGTCAACGTCACCCTGATCTTCTCCCTGGAGCGCTACCGCGACGTGATCGACGCCTATCACACCGGCCTGGAAACGGCGGCCTTCAACGAGTACGACGTCTCCGCCATCCACTCGGTGGCCTCCTTCTTCGTGTCCAGAGTGGACACCGCGGTCGACGCGCGGCTCGACGCCATCGGCACCGATCGTGCGCTGGCGGTCAAGGGAAAGGCCGGGATCGCCAACGCCCGCCTGGCCCACGAGATCCACGTGGAAAGCCTGGTGTCCCCGCGCTGGCGCCGCCTGGCCGCGGCGGGAGCACGCCCACAGCGACCCCTGTGGGCCTCCACCGGGGTGAAGAACCCCGACTACCCGGACACGATGTACGTGTCCGGACTGGCGATCCCCGGCACGGTCAACACGATGCCGGGCGCCACGCTGGAAGCTTTCGCCGACCACGGCACTGTGCCTGCCATCGTGCTGGAGGAGGTTTACGGCCCCGCCCAGGATGTTCTCGATGAGATCGCCGAGCTCGGCATCGACTACCGCGAGGTCACCGATGAGCTGGAACGTCAGGGAGTCCGGAAGTTCGCGGACAGCTGGGACGAGCTCGCGGACACCGTGCGCGGTCAGCTCGATCGCGGCCTGACCGAGAAGACGGCATCAAAGCGCTGACCCTTCCGTCAGGCGGCGGCGATCAGCAGAACCACGTCCAGGAGCGCGATCGCGACGGTGAGCCGGAACGCGATCGCGCTGTCCGGTGCGCGGATCGCGGCGACGGTGGTGGCGGCGGCCAAGGCGACTCCGGTCGTCACCACGACGGTCGAGTAGAGCGCGGACGCCCCGGCGGGGGAGAGGCCCAGCACGACGGACGCCGTGGCGAGAGAGGCGGCCATGACGATCACCCCGGCGCGTGGGCCGAGCCGGTGGGGGAGACCGCGCACGCCCGTTTCGGCGTCCGCGCGGAGGTCTGGGAGCACGTTGGCGAAATGCGCCCCGAAGCCGAGCAGCGCGCTGACCACGGGCACCCACCACGGTGGCCACGGCTCACCCGGTGTGGCCGCGTACACCCCGATCGGCAGCGCGCCGAACGCGAACAGGTAGGCGGCGCCGGACCACACCGTGCCCTTGAGACCGAGGTTGTACGCCCAGCCGCCCGCGACGCTCAGGAGCAGCACGACGCCGGCGAACCAGCCCAGCAGCAACGACAACACGATCGTCGCGACCGACGCTGCGGTGGCTGCCAGTGCGACGGCGCGCACCGGAATCCGTCCGGTGGCTGCGGGTTTGTCCGTGCGCCCGGTGGCACGGTCGCGCCCCGCGTCGATCCAGTCGTTGGACCATCCGATCGACAGCTGGCCGGTGAGCACGGCGGCGCCGAGCAGGGTGGTGCGCGGACCGTCGAGTCCGTTGCCCAGTCCCAGAAGGACGGCCACCGCGGTGACCGCCAGGCTGGGCAGGGGATGGCACGACTGCGCGAGCCCGCGAAGCCACGTTCCCGGGTGGACCGCTGCGGCGCTCATCTGCCGAGTGTAGGCGAAAGCCGTACCGTGAAAGGGGTGACGACAATATCGGCGGTGCACGGTGTTCTTCCGCCGCATCGCTACCCACAGGCTCGGCTGACAAACCTGTTCGCACAGTTGTGTTTGCCGGACTCCACCGCCCGCGCGGTGGCGGCCCGGTTCCACCGCAGCGCCCGCGTCGGTTCGCGGCATCTCGCGCTGTCCATCGAGAAGTACGGCGAGCTCGACGGGTTCACCGCGGCGAACGACGCCTTCCTGTCCGTTGCGGTCGATCTGGGTTGCGAAGCGGCCCTGGCGGCGCTGAAGGACGCCGGCCTGCGACCGTCCGATGTGGACCTGATCGTGTCCACGACGGTCACCGGTGTCGTGGTGCCGTCCCTCGACGCGCGGATCGCGGCCCGCATCGGGATGCGGCCGGACGTGAAGCGGATCCCGATCATCGGCCTCGGTTGCCTCGCCGGCGCGGCGGGTGTCGCGCGGCTGCACGACTTCCTGCTCGGCTGGCCCACCTCGGTGGCGATGCTCGTGTCGGTGGAGCTGTGCTCGCTGACCGTGCAGCGGCAGGATCCCAGCGCTGCCAACATGATCGCCGCGGGTCTCTTCGGCGACGGCGCGGCAGCGGTCGTCGCCGTGGGCTCGGAGCACGCCATCGCGGCGGCCGGCCCACAGGTCGTGGACTCGGTGAGCCACCTGTACCCGAACTCCGAACGCGCCATGGGGTGGGACGTCGGCAGCAGCGGCTTCAAGATCGTGCTGGGCGCGGAAGTGCCCGAGCTCGTGCGCGAACACCTGGCCGACGACGTCAAGAGCCTGTTGGCACCGCACGGTCTGGAGATCGGCGACATCGCGCGCTGGATCTGCCACCCCGGCGGTCCGAAGGTCATCGAGGCGATCCAGTCGGTGCTCGGGCTCGACGAGGACGACCTCGCGATGACGTGGCGGTCGTTGCACGAGATCGGCAACCTGTCGTCCGCGTCGGTGCTGCACGTCTTCGCCGACACGCTCGCGGCCAGACCCGCCTCGCCCGGCGACTGGGGAGTGGTGATGGCGATGGGACCGGGTTTCTGCGCCGAGCTGGTGTTGCTGCGATGGTGAGCCAGGTGTGGTACTCGGTGCTGGTCGGCCTGGTCGCCCTGGAGCGCCTGGCCGAGCTGGTCGTCGCCAAGCGCAACCTGGCGTGGAGCCTCGCGCGCGGCGGGCGCGAGACGGGGTTCGCGCACTACCCGTTCATGGTCGTGCTGCACACCGGTCTGCTGGCCGGGTGCCTGCTCGAAGTCTGGTTGGCGGACCGGGACTTCACGCCGTTGATCGGCTGGCCGATGCTCGCGCTGGTCGTGCTCTCGCAGGCGCTGCGGTGGTGGTGCATCCGCGTGCTCGGACGTCAGTGGAACACCCGCATCGTCGTCGTGCCCGGGCTGCCCCTCGTGACCGGTGGTCCGTACCGGCTGTTCCCGCACCCCAACTACGTCGCGGTCGTGGTCGAAGGTTTCGCGTTGCCGCTGGTGCACAACGCGTGGTTGACCGCTTTGGTGTTCACCGTGCTGAACGCGGTTCTCTTGACGGTGCGGATCCGTGCTGAGAACTCCGCGCTGCGGTCCGTGCATGTCTGACCGCATGCACGACGTGCTGGTGGCCGGGGGAGGCCCCGCCGGTCTCGCCGTCGCACAGGCGGGCATGGACGTGGTGGTCTGCGAGAAGCGGCCCGGCACGCTCGACAAGGCCTGCGGGGAAGGGCTGATGCCCGGCGCCGTGCGGGCACTCGCCGCGCTCGGCGTTGAGCCGGCCGGACATCCGATCGACGGTATCACCTACCGGCAGGGATCGTTGGTTGCCCACGCACCGTTCCGCAGCGGCACCGGACTGGGCGTCCGCCGCACCTCGCTGCACGACGCGCTGCGCTCGGCGGTCAGCCGCGCCGGAGTACCGGTGCTGAGCTGCCCGGTCACCGATGTCTTCCAGTACGACGACCACGTGCGAGCCGGTGCGTTGCGGGCGCGCTACCTCGTCGCCGCGGACGGGCTGCACTCGTCGGTCCGCGACCTCGTCGGCCTCACCTCGCACCGGCCTTCCACGCCGCGTTGGGGACTGCGCTGTCACTTCGCGGTGGCGCCGTTCGGCAGCGCGGTCGAGGTGACGTGGGCTTCGCGGTCGGAGGCCTACGTGACACCGGTGGCACCGGACACCATCGGGGTCGCGATCCTGTCGTCGGTCCGGGGTGGCTTCACCGACCAGCTCGCGGCCTTTCCTTCGTTGGCCGATCGGCTGGCGGGCGCGCAGCCGGTGTCCCGAGTGCGCGGCGCCGGACCCTTGCGGCAGCGGACGAGCGGCCGGGTGGCGGGGCGCGTGTTGCTCGCCGGAGACGCCGCGGGCTACGTCGACGCGCTCACCGGTGAAGGGCTCGCCCTGTCGCTGACGACTGCGGCAGAGCTCGTCCGATGCGTGCTCGCAGATCGGCCTGGGGACTACGAACGCGCCTGGATTCGCACGTCGCGCCGGTCGCGCTGGTTGACAGAGTCGTTGCTGTGGGCCAGACACCGCCCCGTGCTCGGGCGCCGGATCGTCCCTGCCGCCGTCCGCGCGCCGTGGCTGTTCGCCGCAGCCGTCGACCAACTCGCACGATGACGGTGTGGGACCTGATCGTCGTAGGGGCCGGTCCAGCAGGCTCGACGGCCGCGCTGGCGGCGATGCGGGCGAACCCCGCCGCCCGTGTGGTCATGCTGGACGCCGCCGAGTTCCCACGCGACAAGGTCTGCGGTGACGGCGTCGCCCCGCAAGCCCTGGACGTCCTGGCCGCACTGGGCGTGGACATCGCCACACTGACAGCCGACACCGCCCCGATCCACAACCTGCGGCTGACCTCGCCCCGAGGCGTGACCGCCGCCCGCCAGTTCGCGCGCCCGGCCTCGGTAGTGCCGCGCGAACTCCTGGACGCGCGACTCCTGACAGCTGCCCGCACGGCAGGCGCCGAGCTGCGACAGCACCGGGTCCGCTCACTCACCCAGACCGCCAGCGGAGTCGACATCGACGGCGCGTTCCACGCCCGCACGGTCATCGGTGCGGACGGCGCGGAGTCCGTGGTGCGGCGGCAATGTGGAGCCAGGAGCGCAAAGGCGGGCACGATCGCCATCGCGCTGCGCGGTTACACGAGCGCGGACCCGTGGCCGGCAGGAGAGCAACGACTCGTCATGGCGGCCGCGCACTGGCCCGCGTACGCCTGGGTCTTCCCGATCGGTGACGGCACGGCGAATGTCGGCTACGGCGAACTCATCCGCACCAACCCGCCGACGAGAGCCCACCTGACGCAACGCCTGCACGAGCTGTTGCCCGACTGTCCACCGCTCGACCTGCGCGGTCACCGCCTGCCGCTGTCACCGGGCAGGCCGAACGCAGGCCAGAACCACGTGCTGCTGGCGGGCGACGCCGCCTCGCTCATCAACCCGCTCACCGGCGAGGGGATCTACTACGCCGTCCTGTCCGGGTTCCTGGCCGGCACAGCCGCCATGTCACCGGATCCAGCCGACCAGTACCGCCGATCGTTGCGCGGAGAGCTCGGCAGGCACCTGCGGCACACGGACGCACTGGCACGCCTCACCCGTACCCCGAGGCTCGTGGACCTGGCCACGAGAGCGGCGCGCGACCACCAGCGTGCGTTCGACGACCTCGTCGAGATCGGTCTCGGCGCGGGCACGATCAGCCCCGCCCTCGCCGGAGCGGTGCTCAAGCCGGCGCTGAACGTGTCCGGGTGGACCGGGAAGGGATGACGGTCGGCGGAACCGGATGGCGAGAGCCGGCCGCGACGTAGTTGCGCACCAGGTCGGAGGCGACGCGGTGCCACGAGTAACGCGCGTGCGCCCGGTCGCGCCCGGCGACGCTGAGCAGTTCCCGGTGCGTGTCGTCGGCCAGCAGCGCACGCAACGCCTTGGCGATCGCGTCCGGTTTCCCCTGCGGGACCAGCACGCCGGTCAGGCCGTCCACCACGGCGTCGACGAGACCACCGACCGCGGTCGCGAGAACCGGTACGCCACAGGCCATCGCCTCCAGAGCCACGCCACCGGACGACTCGTGCCGCGGCGTGCACGCCACCACGTCCGCTGAACGCAGCAGCGCGGGCAGCTCGGCGTGCGGCACGTGGCCCGCGAACCTGACCCGCTCCGAAACGCCCAACGTGCGGGCCAGTGCGACCAGTCGCTTCGTCTCGGGATCACCGTGGAGATCACCCTGCGCGCCGCTGCCGGCGATCACCAGCTCCACACCGTCCACTGTGGGCAGAGCGCGGATGGTGTCCTCAAAACCCTTGCGCGGCAACAGTCTGCCCACCGACACGATTCTGCGCGGGCGGTGCCGGGAACCGAATCCCGGCGTGAACAGGTCGAGATCGACACCCCTCGGCACCACGACGAGTTTCGACCGGTCGACTCCCATCCCGAGCACGGCGCGAGCCTCCGCCGAACAGATCGCGACGATGCGGGCGACCTCGTGACCGACGAGCCGCTCGACGGCCAGGCGTTTGGTCAAGGCAGGGTTCTGCGCGCGTTGGTGCTGCGGCGCCACCGTGCCCACCGCGTGAAACGTCTGCACCACCGGCACCTGGCTGCTCCGGGCGCCCAGCAGGGCCGCGATGCCGGACAGCCAGCCGTGGGCGTGCACGACATCCGGACGGCGCGCTTTC
This sequence comes from Lentzea alba, assembly GCF_047445655.1. Taxonomy (GTDB): domain Bacteria; phylum Actinomycetota; class Actinomycetes; order Mycobacteriales; family Pseudonocardiaceae; genus Lentzea; species Lentzea alba_A. The sequence goes on from NZ_JAJAEG010000003.1 coordinate 431,667, forward strand.
CAGGCGAGCTTGAGGAACCCGACGAACTCTCCGGTGTGCGCGAGGACCTCCTCGCTGCCGAGCTTCACGGCCGGCCCGGCCGGCACGTGCACCACCTCGTAGCCGCCGCTGGTCTGCACGCGTTGCGGTACGTGGGGGTGATCGCGCCGCGTGTAGACGACCACCTGGTGGCCGAGCGCGGACAACGCGGACGCGAGGCCTGCGACGTGGAGGTTCTGGCTGCCTGCGTCGAACGCGCCAGGAGCGGCGAGCGGACTGGCGTGCTCGGAGACGAGCGCGATCCTCATCCGCGTGAACGCCGATCGCTCCGGACTGCCGCCCACGATGTGCCCCTCACGACGAAGGTGACGTGACCGCGGGTCCGGGCGGTTGCTGCGTCTGGCAGCCTGATCAGACTACCCACACCGGCGTCATCCGACACGCGACACCGCGGCACGGTCGTTCACCCAGGAGGTGAGCCGCGGCCGCAGAGCGCGGTAGACGTCCGGGGCGAGCCCCATGCCGATGTGGGTGCTCCGCACCTCGACGCACTCGGCGGACGGGTCGAGGCTCAGGCGCCACGGCACCACGGCGTCGGTGCGGGAGTACAGCGACAACGCGGGAACCCGCAGCGGGCTGGCCAGCGTCCGGATGTTGTCGTCGTAACAGCCGCCGCTGAAGCATTCGCGGTCCATCAGCCCGGGAACGCCTGCCGCGGCCAGCCTGGTGAGGGCGCGTGCCGCGAGCATCACGTTGGGGCTGGCGGCCATCGGGTCGACGACGGGACTGCCCAGCATCACGAGCCCGCGGACCAGGTCGGGTCTGCGCACGGCGGCGAGCCGGGCGAGGCCACCGCCGCGGCTGTGGCCGATCAGGACCACCCGCCCACCGGTGACCTCCGCGTGCTCTTCGAGTCGTCGCTCGATGCGGTCCACCAGTTCGGTGGTGCACCCGAGGTTGAAGCCGATCCGGGCGCCCGCGGGACGATACCCGCGATGCGTCAGCCAGGTGCTGGTCAGGCCCAGCGCAGCATCCGCGGCCCCGAAGCCGGGAACGAGCAGCACGCCCGTCCCGGCGCCCTCGTCCGGATCGGCTTCACGCCACACCGGATGGGCCATCAGCTGGAATCCGAGCATCGCCGTCCCGACGTGCTCACGGGCGATGGAATGCAACGAACGCAATGCACGCATGAGCGTGGTTCTCCTCGCCTCGGTCAGTAGAGGCAGGATTGCCGCGCCACGGCGGGAAAAACGCGAGCGACGTGACGTTTGGCCCCTCAGCCGGGACGGCGATGTGAGTTCAGCAGCTCTTCAGGACGAAGCTCGCCGACGACGAGCTCCCGTGCGACATCGGCCAGGCGGCGGCCGCCGTTGCGCGCATAACCGCGCAACGCGTTGAACGCCTGCTCCATCTCCAGGTTTCCGGCGAACGCGAGCACACCCTTGGCCTGCTCGATGACGACCCTGCTGTTCAGCGCCGTCTGCAGCTGCTCGGTGACGACCTCACTGCGCCGGATGGCACGTTCCTGCAGGATCCCGATCGTCGCCGTGTCCGCCAGAGCGCGCACCACCAGCAGATCCTCGTCGCCCAGCAGCCCGGTCTCGCGGCGGAACAGGTTCAACGTGCCGATGGTCTCGCGGCGCAACCGCATCGGCACCGCGTGGACTGACGCGAAACCCTCCTCGATGGCGAGCGGCGCGAACTTCGGCCAGCGCAGGGTCTCCGCCGACAGGTCGCCGACCAGCACCGGTTCACCGCTGTGCACGCAGTCCAGGCACGGCCCTTCGCTGGCCTGCAGCTGGAACAGTTCCAGCATCCGCGTCTGGGCCGAGGTGTAGGCCACCACGCGCAGACCGCCTCGCTGGTCGGACAGCATCAACCCGGCCGCCGTCGCGTCCAGCAGCTGGACGCAGTGGTCGACCAGCAGGTGCAGGACGTCCACCACGTCGTAGTCGTCGACGAGCGTGTCCGCCAACTGGACGAACGCCTGGAGCAGCCGGGATTCGCGCTCCGTTCTGGACGGTGCCCTACCGTTCATCTCCAGCTCCTGTCTTCATCGTCCGACGGTAGTGCTGCCCGGATCTGGGCGCCATCGACACCTCGTGCGCGGTCATTCGCCGAGTTCCAGCGGGGAGAGCTTGCGGCTCACGATGTCCTTGGCGACCTCGTCGAGCGACCTGTCCACGACGAAGGCGTACCCCCGCAGCCGGGCCAGGGCCTCCTCCGCGGAGATGTTGAAGGCCGCGATGAGCATGCCGGTCGCCTGGTGCACCTGCTCCCGCCCTGGCGACAGCACACCCCGCAACCCGTCGGTGTCGTCGACCTCGCCCAACAGCACACCGAGCAGCACGGCGGCCACCATGTCGACGACCTCCAGCGCGACGGCCAGCTCGTCGCGCGTCAACCAGCCGGGCCGGCGGCGGTAGAGGTCGACCGCGCCGATGCCGATCGCGCCGGCCTGCAGCGGGAACGCGAAGATCGCGCCGATGGGCAGCGAGCTGATGGCCGCGGCGAACATCGGCCATTCCAGGATCGACGCCTGGGGCAGATCGGGAACCAGCACAGGCCGGCGAGTGGCGAACGCCTCGAAGCACGGCCCCTCGCCGAGACTGAACTGGACGTCCTCGATCTGCGCCGAGATGTCGTCGCTGGCGTACAACGTCTCGCGCTCCCGCGGGCCGCTCATCACCGAGATGGAGGCGCCGTCCACCGGCAGCACGTCCACACACGCGCGAATCACCCGCGCCAACGTGTCGAGCTTGCTCTCGTTGTCGCGAAGCGCGGCCATCACTGTCGCTCGCGCATGACTCAACGACTGATGGGCTCCATCAGGTCCGTGCACCTGTGGTCACACCACCGAACAACGGCTGATCTACGCCTGGCACCGGATTCCTCCACCACGTCGACTGCTCCCAGTCGCTCCTGGACGTAGCGAGGTCTAGGCCCACGCCTTGCGTGACTGCATCAGGATCAACACACCCAGCCTACGGTGTGTGCCTGCGAGCCGCCGTTCAGGCTCCGTGAACGGGAATCGGCGACTCCTGCCACCGCAGGCGGGTGCGCAGCGACGTCTCGCCCGCAGCCCACGACGACAACAGGTGGGCGGCGAGTCGCGCTTCCAGCAACTCGGTCGCCTGGACGCCGAACACCACGTCGGCCTTGAGCGACGGCTCCTGCTCCAGCAGTGAGCCGATGACGTCGCGGCGCAGGATCTGTTCGTGCACGGCGTCGGCCTCGATGTGCTCGGTGTAGAACTCCACGCAGCGCGGGTCGGCGTTCAACCTGGCGAGCGCCTGGGTCATGCGGTGCGCGCTCGGGCCGGTGGTGATCTCGGCGGCGGCGAAGTGCCCGACCAGCGCGCCGCGCAGCGACCGGTGCAGGCCGAACAACGACATCATGTTGACGATCGTGATGGCCGGCGCCGGGACGTCGTCGAGGTAGTGCAGGTACTCGGACCGCATCCCGGCTCCGTCGAGCAGGTCCGCGAACAGCCGTGAGTGCATCCGGGCGGCGTGGCCGCCTCCGTACTCGTCGAACTCGACGGCGACCAGCGCCGCCTTGGCTCCGCCTCGCAGCCGGGGGATCACCCACGCGTGCGGATCTGCTTCCTTGTGGTGGTACACCGAGCGGTGCGCGAAGAACTCGCGCATCTGGTCCCAGGTCCCGTTGTCTCTCAAGTGATGCGACACGCCGCTACCGGGGACGTGCTCGACCAACAACGAGTCCAGTGTGGAGTCGAGGTCGTCTCCTCCGTCCACATCGGACCGCAGCCGGGCGAGGAAGATCCGTTCGATCCTGGCCCGCAGGCGCAGCAGCTCCGGATCCCACTCCCAGGCGGGGTCCACGCCGTCGAAGCCGCCGTAGTGCAGCTCGTACAACGTGTGCAGCGCGATGGTCAGGTCCTCGCCGTACGGGGCGGCGGCCACGAAGGCCAGCGTGCGCCCGTCGGGTTCACCGCTGAGGGCGGCGACTACGTGCTCGGAGAGCGGGCCTCGCGGCGAGGGAAGTTTCACCCGGTTGTAATACCCGCTGGACGAGGGTTCATGCCGGGTTGAGAGCGGTCACACCCGCTGGGCGACCAGGTCCTGCACGAGCGCCAGCTCACCCCGTGCCTCCAGCGCGGGCGTCACGTGCTTCACCAGGTTGTCCAGCACCGCGGTCGCGGGCACCCGGCACTCCTGCCACGGGTCGACAGCGGGGCCGTGCAGCCCGTGGCGCGAGGCCGTCCACACCGCTGCAGCACACACGTCGTCGCGCACCGGCCGTTGCTCCTTGCCGTCTAGCAGGTCCTGGTACGCGGTGTGCACGAGTGCTCGTGACAAAGCCGCTTGCAGGACCGCGTCGTCGACCTCGGCCGCCGCGTCGGCCGCGCGGAACTCCACGGTCGGCAGCTTCGAGGACAACCGCACGAGCCAGAACGTCTGCGCGACGTCCACCAGGGTCCCGCACGTCACCATCCGTTCGACGTGGGCGTCGTAGTCAGCCGCGTCGGCGAACACCGGCGGCACCTTGGCACCGGGGAAGCGCGACTGCAGCACGGTCCGCCAGCTGGCGTACCCGCGGTCCGGCGAGTTGGCCGACAGCGCGAGCAGCGTCGGCAGCCATCCCCGCACGTGGTTCAGGACCGCCACCGCGGTCTCGCGGTCCGGCACGCCCACGTGCACGTGACAGCCGCAGGCCTCGTAGTCGTCGACGAGACCCGCGTAGGTGGTGAGAACCCGTTGGTACCGGTCACCTTCGCCCACGACGGGCTGAGTCGACAGCACGTGAGGCGTTCCCCTGGACACCAGTCCGACGCCGACCTCCGCGGCCACCGCGGCGAGGGTCTCGCGCGCCTGGCGAAGCGCCTCGCCGAGCGCGGCGACGCCGGTGCACGGGCCTGTCGCGGCCTCCACCTGCGTGCCCGCCAGCTCGGCGTGGAACTTGGTCAGCTCGGTGTCCCGCACGCGCGCCAGCACGGCGTCCGCGCGCATCACCGTGCGCGCGGACGCCGTGTCGACGAGCAGGAATTCTTCTTCTACGCCAACGGTGTCAGCGCACGCGCCGGGCAAGCCCGACTCCCAGGCCGATCATGGCGAGACCGAGCACGAAGTGCAGCCAGTCGTCGGCGGTGTTGAGCGGCACGAAGTTCGCCGCGCTGGTCTTGTCGATCACGAGTCCGTACAGCCACAGCACGAGGTAGATCGCGCCGCCGCCGATGAGGTACGCCCTTGCGCCACTTGCCGTCCGTCCTGCGAGCAAGCCCGCGACGCCGAACAGCAGGTGCACGATGTTGTGCAGGATCGAGACGTTGAAGATACCGAGCAGCATCGCTTCGGAGTGGTGCCCCGCGAACGTGATGGTGTCGAAGTTCGTCGTGATGCCGGGGATGAAACCGAGCACGCCGACGAGTGCGAACACCGCTCCCACGCCTGCCGCGGCCTGTTGGACGGCCGTCCGGGTCCGTACGTCGACCATGGTGGTCACCTCGTTGTAGATGGGCGCTGTCATCGAGCGGCTACCCCTGGTGCACGGGGACAAACCGGTACGTTTCCCCTTGCCCCGAACGGGTATTCGGCGGTTCCCGATTCCACGGCGGGCATCCCCGCCACGAGCAGGTTGGTGAGACGTGGAAAAGGCTCCATCGAAGGACGTTTGGGGGCCGACGGTCGGTGTGGAGGAGGAGTTCCTCCTGGTGGACGCCGTGACCGGCATACCGGTGAACCGGGCGGACGAGGTCGTCACCGTGGCGCGTGAGCAGCTCGGTCTGCACCTGGAGCACGAGCTGACCGGTGCGCAGGTGGAGACCAACACCTCGGTGTGCCATGACGCGGAACAGGTTCGCCGCGAGTTGCTGGAGACACGGCGCGTGGTCGCTCAGGCCGCGCGGGCGGCCGGGTGCCGGGTCATCGCCGTCGGGGCGCCACCGCTGGGGCATGCGACGGGCGAGATCACGGACAGCCTGCGGTACCGGCGGATCGCCCGTGAGTTCGGCGCGCTGGCGGAGCAGCAGTTGATCTGCGGATGCCACGTGCACGTCGCCGTGCCGGACCGGGAGACCGCCGTTCAGGTGTGCAACCACTTGCGGCCGTGGCTGCCGGTGCTGGCGGCGGTGACCGCGAACTCGCCGTTCTCGGAGGGCGAGGACACCGGCTTCGCGAGCTGGCGTTCGACGATCTGGTCGCGCTGGCCGGTGTCGGGTCCGCCGCCGTTCTTCACCTCGTGGCAGCACTACGAGGAGCTCTGCGACACCATGATCGCGGCGGGCACCGCGCTGGACCGGGCGATGGCCTACTGGGACGTCCGGCCGGCCACCGACCTGCCGACCGTGGAGGTGCGGATCTCGGACGTCGCGGCGAGTGTCGACGACGCGGTGCTGCTCGCGGCTCTCGTTCGCGCTCTGGTCGCGCGGGCGGTGCACGACGCCGGACGCGGCGTGCAGGCGGAGCCGGTCGCCCAGGAGACGCTTCGGCAGGCGTGCTGGGGCGCAGCCAACGAAGGCCTGCGGGGGAGCACCCTGGACGTGCTGTCCGGCAGGTCACGGCCGCTGCGGGAGCAGTTGGACGACATGGTCCGCGGGCTGATGCCGGTGCTGGAGGCCAACGGTGACCTGCCTGCGTTACAACGAGGTCTGCGGTTGCTCGACAGCCAGGGATGCGGCGCCGACCGCCAACGCCGGGTGTTCGCCAAGGGTCAGGTCGAGCCGCTGCTGAGGCTGCTCGACGTCGACCGCGCGGACTCGGCCGAGCCGCGTCAGACCTCTGCCTGAGACGCGTTGGAGGTCAGCAACGCCAGCATCTCCGGCAGGTCGAAGTACCGGGCGATGTCGAGCGCGGACCTCGGCCCGAGGGCGGGGTCCGCACCCGCGTTCAGGAGCAGACCGACGGAGCGCTCGGAGCGGCGGAAGACCGCCGCTCCGAGCGCTGTCTGTCCCCGATCGTTGACCCGCCCGGTGTCGGCGCCCCGCTCCAGCAACGCCCCGACCGTCTCCGGGTGGTCGTGGTAGGCGGCCAGGATCAGCAACGAGTCGCCCGCGCTGTTGGTGAGGTTCACCGGTATCCCGGCGTCGACCGCCTCGGCCAGCCTCGCCGTGTCGCCGGCGCGGGCGAGGTCGAACATCTCGCGCAGGAAGGAGAGTTCCTGCTCGGTGAGCGCGTCGGTCACGACCGGACTCCTCAGGAGATCGTCGCGGGGAAGCGTTCCCACACCCGGTGGGCTTCGAGCAGCATCGTCACCGCCTTGAGGACGTCCGACGGGTCGTCGTTGATCACGATCCCCGCCTCGGTGGTGTACCCGGCGGCTTCGACGGCGGCGCGTCCGTTGCCCCAGGCGCCGATCGCCTTGGCGTGGCGGAAGCACTCCTGGATCATGAGGACGACGCGCGGGTCGTCCGGTGCACCTGCGAGCAGCAGGGCGTCGAACTCGACGGATCGCGCGGTGAGCAACGTGCGCTGCGCGACCAGGCCGCTGTCGGCGGTGAGCGGCCCGCCGGTCGGGGCGATCAGCAGCGGCACCATCCCGCCCGCCAGGATCGTCTCCCGGACCGTCCGCACGCCGTCGAGATCGGCCGGGTCGACCACGATCCCGATGATCCGTCCGTCGGTCGGCCAGGTCTGCCCGATCTGCGACAGGACAGGACTCGGCACGACCTTCTTCGGCCGCACGGTGGCGGCGGGCGCCGGGAGGCCGAGTCCCTTGGCCACCTCGGCGCACAGCGTCGGGTCGACGTTGGCCAGCACCAGCAGCTCGCGTTCCTTGATGGTCTGTTCGTAGCACTTCCCGAGCTCGAAGGTGAACGCCTGCACGAGGTGCTCCTTCTCGACCGGCGAGAGGCTCAGCCAGAACAGCCTCGGCTGCGTGAAGTGGTCCGCGAACGACGTGGGTGACTGCCGGATCTTCACGGCCTTCGGCAACGGCTGCGCCACCTCGACGAAGGGCCGTTCCTCGATCCCCGCCTCGAACGGGTTGCCGCCGTCGAGGCTGTTCGGCCGGTACGGGGCGACGCCGGCGTGCACCGCGTGCTGGTGGAACCCGTCGCGGAGCATGTCGTTGACCGGCGCGTGCGGGCGGTTGATGGGGATCTGGTTGAAGTTCGGTCCCGCGAGCCTGCTCAGCTGGGTGTCGAGGTAGGAGAACAGCCTGGCCTGCAACAGCGGGTCGTCGGTGACGTCGATGCCCGGCACCAGGTTTCCGAGGTGGAACGCGACCTGCTCGGTCTCCGCGAAGTAGTTCAGCGGGTTCCGGTTCAGCGTCAGGATCCCGACCGGCTGCACCGGCGCGAGCTCCTCCGGCACGATCTTCGTCGGGTCGAGCAGGTCGATCCCGTCGAACGTCTGCCGAGGCGTGTCGGGCAGGACCTGCAGGCCGAGCTCCCACTGCGGGTACGCTCCGGACTCGATGGCGTCGGCGAGGTCGCGGCGGTGGAAGTCGGGGTCGAAGCCGCTGATCATCTGCGCCTCCTCCCACACGAGGGAGTGCACGCCCAGCTTCGGCTTCCAGTGGAACTTCGCGAGCGAGGTCCCCCCGTCGGCGTTGACGAGGCGGAACGTGTGGACGCCGAAGCCCTCCATCGTGCGGTAGGACCGGGGGATCCCGCGGTCGGACATGTTCCACATGACGTGGTGGGTGGCTTCGGTGTGGGTGGACACGAAGTCCCAGAACGTGTCGTGCGCGCTCTGCGCCTGCGGGATCTCCCGGTCCGGGTGCGGCTTGCCCGCGTGGATGACGTCCGGGAACTTGATCCCGTCCTGGATGAAGAAGACCGGGATGTTGTTGCCGACCAGGTCGAAGTTGCCCTGCTGGGTGTAGAACTTCGTCGCGAACCCGCGGGTGTCGCGCACGGTGTCCGCTGATCCTCGCGAGCCCAGAACGGTCGAGAACCGCACGAACACCGGTGTTTCGACGCCGTCGCCGAGGAAAGCCGACATGCAGACGTTCGCAGCTGTGCCGTAGCCCACGAACACGCCGTGTGCGCCGTAGCCGCGGGCGTGGACCACCCGCTCCGGAATGCGTTCGTGGTCGAAGTGCGTGATCTTCTCGCGCAGGTGGTGGTCCTGCAACAGCGTCGGGCCGCGTTCGCCGGCCTTCAACGAGTGGTCCGTGTCGTACAGCCGCGCGCCGGCCGATGTGGTGAGGAAGTCGCCCTGCTGGCCGTTGACCAGCTGCGGAGCACCGGTGCTCGCGCCCGTCGGCGACACCGTCTCGGGCCCGGTCTGGTCCGGCTTCGGCGGCAACGGTCCGCGCGGCTCGGTCGGCTCGTCGAAAGAGGGCGGTTCGCTGGTCGGGGCGCCGGGAATCGGCGGGTTCACCAGTTCGGCGACCTTGTCCACCGCCTTCTCCAGCGCTGCCTTCACGAGCTTGCCCGGCTTGTGAGCAGCCACTGCATCCTCCTCGGTGCGGGAACGTATCCAGGCAGTACCCGTGCGAGTACGGTCTATGCACCGCTGGGCTGATTCGTCGCGCCGAGGAAAGTCTCGGTCCACAGTGGAACGATCTCGGCCCCCTGCACCCGCTCGGGTTCCTGAGGGGTGAATCAGGCGGAGGTCAGGGGAAACCCTGATGGCAGGGCGCCGGGCCGCGGGCAAGCTGGAGTCGTCGGGGAGATCCACAGTTCGAGGAGAGTCATGAGCGAAGCCAAGCCCGAGTCCGCCCGCACCGCTGTCGACTCCGTTGTCGGAGCCGTTCGCGGGCTGGTCAGCGAGGGCATGAACCGTCATGTGGTCGTGCGTGACAGCAAGGACCACGTGGTGCTGGAGGTGCCTGTGGCTCTTGGTTTGGTCGCAGCGCTGGCCGCTCCGGTGGCCACGACGATCGGTGCCGGGGCAGCGCTGGTCGCCAAGTGCGACATCAAGGTCGAGGACCGCCGGCAGCCCGCGACGACGGTCGACGCCGAGCAGGTGTAGTCATGACCCCGCCGCGCTCGGCGCGGCGGGGTCGCCTCAGTGCTGGATCAGCCCCAGCTCGCTGAACATCTGCCTGCCCCAGGAGAGCGCGGTGGGCAGGTCGTCCCACTGCCGGTCCTCGTGGGTCAGGTAGGGGAAGACGTACGGCTCGGTGACCTCTGTGCCCGGCGTCGATGATCGCGGTGCACAACGCGGCCAGCGCCAGGCCGCGGTTGATGGTCCAGCGAGGCGTGGTCCTCTCGCTCGCGATGAACGGAACCCTCATCCACCTCAGGTGGATGAGGGTTCCGTTCATCGACGACGTGCGCGATCGGGTACGCAGCCGGGCGGGTGATCTTGAGTCGGTTGCGGAAAAGTGCCGAGGTGGCCGCCCAGCGATCACTCCACCTGCAACCAACTGTGCTCGGCGTGGGCGCGTCGCACCGCGACACGCCGTGAGAGCGATCCCATCGTCGCCGTTCCTGACTCGCAAGATCAGGATGGAAAAGGCTCGGTGCTCGCGGACGTCATCAGGGGCCAGGCGCAGGTCCGCTCGGCGAGCGATGGACACAACGTCCGGCAACCTGCTCGCCTGTCTCGTGCCCATGACCTGGGTCACGTAGCGGGAGAGCGTGAGGGTGCGGGACGCTCGACCGTGACGGGTTGGGGGCACCTATGAGGACGACGATCGTTGCGCTGCAGTCGAAGCAGCCGTTCACAGCCGCTCCGGCCGTGGCGTTTCCCGCGGCAGAGTTCGACCTGCTCGTGGTGACCGACGGGCCGGCGGACGAGGTGCTGCGCGAGGACGTCACCGGTCCCGCTCCTGAGGTCGCGGTGCTGGACCGGGAGAAGTGGCCGGAGTGCGCAAGCGGGTTCGACGGGCCGGTCGAGGTCGTGACGAACGACGAGTACTGCCTGGCCGACTGCGCGCGGCTGCGGGCGGAGCTGGGCCTGGCGTCGCGGCATCCGCGGCAGCCGGCCGCGTACCTGGACAAGGTCGTGATGAAGCGGCTGCTTGCGGCCGCTGGGGTGCGGGTGCCGCGGTTCCACGCCTTCGAGCCCCTTGTCACCGCGGCCGCGCTGATCGAGTTCGGGTTGCCCGCCGTGGTCAAACCGCGGCAGGAGGCGAACTCGCGCGGTGTCACGGTTCTGCGCACGCCGCAGGACGTGAGCGAGTGGTTGGCTGAGCACGACGGTGAGGCGGGGTGGCAGGTCGACGAGTTCGTCGACGGCACGTTGCACCACGTCAACGCGCTGGTGCGGGACGGCGCGATCACGCCGGTGCAGGTCGGCCGGTACTTGGGGCCGCTGATGGGCGTGCACGCCGGGCGGACGCTCGGAGGTGTCACCGAACAGGAGTCGGCGTTCACGGCGGCCGTGCACGAGTTCAACGAACGGGTCGTGCGCGCGTTGGGCAGTGAGGGTGCCTTCGTGGTGCACACCGAGTTCGCGGTGAACGGTGCCGGTGAGCTCGTGGTGCTGGAGGTCGCGGGCCGGGCACCGGGTGCGCTGGTGTCGGAGCTGGCGAAGCTCCACGCCGGTGTGCAGCTCGAGGTGGCGAACCTCAGGATGCAGGCGGGGCTGCCGGTGCCGGAGCCGGTCGCGCAGGACGTCCAGGCCGCGTGGCTGTGGCCGGCGGTCATGCCCGGCCAGAGGTTCCACGAGCCGGACCTGACTGGTCTGCGCAGCGAGCACGAGGTCCACGTTCGCCGGGTCGGCAGGGAAGGAAACCGGTCCGACGGCGGGCTGATCGGTGCGTCGGTGCTGTTGTGGCATCACGATCCGGACCAGCTCGACGAAGACGTCGCACGCGCACTCGACCTGACCTGGTTCTCCTAGTTCCGTTTATCGGCAGTACAAGGATCACCTATGCCTGCACAACCTCTTGCGGGCTAACGTAAAGCAGTGTGGGGGCAGCAGGGGAGGTCCGGATTCTCGGGCCGGTGGAGGTGTGCGGCCCGCACGGTCGCGCGGAGCTGAACGGCGCCCGCCAACGGAGCATTGTCGCGGTGCTGGCCCTCCGCGCGGGCTCACCGGTTTCGGTCGACCACCTCGTGGACGTGCTGTGGGGCGATGATCCCCCACGTACGGCCGTGCGGTCGTTGCACAGCCACGTCGCGCGGGTGCGGCAGGCACTGACCGACTGCGGTATGCCGGGCGCGCTCACGACCAAGCCCGGTGGCTACCAGCTCGACGCGGTGGTCGACGCGAAGACCTTCGACCGCACCAGGGATCTGGGCCTGTGGCGGGGCGAGCCGCTGGCGGGTACAGAGCTGTTCGGGTGGGGACGTGCGGAGATCGGGCGGTTGCGGGAACAGCGGATCGCCGCGCTGGAGGCGTACTGGGGCGACCGGCTCGACCGCCAGAACGCGGTCGAGGAGCTGGAACGGCTGGTGGTCGGCCACCCGACCAGGGAGCGGCTCGTCGGGTTGCTGATGCGCGCGTTGCACCTCGACGGAAGGCATTCCGAGGCGCTCGAAGCGTTCAAGAACCTGAGGCATCGGCTCGCCGACGAGCTCGGTGCTGATCCGGGCCCGGACCTGACCGCCCTGCACACGGCCATCCTGCGGCGTGATCCCGCCCTGCACAGTGCGAGACCCGCCCAGCTGCCCGCCCGCGCCGGGCACTTCACCGGGCGTGAGGCCGAGTTCGACGCGCTCAAAGGCCTGCCGCCGATCGTCGTGGTCTCCGGTGTCGCCGGGGTCGGCAAGACCACGTTCGCCGTCGAGTGGGCGCACCGCGTCGCAGAGCACTTCCCCGACGGGCAGGTCTTCCTGGATCTGCAACGGCTCACGCCGGCCAGGGCGCTGACCGAGATGCTGCACAGCCTCGGCGTCCCCGCGGATCGGGTACCCGCCGATCCGACCGCGCTGTACCGGACTTTGTTGCACGGCAAGAGAGTGCTGATCCTGTTGGACGACGTCCGTCGCGCGCGGGATGTTCTGCCGCTCGTGCCCGGCGACCAGGGGAACCTGCTGCTGATCACCAGCCGGGACACGCTCTCGGCGCTCGGCACCCGTCACGCCGTGCACACCGTGAGCCTCGACCTGCTGAGCGAGAGAGAAGCGCAAGCCCTGCTGTCCGACATCCTCGGTGCGCAAAGGGTGCACGCGGAGTCGGACGCGACAGCTGACCTGGCCATCCACTGTGGACGATTGCCGTTGGCGTTGCGCATCGCGGCCGCGCGGCTCGCGATCAGGCCCGGCAGGCGGATTGCCGACCTCGTGCGGGAGCTCACCCGCAACGACCCGCTGGACGTGCTGACGGTCGACGGGGACGACCGCACGGTCCGCACCGTGTTCGCCAGCGCCCACCGGACGCTGAGCCCGCAGGCCGCGTCGTTGTTCCGCGTGCTCGGCGAACATCCCGGCGCGAGCTTCCCGGCCGACCTCGCCGACGCGCTGGGGCCGGGGCTCGACGAGCTCGTGGCGTCACACCTCGTCAACGAGACGGGCAACGGCCGGTACGGGCTGCACGACCTGATCCGGCTGTTCGCCCGGCAGAGCGCGGACATCGGCGACGGCGTGGAACGACTGCTCGACCGGTACCTCACGGTCGCCCACGCGGCCAACGAGGTCCTCAACCCGCGCCACGACCTCGTGACGCGCCCGCCGAGCGACGACCTCCCGTTCCCGGCGAACCGCGCCGCGGTGCTCGCCTATCTGGACGCCGAACGCGACAACCTGCTGCATGTGATCCGCCTGGCGGCACGCAACTGCCTGCACCGTGAGACGTGGCAACTGGCCTACCTGCTGACGAGCTACTTCGAGGCACGCGGCAACTGGGCAGCGCGGGTCGAGCAGTGCGAGCACGCCGTCGAGGCCGCCCGAGCGCTCGGCGACCGGCGCGCCGAGGCGGAAATGCTGCGGGGCTTGGGGATCGCGCTGCAGATGACCTCACGGATCGCCGAAGCCATGGTGGTGCAACGACAAGCGCTCGCCCTGGTGCGCGAGGCCGGCGACCTGCGCGGAGAAGCACGGCTGCACAACAACATCGGCAACGCGCACTCCGAGCTGCGCGAGTTCGAACGGGCGCTGGAGTCCTACCGCGCGGCGATGGGCGTGCACGGAGCTGCAGGCGACGAGGAGGGCGTGGCGCTCGCCCGCCGCAACCTCGGCTACACCTACGTGCGGATGGGCCGGCCGGACCTGGCGGCCGAACCGCTGTTCGCGGCGCTGGAGACGTTTCGCGCCAAGGAGAACGCGCGGCTGGAGGCGGCCACGCTGATGTCGCTGGGCAACGCCTTCCACCAGCTCGCCGATCTCCCGCAGGCGTTGCTCTACTTCGCCGACGCGCTCAGGATCAGCCGGGAGATCACCGACCACCGCTTCGAAGCCGACGCGCTGACCGACCTCGGCGTCACCCAGCTGGCACTCGGCGATCCCGCTGTGGCACTGGAACACCTCGCACGAGCACTGGAAGTGTGCCGCGCGCTCGGCGACCGGCACCGCGAGGCGACGACCCTGCGCCGCCTCGGCGAGGCCGCGCTCGCGCTGCGCGACCTCGCCGCCGCCCGCGACCACCTCACGGCCGCGCTCGCGGTCAGGACCCAGGCACCGGACGACTTCGAGCTGGCCCAGGTCCACCGCACGTTCGCCGACCTGGAGGGCCGGTGCGGGCGGTGGACCGAGGCCGCCAGGCACTGGGCCCGGGCGGTTGCGCTGTTCAGCTCCTGCCGGCGATCGTGAACACCGCGACCTTCTTGCCGGCCTGACCGGGCTTCACCGAGGTGAGCTCCAACGAGAACTGCTTCTTCTCCGGCGTCACGCGCGTCACGGAGTACGGCACACCGGCGGAGGTCTCGCCCGCCTTGATCGTGACCGTTCCGCGCGGCTGAGCCTGGTAGTCCTCACCGAGCTTCGCGGTGCCGTCGACGAACCGGTACGACACCTCGACGTTCTGCCTCGCCGCGCCGTTGCGCAGCTTCAGCACCGCGGTGTACGGGCCCTCCATCTCGTGCACCGGCCCGTCGAACGCGTCCACGACGATCGGGCAGTCCGGCGGTTTGCAGTCCGCTGCTCCGTGCGCGGGCACGATCCCGAGCAACAGCAGCAACAACACCATGATGGTCTTCATTGACAACCCTTTCGGTGGGTCAGTCTCCGAACAACGGAGACTGACCCACCGGCGGTGATACTCAGTCCTTCTCGATTTCGTTGACGAGGTACTGCGCACCACCGAGATCCACGCCCTGCGCGTCGACCTGGCGCACGTGCAGCTCGGCCGGTTCCGCTTCCTTCTCGGTCTCGAACGTCAGCGCGGTCTCGATGCGCTCCTCACCCTTGAGCGTCAGTCCGTCGAGGCGCGCGAACTTCGGGTCGACGATCTGGACCTTCGTCTCGCTCACCTGCTTCACCCCGACACCGCGCTGTCCGGAGGCCTTCCACCGCGCGGCGAGCTCCTGCCCGAGGTCGAGCGTCACGACGCCGGCGAACGGCCGTGGTTGCTCGATGATGAGACTCTGCCTGGAGTCGGCGCGCTCCGGGTTGCCGATCGTGTACGGCACTTGGACGGCCTTGAACGGGAAGACCCGCACGGAGTCGACGTTGCGCCACGCGATGTTGTTGTTCCGCTGGGCGTTCTGCTGGGTGTTGACGCCTTCGGCGAACGTCATCGGGTCCGCACCCGACGCCCACCTGGCGAGCAGGCAGAAGTGGCCGGGGCCGGGCACGTTCCACCACGGCCAGGTGATCATCACCGTGGTGCCGCCGGTCGGCACGCTCGTGGTCGCGGTGTCGATGTACGTCCACCCGGCCGGCCAGGCGGTTCCGCCGCCGAGGCTGCTGCGGTACAGGTGGAGGTGCCCGTCCACGGAGCCGATGCCGCCGGGCTTGCGTCTCAGCGTGACGAACACGTAGTTGTCCATGCCCACGCGGGGGTTCTTCGACACCAGGCAGGGCGCCGGCGTCCAGCACACCTTGATGTCCGGGCTGTAGTAGATGCTGCCGCCGCTGGGCTCGGATCCGACGTCGCTGGTGTTGTCGCGGATGAAGACGTCGCGGTAGTACGGCGTGGCGTTCGCGGCCGGCGCCGCGAGCGTCACCATCGCCAGCAACACCGCCAGCACTGTCGCCAGTTTGGCTTTCACCATGTCCTCCAAGGTTGAGGTCTGCCAACCGAAGAAGTAGCGGCGTGCTGTTGTGGCGACGTTGTAGTGCTGTTGTCGGAGCAGCGAAGGGCGCGGGCACCTCGCCTAGCCGGGTGGTCCCTACGGAGTCATTTGGGTAGGAACCTGGTTTTTCCGGTAGCGAAACGACGGCTGGGACGACCTCCTCCACGGGCGCAAAAGTGCGCCTGCACAAGGCTTGTCTCGAACGAGAGGGGCGTTTGTGAAAACCTCGGGCAGACGCGTCATACGACGTGCGCTTGTAGGGATCCTGGTGGCCGCGACGGGGATGTCGACCGCTGTGGCGACCGCTTCGGCGGCGGAAGGCGTGGTCATCGCCGCACCGAACGGGAAGGCGATCGCGGACCAGTACGTGGTCGTGCTCCGCAACGGTGTGGCGGCGACGAGCGCAGGCTCGCTCGCCAAGCAGTACAACGGAAAAGTGACCGCGAGCTGGCAGCACGCGCTGCAGGGTTTCGCGGTCAACGCCAACGCGGCGAACGCCAAGGCGTTGGCGCGTGATCCCCGCGTCCAGGCGGTGTACCAGGACGCCGTGGTCACGATCGACGCCGTTCAGGTCAACCCGCCGTCGTGGGGACTGGACCGGATCGACCAGCGGAACCTGCCGCTGGACCAGCGTTACCACTACGGGCCGACCGCGGGAGGCGTCCGCGCCTACGTGATCGACACGGGTATCCGCATCTCGCACGCGACGTTCGGCGGACGTGCGAGCTGGGGCACCAACACCACAGGAGATGGCAACAACACCGACTGCAACGGCCACGGCACGCACGTGGCGGGCACGATCGGTGGCGCGGAGTACGGTGTGGCCAAAGCGGTCCGGCTGGTCGCGGTCAAGGTGCTGAACTGCGCCGGCAGCGGCAGCTTCGCCGGTGTGATCAGCGGCGTGGACTGGGTGACCGCCAACGCGGTCAGGCCGGCGGTGGCGAACATGAGCCTGGGCGGTGGCGCGTTCGACCCGCTGGACACGGCGATCCGCAACTCGATCGCGTCGGGCATCACCTACGCGGTGGCGTCGGGCAACTCCAACGCCGACGCCTGCCAGACCTCACCGGCCAGGGTCGCGCAGGCCCTGACGGTGAACGCCACGGCCATCAACGACACCAGGGCGACGTTCTCGAACTTCGGCGGCTGCACCGACCTGTTCGCACCTGGCGTCGGCATCACGTCGGCGTGGAACACCAGTGACACGGCGACGAACTCGATCAGCGGCACCTCGATGGCCACGCCGCACGTGGCCGGCGTGGCGGCGCTGTACCTCCAACGGCACCCGGCGGCCCCTGCCGCGCGAGTGCACGACGCCATCGTCCGCAACGCGACGGCCGGCGTGGTCGGCGGTCCGGGCGCGGGCTCGCCGAACCGGCTGCTGTACTCGCTCTTCACCCGCTGGGGCCCGGAAGGCGATTACAACGGTGACGGCACAACGGATCTGACGGTCTGGCGTCCGTCGGAGGGCAACTGGTACGTGCGCGGGATCAGCACCACCCAGTGGGGCATCGGCGCCGACGTCCCGGTTCCTGGCGACTACAACGGCGACGGCGTCACGGATCACGCCGTGTGGCGGCCTTCCGAGGGCAACTGGTACGTGCGCGGGATCAGCACCACCCAGTGGGGCATCGGCGCCGACGTCCCGGTTCCTGGCGACTACAACGGCGACGGCGTCACGGATCACGCCGTGTGGCGGCCTTCCGAGGGCAACTGGTACGTGCGCGGCATCGGCATCGTCCAGTGGGGCGTCGGTGGCGACATTCCGGTTCCGGGCGACTACAACGGTGATGGCGTAACGGACTTCGCTGTGTGGCGGCCTTCCGAGGGCAACTGGTACGTGCGCGGGATCAGCACCACACAGTGGGGCATCGGCGGTGACGTTCCTGTTGTGGGCGACTACAACGGCGACGCCGTGGCGGATCTGGCCGTGTGGCGGCCTTCCGAGGGCAACTGGTACGTGCGCGGGATCAGCACGACTCAGTGGGGTATCGGCGGCGACATCCCTGTGGCGGCTGACTACAACGGTGACGGCATCACGGATCTCGCGGTGTGGCGGCCTTCCGACGGTAACTGGTACGTGCGTGGGATCAGCACGACTCAGTGGGGTATCGGCGGTGACGTTCCTGTTGTGGGCGACTACAACGGCGACGCCGTGGCGGATCTGGCCGTGTGGCGGCCTTCCGAGGGCAACTGGTACGTGCGCGGGATCAGCACCACCCAGTGGGGCATCGGTGGCGACATCCCGGTTGCCGGTGACTACAACGGCGACGGCGTTGCGGATCTGGCCGTGTGGCGGCCTTCCGAGGGCAACTGGTACGTGCGCGGGATCAGCACCACCCAGTGGGGCATCGGTGGCGACATCCCGGTTGCCGGTGACTACAACGGCGACGGCGTGACCGATCTCGCCGTGTGGCGGCCGTGGGAGGGCAACTGGTACGTCCGCGGCCAGTTCACGGTGCAATGGGGCATCGGAGGTGACGTCCCGCTCGCCTCGTAGCAGGAGTTGATCGCCCCGGCTGCTCGGCGGCCGGGGCGATCCACCCTGCTGGGCGACCCGGGTTTGCGTCCGGCCCGCTCATCCACCACAGTTGCGTTTCATGAACGAGGTGCTGCGGCACAGGATCGACGCGACGTTCGCCCACTACGACGTCAACGGCAACGGCGCCATCGAGCTCGCCGACCTCTACGCCCTGGCCAACCGCCTGCTGCAGGCGCTCGGCGAACCGGCGTCGTCCGAGCGCGGCCGCGAGCTGATCGAGACGTCCGACCGGTTCTGGGACACGCTGGTCGAGGCGTGCGACGCCGACCGCGACGGCCGCATCACGCCGCAGGAGTACCGCGAGGCCATGGCCGCGGTCTTCGTCGACGTCGAGCGGTTCGACGACATGTTCCTCGAGGCCGCGGAGTCGTTGCTGGCGATCGTGGACGCGAACGGCGACGGCCACGTCGAGGCGAACGAGTTCGCGGTGCTGCTGAAGGCGCGCGGCCTGTCCGAGGCCGAGTGCGCGACCGCGTTCGCGCATCTGGACACCGATGGCGACGGCACGATCAGCTTGCAGGAGTACGTCGACGCCGTGCACGAGTACTACACGAACCCCGCCGAGGACACGCCCGGCAGCTGGCTGTACCCGGCGTCGCTGCAGCCCGCCTGACACACGATCGGGACCGGTACCGGACGGCTCTTGCGACGCTTGCCGCATGAGTCGACGGTTCGCCCTGACGTTGCTGGTCATGACGCTGCTCGCGGGCTGCGCCGCCACCGAGCCCGGCGCTCCGGTGAAGCCCGCGCTGGACGTGATCAAACTCGAGGTCACCGGGACGGCGACCATCTCGTCGCTGGAGCTGACCGTCGACGGCAAGACCACCGAGGAGAGGTCGGTGACCCTGCCGTGGAACAGGGACCTCGAGTTCCCGCAGGAGAGCGGCCCGCACGAGTGGAAGCTGGTCCTGCACCACGGAGGCGGCAGCGTGCTCGCGAAGAGCTTCGCGAACGGTGAGCCGCTGACGCAGAGCTCGGGCAGCAGCTCCGGCGGCACCAACAGCACGGCTCAGCTGTCCGGCAGCATCAAGGGGTGACCGGGTTCTCGGCGTCCTCGAAGATCAGGAACGTCTTGGTCGACAGGACGCCGGGGATCGTCTGCAGCTGCTCCAGCACGACCCGGCGCAGCGCGTTGTTGTCCTCCGCCCGGACGAGCAGCATCACGTCGAACTCGCCGCCCATGAGTGCCATGTGCCGCACCTCGGGGATCGCGCGGAGCTGGGCCTGCAGGTCGCGCCAGTTGTGCTGCCGCACGGTCATGGCGACGTAGGCCGACGTGGTCAGCCCGACCTTGACCGGGTCGACCCGCGCGGTGAAGCCGGTGATCACGCCGTCGGCCACCAGGCGTTCGAAACGCGCGTAGGCGTTCGCCCGTGAGATCGTCACGCGTTCGGCCAGCGCTCGCCCGGACAGCCGGCCGTCCGCCTCCAGCTCGCGCAGGATCCGGCGGTCGATCTCGTCCAGCTCCGTGTCCACGTGTCTCGCTCCCGAGGTCAATGACCCGACGGACCGGGCCAGTTGGATCGGCTGAATCGTCGCACGAAGTCAATCGTCTCGCACTCACGCGCGGATCTAGCCGAATGGCCACCTGTCTGGGGAACATTCGGGCCTGGTGTAACTGCGCGTGGAGGTGCGGATGAGTGCCGGTCAGCTCAAGGCGGCCATCACCCCGGCCCGGTGGCTGGACGAGTCCGGCCGGCTGGTCAGGGGTGCGTCGGCGCCCGACGCGCAGGCCTTGCTGGAGGGGTACCGCAAGCTGGTGTTCGCGCGCAGGTTGAACGAGCAGTGCGGCGCGCTGGTCCGGCAGGGGCGGCTGGCCGTGTACCCGTCCTCACGGGGGCAGGAGGCCTGCCAGGTCGCGTGCGCGTCGGTGCTCTCGGACGGCGACTGGTTGTTCCCGACCTACCGCGACACGGCGGCGATCGCGGCCCGCGGGGTGGACCCGGTCGAGGTGCTCACGTTGCTGCGCGGGGACTGGCACTGCGGCTACGACCCGAACGAGCACAAGGTCGCACCACAGGCCACTCCGCTGGCGACGCAGCTGTTGCACGCGGTCGGCGTCGGTCACGCGGCGCGCCTCAAGGGTGAGGACACCGTGGTGATGGCGCTGTGCGGCGACGGCGCGACCAGCGAAGGCGACTTCCACGAGGCCTGCAACTTCGCCGCCGTGTTCCGCGCGCCGGTGGTGTTCTTCGTGCAGAACAACAAGTACGCGATCTCGGTGCCGCTCGCCCGACAGTCGGTCGCGCCGTCGCTCGCGGCCAAGGCGATCGGGTACGGCATGCCCGGCGTGCTCGTCGACGGCAACGACCTGCCGGCGCTCGAAAAGGTCCTCGGCGAGGCCGTCGCCAGGGCCCGCGCGGGGGAGGGGCCGACGTTGGTCGAGGCCGACACCTACCGCGTCGAGTCCCACACCAACGCCGACGACGCCACCCGCTACCGCGCCGACGACGAGGTCACCGACTGGCTCCCGCGTGATCCGCTGCTGCGGGTCCGGACCTACCTGACGAAGGCGGGCGTGCTCGATGACGCCCGCGAACAGGAGATCGCGGCCGCCGCCGAAGCGATGGCCGCTGAGGTTCGTGCCGGGGTCAACGCCGAAACCTCCGCCGATCCGGAGGAGTTGTTCGCCCACGTCTACGCCACCCCCACGCCGCAGTTGGCGGAACAACGCGCGGCTCTGCGGGCCGAGCTCGACTTCGAGGAGGCCTGATGAGCTCGCCGAAGATGACCATGGCGCAGGCGATCAACACCGCGTTGCGCGACGCACTGGCCGAGGACAGCTCCGTCGTGGTGTTCGGTGAGGACGTCGCCCAGCTCGGCGGTGTTTTCCGCGTGACCGACGGCCTGCACAGCGCGTTCGGTGAGCGCCGCGTCTTCGACACCCCGCTGGCCGAGTCCGGCATCGTCGGCATGGCGATCGGCATGGCCATGAACGGCATGCGCCCGGTCGTCGAGATGCAGTTCGACGCGTTCGCCTACCCGGCGTTCGAGCAGATCGTCAGCCACGTCGCCAAGATCGGCAACCGCACCCGCGGCAAGGTCCGGCTGCCGATCGTCATCCGCGTGCCCTACGCCGGCGGGATCGGCGGCGTGGAACACCACTGCGACTCCTCCGAGGCCTACTACGCGCACACCCCGGGCCTGACCGTTGTCGCACCGGCCACCAACGCCGACGCGTACGGCCTTTTGCGCGAGGCGATCGCTTCTTCCGACCCGGTGATCTTCCTGGAGCCGAAGAAGCACTACTTCGCCAAGGAAGAAGTCGACGTGTCGGCGCCCGTGCCGCCGATCGGCCGCGCGGTGGTCCGCCGCCCCGGTCGCGACGCCACGTTGATCGCTTACGGCCCTTCGGTTCCGGTGGCGTTGGCCGCTGCGGAGCAGGCTGCCGTGGAAGGCCGCGACCTCGGCGTGATCGATCTGCGCTCGATCGTTCCGTTCGACGACGAGACCGTGTGCACGGAGGTCCGGCGGACCGGCCGTGCGGTGGTGATCGCCGAAGCACCCGGCTTCGCATCGGTCGCCTCGGAGATCGCGGCACGGGTGGGGGAGCGCTGCTTCCACCACCTGGAGGCGCCCGTGCGCAGGGTGACCGGATTCGACGTGCCCTACCCCGCGCCGAAGCTGGAGCACCACTTCCTGCCCGGCGTGGACCGGATCCTCGACGTCGTCGACACGCTGCAGTGGGAGGACGCCGCATGAGCACACAGGTGTTCGAGCTGCCGGACCTCGGTGAGGGACTGACCGAGGCGGTGCTGACCCGGTGGCTCGTCAAGATCGGTGACGCGGTCGCCGTGGACGAACCCGTCGCCGAGGTCGAGACGGCCAAGGCGATGGTCGAGGTGCCCTCACCGTTCGGCGGCGTCGTGGCTCGGTTGCACGGCGAGGAAGGCGCGACCCTTCAGGTCGGCGAACCGCTGATCTCGGTCAGCGCCGGGGCAGCCGAGACCTGTGTGGAGGAAGAGCGCGCGGGATCGGGCAACGTCCTGATCGGCTACGGAACTTCGGAGGCGACCACCTCTCGTCGCCGCCGGAGGAAGGCCGTTGCGCCGACTCGGACGGCCCGGAACGGGGAACGGCCCGCCGTGCAGTCGCCGATCGTGCGCCGCCTCGCCCGTGACAACGGCGTGGACCTCACCATGTTGACCGGCACCGGACCCGACGGCCTGATCACCCGCCGCGACGTGGCAGCCGCCTCCGTTGCGACCCTGCCCGAACCCGCGGCGGTCGTGAGCAACGTCGACCAGCGCACCGGCCTCCCGATCCGCACCCGCGTGCCGCTCACCGGCATCCGCAAGGCCGTCACGACCACCCTGACCCGCAGCCGCAACGAGATTCCCGAGGCGACCACCTGGGTGGACGTCGACGCGACGGGCCTGCTGGACCTCCGCGCCGAACTCAAGGAATCCGGTGCGGCACCGGGAATCCTCGCCATGATCGCCCGGTTCGTGGTCGCGGGGCTCGCCCGCTTCCCCGAGCTGAACTCCAAAGTGGACACCGAGCGCGGCGAGATCACCCACCTCGACGGCGTCAACCTCGGCCTCGCCGCGCAGACCGACCGCGGTCTCGTCGTCCCGGCGATCAAGGACGCGCACCGCCTGAGCATGCGCGGCCTCGACGCCGAGATCCGCAGGCTGACCGAGGCCGCACGCTCCGGAACCGCCACCGCGGCCGAGCTGAGCTCAGGTTCGTTCACCCTGAACAACTACGGCGTGCTCGGCGTCGACGGCAGCGCCGCGATCATCAACCACCCCGAGGCCGCGATCCTCGGCATGGGCCGGATCCTGCCCCGGCCGTGGGTGGTCGACGGTGAGATCGCGGTGCGGCACATCGTGCAGCTGTCGCTCGTGTTCGACCACCGCGTGTGCGACGGCGGCACCGCGGGCGGCTTCCTGCGGTTCGTCGCCGACTGCGTCGAAGCACCGAAGTCGGCGATGGCGGATCTCTAGTAGCTGAACGTGGTGGCGGGCTCGTCACCGATCCACTTCCACATCGGGATCGTGCCGTTCACCTCGGCGCCGGCGATCAGGTCGCCGGCGTCGAGGTGCTTGGCGTTGAAGCAGAGCGGGCAGACGAAGTAGCGCCCGCCCGCGTCCTCGTAGCGCTGGAACAGGTCCGCGAGCGACGGACAGCCGTCGCACGCGACCCCCGCGGCGATGCCTCTCACGGAGAGGCGGACGGCTTCCTTGGACAGGAACATCAGGGTCTCGCGCCCCGTCTCGGCGGCGCCGACCGCGACCAGCATCGCGACGGTCACCTTCTCCGGGTCCTCGAGGCCGGTCGCGAGGCTGATGACGGCTTTGTTCGACATGATCTGCTCCTTTTCGTCGGGAACCTGACGTTAGGAGCGGGAAAGTGCCGTGTCGTCGGGCGTTCTCCCTACAGATCGAGCGGATCCAGCAGGCCGTTGCGCAACGCGAACAACGTCGCGGTCGCCCGTGACGACGCCCCGGTCTTGGTGTAGATCCGCTCGATGTGCGTGCCCGCGGTCTTGCGTGAGATCCCCAGCTGGTCGGCCACCTCACCGGTCTGCGCCCCGCGGGAGATCAGCACGAGCACCTCGACCTCACGCGGGGTGAGCCCGGCGGGACCCGACACGCGCCGCCGCCTGCCGTTGCCCGCGGCGGCGAGGACGGCCTCGGCCGCGTCACCGTCGAGCGCCCCGGCCCGGATCGCCTCCCGCACCGCGCCGACGGCCTGCTTGTCCGTCAACGCCTCCCGGTGCGCCCGCGGTTCGAGCATCGCCCGGTACGCGCACGCCGCCGCCAGCAGCCGCCCGGTCATCGGCACCGCCGCGCCGGACAGACCGCGGTGGTACCCGCCGCCGTCCATGCGCTCGTGGGCCGTCGCCGCGATCGCGCCGAGCCTGGCCAGCGCCGCCGGCCGGGCGAGGACGCGCTCGGTGTAGTACGAGCTGAGCCGCACGCGTTCCCAGTCGGTGGCCGACAGCGGTCCCGGCTGGTCCAGCACCGTCGTCGGCACCCCGTGCAGCCCGATGTCGTGCAGCAGCCCCGCCCGCCGGGTGGCGACGACGTCGGCGACGGGCAGCCCCATCGACCGGGCGGCCGCGCCCGCCAGCTCCGCGACGCCACGCGAATGCCCCGCGCGCGAGGCACTGCGCAAGTCGGTGAAGTCCGCCAAGGCTTCGAGCGCCGTGTCGAGCTCGCTCTCGGTCAGCGGGTGGCGCGGCCCTGGCTCCGGGTCGGCGCCGTCCAGCACTTCGGGGGCGTGCGCGACGAACGCGTCGACCACGTCCGGCGCGAACTGCCGCCCGCGCCGCTGCTCGGCGACCTCGATCGCGCCTCGGATCCCGCCGGTCCGGTGCCGCACCTCCACGACGTCGGCCAGGTGCAGCAGGCGAACGACCGGCGCGATGTCCGTCCCGCCCACCCCGTGCGGCACCCCGCGCCCGTCCCAGCGGGTGAAGAACTGCCGCAACGCCGTCCCCACCTCCGCCCCGAGCCCGAGCCGTTCGGCCAGCGTCGACGTCGTCAGGCAGTGCGACTGCATGCCCTGCACGACGTTCTGCCCGCCGGTAGTCAGCATCGTGGTGGCCACCCGCAGCCGGTGCCACATCGGCCCGCCGCGCCCGGCCCGGCGCAGGAAGAACCCGAACCCGGTCAACCCGGCGAGGTCGACGTCGTAGCTGTCCGCGCGAAACGCGATGTCGTCACCGAACGACGCCGCGACCTCCGGCGAATCCGCGACACAACCGACCCAGGCGAGCATCGACACGTAGAACAACGACCGCCGCTGGTCCTCCGGCAGCCCCATGCGCTCCCCGAGCCGTTCCGCGATCCGCCACGACCGGAGCAGGTGCTCCATCGGCTGACCCAGCCCGAGGTCCGTGGCCAGCGAGAACGCGGCCAGCAGCTCGGTCAGGTCGATCCCGGCGTCGCGGTCGGCTTGCTCCACCGGCGAAGGGTAGCTCAGCACCGGCTCGGTCAGTTCTGTCCTTTGTGGATGCGCTTCCGGGGGCTTTCCGAGCTGGAGTGCGCTCCCTGGTCGCGCAACCACTGCACGAGCTCGGCGGCGAGCAGTTCGGAGCATCGCCGTTGACCGCCGTGGCAGGCACCCAGAACGTCATGTTCACGTCTTCCCCTGTGGCACCGGGGAAGCAGGACCGCACACGGTCGAGCAAGGTGACCGCGGCGCTTTCCCCGCCACCCGGCACCTCGCTCGCACGCTGGGGCTGCGTGACACCAGAACCTGAACGAAAGCGTTGACCTTTCTTCGCGGAACAACTGCGGAGACTGCTAAATCACGTCCACGCGTGGTATATCTGACAGGGCACATCTGGGGGTGAGTCAGTGAGTGATCTGTCAATGCGAAAAGAACGCTTGCCGGATTCCGCAATTGAACGGTGGCTGACGCTGTACTGGATGAACCACGCCGGTCAGTCGACACCTCTGAAGGAGTTTTGGCGTCTGGGCAAGCCTTCCACCGAGGCCGAAGTCGCGGCCGGGATGGCGCGCCTTTGTGCAAGGCACGACATCCTTCGGAGTCTGTTCGACATCGAGTCCGAAGGCTATCCGGTTCGCAAAGTCGTTCCGGTGGAGGACTTCGTCGCACCGATCACTTTCGTGGACGTCGACGCCCCCATGGCCGTCCCGGAGATCGGCGCCGCGGTGTCGTCGGGCAGGCTCCTGTGGCACATGTTCTGTCCGGTGCAGGACGGGCTCGTCCACGAGATTCATCTGCACCTGCAGCACATCCTCGCGGACGCGACGGGCATGGAGGTCTGGCGCACGCACCTGGACCGCGCGATACAAGACCCGGACTGGGGTTCCGGTGTTCGCACGAAGCGCGGTGATGAGCAGTCGGGCGTGAACAACGTTGACTCCTCGGCGACTCTGCGGCGCGACGAGCGGCTTGCGCGGTCCAGCCAAGCGGTGATGCCGGTGATTCGCACCGGTGAGGCCCACTCCCACTACCGCGTGTCCACTTTGCTGCCCGATCTGGTGACTGAGCTGCAGCGGGTGGGTGATGCCGCGGGCGTCAGCGTGGCCGTGGCCGCGAAGTTCATGGTCGCGTGGGCGATGGCGCAACTCTCCGGGCGGCCGGACGTGCTCCTGGCCAACGTGGTCCACCCGGGAAGCTTCAAGAGCGAAGAGATCAACTGCAAGATCTCAAATCTCCGTGAGCTGGTCACCGTGAGCGAGGAGGACACCTTCGCCGCGGCGCTGACCGGCTTGCGGGCCGAGTCCTTCAACACCTACCTCGCCTGGGAGGACCGCGACTACGCGCAGGAGATCGACCGGCACGCCCTGATGCTGCACAGGAGGGGGATCGGCGGCACCGCGCCGGTCTACTTCAACTACATCACGGCAGGTCAGGGGACGGAGTATCGCGCCGTTCAAGCAACGGAGCGGGAGCAGAGCGTCGAGGAGGTCGACATCAGTGCCGTCGACTGCCTGTCGCCCGTCTTCATCTTCCTCCAGTTGAACGACCAGGACATCAGGCTCGAGATCCTCGCCGACGAGCACGTCCTCGATCGGGATCTCGCCGCGGAGCTGCCCGGTGTTCTCGCAGCGGTGGCTCTGCGGGCCCAGCAGGCCTCGCTGCCGGTCTCCTCGGTGAAGAACCTGTTTCCCGGGAAATACCGCCACCGTTGCGATGCGGAACTGGTGGCTGGTCGCTGGGTTTCTCTCCCGGAGGTGAGGAAGATTCTGGCTGAGGCTCCGGGTGTGGTTCACGCGGAGGTGGAGATCGCCGACGAAGAAGTGCGCGCCGAGCTGGTTCTTGCTGATTCAGGTCATGTGTTCGACGTGCACGAGTTCGTCACCTGCCACCTGTTCTCCCATCGCGGGGTTTGTGCGCCGGACACCTACATCTGGCGAAAGGCGGGCAGCCCAGTGCGTCACGAGTGGGCGGCTACCCGGGAAGCTCTCCCGAAACTGGTGTGCGAGACGGAGAACGAGAAAGTTCTCGTCGCGTGCATTGAGGAATTTCATCGCGAACGCGTCTCGAACCTGGCCGAGACCTACCTCCAGGCGGGCGGCCGGCTGGTGCTGGCCCCGGCCGTGGTGGAGAAGCTGAAAGCACACGGGCTGACCGGACTGGGGAAGGAACATTTCGAGGCGCCGTACTCGCTGCGCAGTGTCGCGCGGCGGCTCACGTCATGACCGGGCGAGGCTGGACTCCTGATCACCGTCGAGCTCAGGCTCCTCGCCGGTGAAGCCGCGCAGTTCCCGGTTCATCGCCGCGACAGCACAGACCAGCAGCAGCACGAGACCGATGACCACCACCGTGTTCGCGCCACCGATCACCGCTGCGAGCGCGCCACCGATCACCGGACCGAGTGGTGCGATTCCCATCTGCGAGACGGTGAGCACCGACTCCATCCGCCCCAGCATCTGTTCAGGAACCAGCCGGGAGATGACAACGTTGATCACGACGTTGATGGACGGCGTCGTGAGCGAGATGCACATCAGCGGGATCAACGGCCACCACGCCCCGAACGGCAGTGCCATCGCCAGCAGCGCGGCCCCGAAGATCCCCAGAATGGCGAGCAGCAGTTTCCCGGCAGGCAGGAGCGAGCCGATGCGGTTGGCCAGGAGCGCGCCGCCGAGTCCGCCGATCCCGACGCCGGCGAGGACGATGCCGGTGACCAGCCCGCTTCCGCCGCGCTCACGCACGAGCACGATCAGGGGGATCATGAACGCCGCGCCCAGGAAGTTGAGCGCCAGCACGGCACCGCAGAGGTTGCGCAACCCGCGCTGGCGCCACAACCAGCTCACCGCTTCCGCCAACTCCTGGCGCATGCTGGGCTTGGGTGCGTCGTCGTGTTCCGTCGAGGCCGCGGGTGGTTGCTCACCGGCAGGCCGGCGCGGCACCTTGGCGAAGAACGTCAACAAGGTGGCGACGAAGAACGTGATCGCGTCGACGACGAACGGAATCGTCCGCCCCAGCCCGAAGAGCAAGCCGCCCAGCGGTGGCCCGATCAACCTCGCGGCGTGCGAACGCGACTCCTCCTGCGTGTAGGCGAGCCTCAGCTGCGACGTGTCGACGACGCCCCGGATCGCGGTGGCGCGGGACGGATCGATGAAGGCGGCGCAGACTCCGTCGACCAGGCCGGCGATCAGGAACACCCAGATGAAGGCCCACCCGGTGACGATCGCCGTCGCCAGGACGGCCGACGCGATCGCCTGCGTCAGCTGCGCGCTGACCAGCGTGCGCCTGCGGTCCCACCTGTCGACCCAGACACCGGCAGGCATCTGGGTCAGGATGTAGGCGGCGGTGCGGACGCCGACGACGATTCCGGCCCAGCTCGGTGAGCTCGTCAGCGCCAGCACGAGCAGCGGCATCGCGAGTTTCGTGAGCTCAGAGCCGAACTGTGACACCGCGCCACCGAGCCAGAGCAGTTGGAACTGCTTGTTCTTCCTCAACGCCGGAAGTGCGGCCATCTAACGCTGCCCCTCTGTCTTCAGGTGCGGGTGGTGACGTCGTTCAGCTGTCGAGGAGTGCCATCTGCTCCGGCGTGTACCGGTCTCCCGCCACCCCGTCCGCGAGGTGGTCGAGCTCGGCCAGGAGCTCCGCGGGGATCGTCAGGTCGGCGGCCTTGCTGTTCTCCTCGACGTGCTCGAGTCGCGTCATGCCGGCGAGCGGGACGACGTCGGACCCGCGGGCCAGCAGCCAGGCCAGCGCGAGCTGCGCCGGGGTGCACGGAATCTTCCGTGCCACTGCGCGGACGTGCGCAGCCAACGCGAGGTTGCGGTCCAGATTGGACTCCTGGAAGCGCGGGCTCTGCCGGCGCCCGTCCGCGGCACGCAGGTCGGAGGCCGCGGTCAGCGCTCCGGTGAGGATCCCCCGGCCGAGCGGGCGGTAGGCGACGATCCCGACTCCCAGCTCGCGGCACGTCGCCAGCAGCTCTTGTTCGGCGAAGCGGGTGAAAAGGGAGTACTCGATCTGGACCGCCGCGACCGGGTGCACCGTGTGCGCGGCGCGCAGGGTCTCGCTGCTCACCTCGGAAAGTCCGATGTGCCGGACGTCGCCGCGCCGGACGAGATCCGCCATCGCGGACACGGTCTCCTCGATCGGGACCGCGGGATTTCTGCGATGCAGGTAGTAGAGGTCGATGTGGTCGACACCGAGCCGCCGCAGCGACTCCCGGCACGCCTGCCTGGCCCAGTCCGCGGTGCTGTCGAGCCACAACGAGCCGTCCGGCCGGAACCGGAGTCCGAACTTCGTCGTGAGCACGACGTCGTCGCGGCGGTGGGCGATGACGCGGCCGACGAGTTCCTCGTTCCGGCCGAGCTCAGGCCCGTAGACGTCTGCCGTGTCCAGCATGGTGACGCCGAGGTCCAAAGCCCGGGACACGACGGCGTGGGCCTGCCGATCACCGGTGAGGTCGTCCGTCCGGAGCTCTGCGCAGCCGAGACCGATGGCAGGTGAGATCAAGCCGTCGCTCAACCGGGTCGTCCGCATCAGGACCACGGTTCCCCTTCGTGTTCAGCGGGTCGCGCCGACCTCGCGCAGTGCCCTGCACGAGGTCGACCGCCTCGGTGTCAACCGGTCACTTGCTGGATCGCGGCTTGTACGGTGCGCCCGAGACCAGTGGGAAAGGATTGGTCAGGGTCGGCTGCCACTTCGGGGCGCCGATGTCGGCACCTTCCACGCCCAGCACGCCGAGAACTTCGAGCCTGCGGATGGCGGTCCTGCGCGGATCGGTGTCGGCCGAGGCGACCCAGTCACGCCACGTCGTCCACTTCTCGTGGTCGTAGGGGTGGTGGCCGTAGTCGCCCGTGTACAGGACGGCGTCCCGGATCATCTCGCCCCGCTCGGTACCGCTCATGGCGGGGTAGAGGAAGTACGAGGTGTCCCAGGACAACCTGAGTTGCCCGCCCGCCGAAGCGTGCAACAGGTTCGAGTGGAAGACGATCACGTCGCCGGGCTCGGTGTCGATGTCGTAGGAGGGAATGGACCACTCCCGCGAGTCCACCGACAGGCCCTGCCGATGCGGGTCCTGGCTCACGTGGTCCCAGAAAGCGGTCCACGGCGCCCTCAGATGGGATCCCGGCATCACCTGGAGACGCCCGGTCTCCGGCGTGCACGCGTCCAGGTAGACCATGAACTTGACGCCCTGGACGTCGGCGTTCATGTCGGAGTGCCATCGGGAGTTCGCCCAGTAACCCGTCGCTTCGCTGTTCGTGGGCACCGTCGGACCGCCCATGAAGTGGTGCGACGCCTGCCAGAACCTGGGGTCGTCGGCCACCAGGCTGGAGGACAGCGGGGTGTTGTCGTTCATCGTGGGGACGACATAAGCGGGCACGGAGGCCATGTCGCCGTTCTCGTCGAGAGCGCCAACCCCGTAGGCCCCCGTCAGGGAGGCGACGGATTCCTCGCGGAGCTGAGCCACCTCGTCCTTGGACAGGAGCCCGCGAAGCACGACGAATCCGAACGCGTTGAAATGCGACACGCTGCGATGATCAATCACGAAATCTCCCCCGGAGTGACTTGCTTTCGTTCGCGCACCACGTGCGCAGGACCTGGCGCGCGACAAAACGGCGCACGAGGCCCCTGGACTTTGCAGAACGATCCTTGTCGACAGCTCCGCGACCAGGGGCCTCGCCGCATCTGTGCGGTCAGCCGGTGATCATCAACCTGCTATCGACCGGAAGCCTTGTCCGGACAACACGTCCAGTCCAGGCTGAAAGGGCTCACCGAGTGTTGCACGCCTGCGTTCGGCTTAGTTGTAGTGGTAGAAGTAGCGGCCGCTGGGGTTGCTGCGCACGGAACGGCCGATCCCGACAGCCCTGGCGACAAAACGGATGGTTCGCATGATGAAACCCCCATCAACTAGTCATGAACTGATTGTCACTGTCAGTAACTGACACTTCGAAGCTATTGCAGCCCAACCCGAGTGTCAAGCGCAGACGTTGTTCATCGACGACTGGCGTTCAAGTGCCCGCAATGTTGAACATGAAATCCCGGTCCGGACACATGCGGTCATCGGCAAGTCGGGCCGTGGGTGCCCGTGAGGGCGCGGTGGGCAGGGTTGATCTGCGGCGATTGACCCTTGTGGGCTAGGCGAAAGCGGCCTGGCGGTGATCGGGAACTCGTCCGATTCGCGGCGCTTGCACCCTCGTGCACGTGGACGTGCGATCTCTGTCCTGCCGGTTGTGGCCGGCTGTATTCGTCGTGCGCAGTTGCACACTGCTTGACATGTCGGTAGGGCTCCCATACTTTCGAGTCGTCTGTTACTGGCAGTAATGCCGGGTCGCGGGCCACGTTGATGGGGGTCAACATCAAATGATCGGCTCACTGCTCAACAAGAGCAATCTCTGGAAAGACGTCGTGCGGATCGACAAGAAGAGCCGGGGGCGGCCGGCCTACCGGACGCTGTCGGGCGAAGTTTTTGTCAGCAATCCCGAGCTCGCTCGTTCGGTGCTGGCCGGCACGGACGAGTCACTTTCCCGTACGCCGCCGTTCTGGCGCAACGGCCTGGCACCGCTACCGGGTGATGCGCAAAAGGCGTTGAACAAATGGGTGGTGCAGCGGCTTTATGCGCAGGACCCCGTGAAATCCGCCGAGCTGGCGGTGGAACGCGTCCTCGCCGGAGACGGCGACCTGCACAAGATCTGCGTCCAGAGCCTGGTCGACGCTCTCAAGGTGCCCATGGGCTGTGGTGAGGACGAACGGCTTGAAGGCGTCGTCCGGACGTTCTTCGACAACGTGTTCGTTCCGACGATCCTGGGAACCATCACGAAGCGGCAGAACGAGACTCTTTTCGAGACCAGCTCCGTGGCGGCGGGCAGGTGCATCGCCGAGTCCTGGCCGGAGCTGTTCCCGGTGAACCTCGGTTTCGAGGAGGAACCGGACTTCCAGGCGCGGATCGGCGACCTGTACCTGCGGCGGACGGCGGCGTTCGTCGCGTCGACGTCCATCACCCTGGCCTGGATCCTGACCGCCCTGTTCTCGGACAGCCCCGTGGCTCTGCGAGGTCCGGTGCAGCGGCGGGATCTCGGTGAGATGGATCCACAGTGGATCGCTCTGGAGTGTCTGCGGCTGTGGCCGCCGTCGTGGCGGCTGCGGCGGACGGTGCTGAGCGACCAGGAGATCGGGCCGATCTCCGCGCTGGCGGGCGACGAGCTGCACGTGTTCGTCTACGCGGTTCAGCGCGACCCGGAAGTCTGGACTGATCCGGACGAGTTCGCGCCGGCCCGCTGGCAGGGTACGTCGCCGCGAGAGCTGCTGGCCTTCGGGACCGGTCCGGGGTCGTGCATCGGCGCGCGGTTCGCCACCGAATGGCTCACCGCGGCTGTGTCGGTGCTGCGGTCAGAACGTTTGCAGGTGGCCAGGGTAGGCCGCCATCCACACGCCACCACGAGCTTTTCTCCGCCGATCTCGCACCTGTCCCGGAAGGGGAGTTGAAGTGAGGAACATTCGTCTCGGGTTCGCCGCGGGAGCTGCACTCCTGATCGCGGCGGCGACTGTCGTCTCGCCGGTCGCTTCTGCGGCAGAGGTCGTGCCGGAGTCAGCGGCCGCGAACTGCGGTTTCTACCGCGGGTTCACCGGTGCCTACTACAAGCACTGCACGTCGGAGCCGTACGCGGTCAAGATCACCATCAAGTACTTCGCGCTCGGCAGGCCCGACGCGGAGATGTGCGTCCAGCCGAACGCCGACGAATGGCTCGGCTGGAACGACGAGGTCTCGAACGCGTACTACAACGGAAAACTCTGCTGACCTGGCGAAGTCTCGTTGATTCTGGGGGCGAAGTGGAAGACGAGCTGGGCGAGGAAGGCGTGGTGCCGATCGCGGCACTTCTGCCCGCTGACTCGCCGCGCATCGCGGGCGTGGACCAGGAGCACTTGAGGTCGCTCGCCGAAGCCGCGACACCGCTGCCGCCGATTCTCGTGCACCGGTCGTCGATGCGGGTCGTCGACGGCATGCACCGCCTGGAGGCCGCGGTCCTGCGCGGTGAGCACGAGATCGCCGTGGAGTTCTTCGACGGCAGCGAGCAGCTGGCGTTCCTGCACGCGGTCCGGGCGAACCTCACGCACGGCCTGCCGCTGTCGCGCGCTGATCGGGAGGCGGCGACGATCCGGATCATCACGTCACACCCGGACTGGTCGGATCGCATGATCGCCTCGTCGACGGGGTTGTCGGACAAGACGGTCGCCGCGATCCGGCGTCGTTCCACGACGCAGGCGGTCCAGGTGACCGCCCGCGTCGGTACTGACGGCAGGGTGCGGCCGCTGAACAGTTCGGAGGGCAGACAGCGGGCCGCGGAGATCATCGCGGCACGCCCCGACGCCTCGTTGCGGGAAGTCGCGCGCGCCTCCGGGATCGCGCTCGGGACCGTCAGGGACGTGAAGGAACGGCTGCGCAGAGGCGAGGACCCGGTACCCGTCCGCAGGCGCCCCAAC
This sequence comes from Lentzea alba, assembly GCF_047445655.1. Taxonomy (GTDB): domain Bacteria; phylum Actinomycetota; class Actinomycetes; order Mycobacteriales; family Pseudonocardiaceae; genus Lentzea; species Lentzea alba_A. The sequence goes on from NZ_JAJAEG010000003.1 coordinate 465,529, forward strand.
GGTGTTCCGCAGTCCCGGATGCGGGTGGTCGAGCCGCCGGATCCACTCGAGACGTTGCAGGTGCTGCGGCGCGATCCGTCGCTGCGGTTCACCGACGCCGGCCGGCACACGTTGCGCTGGCTGGACCTGCACGTGATCAGCACCGGTGACTGGGGCGGAGTGGTCGGCGGGCTGCCGACGCACTGCACGAACGTCGTTGCGGACCTCGCTCGCAGGTGTGCCGCCGTGTGGCAGGAACTCGCGGACGAACTGGAGCAACGAGACCAGTTCTCGGCCTGACCTGGCCGCGGTGTTCAGCCGCGGACCTCGCGCGATTTGATCTAGGGGACATTCGATGGAAGCAGAGATCGAAAGCCGGCTCCGGAAAGTGCTGCACAACGATCTGTTCGTGGAGGCCGCACCGGAGGAGATCGGACTCGACGACAGTCTGCGTGCCGTGCACGGACTCGACTCGCTCGGATTCACCGAGCTGCGGGTGCAGTGCGAGGACCTGTTCGGCGTCCGCGTTCGCGATGACGACTTCTCCCCGGAGAACTTCCAGACCCTGCGCTCGGTCGTGGACCTCGTTCGGCGGCTGAAGCAGAGCGATTCATGACCGCCGTCGTGGCCCCGGAGGTGCTGCGCAGCCTGCGGGAGGGGCGCGCGCTGCACCTCGACCACTACGGTTCCCGGCCACCGTTCGCCGCGGTGGGCGGGAGCGGGATCACCCAGCGGATGGTGGCGCTGGAAGGCGCTGGCGACGTGATCGAGGTGCTCGACGCGAGCGGGGGCTATGCGAGTGCGTGCCTCGGCATCGGTCACGAGGTGATCCGGCGCGCCGCCGAACGGGCCGTGTCCCTGGAGATGGCCACGGACGAGATCGGGTCGTTGGAACGATCGTCGCTCCTCGTCGAGATGTTCGGCGCGGGCGGCCTGCTCGCCGACCACTTCCCGCCCGGCGAGTACCACGTCAGCGGCCGCAGCTCCGGCTCGGAAGGCATGGAGCTCGCCCTGCGGCTGGTGCTGGAGTCGCGAGTGGACCGACGCTCGTTGCGGCAGCGCGGCGATCGCGATCTGATCCTCGCGTTCGAAGGTGCTTGGCACGGCTGGACCAGCGGCCTGGTGCCGCTGCTCAACCGCCGGCACTTCCAGGCCGGGTTGCCGTCGGCCGGCGTCACCGTCGAGCACCTGCCGTTCGGTGACGCCGAACTGGTGGAGGAGTTCGTCTCGCGGCACGGCGACCGGCTGCTCGCCGTCGTCGTCGAGCCGATCCAGGGCGACGCGGGCGTCATCGTGCCGCCGCCCGGATTCCTGCGCCGGGTCGCTCGCGCCGCGCGGGCTCGCGGTGCGCTCGTGGTCGCCGACGAGGTGCTGACGTTCGGCAAGACGGGTGCGCCACTCGCGATGATCGACGACGAGGGAGTCGTGCCCACCGACATCACGGTGATCGGCAAGAGCCTCGGCATGGGCTCGGTGCCGGTCTCGATGGTCATCGCCCGTCGTGAGCTGACGGTGCGCGGTTCCGGCGCCGTCGCCACCTCCGACCTGAGGCCCGCCGTCTGCGCGGTCGTGCGCGACGGCCTGAAGCTGATCGTCGACGACAAGCTCTGGGATCACGCCGCTGCGCTCGGCGAGCATCTCGGACAGCGCCTCCGGGACGAGCTCGTCGGTGCGTTGCCCGAGGTGTTCCACGAGGCCCGCGGGCTCGGTGTCCTGCACGGGGTCGAGCTGACCGAGGCCGCGTCCGCGCGCATGACGTCGTTGCGCGAGCACGTGATCCGCGCAGGCGCGTACGTGGAGTTCATGGCCGGAGCAGGCCGGCGCACCCTCGGCCGCCGCTACCTCTTTCCGGCCATGAGGTTCGCGCCTGCGCTGATCACCACCCCGGACGACGTCGACGAGATCGTCGGCAGGGTCGCTGAAGGGACTCGCGCGTTCCTCGGGGCGTCCGGATGAGCCTGCCCGTCACGCTTTCCCGGACGGTGGAGCACGTCGACACCGATGCTTCCGGCGTCGTCCACTTCAGCCGCTACGCCTCGCTGCTGGAAACCGCCGTGCTGGAGAACCTGGAAGCGTTCGGCTGCGGTGTTTCCGAGATCGAGTCCGACGGGCTCGACCTCGCGGTCGCCGAACTCGGGATGCGGTACGTCGCGCCCGCCCGGTACGCCGAGCGCCTGCGAATCCGGGCGACGGTGGAGCACGTCGGCGGGGCCCAGTGCCGCGTCACCGGCACCGTCCACCGCTGCGTGTCGCAGGACGATGAAGAAATCCTTGTGGCACAAGGGCACCTCGTGCTCTGCGTGGTGCGGAGAGCTGACGGCGCACCGACTGCTTTGCCGACCGCGCTGCGCTCCGCGCTCCGCGCCTGCCTGTAGTGGAGAAGACGATGACTGACACCACACTGGGGTTCAGCGAGCTGAAGCAGTGGCTGCGGCACCGGCACCCGATGATCTACATCGACCGGGTGCTCGATCACGAGCCCGGCCAGACGATGCGCACTCTCCTGTCGGTGTCCGGGACGATGGACGTGATCGCGGGCCACTTCCCCGAACGCGCGGTGTTCCCCGGAAGTCACCTGACCCAGGCATTCGCGCAGTCGGGCATCATCTTCTACCAGCTCAGCACGTCGAAGCTGGCCGATGACGAGATGACGCTCATCGGTGCGATGCACAGCCGGTTCTTCAAGGTCGTCGTCCCCGGCGACCAGGTCGTGTTCAACCTCAAGTGCGACAGGTTGTACGACCGCAGCTTTCACTTCTCGGGGCGGGCGACGGTCGACGGTGTGCCGGTGGCGGCCTTCCGCACCTCACTCGCGCGTGTGCACGTCGACGAACTCGGCCGGCAGCTGTGGTGACGCACGACGTCGCGGTCACCGGCATGGCCTGGACCACGGCGCTGGGCACGGGCCTGGACGAGGTCTGGGGGCAACTCCTCGGCGGAGCGACCGGGTTGCGCGAGACCGAATCCACGCTCGTGCTGCGCAACCGGCTTGCCGCACAGGTGCCCGATCCACCCGCAGACTGGTCGCCGACGCGGCGGCAGGTGGGGCTCACGGCCGCCACCCTGCGCAGGGCGATCGAGCACGCCGGAGCTCCGCCCGACACCCTTCCCGTCATCGGCACCAGCTATGGCCCGCACCTGGACGAACCGAGCGGCGATCTGCGGAGGTGGGCGGCAGAGGCCACCGCGGCCGCTGGTCTCACCAGGCCGCCGCTGACGGTCACGTCCGCGTGCTCGTCCGGGTCGGACGCGATCGCGGCGGCCGCGAGACTCATCCGCGAGGGAGCGGCTGAGGCGTGCGTGTGCGGTGGCGTGGACGTTCTCACGCCGGCCAAACGACTCGCCCACACGGCGTTGGGCACGATGTCGCCGACGTTGCTGAGGTCCTTCGACCTCCGTCACGACGGGACGTTGCTCGGCGAGGGCGCCGGGTTCTGCGTGCTGGAGCGACTGGACCGGGCGAGGAGCCGCGGTGCCGTCGTGCACGCGGTGATGCGCGGGTCCGGCTCGTCCAACGACGCGGCCACGATGACGAGCCCTGACCTGTCCGGGGACGGCGTCCTGCTCGCCGTGCGCCGAGCTCTGTCCGACGCCGGGGCGAGTGCGGACGACGTGGCGGTCGTGAACGCGCACGGGTCGGGCACGCCGGTGAACGACCACGTGGAAACCGTTGTGCTGTCCCGGATGTTCACCGGGCGACGCCCTGTCGCGTTCGCGACCAAGGGGGCGTTCGGGCACACGCTGGGGGCGACCGGGGCGCTCGAGGCGATCGCCGTGATCCTCGCGTTGCGGGAGAGCAAGGTGCCTCCGGTGTACGGGCTGTCCGAGCCGGCCGAGGACTTCCCGCTTCCGCTGCCCGTGGGTGGGCCGAGCGAGATCGGGGAAGGCCTCGGCATCAGCGTGACGCTGGCGTTCGGTGGTTTCAACACGTGTCTCGTCTTCGCCAGGCCGGTGGTCGGCGATGTGGGCTGACACGCCAGGACTTGTCGCGCTCGCGCACTCGGAGGTCCGCGGTCCGGCGGTCGGAGCGAGGTTCGGCCCGTCGGTCGGCTACACCGACCCGGCGGCGGGCATGGTCGCCGGGGCGGTGCGGACGGTCCTCTCCGATGTCGGCGACCTCGGCGACGGGGAAGGGGTGGGCGTGCTGACGATCAGCGCCACCGCGACGTCGGCCAGTCTCACGGCGCTCGCCTCCGATGCGGGCAGGGGCAGACTGTCGCCGTCGCGGGTGGCGGGTGCCGCGCCCGGCTCGATGGCAGGGTTGCTGTGCATGGTCTTCGGGCTGCGCGGTCCCAGTCTGGTGATCACCGGTGCACCCGGTGACGTGCGCCCGGTGGCGGCGGTGCTGGCGAGGTCGTGGCTGGCCGAGTGCTGTCATGTCGTGCTGGTTTGCGAGCACGAGGCCGGGCGTGAGGAGCACGCCGTGCGGGTCACGGCGGTGGAGCGGTCGTGCTGACCGGGTTGCCGACGCTGCCGGAGATCGACGGATACCTCCGCCACGCGGTCGACGTCGAACCGCTGCCGCGCGGGCCGCTCGCCGCGCACACCGTGGCAGCCGAGTTGAGCCGCCTGGGGCTCGCTCCCGGTGATGTCGTGCTGGTGCGGTTGCCGAACTGCGTTCCGATGCTGACGTCCTTCTTCGGCGTGTTGTTCGCGGGCGGGGTCCCCGTTCCGGTGCCCGCGAGCGCGGGGGAGGCCAGGGTCCGCGAGCTCGCCGCGGCGTTCGGGGCCCGGTTCGTCGTGGTGGTTCACGGGTCCACGAGGATCGAGCGCCACGAACTGGGCTGTGTGGACGTGGTCGTGCTGACCCCGGGCGAAGTTCCGCCGCACGAGCCGGGCGAGGTCGTCATTCCCACCTCGGGGACCTCAGGCCTGCTCAGCGGTTGCGTGCATCGGGCTTCCTCGTTGCTGCGCAACGGATCCAGGCACGTGCGTGCGGTCGGCCTGCGTGGCGGCGACCGCGTTCTCGTGACGTTGCCGCTGAACTACTCGTACGCGCTCGTCGCCCAGGCCATGGCGTCCCTCGTCGCCGGAGCACACCTGGTGATCTCCCCGCCACCGCTCGGGGCCGCCGCGTACCGGGCACTGCTCGCGCGGCACAGGATCACCAGCACGTCGCTCACACCTCACACCGTGAAGACCCTGACCGGAGGCGACTGGAGGCCTGGCTCGTTGCGGATGCTGACGGTCGGCGGCGACGCGCTCGAACCCGCTGTCGCGACGCGGTTGCTGGCACAGGCGCCGGAAGGCGAGCTCTACCTGACGTACGGGCTCACCGAAGCCGGACCGAGGGTGAGCACTCTGGCCGCGCACGCCGAGCCCCCGCGCCTCCTCTCGTCGGTCGGACGGCCGTTGCCCGAAGTGCGGGTGACGGTGCGCGACCCGGATGCCGAGGGCGTCGGTGAGCTGGTCGTCGAGTCCGACACGGTCATGCTGCGCCGAACCGGACTGGTCGACGGGCGGCGCGACGACCTGCACGCACCGGGGCGGATCGTGACCGGTGACCTCTTCCGCGTCGACGAAGGCGGGAACCTGCACTTCCGCGGGCGCGGATCGGACTTCCTGATCAGGCGGGGCCAGAAGGTGTCGCTGCCGTCGGTCAGACGCGTGACGAGCGCGATGCCGGAGGTGGTGTCGTGCAGCACCCGCGTGGAACCGGGCGAGGACGGTGACCCGCGCTACGGCCTCGACGTCTACGTGGTGAAGCCGGATCCCGTTGCAGCGGAACGGATTCGGAGCGCCCTGGTGCGCAGGTTCGCCAGGGCTGAGCGCCCGGACCACATCCGGGTCCTCCCGCACGACCCCGAACGGCACAAGTGAGCAACAGGAGTTTCAATGACCGTGTCAAGCGGCCTGGGCCGTAGGTGAGC
>NZ_JAJAEG010000004.1:0-139189 GCF_047445655.1 Lentzea alba
GTTCAGGGGCGTGTCACCTCAGATCACACGAAATCCCGAGGCTAGAGGGTTTCCAGTTCTTCTGCGGAGATGCCGTGGCGGTCGAGGGCGTCCGCGAACGCTTCGATGACGTTGTCGAGGATCCACTCGCAGCGGGCTTTGAGCGCGGCGCCCTCGGCGGTGCGGAACGCCGGGATCGTCGCGGTCAGGCGGGCGGACAGCGGCCACTCGTTGTCGTACTGCCACAGCTCGCCGGACGGCGTCAGGAGGATCCCGGCGTCCTTGAGCACGCCGGGATGGGCGGCGCTCGGCGTGCGAGTCGTCAGGATCAGCCACCCGGCGGCGATCCGGACCTTCTGGTCGCCGTTGCGGTCGTAGAGGGTCTGCTCGGCCGGAATCTGGTGCTTGGTCAAGAGGGCTGCCACCTTGTGCGCCCACGCCGTGATCGTCGCCGACCGCTCCGCCCAGGCCGCCGCGGCCGCCTCGTCGGCGCGCCTGCGTTCCTTCATGAACGCCACGAGATCATCCATGACCGATGACCGTAGCGTCACACGGCCGTCACAGAGAGCGTGATCGACGGAACTCGGCTTTCCCAACGTCACGGCTCATGACCGTTGACGACGAGGTGCGAGCGCCGGCGCTCGAAGCGTCCAAGGAGACGCCGGAGGACTACACCCTGCGGTTCGCGCCACGCACGTACCGGCGCTGGACGCCCGCGGTCGTCGGGGCGTCGGCGCTGGGCGGGATCGCCTACATGGCGGACTTCTCGATCGGCGCCGGGATCGGCCTGACGCACGGCACCGGCAACGCCCTGCTGGCCATCGGGTTCGCGGCGATCGTCATCTTCGTGACCGGGTTCCCGCTGGCCTACTACGCGGCCCGGTACAACATCGACCTCGACCTGATCACCCGCGGTTCCGGGTTCGGCTACTACGGGTCGGTGCTCACGAGTGTCATCTTCGCGAGCTTCACGTTCATCTTCTTCGCACTCGAAGGCTCGATCATGGCGCAGGGCCTGCGTTATGCGCTCGGGCTGCCGTTGTGGCTGCTGCTGATCGTCGCGCCGCTGCTCTACCTCGTCATCGCGGATCCGGGTTCCGTCGAGCGCTTCCTGGCCTACGGCGACAAGGGCATCAGCACGGCTTCGGTGATGCTGGGCGCGGGTGTGTGCCTGTCGCTGATGGCCCAGATCGGTGAGCAGATCGACTACCTGCGGTTCATGCCGCCGCGGACGTCGGAGAACCGGCGCGCGTGGTGGACGGCGACGATCATGGCCGGCCCTGGCTGGGTCGTGTTCGGGGCGTTGAAGCAGGCGATCGGCGTGTTCATGGCCGTCTACGTGCTCGACGCGGTCGGTGCCGTGGCCGCGATCGAGCCGATCGAGCAGTTCACCGGGGTGTTCAAGCAGTTCATGCCGCCGTGGCTGGTGGTGCCGCTCGCGCTGGTGCTGGTCGTGCTGAGCCAGGTGAAGATCAACGTCACCAACGCCTACTCCGGCTCGCTGGCCTGGACGAACTCGTTCACGCGCGTCACCAAGCGGTATCCGGGCCGGCTCGTGTTCGTGCTGGTGAACCTCGCGATCGCGCTGGTGCTGATGGAAGCCGACATGTTCAGCTTCCTGAACAAGCTGCTGAGCTTCTACTCCAACTGCGCGATGGCGTGGGTCGTCACGGTCGCCGCCGACATCGCGATCAACAAGTACGTGCTGAAGCTGTCGCCGAAGCAGCCGGAGTTCCGGCGCGGCATGCTCTACGCGGTCAACCCCGTCGGTGTCGGGTCGTTCCTCGCGTCGTCGATCCTGTCCATCTCCGTCTACTTCGGACTGTTCGGTGCCGGCATCCAGCCCTACTCGCCGTTGGTGGCGGTCGGGATTCCGATTGTGCTGACGCCGTTGCTCGCGGTGCTCACGCGTGGGCGGTTCTACCTGCGTCGCACCGATGACGGGATCGAGGAACCGGTGCTCGACGCGGACGGGAACCCGAGCGGGTCGTTGTACGAATGCGTGGTGTGCCGGGAGTCGTACGAGCGACCGGACATGACGGCCAGCGCGCTCGGTGGCGAGATCTGCTCGCTGTGCCTGAGCACCGACCGCGACGGACATCACGTGCTGAGCGGCGGCAACGGGTAGTCGGTCTCGTAGCCCGCCTGCTGGAAGACGAAGGAGATCAGCTGCCCGAGCGGCACGAGGTTCTCGCTGTCGACTCCGCCGGACCTGGCCACGTCGTAGTCCTGCAGCAGTCGCCGCAGCGACTCCTCGTCCACCGGGCTCGACCCGTCCATCATCGTCCGGACGAGCGCGAACGCCCGGAGGTTGTAGGCGTACGGGTTCGCCGGGTGCATGGAGATGGCGACGTCGGCGATCTTGACCGGGTCCGGGCGGGGCGGCGGGGCGGTGACGAGCCAGGCGACGTACTGCCGGAAGTAGCCGAGGTCGCCGGCGATCTTGATGGCGACCAGCATCGCTCCCAGCGCCGCTTCGTCCTCGCCGATCTGCTTGAACGTCAACGCCAGGTTGGCCCAGGCCCGGCTGTTGGTGTGCTCGTCGACGATCGCCCTCTTGAAGTGCGCCAACGCGGTCACGGCCGCGTCCGGTGCTCCGGACTGGATCGCTGCCCGGCCGCGTTCGGTGAAGTACGCCGCCTGGAGGGCCTCGTTGGTCAGCGTGCTCTCGTCGATCCGGTCCAGGGTCTCGACCGCGGCGGCGGGCTCGCCCTCGTCGTTGTGGCAGCCGGCGAGGGTGATCAGCGCTGTCTGGGTCTCGACGGCGTGGGACGGGTTGGCGAGCGCGGTGGTGAGCAACCGTCTGGCGTCCTGGGGCGCCCCGATGTTGCGCAGTCCGTTCGCCGCACTGACCAGGCCACCACTCGCCGGCTGGCCTGCGCGTTGCCGGCCGGGGCCCAGCCTGCTCTCCAGGTCCGCGAGGGTCGGCCGTTCGCGCGGATCTTTGCGCAGGCAGTCGAAGATGAGCGCGATCAGGTGGTCCGGCAGGTCCGCCGTGATCTCGTTCGGCCGGTTGTGCAGGTGCCGCAGCAGGTAGTCGGGGACATCGCGGGGTGTGCCGTAGGTGGGACTTCCGGTCGCCGCCTCGTGCAGGACGCAGCCGAGCGCGTAGACGTCGCTGGCGTCCACAACGGACCCCAGGATCTGCTCGGGCGCCATGTACAGCGGGGTGCCGCCGACGTGCATGGCGCTGGCTGCGAGGTCGACGCTCCCGGACTCGCCGGCTGAGCCCGGTTCCGGGGTGCCCACCGACCGGGCGAGCCCGAAGTCCGAGATCAGCGCGGTGCCGTCGTCCTTCAGCATGATGTTCTCGGGTTTGAGATCGCCGTGGATGAACCCGGCCAGCGTCGTCCGCGCGTGGGTCAGCCCGGCCACGAGATCCCTGGCGAGCTCGATCAGCTCGTCGGCGGTCGACCGGGGACGGCTGCGGAGCTTCTCCCGCAGCGAGCGTGGCAGGAACTCGGCGATCACGACGGGTGGCTCGACGGGCCGCAAGTGCGCCGACAGCACCGGCACGATGTTGGGATGGCCTTTGAGCGACAGCCAGAGGTAGCTCTCGCGGATGAAGTTCTGCCGTGCGTCGGCGGTGATCGCGATCTCCGGGCGCAAGCGCTTGACCGCCACGCGGTTGTCCGGATCCCCGTCCACCTCGCAGAAGTAGACCAGGCCCATTCCGCCCTCGCACACTCCGCGGGCCTCGTGGTGGCTGAGTCCGACCGGCGGGTACGCGTCGGGTGGCTGGGCGTCAGCCGGCAGCCAACTGGGGAGAGTCACCGTCACCGTCCTTCGGTGCCGCCTCGCTCGTGAAGAGCCGCCGCGCGTCCTGCCCGGCGTTGCGTTCCTCGACCTGCAACTGGTCGCGCAGCAACGTCAGCGAACCTCTGGTGACCCGGGCGATGTTGCGGATCTCGGCCATGGTCGTGTCGGACTGCTTGGTGCGTTGCACGATCAGGTCCGTCGCCTCGACGCCGGCTCTGGCCGCTGTCACGGCGGTGCGCAGCCGTTCTGCCAACTCGGCCAGCCGCTGGCTGTCGGTCTTGGCCTTCTGCTTCGCCAGCAGGTACTGCAGGATCGCCACGCCGAGACTGCCCGCGGCGATGACGGCCGCCACGATGGCAACGATGGTCTGTCCCATTTCGTCCATATCGCCGGGACGGGCGGGTGCGTAACCAACCTCCACGGGCAAGATCCGCGACCATCGGACAAACTGCACGTCATGCAGGAACTGGCGTTGCTCGCCGTCGCGGCCGTGCTGATCATCGTGGCGGTGTCGTACGCCGCGCCGAAGCTCGGGGTCGCGGCGCCCGTGCTGCTCGTGCTGGTCGGCATGGCGTGCAGTCAAGTGCCCGGCGCGCCGCACGTGGTCGTCGAGCCGGACTGGATTCTCGTGGTCGTGCTGCCGCCGATCCTCTACTCGGCGGCGGTGAACGTGCCGGTGGTGGACTTCCGGCGCAACCTCAGGACCATCGGGTCGCTGTCGGTGCTGCTGGTGGCCGGGTCGGCGTTCGGGACCGGGCTGCTGATCTGGTGGCTGCTGCCCGATGTCGGGTTCGCGACGGCGCTGGCGCTCGGGGCGGTGATCAGTCCGCCGGACGCGGTCGCCGCGACCTCGATCGGCAAGCGGCTGGGGTTGCCGCCGCGGCTCGTCACGATCCTGGAGGGTGAGGGGCTGGTCAACGACGCCACGGCGCTCGTGTTGATGCGCACGGCCATCGCGGCTGTTGCGGCCAGTGTGTCGTTCGCCAGTGCGTTGGGCGACTTCGCGTTCGCCGTGGTCGTCGGCATTGCGGTGGGGGCCGTGGTGGGCGCGGCGTCGGTGTGGGTGCGGTCGCGGATCCAGGACCAGCCGGTGCTCACGACGGCGATCTCGTTCGTGGTGCCGTTTCTCGCGTTCATCCCGGCCGAGGAGCTGCACGCGTCCGGGGTGATCGCGGTCGTCACGGCCGGGCTGATCACCGGGCACCAGAGTGCGAAGCGGTTCACCGCGCACGACCGGATCTCCGAGCGCACGAACTGGCGCACCATCCAGTTGTTGCTGGAGAACGGCGTGTTCCTGTTGATGGGCTTCGAGCTCACGTCGGTGGTCAGCGACGTGGCGGACGACGGGCTGGGCAGGGCGGTCGTGGTCGGACTCCTCGCCACAGCCGCGTTGATCGTGCTGCGGGTGGTTTTCGTCGTGCCGTTGATCGCGGCGCTGCGTCATCAGCAACGCCGGGCGGACCAGCTCAGCGGCAAGATCGAGACGATGCTGGACCGCTTCACCGCGCGTGGTCCGAGTCCTGGCAACGAGGAGCGGTTCGACCGGGCGACGAGAGCCCTGCAGCGCAAGCAGGCCGACGTGAACTTCTACGCCAGCGAAGGCCTCGGCTGGCGGGGTGGCGCGGTGCTGGCGTGGTCGGGGATGCGTGGTGTGGTCACGCTGGCGGCGGCGCAGTCGTTGCCCAACGACGTCCCGCATCGGGCCGAGCTCATCCTGATCGCGTTCACCGTCGCGATCGTCACGCTGGTGCTGCAGGGCGGGTCGTTGCCGCTGCTCATCAAGATCCTGGGCATCCGCGGTAACGACGAGGAGCACGAGCGCCGCGAGTACGCGCGGCTGGCGGGTGAGCTGATCGGGGCGACGCAGGCGTTGCTGGAGAGTTCGACGCTGGCCCGGGAGAACGGCAAGCCGTTCGACGACAAGCTGCTCGAACAGGCACGCAAGCGCGGCCTCGTCACCGCCGAGGCGATCGAGAAGATGCTGACTGAGCAGGATCCGGACAGCCCGCTGCAGCAACGCCGCGAGCTGCAACGTCTGATGATGGACGCCCAGCAGAACGCCTTGCTGGACGCCCGCGCGGGTGGAACCTACGGCTCGCACACCCTTGAACGCGCGCAGATCTTCATCGACAGCGAGGCCGCGCGCTTCACGGGATGAGTTACGGTTGCGATCGCCGCCGCCACGGCCAAAGGGTGGTGTCGGTATGCGGTCAGCCGTAGGTGTGGCGGTTCTCGCGCTCGTCCTGGGCGGTTCAGCAGTCGCTGAGCCGGCGAGCCACGGACCGGAGTGGATCGGGACGTGGCAGACGGCGCCGGCGAGCGCCCAGGTCGGCACGGAGACCGGCCATCCGAACAAGACGATCCGCAACGTCGTGCACACGAGCATCGGCGGGAAAGCCGCGCGGGTCAGGCTTTCCAACGCGTTCGGTACAGCGCCTGTCCTGATGAGCCACGTGACGGTGGCGCTGTCGACGGGCGCTGCGTCGACGGTCCCCGGCTCGATGCGCGCGGTCACGTTCGGCGGCCTCCCGAACGTCACCATCCCGGTGGGCGCGGAGGTCGTGAGCGACGCGGTGAACCTGACCGTGCCGGCGGACGCGGACCTCGCCGTCACCGTCTACACACCTCAGGAGTCGGGCCCGGCGACCTACCACCCGCAGGCCTACCGCGAGAACTACTTCGCCACGGGCGACCACGCCGCCGACGAGACCGGCACCCCGTTCGCCGCGGCCACCACGTCGTTCCACTACGTCAGCGGGGTCGAGGTCCGCGACTCACGGGCGCGCGGCGCGATCGTTGCGTTCGGCGACTCGATCACCGACGGCGCCTGGTCGACCAGGGGCGCCAACCTGCGCTGGCCCGACCAGCTCTTCGACCGGTTCGCGCAGCGGCCCGCGCCGTTGCGGTACGGGGTGCTCAACGCCGGCATCAGCGCCAACCGCCTCGCCAGCCAGGGCACGAACCCCACCGCCGGTCAGAACGCCCTCGCTCGCCTCGACCGCGACGCGCTGACCAGGGCGGGTGTGCGCACGGTCGTGCTCGTGGAAGGCATCAACGACATCCAGAGCACCGTCCCGGCCGAGCAGCTGATCATGGGCCTGCGCCAGGTCGTCGAACGCGGCCACGCGGCGGGCGTGCGGGTCGTCGTCGGCACCATGACGCCGTGGAAGGGCTGGCGCACCTACACGCCCGAACGTGAGGAGATCCGGCTTGCCGTCAACGAGTTCATCCGGACCGCCGGGATCTTCGACGGCGTGATCGACATGGACGCGGCGCTGCGTGACCCGGCGGATCCCGGCATGTTGCGGCCCGCGTTCGACTCCGGCGACCACCTGCACCCGAACGACGCCGGGTACAAGGCGATGGCCGAGGCGGTCGACCTGCGGAAGTTGTGATCGAAGGTCGTGTAGAGGGCATGTAGAGCCGACTGTTAGGCAGGAGGCATGAGAAGAGCGCTGTCCCTGCTGATCGCCCTCACCGCGGCAATGCTGGCTGTGCACGTCCCTGTTGCCACGGCGGCCACGAGTGTCGGGTTCGAGCCGCGCAGCGTGCTGGGACCCGGCATTCCCCGTGACGGTTCCTCAGACCAGAACGTCGTGGAGCTCGGCCAGGTCTCGCTGCCGATGACCAGCACCCAGACCGCCTACGTCGTCTCGGTGATGCGGGTGAACTCCGCGACGGTCCGCACGCTGTTCGACAACGAGGTCGTCTGCACGTGGGCGGGCGGCAGCAAGAACATGGTGATGGGACAGAACGTCTACAAGAAGGGCGGCTCGCAGCCGGAGTGGGAGGACGTCACGCTGACCACCCGGTTCCTGGTGCACCCCGGGGTCGCCGCCGAGGTCACGTGCACGGCCTACATCCGGACCGCCTCACTCGGCTGGGACAACTCGACGGTGCAGCTGGTCGGCGGGTCGATGCGGTTCGCCGACACGTCGGTCGACAACAACACCCGCGGTGAGCCGATCCAGAAGAGCACCTCTCAGGGCGTGATCCACCTGAACTCCGGGAACACCGTCGCCCGCGAGCCGCTGCTGCCGACGTTCGACCTCGCGCCGGGCTTCAAGGGCCTGAGTGTGTTCGGGGACAACGAGTACATGGTCTGCCACCCCGGCGCCGAGTGCGACAAGTCGAAGTCGTCGAAGGCGAGGTTCACGCTCTTCGTCAACCAGTGGAAGGCCGACGGGTCGTTGTGCCACCAGGATTCCTCGGCCAGCGCGACGCTCGACGTGCCCTACTACGTGCATCACATCGTTGTGCCGCTGAACAAGCCGAACTTCGAGGTCCGCACCGGCGACGGCTGCATCCCGAGGTTCAACGCCTACGTGCTCGTACAGTGGCTGGGCGGGGAGACCGGCGGGATCCAGGGCACGGCGCTCAACCTGACCGACTCGCGGCGGTCGACCACGACGCACGACTCGGACATGAGCCACGTCTTCGCGGTGCCGTACAAGTAAGTTCAGAAGGTCAGGCGCGACACGATCTTGTACCGGTCACCGCGGTAGATCGAGTGCACGTACTCCACCTGCCGGCCCTCGGCATCGGTGGTGAGCCGTTCGAACAACAGGGCGGGCGCGAACACGGGCACGGCGAGCAGGGCAGCTTCGGACTCGTTGGTCACGGTGGGTTCGATCGACTGGACGGCCTCGCTCACCTTCACCCCGTGTTCGCGCAGCCGTTCGTAGAAGTCGCCGGATTCCATGTCGTGCAACGTCAACGCGGGCGCGACCTCGGTCGGGACGTGCAGGTACTCGATCGCCATCGGCTCGCCGTCGACCAGGCGCAGGCGGGCGATGTAGTGGATCTCGGCAGCGGGGGACAGGTGCAGGCGGCGGCCCACGCGGGCGCCGGCCGGGATGCGAGCGTGTTCGAGCACTCGGCTCTCCCAGGTGCCCGACGCCTGGGGCAGCGACATCGGGCCGGACACCATCTCCTGGGCGATCTTCGGCCTGGCCACGAACGTGCCGCGGCCGTGCTGGCGGATCAGCAGACCGGTGTTGACCAGTTCCTCCACCGCTGAGCGCACGGTCGGGCGCGAGACCGAGAGCTGTTGGCACAGCACGCGTTCGGCGGGGATCGGAGCGCCCGCCGGGTGGGTCTCGATGAGTTCCAGCAGGTGGTCCCGGACCCGTTCGCGCTTCAGGATCGCTTCGCCCATGCCTCTCCGCTTCGTCGGCGGCCAGTATCGCATACCAGTGGTAAGTAACCACTCCGCCGAAGATCGAGAGCGCTCTCACGCCTCCAACCTGGCTATTGACGCGAGAAGTGGTCTATGCCACTTTCTACCTCACTTCGTTGGACCTGACCAATTGGTCATATCCCGGTGAGAGGTGAGTCGTGTCGCGCTCCGCCGCTCTGCTCGTCCTGGCGCTCACGCTGTCCGCCTGCGGCACGTCCGCGGGAGGGGGTGAGAAACAGGAGATCACCGTGTGGCTCATGAAGGACACGGCCACCGCGGAGTTCGTGTCGAAGTTCGAGAGCGAGTTCGAACGCGACCACGCGAACCTCGACCTGAAGATCCAGATCCAGGAGTGGAACGGCATCACGCAGAAGGTGACCAGTGCTCTGGCCAGCACCGATCCGCCGGACGTGATCGAGGTCGGCAACACGCAGGTCGCGCAGTACGCGGCCAGCAAGGGCGTCACCGACCTGTCCGGCAAGGTCGGCGAGCTCGGTGGCGCGGACTGGATTCCGGGCCTGTCCGAACCCGGCAAGGTCGACGGCAAGCAGTTCGGCATCCCGTTCTACGCGGCCAACCGGGTCGTGATCTACCGCAAGGACCTGTTCGAGGCCGCCGGGGTCACGCCGCCCAAGACCCGCGACGAGTGGCTTCAGGCGACCCAGAAGCTCGATCAGGGCGACCAGCAGGGCATCTACCTGCCCGGTCAGAACTGGTACACGCTGTCCGGGTTCATCTGGGACGAGGGCGGTGACCTCGCCGGCCGCGACGGCGCGGACAGGTGGAAGGGCTCGCTGAACACGCCGCAAGCGTTGGCGGGCATGGACTTCTACCGGAAGTTGCAGGCGCTCGGCGACGGGCCGAAGGACTCCGACGAGGCCAAGCCGCAGCAGACCGACGTGGTGGCGGGCGGCAAGGTCGCGCAGTTCATCGCGGTGCCCGGCGCGGCCAAGCTCGTGACCAAGGCGAACCCCGAGCTGGAGGGCAAGATCGGCTTCTTCCCGATCCCCGGCAAGACCGCGGACAAGCCCGGCGCGGTGTTCACCGGTGGCTCCGACCTGATCATCCCGCTGTCTTCGTCCCGTCAAGATGGTGCCTACGAGGTCGTGAAGGCGCTGGCCGGCGAGAAGTGGCAGATCGAGCTCGCCAAGGCGATGAACTACGTGCCGAACCGCAGGTCGCTGGCGCAGTCGGTGGGCGGGGATCCCGGAACCGCGGCGATGGCGGTCGGTGCGGCGAACGGGCACGCGACGCCGAACTCGCCGAACTGGGGCGCGGTCGAGGCCCGCAACCCGATCAAGGAGTTCCAGACCGCGGTGCTGACCGGCACGGATCCTGCTGCCGCGGCGGCAAAGGCCGATGAAGTGATCACTCAAGCGCTCAACTCGGGCAAGTGACGCTCCTGGTGGAACGGCCGGCGCAGGTGGCGGCACCACCTGCGCCCCGGCGCCGCAAGCGCGTGGTGCTGCCGTACCTGCTGATCACGCCGACGCTGGTCGCGACCGCATACCTGCTGCTGTACCCGCTGGTGCGCAACGTGATCATCTCGCTGCAGGAGTTCGGGCTGCCGCAGCTGGTGCGCGGGGACGCGAAGTTCGTCGGGCTGGCGAACTACGCGCGGGTGCTCGCCGATCCGGAGTTCTGGGCCGTGGTGCGCAGGACGCTGTGGTTCACCGCGATCAACGTCGTGCTGATCATGGTGCTGTCCACGCTGGTGGCGTTGTTGCTGGTGCGGCTCGGGAAGTGGTTGAGGCTGCTCGTGATGGGCGGGCTCGTGCTCACCTGGGCGACGCCGATCATCGCCGCGACCACGGTGTTCCAGTGGCTCTTCCAGTCCCGGCTCGGTGTCGTGAACTGGGCGCTGGTGGCGCTGGGTTTCGAGGAGTACCGCGACTACACGTGGTTCGCGGACGGCGAGGCGACGTTCGGGATTCTGGTGACGCTGATCGTCTGGCAGTCGATCCCGTTCGCCGCGTTGTCGCTGTACGCAGCGATGATCACCGTGCCGCAGGAGCTGTACGAGGCCGCGCGGATCGACGGTGCGGGCGCGTGGCGGGTGTTCTCGACCATCACGTTTCCCGTGCTGCGGGCCATGTTCGGGCTGATCACCTGCCTTGAGGTGATCTGGGTGGTCAAGGCGTTCGTGCAGATCTGGGTGATCAGCCAGGGCGGTCCGGGACAGGCCACCACGACGTTGCCGGTCTACGCGTTCCAGGTCGCGCAGTCGTTGCAGCGCTACGACCTGGGCGCGGCCGTGTCGATGCTCATGGTGGTGCTGCTCGTGCTCGCGCTGCTGGCGTACTTCCGCCAGCTCTACCGGCAGGAGCGGGAAACATGAGCCGGATCGCGCGCACGGTCGCGGCGCTGCTGGTGTTCATCGTCTCCGTCTTTCCCGTGTACTGGATGGTGCTCACCGCCTTCAAGCCCACGAAGGACATCCAGAGCGCGACGCCGACGTTCCTGCCGGCCTCGATCACGTTCGAGCACTTCGGCACGGCGGTGGCGGCTCAGGGCTTCTTCTCGTTCTGGCGCAACAGTCTCCTGGTCGCGGGCGGGGCGGTGCTGCTGGCGTTGCTGGTGGCTTTGCTGGCGGCGTTCGCGGTCGCGCGGCTGCAGTGGAAGGGGCGGCGCGGGTTCATCCTGATGGTGTTCATCGCGCAGATGACGCCGTGGGAGGCGTTGCTCATCCCGATCTACGTGATCGCTCGCGACACCGGGATGCTCGACACGCTCTGGATGCTCACGCTGGTCTACTTCATGATCACGCTGCCGTTCACGATCGTGACGCTGCGAGGCTTTCTCGCCGCCATCCCGGCCGATCTGGAGGAGGCGGCGCAGGTCGACGGCTGCTCGCGCGGGCAGGCGTTCCGGCGGGTGGTGTTCCCGCTGCTGGCGCCCGGTCTGCTGGCAACTTCGCTGTTCGGGTTCATCACCGCGTGGAACGAGTTCGCCTTCGCCAACGTGCTGATCATCAAGGACCAGGACGACCGCACGCTGCCGGTCTGGCTGTCGTCGTTCAACAACACCTTCGGCACCGACTGGGGCGCCACGATGGCCGCCTCGACGCTGTTCATGCTGCCGGTGCTGCTGATCTTCCTCGTGCTGCAGGGCCGGGTGACCACCGGCATCGTCGGAGGGGCGGTGAAGGGATGATCGTGCCCGAGCCGACGCGGGTCGTGCGTCGCAGCAAGGGATTCACGCTGGACTGCGGCACGTCCGTGCGGGTCACACCTGGTGCCGAGCCCGCGGCCCGGCTGCTCAGGTCCTCGTTGAGGCCCGCGACCGGCTTGCCGCTGCCGATCGCGGATTACGGCCAGATCGTCATCGCGCTGGACGCCAAGCTGGTCGGGCTCGGCGCGGAGGGCTATGCGCTGACCGTCAACGAGCACGGCGTTCTGCTGCGGGCCGGAACCTCAGCCGGTCTGGCTCATGGTGTTCAGACTCTTCGCCAACTCCTGCCGGTCGAGACGCTGCGGTCGTCGCGGGTGTCCGATGTGGACTGGACGTTGCCGGGGGTGGACATCCGGGACGTGCCGAGGCTGCCGTGGCGCGGGTTCATGCTCGACGTCGCCCGGCACTTCCAGCCGGTGCACGTGGTGCGGCGGTTCATCGACCTGATGGCGTTGCACAAGCTCAACGTCCTGCACCTGCACCTGACCGACGACCAGGGCTGGCGCATGCCGATCCCGAGTCGTCCGCTGCTGACCTCGATCGGCGGCTGGCGCACGGAGACCAACGGCGACGGCACGCCGCACGGTGGCGCGTACACGCGCGGCGAGCTGGAAGGTCTCGTCGCGCACGCGGCCGAACGCGGCATCCGGATCATGCCGGAGATCGAGATGCCTGGGCACGCCCGTGCGGCGCTGGCGGCCTACCCGGACCTCGGGATCGCGCCGGAACCGCAGCCCGTCTGGACCCGTTGGGGGATCAGCGATTCCGCGTTCGGGATGCACGCGCTCGGGTTCGTGCGCGAGGTGCTGGCCGAGGTGCTGGAGGTGTTCCCCGGCGAGTACATCCACATCGGTGGCGACGAATGCCTGCTACCTGCGGAGGTGCACGGCAAGTTCTTGAGGCAGGCCGGCAAGTACCTGCTGGACCGAGGCCGCGTTCCGGCTGCCTGGGAGCCGACCGGTGATCCACGCGCACTTGTGATGCCGTGGAAGGACGAATCGCAGGCTTCCGCAGCGTTGGAGCGCGGCCAGGCCGTCGTGATGGCTCCGCACACGTCCACCTACCTCGACTATCCGCAGTCGGACGGCCCACACGAACCTGCCGGCCAGCCCGGCTTCGTCGTGACCACTCGCGACGTCTACCACGTGCCGTTGCCCGACGGCGTGCTCGGAGCGCAGTGCCAGCTGTGGACCGAGCACGCCCGCACCCGAGAACACCTGGAGTACCTGGCGTTTCCACGTCTCGTCGCGCTGGCCGACACCCTCTGGTCCCAGCGTCCTGAGTGGCAGGGCTTCACCACCCGGATGCGCCACCACTCATCAAGGCTCGCCGAACTGTCCGTCCCTGCCGATGTGAGGAGAGAACCTTGCGAGCACTCATAGCCGCTTCCTGTGCGGCGTTGGCTGTGGCCGCATTAGCCGTGGCACCCAACGCCTTCGCGGCCGACGCGCTCACCGCCCAGTACCGGACGAGCGCGTCCGGTGCGACCACCGACCAGGTCGAACCGTGGTTCAAGCTGGTCAACTCCGGCACCACGACCGTGCCGCTGTCGGAGGTGAAGATCCGCTACTACTTCCGCAGCGAGCAGCCGGACGTCGGCTACCGCTTCGCCTGCTCGTGGGCGGTCCGCGGCTGCGCGAACGTCACCGGCACGTTCGGCAACTTGAGTGGTGCCGCGGACCGCTACCTGGAGGTCGGCTTCACCGGCGGCGCAGGGAACCTGGCTCCTGGCGCGGACTCCGGTGACCTGCAGCTGCGGTTCTACCGGTCGAACTGGGGCCCGATCACCCAGTCCGACGACTACTCGTTCCGCGGCGAGAGCACGTACTCGGCGTGGAACCGCGTGGCCGTGTACCGCGGTGGCACGTTGCTGTGGGGCATTCCGCCCGGCGGAAGCCCGCCCACCACAACCACCTCTACGCCGCCGAACCCCAACGGCCCCACGATGTTCGACGACTTCAGCTACACCAGCTCTTCGGACTCCCGCATCAGCCAGCGCGGCTGGACCGTTCGTTCGGGCGGTGGCGGTCCTGGTGTGCCTGGCGCGGAATGGGATCCGTCGCGCGTGACGTTCCCGACCGTCGACGGCTCGAAGGTCATGCGCCTCGACTCGTGGAACAACGGCTCTGCCGCTCGGCAGACCGAGATGTACCACCAACGGAAGTTCTTCGAGGGCACCTACGCGGCCAGGGTGCGGTTCTCCGACGCGCCGGTGTTCGGCCCGGACGGCGACCACGTCGTGCAGACGTTCTTCACGATCACGCCGCTGAACGCGCCGATGGACCCGAACTACGGCGAGATCGACTTCGAGTACCTGCCCAACGGCGGCTGGGGCGAACCGGCCAACATCATGTACGAGACCACCTGGGAGACCTACCAGAACGAGCCGTGGGTCGCCGACAACATCCACAACGAGCAGCGGCAGAGCTACAACGGCTGGCACGACCTGGTGTTCCAGGTCAGCGGTGGCCGGGTGAAGTACTTCATCGACGGCGTGCAGGTCGCCGACCACGGCGACAAGTACTACCCGGAGACGCCGATGTCGATCAACTTCAACCTGTGGTTCATCTCCGGTGGGCTGGTCGGTGGTTCCGGTGAACGCGCCTACCAGCAGGACGTCGACTACGTGTACTTCGCCGAGGACCAGGTGCTGAGCCCGGCCCAGGTGAAGTCCGCGGTGCAGACCTACCGCGGTTCGGGTGTGGAGCACGTCGACAACGTCTAGCCGAGGAGTTTCTCCAGCGTGATCGGCAGATCGCGAACCCGGACGCCGGTGGCGTGGTGGACGGCGTTCGCGATCGCGCCGGCCACCCCGACGATGCCGAGCTCGCCGATGCCCTTCGCGCCGAGCCCGCTGATCACCGGGTCCGGGCGGTCCAGGAACCGGACGTCGATCGGCGGGATGTCGGCGTGCACGGGCACCAGGTACGAGGCGAGGTTGGCGTTGCTGAAGCGCGCGGTGGCGTGGTCGAGCTCGGTCGACTCGAGCAGCGCCTGGCCGATGCCCATGATCACGGCGCCCTGGATCTGGCTGCGCGACGCCTTGGCGTTGATGATCGTGCCGGCGTCGCAGACGGAGAGCCAGCGGGTCACGCGCGGTTCGCCGGTCAACCGGTGCACGCGGACCTCGCAGAAGTGCACGCCGAACGAACGGAACCCGTGCTCAGGGTCGACCAGTCGCGGTGAGGTGCCGATGGCTTCGACGCCGCCGACGTCACACGTGGTGAGCAGCGTGCCGAAGCTCATCGTGAGGCCGCCGGATGACACGCTTCCGTTGCGGTATTGGACTTCCTTGCCGTGGAACGGTGATCGTGGGTTGGTGGTGGCGAGCGTGATCAGCTCGGTCTGGACCGCCTTCGCCGCCACCTGGACGGCCGGGCCGTTGGTGCAGGTCGAGTTCGAGCCGCCGGCGTTGGCGGCGACGGGGGAGGTGGAGTCGCCGAGTTCGGGTCTGATTCGGTTGACCGGGATGCCGAGCTCGTCGGCGGCCAGGATGGCGAACACGGTGTACTGGCCGGTGCCGAGGTCCGCTGCGGTGCCGGACACCGAGGCGGTGCCGTTCGCGTGCAGGCGCACCTTGATGGAGGCCAGGCCGCGGGAGGCGCCGTAGGTGGCGGTGCCCATGCCGGTGCCGACTAGCCAGTCGCCGTCCTGGGTCGCGCGTGGTTTGCGGGGTCGTTTCGCCCAGCCGAACTCCTCGGCTCCGCGCCGGTAGCATTCGTCGAGATGCTTGGCGGACCACGGTTTCCCGGTGTTCGGCACGAAGGTCGCGTAGTTGCGCAGCCGGATTTCGAGCGGGTCGATGCCGAGTTGTTCGGCCAGTTCGTCCATCGCACTTTCCAACGCGAACGAGCCGTTCGCCTCGTTCGGTGCGCGCATCACCGTGGCGGCGCCGAGGTTCAACGGCACGATCGTCTTGGTGACGCGGATGTTCGGACTGGCGTAGGTGGTCAGTGTCCAGTTCGCCACGGACTCGGAGAAGTTGCCGCCCAGGCCGCGGCTGGTCACGCCGTCGTTGGTGATGGCGGTCAGCTTGCCGTCGGCCGTGCAGGTCATCGAGATCGTCTGCTTGGTCATCGGGCGGTGTCCGGCCATCGCGAAGACCTGTTCGCGGGTGAGCACTGCCTTGACCGGCCGGTTGAGTGCTCTGGAGGCCGCGCAGGCCAGCGGTACCTGGGCCCAGTTGCCCCACTTGCCGCCGAAGCCGCCGCCGACGTGCGGGCTGAGCACGTGGATCTTCGCCGGGTCGAGGCCGAGCGTCTCGGAGAGCCTGCGCTGCACCAGCACCGCGCCCTGCGACACCGTGTAGACGGTCAGGTGGTCGCCGTTCCAGGTGGCCACGGTCGCGTGCGGTTCCATCGCGCAGTGGTGCTGGAACGGTGAGGTGTAGCTCGCGGTGAAGGTGATCTCGCCGTCGACCTGGGTGATCGACTGGACCCCTTCTGCCAGAACCTCTTCTACCTCTTCGAACTGGGCCAGGGTGCGCCCGGGGAACTCGGTGACGGGCTGTTGTTGCTGGTAGGTCGTCGTGACGAGGCTTGCGGCGTCTCTGGCCTGTTCGAACGTCTCCGCGACCACGAAACCGATGGCCTGGCCGTGGAACCGGACTTCCTTGTCCTGCAGGGGAGGGAAGCGTTCGTCGTTCTGTTCCTGGACGTAGGCGAAGAGCTTGAGCGGGTTGAAGGGCGTGTAGATCGCCAGCACGCCGGGGGAGGCCAGTGCGGCTGTTGTGTCCATGCCGGTGATCTGGCCTTTGCCGATGGTGCTGGTGACCAGGTAGCCGTAGGTGAGGCCGGGGATCTTGGTGTCGGCGGCGTAGGGTGCGGTGCCGGTGACCTTGATCCGGCCGTCCACTCGGTCGACGTCCTTGCCGATCATCGGACACCTGCCACGTCGAGGAGCGCGCGGACGATTGTTCGCTTGAGCAGGCTCGTCTTGAACTTGTTGTGCGCCAGTGGGCGTGCTCCGTCCACTGCGTGTTCTGCGGCGTCGGCGAAGGTGCGTTCCATTGCGACGCTGCCTTTCAACGCCTCTTCGACGGCTCGCAGTCGCCAGGGTTTCGTGCCGACTCCGCCCGCTGCCAGGCGGACGTCCTGGATGACACCGCGTTTGAGGTTGATGGCGGCGGCGACGGAGGTGAGTGCGAACTCGTAGGACTGGCGGTCTCGGATCTTGAGGTAGGTGGAGCGCCAGGGGAGGGCGGGCACGATGATCTCGGCGATGAGTTCACCGGGGTTGAGGGCGTTCTCGCGATCAGGGGTGCTGCCTGGGAGTCGGTAGAAGTCTTCGAGTGGCAGGGTTCGGTCGCCGTCCTTGCTTCGGAGTACGACTTCGGCGTCGAGGGCGACGAACGCGACGGCGACGTCGCTGGCGTGGGTGGCGGCGCAGTGGTCGCTGGTGCCGAGGATGGCGTGGTTGCGGTTGACGCCGGTGAGCGCTGGGCAGCCGCTGCCCGGTCGCCGCTTGTTGCACGGTGAGGTGGCGTCGCGGAAGTAGTCGCATCTGGTGCGTTGCATGAGGTTTCCGCCGATGCTGGCCATGTTCCGGATCTGGCCGGACGCGCTGAGCAGCAGGGCGCGGGAGATCATCGGGTGCACGATCGGATGCGCGGCGACGTCGCTCATCCGCTCCAGCGCCCCGATGCGGAGAGCGCCTTGGTGGAGTCGGATTCCTTTTAGTGGCAGGGAGTTGACGTCGATGACCCGCTCGGGGGTCATGACGTCGAGCTTCATCAGGTCGACCAGGGTGGTGCCGCCCGCGAGGAACGCGGAGCCCGGCTTGGCGAGTTTCAGGGCGTCGCCGACGGTCGAGGGTGTCGTGTAGTCGAAGGCGCGCATCAGCGACCGTCCTTGGCCTGCTTGATGGCTTCCAGGATGTTCGGGTAGGCGCCGCAGCGGCAGATGTTGCCGGACATCGCCTCGCGGATCTGGTCGTCGGTGCGGATCTCGCGCTCTCCGACGACCTTGACCGCGGACATGATCTGGCCGGACGTGCAGAACCCGCACTGGAAGCCGTCGTGGTCGATGAACGCCTGCTGGACCGGATGCAGCTCGTCGCCGTGCGCGATGCCCTCGATCGTGGTGACCTCCTTGCCCTGCAAGGAAGCCGTGAGGGTCAGGCACGACAGCACGCGCCGGTCGTCCACGTGCACCGTGCAGGCGCCGCATTGCCCGCGATCGCAGCCCTTCTTGGTGCCGGTGAGCCCGAGGCGTTCTCGCAGAGCGTCGAGCAACGTGACGCGCGGGTCGAGGCTGAGCTTCGTGCGTTCGCCGTTGACCTTGAACGCGACGTCGACCAGCCCGGTCTCGGGTTCGGCGGCGATGGCCTGCATCGCCGGTGAGGTCAGCGCGACACCTGCGGAGACTGCCGCTGCCTGACCGAAGAACTGCCGTCTGCTGGTCGTCATGTGACCCCCTGTGCTCGGGGTCACACAAGCAGTATCGACCCGATGGGTCAAGGCGCCAACATGCCGAATCTAGCCGGTAACGGGTGTTCAGGCGCGTATAGATCCGATGTGTCTGGTGGTTTTGTCCTGTTCAGTTCATCCGGCTGAACCGTCGAGCAGCTTGTCCAGCGTGATTGGTTCTCAGCTGCCGGTCGTGGTCTCGCAGTCGACCTTTTGGCCGGGCGCGCCGGTCACGGTCGCCAGGACCTTCTCGTCGTCCAGCAGGATGCGGCACGTCAGCACCTGGTTGCCGTTGGGTGTCGCGCTCACCCCGGCCTTCTCGCCGGCGTTGATGATCACCTCGGCCTTGAACGGGAGCGTCGAGGCCTTGGAGATGACGTGCGGGGATTCCTTCTTGTAGCGGTCCGCGTTCTGCAGGTACTCGACCTGCATGGGCGTGTCGGCGGCGGGCTCGGTCGTCACCTCGTAGGAGATGGCCCAGGACTTGCCGGTGAGCGCCGCCCAGCCGCCGTTCTGGTGGACCAGGAAGGCGGTCGTCCCGCCGATCACGGCCAGCACGGCGAGGACTACGAGCGTCTTCATGGGACAGACGTTAGGGCCGGCGGCGTGCGCCGGCATCGTTCGGGGGGCGGACTCTCAGGTCATTCCGCGGGCGTAGTGCGCACGAGGGCCGTCCGCAATCGGCGTTCGACAGCGGACGGCCCGGGTGGATCAAGTGGTGCAGCGGGTGAGGCTTCCAGGGTTGGCCAGGTAAGCGCTGCGGATGAAGCCGACCGTTTTGGTCCTGCGGGCTACGACCAGGTCGAAGCTCTCCCCTCCGAAGCTGATCCAGCAGTGCGAGACGATGTCTTCGTTGTCCTGCACGGTTTCGTGGGCCCAGTTGTCCACCGGGTGCATGCGCACCCAGGCGGGGTTGTACTGAGGCTGCAGGTTGGTGAGCTTTCCGATCTCAGGGCACCACTTCCTCCTCGTGTGCGTGAGGTTGTCGCTGTGGGTGAAGCCGACGAACCTCTTGTCGTGGTCGTAGACCAGGCTCCAGAGCAGGTTGTCGGCGCCGTAGATCTGGCAGATCGACGCGATGTCGGTGCCGAACTCGAGCACCAGGTGCGGGCCGTAGTTCACGTCGGGCCGGAAGCGGATCCAGGTCGGTTCCGCCTTGATGTCGGTGGCCTCGCCGATGCCCGTGATGCCGACGTCCTCGGCGGGCTTCTGTGCGTGTCCCGCAGGAGGCGCGGTGAGCAGTGAAGCGGCCACGATCAACGAGGCCATGGCGGTTTTGAACGTTCGTTTCAAGAGAGCTCCCCCAGAGATCTCGCGGACGAGGGAGGAAGCCCTGTTGACGCCTTCGCCCCGCCCGTAAACCTGAGTTTATGGGCGGGGCGGGCGTCAGTGGTGGTTTGACGGTTGACGGCCGATGGCGCGGACGGTTCGGGTCAGGGCGTGCCGGGGCACCCGTGCGCGCAGGCGATGACGACGTCGAAGTAAGCGGGGCCTGCTGGAGCCACGGCCAGCACCCCGCCGGCCGCCAGGAGCGAGAACAACAGGGCTGCGAACGTTCGCTTCATGAGGACTCCCCCAGAGAACTCGTGCCGAGGGGAGACCAACTCGTGTCGGTGCACGGCCCCCCAGCCTGAACTTGACCTTACGGGAGTCCGGAGTGGCTTGCGGCTATTTCAGCAGCAGGCGGACGGTGAGTTCCAGGCGGTTCGCGACGTCGGTGGCGGTGGCGCGGCGGGTGACCCAGGCGACCAGGTTCGACAGCCACACGTCGCCGATGACGCGGGCGATGGCCTTCTGCTCGTCGGTCGGCTCTTCGTCGCTCATCGCGCGGGTGAACATCGATTCCATGAGCCAGGAGACGCGGTCGATCTCGGCGCCCGCGGAGGCGTCGGCGAAGGTGAACGCGCGCGTCATCGCCTCGGTGAGGTGCGGGTTGCGCTGCAGACCCCTGGTGATGCGGCCGAGGACGAACAGCACGCGCTCGTAGGCGCTGTCGCCGGGGACCGTGGTGCGGTCCATCTTTTCCTGGGCGCGCTCGAGTTCTACCGCGAGGCTCGACACGAGCAGGTGGACCTTCGACGGGAAGTAGCGGTACAACGTGCCCAGTGCGACGTCTGCCCGGTCGGCGACGGCGCGCATCTGGACGGCGTCGAACCCGCCCTTGGACGCCAGCGCGATGGTCGCGTCGACGATCCTCTTGCGCCGCTCGCGCTGGGCCGCGGAGCTGAGCTCCTCGCCCGCCATGAGAGCGTCCGTGCGCGACTTCGAAGGTGACACGGAGATGATCCTCCTGGAACGTGTTGCAGCTGCCCCTTCATCCTACTCGATCGGTTTCCCAGGCATGATCTGTTGCCGGAATTAGAACACGTTCTATAAACTTCTTCACGTACTGGAGGAGGCCGCATGCCGATCGCCATGACCGGGGAGCACCACTCGTTGCGGGAGAGCGTGGACGCGGCCAAGGGCGAGTGGGACGACCTCGTCCGGGTCGGGTTCTTCGAGGTGATGCGCGAGGGCGGCACCGTTGTCGACCTCGCGGTGATGCTGGAGCGGGCCGCCGAGAACCTCGCGCCGGGGCCGTTGTTCCCCACCGCGCTGGTGTCCGTGCTGGTGCCGGACTTCGACGGGATCGCCGGGTTCGGGTTCTCGCCGTCTCACGTGGTGGGTGCAGCTGAGGCGACGCACGTGCTGGTCAAGACGGACGAGTGGAGACTCGTGCCGGTTGGCTCGATCACCGAGCTCCAGGCCGTCGACCTGTCGCGGTCGTTGGGCTCGGTGGTGGTGAACGGGCCTGGCCAAGTCGTCGGAGATCCGACCGATCTCGCGGTGACGTTGATGGCCGCCGAGGCGAGCGGTGTGGCGACCTGGTGCCTGAACACCGCTGTCTCGTATGCCAAGCAGCGGCAGCAGTTCGGGCGGGCGATCGGGTCGTTCCAGGCGGTGAAGCACCTCTGCGTGGAGATGCTCTGCAGGGCCGAGCAGGCTTCTTCGGTCGCGTGGGACGCGGCTCGTGATCCCGGCGACCCGCTGGCGGCAGCGGTGGCGGCGGCCGTGGCGCTGGACGCGGCGGTGCGCAATGCCAAGGACTGCATCCAGGTGCTCGGTGGGATCGGGTTCACCTGGGAGCACGACGCGCACCGCTACCTGCGCCGGGCGTTGGTGTTGCAGCAGCTCGCGGGTGGTGTCGCACGGTGGCGTCGCCGCGTCGCGGAGCTGGCGTTGTCCGGTGTGCGGCGTTCGCACTCGGTGGAGGTCGAGAGCGATCCCGAGGTGCGGGCGTTCGCGCTGGAGATCGCCGGGCTGGATGTGGGTGCGCAACGGGAACGGCTGGCGGACAGCGGTTTCCTCGTACCGCACTGGCCGCGTCCGTTCGGGTTGGACGCCTCGCCGGCGCGGCAGCTGGTGATCGACGACGAGTTCCACCGCGCCGGGGTGCGCCGGCCGGACCTGATCATCGGTGCGTGGGCGGGGCCGACGATCCTCCACCACGGGACGCCGGAGCAGCAGGAACGGTTCGTGCGGCCGACGTTGCGCGGCGAGATCACGTGGTGCCAGCTGTTCAGCGAACCGGAGGCCGGCTCGGACCTGGCGTCGTTGCGCACCAAGGCGGTCCGGGTGGACGGAGGCTGGCGGCTGACCGGGCAGAAGGTGTGGACGTCGCTGGCGCACCAGGCCGACTGGGCGATCTGCCTGGCCCGCACGGACTCCTCCGTGCCGAAGCACAAGGGCATCACGTACTTCCTGGTCGACATGCGTTCGGCCGGCGTCGAGGTGCGGCCGTTGCGGGAGATCACCGGCGATGCCCGGTTCAACGAGGTCTTCCTGGACGACGTGTTCGTGCCCGACGACTGCGTGGTCGGCGCGGTCAACGACGGCTGGCGGCTGGCCCGTACCACCCTGGCCAACGAACGGGTCGCGATGGGGTCGGCCCTGGGTGAGTCGCTGGAACGGATCCTGGACTCGCCGGTCGCCACGGACCACGCGGAACGGCTGGGTGCCCTGGTGTCACAGGGCATGGCGGTGTCGGCGCTGGAGCTGCGGGCGAGCCTGCGCGTGCTGGACGGGCAGGGGCCGGGCGCGGAGTCCAGCGTGCGGAAGCTCGTCGGGGTGCGGCAACGGCAGGACGTCGCGGAGTTCGCGGTCGAGCTGCTCGGGCCGGACGCGGCCGTCGACGGTGAGCTGGTCCACGAGTTCTTGCTGACGCGGTGCCTGAGCATCGCGGGCGGCACGACGCAGGTGCTGATGAACCTCGCTGGTGAACGAATTCTCGGTCTACCGAGGGAGACCTGATGGATTTCGAGCTCGACGAGACCCAGCGGGAGATCAGCCGGCTCGCGGCTGACGTGCTGGGCAGGGAGAGCGACACGCCCTGGAAAGCCATGGGGGAGGCGGGGTTGCTGGCCCTGGCCGTTCCGGAACGGCTCGGCGGTGACGGGCTCGGGGTGCTGGAGACGGCGGTGTTGCTGACGGAGGTCGGCCGGCGGGCGGTGGACGTGCCGGCGCTGGCGACGTTGGCGTTGGGCGTGCTGCCGATCGTGCGGTACGGGACGCCGGAGCAGCAGGACGAGTTGTTGCCGCTGGTGGTGGAGCAGCACGGGGTGTTGACGGCGGCGCTGAGCGAGCCGTCGTTGCCGCTGCCTGCAGAGCCGGGGACAACGGCGCGGTGGGACGGCGCCGGGGTGGTGGTGTCGGGGGAGAAGATCAACGTCCCGCACGCCACCGCCGCGCAACTGATTCTGGTGTCGGCGACGCTGGAGGGCCGGCCGGTCGTGGTCGTGGTGGATCCGGTGGCGGATGGGGTGTCCACATCGGACGGCCGGGTGCGGCTGGACGAGGCACCTGGGCAGGTGTTGGGGGTGGGGGATGGTGCGGCCGAAGGCACCCGCCAACCGGCTCCACAGGGCAGTGCGGCCGATGGCATCCGTCGACTAGCCCTGGCCGGTGCCTGCGCGGTGGGCGACGGCGTCCTCGCTGGCGCGCTCGACCTCACCGTGAAGCACGTCGGCACCCGCCACCAGTTCGGCAAGCCGCTCTCCACCTTCCAGTCCGCGGCCTGCCAGGTCGCGGACGTCTACATCGCCGCCCGCACCCTCCACCTGGCGGCGTTGACCGCCTGCTGGAGCCTCGACGACAACGACCTCGGCACAGCGGCCTACTGGCTGGCGGCCGAGGCGTTGCCGGCCGTGCACACCTGCCACCACCTGCACGGCGGGCTCGGCCTCGACATCACCTACCCGATGCACCGGTACTACGGCATGGCCAAGGAGCTGACGCGGTTCGTCGGCGGAGTGGAGCACCGCTTGGGGGCCATCGATGTTCATTGACCTCACCGCCGAACAGCGCGCCTTGCGGGACGAGTTGCGCGAGTACTTCGCGAACCTCATGTCCGCCGAGGAACGCGAGGCGATGCTCACCGAACGGCACGGCGAGACCTATCGCGCGCTCGTGCGCAGGCTCGGACGTGACGGCAGGCTCGGCGTCGGATGGCCGGAGGAGTACGGCGGCAAGGGGTTCGGGCCCGTCGAGCAGCAGATCTTCGTGAACGAGGCCGCCCGTGCGGACGTCCCGCTGCCGTACGTGACGCTGCAGACGGTCGGGCCGACCTTGCAGGCTTTCGGCACTGACGAACAGAAGGACTTCTTCCTGCCGCGCATCCTCAGCGGTGACCTCCACTTCGCCATCGGCTACACCGAACCGGACGCGGGCACGGACCTGGCGTCGTTGCGCACCAAGGCAATCCGGCAAGACGATCACTACATCGTCAACGGGCAGAAGACCTTCACGACCGGTGGTCACGACGCCGACTACGTGTGGCTGGCGTGCCGCACTGGAGCGGCGGACTCGCGGCACAAGGGCATCACGATCCTCATCGTCGACACCAAAGACCCCGGCTACTCGTGGACGCCGATCATCACGTGCGACGGCGCGCATCACGTGAACGCCACCTACTACAACGACGTGCGCGTGCCCGAGAACCGCAGGGTCGGCGAGGAGAACAAGGGCTGGCGGCTGATCACCACCCAGCTCAACCACGAACGCGTGATGCTCGGCCCGTCCGGCAGGCTCGGCGCGCTGGTGGAACGCGTGCACAGCTGGGCCGCCGAACGCCAGCTCCTCGACGAACCGGACGTGCGTCGGGCGTTCGCCGAGGCGCGTGCGGTGCACCGGGTGAACGAGCTGCTCAACTGGCAGGTCGCGAGCGGTGAGGTGGAGGTCGCGGACGCCAGTGCCACCAAGGTGTTCGCCGCGGACCGCACGCAACGCGTCGGCCGGCTGCTCGAAGAACTGGTCGGACGGCACGGCGCTCCCGCGGACCTCGTCAGGTGGCTGGACGTGCAGGCGCGGCGCAACCTCGTGCTGACCTTCGGCGGGGGAGTGCAGGAGATCCAGCGCGAGCTGATCGCCAACATCGGGCTCGGTCTACCACGGGTGGTGCGATGATCGACATCGAGAAAGAGGCAGCGCGCATCGCCGAGCTGGGCGAGTCGGCGCCGAGGCTCGCCCGTGATCCGGTGAACCTGCCGATGATCAACAACTGGCTGGAGGCGTTGGGCGACCAGCACCCCGGCTACACCGAGGTGGCGCCGCCCGCGATGGTCCAGGTGTGGACGATGGGCGGGTTGCACGGGCAGCGCACCCTCGACGACCCGCTCGGCGCCATGATGAAGATCCTGGACGAGGCAGGGTTCACGTCCGTGGTGGCGACGAACAGCGACCAGACGTACCACCGGTACCTGAAGATCGGTGAGCACCTCTCGGTGACGTCGACGCTGGAGGACGTCACCGGGCCGAAGAAGACCGCGCTGGGCGAAGGCTGGTTCGTCACGACCAGGAGCACCTGGTACGTCGGGGATGAGCCGGTCGCCGAGATGCGGTTCCGGGTCCTGAAGTTCCGGCCCGCCGCCGCGCCCGAAACCGCTGCACCCGCAGCCCAACCCACCTCTCAAGCGATTCGCCCTGCGGTCAACCGCGACACCGAGTACTTCTGGGAAGGCTGCCGGCAGGGCGAACTCCGCATCCAGCGGTGCGGTCAGTGCGGGCTGCTCCGGCACCCACCAGGCCCGATGTGCCCGGAATGCGGTGCCACCAAACCGAAGTACCTCGTCTCGGACGGCCGCGGCGTGGTCTACAGCTACGTCGTGCACCACCACCCGCAGGTGCCGGGCAAGCAGACCCCGTTCGTGGTCGCGTTGATCGAACTCGACGAGGGCGTCCGGATGCTCGGCGAACTGGACGGCGAACCGAGCATCGGGCTGCCGGTCGAGGTCGTGTTCACGAAGGTCGACGACGAACTGACGATGCCGAGCTGGAGGCCCCGTGCGGATCGGTGATTCCCTGCCCGAGTGGCACGTCGAGGCCACGCCGACGTTCGTGATCAGCACGGCGATCGCGACGCGCGACTTCCAGGACGTGCACCACGACCGCGACCTCGCGGTCCAGCGCGGGTCGAAGGACATCTTCATCAACATCCTCACCACGACCGGCCTGGTGCAGCGGTACGTCACGGACTGGGCGGGCCCGGAGGCGTTGGTGCGTCAGGTGAACATCCGGCTCGGCGCGCCCTGCTACGCCTACGACACGTTGAAGTTCTTCGGCCAGGTCATCGGGCGCGAGGACCAGGACCTGACCATCGAGGTCGTCGGCAGGACGGGGCACGGCGACCACGTCACCGGCACGGTCAAGATCGAGGTGCCGGCATGAACACTGCGATCGCAGGCATCGGCGCGACCGACTTCTCCAAGGACTCCGGTCGCAGCGAACTCCAACTGGCAGCCGAGGCGGTCAGGGCGGCACTCGACGACGCCGGACTCGAACCGTCTGATGTGGACGGACTCGTCAGCTTCACCATGGACACCAACGCCGAGATCGCGGTCGCTCGCGAACTGGGCATCCCGGAGCTGACGTTCTTCAGCCGCGTCCACTACGGCGGCGGGGCGGCGTGCGCGACAGTCCAGCAGGCCGCGATGGCCGTCGAGACCGGCGCGGCGAAGGTCGTCGTCTGCTACCGGGCGTTCAACGAACGCTCGGGCCACCGGTTCGGCCAGGTCCAGACCGCGGCGGCGGTCAACATCGACAACAGCTGGTCGTACCCGATGGGCCTGGGCACGCCCGCCGCGATGGTCGCGATGTTCGCCCGCCGGTACATGCACGAGTACGGCGCGACGTCAGAGGACTTCGGCCGGATCGCGGTGATCGACCGCAAGCACGCCGCCACGAACCCGCACGCGTGGTTCCACAACAGGCCGATCACCCTCGAAGACCACCAGAACTCCCGCTGGATCGCCGAACCACTGCACCTGCTCGACTGCTGCCAGGAGACCGACGGCGGTGTGGCGCTGGTCGTGACGTCGAAAGAACGCGCCCGCGATCTCAAGAACAAACCCGCGCACATCAAGGCCGCCACGCAGGGCAGCAGCGTCGACCAGTTCACGATGACGAGCTACTACCGCGACGACCTGACCAGGTTGCCGGAGATGGGCGTGGTGGCAAGAGGTCTGTGGGAGAAGTCGGGCATCGGTCCGTCCGATGTGGACGTCGCGGTGCTCTACGACCACTTCACCCCGTTCGTCCTGGTCCAACTGGAAGAGCTGGGCTTCTGCGGCAGGGGCGAGGCCAAGGACTTCGTGGCGTCGGGAGCCCTGGAACTGGACGGAGCGCTGCCGCTCAACCCGCACGGCGGCCAGCTCGGCGAGGCCTACCTGCACGGCATGAACGGCATCGCCGAGGGTGTGCGCCAGGTGCGCGGCACCGCGGTGAACCAGGTCGCCAACGTCGAACATGTCCTGGTCACCGCGGGAACAGGCGTCCCGACCAGCGGCCTGGTCCTAGGGTCGCCGTAGCCGGTCGCGCATCACCTTGCGCACCATCTTCAACAGCCCCTTGGTCTCGTCCTCCGGCTCGGCCTGGAGGTACCCGAGGAGTTGGAGCAACAGGTCGTTCGTCGACGACCAGAGCGGCACGAAGCTGCCGGCGACAGGCCCGGTCCCCCGGATCGGGCCTCCGGTCACCTCGGTGATGCGCCGGACCAGCTCCAGGGTGCGTTCGTCGCGGAACACCAGCTGCGCCTCGCCGTCGCCTAGCCGGATCTCCATCTTGCGGGCGGCGGTCTCCTCCGGCGTGGCGTCGGTGGTGGTGTCCGGGTCGAGCTCGTCGATCTTCGCGGCGATCGCGTCCGGGTCGATTCCGAGGTCCGCGAGGACACGGGCCGCCATGCTGCCTTCCGACCTGACCAGTGCCTCCAGCAGGTGGTGGCTGCCGACCGGGCCCGCTCCGGCCAGTGCTTCCGCCGCGGCGAACGCCTCGTCGGCGGCGGTGGTCGACTTGTGCGCGCGGGTGGATGGTTCGGCCAGCTCTGCCAGCAGGAGCTTGCGCAGGCGCTTCAGGTCGTCGAGGCGTTTCGCGAGGACCTTCGCCGCGACCCCGTCGCCTTCCTTGATCAGCCCCAGCAGGATGTGCTCGGCCCCGATGTGGTTGTGGTCGAGGCTGTGCGCCTCGCGCAGCGCCAGCTCGAGAACCTTCTTCGCCCTCGGGGTGAACGGGATGTGCGACTTCGGTGCCGGCTCCGCACCGCGCGGGACGATCTCGATCACGTCGGCCGTGACCGACTCCTCGGTGAACCCCAGCTGGAGCAGCACCCTGGTCGGGACGCTGGCCGGTGCGTGGAAGAGGCCGAGCAACACGTGCTCGGTCCCGATGTGGTTGTGCTGCAGCTCCCGCGAGGCGTCCTGAGCGTGCACGACGACCTGGCGGGCCTCCCCGGTGAATCGCTCGAACATGAGTCGAGCGTGCGCGCCTACGATTAACCATGTCAATGCTGTGTCACTGACAGGGTGGTGTACCAATGGCAACCGACTGGGAGGACCGGCTCGCGAAGTGG
Organism: Lentzea alba; assembly: GCF_047445655.1. Taxonomy (GTDB): domain Bacteria; phylum Actinomycetota; class Actinomycetes; order Mycobacteriales; family Pseudonocardiaceae; genus Lentzea; species Lentzea alba_A. The sequence continues at coordinate 28,372 of NZ_JAJAEG010000004.1, forward strand.
CGGGACGAGCTGCAGCTGTTCGCGCAACTGGAGGACACTCCGTGGGTGTCGCTCGCGCAGGCCGAGGCGGAGACCGGGGTGTCCCGCTCCGCCCTGCGGTCCTGGTACCGCAACGGTGAGATCCAGTCACGCCTGGTCGACGGCCCGAACGGGCCACAGCGGCTGGTTCCGCTGGAGGCCGTCGTGGAACGCGCCGCCCGCTCACCCCGGATCCAGCGCAGGGCCGAACGGGAGGTCAGCCTCGAAGCCCAGGTGACCCTGTTGCGGCACAGGGTGGATCAGTTGGAACTGCGGTTGGCGGCACTGGAGCGGAGGTCACCACCATGACGCTCGTCGAGGCGTTGCACGTGAGCAACGGCGACAGCACCGACGTGCCGGGGACCGGGCTGGCGCGGCGCGTCCTGTACTGGCGCGACTCCCTGCACGAAGGGCCGGTGCCTGCGGTGGGCACCGAGGAACTGCGCCGGATCAGAGCTGACTTCCTCGCGCGCAGCAACGTCGACGACCGGGCGGAGGGCCCGGCCATGTTCGCCGAGCGGGACCGGACCCTGGCAGCGGGCAGAGACGGCGAGTACGTGCTGTGGTTCGAAGCGGATCTGTACGACCAGCTGCAGATCATCCAGATCCTCGCGCGGCTCGCGGACCTCGGTGTGCCGGCCGAACGCATCACGTTGATCTGCATCGGTGAGTACCCCGGCATCGCCCGCTTCGGCGGTCTCGGCGAGCTGACGGCCGAGCAGTTGCGCGATCTGCCCGCGACGAACGCGTGTGCGGTCCTGACGCCGGACGCGGTGCGGCTCGCCGTCGAGGCGTGGGACGCCTTCCGGGCACCGACACCGGAAGGGGTGAACGCGGTCGCCGCCGTGCGCTCGGGCGAGCTGCGGTTCCTGGGCGAGGCGTTCGACCGGCTCAGCCGCGAGTATCCGTCCACTCGCGACGGTCTGTCTCTCACCGAACGGCGCGTGCTGGCCGCCGTCGCGGGCGGAGCACCCGACGCGGGCACGGCGTTCGTCCGCGCGGCGGCCAGGGAAACCCGTCCGTACCTCGGCGACACCTGGTGTTTCCTGCTGATGGAACGGCTGGCGCACGCACCCGTTCCACTGCTCGGCACCGACGAGCGGATCACCCGCCACACCCGCCTGACCCTGACCCCGGCCGGGGCACGGGTACTGGCGGGAGAGGAAGACCACGTGACGCTCAACGGTGTCGACAGGTGGATCGGCGGAGTCCACCTGCGCCCGCATCACCCGCAATGGCGCTGGGACGAAGGGACCGAAGTCATCACACGGTGTTGAGCACGGCGTCAGCGAGAACGGGACGGTCCGCGACGGACGTCGTGAGCACGAGCCGCGGACCGTCCCGCCACACCCGCGTGGTCAGCGTTTCGCCGGGGAACACCACGCCCGCGAACTTCGCGCCGAACGACAGCACCTGCTCGGGACCGTCGAGCACGGCATCGATCACCGCCTTGCACACCACGCCGTACGTGCACAGCCCGTGCAGGATCGGCTGGTCGAACCCGGCCATCTGCGCGAAAGCAGGATCGGCGTGCAACGGGTTCCGGTCACCGCAAAGCCGGTACAGGTGAGCCTGCTGCGGCAACGTCGGCGTCTCGATCACGAAGTCCGGCTCGCCCGAGGGCACCTCGACCTTGCCCGAAGGCCCGCGTTCTCCGCCGAACCCGCCCTCACCGCGGGCGAAGATGCTGGAACGAGTGGTGTAGAGCGAGGTCCCGTCGGGAGTCACCGCAGTCGACTCCTGCACGATGACCGCCGCCTTGCCCTTGTCCCACACGTCCGCGATCCGCGTCCGCAACACGGCCTCACCCTCGGCGGGAAGAGCGGTGTGCACGGTGATCTCCTGCGTCCCGTGCAGAACCCGCGCGAGGTCGATGTCGACGCCGGGGAACGACACGGCCGGCGGCGCGGTCTCGTGGAACCGGGGCGCGACCACACCGAACGTCGGCAGCACCTCCAGGCCCTGCTCGTAGACGTACCGGAGTTCGGTGGCCCCCAAAGCCAGGTGGTAGAGCAGCACGTCCGAGTGCGTCCAGGAGAACTTGATCTCGGGAAGTTCCGCCCCGATCGCGATGTCCGGATCGATCGGCATGCAAGCACCCCTCACTCGTAGGTGATCTTCACCGTGTCGGTGACCGGAACCGACTGGCACGCCAGCACGATGCCGTCGGCGATGTCCTCGGAGTCGAGCACGTCGTTGTTGAGCATCTTGACCTCGCCCTCGACCAGCCGGCACGCGCACGCGCTGCACGCACCCTCGCGGCACGAGTACGGCGCGTCGAGCCCCTTCTCCAGCAACAGGTCGAGCAGCTTCTGCCGTGCGGGCCACGGAAACCGGTGCTCAGCGCCGTCCAGCGACACCTCGACCACCGCGTCCGGCCGGTCGTCGACCACCGGCACGACCTCGGCGAACGGATCACTCGACAACGACACGAACTTCTCGACGTGCACCACCGGAACATCGTGCAACGCCTTGCGAGCAGCCTCCATGAACGGTCCGGGCCCGCACACGAACGCCTCGTCGCACTCCCGGACGAACGCCCGCAACGCCCCCAGATGAGGCAACCCCTGCACCGACTCCAGCCAGTGCACGACGACGAGCCGATCCGGATGTTCACGAGCCAACGAGTCGAGTTCGCGGGCGAAGATCACCGAGCCCTCGTCCCGGTTGGCGTAGAACAGAAAAACCCGGCCAGAGCCTTGGAGGAGCACGGCCCTGATGATCGACATCACCGGCGTGATCCCGCTGCCGGCCGCGAACGCCAGCAACGACCCGTCCAAAGACGAGGGCGTGAACACCCCGGCCGGCGCCAGCACGTCCAACTCAGCGCCGACGCTCACCGAGGAGCACATCCAGACCGACCCGTACCCGTCCGGCGTCCGCTTGACCGTGATCTTCAACGGCTCACCCGGCGCGCTGGACAGGGAGTAGCAGCGCGCCACGTCGCCCGCTCGCACGGTCAGGAACTGACCTGGCCGCGACGAGAACGAAGCCCCGGACAGCACGAACGAGCGCGCGTCCGCGGTCTCCTCGATCACGGCGTCGACCCGCAGCCGGTGCACCTCAGCCATCGGCGACCTCCAGCGTTCCATCGCGCACGGCCTTCTCGATGCTGTCCCGCAACCGCAGGCACGTCGGCAGGAACGCCGACCGAGGTCCGCACAGTTCAGGGCAGGAACTGGTGTCCGACAACCACTGCACGCTCGTGTGCTGCGGGCTGTTCTTCTTCACCAGCACCCGGTTTCCGCAGTCGCACCGCACGGGCTCCATGCCACCACGCAGGAACTCGTCGCGCTCGCTCACGTCGCCGTCTCCTGAGGTGCCGGTTCCCTCCTGGCGAGATTCTCGGCGACCTCCTTCTCCCACACCTCGACGGCACGGCTCGTGTCGACCTCGAACTCGAAGCGCCGCACCATGTCGTCGGTGACGTCCTCCACGTCGACGTAGAACTGCTCGTACCAGCGCCGCAACTGGTAGACCGGCCCGTCCTCCTCGCACAGCAACGGGTTGTCGATCCGCGTCTTGTTCTGCCAGATCTCCACGTCCTGCAGGAACCCGACGCCGATGCCGCGCGCGAACTTGGCGGCGATCTTGTCGGCGTGCACGTCGTCGACGCCCGGCAGCTTCTTCACGATCGCGCCCCACTGGAGCTTGAACGAGGTCGGCGAGATCGGGTAGTGGCAGTTGATCAGCACCGTCTCGATCTCGATGCCCTTGTAGTCGTTCCACAGGTAGTCGATCATGTACGACGGCCCGTAGTACGCGGCCTCCGAACGCACCTCGACGTCACCGGTGTAGTTCGAGCCCATCGCGACGTCCGGGCGTCCGCGCGTGGTCAGGTACTGCGAGGCGACGTGGCCCTCCATCACGTTCTTGAAGTACGTCGGGAACGCGAAGTGGATGTAGAAGAAGTGCGCCATGTCGACGACGTTGTCGATGATCTCGCGGCAGTTCGCGTTGTCGATCACCACCGAGTCCCACGTCCAGTTGCTCCACTCGGTGCTGAACGCGGCGTCGATGCGCGGGATGATCACGTTGTCCGGCGGTGGGTTGCCCTGCGGGTCGTTCCACACGAAGAGCTGCTTGTTCTCCTCCAGCGTGATCCACGACCGGGTGCGCGCCCGCAGCGGAACCCGCTTGGCGTAAGGGATGTCGACGCACCGGCCGTTGCCCGCCCAGCGCCAGTCGTGGAACGGGCAGGCGATGGCGTTGCCCTTGACCGTGCCCTGGGTGAGGTCGCCGCCCATGTGCCGGCAGTACCCGTCGAGCACGTTGATCTTGCCGTCCTCGGTCGCGAACACCACGAGCTTCGTGCCGAACGCCTCGATCGCGTGCGGTTTGCCGTCGCGGAAGTGGTCGGCGAGGCCGAGGCAGTGCCAGCCGCGCGCGAACCGAGCGGGAGGCGCGCCGGTGTCGATCGTGCGCACAGCGTCCTGCGTCATCGCGTTCCTCCAGAGATGTCGAGTCCGGCGAGATAGCCGAAGGTCATCGCCGGTCCGAGGGTGGCGCCGGCACCCGCGTAGGTGTGGCCCATCACGGACGCGCTGGTGTTGCCCGCCGCGTACAGACCTTCGATCACCGAACCGTCCTCGCGCAGCACCCGCGCGTGGGTGTCGGTGCGCAGGCCGCCTTTGGTGCCGAGGTCACCGGGCACGATCTTGACCGCGTAGAACGGGCCCGTCGTCAGCGGAGCCAGGTTGGGGTTCGGATGGTTGCGCGGATCGCCGTAGTAGCGGTCGTACGCGCTGTCGCCGCGGTGGAAGTCCTCGTCCTTACCGCCCACCGCGAGTGTGTTGAACCGCCTGACGGTGTCGAGGAGTTCGGGCAGGTCGGCTGCCTGGGCGAGTTCTTCCAGGCTGGGCGCGGTGAGCACGGACTCCTTCCAGCGCCGGGGGAGCGGCCGTCGTGGCGGGATGCCGCAGAACGGGTAGCGGCTGCGGTAGGTGTGGTCGAAGACGAGCCAGGTGTCGCCGGTCATCGCGTTCACCACGTCGATGTAGGGCGCTGCCTCGTTGACGAAACGACGTCCGGTCTTGTCGACCAGCACGCAGCCGGGCAATGAGCGTTCGGCGAGCAGGAAGAAGGGGCCGCGCGGCAGCGGGACCGACGGGCCCCACCAGGCGTCCTCCATCAGCCCGACGGCCGCACCCGCCCGCAGGCCGGCCTCGATGCCGTCGCCGGTGTTGGCCCTCGCGCCGACCGTCCACTCCGTACCGATGTCCTGGTGCTGTTTGCGCAGGCGCTCGTTGTGCTCGAACCCGCCCGCGGCCAGGACGACGTGCTTCGAGGTGATCAGCCTGTCTCCCACGAGAACGCCTGCGACCCGGCCGTTCTCGTAGTGCAGGTCGGTCATCGCGGTGTTGAGCCGGACCTCGACGTTCAGCGCCTTCAGGCCTGCTCTGAGCCCTGCGGCGAGTGCCTGGCCCATCGTCAGGCGCCTGCCCGGCAGGAACCGGCGGGCGAAGACCTTCATCGCGGTGAACAGACCTCGTGGATGCCGCCCGATCAGCGTCAGCCACCTGTAGTCGGATTGGGTGATCACGATGCCCGCCGGCGTTGGCACGTACGGCGGTTCGAGGTCCTTGATCTCCTCACCGAGGAGGTTCGTGTTGAACGGCAAGGGCTCGACCGACCGGCCTCTGGGCTGGCCGCCGGGCGCCTCGGGGTAGTAGTCGGCGTAGTCGCGGACCCAGCGGAACCTCAGCGGCGTGTGCGCGACGACGAACGCGAGCATCGCCGGTCCGGCGTTCAGGAACGCCTCACGCAGTTCGGCGGGCACGTCCCCGGCGATGTGCTCCAGGTAGGTGCTGGCCTGCTCTGGTGAGTCGGGAATGCCGTTGGCGGCGACCACGGCGTTGTTCGGCACCCAGATGCCGCCGCCGGACCGCGCGGTCGAGCCGCCGAAGTGCTCGGCCTTCTCGATGACGAGGGTGCGCAGGCCGTGCTGAGCGGTGCAGAGGGCGGCTGTCATGCCTGCCGCGCCGCTGCCGACGACGATCACGTCGTACATCGCACCTCCCCGGTGACTCAGACTAGAACAGGTTATAGTTCTGAGCCGGTTTGGCGCTATGGTGTAGGAGTTCCAGGCAAGTCGACTCACCAAGAACCTGTTTCTGGAGGGTTGCGTGGAAGTCACCGCTGACGTGGTCGTCATCGGCTTCGGTGCGGCCGGCGCGTGCGCCGCCATCGAGGCTGCGGCGGCCGGTGCGTCAGTGGTGGTGCTGGACCGGTTCGGAGGTGGTGGGACGACCGCGCTGTCCGGCGGCATCGTGTACGCGGGCGGCGGGACGCGGCAGCAGGTCGAGGCCGGCGTCGCGGACACACCCGAGGCGATGTTCGCCTATCTGAAGCACGAGGTCCGGAACGCGGTCTCCGAGGTGACGCTGCGGCGGTTCTGCGAGGACAGCGCCAAGATGTTGGCCTGGCTGGAGGACCAGGGCGTGCCGTTCTCGGCGAGCCTGTGCCCGTTCAAGACCTCGTACCCGACCGACGACTACTACCTCTACCAGTCCGGCAGCGAGAACGCGTGGCCCGATCCGGCGCCGCGTGGCCACCGGGCCAGGGCGAAGGGCGTCTCCGGCAAGCTCTTCTTCGCGCGGCTGGCCGAGGCGACGCGCCGGGCCGGTGCGCGGGTCATGACGCAGACGACCGCGGTTGAGCTGATCACCTCGAACGGCCGGGTGACCGGTGTGCGTTGTCGCAGGTTGTCGGGCCTTCCGCAGGCGCTGCACCGGGTGCTGGCGAAGGCCGGTGCCAAGCCGTGGATCTACTACCCGCCGCTCGGCCGGAAGCTGTTCGGGCTGGCCGGTTGGCTGGAACGCCGGTTCGGCAGCGAGGTCGTGGTTTCCGCACGGCAGGGTGTCGTGATCACCGCTGGTGGGTTCATCGCTGATCGCGCGTCGGTGCACGAGAACGCTCCGGCCTACCGCGGCGGTCTTGCGCTCGGCACACCCGCGGACGACGGCTCCGGTATCCGGATGGGTGTCGCGGCCGGTGGCCGGACCGCGCGGATGGACAAGATCTCGGCGTGGCGGTTCGTCACGCCGCCCAGTGCGTTGCAACGCGGGGTTCTGGTCGATGCGCAGGGCCAGAGGTTCGGTGACGCGACGCGGTACGGCGCGGCCATCGGGGACGCGATCGTCGAACGCGGCGGCAAGGCGTGGCTGCTGATCGACGCCGACGTGCTGCAGGTGGCCCAGGCGCAGGTGAAGACGCAGACGGCACCGTTCCAACGGTGGCAGGCCCGCTACCTGCTGAAGACCGGACTGGTCACCGCGCCGACGGTCGAAGAAGTTGCGGCCAAGGCGGGGATCGGGACGCCCGAACCGTTCGGCAGACCGCCGTACTCGCTGATCAACGTGTCGGTGCGGGCCGGTTTCGGTTACCCGTGCCCGATGCTGACGCTCGGCGGACTCGTCGTGGACGAGGAAACCGGTCAGGTGCAAGGAGTTCCCGGCCTGTACGCGGCCGGTCGGTCGGCCGTCGGGGTGTGCTCGGAGTCGTACGTCAGCGGGTTGTCGCTCGCCGACTGCGTCTTCTCGGGCCGCCGCGCCGGGCAACACGTTGCCAAATCATCAGGTGCAGGGGAGGAGGCCAGGTGCTGACGATCCAGTCCAGGGAGGCTGCCGCCGAACTGCTGCGCGTGGCGGAACGCGACCGCGTGCCGATCAAGCCGCTGGTCGAGCTGTACCCCGAGATCGACGTGATCGACGCGTACGAGATCCAGCTGCTCAACGTCCGGCACCGCAACCGCGACGTCATCGGCCACAAGGTCGGGCTGTCGTCGCTGGCGATGCAGCAGATGATGGGCGTCGACGAACCGGACTACGGCCACCTGCTCGACGACATGCAGCTGGCCGGGACCGCGGACGCCTCGGCGTACCTGTACCCGCGGGTCGAGGTGGAGATCGCGTTCCTGCTCGCCCGCGACCTGCCCGGTGAGGGCTGCACGGTCGAGGACGTGCTGGCAGCGACCGAGTTCGTCGCGCCGGCCATCGAGCTGATCGACAGCCGGATCGAGAACTGGCGGATCGGCCTGCAGGACACCATCGCGGACAACGCGTCGTCGGCAGGCTTCATGCTGGGCTCCGAGCGCGTTCGTCCGTCCGAACTGGACATCGGCGCAGTGGCAGCAACGTTGCGTCGCAACGGTGAGGTCGTTGCTGAAGGGCGCGGTGACGCCGTGCTGGGCGATCCGGCGATCGCGGTGGCGTGGCTGGCGGAGAAGGTCGCGTCGTTCGGTGTCCGGCTGTTGGCCGGTGACATCGTGCTGCCGGGCTCGTGCACGCGGGCAATCGACGCGCGGCCGGGAGACGAGTTCCACGCCGAGTTCGCCGGACTTGGCTCTGTTGACCTGAAATTCGAATGAGGTGACTGGGTGAAGGCGGCCATCGTCGGGTCCGGCAACATCGGCACCGACCTGCTCTACAAGCTCCGGCGCTCCGAAGTGCTGGAACCTCGCTGGATGGTGGGCATCGACCCGGCCAGTGAGGGTCTCCGGCGCGCGGCGTCACTGGGGCTGGAGGTGTCGGTCGACGGCGCGGACTGGTTGCTTCGTCAGGACGAGCTGCCCGACATCGTCTTCGAGGCGACGTCCGCGGCGGTGCACCGGGCGAACGCGCCGCGCTACGCGGAGGCGGGCATCCGGGCGATCGACCTGACACCGGCGGCGGTCGGGCCGTGCGTCGTGCCGCCGGTGAACCTCGGCGAGCACCAGGACGCGCCCAACATCAACCTGATCACGTGCGGTGGGCAGGCCACGATTCCCATGGTGCACGCGGTCTCCCGCGTTGTGCCGGTGTCGTACGCGGAGATCGTCGCGAGCGTGGCGTCGGTGTCGGCGGGACCGGGGACGCGGGCCAACATCGACGAGTTCACCCGCACGACCAGTCACGGCATCGAGTCGATCGGCGGAGCTTCGAAGGGCAAAGCGATCATCGTGCTGAACCCCGCCGACCCGCCGATGATCATGCGGGACACGATCTTCTGCGCGATCCCCGAGGACGCCGACCCGGACGCGATCACGGACTCGATCGCCCGGATGGAGACCGACATCCGTTCGTACGTGCCGGGATTCCGGCTGCTGCGGGAACCGCAGTTCGACGCCGGCCGGGTGGCGATCTTCGTGGAGGTCGCGGGGGCGGGCGACTTCCTGCCCGCCTACGCCGGGAATCTCGACATCATGACGGCCGCCGCGACCAAGGTGGGGGAGGAGATCGCGCATGCAGCTGCGGCTGACCGACACGTCACTGCGTGACGGCTCGCATCACAAGCGGCACCAGTTCACGGCCGAGGACGTGCGCTCGATCGTCGCGGCGCTCGACGGCGCCGGGGTGCCGGTGATCGAGGTGACGCACGGCGACGGGCTGGGCGGGTCGTCGTTCAACTACGGCTTCAGCCACACCCCGGAACAGGAGCTGATCAAGGTCGCGGTCGAGACGGCGCAGCAGGCCAAGATCGCCGTGCTGATGCTGCCGGGTGTCGGGGTGAAGGACGACATTCTCATCTCCCAGGACAACGGCGCGTCGATCGTCCGGATCGCTACGCACTGCACCGAAGCAGACGTCTCGGTGCAGCACTTTCAGCTGGCACGTGAGCGTGGCTTGGAGACCGTCGGGTTCCTGATGATGGCGCACTCGCAGCCACCGGAAGCCTTGGCGAAGCAGGCGCGCATCATGGCCGACGCGGGGTGTCAGTGCGTGTACGTGGTCGACTCGGCCGGAGCCCTGGTGCTGGAACAGGTTTCGGACCGGGTGTCCGCGCTGGTGGCCGAGCTCGGGGACGACGTCCAGGTCGGCTTCCACGGACACGAGAACCTCGGGTTGAGCGTCGCGAACTCCGTTGCCGCGGCACGGGCCGGCGCGAAGCAGATCGACGGCAGCGTGCGCGGATTCGGTGCGGGCGCTGGGAACACGCCGCTGGAGGCGTTCGTCGGGGTGTGCGACAAGCTCGGGTTCGAGACCGGCGTCGACTTCTTCAAGATCGTGGACGCGGCCGAGGACGTCGTGCGGCCCGTGATGCCGGAGGAGTGCCTGCTCGACCGGATGGCGCTGATGATGGGCTACGCGGGCGTCTACTCCAGCTTCCTCAAACACGCGTACACGCAGGCGAAACGCTATGGCGTGTCCGGCGCGCAGATCCTCGTCCGCGCGGGCGAGCGCAAACTCGTTGGCGGGCAAGAGGACCAGCTGATCGACATCGCACTGGAGCTGAGCAGGGAGAAAGTCGGATGAGCGAGGAAATCCTCGGCAAGGTGCGGGATCTGCTGCCGGCTCTGCGGGAACGCGCGCAGGAGGCGGAGGAGCTGCGCAAGGTGCCGCCGGAGTCGGTGAAGGCGTTGCAGGAGACCGGGTTCTTCCGGATGCTGCAGCCGGTGCGGTACGGCGGGTTCGAGACGCATCCGCTGGCGTTCTACGAGGCCGTGAAGCTGATCGCGAGCGCGTGCGGGTCGACGGGCTGGGTCGCGTCGGTGCTGGGCGTGCACCCCTGGCACGTCGGGTTGTTCGACGTGCAGGCGCAGGAAGAGGTGTTCGGCGAGGACCAGGACACCCGGATCTCGTCGTCCTACGCGCCGACGGGCCGCGCGACGCCGGTCGACGGCGGGTTCCGGTTCAGCGGCAAGTGGAGCTTCTCCTCCGGCTGCGATCACGCCACCTGGGTGCTGCTCGGCGGTCTGGTGATGAACGACGAGGGCAAGCCGATCGACTTCCGCACGTTCCTGCTGCCGATCGCCGACTACACGATCAACGACGTCTGGGACACGGTCGGCCTGCGCGGCACGGGCAGCAACGACATCGTGGTCGAGGACGTGTTCGTGCCGGAACACCGCGCGCTGAGCATGATGCACACCGCTCGGTGCATCTGTCCCGGTCAGGACGTCAATCCCGGGCCGTTGTTCCGGATGCCGTACGGGACGATCCACCCGTTCGCGATCACCGCGCCGATGATCGGCATGGCTGTGGGCGCGTACGACATGCACGTCAGCGTGACCCGTGAGCGCGTCCGGGCCGCCTACCTGGGCGAGAAGTCGGTCGACGACCCGTTCGCTCAGGTGCGGATCGCCACGGCTGCCAACGACATCGACACCGCGTGGTGGCAGCTGGAGAAGAACATCAACGACGAGTGGGAACACGCCGTCGCCGGCACGAAGATCCCGATCGACATGAGGTTGCGGGCTCGCCGTGACCAGGTGTTGGGCAGTGCGCGGGCGATCTCCGCGATCGACCGGCTCTTCGAGAGTGCGGGCGGTAAGGCGATCAACCAGGGCTTGCCGTTGCCGCGGTTCTGGCGAGACGCGCACGCCGCACGGGTGCACGCGGCCAACGACCCGGAGCGCGTGCTTGTGCTGTACGGCAAGAACGAGCTCGGCATCCAGGTCCGCGACGGGCTGTTCTGAGGGGAGTGCTGTGAAGGTTCGGTTGCACTACCACGAGGCCGGCGCGGACCACACCGAGACGCTGGTCCTGCTGCACGGCGGCGGACCGGGTGCGTCGGCGCTGAGCAACTTCGGCCGCAACATCCCGGTGTTCGCGAAGTCGTTCCGCGTGCTGGCGGTCGACATGCCCGGCTACGGCCAGTCCGACAAGCCCGCCGAGCACGACCAGTACTTCACGTTCGCGGCACGGGCCTTGAAGGACCTGCTGGACGACCTGGGCGTCGAGCAGGCGCACATCCTCGGCAACTCGCTCGGTGGCGGCACCGCGGTCCGGTTCGCGCTGGACCACGGGAAACGGGCCGGGCGGCTCGTGCTGATGGGGCCGGGTGGGTTGTCGCTCAACGTCTTCTCGCCGGACCCGACCGAGGGTGTGCGCAAGCTCAGCGCGTTCGCTCGTACGCCCACGCGGGAGAAGATCGAGGAGTTCCTGCGGATCATGGTGTTCGACCAGTCGCTGGTGACGGACGAGCTGATCGACGAACGGTTCGAGGCCGCGTCGAAGCCGGAGTCGTTGCGCGCCATGGCCGCTTTGGGCAAGTCGTTCGCCGGCCCCGATTTCGAGCAGGGCATGTTGTGGCGTGAGGCCTACAAGCTGCGCCAACGGGTGCTGCTGGTGTGGGGCCGCGAGGACCGGGTGAACCCGCTCGATGGCGCTCTGCTGGCGATGAAGCTGATCCCGCGGGCGCAGCTGCACGTGTTCGGCGGCTGCGGGCACTGGGCGCAGCTGGAGAAGTTCGACGAGTTCAACCGGCTCGCGACTGATTTCTTAGCCGACAGGTGAATGGGGGCTGAGGCGTGATGGGGATCCGATCTCTGGGCTATCTCCGGATCGAGGCCACCGACATGGACCGGTGGCGCGAGTTCGGGTTGAAGGTCCTCGGCATGGTCGAGGGCAAGGGCTCCACGCCGGGGGCTTTGTACCTGCGGATGGACGACTTCCCGGCACGGCTGGTGATCGTGCCGGGAGAGGCCGATCGCCTGCAGGCTTCCGGGTGGGAGGCCGCTACCGAGGCCGAGCTGGAAGAAGTGGCCAAGCGCTTGGCCTCTGCGGGTGTCTCGTACGTCGAAGGTTCGGCCGAGGACCTGGCCGAGCGGCGGGTCAACGGGTTGATCAGGTTCGACGACCCGTCCGGCAACACGCTTGAGGTGTTCCACGGCGCGGCGTTGGAACACCGGCGGGTGGTCAGTCCGTATGGCCACCGCTTCGTGACCGAGGAGCAGGGCCTCGGTCACGTGGTTCTGTCCACTTCGGACGACGAGGCCGCGTTGCACTTCTACCGCGACGTGCTGGGGTTCCGGCTGCGCGACTCGATGCGGCTGCCACCGCAGTTCGTCGGCAGGCCCGCCGACGGCCCGCCCGCGTGGCTGCGGTTCTTCGGCTGCAACCCGCGGCACCACAGTCTGGCGTTCCTGCCGATGCCGACGCCGAGCGGGATCGTGCACCTGATGGTCGAGGTCGAGAACACCGATGACGTAGGCCTGACGCTGGATCGGGCGTTGCGGCGCAAGGTGCCGATGTCGGCGACGCTCGGCCGGCACGTGAACGACCTGATGTTGTCGTTCTACATGAAGACACCCGGCGGGTTCGACGTCGAGTTCGGCTGCGAGGGACGGCAGGTGTCCGATGAGGACTGGATCGCACGGGAAAGCACGGCGGTGAGCCTGTGGGGACACGACTTCAGCGTTGGCCACCAGAAGTGATGCAGCCAGAAGTGGCCTTGAACTTCCGTTCCGTACTGGGTCAGTTCTGCACGGGAGTGACCGTGGTGACCGGCACGTCCCCGGACGGGCCGGTCGGGTTCGCCTGCCAGGCGTTCGCGGCGCTGTCGCTGGACCCGCCGCTGGTGCTGTTCTGTCCACAACGGACTTCGCGCAGCTGGGCGGCGATGTCCGAGGCCGGTTCGTTCTGCGTGAACGTCCTGGCCGAGGACCAGCGCGAGATCTCGACGGTGTTCGGGAAGGCCGGTGCGGACAAGTTCGCTTCCGTGTCGTGGACGCCGTCGGCGACCGGGTCTCCGGTGCTCGACGGCGCCCTGACCTGGGTCGACTGCGAGGTGTCGGCGGTCCACACGGCCGGTGACCACCACATGGTCGTCGGCCAGGTCGTGGAGCTCGGTCCCGTGCGCGACGCGCAGCCGCTGCTGTTCTACCGCGGCCGCTACGCCGCGCACGCCGAGCTGGACACCCGCGGCTGGTCCGGCGAGGTCCTCGACAACCTGCTGACGTGGCAGCGCCAGTCAGAGTGGAGTTAGTGCTGTGACCGCCGACCTTCACCGCGTCTTCCGGCGCTCAGCAGGGCGCCTCGCGGCACCGGCCCCGCGCCCCCGTACAACCAGTACGAGGACGCGGGGCCGGCACCACGATGCACCCGTCTGACCGTCGAAAGACGGGGCATAGGCAGGCGGTCACAGCACTGAAGCCCTGATCTCCCATGCAGCGCTGGGGAAGCGGACCTCCCCGTTGCTCACGAACGGATCGAACGCGCGCAGCACGGTCTGGAGGACTTCCTGGCGTTCCTGCTCCTGCATGGGCTGGAGTGCCCGGCCCACCGGCCCGAGCATCGTCAGGTACACCGGCAGCACGTCCTCGGGCATGCCGCACTCCAGGTCGACCTTCCTGAACTCGACCTCGGTCCAGCCGCTGTCACCGAAGATCTTCCGCGTCCGGTCGGGATCGGTGAGCCCGTACGGACCGGGCGCGTTGGAGTCGAACGTCGGCAGGTCCGGCATCAGCGGTGCCACCGCACGTTCCGCGGTCGTCATGAAGGGGTTCTCTTCCTTGTCCCGCCACACCACGACCCTCAGTTCGCCGCCAGGTTTCGTGGCGCTCCTGAGGTTGCGGAACGCCGCCACCGGGTCGTCGAAGAACATGACCCCGAACCGCGACACGATCAGGTCGAACTCGGGCTTGAACGGGTACACCTGCGCATCCGCCTCGACGAACCGCGCGTTCGCGGTCTCCTGGGCCACGGCGATCTGCGGCCCGGAGATGTCGACGCCGAGGCATGGCACCTTGAGCGCGTCCGCGATCGCCCTGGTCACACCGCCGGTGCCGCAGCCGATGTCGAGCACGCCGGTGCGGGGTTTCTCCCGCGCCGCGGCGACGAGCAGGTCCTCGTACGGCTGGAGGACCACGTCGACCATGTCCCGCGCGGCGGCCCAGCCGTGCCCGCCGGGGCCGTTCCACAGTGCCGCCTGTTCGCTGTTGACCTCAGGTGTCATGCTCCTACCGTCCTACTTCAAGTCGGCTTGAGGTCAAGTGTCATGCAGGAACTGGGAATCGGCGAGGTGGTTCGGCGATCGGGCGTGCCCGCCTCGACCCTGCGCTACTACGAGGAGCGAGGCCTGATCGGCGCGGTGGGCCGGCGCGGGTTGACCCGCGTGTTCGACCAGGCCGTCTTCGAACGGCTGACGCTGATCTCGGTGGGGCGCGCGGCCGGGTTCACCCTCGACGAGATCGCGCTGATGTTCGCTTCGGACGGTCGGCCGCAGCTCGACCGCGCGATGCTCACGGGCAAGGCGGACGAGCTGGACGCGACGATCCGCAGGCTGACCGTCATGCGGGACGGCCTGCGGCACGCCGCGTCCTGCTCGGCGCCGAGTCACATGGAGTGCCCGAAGTTCCGGCGCCTCCTGGAACGGTTGACGAAGAGCTAGACGCTCCAGATCTGCGGTGCGACGGTGACCGCGGCAGCCTGGTACGGCGGCAGCGGCTTGCCCTCGACGACGACCTCGAGCGGCCACTTCTCCTTGAGCACCACCCACAACCGTCCCGAGAGTCCGGCGAACGCACCCAGCAGGTTCGCGCCCTCGGCGACCTGCAGCACGTACACCCACTTCGCGCCGTCGGGCGCGCCGTCCAGCGGCTCACGCCAGACCCGGCGCAACCGGCGGCCACCGTGCCGTGCGGCGTCGGCGGACAGCACGATGTCGGCCTTGCTCGGGTCCGGTGCGCCGGCGGGTGCCTGAGCGCTGAACCGGTACGCGACCGGTGGCACCTCGTCGATGATCGGCACCCCGGCGAGGTCCTGGACGTTGTCCTCATCCAAAGTGGACTCGATGAGGTCGTGCTCCTCCTGCGTCAGCCCGATGCTCTCGTACTGCATCGTGAGCAGGAGCGTGGCCTCGGCCTGCGCGGATTCGCCGCCGGAGTAGTCCTCGCGCACCGAGCGCAGGGTGTCGTCCGTCAACCGACCCGCGAGCCGCGCGCACAGGTCCGTGACCGTGGCGTAGGTCTTCACATCCATGAGATTCACTTCTTCTTGACGTACGGGCCGAGGTCGGTGTTGGTGACGTTACCTTGGGCGTCCTGGACGATTCTGACCATCCGGTCGCCCTTCGGGCCCTCCCAGGTCCAGCTGCCGTTCCCGTTGTTGACGTCCGGGTGACTGTAACGAGGCGCGACGCCCACCGGGATGCCAGGAGGCGCAGGGCTGGGCGCGGGCGGGTTCTGGATCACACCGGGGTTGGTGGCGTCGGGCGGGAACGACGTGCGGATCTCGCCGGTCGACAGGACCGTCGTCCGCACGAGCACACCGTCGACCATGCCCTCGTAGTTCCAGCCCCAGGCCGGGTTGCCGTTGGCGTCTTTCATCGCCTTCGGGTCCGTGTGGGTGGGCGGCCCCATCTGGGTGACCTGAAGGGCCGCGTCCATGATCTTGGGCTCTTTCCAGGCCACCGGGAACTCGGTCTTGGTGGAGAGTCCGGTGCCCGCGAGGTGACCGCCCTGTTTGCCGCCCTCACCTGGGATGATGTGCTTGCGGGACGCGTCGCTGTGGTGGATGTCCTCCGGCTTGGGCGGTGCCGTCGGCTTGGGCGGCATGGGCTTCTTGCCCTGCTGCTGGTTGTTGCCCTTGCCCTTGCCCTTGCCCGCCGGTGTGCCCGACCCGCCACCGCCACCCGGCTGGCCGGCCGTGGCCGCCTGCTTGGCGGCCTTCGTCGCGCTGGACACGCCCGCGCCCGCGTTGATGCTGCCGTGCGTCTGCGAGGGCTTGTTGTTCGGCGTGTTCGGGGTGTTGGGGGTGTTGCCGCCCGGATTCTTGGCTTTGCCTGTCATCGAGCCCTATCCGTTCAGCAGCTTGGTGAGGTTGGTCAGGCTGGAGATCAACGCCGTGGTGTAGCTGAGGATTCGCGCCGCCCACTTGACCACCGCGGCGGTGATCTGCGCCGCGATCACCGGGATGGTGACCACGAACAGCGCCTCGACCGCCCACACGATCACCCTGGCGACCAGGTCCGCGATCAGGTCGCGGACGATCTCGCGGGTCATCTCGACCAGCCCGCCGGCGCCCTCCGTCGCGGCCGCCATCGCCGCGGAGATCGCGCCCAGGCCACCGATCGCCTCGACGTTGTTGGCCATGAGCCGGTGATAGGCCTCGGCCGCGTCGCCCTCCCAGCCGAGCAGGTCGGACTCCAGGTCCCCGCGCAGGTCGGTGGCCATGTCGTGCAGCTCGGTGGCCATGTTGTTCCAGGTCGCGGCGTGCGACCGGACGACATCCGGCATGCCCGTGAGCTCGTCCAGCACCTCGCGCAACGGCGTGAAGTACTCCATCGCCCAGCCCAGGCCGTTGGACAGCAACGCGCTGAACGGGTCGAGCACGCTCGCCGCGACGTCGACGCCGAGCCCCGCGCCCGCGAGCAGGTCGTCGACCCAGCCCTCGCTCTTGATCGCGTCGACCAGGCCCTCGACGCCTTCGGCGAGGCTGGAGCCCGTCCAGGCTTCTCTGCTGGACTGGACCGGCGCGACCAGGGTTCCCTCGCTCATTCGCCACCTCCGGCCGTTTTGATGCGGTTGGCGTTGTCGTCGTCGGCGGCCGCGTACGTGTCGGCGCTGGCCCGCAGTTCCTTCGCGACCATCTCCAGGTTGTTCTCGACCTGCGCGATCACCTCGTCGACCTCGGTGTGCCGACCTTCCAGCACGCCCGAGATCCACCCGCACAGCAGGCCGTACGCCTGGTCGTCGCCGGTGATGTGCGCGCTGGCCGACTTGACCTTGCCGAACCTCTGCTTGATCGCGTCGATGCTGCCGGCGTGCGATCGCAGCTGCTCGGCCTCGACGTTGAACCCGCTCACCACCGCTCCTCGGAGTAGGTGCGTTCGGCCTGGTCGTCGTCCTGTGCCGGCTTGGGCCGCGCCGGTTGCTCAGCGCCGAGGTTGCGGCTGACGCTGTCCACAATGGCCTTGGCGGCCGCCGACTCGGTGCCGACGGTGTCGGCGACGATCTCCTTCGACCGCTCCGCGAGCTGTCTCCGCGCGGTGTTCAGGGTCGCCATGATCGTCGCGGCCACCGTCTCCGGCGTCGCCTTGCCGATCCGGTCGGTGAGCTTCAGGTCCACCATCGTGCCGGTCGAGTCGATCGTGACCTCGGCCATTCCTTCGGGGTCACCGGCCTTGACCCGCAGTCCCTGCAGCTGTTCGCTCATGGACTTCGTGTCGGCGGCCAGCTTGTCTATCCGGCCTTTCCACGCAGCCAAACGCTCACGTGCGCCGTCCGGGTCCAAGATGCGTTCGTCCACGGGCGGGGAGTGTAAGCAAGAAAACGATCACAGTTGTGCGGATTTGGTGAGGCGGCCGATGTGATCTGCCGGACTGCCGAACAGCTGGGCACTGCCGTGGGCGCGCTTGAAGTAGAGGTGCGCGTCGTGCTCCCAGGTGATCGCTATGCCGCCGTGCAGCTGGATCATCTCGGCCGCGATCTTGGTGAACGCTTCCGAACAGTAGATCTTCGCGACGGTAGCCGAGATCTCGTCGGTGGTGGCTCGTGCGGCTGACTTCGCGGTCTCCACGAGCACGTGGAGGTCGGCCATGCGGTGCTTCAACGCCTGGAACTGGCCGATGGGCTTGCCGAACTGGACGCGGGTCTTCGTGTACTCGACGGTGAGTTCGAGGGCCCTGGCGGCGGCGCCCACCTGTTCTGCGGCGAGTGCTTTCAGGGCGACGTCCCGGGTTTGTGGTGACCAGGGGCCCAGGCGGGTTGTGCTGGCGTTGGACAGGTGGACAGTGGCGAGGCGGCGGGTCTGGTCCATCGTCGGCGTGTGCTCGCGGGTGACGTCTTGGGTGACCTCGTGGAGAGAAGTGCCGTCGGTGACGAGGAGGATCTCGGCGAGGTCGCCGTCCAGGACGTAGCGGAAGGTGCCTTCTGTCGATGTCGCCGGCCAGATCAACGTGGCCACGGTGCCGTTCGCGATCTTCGGCAGCAGCCGGGCACAGGCTTCTTCGTTGCCGCTCTCCAGGAGTGCGTGCGTGGCGATTGTCGAGGAGAGCAGGGGTGCCGGTGTGAGGGTGCGGCCGAGTTCTTCCAGCGCGATGCAGGTTTCTTCGAGGCCGGCGCCGGATCCGCCGTGTTGCTCAGGGACCGGGAGCACGCCGATGTCGCACAACCTGGCCCACAGGTCTTTGTCGTAACCGTGCGGGGTCTCGATCGCGGCCCGGACGTCCGAGTGCTTGTCGAGCAGGCTGCGGACGGCGTCGCGGAGAGCCTCTTGTTCTTCTGTCACAACGCCTCCAGCACGCGTGCTCGGTGCATCGACGGGCTGCCCCACGCCGTGCGCAGGGCTCGGGTCTGCAGCAGGAAACGGGCTAGCTCGTGCTCGGCGGTGTAGCCGATCGCGCCGTGGACCTGCAGGGCGGTGCGTGCGGCCTGCCAGGCGGCGTCGGAGGTGGCCACCTTGGCAGCCGAGACGTCGCGGGTGGTCATGGTGACGGCGGCGCCGAAGACCAGCGGTCGTGCGAGCTCCAGACCTATCAGGACGTTGGCGAGCTGGTGTTTGACCGCTTGGAACTGGCCGATGGGCTTGCCGAACTGGGTGCGGGTTTTGGCGTGGGCGGTGGTCATCTCCAGCATCGCTCGGCCCAGTCCGAGGAGTTGGGCTGAGCAGGTGAGGACGCCGAGGTTGAAGGCTTGGGCGGCGGGGACGTCGATGGCGATGGTCGCGCCGCCGGTCAGGTCGACGAGCTTGCGGGCCGGGTCGACGGAGGGGACCTGGGCGGTGGGAGAAGCTTCGCGGAGGGTATCGCCTTCAACGAGGAAGTAGTGGTCAGCCTCGACGGCGTGCGGAACCTCCGGCGGGAATGCCACAGAGCCAGGACCAGCGCCGAGCAGAGGAAGTACTGCCAGCGACTCGATCAACGGCCCGGCCACAGCGTGGTGCCCCAACTCCTCGAACACCACGACCAAGTCCACCGGGTCGGTGACGTCCGAGATCCCCAGCTCGGCCAGATCCGTCTTCCCGGCGCCGAGAAACCCGTGCAGCACCCCCGCGAAGTCCGTCTGCTCCGGCGACAGCGTGAACATCATCGTGGCAGCCCCAGGAGTCGTTCGGCGATCACGTTGCGCTGGATCTCGTTGGTACCGGCGTAGATCGGACCCGCCAGCGAGAACAGCCACCCGTCGCGCCACCCCGGCGCGACCTCGCCCAGCAGGTCGAGCGCGGTCTCGTGCAGCTCAACGTCCAACTCGGACCAGAACACCTTGGTGACGCTCGCATCCGGCCCGGTCGGCGGGTTCTCCAGAGCGCCGAACGTGTGCAACCGGTAGGCCTGGGCACCGATCCACGCGTCCACGACCCGATCCCGCAACGCCGGATCGGGGTTCTTCCGGTACAGCTCCACCAACCGACCCGCCGCCGCGACAAAGCGACCCGGACTGCGCAGGGAGAGCCCGCGTTCGTTGCCCGCGGTGCTCATCGCGACCCGCCAGCCGTCACCGGGCTCACCGATCACGTCGCGGTCGGGCACGAACACGTCGTCCAGGAAGATCTCGGCGAAGCCCGGTTCACCGTCGAGCTGGTTGATAGGCCGGACGGTGACACCGGGAGCGCGCAGGTCGAACATCACGTAGGTCAGGCCGCGATGGCGTTCGCCCGGCCCGCTGCGGAACAGCCCGAACGCCCGGTCCGCGAACGCCGCCCGCGAGCTCCAGGTCTTCTGGCCGCGCAACGACCAGCCGCCGTCAACGCGCACCGCCGTGCTGCGCAAGGAAGCCAGGTCGGACCCGGCCTCGGGCTCCGACCACGCCTGCGCCCACACCTCGTCGCCGCGCGCCATGGGCGGCAGGATGCGCGAGCGTTGCTCGTCGGTGCCGTGAGAGAAGAGAGTCGGCGCCAGCAGGAAGATGCCGTTCTGCGAGACGCGGCCCGGCGCGCCGGAAGCGTGGTACTCCTCCTCGAACACCAGCCACTGCAGCAAAGACGCGTCCCGCCCGCCAAAGGCGTCAGGCCACGAGACCGCGGAGAGCCGGGCCGAGGCGAGCAGGCGTTCCCACGAGCGGTGTTCCTCGAAGCCCAGCGGTGTGTCCATCGAGGACAGCGGGCGCACGTGTGCGGCCAGCCACGCGCGCACCTCGGCCTGGAACTCCAGGGTCGCCGAATCCAGGGAGAGATCCATCAGCCGGAGGCCTTCTTCATCGAACGGGCGTCCATGCCGGCCAACGCGTCGGGGCTCACCTCGGCGTTGTGCGCGTGCGCGAAGTGGTGCAGCCCGAAGACCGAGTCCATCCCGGCGCGCAGTCCCATCAAATCTTCTGACTGGTTGACGGCCTTCTTCGCCAGCGCCAGCCCGAACTGCGGCATCGAGGAGATCCGCGCAGCCAGTTCGAAGGTCGACGTTTCCAACGAGGAACGCGGCACGACCCGCGAGACCATGCCCCACTCGTAGGCGCGCTGGGCGGAGAAGCGGTCGCCGGTGAACAGCACCTCCTTGGCAGCGCGAGGCCCCAGCACCCACGGGTGCGCGAAGTACTCCACGCCCGGAATCCCCATGCGCACCACGGGATCGGCGAAGAACGCGTCCTCGGCGGCCACGATCAGGTCGCACACCCAGGCGAGCATCAGACCACCCGCGACGCACGCGCCCTGCACCATCGCGATCATCGGCTTCGGGATCTCCCGCCACCGCCGGCACATGCCGAGGTAGACCTCCATCTCGCGGGCGAACCGGAGATCGCCGCCCTCGCGGCCCACGTGGTCCCACCACAGCACGGCCTTGCGTTCGAACGACACGTCGACGTCGCGGCCGGGTGAGCCGATGTCGTGGCCCGCGGAGAAGTGGTCGCCGGCACCGGCCAGCACGATCACCTTGACCTCGGGATCGTCGACCGCGCGCGTGAAAGCCTCGTCCAACGCGTAGGTCATCGCCGAGTTCTGCGCGTTGCGGTACTCCGGGCGGTTCATGGTCACGACGGCGACCGCGTCCCGCCGCTCATACGAGACTGTCACGCGTTCTCCTTGCGCAGTAGGTTCTTCAGGACCTTGCCGCCGGCGTTGCGGGGGAGTGCCGGGAGGAACTCGACGGCCCGCGGCACCTTGTAGTTCGCGAGCCGGCCGCGGCAGAACTCGATCACCTCGGACTCGGTCAGCGAGAAACCCGGCGAGGTCACCACGTGCGCCACGCCCACCTCGCCGAGCCGGGAGTCGTCCATCCCGACCACGGCCGACTCGGCGACTCCGGGCAGCCGGGCCAGCGCCTGTTCGATCTCGGCGGGGTAGACGTTGAACCCGCCGCAGATGTACATGTCCTTGAGCCGGTCGGTGATCGAGAGGTATCCGCGCTCATCGATCTTCCCGACATCGCCGGTGTGCAACCATCCGTCGGCGTCGATGGCCGCAGCGGTCGATTCGGGATCGTCGAGGTAGCCGAGCATCACGTTCGGGCCCCGCAGCAGCACCTCGTTCTCCGCACCCAGCCGGAGCTCGAAGTCCGCCAACGGCCGCCCGCACGTGTGCGCCACGGTCTCCGGTGAGTCCTCCGGGCGGCACATCGTCGTCACGACGGCCTCGGTCAGCCCGTAGGCGGTGAGCACGGTGGAGAACAGCTCCGACTGCATCCGTTCGACCAACGCCACCGGCACCACCGCCGCCCCGGTCACCGCCAGCCGCAGGCTCGACAGGTCGAACGAGCCGCGGTCCGGGTGGTCGAGCAGGGTCTGGTAGATCGTCGGCGGGCCGGGCAGCACGGTGATGCGCTCCCGTTCGATCAGCCGCATCGTCTCGGCGACGTCGAACACCGGCTGCGGCACGATCGTCGCGCCGCGCAGCAGGCAGGCGAGGATGCCGGCCTTGTAGCCGAAGGTGTGGAAGAACGGGTTGACGATCAGATAGCGGTCGGCCTCGGACAGCTCGGCGCAGGAAGCCCAGGCAGCGGCCACCCCGAGCGACTGCCGGTGCGCGCTCATCGCGCCCTTGCTGCGCCCGGTCGTGCCGGACGTGAACATGACGTCGCAGAGCTGGTCGGGATCGGTCGACGGCAGGTTCGTGGCCCAGTCGAGCCACTCGACCGGTAATCGGACGATGATCTCGGGCAGCTCCTCGCCGCGCAGCTCGGCGAGCCGGTCGCGGCCGAGGAACTGGTCCTCGACGATGAACGCGCGGGCCTGGCTGCGCCGCAGCACGTCGAGGGTCTCGGCGGCGGTGAACCGGGTGTTGATCGGCACGAGCGCCGCGCCCGCGTGCAACGCCCCGAGCGCCGCCACGACCCATTGCCACGAGTTCGGCGCGCACAGGGCGACCCGATCGCCGGGCTGCACGCCCATCCCGATGAGCGCACGCGCCGCGGTGTGCACCCGCGCCCGCAGCGCTGTGTAGGTGAGGCGAACCTCCCCGTCCACCAACGCTTCCGCGTCGCTGTACAAAACAGCGGCGCGGTCGAGCACAGCTGAAACCGTTTGCCTGCTTGGATCGCTGGCCATGAACGCCTCCAAAGCAAGTGCTTGGTAGGTTAGAGTATGGCGCATGGAGTCCTTCCGGCGCGAGGTGCGGGAATGGTTGTCCGCCAACCTCGTCGGTGAGTTCGCTGAGCTGCGCGGCCTGGGTGGACCCGGCCGCGAGGACGAGGCGTTCGAGGGACGGCTGCGGTGGCACCGGCACCTGGCGGCTCACGGGTGGACGTGCCTCGGCTGGCCCGGCGAGCGCAGCGTCGAAGAGCAGGTCGTCTTCCACGAGGAGTACGCCGAGGCCGACGCGCCCGCGAAGGTCGACATCGTCGGCGAGGGACTGCTCGGGCCGACGCTCATCGCGTTCGGCACGCCTGAGCAGAAGGAACGCTTCCTGCCCAAGATCCGCGCGCTCGACGAGCTGTGGTGCCAGGGCTACTCCGAACCAGGTGCCGGCTCCGACCTCGCGTCCGTCTCCACCAGGGCCGAGCTGGTCGGCGACCAGTGGGTGATCACCGGCCAGAAGATCTGGACGTCGAACGCGCACTACTCGGACTGGATCTTCGTCCTGTGCCGCACCGAACCGGGCTCCCAGCGCCATCACGGCCTCTCGTACCTGCTCGTGCCGATGCACCAGCCGGGCATCGAGGTGCGGCCGATCCGGCAACTGACCGGCACGTCCGAGTTCAACGAGGTCTTCTTCGACGGCGCGGTCACGGCCAGGGATAACGTCGTGGGGCAGCCGGGCGAGGGCTGGAAGATCGCGATGGCGACGCTGGGCTTCGAACGCGGCACCGCGATGCTCGGCCACCAGGTCGGCTTCCGCCGCCAGCTCGACGCGATCATCGCCCGCGCCCCGGACTCCATGCAGGAGAAGCTCACAAGGGCGTGGATGGAACTGCACGTCATGCGCTCGCACACCCTCAGAACCCTCGGCGACGAACCAGGCCCGGAGGCGTCCGTGCTGAAGCTGTTCTGGGCGGGCTGGCACCGCAGACTCGGTGAGCTCGCGATGGAGGCGCTCGGGCCGGAGTCGATGCTCGACGGCAACGAGTGGCAGCGTCTGTTCCTGTTCACCCGTGCGGAGACGATCTACGGCGGCTCGGACGAGATCCAGCGCGAGATCATCGCCCACCGAATCCTGGGGCTGCCCCGATGACCGGCCATGATCTGTTGAAGGACAAAGTCGTCGTGGTCACCGCGGCTGCGGGCACGGGCATCGGCTCGGCGACCGCGAAACGGTGCCTCGAAGAGGGTGCGACCGTGATCATCAGCGACTGGCACGAGCGGCGGTTGAAGGAAACCCACGAGGCGCTAGGCACCGATCACGCGATCCCGTGCGACGTGACCGAAGAAGACCAGGTGCAGACGCTGATTGACGAAACAGTCGCGCGGTTCGGCCGCATCGACGTGATGGTCAACAACGCCGGCCTCGGCGGCGAGAAGTCCGTGCTGGACATGACCGACGACGAGTGGTCCCGCGTGCTGGACGTGACGTTGAACGGCACCTTCCGTTGCACGAGGGCCGCACTACGCCAAATGGTCGCCCAACGAAGCGGTGTCGTCGTTAACAACTCCAGTGTGATCGGCTGGCGCGCCCAGAAGGGTCAAGCCCATTACGCGGCAGCGAAAGCAGGAGTCATGGCGCTCACCAGATGCGCCGCGATGGACGTGGCCGAGCACGGCATCCGGGTGAACGCGGTCGCCCCCAGCTTGGCGGCGCACCCGTTCCTCGCCAAGGTCACCAGTGAGGAGTTGCTGACCGAACTGGCGTCCCGAGAAGCCTTTGGGCGCGCCGCCGAGCCGTGGGAGGTCGCGAATGTGATCGTGTTCCTCGCCAGCGACTACTCGTCGTACCTGACGGGTGAGGTCGTCTCGGTGAGCAGTCAGCACCCATGAGGAAGGAAAGACCCGTGAGCAACAGGAGGGCGGAGCTGCTGGAGCTCGCCGCACGGATGTTCGCCGAGCGTGGCTACGGACAGACCACGGTCAGGGACATCGCGGACGCGGCCGGCATCCTGTCCGGCAGCCTCTACCACCACTTCGACTCGAAGGAGTCGATGGTGGACGAGATCCTGCGGACCTTCCTCGACGAGCTGTTCACGCGGTATCGGGAGATCGTCGACGCCGGGCTGGAACCGAAGCAGACGCTGAAGGCCTTGGTCGTGGCGTCGTTCGAGGCGATCGACACCCGGCACGCCGAGGTCGCGATCTACCAGAACGAGTCCAAGCACCTCATGCCGCTGGAGCGGTTCTCCTACCTGGACGACCGCAACGTGGAGTTCCGCAAGCTGTGGACGGTGCTGCTGGAGGACGGCATGGGCGCGGGTGTGTTCCGTGCCGACCTCGACGTCGATCTCGCCTATCGGTTCATCCGCGACACGGTGTGGGTGGCCGTGCGGTGGTACCGGCCCGACGGAGGGCTGTCCGCGGACGCTGTGGCGGACCAATATCTCGCGATCTTGCTCGACGGCATCGCAACGGGGCGCAGGCGTTACAAGATTTAGAAGGAGGGCCCTCGTGGCCGAGGCGTACATCATCGAGGCTGTGCGGACTCCGGCGGGTCGGCGTGGCGGCGAGCTGAGTCACGTGCACCCGGCCGATCTGGGCGCGCACGTGATCACCGCGCTGCTGAACCGCGTGGACGTCGACCCGACGGACGTGGACGACGTGATCTTCGGGTGCGTGGACACCGTGGGGCCGCAGGCGGGTGACATCGCGCGGACCTCGTGGCTGGCGGCGGGGTTCCCCGAGCAGGTGCCGGGTGTGACGGTGGACCGGCAGTGCGGGTCTAGCCAGCAGGCGCTGCACTTCGCGGCGCAGGCGGTGATGAGCGGCACGGCCGATGTCGTGGTCGCGGGCGGCGTGCAGAACATGTCGCAGGTGCCGATCGGGTCGGCCATGACTGCCGGTTCAAAAGCAGGGAGCCCCTTCGAGGGCTGCGAGGGCTGGCAGCACCGGTACGGCGACGAGGAGGTCAACCAGTTCCGCGCCGCCGACCTGATCGCGGTGCGCTGGGATCTTTCTCGGCGCGAGATGGAGGAGTTCGCTCTGCAGAGCCATCTGCGGGCGATCACCGCGATCAAGGAGGGCCGGTTCGACCGGGAGATCGCGCCGGTCAACGGGGTTGCGGCGGACGAGTGCCCGCGGCCGGACACCAGTGCCGAGAAGATGGCTGCGCTGCAACCGTTGCGGCCGGGCGGCCGGACGACGGCTGCGTTGTCGTCGCAGATCTCCGACGGTGCTTCGGCGGTGCTGGTCGTGTCGGAACGGGCGCTGCGCGAGCGTCGGCTGACCCCTCGCGCTCGGGTGCACCACCTCTCCGCGCGCGGGTCCGACCCGATCTACATGCTGACCGCGCCGATCCGTGCCACCAAGTTCGCGTTGGAGCGGGCCGGGATGTCGATCTCGGACATCGACCTGTTCGAGATCAACGAGGCGTTCGCGTCCGTGCCTTTGGCCTGGGCCAAGGAGTTGAAGGTCGATCTGGGGCGGGTCAACGTCAACGGGGGAGCGCTGGCGCTCGGGCATCCGATCGGGGCGACTGGCACGAAGTTGTTCACCACGTTGCTGCACGAGCTGGAGCGGACCGGTGGGCGGTACGGGTTGCAGACGATGTGCGAGGGCGGCGGTCAGGCGAACGTGACGATCATCGAACGTCTCTGAGCTGGTCGATGATCTTCTCGGCGTCCTGCACGATGGTGGTGATCAGTTCTTCGCAGGTGGGCAGGTCGTCGAGGATTCCGGCGACCTGACCGGAGGCGAGCACGCCTGCGTCGGTGCGGCCCTCGACCAGGCCGGCTTTGAGCAACATCGGCGTGTTCGCGGCCATGATCACCTGCGACCAGGTGAGGTCCTTGCCGTGCTTCATGGCCAGGCCTTCGCGGATCATCGCGCGCCAGCTCAGGCCCGTGTGCTTGCGGAACTTGGCGGCGTTGGTGATCGCTCTCGTGAGGCTGCTCAGCTTGCCCGACTGTTCGAGGTGGTTGACGAGGTCGGTTCTGAGCACCCGGTGGGGCAGGCCGTCGACGCGGGTGGTGACGACCGTGCCGTTCAGATCTCGTTGCAGGTAGGCCTGTTTGACCTGGTGTGGCACCGTGCTTTCTTGCGTGAGCAGGAATCTGGTGCCCATCGCGATTCCAGCAGCGCCGTACGCGAGTGCGGCGGCGAGGCCCCTGCCGTCGAAGAACCCTCCGGCCGCGATCACCGGGATGTCGACGGCGTCGAGCACGCTGGGGAGCAGGAGAGTCGTTGCCACGCCGCCGGTGTGGCCGCCGCCTTCGCCGCCCTGGACGATCACGGCGTGGGCGCCCCACTTCGCGACCTTCTCCGCGTGCCTGGCCGCGCCGATCGACGGGATGACCACGACGCCGGCGTCGTTGAGCTTGGCGATCATGTCGGGTTTCGGGGCCAGTGCGAAGGAAGCGACCTTGACCTGTTCGCGGATCAGCAGGTCCACCCGTTCCGGAGCGTCCTGGGCGTCCGCTCTGAGGTTCACGCCGAACGGTTTTGTGGTGCGGGAACGGGTCTCCTTGATGGCGGCTTCGAGTTCGGCGTAGGTCATGGTGGCCGAGGCGAGGATGCCGAGCCCGCCGGCTTCTGCGGTGGCGGAGACCAGCCGCGATCCGGCGACCCAGCCCATCCCGGTCTGCACGACCGGGTGCCGGACGCCGACCAGGTCGGTCAGCGCGGTCCTCATGCCGGGACTTCCTTGTCGCGCTTGTTGTTCGGGTCGATCGTCGTGCGGATGAGCTCCAGCTCCTCTTCGGTCGGGAGCCGGGTCTCGGTCACGTCGTCGGCGATGAGCGGGAACGACGTCTGCTTCTGGACCTCGTCGACCGACACTCCCGGGTGGGTCGACACTATGCGCATCGAGTGGTGCGGGGTGTCGAAGTCGAGCACCGCCAGGTTCGTGACCACGCGGTGGATGTCGTGGAACGGGCCCACGGCGTGGTCGTAGCCGACGCCGGAGACGACGTCGACCGCGTTGACCAGGATGCGCGGGCTGTGGCGCGGCACCCAGTAGCTGGTGCGGTGGTTGATGGTGTTGCCCGGCGCGCCGCGGAACCCGAGCAGCTGCCGGGTGGGTTTGGCGTGGTCGCCGATCGCGGAGATGTTCTGGTTGCCGAACCTGTCGATCTGGTTCGCGCCCATCACGACGTGCCTTCTGCCGTGCGCGACTACGTCGAAGACCTGGCGGTACGGCAGCCATCCCTCCACTGTGGACTCCGGCGTGAGCAGGTAGGCCTCGCCGTCACTCAGCAGCAGGTCCGGCTCGGTGGTGAGGCGGGCCAGTTTCGCGCCCAGCGACGGGATCAGGCCCATCGGGCTGATCAGCGTCTCGCCGGCGCCGAGGAAGAGGTCCGCACAGGCCGTGACGCAGATTTCGGCCCTCGTGATGTCGCTCATGCCAGCAACCTCTCGTAGAAGTCCGGCCATTTCTCCAGGTCACCGGCGGCTTCGGCGTACTCCCGCTGCAGAGCCTCGTCGCGCGGGTAGTCGGGGACGCAGCTCGTGAACCCCGCGCCTTGTGGTGCCTCGATCACGCCGTCGACCATCATGCGGTTGAGCAGCAGCGTTTGTGGCGGACCGTCGAACGTGTCCACGATCTGCTCGCAGGAGACGTATCGCCGGTCCGCGGCCAGGCAGAACAGGTCGTCGAAGTACGGGTCCGGCCCGAGGTACTGGGCGTTGCCGTGCCGGTCCGCGCGGTTGAGGTGCACCAGCGCGACGTCGAGCTTGAGCGCGGGCATGGCGACGAGCTCTTCACCGTCGTCGTAAGGCGACCGGACCGTTTTGAGCTCCGGGGCGTACTTGAGCACGTCCGAGCCGAGGCCTGCCCTGATCGGCAGGAACGGGAGACGGTGTGCGGCGGCTCGCAGCCCGGTCTGGAACATGCCCTCGTCCAGCTCCAGCACGTCGATCTGCGCGGTCTCGCGGGCCCTGCGGAACCACGGGTCGTACGCGATGGTGTCGAGCGAGACGAACCCGTAGATCAGCTTGCGCACCTTGCCGGCGGCGCACAGCAGTCCGACGTCCGGGCCGCCGTAGCTCACGACGGTGAGGTCTTTGACGGTGCTTTTGAGGATCGCCTTGACCAGGGCCATCGGTTTGCGCCGGGAGCCCCAGCCGCCGATGCCGACGGTCATGCCGTCCTTGATCTCGGCTACGGCGTCCTCAGCTGTCATTCGCTTGTCGCGCATGGTTCCCGTCCACGAAGGCCTGCCGGGCGTGATCGGACACGCCGGTGAGGTTCAGCTCGAAGGTGAAGCCCTGCTCGAAGCGGTAGCTGGTGTGCACGCGCTGCGTGTCGATGCCGTTGATCGCCTCCTTGGCCGCGCGGATCACCGTCGGGTCCTTCTTGGCGATGTCCCTGGCGACTTCACGGGCCGCCTCGTCGAGCCGGTCACGCGGCACGACGTTGTAAACGCTGCCGTGGTGGTGCAAGGTCTGCGCGCTGACGTTGCGGGCCGTGTAGTACAGCGTCCGCATCAGGTGCTGCGGCACGAGCCGGGCCAGGTGCGTAGCCGCGCCTAGGGCACCCCGGTCGACCTCGGGCAGCCCGAACGTGGCGTCGTCGGACGCGACGATCACGTCCGAGTTGCCGACCAGCCCGACCCCGCCGCCGAGGCAGAACCCGTTCACCGCCGCGATGACCGGCACCTCGCAGTCGTACACGGCGGAGAAAGCCTTGGCACATCCCCGGTTCGCCGCGATCAGCGCGTCGTAGCCGGGCGTGCGCTGCATCTCCTTGATGTCGACGCCCGCGCAGAACCCCCTGCCCTCGGCTCTGAGGATCACGACCCTGGCATCCGGGTCCCTGCCGGCCTGCGTGATCACGTCGGCCAGCTCGAACCAGCCGCGCGCCGGTATGGCGTTCACCGGCGGGATGTCGACGGTCACTTCGATGATGCCGTTTTCGGTGTGGCTGCTGGAGATTCCCATCCGCCCGCCTTCCGAACCAAGCGATTGCTTGGTAATTTAGCAGCGCCGGAGCGACCGGGGTAGGTGCATCGTGGAACTGTCCCTCGACGGAGCCGTAGTCCTGGTGACGGGCGGCGTGCGGGGCGTCGGTCTGGGGATCACCCGCGCCTTTCTTTCTGCTGGTGCGGTGGTCGTGACCTGCGCCCGGCGTCCTGCTGACGTACCGGGCGCGTCTTTCGTGCCGTGCGACGTCCGCGATGCCGAGCAGGTCTCGTCGCTGGTGTCCGGGGTTGTTTCGGAGTTCGGCCGGTTGGACGTCGTGGTCAACAACGCGGGTGGTGCGCCGTTCGCGTTGGCCTCCAACGCTTCGCCGCGGTTCCATGCCAAGATCGTCGAGCTGAACCTGCTGGCGCCGTTGCTGGTGTCCCAGGCGGCCAACGAGGTCATGCAGTCGCAGTCCACAGGCGGCTCGATCGTGATGGTGAGCAGTGTTTCCGGTCGTCGTCCGTCTCCTGGTACCGCTGCCTATGGGGCCGCGAAGGCCGGGCTGGACAACCTGACCGCGTCACTGGCCGTCGAGTGGGCGCCTCGCGTGCGGGTCAACGCTCTGGCTGTCGGCATGGTTCGCACCGAGCAATCTCATCTCCACTACGGCTCCGAGGCCGGGATCGCGGCTGTTGAGCGGACGGTGCCGTTGGGGCGGCTGGCGTCGCCGGACGAGGTCGGGGCGTGTGCGGTCTTCCTCGCCTCACCGCTGGCTTCGTACGTGACCGGTTCGACGTTGGTCGTGCACGGCGGGGGAGAGGTACCCGCGTTCCTGGCTGCTGCCGACACCGATGGGGGTTCGTCATGAGGTTGTGCGAGGACCGGGTCGTCATCGTCACCGGTGCGGGGCGCGGGATAGGTCGTGCGCACGCGCTGGCCTTTGGTGCTGCCGGGGCGCGGGTCGTGGTGAACGACCTGTCTGTCGAGCCGGCTGCCGAGGTCGCTGCTTTGATCGGGCCGCGGGCTGTGGTCAACACCGATGACGTGGGGACTTGGGCTGGTGCCGCTCGGGTGATCGATGCTGCGGTGTCTTCCTTTGGCGGGCTCGATGTGCTGGTCAACAACGCCGGGATCGTGCGCGACCGGATGATCGTGAGCTGTGGTGAGGACGAGTTCGACGAGGTTGTGCGGGTTCATCTGAAGGGGCACTTCGCGACTCTTCGTCACGCTGCTGCCCATTGGCGTGCTGTGCACAAGGCCGGTGGGGCGGTCTCGGGGCGGGTGATCAACACGTCGTCTGGGGCGGGGTTGTTCGGGTCTGTCGGGCAGGCGAACTACTCGGCGGCCAAGGCCGGGATTGCGGCGATGACGTTGGTGGCGGCGGCTGAGTTGGCTCGGTACGGGGTCACGGTGAACTCGATCGCGCCTGCCGCCCGGACTCGGATGACCGAGCAGACGTTTGCGGAGTCGATGGCGGTGCCGGACGGCGGGTTCGACGCCATGGCGCCGGAGAACGTGTCGCCGTTGGTGGTTTGGCTGGGGAGTGCGGAGGCTGCCGACGTTTCTGGGCAGATGTTCGAGGTTGATGGTGGGCGGGTTTGCCTCGTGCAGGGGTGGCAGCGGGGGCGGGAGATCGACAAGGGTGCTCGGTGGGAGCCGGCGGAGTTGGGGGCGGTGGTTCGCGAGCTGGTCGCGGAGTATCGGCCGGTGCCGGTCTACGGCGCATGACTCGTTGAGGTGGCCCGTTCCGGGCGGGTCGGCTTGCGTTGGCGGGCGGCGGGTCCCAGGCGGGCGGGTCGGCTTGCGTGCGCTGGCTCGGGTTCCAGCGGAGGGGTCGCCTTGCGTGCGGGCGGTCGCCTTGCGTGGGTGGTTGCTCAGGTCCTTGGACGGGCCGGGTCATTTCATCGCCGCTTCGCGACGATTGCGATTGGGGCTTGACTTCGGGGCCCTTACGAGGCGCTGGTCGGCCTTAAAAAGCCGGGCTGATAAAGCGCCCGGCCGATCCGAACACGGTAGCGCCTCGAACCCAAAGTCAAGCCCCAATCGCCGTCGTGCGTGGTTGCGTTGACACCGGACCTCACCAATACCGGTACCCGGTCGGGTATTAGGCCTTTTCGGGCTCGGCTTCGCCTTCGCCACTGGCGGGCTGCTTGGTCGATTCATTCGATCGTGTCTGGCTTTACGCGTAATCTAATCGTGATCTTGCGGTAGATTGGAACACGTGATCGAAGGTCTCCCGCTTCTCTCCACTGACGATGTGCTCCGGCGTATCGTCGGTAAAGCGATGGAGATCCGTAGTGGCGAGCACGAGTTGATGGAGATGATCGCCGAATTGGATCGGCGAGGCGCCGCATCCGAGCTTGGTTATAAGGATTTGCCGTATGTGTTGAAGCATGCCGTGCGGTGGGATCGGACTGTTGCCAAGCAATGGGTTGAGAACGCGGCGTTGCTGAGCGCTGAGATCACACCGACCGGCGCCGAACTCGCTCCGAAACTTCCCGCCACCGCGTCTGCGGCGGCGGAGGGCGCGTTGTCGGTCGAGCACGTCAAGGTGGTCGCCGAGGTCATGAAGAAGCTGCCCGCCGAAGCCGAAGCCGCGGTGGTGGATTTCGCCCGTGAGCATGAGCCGAGTGCGGTGCGGTCGTTCGGTAAGGAGCTGGCCTACCGGCTCTATCAGGATGACCCCGAGCCGCGCGACGCCGGGCCCGCACCGCGGGTCAACGACCTCACGCTGGACTGGCGGGGCGATCTGCTGAAGGTCTCGGGAACGTTGGACAAGATCACCGGCGCCAAGTTCGAGGCGCTGATCGACCCGCTGGCCAAGCCGCGCCCGACCACGGTCGAGGAAGGCCCGGACCCGCGCTCGCGCACGCAACGCCAAGGCGACGCGTTCGCTGAGCTGGTCGACTTGATGCTGCGCGCCGACCAGATGCCTGAGCACGGCGGCGAGCCGGTGACGTTGACTCTCACGATGCGCTATGACGACCTCGCGGCCCAGGTCGGCGCGGCGACGCTGGACACCCGCGAACGCGTCCCGGCCGATCAGGTCCGCCAGCTCGCGTGCAGCGCGGGCATCATCCCGCTGGTGTTGGGCACGCAGTCGCAGCCGCTGGACGTCGGCCGCAAGGCCCGCACCTTCACCGCCGGAATCCGCCGACTCCTGGTCATCCGCGACCGAGGCTGCGCGTTCCCCGGCTGCGACAGGCACCCGAAGCACTGCGATGCCCACCACATCAAGCATTGGGCCGACGGCGGCGCCACCTCCGCAGAAAACGGCGTGCTGCTCTGCCGTCACCACCACACACTGATCCACCACAGCGGCTGGACAGTAAAAATGGTCAACGGCATGCCGGTCTTCCAGCCGCCCAAGTGGCTGGACCCAGACCGCAGACCCAGACGAAATCTAATCCACGCTCTCTAGGGGTACGGCACGGCGCTAACTGCCGTGCCGTGCAACGGACGCCGCTATGGCGCCGCGAAGCGAGCCCGAAAGGCCTAATGCCCGACTGGGTACCGGTATTGGTGAGGTGCGGTGTCAACGCAACCCACGCACGACGGCGATTGGGGCTTGACTTTGGGTTCGAGGCGCTACCGTGTTCGGATCGGCCGGGCGCTTTATCAGCCCGGCTTTTTAAGGCCGACCAGCGCCTCGTAAGGGCCCCGAAGTCAAGCCCCAATCGCAATCGTCGCGAAGCGCCGATGACGCAACCAAAGCTCGTCTAAGGACCTGAGCAACCACCCACGCAAGGCGACCGCCCGCACGGCAGGTGACCACCCCGCTGGAACCGGCGGTCAACCCACGCAAGCCGACCCGGGTCGTGACCCGAACCAGCCACGACCCTCAGATCCGCTCGATGATCGTCCCGGTGGCCAGCGCCCCACCCGCACACATCGTGATCAACGCCGTAGCGGCATCCCGCCGCTCCAACTCATGCAGCGCCGTGGTGATCAACCGCGTCCCGGTACTCCCCACCGGATGGCCAATCGCGATAGCCCCGCCATTGACGTTGACCCGATCCAGGTTCGGCCGATGCACCGCCGCCCAAGACAGCACCACAGACGCAAACGCCTCGTTGACCTCAAACAGATCGATGTCCGCCATCTTCATCCCACTGCGCTGCAACAACCGCGCCGTGGCATCCACCGGACCGTCGAGGTGGTAGTACGGGTCCGACCCAACCAGACACTGCGCCACAATCCGCGCCCGAGGCCGCAATCCGTGCGCCCGAGCGAACTCCTCGTCCACCACCATCACGGCAGACGCACCGTCAGAGATCTGTGAGGACGTCCCAGCGGTGTGCACCCCATCTGGCACCACAGGCTTCAACGCAGCCAACGCCTCAAGCGACGTCTCCCGCAACCCCTGATCGGTCTCCACCAACTCCTCGCCGACCTTCACCGGCACAACCTCAGCGGTGTACCGCCCAGCCGCCCAAGCCGCCCGAGCCCGGTTCTGCGACTGAACCCCGAACCGGTCAACCTCCTCACGCCCGATCCCGCGCCGAGCAGCCACCCGCTCAGCCGCCACGAACTGGTTGGGCAGATCGATGGTCCAAGACTCAGGCCGCGGCATCCCGGTGTCACCGACGTTGCTGCGTAGCGGTACCCGGCTCATGGCCTCAACCCCGCACGCGATGCCACAAGAGATCGCACCCGCCGCGATCAGCCCCGCGATGAGGTGCGTGGACTGCTGAGCCGACCCGCACTGGGCGTCGACGGTCATGCAGCCCGTCGAGGAAGGCAGGCCGGCGTGCAGCCATGCCGTGCGGGTGATGTTGTTCGACTGCTCGCCCGCCTGGGTGACGGTGCCGCCGATGACCTGTTCGACAGTGGACGGATCTACGCCTGTTCTGTCAAGCAGACCTCGTTGTGCCGCACCGAGGAGCTCGGCGGCGTGCAGGTCGGACAACCAGCCGTTGCGCCGGCCTATGGGCGTGCGCACCGCTCCCACGATCACCGGACTGCCCACGCGGGCCTCCTCTGCCTGGAAACTAGAACACGTTCCTGTGAGTCTCCAGATTGGCCGCCTGGGGGCTTCAACACAAGGCGCAAGCGTGTTTGAATCAGATAGAACGTGTTACATCTAGGAGGTGCCTGTGGGCAAGCCGCGCATCCCCGAGGGCTTCGACTTCACCGACCCCGACATGTACGCGAGTCGTCTGCCCTTCGAGGAGTTCGCCGAACTGCGTCAGACCGCACCGATCTGGTGGAACTCCAAACCACTGGGGCAGGGCGGGTTTCCGGACGACGGCTACTGGGTGGTGACCAGGCACCACGACGTCAAGGAGGTGTCGCGGAACAGCGAGTTGTTCTCCAGCCGGGAGAACACCGCGATCATCCGGTTCCGCGACGACATGCCGCGTGACAACATCGAGATGCAGCGGCTGCTCCTGTTGAACATGGACCCGCCGACACACACGAAGCAGCGCGGCATCGTTTCGCGCGGCTTCACCCCGCGCGCGGTCAACGCGCTGCGTGAGGCTCTCACTGCTCGCGCCGAGAAGATCGTGACGGAGGCGCTGGCCAAGGGAAGTGGCGACTTCGTGAGTGACGTGGCGTGCGAGTTGCCGCTGCAGGCGATCGCGGAGTTGATCGGCATCCCGCAGGAGGACCGGCGCAAGATCTTCGACTGGTCGAACCAGATGATCGCCTACGACGACCCCGAGTTCGAGATCGAACCGCTCGCGGCGGCCACGGAGCTGCTCGGCTACTCGTGGACGATGGCCGAGGACCGCCGCAAGTGCCCGCGCGAGGACATCGTCACCAAGCTCGTTCAGGCCGATGTGGACGGTGCGGGGCTCGCGTCGGAGGAGTTCGGTTTCTTCGTGTTGTTGCTCGCGGTCGCCGGCAATGAGACCACCCGCAACGCCATCACGCACGGCATGAAGGCGTTCCTCGACCACCCGGACCAGTGGGAGCTGTTCAAGGCCCAACGGCCCGCGACGGCCTGTGACGAGATCGTCCGCTGGGCCACGCCGGTGGTGTCGTTCCAGCGCACCGCGATGGCCGACACCGTGCTCAGCGGGGTGGAGATCAAGCAGGGGCAACGGGTCGGGATGTTCTACTCGTCCGCCAACTTCGACGAGGAGGTGTTCGACCATCCCGAGAAGTTCGACATCACCCGTGATCCCAACCCGCACCTCGGATTCGGTGGCAGCGGCGCGCACTTCTGCATCGGCGCGAACCTCGCCCGGCTGGAGATCGACCTGATCTTCAACGCCATCGCGGACGCCATGCCGGACATCAAGCAGGTCGCGGAACCGCGGCGGCTGCGGTCGGGCTGGCTCAACGGGATCAAGGAGTTCCGCGTCCAGTACTCCTAGTACGGTCGGGCGATGGGGGCCGACTTCATCGAGGAACCGACTGTCGTGCCGAGTCCTGCCGGTGACCTGCGCGCGATCGTGCGCAGGCCCGGTGAGGGCGTGGTGCCAGGGCTCGTCTTCGTCGACGGCAGCGGGTGCGGCGGGATCGAGGAGTGGGGCGACTGTCCTGCGCGGATCAGCGGGTGCGGTGTCGCTGTGCTGGCGCACGACAAGCCTGACTGCGGGAAGTCGCCCGGTGACTGGCGGACGCAGTCGTTTGCCGACCGGGCCGCCGAATCGCTGGCTGCGGTGGAAGTGTTGCGCGGCTGGCCCGGTGTCGACCGCGACAGGGTCGGTCTGATCGGGTGGAGCCAGGGCGGCTGGGTGTCGCTGCTGGCCGCCGCCACCGCGCAGGTCGACCGCGTGGTGACGATCAGCGGGCCCGGGGTCACCATGGCCGCGCAGGAGCGCATGCGCGTCGACAGCTGGCTGCGGCGGGACGGGGTTGGCGGCGCCGACCACGCGGAAGGCATGGCCTGGGTGGACGAGCGCGCGCGCAGGTTGCGCGCGGGCGAATCGGCCGAGCAGGTCGTCGCGGCTCAACTCGGCTTCGCCGACAAGCCCTGGTACGGGGTCGTATCTCAGGCCGTGACCACGCCTGGAGCGATGGCGTTCTTCGCGCGCAGCATGGATGTCGACCCCGCGCAGCTGTTGCCCGAGCTGAAGTGTCCGGTGCTCGCGCTGTTCGGTGGCGCCGACGACTCGGTGCCGGTCGCCACCAGCGTTGCCACGTTCGCGGCGGCCATGCCGGAGGACGCGCGCAACGGCATCGCGGTCTTTCCCGGCGCTGATCACAGTCTGTTCGTCGACGGCGTGATCGCGCCGGGATTCCTGCCGATGCTGACCGCGTTCCTCAGCGGTCCGCCAGAACGCGTTGCGCGCCCATCTCGCCGATCATGATGGCCGGCGCGTTGGTGTTGCCGCCGGTGATCGACGGCATGATCGACGCGTCGCAGACCCGCAGGCCCTCGACGCCGCGGACCTTGAGGTCGGGACTCACGACCGCGAGCTCGTCGACGCCCATCCGGCAGGTGCCGACGCCGTGGTAGACCGACGTCGCCCGGTTGAGGATCGCGTCCCGCAACTCCTGGCCACGCAGCCCGACACCTGGGTGGATCTCCGATTTGACCGAGCCGTTGAACGCGCTCGACGCGAAGATCTCGCGGACCATCTCCGAGCCCTCGGTGAGGACGTCGAGGTCGGCCGGATCGGCCAGGTACTGGGGGTCGATGAGCGGTGCCGCCGCCGGGTCCGCGGAGGCGAGGCGCAGCGTGCCGCGGCTCTTCGGGTAGATCAACGTGGTCAGCACGGTGAGCGCGGGGCGCTGGTCCACGTCGTGCCGGATCGGTGCGTCCTGGTTGGGCGACACGTACGCCCACGGCAGCAGGTGAAGCTGCAGATCGGGGATTGCGTCGGCCTGGGACGTGCGCAAGAACGCGACGGCCTCGAACACCGAGTTCGCGAGGAACGTGGTGCCGGGGCGGAGCAGCTCGCGAGCCAGCCCGCGCGCGAAGTACGGTGCGGAACCCTTGTTGCGGCTCGACGAGACGTGGAACGTCAGCGCGTGGAACATGTGGTCGTGCAGGTTGTCGCCGACCGGCAGGTCCGCAACCACCCCGATGCCGTGTTCGCGAAGGTGCTCGGCGTGGCCGATGCCGGACAGCATGAGCAGCTGCGCGGATCCCACGAACCCAGCTGAGAGGATGACTTCCTTGCCGGCGCGCACAGTGCGTTGCGTGCCGTCGGAGTCGACCACTGAGACGCCCACCGCGCGGCCGTTCTCGATTAGCACCTTCTGCACCAGCACGCCGGACTGCAGTTCCAGCGTCGCGGGCGCGAGGTGGTGGAGGTAGCCGCGTGAGGCGCTGTAGCGCAGGCCGTCGGCGGCGTTCTGCTGCATGCGGCTGACGCCCTCTTGCGACTCGGCGTTGTAGTCGTCGAGGATCTTGCAACCGACCGTGTCGGCGGTGGCCTGGAGGAACTGCAGCGAGCCCTCCTCCGGGTTCCTGACGCGGGTGACCCGGATTGGACCACCCTTTCCTCGGAACGTGTTCTCGCCGTCCTCGAAGTCCTCCATCCGCTTGTACGCGGCGTTCACGCGGTCGGCGTCCCAGCCGGTGTTGCCCTCGGCGGCCCACGAGTCGAAGTTGGCGCGGTTGCCGCGGACGTAGACCATGCCGTTGATCGAACTGGAGCCGCCGACGACCTTGCCGCGCGGCACCGGCATCTTGCGGTCGAGGGCGTGCTTCTGCGGCACGGAGTAGTAGCCCCAGTCGAAAGGCTTCTTGAGCTGGGGAACCGCGTGCATCGGGCCGACGAGTCCCGGCTTGCGGACCAACAGTTTCTCGTCGGTCTTGCCGGCTTCGAGAACGATCACGCTCGCGCCTGCCTCCGCCAGCCTGCCCGCGATCGCCGCTCCCGAGCTGCCCGACCCGACGACCACGTAGTCAGCTTCGTTGCCACGCGACGCCCTCTTCGCCATGTCCACTCCTCGGTCGCCCGGCACCGAAAACTGAAACCTGTTCTAGTTGAACGTATAGCGCCTGCGCCCGGTTTCGCAACCGGCGTGCTACGTCACGCCGGACGGGCACGGCCACGCCGCCGTGCAGGCCGCGCTGGACAAGGTGCGCAAGGGCATCACCGGCGCCCGGCTCAGCGGGGACGAGTTCGGGGCCAGGTCCGGCTTCGGCCTGTGGGCCAACGAGCTTCCCGAACCCGGTCAGGGCCCGGCGATCGGCTCGGTGACGTTCGAACGACTGCGCCTCAAGAACAACGAGGTGGACGTCAGGAACACGACGTCCACCTTCACGATCACGAGGTAGTCAGGGAGTCTGAAGGGTCGCGAGCGCGCGTTCTGTCTCCCAGAACGCGCGCAACGACTTCACCAGCCCGTCCTCGCCGACCCTGTAGACGAACACGCCCTCGGTGTCGATGCGCGCTCCGCCAGGCAGGAACGCGGTGATCGTGCCGACGTTGGCACACTCGGAACCGGCCGCGAACGAGTCGTGCATCGTGAACTCGAACCGTTCGACGTTGGCGATCGTCAGGTCCCAGAACGCCGAGATCGCCTCCTTGCCGTGGTGGCCTTTGCCCTCGGCGTCGAACATCGACGGGCCGACCGGGTCCTCGACCACCGCGTCGTCGGCGAACAACGCCAGCCAGTCGTCCTTCGCACCACGCGTCACGGCGTCCATGGAACGCCACGAGGCCACCCGGGCCGGGGTCTCGGTCTTCGAAGCCGTCCAGGTCACCGCGGTCACGCGAACTCTCCCAACACCTCGTCGGCGAAGCGCCGAAGTCCGTCCTTCTTGGCCTGCAA
Source organism: Lentzea alba (assembly GCF_047445655.1). Lineage (GTDB taxonomy): Bacteria > Actinomycetota > Actinomycetes > Mycobacteriales > Pseudonocardiaceae > Lentzea > Lentzea alba_A. Next base: position 68,060 of record NZ_JAJAEG010000004.1, read on the forward strand.
GCTGCCGTCGAACCCGACGCCGTAGAACAGCCACGGCACCACGATCACGTCCGTCACGCCGATCTCGTCGAGCTGCTTGTACCCGTCGAGCCCGAACCGGTCGATGCACACCGCCTGGATCTCGAACGGCCGCTCGAACGCCCCCAGGTCCTTCAGCTGTTCGATCACCGACTTGAGGTCCGCGTACTTGATCATCGCGGACGTCCAGCCGTCACCGACCCGTGCCGCGCGCTTCAGCGCAGCAGGGGAGTGGCCACCGACGTAGAACGGCACCGGCGAGGAGGGCGCCGGCGACATCTGCAGCCGGTCGAAGTCGAAGTACCCGCCGTGGTACTCGACCATTCCGCCGCCGAGCACGAGCTTCAGCACGTCGATCATCTCGTCCACGCGCGGGCCGCGGTTCTTGAACGGCGCGCCGCACCACTCGAACTCCTCCGGCGACCAGCCGAGCCCGACGCCGAGCCCGAAGCGGTTGCCGGTCATGTGCGCGACCGAACCGACCTGGCGGGCCAGCAGCAACGGGTTGCGGGAGCCGAGCTTCAGCACCTGCGTGTAGAAGTGGATTCGCGACGTCACCGCGCCCATCGCCGCTGCGGCGACGAACGGGTCGACCCACGGGGTCTCGGCGTTCCACATCCGTGAGCCGTCGGGCGTGTACGGGTAGTCGGCCGACACCTTCTCCGAGAAGAACAGCGAATCCGGCAGCGCGATCGACGCGTAGCCGCACTCCTCGGCGGTCTTGGCCAACTCGGTCAGCTGGTCGAGCGGGCTCATGGCGATGCCAACGGTGAACTTCACGGCTTCTCCGATCCGACGACCCACATGGCGAAGAACTGCGACCCACCGCCGTACGCGTGGCCCAGGGCCACCCGCGCGCCGTCGACCTGGTGGTCCCCGGCGGTGCCCATGACCTGCATCGCGGCCTCGGCGTAGCGCAGCAGGCCCGAGGCGCCGATCGGGTTCGACGAGAGCACGCCGCCGCTCGGGTTGACGGGCAGCCGGCCGCCGATCTCGGTCTCGCCCGCCTCGGTGAGCTTCCAGCCCTGGCCGACGTCGGTGAACCCCAGGTTCTCCAGCCACATCGGCTCGAACCACGAGAACGGCACGTAGATCTCGGCAGCATCCACTTCGGACAGCGGGTCGGTGATGCCCGCCTGCTTCCACAACGCGCGGGCGGCGTCCTGTCCGGCCTGCGGGTTGACCTGGTCGCGGCCGGCGAACGTCGTGGGTTCGGTGCGCAGCGCTGTCGCCCGGATCCACGCCGAAGGGCCGGACGTCGGTTCGGCGGAGATCACGACCGCACAAGCACCATCCGAGGAAGGACACGTCTCGTCGTAACGGATCGGGTCCCACAACATCGTGGACGCTCGAACCGATTCGACGGTGATGTCCGGCTGTTTCAGGTGCGCGTAGGGATTCAGCGAACCGTTTCGACGGTCCTTGGCGGCCACCATCGCGCCGATGTGTTCCGGGGCGCCTGCGCGGCGGATGTAGGCACGGACGTGAGGCGCGAAATAGCCGCCAGCGCCCGCGTGCACGGGCATGGTGAACGGGGTGGGCACCGAGAGAGCCCACATCGCGTTCGACTCGGACTGCTTCTCGAACGCCACCGCCAGCACGCGGTCGTGCACGCCGGACTGGACCAACGACGCGGCGACGTTGCCCGTGCTGCCCCCGACCGAGCCCGCGGTGTGCACGCGCAGCAACGGTTTGCCGACCGCGCCAAGAGCGTCCGCGAGGAACAGTTCAGGCATCATGACGCCCTCGAACAGGTCGGGGGCCTTGCCGAGGACCACGGCGTCGATGTCAGGCCAGTCCACGCCGGCGTCCGCCATGGCGCGGTCGATCGCCTCACGGCACAGACCGGCCATGGAGACGTCCAGGCGCTTTGCGGCGTGGTGTGTCTGGCCGGTGCCGACGACTGCTGCCGGGCGCATCAGTCCCGCCTTTCCTCAACGTGGAAGAGGTTCCGCATCTACGGCCGCCCTTCCATGACGCAGACCAGGTTCTGTTGCAGCAGCGGCCCGCTCGTGGCGTGCCCCAGCACCTTGGAGGCCGAGCCGTCGTGCACCCGGCGCGCGGCCTCACCGATCCGCGCCAGCCCTGCCGCGAACATCGGGTTCCCGGCGAGCACTCCGCCCGACGGGTTGACCACCACGTCGTCACCGAGTCCGAGTGCCTGGCGCAGCAGGATCTCCTGGTGGGTGAACGGCGCGTGCAGCTCGGCGACGGAGACACCCTCAGTCCCGGCCGCCTTGCCCGCGGCCACCGTCGAAGGCGAGGTCAGCAGGTCGCGTGCGCCGAACGACGGCGAGTCCACCCGGTGCTCGAACCCGGTGATCCACGCCGGCCGTTCGCAGAGCTCCCGTGCGCGGTCGCCGGCCGCCAGCACGATCGTGGCGGCGCCGTCGGTGATCGGCGCGCAGTCGTGCCGCCGCAACGGATCCGCGAGGTAGTCGGAAGCAAGCAACTCGTCGATGTCGACCTCACCGGACAGCTGCGCGAGCGGGTTCGACATCGCTGCGGCGCGACTCTGCGCGGCCACGGTCGCCATCGCCCGCTCGTCCCAGAGCCCGGCCTCGATGCCCATGCGGGCCTGAATCCCGGCCAGGCCAACGGAATCCGGCCACAGCGGCGTCACGACGTACGGATCGAGCTGCATGGCCATGACCCGGCGCAACTGACCGGCCGACGACTTGCCGAATCCGTAGACCAGTGCGGTGTCGACCTCGCCGCAGAGCAGCTTCACCCAGGCCTCGTACAGGGCCCAGGCGGCGTCCATCTCGACGTGTGACTCCATGATCGGTGGGAACGCGCCGATCGCGTCGACCGCCGACACGAACGAGAACGCTCGCCCGGCCAGGTAGTCCGAGGAACCCGAGCACCAGAACCCGATGTCGGACTTGGTCAGTCCGAGCCCGCCGAGCACCTCGTGGAAGATCGGCACCAGCATCTCGACACCGTTGGTGGTGCCGTCGGTCTCACGCACGCAGGGCGTTTGCGCGAAACCGACCACCGCGATCTCTCGCATCAGGGCCTCACAGGTGCTGGGAGTAGGAGTCGAACGGCGCGTCCGGCTCGCCGGAGGGCTTGAAGTGGTCGATGTTGCGCATCGTCGGGCCCCACTCCTCGCGCGGCTTCCACACCGCTTCCACGCGCATGCCCATCCGCACGTCCTCGGGAGCGATGCCGAGCAGCAGGTGCAGGAACGGGATGTCCGCGCCGTCCAGCAGCACGTAGGCCGACACGTACGGCGGCGGGATCCGCTGGCCCAGGAACGGCACGTTGACCACGCAGAACGTCGTGATCGTGCCGCGGTCGGACAGTTCGATCTGCTCCGTCGTCGGTACGCCGTCGGTGGGACAGGCGGGACGCGGCGGGAAGTAGACCTTCTCGCACACCGGGCAGCGCTGGGCGAACAGCCGCCCTTCCATCAGGCCACGCAGGAACGGGTCCTCGGTCGGTGACGCGGAGTGCGTGTAGTGGAGGTTCACCGGCGTGGTCACCATCGTGACCTCGTCAGCTTCAACAGGTGGGTCCGCAGCGTCTTCGGAGAGCTCGAAGCACTCGATGTCGGTGATCGCGCCGACCCGTTCTCCACGCCAGCGCACGCGTACACGCGCGCCTGTGGAGATCTTGTCCGGCGAGCCCGCGTCGACGGCGTGCAGCAACGAGGTGTCCGCGCCGTCGAGCTGGATCAACGCCCACGCGAACGGCCGGTCGAGCGGCTGGCCCTCCAGCGGCTCGGGAATCCACGACCAGCCGCGCACGACCCCGGTCGACGCCACGTCGACGAACTCGGTGAGCCGCTCGGCGGTCACCGGGTCGTACTCGAGCGGCGGCACGTGCACCCGCCCGTCCGCACCGCGGATCCCGGTCACCTTCCGGCGCCGCAGATCCGAGAGGAACCGGCCCAGCGTCGGGCCCGTCGAGCGCGTGTAGTCGAAGCCGACGTCCAGCGGAGCGCTGAGAGGTTTTGTCTCGGGCGGCTTGGTCACAGATCAAAGTGAAACAGGTTCTCGAAATGGTGGCAAGATGGGTGCATGAAGCTCGGTCTGCAGCTCGGGTACTGGGGCGCTGGGCCGCCCGCGAACGCCGCCGAACTCGTGGCGGCGGCAGAGGAATTCGGCTTCGACGCGGTGTTCGCGGCCGAGGCGTGGGGCTCCGATGCCTTCACTCCGTTGGCGTGGTGGGGATCCGACACGCAACGGGTCCGGCTGGGCACGTCCGTCGTGCAGATGTCGGCCCGTACGCCGGCTGCCTGCGCCATGCACGCGCTCACGCTCGATCATCTTTCGGGCGGGCGGTTCGTGCTCGGGCTGGGCGTGTCCGGGCCGCAGGTCGTGGAGGGCTGGTACGGGCGACCGTTCGCCAAACCGCTTGCCAGGACCAGGGAATACGTGTCGATCCTGCGCCAGGTGATGGCGCGCGAGGCGCCAGTGGTCAACGACGGCCCGCACTATCCGTTGCCCTATCAGGGGCCGGGTGCGCTCGGTCTCGGCAAGCCGCTGAAGCCCATCACGCACCCGCTGCGCGCTGACCTGCCCATCTGGCTCGGTGCGGAGGGTCCGAAGAACGTCGCTTTGGCGTCGGAGATCGCCGATGGCTGGCTCGCCATCTACTACGCGCCGCGGCTGGCCGGGATGTACGACGAGTGGTTGGCCGAAGGGTTCGCGAAATCAGGTCGTAGCAGGGAGAACTTCGAGGTCGCGGCCACGTGTCAGGTCGTGGTGACGGACGATCCGGTGAGCGTGCGGGCCATGCTCAAGCCGTTCGTTGCTTTGTACATCGGCGGAATGGGTGCGCCCGGGATGAACTTCCACGCCGAGGTGTTCACGCGCATGGGGTACGGCGAGGCCGTGCAGGACATCGGCAAGCTGTTCCTCGCCGGACGTAAAGACGAGGCGGCGCAGGCGGTTCCGGACGAGCTGGTGGCCGAGATCAGCATCGTCGGCACCGCCGAGCACGTGCGCGACGAGATCGGCCGCTGGGAGAAGGCGGGCGTCACGATGCTCATCGTCGGGTGCCGTGACGTTGCCTCGATCAAGGCCGTGTCGGAGGCTTGTCAGTAGGTGAAACGCGTTCTACTTTGAGGGGGTGGTGACAGGACTCTGGAACATCGCTGCCGATCAGCCGGACCTCACCGCGCTGGTCGATCCGAGCGGTCGCGAGATCACCTACGCCGAGCTCGCGGCATCAGCAGACCGGTACGGGCGCGGGTTCCAGACACTGGGGCTGGAGCCCGGCGACAGCATCGTGCTGATGCTGCCCAACAGCGCCGAACTGGTGGCGGTGTACTTCGCCGCCTACCAGACCGGCCTCTACGTCGTGATGGCCAACTGGCACCTGACCGGGGCCGAGGTCGCGTACCTCGTCCAGGACAGCGGCGCCAAGGCATTCGTGGCCCACGAACGGTTCGCGGCCGCCGCGACAGAAGCCGCGGCGAGCCTGCCTGCGGGATCTCGCTTCGCCGTGGGCGAGATCGCCGAGTTCGAGCCGCTGAGCAAGCTCGGTGAGGGTGAATCTGGCCGGCCGGATGTGCGCACGGCGGGCTCGCCGATGCTCTACACCTCGGGCACGACCGGGCGGCCCAAGGGTGTGCGCAGGCCGTTGACCGGCGCCGACCCGGACGTCATTCCACCGTCGGCGCCGTGGTTCTTCGGCATCTTCGGGATCAAGCCGCACGACGGGCACGTGCACCTCTGCGGGTCGCCGCTCTATCACACCGCGGTGCTGAACTTCGTCGTCATCTCGATCCAGCTCGGCCACACCGCGGTGCTGATGGACCACTGGTCGCCCGAGGAGATGCTGCGGCTGATCGAGCGGTACGAGGTCACCCACAGCCACATGGTGCCGACCCAGTTCCACCGGTTGCTGGCACTGCCGGACGACGTCAAGGCCAAGTACGACATGTCGTCGTTGCGCTCGATGATCCACGGCGCCGCGCCGTGCCCGCTGGAGGTCAAGCGCCGCATGCTCGACTGGTGGGGGCCGGTCGTGATCGAGTACTACGCCGCGACCGAGGGTGGCGGCACCGCGATCTCCGCGCAGGAGTGGTTGCGCAAGCCCGGATCCGTCGGGCTGCCGTGGCCGACGTCGGAGATCAAGATCCTGGGCGAGGACGGCACCGAGCTGCCCGTCGGCGAACGCGGCCTGGTCTACATGCGGATGGGCGACGCGACCTTCGAGTACCACAAGGACGCGGAGAAGACGAAGGCTGCGCGCGTGGGCCGGCTGTTCACGTTGCAGGACATCGGCTATCTCGATGAGGACGGCTATCTGTTCTTGTGCGACCGCAAGAACGACATGATCATCTCCGGTGGCGTGAACATCTACCCGGCGGAGATCGAGGGTGAGCTGATCTGTCACCCGAAGGTCGCAGACGTGGCGGTGTTCGGGGTGCCGCACGCGGACTGGGGCGAGGAGATCAAGGCGGTCGTGCAGCCGGTCGACGGTGTCGAAGGCTCCGAGGCGTTGACCGAGGAGCTGCTGGAGTTCGCCCGCACACGGCTCGCCAAGTTCAAGCTGCCGCGCACCGTCGAGTATCTCGCCGAGTTGCCGCGCGACCCGAACGGCAAGCTGTACAAGCGAAAGCTGCGGGACCGTGCGTGATCTGATCAAGATGAACGCAGCGGAGATCGAGGCGTTTCTGGACGGTCAGAAGACGTTGATCGTCGCCACCATCGGCCGCAACGGCCTGCCGCACGTCGCGCCGATGTGGTTCGCGTGGCTGGACGGCGAGATCGTGTTCTGCACGGACCGCAAGTCGCAGAAGATCGTGAACCTGCAACGGGATCCGCGCTGCAGCGTGCTCGCCGAGGCGGGGGAGACCTACGACCAGCTGCGCGGCGTGCACATGGAGGGCGTCACCGAGTTCACCGACCTCGGCCCGGTCGTGGACGCGGTGGTGGCGCGCAACTTCGGCGAGGTCGGCGACGACGAGACCGCGCGCGAGGCGTTGCGGAAGGCGATGGCGAGGCGCGTGGCCGTGATCTTCCGGCCGACCAAGATCGCCAGCTGGGACCACCGGAAGACGATGTCTGGAGCGACCCCATGAACCTGAACCGCCGTCAGGTGCTCGCCGGTGCCGGTCTCGCGCTGGCCTCCGGACTGGTCAAGACTTCTTCCGCTTCGGCGTCGCTCGGTGAGTTCGACGTCGTGGTGGTCGGTGCCGGTGCGGCGGGCATGACCGCCGCTCTGACCGCGGCGAAACGCGGCCTGAGTTGCGTGGTGCTGGAGAAGGCACCGACTTACGGCGGCTCCGCGGCAAGATCCGGTGCCGGGATCTGGATTCCCAACAACGAGATCATCCTCGCCGCAGGCATTCCCGACACCCCGGAGAAGGCGCGGCAGTACCTCGCGGCGGTCGTCGGTGACATCCCGGCGGTGCGGCAGCAGGCTTATCTGACCTACGGGCCGCAGATGATCTCGTTCGTCATGCGCAACAGCCCGTTGCGGTTCCGGCACATGGACGGCTACAGCGACTACTACCCGGAGCTGCCCGGTGGCATAGTTCGTGGGCGGTCGATCGAGCCGGAGATGCTGGACGGCCGGATCCTCGGGGCGGAGCTCGCCAACCTCAACGCGCCCTACCTGGCCACACCGGCGGGCATGGTCATCTACGGCGCCGACTACAAGTGGCTGGCTCTGGCGTTGGTCAACGCCAAGGGGGCTGCGACGGCTGCGGCGGCGTTGGCACGCGGTACGGCGGCGGCTTTGGCGGGGCAGAAGCCGTTGACGATGGGGCAGGCGCTGGCAGGTGGTCTGCGGGCGGGCCTGATGCAGGCTCAGGTGCCGGTGTGGCTCAACACCCCGTTGGAAGACCTGCACGTGGAAAACGGCGCGGTCAAGGGAGTCCTGACCTCGCGCGGCCTCGTCCGGGCTCGGCGTGGCGTGATCATGGGTTCCGGCGGCTTCGAGCACAACGCGTCGATGCGCGCCCAGTACCAGCGTCAGCCGATCGGTACGCAGTGGACGGTCGGCGCGAAGGAGAACACGGGCGACGGCCACCGCGCCGGCCTGCGGGCCGGGGCGGCGCTGGACCTGATGGACGACGCCTGGTGGGGCCCCGCGATTCCGACGCCCGGCTCGCCGTACTTCTGCCTGGCCGAACGCACCCTGCCCGGCGGCCTGATGATCAACCAGGCGGGGCAGCGGTTCGTCAACGAGGCGGCACCCTACAGCGACGTCGTGCACACCATGTACGACAAGAACCCGACTTCGCCGTGCATCCCGGCGTGGCTGATCGTCGACCAGAACTACCGCAACCGCTACCTGTTCGCCGATGTGGCGCCGACGCTGCCGCTGCCCGACGGGTGGTACCAGGCCGGCGCGGTCGTGAAGAACTGGTCGCTCGACGGACTTGCCTCGGCGATCGGCGTGCCGGGGGCTGCTTTGAAGGCCACCGTGAGCCGGTTCAACAACCAGGCGTTCACGGGCAGGGACACCGATTTCCGGCGCGGTGACAGCGCTTACGACCACTACTACACCGACCCGGCTGTCTTCCCGAACTCGTGTCTCGCGCCGTTGTGGGTGGCGCCTTACTACGCGTTCAAGATCGTGCCCGGTGACCTCGGCACCAAGGGCGGGATGGTCACCGATGCCCGTGCTCGGGTGCTGCGGCCGGATGGTTCGGTGATTCCCGGGTTGTACGCGGCGGGCAACGTCAGCTCGGCTGTGATGGGGCGGAGCTACGCCGGAGCGGGGTCGACGATCGGGCCGGCCATGACGTTCGGGTACATCGCGGCGAACGACCTCTAGTCCCAGACCGTGACCTGGCCGGTGATCGTGCTGGAGTCGAGCGCGACCACGTCGACGAGGAAGATCCGGCCGCCGGGTGTCTGTCCGCACACCCGGCTGCCTGCGATGAGGTTCTCCGCGTCCCTGGTCGCCTTCTGCCCGACGTGGTCGGCGCATTCGGCCTGGCCGGGGACGTTGTCGCTGAGCCATTCCGCGAGCCAGTAGCCGTCGTCGCCGTGCAGGCGCCCCGGGGTGAGCGGCCAGATGTTCGTGCCGGGCATGTCGCGGGGCTGGGCGAGGTCCAGGTGGAAGCTGCCGAACTGAAGTGTGCCGCTGAACCGCACGCCTGCGGGTGGAGGCGCGGCCGCGACGGCCACAGTGGTCGTTGTCGGCTCCACGGTGACAGGACGGCTGCTGGTCGAGCTGGTCGCCTTGCCACCTGGGGCTGGACGGGCGGCACCGGCCGTCGTGGGTCTGGCCGGTGCACCAGGCGTGGAGACGGCGGGTGCTGACGGGGTGCCGGTCTCCGCCGACGCCGAGGCGGTAGCGGCCGCCGGTGTCTGCGGCGCCGGCTCGTCCAGCGCCAGCAGTGCCACGGCCGCGACCGCGGAGCAGGCCAGGAGAGCCGCCGTCGGAACGGCCGAGTACCGCAGAGCCTTGCGCCAGGAGAGCTTGCCGGGCGTGCCCACGTACACGTCGCCGCCGATCGACCCCGCCTGGATCGCCGTGCCGCTGTTGTCCCCGCTGACGTCGTTGTCGGTCGACTGATCGGAGTGCTTCAAGACTGGCCCCTGCTCCGGACTGCGAACGAGTGATACGTCGCAGATCGGCGGAGGTGAGGCAGGTGTTACGGGTGCGAACGAATATTCCGCTCGACGTCTACACCGGACTGATGCGGGCCCTGAGCAGGCAGAAGACGTTGCCCTCCGGATCCTGGAGGACGTGCCACGACTCCTCGCCGGTCTGCCCGATGTCGGCGGGCCGTGCTCCGAGGCTCAGGAGGCGTTCGAGCTCGGCGTCCTGGTCGCGGTCGGTGGCGTTGACGTCGATGTGCAGCCGCGGCTGTCCGGTCTGGGGCTGTTCGTTCGGGCTGAGGATGATCGTCGGCTGCGGGCCGCCGGACCCTGACGGCGGCCCGATCTCCATGCTGCCGTCGTCGTCGCGGTCGAGCACCACGAAGTCCAGCACCTCGCACCAGAACCGCGCCAGCAGCTCCGGGTCGCGGCATTCGAGCACGAGTTCACTGATTCGACACGCCATGGGCGAACTCTAGTGCCGGTCGCGGCACTAGCGGCCCTGGAAGTCCGGCTTCCGCTTCTCCGCGAAAGCGCGCGGGCCTTCCTTGGCGTCCGCGCTCTGGAAGACCTCCATGCCGAGCCGGGCGTCCACTTTGAACGCCTCGTTCTCGTGCATCGCCTCGGTCTCCCGCATGGTCCGCAGGATGGCCTGGACGGCGAGCGGGCCGTTGGCGGTGATCAACGCGGCCAGTTCCATGGCCTTGTCGAGCGCCTGGCCGTCCGGCACCACGTGGCCGATCAGGCCGATTTCCTTGGCCTCGGCGGCTTTGATGTGCCGGCCGGTCAGCAACAGGTCGGCCGCGACGGTGTAGGGGATCTGGCGCGGCAGCCGCACCGCCGAACCGCCGAGCGGGAAGAGGCCCCAGCGTGCTTCCGAGACGCCGAACCGTGCGCTCTCGCCGGCCACACGGATGTCCGTTGCCTGAAGGATTTCCGTGCCTCCCGCCACCGCCGGGCCTTCCACGGCGGCGATGAGCGGTTTCGTCAATCGACGACCTTTCAGCAGCGGTTCGATGACGGAGAAGTCGAACTTGCCGGCGGATTCGCTGGGGTGGTTGGAGGTCATCGCCTTGAGGTCGGCGCCCGCGCAGAACGACCCGCCGGCGCCGGTCAGGATGCACACGCGCACGTCGGGATCGTTGTCCACGCGGTCCCACGCCTCGCGCATGATCGCCATCATGGGGCCCGACAACGCGTTGCGGACCTCTGGGCGGTTCATCGTGACGACCAGAACGTTCCCGACCAAGTCCACCAGCGCGTGTGGTTCCGTCGTGGTCGTCATTCGGGCGCCTCCTGGATCGAGTCTGACCGCACGGGGGATTGTCCAGAACAGTAACACGTTCTACTTTGCCTACCATGGCCCTCAACGTCGCAGACCTCGTTGAACACGCCGCAGACACCGTGCCCGAGCGGACCGCACTCGTGTGCGGCACCAAGCGGGTCACTTACGCCGACCTCGAGTCGCGAGCCAACAAACTGGCTCACCACCTGGCAAGGAACGGCGTCACAGCGGGGGCGCACGTCGGGCTCTACGCACGCAACTCGATCGAGCTCGTGGAGGCCATGCTCGCGGTCTACAAGCTGCGCGCCGTCGCCATCAACGTGAACTATCGTTACACCAAGAACGAGTTACAGTACTTGTTCGGCGAGGCGGATCTGGTCGCACTCGTACACGAACGGCGGTACGCGCCACTGGTCGCGGAGGTCGGTGCGCCCGGCCACACCGTCGTGATCGACGACGAGTCCGATGTGGAGTTCGCCGGCGTCGACTACGAGACGGCGCTCGCCGGGGAGTCCGGGGAACGCGACTTCGAACCCCGCAGCGGCGACGACCTCTACATCCTGTTCACCGGCGGCACGACCGGCATGCCCAAGGGCGTGATGTGGCGGCACGAGGACGTGTGGCGCACGCTCGGCGGCGGCATCGACTTCGTCACCGGTGAACGCCTCACCGACGAGTGGCACCAGGCCAAGTCGGGCAAGGACTACGGCCTCGTGCGGCTCTGCCTCCCGCCGTTGATCCACGGCGCGGCGCAGTGGGCCGTGCTCGGCGCGTTGTTCAGCGGCAGCACCGTGGTGCTGGTCCCGAAGTTCGACCCGGCCGAGATCTGGGAGGTCATCGGGCGGGAGAAGGTCCAGGTCGCGGTGATCACCGGCGACGCGATGGGCCGGCCGTTGATCGAGGAGTACCAGCGCGGCTCGTACGACGGCTCTTCGTTGTTCATCATCAACAGCAGTGCGGCGTTGTTCTCCTACACCGTGAAGAAGCAGTACCACGAACACCTGCCGCACACGACGTTGCTGGAGTCGATCGGGTCGAGCGAGACCGGGTCGACGGGGATCGGCGCGGTGCCCAAGGAGATGGTGAAGACCGACGGCACCAAGGTGAAGCTCAACGAGGACACCATCGTCATCGACGAGGACGGCAAGAAGCTCGAACCGGTGCCCGGTGTCGTCGGCAAGCTCGCGCGCGGCGGCCACATCCCGCTGGGCTACTACAAGGACCCGGAGAAGACCGCGCGGATGTTCGTCGAGGTCGACGGCAAGCGCTACACCGTTCCCGGCGACTGGGCCCGGTTCGAGGAGGACGGCGACATCACGTTGCTCGGCCGCGGCAACACCTGCGTGAACACCGGTGGCGAGAAGGTGTTCCCCGAAGAGGTCGAGGGCGTGCTGAAGTCGCACCCGGACGTGTTCGACGCGTTGGTGATCGGCATCCCGGACGACCTGCTAGGCCAGCGCGTCGGCGCGATCGTGCACCCGCGCGAAGGTGCGTCGCCGACACTGTCCGAACTGGACGCTCACGTGCGCGAGACGCTGGCCGGCTACAAGGTGCCGCGGTCGCTCTGGCTGGTCGACGAGATCGGCAGGACCCCGAGCGGCAAACCCGACTACCAGTGGGCTCGCCGCCACGTGGAGGACCATGCGCACCAGCCTGTGTGACACGTTCGGCATCGAGCACCCGGTCTTCGGCTTCACCCCGTCCGAGCACGTGGCGGCGGCGATCAGCCGGGCCGGGGGGCTCGGCGTGCTGGGGTGCGTGCGGTTCAACGACGCGGAGGACCTCGACCGCGCGTTGACGTGGATGGACGAGAACACCGACGGAAAGCCTTACGGCGTCGACATCGTGATGCCGGCCAAGGTGCCCACCGAGGGCACGCAGGTGGATCTCTCGGCCTTGATCCCGCAGGGGCACAAGGAGTTCGTTCAGCAAACGCTCTTGAAGCTCGGCGTGCCGCCGTTGCCGGAGGGTGAGGGCGGCGAAGGCGTGCTCGGGTGGCTGCACTCCGTCGCGCGGTCGCACGTCGACGTGGCGTTGGAGCACCCGATCCGCTTGATGGCCAACGCTTTGGGCTCACCACCGGTCGACGTCATCGAGCAGGTGCACGCGGCGGGCGTTCCGGTGGCGGCTTTGGCAGGCAAGGCCTCGCACGCTCAGCGGCACGTCGAGAACGGCGTGGACATCGTGGTGGCGCAAGGATATGAGGCCGGTGGACACACCGGTGAGGTTGCCACGATGGTGCTCGTGCCGGAGATCGTCGACGCGGTTTCCGTGCCGGTGCTCGCGGCCGGTGGGATCGGGTCGGGTCGTCAGGCTGCGGCGGCGTTGGCGTTGGGTGCTTCGGGTGTGTGGATGGGGTCGTACTGGCTGACCACCGCCGAATACGCTCTCGGGAACTCCAGCACGCAACGCGCGTTGCTCGCCGCCGGTTCCAGCGACACCGTGCGCACCCGCGTCTACACGGGCAAGCCCGCGCGGCTGTTGAAGACTCGGTGGACGGAGGCGTGGGCCGCGGAGGACGCACCGGAACCGTTGCCGATGCCGTTGCAGAACCTGCTCGTCAGTGAGGCGCATCAGCGGATCGCCCGGACCGATGACCCGTCGGTCGTGTCGATGCCCGTGGGGCAGGTGGTCGGGCGGATGAACGACGTGCGCCCGGTCGCGGAAGTGATGGCGTCACTACTCTCCGAGTTCAACGAAACCGTCGAACGGCTGGCGAAGCTTTCGGGTTGACACGCTCAGTTATCTTGTTCCCGCATCTCGACCTGGGGGAACCATGAAGCTCAGACGTGTCCTTTCCGGATTGTTCGGCGTGCTGGTGATCACGTCGTCGGTCGCGGCACCACACGCCGCGGCCGAGGCGTGCCGGTGGATCGCGCACGACCTGCCGGTGCCGCCCGGCGCGAAGAACGTCGAGATCAGGGCGAGCAGCGGCGACAACACCTTGATCGTCGGCTGGCACGGTTACCGCGGCCTGGTGTGGTGGAACGGCGACCTCTGGCAGATGGACGAGCCGCCGCACGGGGCGTCGACGAACGTCATCCCGTGGGGCATCAACAACAGCGCGGTCGTCGTCGGCGGCCTGGAGACCTATCCGGACGGCGGCGGTCTCGATCGGCGGGCGTTCCGCTACCAGTACGGCCAGTACCAGTTGCTGCAGACGGCATCGGACGAGCAGTCCGTGGCGCTGGGCGTGAACGACAACGGGGACGTCGTCGGCGAGGTCTGGAAGGAACCGAACATCGACTGGCGCACGGTCGTCGTGTGGCCGGCGAACGGCCCGCGCAAGGACTTCGAACGGGGCGACGCCGTCGGCATCAGCTCGGACGGCAAGGTCGTCGCCAACACCCGTCTCGCCGGGGACCGGATCGGCTGGGTGAAGGACATCAACACCGGGGTCAAGACGACGTTCCAGGGGCCGTTCCGGCCGATGCGGCTCGACAACGACCGGATCCTGTACTCCGAGGGGATCTCCGGCGGCGGCGACCGGATCGTCGAACAGGGGCTCGACGGCCAGCGCGTCGCGACCTACGCCGACGGCACCCACGTGTTCGGGAGGACCTCGAGCGGCACGGTGTTCGGTGCGGTCTCCTCCGGCGTCGCCCACCTCTGGCAGTGGGGAACGCACTACGCCGTGGACGCGGAGAAGCTGCCGTCCGCCTGGTACTACGGCGACGTGACCGATGGCGGTGGGTTGGTCGGCACCTACATGGACGCTGACGGTGGCCGCCACCCCGCACGCTGGTTCTGGTGCGCCTGAGGCCCTATCTTGATCCCCCACATCGTTCCAGGGGGATTCGTGAAGCACAGACGTGTGTTCGTCGCGCTCATCTGCTTGTTGTCGTCGGCCGTCGCAGCTCCACGGGCTGCTGCGGCCGACGACTGTCTGTGGAAGATCTTCGAACTGGCGTGGCCGGACAAGCGTTCGGAGGTTCGGGGCAGTAGCCCGGACAACCGCCTGATCGTCGGGACGGTGACTTTTCCCGAGAGCAACGGTCACGGCGTGATCTGGACAGACGGCATCCTGAGCTGGATGAGAAGCATCCCGGGCGAGGGTGCCACCAGCACCGTAACGCCCCACGGCGTCAACAACAGCGGCGTTGTGGTCGGCGATCACCGGCACTACCTGGGCGACGAGGTGTACCAATCTCGCGCCTTCCGCTACCAGAACGGCGCGTACGAGAACCTGTACACCGCTCCGGGCGAGTCTTCGACGGCGATCGGCATCAACGAGGCCGGCGACATCATCGGCGAGGTGTGGAAGACCGGGTACCCCAGCATCCACCCCTGGATCGCCCTGTGGCCGCGCGACAACCATCCGCGCCGCCTGTACCTCAACGGCAAGGCAGTCGGCATCACCGACGACCGCAAGCTCGTCGTGGAGCAGGACGTGTGGAGCAGCAACCGGAAGGTCTGGTCGATCGACGGCAACACCGGCACCTGGACCGCCTTGCCCGGCTCGAACGGGCGGCCTGTGCTCGACGACAACCGGTTGTTCACCGCCAGCTCCGCCAACAACAGCATCCACGAGTGGACCCTCGACGGTCGGCAGGTCGGCACGTACGAGAAGGGCTGGGCGGGGCACGGCCGCAACTCCAGCGGCACGGTGTACGGCTGGACCAACAACGGGGCGAGCCTGTGGCAGGGCGGCGCCCGCACCCGTACGGAGGTGGTCGCGGACCAGGTGCACTACGGAACCATGTACGGCGACATCACCGACGACGGCCGGCTGATCGGCACCTACCGGGACGCTCAGCAGGTCAACCACGCGGCTATCTGGTTCTGCTCCTGATCAAAGGTCTCAGCGGTTATCTTTCTCCGTCTGGGGACGATTCACTTGGGGGAACCGTGAGACAAAGACCCGTATTCGTTGCGCTCTTCTGCGTGCTGACCTCGGCCGTCGCAGCCCCGCAGGCTGCGGCGGCCGCTGCGTGCCAGGTGGAGGACCTGCCCGTGCCCGCCGGTGCGTTCGAGGCGCGCACCCGCGGTACGTCCGACAACGGACTGATCGTCGGCGAGGTCCAGCACGACGGCATCCGCGGCGTGGTCTGGGCGAACGGACAGCCGAGCGAGATGGCCGCGCCCGCGAACCCGAACGTGACGAGCGTGCGGCCGTCGGACATCAACAACCACGGCTCGGTCGTCGGCACGCAGGAGACCTTCGGCAGCGGCGAGACGGTCAACCGCGCCTTCATCTACCGCGACGGCGTGTACTACCTGCTGTACACCGAGGGGCCGGAGCAGTCCAGGGCAGTCGGTGTCAACGACAACGGCGACGTCATCGGTGAGGTGTGGCTGAAGTCGGCGCCGCAGACCCGGTGGGTCGCGCTGTGGCCGGCCGGGCAGCCGCGCCGGTTGTACGTCAAGGGCCAGGCCATCGGCATCAGCGCCGACCGCAAGCTCGTGCTCGCCACCGCCACGGACAAGACGTGGGTGATCGACGGCAACACCGGCGCCTGGACGCCGATGCCCGGCGCCCGCACCCCGATGACGCTCGACAACGAGCGCATCCTGCACTTCGAGTTCACGCCGACCGGCACGCAGATCGCCGAGTGGAACCTCACCGGTCAGCGGGTCGACGCGTACGCGGAAGGTCGCGACGTCTACGGCAAGAACGCCGCGGGCGTGTTGTTCGGCGTGAGCACGCACGGCGAGACCAGTGTGTGGTCCGGCGGCACGCGGAAAGAGATCGTGGCCGACAAGCTGCCGCATTTCAGCTACGCCGCCGACATCCTGGACGACGGCACGATGATCGGCACGTACGAGGGCTCGCAGAGCGGCCTCCCGCACGCGGCGAGGTGGACCTGCTCCTGATCTGTTGACACGTAAGGGAGATTCATGAAGCGAAGACGTGTGTTCGCCGGCGTGTCCGGCGTTTTGCTGGCGGCGTCGATCGTCGCCGCGCCGCAGGCTTCCGCGGCCGCCTGCTCGTGGGTGGCGAACGACCTGCCGCTGCCCGCCGGTGTGACGCACGGGCAGACCACAGGTAGCAGCGGGGACAACAGGTTCATCGTCGGCTCGTACTTCCAGAACGGCACTCGCGGTGTCCTCTGGGACCACGGCGCGTTGCGGACGATGACGCTGCCTTCCAACTCCGCCGACGACATCACGCCCAGAGACGTCAACAACAGCGGGGTGGTGGTCGGCGCCTACTGGTACAGCTGGGGCGCGGACAGCCGCTATCGCCCCTTCAGGTACAGCAACGGCACGTACGAGTTCCTTTACTCCGACGTGAACGAAGACGCGATCGCTCGTGGTGTCAACGAGAACGGCGACGTGATCGGCGAGGTCTGGTTGCGGTCGGCTCCGCAGACCCGCTGGGTCGCGATGTGGCCTGCCGGTCAGCCTCGCCGCCTGTACCTCAAGGGCCAGGCCATCGGGATCAGCAACGACCGCAAGCTCGTGGTCGTCACGAACACGACCGCGTGGCTGATCGACGGCCACAACGGCAAGTGGACCGAGATCCCCGGCGGCCGGACGCCGATGGTCTTCGACAACGAGCGGGTGCTGCACATGGCCTGGGGCGGCGAGAACGGTGCCGCGTACCGGATCGTGGAGAGGGACGTCAACGGCGTCCTGACCGCGGAGTACAACGCAGGCCTCGAGCCCTTCGGCAGGACGTCCGGCGGCACGCTGTTCGGCTCGACCGGTCCCAACGGCACGAGCCTGTGGCAGAACGGCTGGCGCACCGACGTGGACAGCGAGAAAGACCCGCATCCCAGCTACTACGGCGACGCCACCGACGGCGGCGCGTTGATCGCCACCTACCGGGACGCACAGGGCAACACCTACCCGGCGCGCTGGTTCTGGACGTGCACCTGATCGCGTCCCGATATCGTGTTTCCGCCTGGGGAAGATCATGGGGGAAACATGAAGCACGGACGTGGTTTCTTCGCGCTCTCTTTGCTGCTCGTCTCGGCTGTCGCGGCTCCTCAAGCCGCGGCAGCCGAGACGTGTCAGTACCGGGCGCAGGATCTGCCGGTCCCGGAGGGGGCCAGGTGGGCCCGCACCCAAGCGACCAGTGACGACAACAAGCTGATCCTCGGCGCCGTCATCGTGAACGACCGCTGGCGCGGCGTGGTGTGGCGGGACGGCGAGCTGACTCAGCTGGCCGCGCCCGACCAGGGGACGGGGCACGTCTCGGTCAAGGACATCAACAACAGTGGTGTCGTCGTCGGCGGTCTGGAGATCGCCGACGTGAGCGGGGAGATCACCACCCACGCGTTCCGCTATCGGAACGGCACGTACGAGCTGTTGCCGGTCGAGTCGGTCGAAGGTTCCTCGGCGCACTGGGTGAACGACGCCGGCGACGTCGTCGGCGAGGTCTGGGACGAGTCGGGCCGGCGCACCGAGGTGTGGCCGGCGGACGGACCCCGGACGACGCTCGGCCTGGGAGAGCCGGTCGGGATCAGCCGCGACCGAAAAGTCGTCGTGCAGGACCGCGGCAGCTGGCCGGTGACCGGATCGGTGATCGACCTCCGGACCGGTCTCACCACGCGGCTCACCGGCATCACCGGGCAGCTGTGGGCGGTGGACAACGACCGGTTGCTGCTGCCCGGTAAGGGGCACACGATCGACGAGCGCGACCTCGCCGGCAACCTGATCGCCACCTACGCCGACGGCATGGTCGCGTACGGCAAGAACAACACCGGCACGCTGCTCGGCCGGACTGGGTACAACGAGAACGTCTTGTGGCAGCAGGGAGTTCGTCAGCTGTTGGACGCGGACAAGCAGCTGGACCGGTTCTACCACGGCGACGTCACCGACGACGGCGTCCTGATCGGCACCTACAGCGACGCCGACTGGACCTCGCACCCGGCGCGGTGGCTCCGAACATGTAGCTGATCTGTTGACACGTCTCGCTATCGTGTTTCTGCCTGGAGATCTTCAATGGGGGAAACATGAAGCACGGACGTGTGTTCGTCGCGCTCTCTTTCGCACTCGCGTCGGCTGTCGCGGCTCCACAAGCCGCGGCAGCCGAGACGTGTCAGTACAGGGCGCAGGACCTGCCGCTGCCGGAGGGAGTCAGGTGGGCCGTCGCCAAAGCGAGCAGTGACGACAACAGGCTGATCCTCGGCACGACCCGCCCGGACGCCGTCGACCGCGGCATCGTGTGGCGTGACGGCGAGCTGGAGCCGTTGGTGCCGCCTCCCGCGGGGACGGGGAACGTGTCGGTCAAGGACATCAACAACAACGGTGTCGTGGTCGGCGCGATGGATGTCATCGACGAGGACGGCGAATTGAACAGCCGGGCGTTCCGGTATCAGAACGGCCAGTACGAGTTGTTGCCCGTCGAGAAGGGGGAGAGGTCCAGCGCGAGCGGCGTGAACGACGCAGGTGACATCGTCGGTCAGGTGTGGCGGCTGGGGACGACGACGAGCGCCACGATGTGGCCGGTCGACGGTCCCAGGACGACGACGCACCACGAGGCCGAGCCGATCGGCATCACCTCTGACCGCAAGGTGGTCGTGCGGAGGACCCACTCCTCGCCGGCGATCGGCTGGGTGGTCGACCTCGCCACCGGTGTCACGACTCCACTTCCTGGCGAGTATCCGGCGGTGGTGGTCGACAACGACAGGATCATCCAGGCTGACGCCGGGACGATCGTTGAGCTGGACCTCAGCGGCCACAGGGTTGCCACGCACGAGGACGGCACTGGTGCGTGGGGCAAGAACTCCACCGGCACGATGTTCGGCAGGAAGTACGACACCAGTGGCCTGAGCGAGACCATCTTGTGGCAGCAGGGGAACCGCGAGCTGGTGGAGACCGAGCAGCTGCCGGATCCGTTCTACTACGGCGATGTCACCGACGACGGCGTGTTGATCGGCACCCACGCCGACTGGCAACCGCGCCCGGCGCGGTGGTTCCGGACGTGCGTTTGATCGCTTGACACGTCTGGTTCTCTGGATTCCGCACGGGGGAATCTGTTTCTTTGGGGGAAACATGAAGCACAGAGCCGTATTTGTCGTGCTCTCTTGCGTTTTGGCGTCGGCTGTCGCGGTTCCACAGGCGGCAGCCGACGGATGTGGCTGGACCGCGCGGGACCTGCCGCTCCCGGCCGGCGCGGAGTGGGCGTACACGACGTCGAGCAGTGACGACAACAGGCTGATCCTCGGTTCGATCCTCACCGACGCCGGTCGTCGCGGCGTGGTGTGGCGCGACGGCGAGCTGGTGGAGATGGCGGCACCGCCCGCCGGGATCAAGCATGTCTACGTCAACGACGTCAACAACAACGGCGTCGTCGTCGGCGACGTGTTCATCGACGAGGGTGGTACGCCGGCCACCCGCGCGTTCCGCTATGAGAACGGCCAGTACGAGGTCTTTCCGGGCAGGTCGTGGGAACGGTCCACCGCCACGCTGGTGAACGATGCCGGAGACGTGGTTGGCACGGTGTTCGGCGGGATGTTCGTGCGCACCGTGTTCTGGCGATCGGACTGGGCACGTCCGACGATCGAGGGGGAGACCATGCCGGTCGGGCTCAGTGCTGACCGGACGAAGCTCGTCGTGAAGGATGCGAACAGCTATCCGGTGACCGGATCGGTCGTGGACCTGGCGACCGGTGAGTCGGCGCCGCTTCCCGACGAGATGCCGGCGCTGGTGGCCGACAACGACCGGATCCTGTACTCGGGCCAGGGCAACACGATCGTCGAGCGCGATTTCGACGGCAAGCAGGTCGCCACCTACGAAGACGGCGTTGCGGCCTATGGCAAGAACAACACGGGCACGGTGCTCGGCCGGACCGCCGGAGGCGAGACCGTCCTGTGGCGCAACGGTGTCCGGGAGCAACTGCGGTCCGACAAGCTGCTGAACCCGTCCCACCACGGCGACGTCACCGACGACGGCGTCCTGATCGGCACCTACTCCGACGGTGAAGGCACCACTCACCCGGCGCGCTGGTTCTGCGCCTGGAGAACAGCGCTGAGTTTGAGGAGCTGGGCGGTCGCCCCGCCCAGCTCGAACTCGGCCCGCTTCGCCGCGGTGAAGTAGCGGTGCACCTCGTGGCTCATGTCGATGCCCGTACCGCCGTGCACATGCACGGCGGTGTGCGCCACGCGGTGTCCCGCGTCGGCCGCCCAGAACTTCGCGGTCGCGATCTCGGCGGCGGCGTCCAGGCCTTCGGACACCTTCCAGGCCGCCTGCCACAACGTCAGCCGGATCGCCGCGACGTCGATGTACGCATCAGCAAGTCGTTGTGCCACAGCCTGAAAACTGCCGATCGGCCGGTCGAACTGCACACGTGTGCGGGCGTACTCGGCTGTCAGCTCCAACGCGCGTTCGCACACGCCGAGCTGGAAAGCGCACAGCCCCAACGTGTAGCGCTCGATCAGCCAGTCCGGCGAAAGTCCGGGGACCAGCGTGCCGCTGCCGGAGAACGAGAACGAGCCCGCGTCCGAGCCGTCGACGAGCTCCTGCGCAACGACCTCGACGTCCGACGCGTCGATGAGGAACACCTCAGTGCCTGAGGCGACGAGGAAAGCGGATGCCGTGGT
Organism: Lentzea alba; assembly: GCF_047445655.1. Taxonomy (GTDB): domain Bacteria; phylum Actinomycetota; class Actinomycetes; order Mycobacteriales; family Pseudonocardiaceae; genus Lentzea; species Lentzea alba_A. Next base: position 89,368 of record NZ_JAJAEG010000004.1, read on the forward strand.
AGCGAACGGAACCGTGGTCTTCGCGCCATCCAGGTCGTCCACGAGCGCGAGCGACAAGACTGTGCCGGCCGCAGGGGGCGTGCCGAACTTGGCCAGCGCGGACGACGCCACCGCGGTCGGCAGATAGGGCACGTCGGACACCGCGCGTCCCAGCTCGACCAGCACCGAACACTGTTCCAGCACACCGAACTCGTCGGGGTGCTCCGGCACGACCCCGGCCTTCACGAGATCGGCCCACGGCGCGTCGGAGGAGTCGAGGATCTTGCGGGTCAGCGCGGCCAGTTCGCGTTGCGCCTCGGTCAGCGTGAAGTCCATGTCTTCTCCGGTGTTGTCGAGGCGCTGTTATCGAGGTACTGCGGGCAGCCCGAGGCCGGCCCGCGCGATGATGTCCCGCTGGATCTCGTTGGTGCCGCCGCCGAACGTCAGGATCAGCGACGAGCGGTGCATGCGCTCCACCCGGCCCTGCAGCACCGCGCCCGGCGAGCCGCCGCGCACGATTCCGTTGGCGCCCAGCACTTCCATCAGCAGCCGGTAGCCCTCGGTGGCGAACTCGGTGCCGAACACCTTGGTGGCGGAGGCTTCCGCGGGGGAGGGCGCCTCGTCACCACCGGAGGCGATCCGCCAGTTGATCAGCTTGAGGAACTCGGTCTTGGCGTGCACGCGGGCCAGGTGCAGCCGCACCCACTCGTGTTCCAGAGCACCGGTTTCCTGCGCCCATTGACGAACTTCGCGCAGCGCGGTCTGCAGCGGCGCGGCCGAGCACAGCGCGACGCGTTCGTGGTTGAGCTGGTTGGTGATGAGCTTCCAGCCCTTGTGCTCCTCGCCGATCAGGTTCGCCGCCGGCACGCGCACGTTGTCGTAGAAGGTCGCGCTGGTGGTCGGGCCGGACATCGTCGGCACAGGCGTCCACGAGAAGCCCTCGGAGGCGGTCGGCACGATGATGATGCTCAACCCGCGGTGCCGCTGGGATTCCTGGTCGGTACGACAGGCCAGCCACACGAAGTCCGCGTACTGGACGAGGCTCGTCCACATCTTCTGGCCGTTGATGACGTAGTCCGAACCGTCGCGGACTGCCCGAGTGCGCAACGAAGCGAGGTCGGTGCCCGCCTCCGGCTCCGAATATCCGATGGCGAAGTGGATCTCGCCGGAAGCGATTTTCGGCAGGTAGAACGCCTTCTGCTCGGGCGTCCCGTAGGCCATGATCGTCGGCCCGATCGAGTTCAGCGTCAGGAACGGCACCGGCGCACCGGCCGCGGACGCCTCGTCCAGGAAGATCAGCTGCTCGATCATCGGCCGGTCGCGACCGCCGTACTCCTGCGGCCAGCCGATGGTCAGCCAGCCGTCCAGCCCCATCCGGCGGACGGTGTCCTTGTACACCTCGGCGTCGCCGTAGTCGCTGCTGCCGCTGAGTCCTGCCCGGCGTTCCGGCGTCATGAGCGCGGCGAAGTACGCCCGCAACTCCTGGCGCAACTGCTCCTGTTCGGGCGTGAAACCGATGCGCATGCCCGCTACTCTAGAACAAGTTCTACCTGATGTCAGGAGGCCGTGATGAAGGTCGACGTCGACCCTTCGCTGTGCGAGGCGCACGGTGAGTGCATGTCGATCCTGCCTGAGGTGTTTGACCTTGACGACGACGAGGTTCTGCAGATCCGGGAGGGTGAGCTCGCCGGTGCCGAGGTGCCGCTGGCGGAACGGGCCGTCGCGTCCTGCCCGAAGGGGGCACTTCGCCTCTCACGCTGATGGGCCTTGTCGCGAACAGGAACAGATTCTAGTGTGCGACGAGTACTCGCAGGACGCGCTCTTCGACTGACACATTCACTTGGGAGTCTTCTGTGGACCTCGCGGGGAAGGTCGCCGTCGTCACCGGCGCGGGTGCCGGGCTCGGGCGTGCGGAAGCGTTGGAGCTCGCACGCGCCGGTGCGTCGATCGTGCTGAACGACCTGCCGGGATCGGCCGATGCCGCTGCGGCCGAGATCGAGGAACTGGGCGCGAAATGCGTCGTCGTCGAGGGTGACGTGGGGGAGCGGAGCACCGCGGACGCCCTGGTCACCGCGGCGATCGAGCAGTTCGGCGGGCTGCACGTGGTCGTGAACAACGCCGGCGTGCTGCGCGACCGGATGCTGTTCAACATGTCCGACGAGGACTGGGACCTCGTCGTGAGAGTGCACCTGCGAGGCCACTTCCTGTTGTCGCGCAACGCGGCCTCGCTGTGGAAGCAGCAGTCGAAGGCGGCCGGCGAACCGGTCTACGCGCGGATCATCAACACCTCGTCGGAGGCATTCCTGCTCGGTTCCGAAGGGCAGGCCAACTACGCGGCGGCCAAGGCGGGCATCGCGGCCCTGACGGTGGCGACCGCGCGCGGCACGTCCCGCTATGGCGTGCGGGCCAACGCGATCTGCCCACGCGCCCGCACGCAGATGACGGCCCACGTCTTCGGTGAGGCGCCGGAAGGCGACGACTCGCTGGCGCCCGAGCACGTCGCGAAGTTCGTGGCACACCTGGCAGGCCCGTCCGGCGACAAGATCAACGGCCAGGTCTTCGTCGTGCACGGCGGCATGGTCGCGCTGATGGCACCGCCCGCGGTGGAGCAGAAGTTCGGCGCCTTCACCGATCTCGACGGCTACTTCGCCGACCGCGATCCCCAGAAGACTTTCTCGTGCACCGAAACGATGTCCCTGTAGGAGGAGCTGTGACGCTCACCGTGCAACCGCACCGCGAGACGCTCGGCCTGAAGGACGGCCGGCTCCTCATCGGAGGGGAGTACCGCGAGACGGACGAGGCCTGGACCCATCGCCACCCCGCGACCGGCGAGGAGATCGGCCACTTCGCCATCGCCTCCGCCCAGGACGTCGACGCCGCGGTGCAGGCCGCCCGCAAGGCGTTCGACGACGGCAGGTGGTCGAACGCCCGTGCCACGCAACGCATCAAGGTGCTGCGCAAGTACGCGGACCTCCTGCGGGAGAACGCCGACGAGCTGCGCGGCCTGCAGGCGCTGGACAACGGTGTGCCGCTGTCGTTCGGGCAGATCTACGCGACCTCGGTCGGCATCGCGGCCGACATCTTCGACCACCACGCGGGCTGGATCGACAAGGTCGGCGGGCAGACCCTGCCGCCCTACCAGGGCGGCGACCACCTCGCGATGACGTTCCGCGAGCCCGTCGGCGTGGTCGCGGCGATCCTGCCGTGGAACGCGCCGTTCGTGCTCTTCGCCCAGAAACTCGCCCCCGCACTGGCCGCGGGCTGCACGGTCGTCGTGAAGCCGTCGGAGTACGCGAGCTTCTGCGTGATCCGCATGGTGGAGCTGCTGATCGAGGCCGGCCTCCCGGAGGGCGTGGTCAACCTCGTCACCGGCCCCGGCACCACGACCGGTGAAGCCCTGATCACCCACCCGCTGGTCGACAAGATCAGCTTCACCGGCAGTCGCGGTATCGGCCGCCGCATCGTCGAAGCCTCGGCGGGCACGATGAAGCGCGTTTCGCTGGAACTGGGCGGGAAGTCGCCCGCACTCGTGTTCGCGGACGCCCCGAACGTCGGCCTCGCCGCGATGACCTGCATGGGCATGGTCACGATGGGGCTGTCCGGCCAGGCGTGCGTCGCGCACACGCGGGCGTTGGTGCAGCGCGAGATCCAGGACGAGTTCGTCGCCACCGCCCAGATGCTCGCGGGCGCCGTCACGTTCGGCGACCCGTTCGACCCCGGCGTGCTCGCCAGCCCGTTGATCAACGAGAAGCAGCTCGACCGCGTGCTCGGCTACATCCAGCGCGGCGAGGAGGAGGGTGCTCGCAAGGTCGTCGGCGGCAACCGGCTCGAAGGCGACCTCGCCTCCGGGAACTTCGTCGCACCAACGATTTTCGCGGATGTCAGCAACGACATGACCATCGCGCGCGAGGAGATCTTCGGCCCGGTGCTCACCGTCGTGCCGTTCGACGACGAAGAAGAAGCCATCCGCATCGCGAACGACACCGAGTACGGCCTGGGTGCCGGCGTCTACACGAACGACGTGCGCAGGGCGTTCCGCGTCTCGAAGTCGTTGCGCGTGGGCATGGTCGGCATCAACGGCTTCCAGCTGGAGCCGCACCTCCCGTTCGGTGGCTACAAGCAGTCGGGGCTCGGCCGCGAGGGCGGCCAGAGCGCCTACGAGGCCTACACCGAGCTGAAGACCGTGATGATGCCGCTGACCGACGAGATGATGTAGATGAGGCTGGACGGGAAAGTCGCCCTGATCACCGGTGCGGCCCGCGGTCAGGGCGCGGCCGCGGCGCGCCGGTTCGTCGACGAGGGCGCACGCGTGATGCTCACCGACGTCCTCGACGACCAGGGCAAGGAACTGGCCGCCGAACTCGGCGCGGAGTACTGCCACCTCGACGTGTCGAGCGAGGACGAGTGGGCCGAGGCGATCTCGTTCACCACGAGCACGTTCGGCGACATCACCGTGCTCGTGAACAACGCCGGGATCCTGCACTTCTCGGCGCTGGCCGACACCACGCTCGCCGACTACCAGCGGGTGATCGGGATCAACCAGGTCGGCACGTTCCTCGGCATGCGCGCGGTGGTTGAGTCGATGACGCGGGCAGGCGGCGGCTCGATCGTGAACGTGTCGTCCGTGGAGGGGCTGGGCGGCATGCCGTACCTGGTCGCGTACACGGCTTCGAAGTTCGCCATCCGCGGGATGACCAAGGTGGCCGCGATGGAGCTCGGCCAGCACGGCATCCGGGTCAACTCCGTGCACCCCGGCGCGATCAACACCCCGATGGTCGGCGAGGCGCTGGGCCGGCCGGTCGACATCTCGCCGGTAGGCAAGAAGGTCGCGCTGCGCCGGGTCGGTCAGCCGGACGACGTCGCGAACGTGGTGTTGTTCCTGGCCAGCGATGAGAGCGCGTACTGCACCGGCGGCGAGTTCGTAGTGGATGGAGGAGCGACCGCGACGCACGCCCTGAGCTGATCCCCGGCCGCTCGTATCAGGGCGGCACCTGTGTGCGGCCCTACGACGTGTCGGATCAGGCTCATCCTCGCAGGCTCAGCGAGGCGCGCGGCCACACCGACCGCGTCTACTCGATGTCGTTCTCTCCGGACGGACGTGGTTGGCCACGGCCGGTATCGATCGCACGGCTGCGGCTGAATTGGTCAGTGGTTGTTGTTCAACTGTCCGACCTCGAACGTGAACAATCCTTCGTGGCTAGCGTCCCTGGTGACGTCCGCGCCGCGATCTGGGGGCGGCGCGGGCGTCGAATCCGCGTTCGACGCAAGGCAACCAGGTCGGTCTCGACAGCGTCTCCATGATCGAGACCTACCTGGGGAGAAAATGTGAAAACTCTGTTGGTCACGGCTGCGCTCATACTGGGGATGGCGCCGGCCGCCATCGCTGAACCCGACGTGGAGACACCGGCGCTGACGTGGCAGGACTGTCAGGACGGCTTCCAGTGCTCGACCGCTCGGGTGCCGCTGGACTACGACAGGCCGACCGGCACGAAGATCGACCTCTCGCTGATCCGGCTGCCCGCGACCGACCCGTCGAAGCGGATCGGCTCGCTGTTCGTGAACTTCGGCGGACCCGGCGCGTCCGGGGTCGACCGGCTGCGGGCGCGCGGCAAGTGGGAGTGGCTGTTCTCGCCCGAGCTGCGGGCGCGGTTCGACGTCGTGTCGTGGGACCAGCGGGGGATCGGTCGTTCCGCGACCGTGCGGTGCTTCGACAGCGTCGAGGAGCAGCAGCAGTTCCTGAACGCCATCCCGGTGTACCCGAACGCCGAGCCGGACGAACCGGCGTTCTACGACAGCTATCGCGAGTTCGTGAAGCGGTGCGAGCAGAAGTCCGGCGATCTGCTGGACCACGTCTCGTCCGCGAACACGGCGCGTGATCTCGACCAGCTGCGCAAGGCCGTGGGCGACAAGAAGCTGACCTACCACGGCATTTCGTACGGCACGCACCTCGGTGCGATCTACGCCAACATGTTCCCGAACAAGGTGCGCGCGCTCGCGTTCGACGGCGCGTTGGACTTCATCGGCAACGCGACCGGGCACGGCAACGAGGGCTCGACCGTTCCGCTGGACACGCGCCAGGACGTGCCGCGTGGCATCGCCGAGACGTTCGACCAGTTCCTGACGCAGTGCGCGGCTCCGGGCGCGAAGTGCGCGTTCGCGGGCGGTGACCTGCGCAAGAAGTGGGCGGACCTGGTGACCAAGGTGTCGGAAGCTGCGGTGACCACGCCGGACGGCCGGTTCGACCGCGTCACGTTGATCAGCACCGTCTGGGACGCGCTGGCGCAGCCGGACACGTGGCAGGACACCGCGCGGATCCTGCAGGGCGTCTGGGAGGCGCCGGCCTCGATGCGGGCGGCGTCGGCGGACTACATCACCAACCGGTTCGAGGCGTTCAACGCGGTCCAGTGCTCGGACAGCAACTTCCCCCGCAATGCGGCCGTGTACTCCGAGTACGGCGCGAGCGAGGACATCCGTGTGCCGTACTGGGGTCGTGCGGTGGTGTTCGACATGATGGCCTGCGCGTTCTGGCAGGGCCGTGATGACGACCGCTACACCGGTCCGTGGAAGCGGTGGACGTCCGCGCCGATCCTGTTCATCAACAGCCGGTTCGACCCGTCCACGCCGTTGCACGGGGCTGAGGACGGTGCCGAGGAGATGGCTCGCACGGGGTTCCTGACCGTTGAGGGTGCTGGGCACACCTCGATGTACGTGCGGAGTGCTTGCACGGAGAAGGTGAAGCGGGAGTACCTCTTCACCGGGGTCCTGCCGGTGCAGAAGACGTGTGGGATCGACAAGGCGCCGTTCGCCTAGGTCGGCTTTGAGAAGGGGCTCCACCGCGCTGGTGGGGCCCCTTCTTGCGTTCGAGGTCGCGTCTGCGGTAAGAAAACTGAACCGGTAAGAAAAGTGAACCAGGAGGCCCGGTGACAGTGTTGACCGACGACACCACGCTGCTTGCAGCTGCCCGCACCATCGCCGACCTGGCCCGGGAGTCCGCCCCCACGACCGAATCGGCTCGTGCCCTCGCATCACCCCTGCTCGATGCGATCCGCGCGGAAGGCCTGTTCAGCCTCGGCGTGCCTCAATCCCTCGGCGGTCTGGAACGCCCACCGGCCGAGACTCTGGCCGTCGCCGAGACGATCGCGCGCGGTGACGCCTCCACGGGTTGGTGCGTGTCCATCGCGGCCACCAGCGGACTGCTCGGCGCGTACCTGCCTGATGAGGGTGCCGCCGAGGTGTTCGCGGACCCTCGGTCGGCCACTGCCGGTGTGTGGGCGCCCAAGGGGCGTGGCCAGGCGGTGGACGGCGGTGTCGTGGTGTCCGGGCGCTGGTCGTTCTGCTCCGGGATCGGGCACGCCGACTGGCTGTTCGCCGGGTTCGTGCTCGACGGCGTGCTGAAGGTGGCGGCGTTGCCCAAGTCGTCGCTGGAGGTGCTGGACACCTGGCACACCACCGGGTTGCGCGGCACCGGCAGTCACGACTCTGTGGCGCGGGACGTGTTCGTGCCTTCGTCGCGAATTCTGTCCGTTTTGGACGGTCCGGTGCGGTCCGGTGCGCTGTACCGCTTCCCGGTGTTCGGGTTCTTCGCGCTGTCGGTCGCGGCGGCTGCGCTGGGCAACGCTTTCGGTGCGCTGGACGACTTCGTGGCGCTGGCCGGCCGGCGCAGCCCGCTCGGATCCAGCCGCACGCTGGCCGAACGCTCCTCGACGCAGGCTGCGGTGGCCGAGTCGTCGGCTGCACTGCGGGCTGCTCGGGCGTTCTTCTACGAGGCCGTCGGTGAGGCCTGGCAGGGTGGGCCGTCGGTGCAGGAGCGGGTCGGGTTGCGGCTGGCCGCGACGCACGCGACCCGCACGGCTCGGCAGGTCGTCTCGAACCTCTACGACCTGGCCGGTGGTGGCGCGATCTACGACGGGGCGGCGATCCAGCGCCGGTTCCGGGACGCACACACGGCCAGCGCTCACTTCCAGGTCAACGCCGCGTCGTTCGAGCTGCCGGGACGCGTGCTGCTCGGCGTGCCCGCGCAGACGGAGCAGTTGTGAGCTCTGTCGGTGTGGTGACGCCGTTCTGGCTGGACCGGCCGCCGTCGGAAGCCCTGGACATCGCGGTCGCCGCCGACGAGACCGGGTTCGGGACGTTGTGGATCGGCGAGATGGCGACGTTCGACGCCTTTGCCCTGGCCACCGCCGCCGGCCTGCGCACGTCGAACATCTCGTTGAAGATCGGTCCTCTCGCGGTGGGTGTGCGGAGTCCGGTGGCACTGGCGCTCGGACTGTCCACAGTGGTCGCCACGACCGGCCGGCGGGCGAGCCTCGCGTTGGGCGCTTCTAGCCCGCGGATCGTCACCGAGTGGCACGGCCGGCCGTTCGAACCGGTGCGCCTGATGCGCCAGACGGTGAGGGACACCCGTGCGATCCTCGACGGCAACCGCGTGAACGGATTCCGGCTGCAGCAAGCGGTTCCCGGCACGTCGATCTCGGTCGCCGCGTTCGGCCCGGCGATGCTGCGGGCGGCCGCGGAGGAAGCCGACGAGGTGGTGCTCAACCTGGTCAGCGCCGGCCACGTCGCCCAGGTCCGGAGCGAGCTCACTCAGGCCCGCGTGCCGCCGCCGATCGCGGTGTGGATCCCGGCCGCGCTCGACCCCGGTCCGGACACGCTCCGCCAGTTGCGCTCGCAGCTGGCCGTCTACCTGGCTCCGCCCGGCTACGGCGAGATGTTCACCGCGCTCGGCCACGGTGAACTGGTCGAGAGGGCACGCGCCGGTGCGCCGCGAGCCTCGCTTGCGCAAGACATCCCGGTGTCGTTGCTCGAAGCCGTAGGTGTTCTGGGGTCTGCGGAGGACATCGCACGGGGTGTCCAGGAGTACTTCGACGCGGGCGCCGAGCACGTGGGACTCGTGCCGGCGACAGCGGAAGACCCCGCCGGGCGCCGACTGCTGACCACGCTCTCTCCACTGCTTGCGACAGGAGGCCGATGACCGAGCTCGACCGCCGGTTCCGCGGCGAGTCCGTTGGGCGCGCGCTGGACCTCGTGGGGGAGAAGTGGACGCTTCTCATCCTGCGCGAGGCCTTCTTCGGCGTGCGGCGCTACGGCCAGTTCGTGCGCAACCTGACGATCCCGCGCCCGACCCTGTCCGCTCGGCTGAAGACGCTCGTCGAGGCCGGGTTGCTGGACCGGGTGCCGTACGCGGAGGACCGCGACGAGTACCGCCTCACGCAGGCGGGGCTGGAGCTGTTCCCCGCGATCGTGATCCTGATGAAGTGGGGTGACCGGTACGTGCCGGATCTCGAGGGCCCGGCCGTGGTGCTCGAACACAACCCGTGCGGGCAGGTGGGCGACGCGTACCTCGCGTGCCGGTGCTGCGGCGAGGAGATCACCACGCACAACGTGACGGCCCGCTAGACAGCCGCTGTCAGTGCACTGTGCGCGTCCTGTCAGCGGCCGGGCGCACAGTTCCTCTCGAACACAGGGAGGAACGATGTCGCTGGCGATCAGGGCAGAAGGCCTGGTCAAGCACTTCGGAGAGACCAAAGCCCTCGACGGGGTGGATCTCGAGGTGCCGGAGGGGAAGGTCGTGGGGGTGCTCGGGCCGAACGGCGCGGGCAAGACCACGGCGGTGCGGGTGCTGGCCACGTTGCTGCGCCCGGACGCGGGACACGCCACGGTCGGGGGCTACGACGTGCTCAAGAACCCGCGGGCGGTGCGGTCGATCATCGGGCTGACCGGGCAGTACGCGTCGGTGGACGAGGACCTGTCGGGCACCGAGAACCTGGTGCTGCTGGCCCGGCTGCTGGACTTCTCGCGCACGGGGGCGCGAGCGCGGGCGGCCGAGCTGCTGGAGCAGTTCGAGCTGACCGACGCCGCGGGCCGGGCCGCGAAGACGTACTCCGGGGGCATGCGTCGCCGGCTCGACCTCGCGGCCAGCCTGGTCGGCAGCCCGTCCGTGCTGTACCTGGACGAGCCGACCACCGGGCTGGACCCGCACGCGCGCAACGAGGTGTGGGCGGTGGTGCGCAAGCTCGTCGCGAACGGCGTGACGGTGCTGCTCACCACGCAGTACCTGGAGGAGGCCGACCAGCTCGCGGACACGATCACGGTGTTCGACCACGGCCTGGTGGTGGCCGAGGGCAGACCGGACGAGCTGAAGCGGCGCGTCGGCGGGCAGACGTTGCAGGTGCGGCCGACCTCGGCGCACGACCTCGACGTGGTCTACCGGATTCTCGGTGACCTGACAGGAGCTCAGCCGGTCCGCGACGACGACACGGGTTTGCTGACCGCGCCGGTCAACGATCCGGTGCTGCTGTCCACTTTGGTCCGAAAGCTCGACGAGGCGGGCATCACCGCGGACGAGCTGGCGTTGCGGCTGCCGTCGCTCGACGAGGTCTTCCTCGCGCTGACCGGCAAGCAGCAGGAGAGGAGCCTGGCATGACCACGATCGCGTTGAACCGGGGCGTGCGGCACGGCTTCACGCTGGCCTGGCGGGGCATGCTGAAGATCCGCAAGAACCCCGAGCAGCTGATGGACGTGACGATCGGGCCCATCATCCTGCTCCTGCTGTTCACCTACATCTTCGGCGGGGCGCTCGCCGGCAGCATCGACGGCTACCTGCAGATGCTCGTACCGGGCATCCTGGTGATGAACATCCTGCAGGCAAGCATGACCGCGGGCGTGCAGCTGAACACGGACGTCTCCAAGGGCGTCTTCGACAGGTTCCGCGCCATGCCGATCGCGCGCTCGGCGCCGTTGATCGGGGCGGTCCTCGCGGACGTCGTGCGGTACGTCGTGTGCGTGCTGGTGCTGCTGGTCGTCGCCACGGTGATGGGCTTCCGGGTGCAGACCGGCCCGGTGGAGCTGCTGATCGCGGTCGGCCTGGCGATCGTGTTCGGGCTGTGCTTCTGCTGGGCGGCGGTGTTCGTCGGCATGCTGCTCAAGACCCCGCAGGCCGTGCAGGGCGTCATGATCGTGCTGATCATGCCGTTGACGTTCGGCAGCAACGTGTTCGTCGGCACCGCCACGATGCCGGGCTGGCTGAAGGCGTGGGCGGACATCAGTCCGGTGACGCTGATGTCGGACGCGTTGCGCGGCCTGCTCAACGGCGGCGCGATCGCGGGACCGCTCGTGGGGTCGCTGATCTGGATGGCCGCGGCGGTCGCGGTGTTCTTCCCGCTCGCGATGTGGGCCTACCGCAAGCGGGTGTGAGTCAGTCTTCGCGGATGCCCGCTTCTCCGCGGATCTCCTGGAGCGCCTCGGGTTTCGTGACCTGGGGCGCTTCCGGTTCTCCGATCTCGGCGACCAGGCGGCGCACGTCGGGGTCGCCGAGGTCGAGCCGGCCGCGCACCGCCTTGGTGAGCGCGAGCAGCCTTCTCGCGGCGTCGTCACGGCCCTGCGCGTGCCGGATCTGGGCGAGCAGTTCGGCGACCGTGGCCACGTCCGGCATGTCGCCGCGGTCCGAGGTCGACTCGATCGCCGCGGCGACCCGGGCCTCGGCTCCGGTGAGGTCGTTGTCGGCGATCGCGATGCGCGCGTCGAGCACCGCGGACCACTCCGCGACGAACGAGCCGAGCACGGTCGACGTGGTGGCGGCCTCTTTGAAGTGGGCGCTCAGTGCGCGTGCCTCAGCGACGCGGCCGGAGCGCAGGAGGACCTCGGCCTTCGCGTAGCTCAGCATGAGCGCCATCTGGTCGTTGCCGAGCCTGTCGACGTACTGCTCCGCCTTGGCGATCTCGCGTTCGGCGGTGGCGTGGTCGCCGAGCCGGGCGTACTCCGCGGCGAGCCGCCAGTGCTGCTGCACGGCGTCGTCCTGCGAGCGCAGCTCCAGCGCCACGTCGAGGCCGCGCTGGTAGAGCGCGATCGCGGCCTGGTTGTCGCCGGTGTGCGAGACGAACGCGGCTTTCAGGCCGAGCGTCATCGCCGATCCCCACCGGTCACCAGCGGCCACGAACTGCTCGTACGCGCGATCGCGAGCCAGCTCGGCGCCGTCGAGGTCGCCCTCGTCGACCAGGATGAAGCTCATCGCCCAGTCGGCCGCCGCCCGTGCCCACGGGTCGTCGCTCCCGGCCGCCCGGTCCACCTCGCGGCGCGCCAGTTCGTGGTTGTGGCTGAGGAACGCGAGCATCGGCAACGCGAGCGCCAACGACGGGTACTTCTGCGTGGCGCCGGTGCGCACGCAGTCGTCGATGATCGCCGCGGCGTCGTCCTTGTGCGCCTGGCCGGGCATCGCGTTCATGATCAGTTCCATCGCGCGGAACGTGGCGGACAGGTCCTCCGGCATGTGCTCGCCGAGCGCGAGGACGTCGTGCACCGACATCGCGGCACGTTCGTTGTCGCCCTTGACCAGCCAGTACCAGAACACGCCGCCGAGCAGGTCCGCCGCCAGCTCGACCTCGTGGTCGTCGATGGCGCCGCGCAGGGCCGCGATGATGTTGTCGTGCTCGTCCTCGTACACCGTGATCGCCTCGAGCTGGCGGGCGGTGCGGGTCAGCGGTTCCCAGTGCTGGGCGAGGTCGCGGTAGTAGCGGCGGAACCGCGCGGTCGTCTCGGCGCGTTCGCCGGAGGCCTCCAGCTGCTCTGCCGCGTAGACCCGGATCGTCTCCAGCATCCGGTACCGCGGCGCGTCGGCGAGGTCCACAATGGACTTCTCGACCAGTGAGGTGAGCACGTACAACGCGTCGGGATGGCAGACCTGCTCGATCGCGGCCAGGTCGGCGCCGGCCGGGAACACCGAGAGCCGGCGCGCGAGCTGCAGCTCCTCCTCGGTCAGCAGGTCCCAGCTCCACTCCACCACGGCGCGCAGCGTGCGTTGCCGGGGAAGTGCCGTGCGGCTGCCCGAGGTGAGCAACCGGAACCTGTCGTCGAGTCGTTGAGTGATCTGCTGGACCGTCATGGACCGCAGGCGCGCGGCGGCCAGCTCCAGTGCGAGCGGCATGCCGTCGAGCCTGCGGCAGATCTGCCTGACGTCGTCCACAGTGGACTCGTCCAGCCGGAAGCCCGGTCTCACCGCTTTCGCCCGGTCCAGGAACAGCCGCACCGCGCCGAACCCGCCGACGTCGGCCTGCCCGTTGGGCACGGCGAGCGGCCCCAGCGGGTAGAGCGACTCGCCGTCGATCGCGAGCGGCTCCCGGCTGGTCGCGATCACCCGCAGGTTCGGCACCCGCCGCAGCAGCTCGCCGCAGAACTCGGCCGCCGGGGTGATGAGGTGCTCGCAGTTGTCCAGCACCAGCAACGAGTCCCCGGCGCCGAGCACCTCCGCGATCCGGTGCATGCCCTCGCTGCTCCGCCGCAACGGATCCCCGCCGAAGGTCACGTCGAACGCGCCCAGCACCGCTCCGGCGAGGTCCTCCGCCGCCCGCACGCCGGCGAGCGCCGCGAACCAGACGCGTCCCTTGGTGTGCAACGGATGCCGCGCCGCGACCTCGGTGGCCAGCCGCGTCTTGCCCGCGCCGCCCGGCCCCACCAGCGTCACCAGCCGCGCGTCGTTCAGGAGTCCACTCACTTGCGTGAGCTCGTCGTCACGGCCCACGAAGCTGGTGAGCCGCACCGGCAACCGGTCGACCGCGGCCCGCGGCCCCAGCTCCCCGCGCAACGCCGCGAGGTGGATCTCCTGCAGCTCGGCCGAGGGGTCGACGCCCAGCTCGTCGGCGAGCCTCCCGCGCACCTCCGCGTAGACGTGCAGCGCCTCGGACTGCCTGCCCTGCGCGCACAACGCCCGCATCAACAGTCCCGCCAGCCGTTCGCGCAGCGGGTGCTTCTCGTGCAGCGCGGTCAGCGCGGGCACGTCGAGCTCGCCGCGCTCTTCCTCGGACGCCAGCCGCGCTTCTTCGAGCCTTGCCGCCGCTGCTTGAGCGAACGGCGCTTCTCTCACGTCGGCGAGCGCCTCACCGCGCCACAGTTGGAGCGCTTCGTCGAGCCGCCCGGCGGCGCGCAGTCGTTCGAACCGGAAGACGTCGACGTCGTCCTGCTCGACGCCGAGCCGATAGCCGCCCGGCTCCAGCGTCACGTCGGGACAGACCTTGCGCAGCCGCGAGACCAGCGACTGCAGGGCGTTCGACGCGTCCGCGGGCGGCTGCTCGCCCCACAGGTCGTCGATCAGCGTCGTGGTCGGGACCGGGCGGCCGGGATCGAGCGCCAGCCGGGCCAGGAGCATGCGAACGCGGGCACCACCGATGTCGACCGGTGTGCCGTCCTCGGCCGCCATCTCCGTCGGCCCCAGCAACGCCACGCGCACCAGTCCAGCTTCCCAGATCACCGGGAGTGGTCAGGCGAGAACCGCCAGCGCCTTGTCCAGCGCCTCCCTGATCAGGCGTTCCACCTCCCGGTCGGTGAGGCCGCGCGGTACCCGTTCGGTGAGCATGATCGAGTAGAGGTACGCCTGGTAGGTGGCGAGCCGGACGCGTGCGGAGTCGGTGAACTCGAAGCCGTACGCGGTCAGGAAGTCCTCGTCGTCCTCGATCTCGCGGAACAGCGCCAGCGACACGAACTCCGCGACCGGATCGCCCCAGAACGCGCGCTCGCCGTCGACCAGCCCGGTCAGGCCGGTGTCGGTCAGGACGTTGCCGTCCCAGAGGTCGAAATGCACCAAACTCGGACGTTTCACCTCGTCGAGCACCCTGGTGTTCAGCGGGATCTCCGGCAGCGTGACGCCGTACCGTTCGGCGTCGTTCAGCACGGCGTCGAACATCGCCGTGAACGCCTCTCGCCACGTCTGGTGCAGGCCGAGCTGGGGATAGCCGAAGCCGGGACCGGTGACCTCGTGCAACTTCGCGACCGCCGTGCCGAGCTGGCGGCGGATCGACGGGCGGTCGACGTCGGACCGGCCGTGGAGCGGTTCGCCCGGCAGGCAGGTCATCAGCAGGACGTCACGATCGGTGAAGTCGGTGTGCACCACCTCCGGCACCGGTGCGACCGAGGAGCCGAGTCTGCAGAACAACGCCTCGGTGCGCGTGAGATGGCGTTCATAGGTCAGTCCTGGCTGGTCGGGCGCGATCTTGAGGACGAAGTCGCCCTCGGGCGAGGTGACGCGGTAGACCTCGTTGTACGTGCCGCCGCCGAGCGGGCGAACCGTGAAATCGGTCAGGCCTGCCGCTTCCAGCATCCGCTCCACGGTCACCAATGTAATGATCGAGCGATGGGGACGTACTGGGGGACCGCCGAGTCGGCGTGGCGGTGGGTGCTGGATCAGGTGCGGTACGACGACGAGGTGTGGATCCCGGACGCGGTCGGTGAGGAGCTGAATCCCCGCTACCACTACGGGATGTACTCGGGTGTGGCCGGGCTGGCGCACGTGCTGGCGGAGATCCGGTTGTGCCGGGCGTGGACGGACGAGGAGCAGCGGCTGGCGGACGTGCTGGCCGCGCAGGTCCGTGCGGGCATCGGGAAGGTCACCGACTGCTCGTTCTTCGGAGGCCTGCCCAGCGCGATCGGGGTGCTGACGGCGTTGGATGCGCCTGGGCGTGAGGAAGCCGTCGCCAGGACGCTCGAACTGTCCACACCGGACGGATGGGCGGTGGACTTCCTCACGGCGGACCACTATCTCCCTGGTGCTCGCGTCCACGATCTGGGGTTGGGCACGGCGGGGGTCCTGCTGGCCGCCGTGTGGGCGCGGCGGCACGGTGTGGCGGGGGCCGGGGAGCTCGCCGAGGTGGCGGCCGGGGTGCTGCTCGCCGAGCGCGAGGAGGTGCCGGTCGGTGCCAACTGGCGGTGGATTCCGGAGCGTTTCACCACGAACGGTTACCAGATGCCCAACTTTTCGCATGGCCTTTCGGGGATCGCGACCGCGCTGGCGTTGGCCGGCGCCGAGTTCGATCGGCCGGATCTGGTCAAAGCGGCCGCGGAGGGTGCCGAGCACCTCGTGACGTTGGCGGATCTCTCCGATGGCGGGTTCCGGGTGTGGCCTCGCCTACCGCTCGACGAGAACCCATTCAGCTACGGCTGGTGCCATGGGCCGACCGGAACCTCGTTGCTGTGGCCTGCTTTGCGGCACGCCGGAGTGTCTGAAGTGGGCGGTCGCGACGTGATGGACTGGCATCGGCGGTGTCTGCACAGCATTCGCGTGTCAGGTCTGCCCGAGCGGCTCTATCCGGGCTTCTGGGACAACGACGGCCGGTGCTGCGGGACCGCGGGTGTGGGCGACGTGCTGCTCGATTGCGGGCAGGACCTGGACTTCGCGCTGCACCTGGCCGATGTTGTGGTCTCGCGGGCGTCGCCGGACGGGGCCGGGGTGTGCTGGCGGTTCATCGAGCACCAGAACGAGGACCCGCTGTTGCCTCCCGGCATCGGGTGGATGCAGGGCGCGGCGGGCATCGCGGCCTTCCTCTTCCACGCGGGTCGTCCCGACTCGGCGGTGGCGCGCATGGACAACTGGTGGGTCCTCTAGGCAGGGCTCCAGCCGAGTTCCGGGCCCAGCTTCGTGGCGATGTCGGCGAGGATCTGCACGTAGTCCTCGTGCGCGAAGCTGAACGGCAGCGCGAACGCGACCTCGTCGACCTCCTGGAACGCCGCGTGCGCGTACAGCTGCTCGGCGATCTCGGCGGACGTGCCGATCAGGTCGCGGGCGAACATGAACCGGCGCGGCCCGACCGGTGCGGCGGTGCGGGCGGTGCGGTGGTCGACGTAGGCCTGGTACTTCGCGCGCTGTTCCGGGGTGGCCGAGTCGGTCGGGATGACCACCAGCCCCTGCGAGACCCGGCCGCCGCCGTGCTCGCGGAACGTGCGGATGTGCGACAGCTGGATCTCCGCGAAGTCCTCGGACTGCTCGGCCTGGACCACGTTGCTGCACAACAGGTTCAGGCCGTGCTCACCTGCCCACCGCGCCGACCGCAGGCTCCCGCCGCCGTACCACATGCGTTCGCTCAGGCCTGCTGAGTGAGGCTGGACGCGGTCCGAGAACACCTCGATGCCCTCGGTGCCGCTGAAGTCCGTGACCTTCTCGCCCTTGACGAAGCCCAGCAGCCGTTCGAGCCGCTGGTAGCTGAAGTCCTCGACGTCCGCGGTGTCCGGGTACAGCGCGTGCTTGACGTCGTCGTAGTGCATCGGCTGCCCGACGCTGACGCCGGGGTTGAGCCGCCCGCCGGACAGCACGTCGCTCCGCCAGCCGCAGCGGGTTCTCCCAGCCCAGCGGGATGACCGCGGTGCCGAGGCTGATCCGGCTGGTCCGCTGGCTGGCGGCGGCCAGGATCGCGATCGGCGAGGAGATGCCGAACTGCAGGTGCCGATGCCGCACCCACGCGCTGTCGAACCCGAGCTCCTCACCACGCTCGATGATGTCGAGCGTGGTCCGATGGCCGGCGCCCGGATCGTGCTCGTCGAACAGCCCGATGGTGAGAAAACCCAGCTTCCGCAACGGCTCTGACTTCCGCGGCATTTCCGGCCCCTCCTCGGTCATCCTCCTTCCGAGCGTAGGTGACGTCTCAACTATGTCCGCATGCTGGGACAGAAGTTGACCGCGAAGCTCGCCTTCTGCGCGTGCAGCCGGTACTGCGGCAGCACGCCCGGCCCGCACGACGCCGTGCCCAGGCCGTGCTGGGCCAGGTCGAGGTTCAGGTAGACGCGGTCACGCGGCTTCAGGTCGGTGGTGTGCTGCGCCGCGTCGAGGTCCTCGCTGGTCCAGCGGCGGGCGGTGAAGTCGAACACCGGCTCGCCCACGACACCGATGTCGCCGATCCGCAGCCAGCGGACGTTCGCCCGGTTGCCGTTCTCCTGCGGGAAGACGTACGGGGTCTGCAGGGCGTCCACAGTGGACTCGAAGCGGCCGATCCGTGCTGACTGGCGGCTGTCCGCGTAGGCCTCGCCCGGGCCGGCGCCGAACCACTCGACGCTGCTCAGCTCGCCGGGAAGGGCGAGCCTGAGGCCGAGCCGGGGGAGCGTGCACGGCCAGTCGCCGTCGGGGGTGACGTCGAGCTGGAGGCGCAGGCGGTCGCCGTCGGCGGTCCAGGTGTAGTCGGCGAACATGCCGAACCCCCAGCTCGGGGGCGCCACGCGGGTGCGCACGACCAGCTCGTTCTCCTGGGCGCCGACCTCGATGACGCGGTGCTGCAGGCGGTGCAGCCCAGCCTCGCGCCAGGCTCGTTCCTCCGGGTTGTCGGAGCCGCGGTCGTTGTCGGTGGGGGCGCGCCACAGGTCGAGGCGCGGGCCCTCGACGGGGTGGTCGCCGAGGCGGGTCAGGAGTCCGGTCGCCGGGTCGAACTCGCCGGGGCCGAGCCACAGGACGTCGCCGACGCCGACGAGCTCGACGGCGCTGATCGGGTTGGTGGGCGCGGCCTCGGTGATGGAGATCTGGCCCCAGGCGACGGTGTGGCCTGCCTCGGCCCAGGTGGTGGGCGCGGCGAGGGTGGCTCGGACGGTCAGCCAGCCTTCGCCGGTGGCAAGTGGGGCGGTGGGGGCGGAGGGCGTGGGTAGATCGGTGGTGTCGGGTTGGCCGGTGGTGACGTCCAGGTCGGGCAGCGCGATGTCGACGTGCTGCCCGGCAGCCACCGGCGGCACCTCAAGCGACCCCTCGGCGACCTCCACCCCGTCGACCTCGTACACCCACTCGAACTTCAGGTGGTCGAGCGAGATGTGGTCGTAGAAGCTGGCGATCCGGACACCCGCCGAAGTCCCCGTGATCCGCACCGGCTCGAAGACCTTCGCGAACTCCAGCAGCCCCGGCGATGGCGTGCGGTCCGGGAACACCAGCCCGTCGATCACGAAGTTGCCGTCGTGGATCGACTCGCCGAAGTCGCCGCCGTACGCGTAGTGCCCGTCCCGTTCGAGCCCGTGGTCGATCCACTCCCAGATGAACCCGCCCTGCACGTGCCGGTACCGCTCGAACAGCTCGCGGTACTCGAGCATCCCGCCCGGTCCGTTGCCCATCGCGTGCGCGAACTCGCACAGCACGAACGGCATGTCCGCACGCGTGCGGCCGATCTCGTCGACTTCCTCGTGCGAGGCGTACATGCGGCTGTAGACGTCGACGTACTCGCAGTCGAAGTCGCCTTCGTAGTGCACCGGGCGCGACGGGTCGCGGTCGCGGGCCCACGAAGCCATCGCCGCGAGGTTGCGGCCGGTGTGGGACTCGTTGCCCAGCGACCACAGCAGAACAGACGGGTGGTTCTTGTCGCGCTCCACCATCCGGCGCATCCGGTCCACACAGGACTCGGCCCAGCGCGGGTCGTCGCTCGGGTTGCCGGCCCAGTCGAGCTCACCGAAGCCGTGGGTCTCCAGGTCGCACTCGTCGATGACCCACAGGCCGTACTCGTCGCACAGCGCCAGGAAACGCGGGTCCGGCGGGTAGTGGCTGGTGCGCACGGCGTTGACGTTGTGCTGCTTCATCAACAGGATGTCGGCGACGGCGAACTCGCTGGGCACCGCGCGGCCGAACCGGGGGTGGTGCTCGTGCCGGTTCACGCCGCGGAACACGATCCGCGCGCCGTTGACCAGCAAAACGCCGTCAGTGATCTCGACGGTCCGGAAGCCGATCCGCACCGGCACGTGTTCGACGGCCGTGTGGACGACGCCGTCGTACAGCCGCGGGCTCTCCGCGCTCCACGGTTCGACCGCGACGGACACGGACTGGCCCTCCGGCAAGTCCACCACACCCAGTTCAGGCACGGTGACAAGACCGCCGTCGACCGACAACGTGCCGAGCCCGGTCACGTGGTCGTACGAGGCGTGCACCTCAAAGTCCGCAACGCCACCGCGCGGCCGCGACAGCAGCGTCACCGAGCGGAAGATCCCGGACAGCCACCACATGTCCTGGTCTTCCAGGTAGCTGCCGGACGACCACTGGTGCACTCGCACGACGAGCACGTTCCCCTTGGGCTGCAACAGGTGCCCGACCTCGAACTCGGACGGGAGCCGGCTGCCGCGCGTCACGCCGAGCTCGACCCCGTTGAGCCACACCAGTCCGCACGAGTCGATGCCGTCGAACCGCAGCACCGCCGGTTCGTCGGGCCAGGACGCCGGCAGGTCGAACACCAGCCGGTGGTCACCGGTCGGGTTCTCGGACGGCACGAACGGCGGTTCGACCGGGAACGGGTAGCGCACGTTGGTGTACGCGGGCGAACCGTGGCCCTGCAACTGCCAGTGACCCGGCACGGTGATCGTGTCCCAGTCGTCGCCGCCGAAGTCGACGGGAGCCGCGGCGGCCGACGGTGACAGCCGGAAGTCCCAGGTCCCGTTGAGCGACAGGGAAGCCGCGTCGGAGGTGAAGAAGGCGCGCGGCGGCAGGACCCCGGTGCCCGGACCCATGTCCTCGATGTACGACAAAACTTCAGCCTTTCAGAGCGCCAGCAGCGATGTTGCGGATGAAGTGGCGTGCGCCGAACAGGAACACGATCACCAGCGGCACGATCGCCACCAGCGTCCCGGCCATCACGACGGCGTAGTCACGCATGTAGAGGCCGTTGAGCTGCGACAACGCGACCTGCAGCGTCACGTTGTTCGAGTCGATCAACACCACCAGCGGCCACAGGTAGTCGTTCCACGTGTTGACGAACGTGAAGATCCCGAGGAACGCCAAAGCAGGTCGCAGCACCGGCAGCCCGACAGACAGGTAGGTGCGGAAGAAGCCCGCGCCGTCGACCCGCGCGGCCTCCAGCAGCTCGTCTGGAATCGCGCCGCGGGCGTACTGGCGCATCCAGAAGATGCCGAACGCGTTGGCCGCCGCCGGGATGATCAAGGCCTTCAGGTCGCCGACCCACCCGAACGCCGCCATCAGGTTGAACTGCGGGATCGCCGCGAGCTGCGTCGGCACCACGAACGTCGCCAGCAGGATCCCGAACAGCACGTTGCTGCCGGGGAAGTCGTACTTGGCGAACGTGAAGGCGGCCAGCGAGTCGAAGAACAGCACCAGCAACGTCGTCGCGATCGCCACGATCAGCGTGTTCAGCACCGAACCGAAGAAGTCGACCTTCGCGAACACCTCGCCGATGTTCTCGAAGAGGTGCCCGCCGAACCAGAAGCTCGGCGGCGACGAGTAGATGGTCCCGGTGGTGTTCGAGGCCATCACCGCGAGCTGGTAGTACGGGAACAACGTGATCAGCGCGCCGACGACCAGCGCGAGGTACGTGAATGCGCGGCTCACCTGCTCGCTCCGTTCAGCTGTGACCTCAATTTGGGCGGGCGTTGCACGAGCCGCCAGTTGAGGATCGAGAAGAGGACGACCACGACGAAGATGCCCCACGCGATCGCGGCGCCGTAACCGAAGTCGTTGTCGGCGAAGGCGGTGTTGTAGAAGTAGAGGACCATCGTCATGCCCGCGCCCTCGGGGCCGCCGCGGTTGCCGAGCAGGATCTGCGACTCGGTGAAGATCTGCAGGCCGCCGATCGCGGACATCACGACCGAGAACAGCAACACCGGGCGCAGCAACGGAAGCGTGACCCGGAAGAACGTCTGCACCGGCCCGGCGCCGTCGAGCTTCGCGGCCTCGAAGACGTCGGACGGCAACGCCTGCAGCCCGGCCAGCAGGATGATCGCGTTGTAGCCGGTCCAGCGCCAGATGATCATCAACGAGATCGCGACCCTGATCGCCCACGGATCGCTCAGCCACTGCACCGGATCGACGCCGACGATCCCCAGGAACCAGTTGAAAACACCGAAGTCGGCGGAGAAGAACGACCCGAACACCAAAGACATCGCCACGATCGACGTGACGTTCGGCAGGAAGTACGCCACCCGCAGCACGCCCTTGTGGCGCACCGAGGAGTTCAGGCCCAGCGCGACGAGCATCGACAGGATCAGCATCGGGATCGTCGACATCACCCAGATGATCAGGGTGTTGCCGATCGCGTCCCAGAACGCGGTGTCGGTGAGCAGGAACCGGAAGTTCTCCAGCCCCACGAACTTCATCGGGCTGACGCCGTTCCACCGCTGCAGCGACAGCCACAGCGAGTAGACCACCGGGTAGACCCCGAACACGGCGAACAGCACGAAGAACGGCGCGATCGCCAGGTACTGCGGCAAGAACCGCCACCTGCGATTCATGACAGCACCCCCTGCCGGCGCAGCAGCCGCTCGACGGCCGTCTGGGCGTCTTCCCAGGCGCGGTCCGGGTCCTTGCCCGCGCTCTCGACGTTCGTGAGCTCGTCGGTGTAGGTGTCGCTGATCGAGATGTCGTACGGCGAGAAGTAGACGGGCTGGACCTCCTCGGCGATCTTGCCGAACACCTCCATCGTCACCTGGCCGCCGAAGAACTCCTCGGGCGCGAGCACCCGCGGGTCGGAGAAAGCGGCCGGGCTGGACGGGAACAGGCCGAGCTCCACATAGGAGGCAGCCAGGTTCTCCGGTGACAGCACCCACTTCACGATGTCGTACGCACCCTGCGGATCGGGGCAGTACTTCGTGATCGCGAGGAACGAGCCGCCCTGGTTGCCGGGACCGCCCGGCGGCCGGCACACGCGCCACCTCCCGGACGTGGCGGCCGCTGACTGCTTGATGTTGCCGGTGATCCAGGAGGCGTTGACGAACGCGATCTCCTTGCCGGTGTTCCAGGCCGCGAGCCGGTCGATGCCCTCACCGGTGGCCGAACCCGCGTACCCCGCGGTGAGGCCCAGCTGGAACGCCTTGACCGCGCGGTCCCACGCGCGCCGCACCTGCGACTGGTCCGCGAGGTAGCGGTTCTGCCGGTCGAGGTACTTCTGCTTCTCCTGCGCGAGCGAGTACGTGAACACCATCTTCGTGTCGGTGATCAGGTACCGGCCGGGCAGCTTCTCCTTGACCCGCTGGGCGAACTCGAAGTAGTCGTCCCAGGTGGACAGTGCGGAGGACACCGCGTCGGGCTCGGTGGGCAGACCGGCCTCACCGAACAGGTCGTGCCGGTAGTACAGCGCGGCCGGCCCGATGTCGATCGGGAAGCCGAGCTGGAACCCGTCCGGGCTGCGGCCCGCCTGCCACTTCCACGGCAGGTACTTCGGCTCGTCCTGCGCGGCGCCCAGCGCGTTGAGGTCGGCGAAGCGGTCGGTGGCGCTGAAGTACGTCGAGATGCCGTCGCCGAGCATCGTGATGTCCGGCAGGTAGGCCTCGCCGGACAGGGCCGCGAGCAGCCGCTGGTTCAGCTCGCCGCTGATCTTGGACGGCGTCAGCTTCTGCGCGGGGAAGCGCTGCACGGCCTCGGCGAGCACCTTCTCGGACACGCCGTTCGTGGAGTACCAGAGCGTGAGGCGGCCGGGATTGGCCGTGGTGGGACTGGTGCACGCCCCCAGCGCGGTGGCGCCGAGCGTGGCCGCCAGCCCGCCGAGAAACCTGCGTCGAGTCAACGTCATCGGGGACCCTCCAGGAGCCCGTGAACGCTCCCGTGAACGTTCACGGATTGCCGCGAAGCATGCGCAGAAGGATCGGAAGTGTCAAGGGTCAGGCTGATTCGCGCACTAGAAGAACAGCGTTGACCTGCAGTTCTTCTCCCGGCAGGGTGTCGCCGGCCAGCAGCCGGCCCGCCTGTTCGATCGCGAGCGCACCCACCCGCGCCGTGTCGAGCGCGACGCTGGTCAGCGCGGGGTGGACCACCGTGCCGAGCTGGAGTCCGTCGAATCCGATCACGGCGAGGTCGGCGGGCACGGCCCTGCCGAGCTGCCGCGCGGCCCGGAGTGCGCCGATCGCGATGATGTCGTTGAACGTGAACACGGCGGTCAGGTCCGGATGGCCGCTCAACAGGTTCGTCAACGCTTCGGCGCCACCGTCGACCGACTGCACGGCGTTTCCGACGGCCTCGGCGTTCAGCCCGTGCGCGGTCATCGCGTCGGCGAACCACGTGCGGCGGATGCTCGGTTCGGCACGGCCCGCGTGGTCGAGCATGCCGATCTGCCGGTGACCTCGGGTGACGAGGTGGTCGACGGCCTCGCGCACACCCGTCGCGCCCTCGACGCGGATCGAGCTGAACCGCGGCGTGCTGTGCTCGCGCCCGATCAGCACGGCCGGGATGCCTTTGAGGTGACCGTCGAGCTCGGCCTCGTCCAGGCTGAAGTACCCGACCACGGCGTCCACCTGGGCCACCACGACCTCCAGCGTGCCGCGCTCCTCGTCGATGCTGTCGGCGGTGTCGTAAACGATCACGTGCCAGCCGCGGGCGCGCGCGGCCTCCAGCGCTCCGGCGGCGACCTCGGTGAAGAACGGGTTGAGCAGGTCGGGGATGACGAGCCCGATCGTGGTGCTGTCCTGGCGCACCAGCCCGCGGGCGAACCGGCTCGGCCGATAGCCGAGGTCGCGCGCGGCGTCCAGGACGCGCTGCTTGGTGCTGCCGTCGATCTCGCCCTTGTCGTTGAGCGCACGTGACACCGTCTGCCGTGAGACCCCGGCGGCCTCTGCGACGTCGTTGATCGTCACGCGCTTGCTCAAGTGATCACCTCTCGTCCGACTGCGACCGAGTATGCAGGGCATCAAGCACCACGGTGATCGCGGCGCGCGAGTCCCGGCGCACCGCAGCGGTGATCCGGCGGGTCTCCGGCAGCTCTTTTGTGAGTACGTCGAACCGGGGGTCGACGGCCATCGCCGGCAGGATCGCGACCGCCAGCCCGGCCTCGACGTGCTTGAGCGTGAGCATGTAGTTGCTGAACCGGCCGATCACCCGCGGCTCGAAGCCCGCTTGCCGGCACAGCCGCGTGGCCAGGTTCGCCATGTACGAGCCGGGGATGTCGAACGCCCAGGGCTCGTCCTTGCACGCCGCGAGGTCGGTCTTGGGCTGTCCGGGTGGAGTGAGCAGCACGATCGGGTCCTGCCCGAGCGGCACGACGTCGATGTCGGACGGCACCGGGAGCCCGACGAAGTCCGTGGTCGTGATGATCACGTCGACCTCGCCCGCCAGCAGCGCGGGCATGCTCGCGTGGGGTTCCAGCTCGACCAGTTCCACGTGCAGGTGGGGGTGGTCGAGCTGCTGCAGCGCGGGCACGGCCAGCATGTGGATCGCGCTCTGGAACGCGCCGAGCCGGACCCGTCCGGACGGCTCCTGGCTGAGGCCGCGCAGCTCGGCCTCCACCGCCTCCATCTGGTCGAGGATCGACCGCGCCCGCCGCGCCAGGATCAGCCCGGCTGACGTCAGCCGCACCCGCCGCCCGGTGCGTTCGAGCAGCTGCGTGCGCGTCTCGGCTTCGAGCACCGCGAGCTGCTGCGACACGCTCGAAGCACTCAGGTTCGCGGCCTGTGCCACCGCCCGGACCGTGCCCAGCGCGTCGAGCTGGCTGAGCAGGCGCAGGCGCCACGGGTTCAGCGTCATGCTGTTCAGTATTTCCGAACAGCGAACGTGGAATTGTGAGATGGACCCGACGCTCACCCGCTCGTAGCGTTTCAGGGCATGGAGACCTTCTGGGAGGACGTCGACCGCCACCTCGTCCGCTACGGCGGCACGTTCACGCGGGAGATCATCGACAGCGCGGCGGGCAGCTTCCTGTTCACCGAGGACGGCCGCCGGATCCTGGACTTCACGTCCGGGCAGATGAGCGCGATCCTCGGCCACTCGCACCCGCGGATCGTCTCGACCGTGCAGCGGCAGATCGCGAACCTGGACCACCTGTTCAGCGGCATGCTCAGCCGTCCGGTCGTGGACCTGGCGCGCAGGCTCGCCGAGACGTTGCCACCGTCGTTGTCGAAGGTGCAGCTGCTGACCACCGGCGCCGAGTCGAACGAGGCCGCGCTGCGCATGGCCAAGCTCGTGACCAGCAAGCACGAGGTGGTGGCGTTCGCCCGCTCGTGGCACGGCATGACCGCGGCCGCCGCAGCCGCCACCTACAGCGCCGGCCGCAAGGGGTACGGGCCGGCGACACCGGGCAACTTCGCGATCCCAGCACCGTCCGATGACTGGCAGGCGCAGCTGGACCTGGCGTTCGACCTGATCGACGCGCAGTCCGTGGGGTCCTTGGCCGCGTGCATCGTGGAGCCGATCCTGAGCTCGGGCGGCATCCTGGAACCGCCGCTGGGCTACTTCGCCGCGTTGCAACAGAAGTGCCGTGAGCGCGGGATGTTGCTGATCCTGGACGAGGCTCAGACCGGGTTGTGCCGCACGGGAACCTGGTACGCGTTCGAGCGCGACGGCGTGGTGCCGGACATCCTGACGTTGTCCAAGACCCTGGGCGCCGGGTTGCCTTTGGCCGCGGTGATCACCTCGGCCGAGATCGAGGAAGAGGCCTTCTCTCGCAACTACCTGTTCTTCACGACGCACGTGTCGGACCCGCTGGTGGCTGCGGTCGGCAACACCGTGCTGGACGTGCTGGTCGAGGAACGGCTGGACGAGCGTGCCTCAAAGCTCGGAGCGTTCCTGCGCAACGGGTTGGACGACATCGCGGCTCGGCACTCACTGGTGTCCGACGTGCGCGGGCGTGGGCTGCTGGTCGGGCTGGAGATCGCCGACGAGTCGCTGAGCGCCCCGATCACCCAGAAGTGCCTGGACCTCGGGCTGCACATGAACATCGTGCAGATCCCGGGCATGGGCGGGGTGTTCCGGATCGCACCGCCTTTGACGGCGTCCGAGGAGGAACTGGCGCTCGGGCTGAGCATCCTCGACGAGGCGATCGGGTCCGCGGGGTGACCGGATGGCCGTCCGGCTCGGCCGGAAGGCGGAAGCCGCCCAGCTGGCCGGGTTCGTACGATGCCCCGCTGTGCGGGAACATCGCAGGTGGTCGCAGGTCGGTTTGATGCTCGTGGCGGTGGCGTGCCTGGTCGTAGTCCTGATCACCGGCCTGCAGAGCGGGTTTCAGCGGGCGTTCGGACTGGGCGGCGGTTTCGGTGTCGCCGCGCCGACGGTTCTCCAGCACCCGTTGGCGTGGGCCGCTGAGGGCGCGGGGTCGATGCTGCGGACGCAGGACAGGTCGCGGGCGGCGTTGGCGGCCGCGACGAGCGATCTCACCGCCGACCTGCACGCGCTGGCCGAGAAGTCCGGGTCGCCGGTGCGCACGAGCATCCGGCCCGCGCACTCCGGTGGGTTCGGGCCGGTGGGCATGCGGGAGCGGGTGAGTGAGCTGGGCGGGCGGTTCTTCGCGGGCGCCACGGGGGAGGGCTGGCTGGTCACGGCCGGGCTGCCGCTGGAGGTGCGGGTGTGATCACCGTGCTCGTCGCGGAGGACCAGGACATGGTCCGGGCCGGGTTCCGGTTGATTCTTGAGGCACAGCCGGACATCTCCGTGGTTGCCGACGTGGCGGACGGGCTCACCGCGGTCCAGCGGGCGCGCGAACTCGTGCCGGACGTGTGCCTGGTCGACGTTCGGATGCCGGGGTTGGACGGCTTGGAGGTCACCCGGCAACTCGCGCCGCACACGCGCGTTGTCGTGGTGACGACGTTCGACAGCGACGAGGTGTTGAACAACGCGCTGGACCTTGGCGCGTGCGGGTTCCTCACCAAGGACGCGAGTCCTGGTCTGCTGGCCGAGGCGGTGCGGTCGGCCGCACGGGGTGACGTTCTGGTGTCGCCGCAGGTGGTTTTGCGCGTGTTGCGGCGTTCGGTGCCGCCGGTCGCGAACGGTGACGCCGAGATGCTGACCCCGCGGGAGCTGGACGTCGTGCGACAGGTCTCGCAGGGGCTCAGCAACGGTGAGATCGCGGGGGCGTTGGAGGTCTCGGTGTCGTCCGTGAAGGCGTATCTGGCTTCCGTGCAGGCCAAGATCGGTGCGCGCAACCGCGTCGAGATCGTCGCGTGGGCGTTCCGTGCCCACGTGGTGGCCGGTTGACCTCGGCCGAACGGCTGACCCGGTTCCGGTCGGCGGCTGAACGGCCATGATCTTCCGACCCTCGGGCTGATCCGGAAGTACCCCGTTCACCAGCAGTATCGTCCACATCGGACTGGTGGACGAAAGGGCGATCGGTGCTGGATCAGGTGGGGTGGCCGCTCGCGGCGGGTGTGCTGGCCGTTGAACGACGCACGGCGGTGGTGCGATGAACGCCCTCGTGACGCGGTTCGATCTTCGGCGCGTCTGGGTCGTGGTCACGGCCGGGGTGCTGATCTGGGTGTGCGTGCGCGGCTTCCACCCCGGCGTCCTGGACCTGCGGGTCTACCTCGCGGGTGGCGAGGCGTGGCGGTCCGGTGTGGACCTTTACGGCGCGGACTTCCACGCCCCCATCGGGTTGAAGTTCACCTACCCGCCGTTCGCGGCGATGTTGTTCAGCGGCCTCTCGCCACTGCCGTTGCCGTTGGTCGCCGTGCTGTTCACCGCAGCCGGCATCGCGCTGTTCACAGCCGCGTGTCACCTGGCGGCACGTGGAAGCACTGTGCCGTGGGCGGGTTTCGGCCTGGCCGCGCTGTGCCTGGTCCTCGAACCACTGCGCGCCGGCCTCAACCTCGGCCAGATCAACATGATCCTGATCGGTCTCGTGGCGGCGGACTGCCTGCTGCCGCGCACGCCGTGGCCGCGCGGAATGCTCGTCGGCCTCGCCGCCGCGATCAAGCTGACGCCGGCGATCTTCGTGCTGTTCTTCCTGGCGCGTAAGCGATGGAGGCCCGCGTTGACCGCCGTCGGCACCTTCGCCGGTGCCGGTGCGGTCGGCTGGGCGCTGGCGCCGAGCCAGTCGAAGCAGTTCTGGTTCCACGCGATGTTCGATCCGGAACGCGTCGGCGGTCTCGCCTACACCGCCAACCAGTCGTTGCGCGGACTGCTGTTCCGGCTGGGCGCGCCGGAGTCCGTGTGGATGGTGCTCTGCCTGATCGTGCTGGCCATGACCGTCTTCGCGTTGCCGAGGCTGCGGGACGACCTCACCGCGGTGCTGGCGGTCGCGGCGGCGGGGTTGCTGATCTCACCGGTGTCCTGGTCGCACCACTGGGCGTGGATCGCACTCGCGCTGGTGGTGCTGCGAGGCCGGGTGCGGATCGCGGTCGCGGTGGTGTTCTTGGTCGGCCCGCAGTGGTTGATGCCCACCGACAAGGACAAGGAGCTCGCGTGGACGTGGTGGCAGCACCTGATCGGCAACACCTACACGTGGCTCGCGCTGGCGTTCCTGGTCTGGTGCGTGCTTCATCGCTCGCCGGGGGAGCCCGGCGAGCCAGGTGGACCGGCCTATTTGCGAACCGGTTCCGGGAGCTTGTTGAGCAGCGCGCGGGCCTTCCGCAGGATGTCGGCCTCCTCGTGACCGAAATCCGAGAGGTAGTGGCGCACGGCGTGCCGGAGGAGGACGAGCTCCTCGTCGGTCAGCTCCAGGGCGGTGGTACCCATGCCTCCATGTTAG
Organism: Lentzea alba; assembly: GCF_047445655.1. Lineage (GTDB taxonomy): Bacteria > Actinomycetota > Actinomycetes > Mycobacteriales > Pseudonocardiaceae > Lentzea > Lentzea alba_A. Next base: position 118,449 of record NZ_JAJAEG010000004.1, read on the forward strand.
GCCTGGTCAGTCTGTACGGCTTGGTGCTCGCGGTGTGGGCCTGGAGGCGCGGCCCCGACACCGTGCCTCCAGTCCCGCAGTGGCAGCGGCGTCAGGACTTGCCCAGCTGCCACGAGAACACCTGCGCGGTGCCCGCCTGTTGCAAGTCTTTCAGCGCCTGCGCGGCGGTCCGGCCGGTGGCCATCCCGGCCGCGATCTTGCCGCCGAGGTACGCGGCGGCACACGACGTGCCCCTCCACCGGGCGTAGCCCGCGGGGAAGTCGATCGTGCGGGAGGGCATCTTCATCGCGACCTTCTCGGCCTTGAGGTACGTGCTGAGGAACGCCTCGGGTTCGGACTCGGCGATGGTGGTGGTGACCCACGGCAGGTCCGGGCTGTACTCGGCTTCGTTCACGCTGACCGCGACGACGCCGGGTAGTGCGGCGGGCCAGGTCGCCGACCTCCTGGTGATCTGGCTTTCCGGCGCCATGCCGGGCACGGCGCCGTGGTTGCCGGCGGCCGCGACGATCATGATGTGCGGGCTGAGCCGCTCGATCGCCCTGCGCAGGACCAGCGGCGGCTGGCCGTCGTAGGTGCGGCATCCGCTCGCGAGCACGATCAGGCTGACCCGCTCGGAGTCTTCGAGGAACTCGGCGAGCTTCTTCACGAAATCCCAGGCGGAGGCCTTGCCGTCGGAGTCGAGCGCGTGTCGTGCGACGAGGGTGGCCCTGGGTGCCTGCCGGAGGATCAGCCCGGCGGCGAACACGCCGTGGCCCTCCTCGAAGTTGAACTGCAGCTTGTTGGCGGGCTTGGTGAATCGTTCGTGATCGGGCGTGCGGAGGTCGACGCTCTTGAGGTGCTCGTGGTCGTAGATCTTGGTGTCGAGCAGGCCGATCCGCACGCCGGCGCCGGCGTCGCCCTGGAAGATCGACTCGGTCTGCTCGACGTGGTCGGGGTCCCAGAAGCTCATGCTCTGGGTCTGCGGGTAGGCGCCGAACTGGCTGGTCATCTTCCGGTTCTTGCCCAGGAAGGGCGTCCAGCCACCGCACCGCCCGGCGAACCGGGCCCGCAGCTCACCGAGCACTGGGCCGACGTCGGCGACCGGGCTCCCGAACGCGCCGAGCTCGCGGTGCTCGAGCGTGAGCAGGGCGAGGTCGAACGCGGGGACGGGGTCGGTCTTCGTGATCCCGATGTTGAGCTCCGCCAGCCCCTGCTTCACCATGTCGAGCTGGGTCGTGTCCACCACCAGCTCGCCGGGTTCGGACGTTGTGGGGCACAAGCCCTCGTCTGTGGTCATGTCAGCCTCTCCTGCGTGAGATTCCGCTGAACCGATGCCCGCGCCCCCGCCGGTGATACCTGGCGCAGATGGTTGTCGCCGTGCACATTGGTCATCATGTTGGAGGGGGCCGCGTTACACGCGGCGCGCGAAGCGATGCGCCTGGCCGACGTCGACCCGGCCCGCGCGATCCCTGCGGCCGCTGCCGTGGCGCGGGAGGCTCGCGGTGAAGCAGCCGCACTCGCGGAGCAGGCCTGGGGGCACGCACTGGCCCAATGCGGCCAGATCGACGAGGCCGTCACGCACCTGCGGCGCGCGGTCCGGCTGGGGTCCGGCGCCGCGGCGGCCGAAAGCCGGATGAAGCTCGCGTACGCCTTGGTGCAACGTGGCCGTGCGGCTTCGGCCCTGCGCGAGGTGGACCGGGCGATTCCGGTGCTCGGCGCACGCGCTCGGGCCCAGCGAGCGGTGATCCTCTACCACCTGGGCCGGCTCGACGAGGCCTTCCAGGACTACCAGTCCGCCGAGCGCTCGCTGCGCCGCGGCACCGACCGGTTGTCGCTGCAGCGAGTGCTCATGAACCGCGGCATCCTGCAGGCCGAACGGCACAACTTCGCCGCAGCCGTCCGCGACCTGCAGGAGGCTGACGGCATCGCCCGCGCGCAGGGCCGTGACCTGGTGGTCGGGATCATCGCCGAGAACCTCGGCTTCGCGGAGAGCCAGCGCGGCGACGTGCCGGCCGCCCTGGCTCACCTGGACCGCGCCGAGGAGATCATCTCCCGCAACGGCGGCCAGCTCGCCCCGGTGCTGGAGGACCGCGCTTCGCTGCTGTTGTCGGTCGGGTTGGTCGGTGAAGCCCTCGACCACGCCTCACAGGCTCTCGCGGCGTACCGCCGCGAGAAGCGCTCGCTGGCGGTTCCGCAGGCCCGGCTCATGCTGGCCGACGCGTCCTTGCTCGCCGCCGACTGGACCGCTGCCGCTTCGCACGCCCGTGCCGCCTTGCGCCAGTTCGTGCGGCAGGGACGTGATCACCACGCCGCTCAGGCCCGCGCTGTGGTGGTGCGTGCCGCGTTGAGCTCCGGGGCGCCGTGCCGGGTCCGGGATGCCGATCTGGATCTCATGGTGACTCTGCTGCACGGCCGTCCCGCCGCGGTTCAAGCCCATCTGGACCTGGCCGCCGTGGCTCAGCGCCGAAGACAGCCCGCGCGTGCTGTCGCCTTCCTGGAGCTGGCCAGCCGCGCTCGGTCACGCGGCCCGGCCTCGTTGCGGGCTCGTGGCTGGTACGCCGAGGCCCTGCTGCGTTCTCACACGGGCTCGGGTTCCGCTCTTGCCGCTGTTCGCCGCGGTCTGCGGATTCTCGACGAGAACCACGCTTCTTTCGTCGCCAGCGACCTCCGCGCTCACGCCGCCACCCATCGCGCCGACCTCGCCTCCCTGGGCCTGCGCATCGCTTTGGATTCGGGTCGGCCGGCGGACGTCTTCGAGTGGGCCGAGCGTGGGCGTTGCCTGCTGCACCGTCCCGTGCGCCCGCCGGACGATCCGGAGCTCGCCGCTTTGTTGCCGCAGCTGCGTTCCACCGCACTGGAGCTCTCCGGCGCCTCCGGTGCGGCTGTCGCGCGCCTCGAACACCGCCTGGTGGACCTGGAACGGCAGATCAAGAACCGCAGCCGTCAGCTCCGCGGTGTGGCCGGCGATCCGGCCTCACCCGTCCGGCCTTCGTCGTTGGATCTCGGCGACCGGATGCTGGTCGAGTTCATCGAGGTCGACGGGTCGTTGCTCGCGCTCTCGGTTGCCGACGGCCGTCTGTCGCTGCGGACCGTTGGCTCGGTGCGTTCTGTCGCTGCATTGCTGGAACGCGTGCCGTTCGCTCTGCGCCACCTGGCTCGTCGTCCGCGCCCGGACGTCCTCGCGTTCCTGCGTTCGACGGCTGCTCAGCTGGACGCTCTGCTGCTGCCTGACTGTGATCGCCCGCTGGTCGTCGTGCCGACGGGCGTGCTGCACGACGTGCCGTGGTCTGTTTTGCCTTCGTGCGCCGGAAAACCGGTCGTCGTCTCACCTTCCGCGACTTTGTGGCACGCCGCCGCGACTCGGGTTTCTCGACCTCGGACGTTCGCGGCGTTGAGCGGTCCCGGGCTTCCTGGTGCTCTTGAGGAGGCCCAGGCCGTGGCGGAGATCCACGACATCACCAGTCCGCCGGACGCGACGGTCGACGACGTGCTGAAGGCGTTGGCCACGGCGAGCACCGTTCATCTCGCCGCGCACGGCAAGCTCAACCCGGACAACCCGTTGTTCTCCGCGCTGGCTTTGCACGACGGTCCGTTGGTCGTTTACGACGTGCAGCGGCTCGAACAGGTGCCGGAGACCGTGATCATGGCCGCGTGCGATGTGGGGCGGTCGGTTGTGGTGTCTGGTAACGAACTCCTGGGGCTCGCCGCGACGTTTCTCGAACGTGGCGTGTCCCAGTTGATCGCCTCCGTTGTGCCGGTGCCGGACGCGGAGACCAAGGAGCTGATGATCGCTCTGCATCGGCGGTTGCGGGGCGGCCTGTCGCCTGCCGAGGCGTTGGCCGAGGCCCAGCAGTCACTCGATCGGCCTAACGGGTTCGTGTGCGTCGGCGCATGACGAATTGGCAACGTTCTGAGTAGCCGGTAACCGCGCGGGATATCGCTGCGATTCCCAGGTCACACCTGAGCTGCAGGCTTGCTTGGCCGCACGACAGGAGGCCTCACCATGGCTGCTCCACAATGGATCACGAATGCAGCGAATTGGCTGCGGGAGCTACTCTCCCCACCTCCTGCTGCCGATCCGGCCCCGCGCAGTGACCTGTCGAAGGCGTCCACCTTCGTGGCGGCGGGATTCGCCGGCCTGACGGCAATTCTGGCCTTCTTCGGGATCAAGGATGGTACCCTGGATCGCATTATTCAGGCGGAACCTGCGCAGGGCTTGTACGTCTTCTGTTTGATCGGTCTCGGTCTCTTGTGTGGAATCCTTGCGGCCTTCTTGCCCGAGAAGACCAAGGAAGACACGGTCCGGCCGATGAAGGCGTTTTGGCTTGTGGTCGCAATAGGCGTGTTGGGCTTCTTCACGTTGTGGATATTGACCGACCTGGGTGTCAAGGATGCCCGTGCAGCCATCCAGGACCTTGTTGTTGCTCTCGTTGTGGGTGGTGTTGTACTGGCGTTGGTATGCGCGGACAAAGGATGGGAGATCCCTTTGATCGCAGCGATTCTGTGCTTTGGTGTGGCGGCGACCTCGATGGGTTTGTACGGAGTCACGAAGATCGCGGTGATGTCGAAGGGGCCGGATGTCCGGCCGCAGGTCGGGATCGAGGTTCACAACGGTGATGCGCCGAAGGTGACGCTCAAGGTGAAGGCGGCGCGGAGAGGCGATGACAAGCTGCGGCTCACGCTCGTCGGTACCAGGGTGGACGACCATAGAGTCGAGATTGGCAGTGTTGTGCTCACGCCCGATGGGGCGGGAGCTATCGATGAGACCGTGACATTTCCAGCGACCGCAACTGGATGGGAGAAGCTCGTTGTGGAGCAATGCGACATCACGAGAGATTCAACGTGCTCCCAGTTCCAAGAGGTGGCCAGGTTGGCGCTCGGTAGCAAGTCTGAGCAGGCACGGGTGAGCGGCGCGATCGCACACACCGAGGTGGACGGCGTGCACAAACAGACTCTGCGCGCCTACGCCGTTCCCGCCGGGTCGCAGCTGGAGGTGTCGGCGGTTCGCGAACGGCAAGGTGAGTCCGGGCCGGTGCAACATGCGATGGTTGAGCCTGCCGACGACGGCACGGTCACGTGGACCAGCAGCCTGGTCGGTTGCCAGGCCGGTGACAAGCTGACGCTCCACTACCGAGTTTGCCCCGAGGGCAAGTGCGCAGGTGAGTCGATGCCGATCGCCTCCTACGTGGTTCCGTGACGGCTCAGCCGCTGACCGCCTGCGGCCACCGTCCGCCCGGCAGCTTCATGTCGCTCATGATGCTCGCGAGCTTCTGGGTGTCGGCGAACGCGTCCACCATCCGCTTGCCGATCTGCACCATCGCCGTCAGCTGCTTTCCGGTCAGGTCACCGATCGCGTCCGCGAGGTCCTTCACGGCGAGCGGCAGCGTGAACACCGCGACTCCCTCGATCGAGGCCTTGACGAGGGCGTTCAAGAAGTCGACCGCCATCGTGGCCAGTGAGGTCATGTAGTCGACGTTGCGCTGGGCGATGGTCGTCAGCCAGTTGCTGGCCTCCAGCGCCTTGGCCGCGACGACCGCGATCGCGTCGTTCTGCGCGGAGGCTTTGTCCTGGTAGGCGGAGGAGGCCTTGCCCTCCCACTCGTAGGCGAGGTGGCTCTCGGACTTGAGGTACGCGAGGTTCTGCATGGGGGTCTGCACGTGGTGGACCCAGTTGAACGACTGCACCAGCAGCGACACGACCGGTGTGTAGTGCTCCAGGGCGGTGGTGACGAGTTGCACCAGCTTCTTCAGCGCGGTCTTGATCCGCTGCAGTTCGTGGTGCATGAACAGAACCGCGCCGGGGCCCAGCAACGGCCCCCAGCCGGTGACGTGGTCGACCGCGGCGTTGAACTTCTCGACGCTCTCGCGGAGGTTCTTCTCGAGGCCGTCGAAGGCGCGGTCCAGTTTGCGGTTGAGTTCCTGGGACCTGGTCATGCGGGGCTGCACTCCTACCGGTGGTAGAACTTGTCGAGGTCGAGCTTGGTCGTGTCCTCGGTCCTGTCGTACTCGTCCGCGATCTTGCGCAGCGTCGTGTCGATCTGACCGAACTCGGTGTGCGCGCCCCGCACGAGTTGTTCCATGAAGGCGCGGAAGTCCTCGTACACCTCGGCTTGCGACTCGGCGTTCACGATCCCGAGCACGCTGAAGTCGGCCACGGCGAAGGCGTGCTCCGTCAGCCCGGCGCCCTGTACCGCTCGCACGACGGGTTCGGTCTTGTCCGCGCGCTGGCGCCACGTCACGGCCTCGGCCCGCAGCATCCGGGTGACGACCTTGAACTCACGCTTGTCGGTGCTCATCTCAGTCCCTGTCGTCGAACACGTTGACCGCCGAGAAGTAGTCGTCGTCCGTCTCGTCACCGCCGCCGCGCGGTCGTGCGGGAGTCGGCCGTTCCCCGGTCGCGATCCCGAGGCCGGCCCGGACGAACATCTGCTGGATCTCCTGGGACAGCACGGTTTCCGACGGGTTGCGCAGCACGTGCGGATCGGCGGTGATCGCGATCGGGGCGCCGGCCCGCAGGCGCGTGGTGAGGTAGCCGAGGGGGCTGCGGATCTCCGTGATCGCCTGGTGCGGAGCCGTCGGCTGAGCGCGGCGGACGGCGTCGCGCACGTCGTCCACGGCGTTGAGCCGCGCCTCGGCCTTGGCCGTCCACTCGTCGAACGACATGTCCGCGGGATCGTCGTACGTGGCGGCAAGCGGGCTTGGCGGGCCTGCCTGAGGACGAGCGAGCTCGACCGTGAACGCACGTTGGATCGCTGTCACATAAGTGTTGTAGAGCGCCGCAGTGAACGCTTCCGGCCGGATGTGCTCGATCCAGTGCGACCGGATCCGCACGTTGACGACCATCCTGGCCCTGTTGGCCGTCACGACGATGAACCCGCTGGGGTCGCTCGCCTCGTAGGTCTCGGCAGGCTGCAGCTCCACGCCGCCGACGCGGGTCAGTTCGGCTGCGCGGGCGCGTGTGCGCGGGTTGTCGAGTGAGTCGAGCGAGGCGATCTCGAGGTTGGCGAGCGGCACAAGCGGACGTTAGCCAGGGACCGCGGGGTGAGGTGCTCGCAAGTGGACGGATGTTCCGCTGGGCGGTCCGCCAAGAACGCGGGGTAGTGGTACCAGCGGTTCGGCCCCTTCCGTCAAAGTGGATGTACTATCCGGTTGACGACACCGTGGAGGCGTGCCTTGAGCTGGACTCATGACCGGATCCCCGACCAGACCGGGCGGACCGCCGTGGTCACGGGCGGCGGCAGCGGGCTCGGCCTCGTCGTCGCGACCGAGCTGGCCAGGCGTGGTGCGAGGGTGATCATCGCGGTCCGCGACACCGTGAAGGCCGAGCGGGCCGGGCTCGACGCCGAGGTGCGCAGGCTGGACCTCATGGACCTCGACTCCGTGCGAGCCTTCGCCGCCGGCATCGACGAGGTGGACCTGCTGGTCAACAACGCTGGGGTGGCGGGGCAGCCGTTCAGGTTGAGCCCGCAGGGGCACGAGAGCCACTTCGCGACCAACCACCTCGGGCACTTCGTGCTCACCGGGTTGTTGCTGCCGCTGCTGGCCAAGGGGGACGAGCCGCGCGTCGTGACGGTGTCGTCGTACATGTACCGGTACGGGAAGTTCGGCGACAGGAGCAAGCGGTACTCCCACACCCGTGCGTACGCCGACTCGAAGTTGGCGAACGTCCTTTTCGGACTGGAACTGCAGCGGCGGCTCGGAGCTGAGGGTTCGCCGGTGCGGAGTTTCCTCGCGCATCCCGGCATGGCCAGGACTCCCATGCAGGGCAAGAACAGTTCGCGGTTGCAGGCGGTGCTGGGGACGGCCGTGACGCGGATCGCCGGGCGGTCCGCGGAGGAAGGCGCGCTGCCGTTGCTGTACGCCGCCACCGGAGAAGACGCACCGCCGGCGACCATGATCGGGCCGGGTCGCCGGGGTGCGCCGACAGCGGAGAAGTTGCGTCCTGTTGCGACAGACGCCCACGCACTGGAGTTGTGGGAGCTGTCGGAGAGGTTCGCTGAACGGGGCTCCCGCCCGGAACCCCGTTCAGCGAACGATTAGCGGGCGAACTGGAACCAGTTCACGTTCGCCAGGTCGCCACCCGTGCCGCCGGTCGCCACCAGGTACAGCCGGTGCACGCCGGTGGCGCCACTGGCCGCGGCGGTCCGGCTCGTCCACGTCTGCCACCCGCCGGTGCTCGCCGCGGAAACCGATGCGACCAGGGGGCCCGTTGGGCTGTCGAGTCGGTACTGCAACGTGCCGCCCGCGGACGACCCGGACGCGATGCGGGTGGTCACCGAGGTCGGGGGAGTGGCGCCGAAGTCGACGTCCGCGTAGGCCACGTAGTCGCCCGGTGTCAGGTAGCCGACGTTCTGGCCGCAGCCCGAGTCGGTGCACCGCTCGACCTGCGTGCCGCGCTGTTCGTCGTAGTACGAGGCGCCGATGATGCCGTAGGCGTTCTGGGTGGCCGGGAACTGTGCGCCGAAGCCGTAGGCGAACAGCGGGGCCTTGCCGTCGCCTACGTTGATCGGTTGCTGGCCGGCGTTCTGCATCCAGGTGAACGGGAGTGTGCCGGTCGGCTTGTGGTCGCCGAACAGGACGTCCGCCACGCCGTTGCCCTCGGTGCCCGGCAGCCAGGCGGCTACCAGGGCGTGCCACTGCGGCAGTTGGGCGGCGATGTCCAGCGGGCGGCCGGAGACGAGCACCACGACGACCGGGACTCCGGACGCGCGCAGGGTGTTCAGCGTCGCCAGGTCCTCGCTGTCGAGGCCCATCGAACCTGGCCGGTCTCCGCCGCCTTCGACGTAGGGGGTCTCGCCGATCACCGCGATCGCGGCCTGGTAGGTGCCGTCGATGCCGGTGCCGTTGCGGTTGTAGGTCACCGTGCTGGTCGGGGCGGCGGCGCGGATGCCTTGCAGGACAGTGGTTCCCGGCGTCACCGGGCCGCTGCCGCCGCCCCACGAGATGGTCCAGCCGCCGCTCTGGTAGCCGATGTTGTCGGCGCTCTTGCCGGCCACGAACAGCTTCGAAGCGGTCTTCGGCAACGGCAGCACGCCGTTCTGGTTCTTCAGCAGCACCTGCGACTTGCGCACGGCCTCACGCGCCAGGGCCCGGTGCGCCGCGTTGCCGACGGTGGGGGTGTAGGAGCGGTCGGTCAGCGGCTTCTCGAACAGGCCCAGCTCGAACTTCTTGGTCAGGATGCGCCGGTTCGCGTCGTCGATGCGCGACATCGGGACGCGGCCCGCCTGCACCTCGGCCTTGAGCAGCGTGATGAACGAGCGCCACTCGGTCGGGACCATGATCATGTCCAGGCCGGCGTTGATCGACGCGCGGACCTCGGCGGCGGTGAAGCCCGGCTGGCCGTCGATCTGGTCGATGGCGTTCCAGTCGGAGACGACCAGGCCGCTGAAGCCCAGCTCGTTCTTCAGCACGTCGGTGATCAGGTACCTGTGGCCGTGCAGCTTCGTGCCGTTCCAGCTGCTGTAGGTGATCATCACCGAACCGACGCCGCGGGCGATCGCCTCGCGGAACGGTGGCAGGTGGGTCGCCCGGAGCTCGGCCTCGCTCACCTGCGTGTTGCCCTGGTCGTCGCCGTCGGTCGTGCCGCCGTCGCCGATGTAGTGCTTGGCGGTGGCCAGAACCGAGCCGGGGTCGGACAGGCGAGTGCCCTGCAGGCCGGTGACCATCGTGGTCATCGCCGTCGCGTTCTCCGGCGTCTCACCGAACGACTCGTAGGTGCGGCCCCAGCGGTCGTTCCGCGCGACGCACAGGCACGGCGCGAAGTCCCAGTCGATGCCGGTGCCCGACACCTCTTCCGCGGTCGCGCGCCCGATCCGTTGCACCAGAGAAGGATCACGGGTCGCACCGAGGCCGATGTTGTGCGGGAAGATCGTCGCGCCGACCACGTTGTTGTGGCCGTGCACGGCATCCACGCCGTAGATCATCGGGATGCCCAGCGGGGTGGCGAGAGCCGCGCGCTGGAAGTTGTCGTACATGTTCGCCCACGAACCGGCGTTGTTGGGCGACGGCGCGGAACCACCGCCGGACAGCAGTGAGCCGATCCGGAAGTTCGTCAGGTCGGCGTTCGAGACCGCGTTGCGCTCGGCCTGCGTCATCTGCCCGACCTTCTCGTCGAGCGACATCCGACCTAGCAGGTCGGCCACGCGTGCGGGAATCGGCTGCGTCGGGTCCTTGTAGATCGGGTCGGCCGCGGCGGCGGTGCCGGTCGGGACGACGGCGGCGGCCAGGAGAATCGCGACCGCGAGGTGCTTTCTCATGGGGGTTCAGACCTCCGGGGGACGAGGTCCTGTTCACCTTGGGGCACAACAGGTTGCGCGAGCGTAACCCGGGCTTCACCAAGTGGTATAGACCATCGGGGAACCGGAACGAGGACCGGTTCCCCGAACGCGCTCTAGCGGCACCAGGACTGGACGGTCTCCGTGAAGTCCGGGAACTCGGCGCGCGCCGCCGCCAGCACCTCGGCGGGCGTGCGCGGTTCGACACCGGAGTACTTCTCCGCGACGGCGCGAAGTTCGTCGTGCTGCACCCCGCTGTCGGACTCGAACTCGACGGCCTCCTGCGGCCCGACACCGCCGGCCAGCAGCCACAGGAACTCACCCAGGTTCGTCGCCACCATCCCGACCTCGCCCTCGGACCCGAAGAACGCCACCGGTTGCGAAACGAGCGGCTGGCCCGGACGGACCAGCCAGAGCGCCGCAAGGCCACCGGTGCCGTCCTGCCCGAAGATCCGGAACGCGTCGCCGCCGAGCTCCTTGTTGCCGGTCCAGCTCCTGATCCAGGACGTGGTCTCCTCGGCGGAGTCGAACTCCTGGTAGGGCTCGTAGTCGATGTTGCCGGGGTTCGGTTCCTCGGTCTTCTCGTCGTAGTCCCAGGGGAACTCGATGCCGCTGAGAGCGGCCAGCGCGGCGGGGAAGGCGCGGTCGTCAGTCATCTCCACGCGCGCACGCTACAGACCGGCGATCTTCCAATGCGTCCAGGATCAGGTCGAGGCCGAAGCGGAAGTCGTCCGCGGGGGAGTAGCCGGCCTTCTGGGTGTGCTCGGCGACTTCCTTCAGATGTGGCAACGCGTCCGCGTGCTCGGCGATCTCGCCGGCCATCTGCTGCATGTCGTCGGCAGGCAGGCTCGCCTCCTGAAGCACGAACCCGTAGATGTAACTGTCGATGAGCGACACGGCGTGCACGGCCAGCGCCACAGAGAACCCCGCCTGCCGCAACACGCCGAGAACGGCGTTGTGGTGCCGCAACGTCGCCGGGCCCGGGTTGCGCCTGGAGTCCATGAGCCCGAGCGCCCAGCTGTGGTGCGACAACACCTCCCGTGCGGCGCCGGCCCGCGCCCGGATCGCGTCACGCCAGTCGGCGCACCCGGCAGGGGGCAGGTCGATCAACACGAACACCGCGTCCACCACGCCGTCGAGGATCGCGTCCTTGTTCGGCACGTGGTGGTAGAGCGACATCGCTTCGACGTTCAGCTCCTGCGCCACCCGGCGCATCGAGATCGCCTCGACGCCGCCGCGGTCCGCGACCCGGATCGCCGCCGCCAGCACCCGGTCCCTGCTGAGTGATTCCCGCGCCACGTTGACAACCTTACAGTCGTAAGTCAGCCTTACGGGTGTAAGGGAGGAGATCGACATGCCGATGCCGAGATGGTTGGGCCACGTCAACAAGCGGGTGTTCAACCCGTGGGCGATCAAGAACGACAAGTATCCGGTGCTCACCCACGTGGGCCGCAGCTCCGGCACGACCTACCGGACGCCGATGGACGCGCATCCGGTCGAGGGCGGCTACCTGTTCATCCTGGTCTACGGATCGAGGTCGGACTGGGTGCGCAACGTGCTGGCGGCCGGGAAGGCGCGGCTGTGGGTCGACGGGGAGAACGTGGACCTGACCGCGCCCAGGGTCGTCGGTGAGGAGGAAGCGTTCCAGGCTTTGGCCGACGATGTGAAGCGGCCGCCGAAGTCCTTGCGCATCAAGGAGTTCCTGCGCATGGACCTGGCGGCCGTGGGGTAGGCCGACGTGCTTCAGGCCGCGATCCGGGCCGTGGTGGCCGGGACGGGAGTGCGCATCGCCACGCCCAGCAGCAGCATGCACAGGCCGTAGACACCCACACCGACGGTGAGTCCACCGGTGGCGGCGAGCCCGACCAGAACGGTCGTCCAGACACCGGCCGCCAGCGGGACGTACCGGCGCCAGCCCTGCCACACCCCGGCGCGCAACGTCGTCACGCCCGCCATCAGGAATCCGACCCCGATCAGGAGGGTGCCCAGGCCGAACAACGCACCGACGAGCGACGGACCGGTGGCGTCGAGGGCCTCCGCGCGGAACGGGATCGACGCCAGTTCGGCGACCAGGAGCACACCCGTGCCGATGACCGCCAGCGCGCCACCGGTGCGGGCGACCCGGCTGGTCCCCGCCGCGCCGCTGCTGGCGAACCCGAACACGCCGACGAGAACCAGAGCGTGGAGCACGGCGTAGACCGCACAGACCAGGACGAAGGTGTCGCTGGGCCACGGACAGCTCCACTGCGTGTCCGGGACGGACGGTTGGACGGCGAACTGCACGAGCGCCGCGGACAACAGGGTCGCGGCGCCTCCGGCGATTGCACTCAACGCGTACACGGCGGCCTCCCTTTCGGTTTGGATGCCAGGAAGCGTGCGGCTCGACGCACCCGCCGGTCATCGGCGCGACCACCACACCCGATGCAGTGCTAGCACTGTGGTCGGACCCGTCAGGTGCTGCGACGATGAGCCGGTGCCGACGCTGGTGTTCGCGCTGACCGTGGTCGCGGAACTGGGTGCGATCGCCCTCGGGTGGGGCCTCGAACCCCACTTCGACACGGTCATGTACGCGATCCAGACGACCGTGATGGCCGGTGCCGGGGCGTTGATCGCCCGGCGCAGCGTCATCGGCCGGCTCTTCCTGGGGTTCGCGTTGCTCAACGCGATCGCGGCCGACCTCTTCCAGGCGTGGGCACTGCGCGACCTGCCCGGCGGGCCCTACCTGGAGTGGATCAGCTGGAACAGCTGGCTGCCCAGCGGTTACGGCTGGATCCTCGTCTTCGTGCTCTTCCCGGACGGTCACGCGGGCCGCTGGCGTCCGGTGCTGTGGGTGGGCGCCGTGGGCACGGTGGTGGCGCTGGTCGGCTGGTCGCTCAGCCCGGGCCTGGGCCGCAGCTTCTCCGACGGTCGCAATCCGATGGCCGTGGAGAGCCTGCCCACCGACGCGCTGATCACCGTGGGGATGACGCTGTTCCTGGGCGCCCTGGCCGCGTCGGTGGTCTCGCTGGTGGTGCGGTTCCGCAGATCTGAGGGTGCGCGGCGCCAACAGCTGAAGTGGTTCGTGTTCGCGGCCGCGCTCGCGGGCGTGGGGCTGCCGCTGTCCTTCGCGCTCTGGTACGTCACTCCGGCCGCCGGGGTGATCGCCGCGGTGGTGCTGATGGGCCTGGCCGTCGCCGCGTGCCTGGCGATCCTGCGCTACCGGTTGTTCGACGTCGACGTCGTGATCAGCCGGACGATCAGCTACGGCGTGCTGACCGTGTTGCTGGTCGCCGCCTACGCCGTGACGGTCGTGCTGGTCGGCACCGCGTTCAGCCGCGGTTCGTCGTGGGCCACGGCGGCCGCGACGCTGGTGGCGGCACTGGCGTTCCGGCCGTTGCGGGAACGGGTGCAGGACGTCGTCGACCGGCGGTTCAACCGGGCGCGCTACGACGCTCGAAGGCGGATGGTGGACTTCCTGGAGGCCCTGCGTGCGGGCCGGGCCGTACCGGAGGACGTCCTCGGCGTGCTGCGCGAGGTGCTGGCCGACCCGGAGCTGGACCTGCTCGTGTACCTGCCGGAGAGCAAGGAGCACGTGGACCTCGACGGGGTGGCGCGGAATGTGAGCGGGCCGCGGGTGGTGGTCGAGCGGGACGGTCAGCCGCTCGGCGTGGTCGTCCACTCGACGCCACAGGCCGCCCTGGTGCGCGAGGTCGTGGAGGCCGCCGGGCTCGCGGTCGAGATCGCCAGGCTCCGGGTCGAACTGCGCCGGCAGCTCGCCGAGGTGCGGGCGTCCCGGGCGCGCATCGTCGCCGCGGGGGACGCCGAACGCCGTCGCGTTCAACGGGATCTGCACGACGGCGCCCAGCAACGGCTGGTGGCGATCGGGCTGGGGTTGCGGCACGCCCAGCACGTGCTCACCGCGGGCACGCCGCAGGAGGCCGGGCAGACGATCGACGAGGCCGTCTCGGAACTGGCGGTCGCGATCGGGGAACTCCGCGCGCTGGCTCGTGGTCTGCAGCTGGACGGTGGGCTCAGGCCCGCGTTCGACGACCTGGCTCGTCGCACCCCGCTGCGCGTCGAGGTGCGGGCACCGGCCGAGCGGTTCGCGGAGAACGTGGAGGCCGCCGCCTACTTCGTGGGCTGCGAGGCGTTGACCAACGCCGTCAAGCACGCTCGCGCCACGACCGTCGGGCTCACCGTCACCCATCGCGGCGGAAATCTCGTCGTCACCGTGACCGACGACGGCATCGGCGGGGCGGCACCGGCCGAGGGCAGCGGTCTGACCGGTCTCGCCGATCGCGTTGCCGCACTGGGAGGAACCTTGCGCGTCGACAGCCGGCCGGGTTCCGGCACGACCATCACCGCGGAGGTGCCGTGCGAGTCGTGATCGCCGAGGATCAGGCGTTGTTGCGCGAGGGTCTGGCCCGTCTGTTCGCGGACGGCGGCCACGAGGTCGTCGCCACCCTCGGCGACGCGATCGGGCTCGCCTCCGCGGTGTCGGCGTTCAGGCCGGACCTCGTCGTCGTGGACATCAGGATGCCGCCGACGTTCACCGACGAGGGCGCCCGCGCGGCCCGGTCCTTGAAGCAGTCGCATCCTGATCTCGGTGTTCTGGTGCTGTCCCAGCACGTCGAGACGACCCACGTGGCGGAGCTGATCACCGAGGGCGGGTTCGGCTACCTGCTCAAGGACCGCGTACTGGACGTCGCGGACTTTCTCGCCGCCGCGACCAGGGTGGCCCGCGGTGGTTCGGCGCTGGACCCGCAGGTCGTCGCCGGTCTGCTCGGGCGCGGCACAGACGGCCCGCTAGCGCGGCTGTCCGAGCGGGAACGGACCGTGCTCGAGCACATGGCACAGGGGCTCACGAACACGGGCATCGCGAAACGGTTGCAGCTCAGCGAACGCACGATCGAGGCGCACGTGCGGCACCTGCTGGTGAAGCTCGACCTGCCGTCCGATGAGGACGGTCATCGCCGGGTGCTGGCGGTGCTGGCCCTTCTGGACGCGACGCGTTAGTCCTGTTCGGTGGCGAGCTTGCCCAGCGCCAGGCGGTTGGTCAGGCCGGTCTTCGTGATCAGGCTCGACACGTGCTTCTCGACCGTGCGACGGGAAACGTGCAGCTGGGCAGCGATCTCGTTGTTGGCGAGCCGGGAGCCGAGGAGCCTGAGCACCTCGTACTCGCGCACGGTCACGCCGGCCAGTCGCAGCTCGTCCGGCACCTCGTCGGCGCCGGAGCGGCGCTGGGTGATCCGCACGCCCATCTGCCGCAACTGGGCGCGGCACGCTCCGGCCACCGCAGGGATGCCGGCGTCGTGGAAGTAGTGCTCGGCGGCGCGCAGCCACGTCTCCGGATCGCCCCAGCCGTCCCGCGCGGCTGCCTCGCCGACGAGGCGCAGGCCCAGGTTGCGGGCCATCGGGTAGAGCGCTCCCACGTCGGCGCTCTCCTCGACCAGGGTGTCGTCCCCGGTCAGCACGGCCGAGGCCAGCAGGGCGAAGTGGTGGTCCCAGCGCAGTCCCGCGGCCGGGTCCGCGACGGTCTCGTCGTACTCGGCCTGGGTCAGGTCACCGTCGACTGCTCGCAGCAGCAACGAAAGCCCGAGCCTGCCGGTCAGGTGGAACGTCGTGGGGGTGGCGCGTTCCGCGGCCAGCGCCGTAGCGAGGTCCGCGCGCGCCCGAGGTCTGTCCTCCTCCAGCAATGCGCAGAACGTCGCCGCCAGACCGTGCAGCCGCGCGGTGTGCTGCTCGCCGCCTGGTTCGTTGAGCACCGACCAGGCGTCGGTCAGTGCCGCGCGGTCACCGCCATGTCCAGCCAGCACGGCCTTGAGCACCGCCATGAACTGGCTGATCTCCTGCAGCCCCAGCCGAATCGCTGCGGAGGAGACCTCGGCGACCAACGCCTGGGCGGCGGCGAAGTCGGCGCGCAGCACCAGCTGCAGGCCGATGTTGACCTCCGACTGGTAGCGGGCGATCACCGCGCCGATCCGGGAGGCAAGATCGCGTGCCTGCTCCAACCGGCCGATGTCGCCGGTGCGCAGCGCGTCGTCCAAACCGAGGCGCACCAACGCGTGGATCTCCCAGATCGGCAGGTCGTGCGCGATCGCGAAAGCGCGACTGCGTTCCAGGTAGGCCGTTGCTCGCGCTGGATCGCGGCGCCGCATCAAGGCCCCGAGCAGTTGCCACGCCTGGCAGGCGACGACGGGCAGCGGCACCCGTTCGGCCACGGTCGCCGCCCGCAGCGCGATCTCCTCGGCGCGTTCCAGGCTGCCGGGCTCGGCGCGGTCCAGTTCCAGATGCGCCGCAACGACATCGATCGGCGCGGAGTGCTCGGCGGGTGCGTCATCGCCGAGCAACGCCCGTGCGATCTCCACCTGTGCCAGGCCGTCGGACGTGCGGCCGGCGAGGTTCGCCGCCCACGCCAGCTGGGTGTGCAGGCGGGCTCGGTGCGGACGGTCGAGCCCCGAGCTGTCGAAGCTCATCGCCAGCGCCCGGTCCACCTGCCCGGCCTCGGTCAGCGCGAGGAGCTGGGCTTCCAGGGCTTCGAAGCGTTGCACGGGGTCGTGCACCAGCTCCAGCGACCGGTCCAGCAACGTGACCGCGGACTGCGCGGCTCCCTGCGCCAACGCCCGTCGCCCGGCTTCCGCGTACAGGGAACCGGCTTCGGCGGTCTGCCCGGCCGCTTCTCTGAGAGTTGCGCACAGGTGGCACCAGTCGCCCGGCACACCGGGATAGCGCTTCTCGACGGCGTCAGCCGCCCGTCGTGCGAGATCCGACTGAACTTCTTCCGGGATGAGGGTGAGCACCGCGTCCGCGACCAGCGCGTGCGTGAAGAGGTACCAGTCGGGCGTGTGGTCGTCGGGCCCGATCAGGTGCGCCACGGGCTCGCTCTGCAGGTAGCGCAGCAGCGTCCGGTAGTCGAGCCCGGTGACCTCGCGAGCGATCGTCAGCGGGAACCTCAGGCCGATCACCGCCGCGACCGACACGAACTCGCGGGCCTGCTCGCTCAGCCTGCCGAACCTGCCCGCGACGCTCTGCACGAGAGCAGATGGCGGCAGACCGGCATCGGCCATCTGCCAGGTGTCGCCGGACCGCACGAGCTGGCCGTCCGAGACGATCTCGTCGAGCAGTTCTTCCACGTACAACGGTAATCCGCCGCTGCCCGCCCACAGCAGATCCAGCGCCGGCACGGGCAAAGTGCCTTCCAGGCAGGTGTTCGCGAGCGCGGAAACCTGTTGCTGGCGCAATCTGCGAAGCTCGATCAACGTCGCCGAGTCGCGTTTGCTGGTGGCGCGGGCGAACTCCAGCGCCGCGCTGTCCTCGTCGCGCATGGTCGCGAGCAGCAACGTGGGCTGGTGCGCGATGTTGTCGATCACGTACTCGAGCACCGCCAGGGTGTCCGGGTCGGCGTACTGCAGGTCGTCGATCACGACTGCGCATCCGCCGTTGCGCCCCACCAGTTCCATCAACCGGAGCACACCCTCGGCCAGGACGATCAGCGAGCTGCTCGACGGGTCGTCGGACGTCGTGCCCCAGTCGGGGTTGAGGCGGGCGAGCGCGGGCCGGTACGGGCCCAGCGCGTCGATGTCGACGGTGGTGCCGAGACGTTGCAAGGACAACAACGCCTCGCTCAGGCAGCGGAACGGGATCGTGCGGCTCATCGCGCTGCCGCGGCCGCGCATGATGCTCATCCCGTTCTGGTAGGCGAGGTCCGTCGCGGCGGAGGCGAGCCGGGACTTGCCGATCCCGGCCTCGCCGGTCAGGAACACCACCTGACCCCGCCCCGTGGCGACTTTCGCCAACGTCGTCCTGATCAGTTCCAGCTCATGGTCACGACCGACGACGACTGGTGCACGCAATGCCACGCGCACATGAGATCACGAGTTGCGACAAACGTGATGCTCAGTCGGATAACGGATCTTTCTAGACCGGGTCAGGACGGCAACAGGTGGAACCCGGCGTCCCGGTCACGACCGAGTCGAGCGCGACGTCGACGCTGGGTGCGGCGATGGCGGGCGCTGCGGCGATCGCGCTGGCCGA
The DNA here is from genome assembly GCF_047445655.1 of Lentzea alba. GTDB lineage: Bacteria > Actinomycetota > Actinomycetes > Mycobacteriales > Pseudonocardiaceae > Lentzea > Lentzea alba_A. The sequence goes on from NZ_JAJAEG010000004.1 coordinate 136,714, forward strand.
GAGGACGACGCCGGTCAGCGCGGCGATCCGCAGGCCGATCTTCTTCGTGGTGGCCGCGGCGGACTTGTCGTTGGTCTCGGGCAATCTCATTTGTTTCTCCAGGTGATGTAACGGTTCTTCGGTATTTCCCGGCGTGGCCGGGAAGTTCAGGGTTGGAACCGCAGGACGGACGGCGTGCGGTCCGGGAAACCCAGCCGCAGCAAGCCGATTCCGATTCCTGCCAGCCCGGTGAGGAGGCCTGGCGTGGGCACGCTGTCCGGCGTGACGCAGCGGGGTCCGTCGCGGCGCAACGTCGCGAGCACCTCACCCGTACGGCGGTGTCGTTGTGCGGCGTTCCAGCCGTCGACGGACACGTCCGCATGGCCGAGTTCTCCGTGGCACAACGAGAGGTCGTCGTCCGTCCATTCGGAAGCGTCGTGCTGGCACCACTGCGCCGGGCCGGTGTTCTCCTCGGCGTACCGGTCGGCCAGGTCGAGCGCGTCCGAACAGCCGATCGTCGCGTGGAGCGCTCTCATGGCAGCGGCGAGGCCGTGTTCCGGTTCGTGCTGTGCGGCTTCGGCGGCGAGCGGCACGGTCGCGCGGGCCCAGCGGGCGACCTCGTCGTCGTCGAGCAGCTTGGCGATCCTGGCCAGTGCGTAACCGATGCCGGCGAACCCGGTCAGTCCGCCGCAGCCGACCGCCGCGATCAGATCGGGGTTGGCGCGCAGGCCCGTGAGGAGGTCCGGGATCGCGCTCAGGGCGCGCCGTGCGACGTCGGTGTACCGGCAGACCTCGCTGATCTCGCCGAGCTGGGCGAGGAAGAGCGCCACGCCGGTGTAGCCGTGCGCGAGACCCGCGCCCATCGGCAGCACCAGCCAGTTGGCGTCGCCGACCGGTTCGAGGCCGATCCAGTTCATCCGCTCACAGCCGAAGCTGGCCGTGACGATCCGGTCGGCCACCGCACACGCGGCCGACAGCACCTCGTCCGTGCCGGTGGCGTGCTGCTGCACCTGACCGGGGCCGGTGCCGGTGAGCGCCACCCGGCGGCTGGCCAGCGACGCGGCGATCACCCACTCCTGGTCGGCGCGGTCGAAGTCGTCGAACTTGGCCAGGTGGGTGAGCGCGTCGTCGAGTCCCGAGGTCGTGAGCACGTCCGGCAGATCTCCCTTTGCCGAACGGAGATCACGACCGTTCGCCGCTGCCGTGAACAGCGGGATGTCGCCCTCGGCCAGTTCGGCTGCTTCGAGCTCGGCGAGTCCCGGGATGTGCGACTGCGGTGTGGTGCCGGGGTTCTTCAGGAACTCGGCGTACTGCCACGTCGGTCGCGGCACGATCCGCACCTGGATGTCCGCGCACTTCGCCAGCACCTCGGCGAATTCCTCGCGGTGGTGGGAGATCGCGTCGTAGGCCTGCCGGAACCCGGTGAGCACGTCGTCCGCGTGGTCGGCGACCTCGACCGGTTCGCCTTGCCACGTGGGGAGGTTCTGGGCGCCGGAGATGTCCTCGAGCCCGTGCCGTCCGGCGACCGCGGGCAGGATGCCGGTGCGTGCGACCGAACGGCCCAGCGCGATGGCGGCGGGATCAGGCCGTTCGCCCGGCAGCTGCGCCTGGAACAGCGTTTCCACGTCGATGAGCAACGGCTGGTCTGCGCGGGCGATCACGTTCTCGTGGTGCATGTCGGTGGCGCGCAACAAGTGCAGCACCGCGAGCAGCCCGCCGAGCCGTTCGAAGTACCGAGTGGCGTCCTTCGTCGGCAGTTCGGCGGGTTCGACGTGCTCGGTCCAGCCGTGTTCGTCCGCCTTGAGCGCCTTCACCGTGGTGAGGCCGAGGCCGGTCAGGTCGTTCACGAGCTCGACGACGTGGTTGAACGCCAGGTGGGCGTCGACGCCGCGCGGCTTGTAGACCACGCGCTGCCCGTCGGCCAGCTCCAGGATGCTCGTGGCCTCTTTTTGGTGACGGTCACCGACGGGCTTCACGGCGGTGAGCGCGGCTGTTCCGCGGAGGAGCGTGCCGGCGAGGAGGTCCTGGTCGGCGGCGTACCGCGCGCCCACGTCGTGACCGGTGATCTCCATGACCTGAACGTTGTCACGGCGTCAGCGGCGGGTCATGGGTGTAGAACACCACCATTGGTGTCCGCGTACGTACGCACCCCTACGCATCCTGCCGCACCTCGCTCGCGTCGCGCTTGAGCTCCTTCGTGCCACAACCCCGCGTTGAGGGCCGCGGAGCTGCGGCTTTCGAATGGTGGTGGCCTGCACGGATGAGTTTCGCGCCGCCGGACGGGAGATTTCTCTCGGGCCGCAACACGGTGGCCCGGAACAACCTGGAGGTGCATTCACATGGAGAAGATCGTGGACGCGAACGACCTGCTGACCATGGGCTTCGAGGACGACGCGCTGCTGATGGAGGACAACTCCCTCTGCACGCTGTGCTCCTGGACCCAGAGCCAGCACTGACCGGTTCACCGGTGATGCCGTGGGGCGCCTCGCGCGGCCCA
>NZ_JAJAEG010000004.1:139308-405933 GCF_047445655.1 Lentzea alba
CCGCCTCGCGCGGCCCACGGCAAGTCCCTTCTCAGGCAGGTGAGTTCCATGCGACGACGCGTTGCCCCCGACCCGATCCGTGTTGAAGTGGGCTCTATTGCCTCAGCCTGCTCTTCCAGCTACACCGTGCGCGGCGAGCCCTTCTGGTGGCACTTCGACCCGGTGGCCTCTGCTCCCATGCCACGGCAGGGCTGGAAGATCCACGTGAGCGCTGCGCCGCGTGATGCGGCCGAGGTGCTGCGCCGCGTCGCCGCTGTCGTGGTGCCCTTGTCGCTGCGCTGGAAGGCCGCGCGGTCTCTCGACAACCTGATGGACCTGAGCTCGCCGCCGTCGCCGCTCACCCAGTCCGGCAAGTTCATCACGATCTACCCGGACTCCTCGCTTGCGTCGCTCTGTTCGTCTTTGGACGCGGTGACGCGCGATTTCGACGCGCCTGTTGTGCCTTCGGATCGGCGGTTTCGCCCGCACAGCAACGTTTACCTGCGGTATGGGGCGTTTTCCGCTGCTTCGGTGTTCGACCCGGTCGAGCAGAGCCTGAAGCAGGTGCTGACCCACCCCGCTGGGCATCGGGTGGAGGATCGGCGCGCGCCTGGGGTGGCTGCGCCGGACTGGGTTGAAGATCCGTTGCCAGTGCAGTCGCGGGTGTTCCTGGAGCGGCCTGGGAGTGGGTTGTTCGGCCGGGAGATCGTGGTGCAGGGGGTGTTGCGGCAGTCGGTGAAGGGCGGGGTGTTCCGGGTTCGGTACCGGGGTGTGCCGGCGGTGCTGAAGGAAGCTCGGATCGGTACCACGCCTGATCGGCTGGGGCGGGACTCGCGCGCCGCTCTGTTGAACGAGTGGCGGTTGCTGCGGGTGTTGAGCGGGAGTGGGCTCGCGCCTGAGCCGCTTGCCTTCTTCCACCAGGAGGACAACGCCTATCTGGTGCAGGAGTTCTTGCCTGGGCGGACTTTGCGTGCTGAGGTTGAGCGGCGCAACTACACCGAGTCGGTTTCTTCTTCGGCTCTTTTGGGGTTGTTGGACGGGGTTCATCGGGTTGTGCGCGAGGTCGAGGCTCGTGGGATTCGACTGCTTGATCTGACGCCCAACAACATCATGGTCTCCGGTGATCGGCTTGCGGTGATCGACCTGGAGCACGCTGGGCTCGTTGATTCGCCTGAGCCGCCGTTTGTTGCGCACACGCCGGGGTATGTGCCGGAGTCGGCGCCTTGGGCCGGTGATGTGGAGTACGCGCTCGCGGCTATCGATCATTACGTGTTGACGGGGATCGACCCGTACCTGGGGCGTGGCGTCAGGTACGCGGATCACCTGCCGGCTGTGCTGGAGGCCTTCGCTCCGCGTCAGCTGGATGATTCCGCTCTGGACGGTGTTCACGCGAAACTTGGCGGGGGTTCGACGTCCCCTGGTGAGGACCTCACCGTCGAGGAAGCGGTCGAGGCGGGGGAGGAGCTGGTCAAGCTCGTCGAGTGGGACCGCACCCCCTGGCCCTGGCCGCAGCGCTGGGCACCGGGCTCGATGCACCCCGCGTCGTTCATGGCGGGCACGGCCGGCATCGCCCGCTTCTACCTCGACCTGTGGGAAGCCACCGGGGACAAGGCCTGGCTCCGCCACACCGACACCCTCCTGACCTGGACCGTCGACAACAACCCGGTGGTACCCGGCCAGGCCCCGCCCGGCCTGTACTTCGGCCTCGGCTCACTCCCGTGGTTGATGACAGACCTCGCGGCAGCGGGCCACGAACCGGAGCTGTGGCGCACCGAGGCTCGACGGTTCGCCGACGAGCTGAGCGAGATCGAGGTCCACGGCTGGGACATCACGCACGGCTGGGCGGGCATCGGCCTCGCCAAGATCGCCCTGCTCAAGGCCACAGGTGAGGGGCACGACGAGATCGCCGCGATCATCGCCAAGCTGCTCGCCGCGGTGTCGGCCAAGGACGGACCGAGCTGGCCGAACAACGGGTCGGACTTCCACGGGTTCGCGCACGGCAGCGCGGGCGTCGCGTACTTCCTGCTGCACGCCGGGCTCGCCGTGGACGACCCGGTGGCGGTCGATCTCGCCATCGCCACCGGCCGCGCGTTGCTGACCAAAGCGGTAGGAGCGGCGGAAGGGTTGTCGTGGCCGCACAAACCGGGTTCGGAGACCGTGTGGTCGCACTGGTGCAACGGTGCGGCCGGCGTTGGGATCCTGCTGCACGCCCTCGCGCAGCACACGAACGACGACGACTTCAGGAACGGCGTGACCAAAGCCGGGCGGGCGATCACGACGGCACGGCCGTTCGGTAGTGCGTGCCGGTGTCACGGGCTGGCCGGAGACGGGGACTTCCTGCTCGACCTCGCCGCGGATCCGAGGCACGGCGAGGAGTTCCACGACGGCGCTGTCCACATCGGACGCAAGCTCGACGCGCTGCGGTTCCGGGACGGGTTCGCCGTCAAGTGGGCGCCGGAAGGGCTTGGCGTGCCACGGCCCGACTACATGCGCGGGTACACCGGCGTGCACGCGTTCCGACTCAGGCTTGCCGGGCACGTTGCTCGTTCGCCCCTGACCCTGCGACTGGAGGACTGACCGTGAACCTCACCGATCTCCTGGTGCACGAGATGGTCGTGGACTGGGGGCCGAACCGGCGTGTGGTGGCGTCGCGCGCGGGCGAGACCGTGTTCTCGTGCGTGGTGCGTCCGGCTGGCGGCACCTGGTACGTGACGGACTGCCTGCCACAGCGCGATGATCCGGTGGTTGTCGCACAGCTGGAGCGGACACTCGTCTACCTGGCCGCGGAACACGGCATCAGCGACGTCATCGCCGTCGCGCCGGAGTTCTGGGACGTCGGGGGCGACGACTGCGGGCGGATCGTGCCGATGTGGCTGCGGCTGGACGGCGAGCTGATCGCGACGTTCGAGCGGGTGTTGCCGGTCGGGTACCGGGTCGTGCCGTTCGACGCCGAGCTGCCGGGTGCCGAGCACGACCTGCAGGTGTTTCGGCAGATCACGTCTGGCGACTACGGGCCGTTGGTGCCTGAGGCGTCGCTCAAGATCGTGGCTGACGGCACTGTGCGCGGGGCGATCGCGGTGACGGAGGACCGTGGAGTGCCGCTGATCGGGCACCTGGTGGTCGAAGCCGCCGAACGGGGTGGCGGACTCGGGAAGACGTTGCTGGTGCGCAGCATGCTCGGGCTGACGGCGGCCGGATACGCGGACTGCCGGCTCAACGTCATGGCGGACAACTTCACGGCGCGCCGGCTGTACCGGTCGATCGGCTTCGTGCAGGACCGCGCGACGCTCAAGGCGAGCCGGGTGACGTCATGAGCGTGACGGTGCTGTCGGTGGAGTCCGCGCGGACTCCCGATGTGCTGAACGACCTGAGGGAGCGCTACGGCCAGGTGAGGTACTACCTGTCCGCTGGCCGTGCGGTGTGGTTGCGTGGAACGGCTGAATGGCCCGTCGACCTGACGACGGCCATCTTGCGGTGCCATGACGAACGTGAGGCACGGCTGAGGGCCGAAGTCCGGGCCGTGCGTGAGTGGCTGGCCGAGGGCGGCTCACGGGCCGTGGTCGTGGAACTGTTCGGTGCTCCCACCCACGACGACGTGCGTTTCGTTCAGGAGTGCCGGATGCGTCTGGTGCGAGGCGAAGCGCAGTCGGTGACTGTGCTGCGCCACATCCCCGCCGAGTTGCCCGAGGTGGGAGACGAGATTCTGGCGATGCTGCGCCTGGCCGGTGGCGCGGTGTCCGAAGCGGAGTTCCGGCGCTGGCAGTCTGAACATGACTGGGGTGACGAACTCGTGCACACAGTAACGTCCACAAGGGACGGTCTGCGCACGTTCGCCTCGCCGGTGACGCGTCCGTTGCCCATCACCCCCGAACTGGCGGCGGAGGTTGTGGCAGGTTCCCACGCGCCGTTGCTGGAAACCGCCGCCCTGGTGCAGGACCCGGGGTTGACGCTGCAGGCCTTCACCACCGGTGCGGCCGCCGAAGCTGCGGGCCAGGGGCGCGTGCTGTCGCGGTATGCGGGCAACCTGTACCGCCGCGCGCTGCGGAGCACGGAGGTTTCGCACGCCACCGCCGCAACGGCGTACCTGGCGGCACTGGTCGCGGACCGCCGCCGGGTCTCCGGCCCGCTGGCGGATCTGTTGCTGAAGCACGCGGAACGCTGGGACGTCGAACCGTCCGCGCGGGCGATGCTGGCGTTCAGCCTCGGCCAGCTGCTGGCCAAGGACCCCGACGCGGAGGTGCGCTCGTCGGCCGCGCGGTGCTTCGCGCGGGCCCGCGAGCTCGACGTGCCGGTGACGCAGGTCGCGGCGTCGTTCAACGGTGCCGCGCTGGCGCTGTACCGCGACCGTGATCTCGACGGCGCGGTCACCAGCATGCGAGCGGCGCTGGCCGCGCTCGAAGGCCAGAAAATCGCTGCCGACCAACAGGTTCAGCTGCTCACCAACCTCGCCAAGCTCCGCCGCGGCACCCCCGAGGCGACGAGCCTGTACCGGCGGGCGTGGGCGGCCGCGGATGACGTCGCGACCGCCACCTACGTCGCCTCCGACCTGGTGCGGGTGCTGCTCGACGCGGGGGAGGAACGGGAGGCGGAAGCCGTCGCGACGCGGCTGCTCGACCTCTACGACCAGGCCGGCGACACCAGCCAGGCCAGCGAGAAGGCGGTCTCGGCGGTGTGCTTCCGCTTGGCGGACAACGCATCCGGCGAGCCGAAGGAAGCCGCCCGCTGGTACCTCGCCGCAGTCAGCCGGATGCGGCGCGGGGCACCGGAAGTCGTGGACGCCATCCTGCGCAACCTGGGCGACCAGCCGTCGGCCCTCATCGAACCCCTTGAACAGGAACGCATCGCACACGCGCTGGTCGCCGAGGATCTTCTCGCGCTGCGGTGTCTGCTGGCCGGTGCGGCATGATCCTCGGTCCCGACCTGCTCGCCGTCACCCGTCCCGGCGAGGTCGGCCTGGCCCGGCTCACCTCCGACGGCTCGCTCGTCGACCTCGACTGGATCCAGTGCGGCGACTGGCAACTGGTCGGCTGGGCGGCGCGCGACCTGCTCGCGTTGCGCCGCCGGGGCGAGCTGGCGCTCCTGGACACCGGCCGCCGGATGCTGACCTCGACGCATCCGGTGGTCGGCCGCACCTTGCGTTTCAACGGCACGCAAGCCCTGGTCGCGGTCGTGCGCAACGGTCGCCCGGTGCTGTGCCTGCACCGCCCGCTGACCGGTGCCTACCAGGTGCTCGACGCCACCGAGGGCGTGTCGTCCGTCGCCTCCTGGGACCCGGCAGCGCGCACCGCGTTGATCAACCGTGACGGTCAGGTGGTGCTCGTCCGGTACGACGACAGTTCGGCCGTTGAAATCGGTGCGGCGTCGGCGGCTTCGGGCGACGGACCGCTGATCGCGGTGACCGGCCACGACGGGCCGGGCGTGCTCGACCTCCACACCGGCGAGGTGCGCTGGTTCGCGCCGGGCGGAACGGGGATCGCGGTCTCGCGGTCGGGCCTTCTGCTGACCATGGCGTGGACCGATCACCGTTATGTGTACCGAGTGCTGGACCACGACGGCCAGGTGGTGGGAACCGCGGTGCCCGACCACGGCATCGCGACAGACCTGACCTTCACCGCCGACGAGCGTCACCTGCTGGGCCGGCACCAGTCGCCCGCGGCGCCGCCGGTGCTCGCGAAGTGGGAGATCCACAGTGGACGGATGACCGCTCTCCAGCAACGGACCGAGATCGCGGTCCGCTGGCAGCACCGGGAGAGCGAGCTGTCCCCGGAATGGCTCTACGAACCGGAAGGCGGCGGGCACGGCGGTGTGGTGCTGCACCTGCACGGCGGTCCGCGCAGCCAGCTCCGGCAGATCCACGAGCCGATGATCGCGGCGCTCGTCGCGGCCGGGTGGACCGTGATCGGCATGAACTACCCCGGCAGCTCGGGCTACTCCGACGAGTTCCGGGATGCCGTGGTCGGCGACTGGGGTGGTGCCGACGTGGCAGCGGTCGTCGCACGACTGCGCGCGCTGAAGGGCGATCGGCCGGTGTGCTTGTACGGCCAGAGTTATGGGGCTTACCTGGCGTTGCTGGCGGCGGCACCGGACTTGGTGGACGCGGTCGCTGTGTGGGCGCCGGTCACAGATCTGCCGCGGTTGCTGGAGTCGGCGACGGGGTTGCACCGGCAGTGGTTGCGGACGGAGTTGGGGGCCCTCGCGGACGACCCACGCGGACTTTCGGAACGGAGTCCGATCAACCGGCCGTACAACGCGCCGAGGCTGATGGTCGGGCACAGCAAGGGGGATGACCGGTGTCCGGTGGATCAGTCGCGGAGGTTCGTCGAGCTGGTGGGGGCTGATCGGTATGTCGAACAGCCCGGGGACGGCCATGAGCCGGCGGATTTCGAGGGGTGGAGCGACGCGGTGGTGAAGCACTTCGGGCAGGTGGCGTGTCGAGCGAACACCTCGGACGGGGTGGTGGCGTCGTGAGAACACTTCTGTGGCGAGCTGGTCGCTCCCGGTTCGCCCTGTTCTGCGTGCTGGCCGTCCTCCAAGGCCTCGCCCCCGCCGCCGCCATCGCCGCATCCGGCGTGCTCATCGCCGGCCTACCCGCCAACCCGTCCCAGGCCCTGCTCGGCCTCGCGCTGTTCGGCACCTCCCTCCTGTTCGGCACCCTCCTGTCCGCTGTGCTGGACCACGAAGCCGCGGTCCTCGACGGCCGGTTCGCCGCAGCTGTCCACAACACCGTGACCCGCGCGTCCCTGGGCACCGACGTCGCCCTTCTGGTCGACCCCAAGACAACCGCTGAACTGGGCGCCTTGGCCGAGTTCGAGCGCGTGGACGGCTTTGTCGGCACCGCCACCGCCCTGAGGGAACTCCTGCGGCAACGAGCAACGGGCGTTGGTGCGGCCGTGGTCCTCGCGACGTTCGCGTGGTGGGCGCCGCTGGTGATGTTCGCGGGCTGGCGCGGCCTCAGCGCAGCCGTCCGCAAGTGGCTCGACCACGGCATGACCCTCGGCGCACAGCAGGGCGAGACCGCGATGCGCCGGGCGCGTTACCTTCGCGGGCTGGCCGTGGACAGCCCGGCCGCCAAGGAGATCCGCGTGTTCGGCCTGGCCGGCTGGCTCGTCCCGCTCTACCGAGACGCCTACCTGGCGGCACTGGAGGTCGTCTGGGCGGGCCGGCGCCTCGGCATGCGCACGGTCCTCGCCGCGACCGGCGGAGTGTTGCTGGCGCACCTCGTGGTGCTGACCGCGATCGCCCAGGGCACGACCACCCCGGCCGAGATCGTCGTGTACGCGCAGGCTGTCCTGTCCACGAGTGCGCTGGGGTACGTGTTCGGCGCCGAGATTCCGCTCGCCCGCGCCCGCAAGGTCGCCGAACTGGCGCACGAGCTCTCGACCAGACTCGTCGCGACCACCACGAAGCACCGCGAAGCGCCGCAGATCGAGCTGCGCGATGTCCAGTTCACCTACCCAGGGCAGGAAAAGCCCGTGCTCGACGGGCTGAGCTTGACAGTCCCCAAAGGACAGTCGCTCGCGATCGTCGGCGAGAACGGCGCGGGCAAGAGCACGCTGGTCAACCTGCTGTGCGGTATCCACCAGCCCCAGCAGGGCGAGATCGCGATGCCGGGCAACGTCAGCGCGATCGTGCAACGGTTCACCCGCTTCGAACTCTCCCTGCGCGACAACATCGGTCTCGGTGCGACAGAAGAAGAAGCACGCCGAGCACTCGAAAAAGCTGGTGGAGCAAGCCTCCTCGACGATCTTCCGCACGGCTGGGACACGGTCCTTTCGTCGGCCCACCCGCACGGCCGCGATCTTTCCGGCGGCCAGTGGCAGAAGGTGGCGCTCGCCAGGGCGCTGCGGGCCGTCGACATCGGCGCGGACGTGCTGATCATGGATGAACCGTCGGCCAGCCTGGACGTGAAGGCGGAGGAGGAGCTGTTCCGGCGGTTCGGTGAGTTGGGCGGCGAGATCACCACGATCCTCGTGTCACACCGGCTCGCGTCCGTCCGGCACGCAGACCGGATCGTCGTGATCGCTGGAGGCCAGGTCGTGGAGGACGGCACGCACGCCGAGCTGATGGCCGCGAACTGCAGGTACGCCGCTATGTACTCGTTGCAGGCAGAACGGTTCAGGGAGTGGAGCCATGCGTGAAATCCGCCTGCTGGTCGCGACGGCCTGGCGGGTCGACCGCCGGCTGACCCTGGCCATGATCGCCGAACCGCTCGGCAACACCCTCGTGCTGATGTCCGGCCTGTGGCTGGCGATGCTCACGAACGGTGTCCTGCAAGGAGATCCGCGGCAAACAGCGATCGGCATCGGTGCGCTCGTGATCGGCGCCGGGCTCGGTTGGCAGCTCGACCTGTCCGCCAGCCAGTGGCGGATGGTGCTGGGGGAGAAGGTCGCGCACGCGTTCGACACGGAGATCGCTCGGATGTCGGCATCCCTGCCCACGCTGGAGCACTTCGACCGCGCCGAGTACCACGACCAGCTCGAATTGCTGCGCCAGCGCCAGGGCCAGCTCGGCAACTCGATGAGCGCCCTCGCCATGACGGTGAAGGCGCTCGCAGCCGGAGCGACTGTCCTCGTCCTGCTCGTCGTCGCCCACCCGGCGATGCTCGCGCTCGTGCTGCTCGCGTTGCCGGCGTTGCTGATCACCAAGACGCAGCAACGCTGGCGCGCACAAGGAGAGGACAGCTCGGCACTGCCGGGCCGCACCGCACGGCACCTGCGCACCGTCGCCCAGGATCGTGACGCCGCAGTGGAAATCCGGCTGTTCGGCCTCGCCGGTGACCTCGAACGCCGGATGAACGACCTGTGGCGCGAGCAACGCGTACCGATCGAGGCCGCCGAACGCAAGGTCGCCGGAGCGTCGCTGGCCCAGCAGCTCCTCTACGTGGCCGGAGTGATCGCCGCGGTCGGTTTCGTGCTGCACCAAGCGATCCAGGGCAGGTCAGCGCCGGGTGACGTGGTGCTCGCGATCTACCTCAGCCAGCAGGTGCAGACCGCGGTGATCTGGCCGATCCAGGCCGTCACCGGCTTCGGCCGCACCCTGCACACCGTCCGCCGCTACCGGTGGCTCGTCGACCGCGCTCGCACCGCCACCCCGACCGGCTCCCGGCCCGCCCCGACGGAGATCACCGACGGCATCCGGCTGGAGAACGTGTCGTTCCGCTACCCCGGCAGCGAGAAGTGGGTGCTGCGCAACGTGGATCTGCTGATCCCGGCCGGCAGCGCGCTGGCGGTCGTCGGCGAGAACGGCGCCGGCAAGACGACGTTGGTCAAGCTGCTGACCAGGATGTACGAGCCCACCGAAGGCCGCATCACGGTCGACGGCGTGGACCTGGCCGAACTCGACCTCGAAACGTGGCGCGCACGGCTCGCTGCGACGTTCCAGGACTTCGCCCGCTTCGAGTTCACCGTCCAGCACGCGGTGGGCGTCGGTGACCTGCCGCACCTCGACGACCACGAGCACGTCGAGGCCGCCCTCACGAGAGCGAACGCGCACGTCCTCCCGCAGGAAGCCCAGCTCGGCACGTCGTGGGGCGGCACCGACCTCTCCACCGGGCAGTGGCAGAAGCTCGCGCTGGCCCGCGGCCTGGCCCGCACCCCGCTGATCCGGTTCTTCGACGAACCGACGGCGTCGCTGGACGCGTTCACCGAGGACGCGCTCTTCACCGGCATGGCCAGGGCCACCGACGGCGCGCACGGCATGATCACGGTCCTGGTCACGCACCGCTTCTCCACGGTCCGGTCGAGCGACCTCATCGTCGTTCTCGCCGACGCGGGCGTGGCGGAACTCGGTTCACACCAGGAGTTGCTGGCGCGCAACGGACGTTATGCCGAGCTGTACCGGTCACAGGCCGACGCCTTCGCCTAGGGCCGCCACGAGCCGTCAAGCGGAATCCCCGCAGCCGTCGCGATGCCGCGAAACGCCGTCTGCCAGGTGTGGCGGTGGGTGTCGACGAAGCCGGGCAGCACGATCCGGCCGGTCGCGTCGATCACCTCGGCGTCCGGTGCGTCGATGTGCGCGGCCACCTCGGTGATCACGCCGTCGGTGATCAGCACGTCGCCGCGGGCCAGGTCGCCGATCGACGGGTCCAGGCTCAGCACGGTGCCGCCGGAAACAAGAGTCCTCATTCCCAGAAGACAAAGCGGCGGCCCCGGCTGTGACAAGCAGCTGTTCCGCTGGTCAGACCACGATCTTCTGGTACTGCTCACGATCCATGTCGTGCACCTCGAGCGTGAGCTGCGTCGTGAGCCCCTCCACCGGCTTGAGGTGCTGCCGCGCGAGGTCGATCGCGACCCGGCCCACCTCCTGCTTGAGGTCGGCCGGCCGCCCGGACAGCAGGCCGATCCGCACGTGGATCATCGCGGCCGGCGAGCCGTCACCGATCACGGACTCCTCGATCTGCCTCAACCTCGTCTTGAACGCGGCCACGTCCGAGCTGACCAGCGGCGACAGGGTCTGGTGCAGCGCGAGGGCGAAGGCGCGGCGGTCGAACGCCTCGGCGACCTCGGCGGAGTACTCGACGGTGATCTGTGGCATGCCGGTCACGCTACCGGTCGAGCGGTTCGAGCAGCCTGCGCGGAACGTTGAGCAGCTTGGAGACCGGGTCGGGGTTGGCGTTGCCCGCCTCGAACCCCGGTCCCGGCTCGATGCGGGTATCGGCCACCGGGATCACCGCGCCGCACTGCGCGCAGCGGCCCTCGTGGTCTAGCAGGCCGCCGTCGAGGTCGTGCCGCAGCGTGCGCTTGTCGCCGCGCGGTGAGTAGAACTCGTCGCCCCACGCCATCAAAGCGCGCAGGATCGGCCACAGCTCGACGCCCTTGTCGGTGAGCTGGTAGTCGCCGGCAGCGGTGCGTTCGAGCACGCCCTCGTGCACGAGCGCCTTGAGGCGGTTGGTCAGGACGGCCCGCGGGATGCCGAGCTGGGTGGCGAAGTCGCCGAACTTGCGCACGCCGTAGAAGGCGTCGCGGACGATCAGCAACGTCCACCGCTCGCCGACCACCTCCAGCGCTCGCGCCAGGGAGCAGTTGCGGTCCGCGTAGGTGCTGGGCAGTGCCATGGATCTCATCGTAGTTCATTCACCGAACTAGGCCGTGTTGCGGTGGCGGAGTTCAGTGAATGAACTACCCCTCGGGAGCGTGTTCGATGTACCAGTTCCTCGTGTCCTTCACCGTCCAGCCCGAACACCGCGACGACTTCATCCGGGTCGCCAGGAAGACCGCGGAGGACTCCCTCGCGAACGAGCCGGGCTCGCTGCGGTTCGAGGTCATCGCGGACGAGGAGAACCCGGATCTCTTCTACCTCAACGAGGTCTACTCCGACGTCGACGCGTTCGCCGCGCACGCGGGCGGCCCGCACTTCGGCGCGTTCTTCGCCGAGACCAGCGCCTACGCTGAGGGCCCGAACTGGCTCATGAAGGGCAACGTCGTTCCCGCCGTCTGACCACAGAGGACTGATCATGACCGACTCGCCGCGCAAGCGGACCGTGACCTGGAACGACCCGGCGGCGACCGCGGCGATGGCGGTGGGACGCGACGGTCTGGAGTTCATCCAGGCCCTCGCGTCCGGCGCGATCCCGCCGCCACCGATCGTCGAGCTCATCGGCGCGCGCCTGGTGTCCGCGACGAAGGGCGAAGTGGTGTTCGCCCTGGAACCGCAGGAGTTCCACTACAACCCGATCGGCTCAGTGCACGGCGGCATCTACGCGACGCTGCTGGACTCGGCGGCGGGCTGCGCCGTCCACACCACGCTCCCGGCCGGGACCGGCTACACCAGCCTCGACCTCAACGTCCGGTTCCTCCGTCCGATCAGGACGGACACCGGCACGGTCACCTGCACCGGCACGGTGGCGAACCTCGGCCGCCGGACCGCGCTCGCCGAAGCGCGCCTGGAGGACGGAGCCGGCCGCCTGCTCGCCACGGCCTCGAGCAACTGCCTGATCCTGGAAGGAAAACCTTGAGCACTTCACCGATCCTCGTCACGGGTGCCACGGGCCGGCACGGTGGTGGCACGATATGTCCACATTGGACGGCGTGGTGAAACCCGAACACGGCCCGGCACATCTCGGTCGTCGCGCATCGGATCGCGCAGACCGGTCCAACCTGGTCCGGCTGATCGGCCGGGCGCCGCTCACCTTCCGCGAGCACGTCCGAGAAGCTGCGGTGATCAGGTGGTGACGACGCCTGGGGTCCAGCGCCGGACGACGGTGACGCCGAGGAACCCGGCCACGCCCGCCCACCCGGCGAGCACCGCGGTCCACGTCGGCTCCCACCCGGTCTGGTCGAGCCGCAACGCCCAGCTCACTCCGAAGAGCACGAGAACGGCCGTGACCGCGAGATCACGGCCGGCGGCGGGCTGGGAAGCCTCGGCGAAGATCCGGTCGAGCCAGCCGGAGGCCGCGACCGCGATGCCGAGCAGCAGGCCGGCCGTGATCAGGTGCCACGCGGCGGCGGCCAGCGAGGAGCTGCCCGTGAACAGGTGCAACACGTCGAGTCCGGCCGCGAAGGTGAGCAGGGCGAGCGGCAGCACGGCCAGACGGCGCGGCATGGGCGAGTTCCTTTCCCGAGAGGCTTGAGGGTAGGTACCCGCACCTGCCACGGCCACACACATAGGATCCGTTGATGGACGTGTTGCGCAGGAACAACGTCGTCGTGACCGGGACCGGGCCGACGCTCCTGCTCGCGCACGGCTTCGGCTGCGACCAGAACCTGTGGAGCCGCGTGGTTCCCGACCTGGCCGAGCGGTGCCGGGTCGTGTTGTTCGACCACACCGGCTGCGGGCGTTCGGACACGTCGGCCTGGTCGCCCGAGCGGTACAGCGGCCTCGACGGGTACGCCGACGACGTCCTGGCCATCTGCCGTGAGCTCGATCTGCGCGACGTCATCCTGGTCGGGCACTCGGTGAGCGCCATGATCGCGGTGCTGGCGGCGAACGCCGAACCCGACCGGTTCGCAGGCCTGGTGCTGCTCACCCCGTCGCCGCGCTACGTCGACGACGTGGACTACCGGGGCGGGTTCAGCCGCGAGGACATCGACGAGCTGCTCACCGCGCTGGAGTCGAACTACCTCGGCTGGTCGGCGGCGATGGCACCGGTCATCGTGGACAATCCGGACCGGCCGGAACTGGCCGACGAACTCAAGAACAGCTTCTGCCAGACGGACCCGGCGATCGCGCGGGTGTTCGCGCGCGCGACGTTCCTCGCGGACAACCGGGCCGATCTGGCGAAGGTCACCGTGCCGACGCTGGTGATCCAGTGCGCCGTCGACGCGATCGCGCCGCCCGAGGTCGGCCGGTTCACGCACGAGCAGATTCCCGGCAGCCGGCTCGTCACGCTGGACGCGATCGGCCACTGCCCGCAGCTCAGCGCGCCGGAGATCACCGCACAGGCGATCCTGGAGTTCGTGGACTCACGATGAGCGGGGCGTGGCTGGAGGAGAGCGCCGAGGACCTCTACGACAACGCCCCTTGCGGCTACGTGTCGACGTTGCTCGACGGCACCATCGCGAAGATCAACGCGACGCTGCTGGGCTGGCTCGGCTACCGCGCGGACGAGCTGGTGGGGCTTCGGAGGTTCCCGGACCTGCTCACGGTCGGCGGCCGGATGTACTACGAGACGCACTTCGCGCCGCTGCTGCACATGCAGGGCGAGCTCGGCGGGGTCGCGCTGGAGATGAAGGCCGCGGACGGCACGCGGCTGCCGGTGCTGCTCACCTCGATCGTCAGGACCGGCCCAACGCAGAAGGTCATCCGCACGACCGTGTTCGACGCCCGCGACCGGCGTGCCTACGAGGAGGAACTGCTGCGCGCCCGTGAGCAGGCCGAACGGGAACGCGACAGGGCCCAGCAGCTGGCCAGGACGTTGCAGCAGACGCTGTTGCCACCGGCGTTGCCCGAGGTGCCCGGCATGCGGGCCGAGGCGTACTACCACCCGGCGTCGCTCGACCAGGTCGGTGGCGACTTCTACGACCTGTTCCCGCTCACCGGCGACACCTGGGGCTTCTTCCTCGGCGACGT
This sequence comes from Lentzea alba, assembly GCF_047445655.1. Taxonomy (GTDB): domain Bacteria; phylum Actinomycetota; class Actinomycetes; order Mycobacteriales; family Pseudonocardiaceae; genus Lentzea; species Lentzea alba_A. The sequence continues at coordinate 153,295 of NZ_JAJAEG010000004.1, forward strand.
GTCCGGCAAGGGCGTGGACGCGGCCGTGGTCACCTCGCTGGCGCGCTACACGCTGCGGGCGGCGGCGGTGTACAACCCGGAGCCGATCAGCGTGTTGAAGCAGCTCAACGCCGTGCTGACCCAGTCACGGCCGCGGTTGTGCACGGTGCTCTACGGCCACATCCGGCCTGGCGGAGACGGCGCCACCGTCAGCCTGGCCACCGGTGGGCACCCGCCGCCGCTCCTCCTGCGCGCGGACGGCACCTCGTCGTTGCTGCGCCTGCCCGGCGGGCAGCTGGTCGGCATGCTGCCGGACGCTCGGTTCGCCGCCACGGAGGTGCGTCTGGAACCAGGGGACGCACTGCTGCTGTACACCGACGGACTGACCGAGGCGCGCTCCGGAGACACCCGTTACAGCGAAGAGGCCCTGCTCAGCGACTTGAGCGGCCTCACGCCGGCAACCGCGTCCTCCGTGATCTCCGGTGCGACGCGGTTGCTGACTTCACTGGGTGCCGGGGTCGAGGACGACACCGCGCTGCTGGCGTTGAGCGTGCCCGCGCTCAGTCAGGTTGCTCCTGGTCGCCCGGCTCGTTGATCTCCGGCTCGGCCGGGGTCTCCTCGGGGATCCGCGGCTCCTCGTAGTCGAGGTCGCTCAACTGCGGTGTGCCCGGCGAGTGCGGTGCCTCTGGGTTCACTGGATCGGTCATCTGCCTGGTTACCCGCGGGCGCTAGTCGCCATGCGGGTCCGAGGCGTTGAGCGCGGTGACGACCTGGTCGTAGTCGCCGCGCGCCTCGCCGTAGCGGAGGAACTTCACGCGCTCGACCTGGATCTCGTGCGCGTCGGGCTGGGTCTCGATGATCGTCATGACCTCGTCGATGAACTCGGCCAGCGGCATCGCGTGGTCGTTGTCCGCCTGGCCGGGCAGCAGGTCCGTCTGCACCGACGGCGGCTCCAGTTCGACCACTCGCACCGGCGTGTCGGCGAGCTGGAGCCGCAGCGACTCGCTGAGCATGTGGATGGCGGCCTTCGAGGCGTTGTAGCTCGGCGTCACCTTCAACGGCGCGAAGGCGAGTCCGGAGGAGACGGTCATGATCGTGGCGTCCGGCTGCGTCTGCAGGTGTTCGACGAACGCCGCGATGAGGCGGATCGGGCCGAGGACGTTGGTCGTCACGATGCCCTCGGCCGACTCCAGGAACGACTCGGGGCGGTGCCAGTCCTCCACGCCCATGACGCCGGCCATGGTGATCAGCACGTTCAACGAGGGGAAGCGGGCCAGCACGTCCTTGGCGGCGGTCTGGACGCTCTCGGGGTCGGCGGTGTCGATCCGGACGGTCTCGACACCGGGGTGCTCGGCCGCGATCCGGTCGAGCAGTTCGGTGCGCCGGCCGCCGACGATCACGGTGTTGCCGCGCTCCCGCAGGGCGAGGGCGAGCGCCAGGCCGATGCCGCTGGTGGCGCCGGGGATGAAGACGGTGTTTCCGGTGATGTCCATGCACCGAGCTTCGGACAACGCTCTGACCGGCGGCAGAGAGCGCTTATCGGGGGATCGGCGATCCCTGGTCAACGGCCGCGGCGCCTCCATACTGGGGTTGTGGATCGTGTGGAGCTCGCGGCCTTCCTGCGCCGCCGCCGGGAAGAGCTGAGGCCGGAGGACGTCGGCCTGCCGGTGGGTGCGCGCAGGCGTGCGCCAGGCCTGCGACGCGAGGAGGTCGCGTCGCTCGCCGCGATGTCCACCGACTACTACACGCGCCTGGAGCAGCAACGGGGTCCGCAGCCCAGCGAGCAGATGCTGGCCGCGCTGGCCCGCGCCCTGCGGCTGAGCGACGACGAGCGCGACTACCTGTTCCTCGTCGCCGGTCGCAACGCCCCGTCGCCCCAGGTCACCGGCACGCACGTGGCGCCCGCGTTGCAACGGGTGCTGGACCGCCTCAACGACACGCCCGCGCTGATCCTGTCCAACCTCGGCGAGATCCTGGTGCAGAACCGGTTCGCGGAGGCGTTGTACGGCGACTCGTCCCGGTTCACGGGCCTGGCGCGCAGCGGGATCTACCGCTGGTTCCTCGACCCCGACGAACGCCTCATCTACCCCGAGCACGACCGCGACCGGCAGAGCCGTGCGCAGGTGGCGAACCTGCGCGCCGCCTACGCCGCGATGGGCCCTCGCTCACGGGCCGGCGAGCTCGTCCGCGTGCTGAAGAAGGAAAGCGCCGAGTTCGCCGAGATCTGGGAGCGGCACGAGGTCGCGAAACGCTTCGAGGACCACAAGGTGCTCGTGCACCCGCAGCTCGGTGAGATCGAGGTGGACTGCCAGGCGTTGTTCACCGAGGACCAGTCGCAGATGCTGTTGGTGCTCACCGCTCCGCCGCGCACCGAGGCGTTCGACAAGCTGCAGCTGCTCGGCGTGCTGGGCACCGAGAAGTTCGTCAGCTGAGGCGGAGGATCGTCTCCTCGATCTCCGCTTTCCTGGCCGTCGCGTAGGCGACCTCGGTGCCGATCTTCTCGAAGCCCGCCCTGGTCAGCACCCGCATCGAGCCCGTGTTGTCACTGGCGACGCGCGCGTACATCGGCCTCACCGCAACGATTTCGAGCAACAGCGCCAACGCCCGCCCGGCCACGCCCTGACCCCACACCGCGCGGTCGACCCAGTACGTGATCTCCTGATCGCCCTCCATGACGAAACTCGCGATGCTGCCGACCACCCGCCCGTCGCCGAGGATCACCATGTTGATGGTGTCGGGGTTGGCCCGGATCCTTTTCATGTGCGCGTCGAACGCCGCGCGGTCATCGGGGTCCTCCGCGGTGAACGCGGCCATCCGCACGGACTCCGGGTCGCGCATGAACTCGAACAGCGTGTCCAGGTCGGCGTCTTCCAGACCGCGCAACGACACATCCTGCATCAGCGAGCCAGCCTTTCCGCCAGCCAGGCCAGCGAGAGGGGATATCGGTAGTCGATCCCGCCGTGCCCGGCGTCGAACAGCTCGAAGTGCACCCGCTCGTCCGGCAGCCCGGCCTTGGTGATCTCCGCGCGGAACGCCTCCGCGCCCAGGTCGAGGAAGTACTCGTCGCTGCGGCCAGCGTCGATCCACACGGCGCGCAGCCCGCGGATCGCCTCTTCGTAGCGGGGCACCATCCGCACCGGGTCCCAGTCGAGCCAGCGCTGCCAGATCTCCGGCCGGATCGCCCCGGTCAGCGGGTCGAACGGCAGCTCCGGCGTGCCGTTCGCGGTGGCCGAGAAGCACGCCGAGACGCCGAGCAGCCCGAGCAACGTCGAGTCGTCCGGATTGGTGAACGACGGGCGGCCGCGGAAGTCCGCCCACCATGCCTGGATGTCGTGGTCGTAGGTGCGCAACGCTCGCGCGGCCGTGCCGAACTCCGTGATGTAGCACTGCTCGTAGAGCGCGTCGCCCGCGTGCGTGGCCAGCGCGCCGAACAGGTCGGGGCGCAGCATCGGCGTGATCATCGCGCCGAACCCGCCCGAGGACTTGCCCATGATCGCGCGCGACTCCGCCGTGGGGATCGTGCGGTAGCGGGCATCGACCCACGGCACGATCTCGTTGCACAGGTACGAGTGGTACTGCCCGGTCCCCGGTGAATCCACGAACTGCGAGCCGCCGTAAGTCGTCCAGGCGTCTACGTACACGACGACGCAGCCTGGGACGCCCTGTGCGAACACCTCGTCGGCTGTCTCGAAGAAGGGCCGGCGGAACGGCATCCTGTTGGCCCACATGCCAAGGTGCCCGGTGAAGCCCTGGATCACGTACACCGTCGGGTAGCGCTCGGCGCTCTCGTCGTAGCCCGGCGGGACGTACACCCACAACGGCCGCTCGTGCGGGTCACCGAGCGGGTTGTCGCGCAGCAGGTCGGAGACGATCGCGTGGCGGTCGAGGCGGCCGGAGAGTTCGCCCTCCCAGGGAAGCATGCGGCCAGTCAACCACGATCTTCGTTGCCGAGTCTCACAATCAGGCTCGTGATGAGGCCGTCCGCGACCGTCATCGTCATCGAGCCGGCCGTCTTGCGAGGTTCGGCGTCCCAGGCGAACTCGACGGAGTTCCCGTTGACCGCCAGCACGGTGATCGTGTCGTCGGGCGGGGCGGTCTGATAGCCCTTGATGATCGCTTCCCGGCCCACCATCGGCGGTATCGGCACGCAGTCGAACGTGACCATCGCGTCCGGTGCGAAACCCTCGCCGTACGTCTGCCAGTCGCCCTCGCGCACGCCGTTGTTGAACCGCCGCACGTGCGCGTTTACGAGGTCCTGGGGAACGGTACTCAACGTAGTCGCCCAAAACTCAACATTGCCAAGCTGGGGGGAATCGGCCATCTTGTACGCCAGCAGTTCCGCAGCATGGTAGAGCAGTGTAGAGATCGGGCGGCATGAACTCAACAGAATCCAACAGCGCGGCTGATGCGTTCCGACGGCTGCACGGTGTTGCGCCGGTCGGCGTGTGGTCTGCGCCCGGTCGCGTCAACCTGATCGGCGAGCACACCGACTACAACGACGGGTTCGTGCTGCCGTTCGCCATTCCGCACCGGACCCGCGTGGCCGCTTCGCCTCGCGCAGACGGGGTGATCACGCTGGCAACGGTGCAGGACGGTGAGATCGTCGTCGCGGAGCCGTTGGGGGAGTTGGCGCCTGGGTGTGCGCCGGGATGGGCGGCGTACCCGGCCGGTGTGGCGTGGGTGCTGCGGAAGCAGGGTGTTGAGGGCGGGGCCGACCTGGTGATCTCGGGCGATGTGCCGCGAGGTGCCGGGTTGTCGTCGTCGCACTCGTTGGAGGTCGCCACCGCGTTGGCGTTGCTCGGGTTGGCCGGGTTGAGTCCGTCCAAGAGCGACATCGCGAAGTGGGTGCAGCAGGCGGAGAACGACTTCGTGGGCGCGCCGACCGGGTTGCTCGACCAGACCGCGTCGCTGTGCTGCACGGAGGCGCACGTGCTGTTCCTCGACGTGCGGTCGGGGCAGGCCGAGCAGGTGCCGTTCGACGCGGCCCGGTACGGCCTGGAGGTGCTGGTGATCGACACGCGGGTGAGCCACTCGCTGGTCGAGTCCGGGTACGGCGAGCGGCGCAAGGGGTGCGAGCGTGCGGCGGAACTCCTTGGTGTGCCGTCGTTGCGGCACGTGGAAGGTGAAGCTGGACTGCCTTCGGAGTTGCAGCCTTTGGTGCGGCACGTGGTGACGGAGAACGAACGGGTGCTGCGCACGGTCGAGTTGTTGAAGCAGGACCGGTATGCGGAGATTGGGCCGTTGCTCAGCGCTTCGCATGCGAGTTTGCGCGACGACTACCGGGTGTCGTGCGTCGAGCTGGACGTTGCGGCGCAAGCTGCTGAGGGCGCGGGCGCATTGGGTGCGCGCATGATCGGCGGTGGGTTCGGCGGGTCGGCGATCGCGTTGGTGCCGGCGGACATCCGGGGCCGGGTGGTGGCGCATGTCGAGGAAGCCTTTGCCGCGCACGGGTTTGCGCCGCCGCGGATGTTCACTGCGGTGCCGTCGGCCGGGGCTCGGCGGGACGTGTGTAGCGGTGCTTGACGCCGACCGGGAAGTACTCCGGGTCGCCGGCAGGCCGCACCACGACCTCGGGTAGCTGGCGTTCGGCCGGCACGTAGTGGGCGAACTCGCTGTTGAGGTGCAGCAGCTGCGTGCGGATCGACTCCGCGATCCGCGCGGCGTCCGCGGTGGTGCCGGGCGCGGCCTCGACGGTGATTCGCAGGTTGCGGTCGCTGTCGGCGTCCTCGACCGACTCGATGACGAACTTGCCGGTGACCGTCGCGCTGATGCCCGGCTGTTCGAGGCCGACCGTGACGTTCTCCGGGTAGATGTTCGCGCCGAAGAACGACACCGTGAACAGCGACCGTCCGAAGAGGTACACGAACGGCAGCTCCGGCCCCTCCGGTGGCGTGAACCCGTGGCCGGCGCAGTGGTCGAGCAGCTCGGCGTGTTCGAAGAGCCCGCCCTCGTCGGCGATGTGGTAGCGGATCAACGGGATCCCGCCGTCCGCCGTGACCACCAGCGTGCCCTCGTGCACCTCGAAGAACCGGCTCGCCGGGTCGTACTGCACGAGCGTCGGCAGGCGTGAGTCGCCGAACACCTCGCGCGCCAGGTCCGGGCGGGTGGCGAAGAACCGGCGGATGCCCACGGAGAGAGCGGTTTCGGTGCCGAGCACGCCCGAGTCGGCCGTCCCGTACAGCGAGGCGATGTCGCGGAGCGGGTCGGCGATCCCGGCGCGCTGCGAGACCAAGTCGCGCCACTGTTCGCTGAACACCTCGCCGGCCAGCACGAGCTTGATCGCGTATGCCGGCCAGTCGACGTCCTGGGTGAGTCCGGTGTCGATCACGTCCTTCACGAACGGCGGGTAGCCGAGCAGCACGACCTGCTCGAAGTGCGGCGCGAGCTCGGGCAGCACGCGGAGGATCTCGGCCTTGTTGTTGCCCGGCGCCACCACGGTGATCGGGCAGCCCTTGGCCGCGAGGTGCCGCACGCACGCCTGCGTGAACAGGCCGCCGACCCAGGTGCCGAGCGGGAAGCACACCACGGCCAGCGTGGTGTGCTGGTCCGCTGCGAACCCGTTGATCAGCACCTGTTCGAACCGGCGGGCGACGTGCAACTCGTCTTCCAGCGTGCGCGGCCAGATCGTCGGCCTTCCGCTGGAGCCCGACGACACCGCGATCATGTCGTTGCCGGGGAGCCTGCCGTCGCGGCACAGTTCGGGGAGCGGGTACTTCTGGTGGTAGCTCGGCTTGTCCAGCAACGGGAGCTCGTGGAAGGCGGCGTTCTCGACTCCGCGCTCCTGCAGGAACTTCCGGTAGGCGGGCACGGTCTCGGCCGTGCGGTGGAACAGGTCGAGCACCCAGTCCTCTTGCGGCTTCGGCGGTGCGAAGAAGTTCTCGTACGCCTTGAGCACGCGGGTCTGCCGACTCTCGTCCATTCACCGAGCCTAGCGGATTGGACTCGTCGGTCCAGTAACCTTGAAGGCATGGCACTCACGAGCAAGGGGCGCGCGACCAGGCAGCGCATCATCGAGGGTGCGGCCGCGTACCTGCGCAGCGACGACCCCGCGGGCGTGACGCTGGACGACATCCGGGCCATCACCGGCACCAGCAAGGGGCAGATCTTCCACTACTTCCCGGACGGCAAGGAGGAGCTCTTCCTCGCCGTCGCGCGCTACGAGGCCGACCGGGTGCTCGACGACCAGCAACCCCACCTCGGCGCGCTCACCTCGTGGCCGGCCTGGGAACGCTGGCGCGACTCGGTGATCGCCCGGTACCGCGCGCAGGGCCGTTCGTGCCCACTGGGGGCTTTGATGAGCCAGGTCGGCAGCACGCCCGGTGCCGCCGAGGTGGTCACGACGCTGCTGACCCAGTGGCAGACCCAGGTGTGCCGGGGAATCGCCGAGATGCAGGCGGCAGGGTTGGTGCGAGGTTCAGTCGACGCCGAGCGGGTCGCTGGGGCGTTCATCGCGGGCATCCAGGGCGGTGTGCAGGTCCTGCGGTCGACCGGTGAGATCGGGCACCTGGAGGCGGTGCTGGACACGCTGATCGACCACCTGCGCTCCTGATTTTCTGGACTTGCTGGTCCAAAAATAGCTGCCTAGCTTCGAGGACATGACTTCTCGTTTGCAGGGCAGGACCGCCCTCGTCACCGGTTCCACCAGCAACATCGGCCGCGCGATCGCGGTCGCCCTGGCCCAGGAAGGCGCGCACGTCGTCGTCTCCGGCCGTGACGCGGTTAGGGGTGCCGCCGTCGTCGACCACATCCGGCAGCTGGGCGGACAGGCCGACTTCGTGCGGGCTGATCTCGACGGCACCGCCGAAGCCAGCCGGAAGCTCGCGGAGGAGGCGACCGACGTCCTGAAGCGCAAGGTCGACATCCTCGTCAACAACGTCGGCATCTACCCGCCCTCGACCACGCCGACGACCGACGAGGAGACGTTCGACCGCGTCTACGGCGTGAACGTGAAGGCGCCGTTCTTCCTCACCCAGGCCCTGCTGCCGGCGATGATCAAGGCCGAGCAGGGTGTGATCATCAACCTCGGCTCGTGGATCGCGCGGCTCGGTGTGCCGGTCGGCGCCCTGTACAGCTCCACCAAGGGCGCGATGGAGACGCTGACCCGCGCGTGGGCGGCGGAGTTCGGGCCGCAGGGCGTCAGGGTCAACGCCATCTCGCCCGGTGTCGTCGTGTCGCCGGACTGGGACACCGCCACCGACCACCCCGGCGAGGTGATGATGAACGGGACTCCGGCCGGTCGATCGGGGCATCCCGACGCGATCGCCAGCGCGGCGGTCTACCTGGCGTCGGACGAGTCGGCGTTCGTGCACGGCACGGTGATCGACGTCGACGGCGGCCGGACCGGGGTGGCGGTCATCGCTCGCGGCTGACGCACGGCCGCGCGGCGGGTTGCGCGGGTCAGCAAAGATCATCCTCAGGTCGTACGCGCCGACGCGACCGCAGGGTGACGCGGGACGATCCGTCCGGAAAGCACTGTCTGTTCCGTGCAGTTGCCGACCACGATCGAAGTCCGCAAGCCCGCGACGGCCACCATCGCGTCCCCGCGGCCGGAGGTGTTGCGCTGGACGGGTTTCGGCGGTGCCGCGCTGCTCACGGCGGGTGCGTGGGCGACGAGAGCCGGCGCGGACATGGCCCTCGCGGCGGCGATCGCGGGTGCCGGGCTGGTGGTGCTGGCCTGGGCGATGATCGGGCCGCGGCCGGACGCGCGGTGGCTGCGGCGGACGCTGGCCTGCTGGTGCGCGCCGCTCGTGCTGGCGCCGCCGCTGTTCAGTCTCGACGTGTTCAGCTATCTCGCGCAGGGCGAGGTGGCCGCGAACGGACTCGATCCCAACGTGGTCAGCCCGGCGGTCGGCGCGAGCGCGGAGGCCGTTGAACGGGTCGGCGTCTACTGGCGTGACACACCGTCGCCGTACGGGCCGTTGTTCACCACGGTCGAGCGGGCGATCGCGCAGGTCACCGGTGGTGACCCGATCGCAGGCATCGTGCTGTACCGGCTGGTCGCGGTGCTGGGCCTGCTGCTCGTGGTGTGGGCGGTGCCGCGGCTGACCGAAAAGTCGGAAAGCGCCGCGTTGTGGCTCGGGGTGCTGAACCCGTTGGTGCTGTGGCACCTCGTCGGCGGCGTGCACAACGACGCGCTGATGCTCGGCCTCATGCTGTCGGGCACTGTCATCGCGTTGCAGGCACTCAAAGAGCCGAAGTGGTGGCAGTTCACCGCCGGTGTCGTGCTCATCGCGCTCGGCGCGCAGGTCAAGCTACCCGCGCTGGTCGCGCTCGCGGTCGTCGGCACGGCGCTGGCCCTGCGGCTCGGCGGTGGGCTCGGCCGGTTCACGCTCGCCGGGCTCGCCATGGTCGCAGCGGCCGTGGTGACGTCGGTGGTCACGTCGTTGGTGGGTGGCGCCGGTTTCGGCTGGGTGCAGGCGCTGGGCACGCCGTCGAAGATCGCCAGCTGGATGGCGCCGACCAACTGGCCGGGCTTTCTCGCGGGTGCGGTGTTCGGGCCGGAGATCGGCCAGGCGATGATTTCCTCGGCACGGATCGCGGGGCTCGTGCTGATCCTGTGCGGCGTCGTGGTGGTGTTGGACCGCCAGCTGCGCGGCAGGGTCTCCGAGGTGACGGCGCTGGGGTTGATGATGAGCGTGATCGTGGTGCTGGGCCCGGTGGTCCAGCCGTGGTACCTGCTGTGGGCGGTGCTGCCGCTGGCCGCGTGCCTGCCGGTGGGCCCGTGGCGGACCAGGGTGGCGGCGCTCGTAGGCGTCTTCGCCCTGCTGGTACCGCCGCTGGCGGGCAACTTCGCGGGGCGTGTGCCTCAGCTCGCCCTCGCCTACGCGCTCGGGATCGCCGTGGTGGCGGGCGTGTACCTGGTCCTGCGCCGCACGCGGGTCACCGTTGAGCAGGGCTGACCTCGCTGAGGCCGGTGCCGCACGCGAGTCGCGCCCGCGCTGGGCCGGACTAGCACGCCACGGCGCGGCTGGTGCCCGCGACTCGTCCTCACGCCTCGCCGGCCTTGCGCGCTACGGCGCGGCTGCACTGGCCGGTGCCGGGCTGGCCCTCAGTTTCCCGCCCAGAACCCCGTGGTGGCTGGCGGTTCCCGCGTTCATGGTGCTGTGGCTCGTGCTCAAGGGCGCGGGTGCCCGGCGTTCGGCCGGCCTCGGGTTCGTGTTCGGGCTGGCGTTCTTCCTGCCGCACCTGCGCTGGATCCAGCACTTCCTCGGCAACGACTTCGGGCCCTCGCCGTGGCTCGTGCTGTCCGCGCTCATGGCGTTGTTCATCTCGGGTGTCTGCGCATTGGTCCCGCTCGTCGCGAAGCTCCCGGCGGCGCCCGTGTGGGCGGCGTTGTTGTTCGTGCTGCAGGAGACCGCGCGTGGGCTGATCCCGTTCAACGGCTTCCCGTGGGGCCGCGTGGCGTTCGGGCAGGTCGACGGGCCGTTCGCGCGGCTGGCCGTGATCGGCGGGGCGCCGCTGGTGACGTTCGCGGTGGTGGTGACCGGGTTCGGGCTGGCCGCCTGGCTGCCTCGGCTGCGCGAGTGGCGGCACGGGTGGGCGGTGCTGCCGTTCGTCGCGGCGCTCGCGCTGGGCCCGTTGATCAGCGTCGAGCCGCAGAACGGGCAACGGACCGTCGCGGTCGTGCAGGGCAACGCACCCGACATCGGACTCGGCCTGCTCAGCGCGCGGGACACGTTGCGCAACAACCACCTGCGCAAGACCTCGGAGCTCGCGGCGCTCGTGCGCGGGGGCGCGTTGCCCAAGCCGGACCTCGTGGTGTGGCCGGAAAGCGCGACGAACACCCGCGCCAAGGACCCGGTGCTCGACCACGCCGTCAACGAGCTCGGCGTGCCCGTGCTCGTCAGTGCGTTGCGCAACAACGAGAACTCGGTCATCGCCTGGCACCCCGACACCGGGCCGGGTGAGTCGTACGCCAAGCAGGAGCTCGTCCCGTTCGCCGAGCACATCCCGCTGCGCCCGCTGGCCCGGCTGTTCACGCCGTTCGCCGACCAGCCGGACCTGAACGCGGGCACCGAACCCGGCCTGCTGAACGTCGCGGGCACCCAGGTCGGTCTCGGCATCTGTTACGAGGTCGCGTACGACTACGTCCTGCGGGAGAGCGCGCAAAAAGGCGCCCAGCTGCTGGTCGTGCCGACGAACAACGCCTGGTACGGCCGCGGCGAGATGACCTACCAGCAGCTCGCGATGGCCCGCCTGCGCGCCGTCGAACACGGCCGCGCGGTCGTGGTCGCGGCGATCAGCGGTGTGAGCGCGGTCGTGCGGCCGGACGGCAGTGTCGTGCAGTCCACCGGCATGTTCACCGACGACCTGATGGTGGACAGCGTGCCGTTGCGTTCGGACATCACCTTCGCGACCAGGTGGGGCGGCGCGATCCACGTGCTGCTCACCGGGGCGGCGTTCGCAGCGTGCCTGGTCGGGCTGTGGGCGCGCCGCCGTACGGCTGTGCCGGAGAGCTACCGGCACTAGTGTCGAGGAAGTGACGCTGAGCGCTGAGAGCTTCGACGGCTGGTACGCGGACCGCACCGAATCCCCGGTGGCGGACGACCTGGTGAGGCGGATGCTCGACCTCCCACCGGGCCTGCAGTCCACCAGCCTGCTGGGCGGAGCCGGTCTGGACGAGGTGACCGCGGCGCTGGACCTCGACGACACCCACGTCCTGCTGGACCTGGCCTGCGGCCGCGGCGGCTACGGCCTGGAGATCGCCCGCCGCACCGGCTGCGAGCTCATCGGTGTGGACTTCTCGGCCGTCGCGATCGAGCAGGCCCAGGAACAAGCGGGCGACTGCGGCACCTTCCGGGTGGGCGAGTTGACGGCGACCGGGCTGGACAGCAACTCGGTCGACGCCGTCCTGATCGTCGACGCGTTCCAGTTCGCCGATCCGAAGCTCAAGGCGCTGGAGGAATGCCGCCGCGTGCTCCGGCCCGGCGGCCGCCTCGTCATCACCTGCTGGGAGGCCCTGGACCCCGCGGGCGACGTGCTGCCGGCTCGCATGCGCGAGGTGGACCTCGCCGCGCAGCTTCCGCAGGCCGGGTTCACGCAGGTCAACGTCCTCGAGAAGTCGGACTGGCGGGCCGCCGAGAAGCGGCTCTGGGACGGGGCGCTCGCCGTTGACGCGGGTGAGGATCCCGCGATGCACCAGATGCAGGAAGAGGCACGCCGGGTGCTCGCGAACTTCGACGACCTGCGCAGGGTCATGGCATACGCAACTGCGTAGCTACGCAATTCTCACCGACGCGAGGGAGGGCCGTCCGGCGCGAAGGTTGTGGCGTGACAACACGAACTGCGCCAACACCTACAGCCCGGGCGGTGGTACTCGCCTCGGCCACGCTGACGATCATGGCAGCGGCGATCATCGCCCCGAGCCTGCCCGCGATGGGCGAGGTGTACGGCGAGGGCGTGCTCGTGCGGCTCGCCCTCACCATCACCTCGCTGGCCATCGCGATCAGCGCGCCGGTCGCGGGGCTGGTGGCCGACCGAGTGGGTCGCAAACCGCTGCTGGTCGTGAGCCTCATCGGGTATGCGGTCAGCGGTACGGCCGGGTTCTTCGTGAGCAGCCTGCCGGTTCTGCTCGGCACCAGAACGCTGCTCGGGCTCGCCGTCGGCGGGATCATGACGTCGGTCAGCGCGTTGATCACCGACTGGTTCGACGGACCGGAACGCGGCCGCTTCCTCGGGCTGCAGCAGGCGTTCGCGAGCCTCGGCGGGGTGGTGTTCCTGCCGCTGGCCGGGGTGCTCGCGGGGCTGAACTGGCGGTTGCCGTTCTGGCTCTACAGCGTGGCGGCCGTGGTAGCACTGGCAGCGATCGCCGGCCTGCGTGACGAACCGCGAACAACGACAACCCTCAAACCACAAGGCTTCCCCCAAGCCGCTGTCTGGATCTACGCGCTCGCACTCGTCGCGACGCTCGTGTTCTACATGGCACCGACGCAGTTGCCGTTCCTGCTGCGAGATCTCGGCGCCGGGCCCGCAGTCATCGGATTGGTCGTCGCCGGCAGCACGTTGACCAGCGTCGTGGGAGCGCTCGCCTTCCCGAAGCTGCCGAAGGGCCGCATCACCGCGATCAGCGTCGCGCTGCTCGGCGCCGGCTGGTTGCTGATCGGCCTCGGCGGCAGCATCTGGCCGGTCACCGCCGGACTGCTCGTCGGCGGCTTCGGGGTCGGCCTGGTCGTGCCGAACCTCAACCTGCAGCTCGCGGACCTCGCCGAGCCTTCTCAACGCGGCCGTGTCCTCAGTGGACTCGTCGCCGGGATCTTCCTCGGGCAGTTCCTGTCACCACTCGTCATCGCACCCCTGGTCCAGACGGCCGGCATCGCCGCCTCCTTCACCTGGACCGGTGTCGTCACCACCATCGCAGGGGCGGTCCTCGCCCTGGGACACAAGGAGAAGAACTGAGATGATCTACCACGGCAACCGCTTCACCCTGCGCCAGGACGCCTCGCCCGAGCAGGTCGAGGAGGCGCTGGAAAGCCTGCGCAACCAGGGCCGCGTGATCCCGTCGGTCCGCTCGTTCGTCGTCGGCCGCGACTACGGCGGCGAGTACGAGTGGGGTGCCACGTTCGTCATCGAGGACCTCGAGGGCTACTGGGAGTACCTGATCCACCCGGCGCACCGCAACACCGACCGGGTCGGCCTGCCGCTCGTGGACAAGTTCGCGTCGTTCGACATCACCGACGACGAAGACCCGGAGATGGGCGCGAAGATCGCCGCCCTGCACCGGAAGCGCTACGACTCCGACCCCGAGCTGACCCAGCTCGTGTCCGACCTCGGCGAGTACTCGGGCAGCGCCGCTCCCGGCCAGCACGGAGACAAGTGATGAACGACCTCACGCAGGCCTGGATCGACTTCTGGAACGGCGACCTGACGCTCGCCGACGAGATCGTCCACGACGACTTCATCTGGCACGTCGCCCCGCTCACCGGTGGCCCGTCGCAGGACCACACCGGACGCGCGCAGCTCGTGGAGTGGGTCCGCGGCTCCCACGAGACCATGCCCGGCCTGAAGTTTACCGTCCAGGTTGGACCGATCTCGCAGGATCCCTTCCACGTGCTCCGCTGGTTCGCCGAGGCCGGTCAGGTCTCCTTCCACGGCACGGACATCCTCCGGGTGGAGGACGGGAAGATCGCCGAGTACTGGCTCAACGCCGACGGGCTGTGGGCGGCCCAGCAGCTCGGCCTGATCCCTAGCTGAACCGGTCCCTCAGCTGCCGGCGCGAGTTGATGCCCAGCTTGCGGAAGATGTTCCGCAGGTGGGTGTCGACCGTGCGGGGGCTGAGGAACAACCGGGCCGCGACCTCCTTGGACGTCGCCCCGGTGGCCACCAGCCTGGCGATGTGGGACTCCTGACCGGTCAGGTCGTCGGCAGCCGAGGCGGAACGGCTGCGGGCGACCTCACCGGTCGCTTGCAGCTCGGTCGCCGCCCGTGCCGCGAACGCCTCCATCCCCATGCCGGACAACAGGTTGTGCGCGGTCCTCAGGTGTTCCCGAGCATCGACCCGGCGGCCCGCGCGCCGCAGCCACTCGCCGTACAGCAGGTGGGCGCGCGCCAGACAGGGCTTGGCGGTGCTGGTCGCGAGGTGCTTGATCGCTTCGAGGTAGTCCTCCTCCTCACCGGAGACCAGCGCCCTCGCGGCGGCCGCGACACCGAAACCCCAAGGTGTGCCGCAAGGTTCGGTTCGCTCCACGAGTTCGTCCAGCGCGTCGGCGGCAGAACCTGCCTCACCACAACGGATCGCAGCCTCGACCAGTTCGGGTAGCGCGATCCCGGCCAGGTAGAGATCACCGGGTTCGACGGCCAGCCGCGCGGCCTCCAGAGCCTTCGGATAGTCGCCAAGACCGTTGTGCAGCACCGCGGAAGCCCAGTGCGTGTTGGCCACCAGCAGCCCGGCCACCCGAGCGGACGCTTGCGTCGAATGCTCGATCTGCTTGAGCACTTCCTCGCGACGGCCCCGCATCGCCGCGAGGTGCAACCGCTGGTACTGCAGGGGCGGCACACCGATCGCGTCCGCCACGGCTTCTTCCTCGGCGATGGCGGACAACGCGGCGCCGAAATCACCGGCGTGCACCGCGCACACCGCTTTCTGAGCCAGGCCCAGCCGCAGCACGAACGGCGAACCGGTTTCACGGCCGGACTCCATCAGCCAGTCGGTGACCGTGGTGTGCACGTCGGTGTCCCACAGCTCACCCGCCAGCATCGTGGCCAGCGCGGGATGCCGGGTCCACATCAGACTCTCGTCAGAAAGTGCTTGGCGCAAAAGAGGAACACCAGCCCGATGTCCGTCGTCGGCCAGCACCACCAACGCGTTCAGGACATCCGGAGCAGGTTCCAGCCCGCGTGCCTCCCGGACGACCTCGTCCACGACCCCGCTGGCCCTGCCGACGACGAGCCCCATCTCCAACGCGTCCAGCACGCAGTCGCGCCGTTCCGCACCACTCATCCGGCGTGCCGCGCTCAGCACGAACGACGGCCCGTCGTTCTCGGCGTGCCTGATGAACGCCACCCGCGCACGCAACAGATCGGCTTGCGCGCGTTGCAGATCGTCCAGGAACGCGACCTCGACCGACGTCAACAACTCGGCCGCCAAGCCGACGGCACCCGCGTCGAACTTGGCCTGACCGGCAGCCAGCGTGCGTTCGGCCCTCAGCCGCGGTTCCACTGACAACGTCGCCGCACGCTCAAGAAAAGCCGCTGCAGCCGCGACGCCACCACGTGCCTTCGCCCGCGAGGCCGACCGTTCCAGCTCGGCCGCCACCTCGTCGTCCGGACCGGTGCCGGCCTGGGCCAGGTGCCAGACCCGGCGATCCGGATCGGCGAGAGGATCGGTGACCGCGGCCAGCGCGAGGTGAACGGCCTGGCGTTCAACAGCATCCGCGGCGAGGTAGACAGCCGAACGAGCGAGCGGATGGCAGAACCGGACGCGAGTCGAGATGGTGACCAGTCCGGACGCCTCGGCCACCGCACCCGCCATCGACACGTCGAGACCGAGTTGCTGCGCGGCGGCCCACATCAGCCGAGGCTCGCCGGTGGGATCCGCGCTGGCGACCGTGAGCAACCTCCGCGCGTCCTCCGCAAGCTCGGCCACCCTGTTCTGGAAACTGCGCTCGATCCGACTCGGCACGGACGACGCCTCCGGTAGCGCGAAGCCACCCGCCTTGGGCAACTCCAGCAGTGCCAACGGGTTGCCGCGTGC
The DNA here is from genome assembly GCF_047445655.1 of Lentzea alba. Classification (GTDB taxonomy): domain Bacteria; phylum Actinomycetota; class Actinomycetes; order Mycobacteriales; family Pseudonocardiaceae; genus Lentzea; species Lentzea alba_A. Next base: position 169,463 of record NZ_JAJAEG010000004.1, read on the forward strand.
CTCGGCGAGCAGTCGTTCCCGCACCTTCTCGTCGACCACGGCTGCGGAACTGGCCGCCAGCAACGTGCGTGCGTCGGCGTCGCTGAGGCCCTTGACGTCCAGCCCGGGCAGTTCGTCCAGCCGGTGCTCCGCCCACGGCCGCCGCGCCGAGAACACCATCACCACCGGCTCGGCAGCCAGTCTTCGCCCCAGGAACGTGCAGACCCGCGCGGACGCCTCGTCCAGCCAGTGCGCGTCGTCCACCAGGCACAGCAACGGTTTCTCCGCCGCAGCGGACCCGAGCAGCTCCAACGTGGCCAGGCCGATGCCGAGCAGGTCGGGCGTCCCGGTGGCCATTCCGAACGCGACTTCCAGCGCCTCCCGGTGCCGTGCGGACAGTCCGTCCAGATTGTCCAGGAGCGGCACGCACAGCTGGTGCAGCGCCGCGAACGGGAACTCGGTCTCGAACTCCGACCCGGACGCCTCCAGGATCTCGAACCCCGAGGCCTGGACCCGCACGTGGTCGAGCAGCGCGCTCTTGCCGATGCCTGCCTCGCCGCGCACCACCAGAGCCCCGCCGCGACCCTCCCGAGCTGCGGTGACCAAGCCGTCGAGGCAACGGATCTCGTCGGTGCGGCCGAAGAGGGCGAGCGAGGTTTCGGGCGGCATGCGCTGAACGTTAGGCGAGACCCGTGCTGATCGACGTGAACTGCCGGGTTTGCCCGGTTATCGCGGTCTCGACCGGGGTGCGTTCGAGCGACGACGCCCCGTAGAACCCGTGCACCCCGCTGGTGCGCTTCAACACGTGGGCGACGTCCTCCGGTTCGGCGAGCGGACCGCCGTGGCACAGCACGAGAACGTCGTCGCGAACGGAATGAGCCGCGTCGGCCCACTCCTGCAACGAGGTCACGCTCTCGTCGAGGCTCGGCGCGGTGGTGGCGCCGATCGTGCCGCCCACGCTGAGGCCGAGGTGGCAGACCACGATGTCGGCGCCGGCCTCGGCCATCGCCGCGGCGTCCCGCGCGGAGAACACGTAGGGCGCCGTGACGAGGTCGAGGCTGCGGGCCGTGGCGATCATCGCCACCTCGACGTCGTAGCCCATGCCGGTGGCTTCCAGGTTCGCCCGGAAGTTGCCGTCGATCAAGCCCACCGTCGGGAAGTTCTGCACGCCGCAGAACCCGAGGCGGGCGAGCTCCGGCAGGAAGACGTCCGGTGAGTAGAACGGGTCGGTGGCGTTGACGCCCGCGAGGACCGGGGTGCGCGCCACGACCGGGAGGATCTCCCCGGCCATGTCGACCACGACCTCGTTGGCGTTGCCGTAGGCCAGCAACCCGGCCAGCGAACCGCGGCCCGCCATGCGGTAACGGCCCGAGTTGAAGACCGTCAGCAGGTCGATGCCGCCGGCCTCCTGGCACTTGGCCGAGAGTCCGGTTCCGGCACCGCCACCGATGATCGCCTCGCCACGCGTTGCCTTGGCGCGCAAGCGTTCCAGCACCTGCGCGCGGGTGAAACGCGGCACGTCACTTCCCTCGGACGTGGTTGAGCACGGCGCTGATGTCGTTCTCCGCCAAGCCGTCCGCGACGGCCGCGGCGAACTTCTCCTGCGCACCGGCGGCGACACCACCGGCCACGCCGCCCGCGTCGAGCACGAGGCGGAGGTCCTTCTCGGCCAGGCCCAGGGAGAACTGGGTGGAGCCGGGGTTCTCCAGCTTCGCGCGCACTCGCGGCACCAGTGAGCCGACGGCGGTGCCTTCCAGGGCGGTGAGGGCGGCGTCGGTCTCGACACCGAGCTTGTCGGCCAGTGCCAGGGCTTCGGCGACCATCACGAACCAGGACCCGAGCACGAGGTTCACCAGGAGCTTCACCGACGCACCCGCTCCGGGTCCGCCGACGTGCTTGACCTTGCCGAGTACACCGAGGACCTCGGCTGCCTCCGCGAGGTCGGCGTCTTCCGCGCCGACGTAAATGCCGAGCTCGCCGGAGCTCGCAGCGGGCAGGCTGCCCTTCACGGGTGCGTCGATCAGGCGCACGCCGTCCGGCAGGGCGTTCTTGAGCGCTGCCAGTGCGTCGGGGCCGATCGTGGACATCTCGACGACGATGGTGCCGGGCTTCAGCGCCTCCGCGGCGTCCGCGTAGACCTCCTCGACGGCCTCCGGCCCGAACAGCATGGAGATCACCAGTTCCGCGCCGGCCACGGCTTCGGCCGGAGAACCGGCCGCGGTGGCCCCGGCTTCCACGAGCGGAGCCGTCCGTTCGGCGGTGCGGTTCCACACGGCGAGGTCATGCCCTGCCGCCACCAAACGGGCCGCCATGAGCGAACCCATGCGGCCCAGTCCCAGAAACGCGATGCGAGTCACGTGGCCGGACAGTACATGAGTGCGTTCGGGTGTCCGGTGCGTTCCGCGAAACTCAGATGTCGCAACGACTTCAGACTCAGTTCACCGGAACGTCCGATTGCGGTGGCGGTCCGCGCACGACCGGCACATGATCAACTGGTTCTGCCTGACCCATTCGTTTCATTAATTGCCACAAACGGTCTATTGGTCGTTCACCTTCCGTTCACTACCGTTGATGATCACGTGGCCGTGGGGTGTCGCGCCGAAGGAAGCGCTCGTGCCGGGGGGCTTGAGCGCCAGGTGTGTGAACCGTCCGCGTTTCTTTTGCAGGGGGAGAACTACAGTGGCGTTTCCGGACGCACGCATGTCGTTCTGCGTGCCCGAACTCGTCGAGACCCAGGTCGGTCGTCACCCGCACGCATGTGCGGTCACCGACCCGCGGTCCGGCGTTTCGCTCACATATCAAGAACTCTGGCAACGCTCCGGCGATCTCGCGGCGACGTTGACCGCCCTCGGCGTGGCCGAGGGCGAGATCGTGGCCGTCGACGGCGGCAGGTCCGTCGGCATGGTCGTGGCGATGCTGGGCATCGCTCGTGCCGGTGCGGCCTACCTACCGTTGGACGCGCACGCGCCCGCCGAACGGATCAGCGCTCTGCTGGAAGAGGCAGAAGTGCGGTTCGTGGTCGGTAATGGCGCATCGCTCGCCGGGGTGCGGCGGGTCGAGGCTCTGCCAGGTAAGTCCTTTGATGCCGGGCAAATCGGACAAGACGCACCGTTCTACGTGAACTACACGTCTGGTTCGACCGGTCGTCCGAAGGGTGTCGTGGTGCCGCATCGCGCGGTGGTGCGACTGGTGTCGAACCCGGTGTTCTGCACGATCGAACCTGGTGATCGTGTTGCCAACCAGTCGAATCCGGCGTTCGACGCCACGACGTTCGAGCTGTGGAACACGCTCACCGCGGGCGCGACCGTCGTAGTTCTGCCTGCGATCACGGAACTTCGCATCGACGACTGGCTCGCGCTGGTCAGGGACTCCGGCATCACCACGATGTTCCTGACCACGTCGTTGTTCCACCTGGTCGCGCGCGAGCGGCCGGCGTCGTTGGGCGGGTTGAAGACCGTGATCGCCGGCGGCGAGCAGATGGACCTGGCCCTGACCAGGCGAATGCTGGAGGCGGGACCTCCCGCCCGGCTCGTCAACGGCTACGGGCCGACCGAGACGACGACGTTCGCGACGTACTTCGACTGCACGCTGGAAAGTCTGGCCGGACTGGACCGGGTACCCGTCGGGTTCGCCTTGCAGGACACCACTTTGCACCTCGTCGACGACGAGTTGTGCATCGGCGGTCCGGGTGTCGCGCTGGGATATCTGCACCGTCCGGAACTGACGGCGGAGCGGTTCGTGTCCGATCCGGCATCGGGAAAACTGATGTACCGCACCGGAGATCTCGCTCGAAGGCTGCCGGACGGCGCCTTGGAGCTGCTCGGCAGGCGGGACCGGCAGGTGAAGCTGCGCGGGTTCCGCATCGAGCTGGAGGAGATCGAGCAGGCGATCGTCGCGACCGGACTCGCCGACAGCGCGTTCGTGGAGAAGGTGGGGGAAGGGCCGGCGGCTTCGCTGGTCGGGTTCGTCCTCCCGCGCACGTCTGTGGACGGTTCCTCGTTGAGCGAAGCCTTGCGCGCCAAGCTTCCCGCGTACATGGTCCCGGCACGCTGGCACGTGCTGAGCTCGGTTCCGTTCGGTCCCACCGGCAAGGTGGACAGGGCCGCGCTGCTCGCCGAAATTTCTTTGGAATCAGTGGTATCAGAGTCGGTTGAAGCTGCTCCTTCTACTGTGACACAACAGGTTGGACTGGTCTGGCGGGAGGTGCTGGGAGTGCCCAGCGCCGACCCTGCGGACAACTTCATCGACTCGGGCGGCAACTCGATCCTCGCGATCCAGCTGGCCTCACGCCTGCGGGAACGTCTCGCGATCGACCTCGGGCCCACCGACGTCCTGCTCGCCGACTCGCTCGCCGAGCTCGCCGACCGCGTTCGGGATGAAGTAGCCGCCCGCTGAACAATCTGCGTCCTTCTCCAGCGCACAACGACGTCTGTCGGTGTGCGTGGGTTCGACGCACCCATTTTTCGCTCACTATCACGGAGTTTCGCGAGTGACTGAGTCTCATGCGCTCTCGTTCGCGCAGGAACGGCTGTGGTTCATCGACGCCGCCGCGCCTGCCGCGCCGACGTACAACGTTCCGCTGCTGCTGACGTGGCGGGAAGAGGTCGACGTGCCGCGGCTGACCGCCGCGCTGCACGCCGTCGCGGCCAAGCACGAGGTGTTGCGCACCACGTATTCGTTGTCCGACGGCCGCCCGGTTCAGATCGTCGGCGAGCCTTCGGTCTCCGTCGAGGTTGTCTCCGGCGTTGCGAACGTTCGTGCGGACGCCCTGCACCGTGCCCAGCAGGGCTTCGACCTCGCCGCCGCACCGCCGATCCGGTGCACGCTCTGGCCGGGCGAGCCGGACCTCCTGCTGATCAACGTCCACCACATCGCCATCGACGGCTGGTCGCTCGCGGCGTTCTTCGACGACCTCGCGGTCGCCTACGCCGGTGGTGAGCTGGCGCCTTTGATGCTGCAGTACAAAGACTTCGCGGTTGCGGACCGGTCCACTTTCGACAGTCCTAAGATGCGCGAGCTGGTCGCTCGGCGAGTGGAGGAACTGCGCGAGTTCCCGGCGGACCTCACGCTCGGCTCGCCGCGTCCTGCGGCCGGTCCGGTGCGGCCCGGCGAGCAGCACGTCTTCGAGATCCCGGACGACCTGTGGGACCGGGCGGGGGAGCTGGCTCGATCGTTGCGCGCCACGCCGTTCGTCGTGCTCTTCGCGGCCTACCAGGCCGTGTTGCAGCGGTGGTCCGGCCGCGATGAGTTCGTCGTCGGCACGGTCACCGCGAACCGCTCGCTCGCCGACGCCGAGCAGCTCGTCGGCTTCTTCGTGAACACCGTGCCGCTGCGCTGTCTGGTCGACCCTGAGCAGACTTTCTCCGCGCTGTGCAAGGAGGTTCGCGTCGAGGCCTTCAAGTCGCTGACGTACCAGGGCATCCCGTTCGACCAGCTTGCTGCTCAGGGTGTACGCGGCATGGTCGACGTGGGCTTCGCGCTGCAGAACATGCCCGCTCCCAAGACTGATGCGCCGTGGCGCACGCCAGAGTTGCTGCCCACCGGCACCGCGAAGTTCGACCTGATCCTGATCGTCGAGGACGACGCCGAGGGCCGACGCGGCCGCATCGAGTTCGCCACGGACCAGTACTCGGCTGAGATGGCCCGGCACCTGGGCGACAACTTCCTCGCCCTGCTGCGCGCGGCCGTCGACGCCCCGGAAACTCCGGTCTGCCGGTTGCCGCTGACTGGCGGCTCGGTCGTGCACGGCGCACCGCAGGACCTCGGCGGCACCACCTCCGTCCTCGACGTCGTGGGCAGGGGGTACGCACCTGACGCCGCGGCGGTGAGCGTCGCGGGCGACAGCGTGACGTGGGCAGAACTCGACTCCTGGGCGTGGGCCGTCGCGGACCGCGTGCCAGGTGGTTTCGTGCCGGTGCTCGCCGCTCGCGGCCCGGCGCTGGTCGCGGGCTGGCTCGGTGCCTTGCGCGCCGGAGCCGCCTACGCACCGCTGAGCCTGGACACTCCGGCCGACCGCCTGGACCACGTCCTGGCCGAGCTGAACGCGGGCGTCGTCCTGGCGGACCAGGCCGGTGCGGACCTGATCGCGCGGCACGGCACCGATGTCGAGGTCGTGCGGATCGAGGACCACCGCACGCTGCAGGGCACTCCCCGCACGGTCGACCTGATCGGCCAGGAACCCGCCGTCGTGATCTACACCTCCGGCACCACCGGCCGGCCGAAGGGCGTGCTGGTCCCGCACAGCGGCATGCTCAACACCTGCGTGTGGTGGGCGCGCGACATCGATCTGGGCCCAGGCGACCGAGTCCTGTGCACGTGGTCGACCTCGTTCGACGGCGCGACGCACGAGGTGTTCCGCGCGCTGATCGCCGGAGCAGAACTGGTCTTCGCCGACGACGTCGAACGCCGCGACCCGCCCGCGTTGGCCCGGTTGCTGCGCGAGGTCACGGTCACGTCGATGACGCCGAGCCTGCTGCGGGCGATCCTCGACGCCGACCAGGACGGTCCGACCACGCTGCGGACGCTGTACGTCGGTGGTGAGGGCCTGCCGGTCACCTTGGCGGAGGAGTGCACGCGTCGTTGGGGCGTGCCGATGCGCAACATCTACGGCCCCACCGAGGCGAGCTGCATCTCCACGTTCGCGCCGGTGTCGTTGGACGGGCGGCCGCCTGCGATCGGTGTGCCGGTGCCCAACACCCGTGCGTACGTGTTGGGGCCGCGTCAGGAAGAGCTGCCCGACGGTGTTCCGGGCGAGCTGTGCGTCGCGGGTGCTGGGGTGGCGTTGGGTTACCTCGGGCAGCCGGAGCGGACGGAGGCGGCGTTCCTGCTCGACCCGTTGGGTGGGCGGATGTACCGCACCGGCGACCGGGTGGTGCTGCGGGGCGATGGGCAGATCGAGTACCTCGGTCGGGTCGACGACCAGGTCAAGGTGCTCGGAAACCGGATCGAGCTGGGTGAGGTCCGCAAGCTCCTGGAGGAGCAGCCGTCGGTGAAGACTGCCGCGGTCAAGGCGGAAGGGACTCCGCTGAGGCTGGTCGCGTGGGTTGAGCTGGCTGGTGTAGGGCGGGTCGGCGGTGAGGTCGACAGCGACGCGGTCGAGCCTGCCAGCGCCGTGCCCACCCGCGACGAGCTGCTCAAACCCCTCCTCCGCTGGCTGCCGGCCGCCGTCCTCCCTGCCGAGGTCTACGTCGTCGACGCGATCCCCATGACCGGCAACGACAAGATGGACTTCACCGCCCTCGACGCCCTGCGCTCCGCAAAGCTCCCGGACGTCGCCCGCGGCACCGTCGAACTGACCCCGGACCAGCGCAAAGCGGCCGAACTGTTCGCCGCCGCACTCGAACGCGACGCGGACGAACTCCCACCGGACGGCGACTTCTTCACCCTCGGCGGCCACTCGCTGCTCGCGGTGCGGATGCTCGCGGACACCCCGGTGGCACTTCGCGACTTCCTCGCCGACCCGACCGTGGCCGGGCTCGGTGCGTTGCTCGGCACCACAACCCACCACCACGTCGAGGTCGTCGGTGACGAACACCCGGCGACCTCGGTGCAGCAACGGTTCTGGTTCATCGACCGGGTCAAGGCCCTCAGGACCGCGTACCTGGCGCCGGTGATCGCCGAGTTCACCGGCGAGGTCGACGTCGAACGCCTGCGCGCGGCCACCGAGCTCGTGCTCGGCCGGCACCCCGCGCTGCGCAGCAGGTTCACGCTGAACGCCAAGCAGCGCAAGATCTTCTACCGCACCGACGGCAGCGCGCCCGAGGTGCACGTCACCGATGCCACGCAGTGGTCCGAAGAAGAACTCAAAGCGCACCTCGCGCAGGTGTGCTGGACGCCGTTCGACCTGGCGACCGAGGCACCGGCGTACGGCGAGATCGTCACCACCAACGAACGCACGCTGCTCGTCCTGGTGACCCACCACATCGTCGCCGACGGGTGGTCACACCAGGTGCTCGCCGACCAGATCTCCCAGGTGTACCAGGGACAGTCGATCGCCGACCCGGTGCACCCGGCATCGGTCACGACGACCGAGACCGCGGCGGACGAGATCATCGCGAGCCTCGCCGAAGCACCCACGGACGTCGAGCTGCCGCACGACCGCGAACGCGGGCCGGTGCAGAACACCGAGGCGAAGACCCGGACGACGACCCTGCCCGCCGAGATCACCGCGAAGCTCCAGAACCTGGGCAGCACGACGTTCATGATCACGGCCGCGATCACCGCCGTGGCGCTGGCGAGGAAGAGCTCCCAGCGGGACTTCCTGTTCGCGTTCCCGTGGGCCGGTCGCGACAAGCAGCAGCACGCCGTGGGCATGTTCGTGAACACGCTGATTCTGCGCGTCGACCTGCGCGACGAACCGACGTGGCGACAGCTGCTGGACCGGGTGCGAGAGCACAGCACCACCTGCTATCGCAACGCCGACGTGCCGTTCGACGCGATCGCCACGGCGTTGCACCCGGGCCGTGACCTGAGCCGACCCGCCCTCACGCCGGTGTACGTCACCGCGCTGCCCGGCAAGGCGGAGCCGCCGGACCTGAACGCACGCGCGCGGTACCTGACGCCGGAACCGCTGCACATCAAGTACGAGCTGGAGCTGACCGCGACGGACTCCGCAGAACTCGAGCTCTCGCTCGCGTACGCGACGGCGCTGTTCGACGAGTCCACTGTGGACCAGCTGCTAGACGGGGTGGTCACCGCCGCGACCGACCTGGCCATCGATCCCGATGCGCCCGCACTGAAGGAGATCTGAAGGTGAACACACGCGACCAGGTGCGCCTGGCGTGGGCCGAGGTGCTCGACGTCGAGTCCGTACCGGACGACGTCAACTTCTTCGAGCTCGGCGGCGACTCGCTGCTGCTCATCGTGTTGCTGGAACGGCTGAACGCGTTCACCGAGCGCGATCTGGAGGCCGCCGACCTCTTCCAGCACAGCACGGTGACGGCACAGGTCGAGCTGCTGAACTCGCCCGAGACCAAGCGCGAGCTCGTGGAACTCGGTGCGACGAACCGGCGAGGCCTGATCGGCCGCGCCCGACAGGGGAACTGAACGTGAGCGACACCGACATCGCCGTCATCGGCGTGGGCTGCCGGTTCCCGGACGCCTGGACGCCGCAGGAGTTCTGGCGCAACATCGGCAACGGTGTGGTCTCCACGCGCGAGCTGCCGGATGAGGTGTTGCGCGCGGCCGGGGTGTCCGACGCGCAGCTGGCCGACCCCGGTTTCGTCCGCGTCGGCGCGACCATGCCCGGCGTCGCCGACTTCGCGGCGGAGTTCTTCTCCTACCCGCCCACCGAGGCCGAGCTGATCGACCCGCAGCAGCGGATCTTCCTGGAAGCCGCGTGGGAGGCACTGGAAACCGCAGGCCACCCGCCGACCCTGCAGGGACCTGTCGTCGGCGTCTTCGCGGGCGGTGCGCAGAGCACCTACACGTCGATGCTGTTCGCGGCCAAGGCACAGGCGGAAGGTCTGGCCGCCGCGATCGACGACGTCGACCTGCACCTCGGCGGCCTCGGGGACTTCCTGTCCTCGCGGGTGGCCTACAAGCTCGGCCTGCGCGGCCCGACGGTCGGCATCCAGACCGCGTGCTCGTCCTCGCTCTACGCCGTGCACTACGCGACGCTGAGCCTGCTGTCCGGTGAGTGCGACATCGCGCTGGCCGGCGGTGCGACGGTGCTGGAACCCCTGGCGGGCTACCGGTACCAGGCCGGCGGGCTGATGTCGGCGGACGGGCTGTGCCGTGCGTTCGACGCCAGGTCCACCGGCACGTCGTTCAGCTCCGGCGTCGGCGTCGTGGCATTGCGACGGTTGAGCGACGCGCTGGCCGACGGCGACCGGATCCTGGCCGTGGTCAAGGGCAGCGCGGTCGGCAACGACGGCTCGGACCGCTCCGGCTTCACCGCGCCGAACCCGTCCGGTGTCGCCGAGGTCGTGGCCGGTGCGCTGCGGGTGTCCGGGGTGAGCGCGGACGAGTTGCGCTATGTCGAGGCGCACGGTTCCGGCACCTCGCTGGGTGACCACATCGAGCTGCGCGGCCTCACCGAAGGCCTGCGGGCCAGCACGAAGAACACGAGCTTCGTCGGCCTCGGGTCGGTCAAGGTCAACATCGGGCACACGGGTCCGGCCGCGGGTATCGCGGGCTTCATCAAGGCCGTCAACGTGGTTGCGACCGGCGAACTGCCCGCGCACCCGTTGTTCGAACGCCCGCGCGACCCCGGCGTGCTCGCGGAGAGTCCGTTCTTCCTGTCCGCGGAAGCCGGCCGCAGCAACGACGACGACCGGCACGTATTGATCAACTCTATGGGTCTCGGCGGCACGAACGTGGCCGCGGTGATCGCGCCGCCGCCCGCGCCGACCCGGCCGAGTGCGCCTGCCGACGACGTCGTGCGGCTCGTGCTGTCCGCACGAAGCCGCACCGAACTGGACGCGATGTCCAAGCGGCTCGCCGAGACGATCGACCCGGCCGAGGCGGGCGACATCGCGCACACGTTGCGGGTGGGCCGCAAGGGCTTCCCGGAACGCCGTGTCATCACCGCGCCGGCCGAGAAGCTCGCCGCCGCGCTGAAGCTGCCGCGTCCGCCGATGGCGCGGACCGTGAAGTCCTCGCCGCGCAAGGCAGTGGTCGTGGGAACCGAGAACATCGAGCGGTTTCAACGAGCGTTCGGCTCGGACGTCGAGGTGCGAGCGGAGGAAGGCCTGCTGCCCGAGGGCGTGCACGTCGTGTCCGCCGCAGATGACTTCGACGCGGCCGTCACCGACGCGTGGCTCAACGGCGTCGAGGTGAACTGGGAGGCACTCGCCGGCGACACCGGTCGTCGCGTGCCGCTGCCCGCGTACCCGTTGCCGCGCAAGCGGTACTGGGCCCTGGACCGGCTCCCGGCGCTCGGTCAGGCCGCCACGGCGGCACCGGCGTGTGCCGCGGTACCGACCACGGCGTCCGACGACGTGGAACAGCAGCTGCTGGACGTCTGGCGTGACCTGTTCGGTGCCGCGGAGATCGGGATCGACGACGAGTTCGGCATGCTCGGCGGATCCTCGTTGCTGTCCGTGCGGATGGCGTTGGAGGTCCAGCAACGCACGGGCGTCCTGGTCAACGTCCACCGCGCCGGCGGCAGCAAGGCCACCGTGCGCAGGATCGCCGAGATCGTGCGCGGCGTGCAGGGCGGTGCCCAGCGCGGCGCGTCCGACATCGACCCGATCGCGGACGGCGACGGCGACCTGGTGGACGCCGACATGCTGCTGCCGCTGGGCGACCTGGCCGCGCACGAGGCGGCGGGCAGCGACGTCCTGTTGACCGGCGCGACCGGCTTCCTCGGCACGTTCCTGGTGCACGAGCTGCTGGCCGCCACGGAAGGCCGCGTCTACTGCATCGTCCGCGCGGACGACGAGGACCACGCCCGTGAGCGGCTTCGCGAGGCCTCGGCCAAGCTCGGCCTGCCCGAGCCCGACCGCGACCGCGTGCGGCTCGTCGTGGGCGACCTCAAGGACGGCGTGCTGGAGTCCTATCGGGACGGTGAGCTGGCAGAGCGGATCGGGTACGTCCTGCACTGCGCCGCGAAGGTCGTCTTCACCGAGCCCTACCGGGTGCTGCGCGAGGACAACGTGCTCGCGATGGTCGACCTGCTGCGCTGGATGCGGGGCCACGGCATCCGCGACTTCAGCTTCGTGTCGACGGTCGCTGCGACGCACTACGCGTTCGGCACCGACAACCGGATCCTGGAGACCCGTCAGCAGCCGCTCGACCCGCAGCAGGGTGGCTACGGCGTCAGCAAGTGGGTCGCCGAACGCGTCCTCGAACGCGCCGAGGAAGACGGCATGCGGATCCGCGTGTTCCGCCCCGGCTTCATCCTCGGTTCGACGAAGACCGGTGCCTGCAACGACAAGGACCTCATCTGGAACGTCCTGACCAGTGGTCTCGCCGTCGGCGCGCACCCGCTCGACGACCGCGCGATGCCCATGGCACCGGTGGACGTCGTCGCCCGTGCGATGGCGGAGCTGACCGTGTCGCCGGGTTCGGTCGGCCGGGTCTACCACCTGGTGGACCGGGTCGCCTACAGCCCGCGGCGGATGTTCGGGCTGCTCGCCGAGGCCGGACTGCAGACCGAGGCCGTGACGCCGCAGACCTGGCAGCAACGCATCGCGGACAAGGCGCTCACCAGTGGCAGCGCGTTGCTCTCGACGATGGCGCTGTACGAGCTGGAGGGCCACGAACTGGCCGACGACGGCCTGGAAGCCGTCGCCTGGCGCCCGTGGCTGGAGCGCGCGGAGCTGTCCAGCGCGCCGACCGGTGAGCTGTTGCGCCGCTGCCTGACCTTCCTCGCTGAACGGCACGACAAGTTCGGCGAACTCATCACCGGCGTCTTGGACGTCGACCTCGTGGAGGCATGATCATGAAAATCGGTGTTCTCGGCGCGGGCGTCATGGGCGCCGCGATCGCGACGCTGGCGATCGGGCACGGCGTGGCCGTCGTGCTGGTGGACGTCGACGACGACACGCTCGCCAAGGCGCGCAAGGAAGTTCGTCAGCAGCTCAAGCTCGCCCGGCTGATGGGTCAGCTGCCGCGCTCCGGTGAGGCGGAGCTCGTGACGACGACGAACTACGGCGACCTCGCGGACGTGACCTCGGTGATCGAGGCCGTCACGGAGAAGCCGGAGCTGAAGGCGAAGGTGCTGGCCGAGGTCTCCGCGATCGTGCGGCCCGGCACGGTGATCGTGTCCAACACGTCGGCCATCCCGGTCGACGAGATGGCGGACGCGGTGGCCAGGCCGGAAGACCTGTGCGCCATCCACTTCATGAACCCGCCGTACCTGATCCGCGCGGTGGAGGTGATCCGCGGGCCTCGCACCGGTGACGAGGCCATGCTCAAGGTCACCGAGCTGCTCGCGGCACTCGACCGCGACGGTGTCGTGGTCGGGGACGGACCGGGGTTCGTGATCAACCGCATCCTGCAGCGCTCCATCAACGAGGCCGCGCGCATCGTCGAGGAGGGCAGGGCGACACCCGAGGCGGTGGACGCCGCATTCGAAGGGTGCCTGGGGCACCGCACGGGACCACTCGCGACGGCCGACCTGATCGGCCTGGACAACGTCGTGGACTCGCTGCGGGTGCTGCACGACCGGACCGGGGACCGGGGCTACGAGCCCTGTGACCTGCTGGTGGCGAAGGTCGCCGCCGGCGATTTCGGCCGCAAGACCGGCCGCGGATTCTACGAGCACGGAGGAGCACTGTGACCACGTCAGTCGACCACGCAGCCGCGATCGAACGGCAGCTGCTGGCGTTCGTCGAGAAGCACACGAAGAAGACGTGGACGCCCGACGACGACTTCTTCGCCGCCGGAGCCGTGTCGTCCATGTTCGCGATGCAGCTCGTCGTGTTCATCGAGAGCACGTTCGACGTCGAGATCGCCGGTGACGACCTGGTGATCGACAACTTCCGCACCGTCGGCGCGATGACAGGCCTGGTAGCGAGGCTGCGCGGTGAGTGAGGAACTACGGGCGCTGGTCACCGACCTCGTCGGTGACCGCGCGGACGAGTGGGACCGCCAGGGGGTGATCCCGGTGGACCTCGTGCGGCAGCTCGGGAAGGCGGGCGCGCTCTGCCCCGAGGTGCCGGCGAAGTTCGGCGGGCTCGGCCTGTCGAGCCTGGACAACGGCGAGTTCACCGCGCACGTCGGCGCGCTGTGCAGTTCGTTGCGCAGCCTGATGACCTCGCAGGGCATGGCGGCGTGGGCGATCCAGCGGTTCGGTTCGCTGGAGCAGCGGGCGCACTACCTGGCCCGGCTCACCAGCGGCGAGTTGGTCGGCATCGCGTTCAGCGAGCGCGGTGCGGGCAGCGACCTGGCCGCGATGGGCACGACGATCCGCGTCGACGGCGACGAGGTCGTGGTGGACGGGGCCAAGATCTGGGTCACCGGTGCCGGTTACGCGGACCTGATCGTGGTGATCGGCCGGTTCGGTGACGGTGCCGCCGCGGTCGTCGTGCCGGCCGACGCACCCGGTGTCACGGTGACCCGTGTCGCGGACCCGATGGGTTGCCGGGCCGCCGGACACTCCAATGTGGAGCTTCGCGACGTGCGGCTGCCGGGTGAGGCACTGCTGCGCGGCGCCGGGCAGCCGTTGCAGATGCTCGTGACCTCGGCCCTGACGTACGGCCGGGTGTCGGTCGCCTGGGGCTGTGTCGGCATTCTGCGGGCCTGCCTCGGTGCCGCCGCCCGGCACGCCAAGGCGCGTGAGCAGTTCGGCAAGCCGTTGGCGGAGCACCAGCTCGTCGGCCGGCACCTGGCCGAGCTGCTGGTGGCCGAGCAGATCGCGAGCCGCGCTTGCGAGCACGCATCACGGTGCTGGGACGAGAACTCGCCGGAGATGATCACGGCTGCCGTGGTGGCCAAGCACGTCAGCGCGGGTCATGCCGCGAAGGGTGCTTCCAGCGCGGTGCAGGTGCTCGCGTCGTCGGGTGCGAACGACGGCCATGTGGTCGCTCGGGCGTACCGGGACGCGAAGTTGATGGAGATCATCGAGGGAAGCAACGAAATCTGTCAGCTCGTGCTGGCGGAGCACGCCCTGGCGGTGGCGTCATGACCTCTGACCTGCCAATCGGTATCGGCGCCATCCACTGTCTGCTGCCGGAAGATCGAGCGAAAGTCGTCGACCTGCCCGAGTTCGAGCTGCTCGGCCACGAGGAGCAGGAGTTCACCCGTCAGTCCGGAGTGGACACGGTCTCGGTGTTCGAGGACGCGGCCACGACCGACCTGGCGGCCCGCGCGATCGCCGGACTCGGCCCTGTCGACCCGGACGTGCTCATGCTCGTCGGCCCGCGCTCGCCCGAGGTGCTGCTCGGCTCCGACTCCGGAGCGGTGGAACACCAGGCAGGCCTGAAGAAGGCGTTCTCGTTCACCGTGGACGGCCTGGGCTGCGCGGGTTCCAGCGTGGCCTGGTCGCTCGCGGCCGACCTGCTCAAGGCCGACCCGAGCCGCGAGTCCGTCGTGATCGCACACGCCAGCCGGCCGACCGGCGCGGACCGGATCCGGTTCCCCGTCACGGTCATCGGCGACGGCGCCTACGCGATGGAGATGGTGCGAGGCGGACGTCCGGTGTTGCGCGCTCATCGGCACGAGACGGACGGGTCGTTCCACGACCTGTTCCGCGTCGACTACAAGCAGGCGCCCTGGTACGAGTGGCGCGAGGAGTGCGACTCGGCCGACCGGTACCGGTTCGAACTGGCCATGCACAGCCAGAAACGCCTCGCACGGCTCGTGCGCGAGGTGCTCGCTGACGCGGGCGCGGAGCTCCCCCAGGTCTCCGCGACCATCATGCAGAACGTCACCGCGAGCGCCTACGGCTTCTACGAGACCTTGCTGGGCACGCCGATCCACCCGGTCTGCGGCACGCATCTGAGCGAGCTCGGGCACCTCGGCGCGATGGACGTCGTGCTCAACCTCGACGCGCTGCTGCGCTCCGGTGAGCTGAGCGAGGGGGATCTGGTGCTGGTGCTGAACAACAGCCCGGTCGCCGCGTGGGCGGTGACCCTGTGGGAGGTGTAGAGGTGAGCACAGTCAAGTGCCTCGTGTGGGACCTCGACCACACGCTGTGGCAAGGAATCCTGCTTGAGGACGGCGACGTCACGCTGACGGACGAGATGCGTGCGGTGGTCGAGACGCTCGACTCACGCGGCGTCCTGCAGTCGGTCGCCAGCCGCAACGACCACGACAACGCCTGGGCCAAGCTGGAAGCGCTCGGCATGGCCGAGTACTTCGTGCACCCGCAGATCGGGTGGGGCCGAAAGTCCGACTCGGTCAAGGCGATCGCGGACGCGCTGAACTTCGCCATCGGCACCATCGCGTTCATCGACGACACGCCGACCGAACGCGCCGAGGTGGCCTTCCACCACCCCGAGGTGCGGTGCTACGAGGCCGAACGCGCGCTGGAACTGCCGAGCCTGCCGGAGTTCAGCCCGGCCGTCGTCACAGTCGACGCGCGCCGCCGCCGTGAGATGTACCAGGCGGGCTTCCAGCGGGAGGCCGCCCGGACCGAGCACGACGGCCCGGACGAGGACTTCCTCCGCTCGCTCGGCCTGGAGCTGCGCATCCACCGCGCGGGCGACGAGGAGATCTCGCGGGTCGAGGAACTCACGCTGCGCACCAGCCAGATGAACGCGACCGGCGTGCACTACTCGGACGCGGACCTGCGGGCACTGCTCGCCGACCCGCGGCACGAGGTGCTGGTCACGACGCTGACGGACCGCTTCGGCCCGCACGGCGCGGTGGGCGTCATGCTCATCGAGAAGCACCGCGACGTGTGGAACCTCAAGCTGCTCGCCACGTCGTGCCGGGTGGTCTCGTTCGGCACCGGCGCGGTCATCCTGCGGTGGCTCACCGATCAGGCCGCCCGCGCCGGCGTTCACCTGGTGGCCGATTTCCGCAAGACCGAGCGCAACCGCATGATGGAGGTCGCGTACCGGTTCGCGGGCTTCGACACGGCCGATTGTGCGTGCCGGGTAACGCTTTCCGACACGGACGTGCAGCGTCTGCACCTCGTGCCGACCAGGCAGTGCGAGTCGACCACGATGACCGTGCACGCCCCGGAGCTGGGTGGGAAGACGCTCTACGAGTGGTTCACCGGGTCCGTCCAGAAGTTCCCGGACGAGCCGGCGCTGGAGGTCCGCGGCGAGTCGATCACGTACGCCGAGCTGCACAGCCGGGTGATCTCGCTGGCCGACCGCGTGCTGCGCGAGCACGGCAAGCCGCCGCAGCGGCTCGGTCTGCTCGCGGCCCGCAGCCTGGTGGCGTTCACCGGGTACCTCGCGGCGCTGCGGCTGGGCGCGACCGTCACGCCGCTCAACCCGGGCTATCCCGCGCAGCGCAACCGGATGGTGGCCGAGCTGGCCGGCGTCGACGTGCTGCTGGTCGACGAGTCCGGTGCCGCGCAACGCACCGCGGAGCTGGACGAGCTGGTCCCGACCGTGATCGCGCTGGCGGAGAACGACGTCGTCGACACCGGTGTGGACGAGGACGAGCTGCCGCCGTACGAGGTCTCGCTCGACGACGTGGCGTACGTGCTGTTCACGTCCGGCTCGACCGGCCGGCCCAAGGGAGTGCCGATCCGGCACCGCAACCTCTCGCCGTACGTCGCGCACAACATCGAGCGGTACGAGGTGACGCCGGGCTGCCGGATGTCGCACACGTTCGACCTGACCTTCGACCCGTCGGTGTTCGACCTGTTCGTCACTTGGGGCGGCGGCGCGACACTTGTCGCCCCGCAACGCAACGAGCTGCTCAAGCCGGTCGAGTACGTCGCGAACCACGGCATCACGCACTGGTTCTCGGTGCCGTCGGTGGTCTCGGTCAGCGCGGAGCTGGGCAACCTGCCCATGGGCCGCGTGGACTCGTTGCGCTACAGCATCTTCATCGGCGAGCAGCTCACCACGCGGCAGGCCGGGCTGTGGCACAGCGTCGCGCCGGACGCGATCATCGAGAACGTCTACGGCCCGACCGAGCTGACCGTGGCGTGCACCGAGTACCGGCTGCCGGCCGACCCCGGCGACTGGCCGAAGACGTCGAACGACACCGTCCCGATCGGCCCGGTGTACGAGTTCCTCGATTTCCGGGTGATCGACGAGGAGGGCCGGGACGTCGAGGAGGGCGAACTCGTCGTCCGCGGTTCGCAGCGGTTCGACGGCTACCTCGACCCGGCCGACAACCAGGGCCGGTTCGTCGACCTCGGCGACGAGCTGACGCCGCAGCACTACTACCGCACGGGTGACCGCGTGCGCGTCGAGAGGGGCGAGTGGGTCCACCTCGGCCGGTTGGACAACCAGGTCAAGGTGCGCGGCTACCGGATCGAGCTGGGCGAGGTCGAGGCCGCGATGCGCAAGCACCCGGACGTCTCGCAGGCCATCGTCGTCGCGGTGCGCGTCGAGGACGAGACCGAACTGGTCGGCTTCCACACCGGGGAACCGGTCGACGCCACGAAGTTCCTGCTGTGGCTGCGCAAGCAGATCCCGGTGCACATGGTGCCGCGTCGCTACCGGCACCTGGACGCGTTGCCGTTGAACGCCAACGGCAAGGTCGATCGGCCCAAGCTCCGCGACATGATCGCGGCGGAGAGGTAAGAAGATGTCGTTCCTCCGTCATCTGGTCCCGCCACCGGGACCGATCCGGATCCTCGCGGCCAGCAGCCTGGGCCGCAGTGTCGGCAACGGCATGCTGCTGTCGGTCAGCGTGCTGTTCTTCACCAGATCGGTGGGGCTGCCCGCGACCCAGGTCGGCCTGGGGCTCACCATCGCCGCCGTCGTCGGGATGCTCACCAGCATCCCGGCCGGGCACTCGGCGGACGTGCTGGGCGCACGCAACACCGCGACGTTCTTCGTTGCACTGCAAGGCGTCCTGATCTGCGGGTACGCGTTGGTGGGCGGGTTCACGGGGTTCCTGATCGCGGCGAGCCTCGTCGTGATGGCGGAGGCCGGCTCAGACGCCTCACGCGGCGCGCTGGTCGCCGGCGTGGTGCCGAAGGAAGAACGTGTGCAGGCGCGGGCGTTCATCCGCTCGGTCAACAACATCGGCATCTCGCTCGGGGCGGTGAGCGGTGGTGTCGCGCTGCACTTCGACACCAGGTCCGTGTACGTCGGCCTGCTGATCACGTGCGGCCTGATCTACGTCGCGGCCGGGTTGGTCTACCTGATCCTGCCGAACGTCGAGGCGGCCGCGAAGAAGAAGGAAGAGTCGGACGGCCCGCGTTGGGTCGTGCTGCGGGACAGGCCGTTCGTCGTCGTGGCGCTGATCAACGCGGTGCTCGTGATGAACGGCGGCATCCTGACCGTCGCGCTGCCGATCTGGATCGCCCAGCGCACCAGTGCGCCGACGTGGGTCTACGCGGCGATCCTGGTGCTCAACACGGTGATGGTCGTGCTGTTCCAGGTGAAAGTCAGCCAGGGCACCGACACCGCCGCTGGTGGCGCACGGGCGTTGCGCCGTGCCGGTGTCGCGCTGGCGGCCTGCTGCGCGTTGTTCGCGCTGGCGGCCGGACAGCCTGCCTGGGTCGCGGTCGCGGCGCTGGTGGCGGGTGCGCTGGTGCACGTGTTCGGCGAACTGCTGGGTGCCGCCGGTGGCTGGGCCCTGGCCTACGAGCTGGCGCCGGAGCACGCGATGGGGCAGTACCAGGGTCTGTTCGGCATGACCGACCAGCTCGCGGCGGCGGTCACCCCGCTGGCCGCGACGGTGCTGATCATCGGCATCGGCTGGCCGGGCTGGCTGGTGTTCGGCGCGCTGATGCTCGCCGCCGGCGCCGTCGCGCCGATCGCCGAGGGCTGGGCGTCGCGCACTCGCGAGCGCTACGGGGTGGTTGTCCACAATGGATGAAAAGGGGAGAGAGTTGAACCGGAGCTGCTACGGGTTCCCGGTGGAGTGTTCGGCAGACCCGGACGCGGCCCACGTGATCGACGGGTTCTTCGGCCCCGCGGCGGGACCTGTCGTGCCCGGCGCGCCGGTCGTCCGGATCGAGGTCGACGTCGTGGATCAGGGCGGCGAGCAGGTCGAACCGCCGTACTTCCCGGAGAACTGGGAGACCGCCGACGAGATCACCATCAACGTCGGCCGCACGCAGGCGACCGTCGACCCGGCCGCGTGGTCGGTGCACATCGCGTTGTCCCGCGAGGACCTGCACGACCAGATCGTGTGGGGGCGCTGGATCCTGGAACGTGCGTTCATCTACCTGGTCTGCCGGTCGCAGCGGCACTACCCGCTGCACGCGGGCGCGGTGTCGGTCGAGGGTCGCACCGCGGTCGTCACGGCGGACAGCGGCGTCGGGAAGTCGACGTTCTCCGCGTGGGCGTTGCGCCGCGGGGCGGACTTCGCCGGCGAGGACATCATGGTGCGTCACATGGACGACGAGTCCGGCACGCTGTGGGGCTACCCGCGCGTGACGTACCTGTCGCCGCAGCTCCTTGAGCTGTGGCCGCAGCTGGACGGCGCGCAGACCACCGAGGTGCCCAAGCGCGACAAGTTCCGGGTGATCCTGCCGCCGTCGTTCGAGCCGCGCATGCTGGCCGGCTCGGCGCCGCACTGCCTGCTGTTCCTGGCTCGTGGCGACGGCTCGTTGCTCGACGTCGAGATCGACGACGCCGTGGAGCGCACCAGGTCGGACTGGAACACCGGCAAGATCGGCACCCCGTTCGAGGCGGACGTGGAGAAGGACCTGCGGCACCTGCTGGAGGGCATGCCGGTCTGGGAGCTCGCGCTGACGCCGGACTTCGACACGAACTTCGACACCCTGGTCGCCGCGCTGGAGAGGAGCTGACCGTGGACTTCAGCCTGTTCTACTTCGCCAACAACAGCCGCGAGCTCGACCACGACCGCTACCGGTTGCTGCTCGACGGCGCCAGGTTCGCCGACCGCAACGGGTTCTCCGCGGTGTGGACGCCCGAACGGCACTTCCACGAGTTCGGCGGGCTGTACCCGAACCCGTCGGTGACCGGTGCCGCGGTCGCCGCCGTGACCGAACGGATCCAGATCCGCGCGGGCAGCGTGGTCGCGCCGCTGCACCACCCGCTGCGCATCGCCGAGGAGTGGTCCGTGGTGGACAACATCTCCGGCGGCCGGGTCGGGCTCTCGTTCGCCTCCGGCTGGCACGCCGTCGACTTCGCGCTGAAGCCGGAGAACTACGAGAACCGCCGCAACGTGCTGATCGAGTACACCGAGCAGGTCCGCTCGTTGTGGCGCGGCGGCAAGATGGACGTCGTCGACGGCACCGGGAAACCGCAGCAGGTCGGCATCTTCCCGCCGCCGGTGCAGCCGGAGCTGCCGGTGTGGATCACCAGCGCGGGTGGCGTCGAGACGTTCCGCAACGCGGGCCGCGCCGGCGCCGGGCTGCTGACCCACCTGCTCGGCCAGGACCTGGGCGAGCTGGAGACGAAGATCGCCGAGTACCGCGACGCGTCCCGTGAGCACCACGGCAAGGACGGGAACGTTGTGCTGATGGTGCACACGTTCCTCGGCGAGGACGAGGACGAGGTGCGCGACCTGGTGCGCGGGCCGATGTCGGACTACCTGCGCAGCTCGCTCGGGTTGCTGCTCGGCTCGCAGCAGGGCAGTGCGCGCAAGATCGACCCGTCGTCGTTGCGGGAGAAGGACATCGACTTCCTGGTGGAGCGCGCGTTCGAGCGGTACTACGACGACGGCGCGTTGCTCGGCACGGTCGACAAGACCCGAAAGATCGTCGACAGGGCTGCGGGCATCGGCGTCGACGAGATCGCCTGCCTGATCGACTTCGGGCTGCCGCAGGAGACCGTCCTCTCCGGACTCAACCACCTGAACGTCTTACGCCAGAGCACGTCATGAGCGCCCGCTTCCGCAGCACCGCGGCGACGTTCCCGACCGGCGTGACGGTGCTGACCACGGTGGCGGACAACGAGCCGCACGGCATGACCGTGAACTCGTTCGCGTCGATCTCCATCGATCCGTTGCTGGTGCTGGTGTCCGTGAACAGCTCGTCGCGCACCTACGAGCGGATCGCGCGGTCGGGCCGGTTCGCGGTGACCGTGCTGAGCGACGGGCAGGAGGAGACCGCTCGCTGGTTCGCGAACTCCTCGCGGCCGGGCGGTGCCGAGGGGTTCGCGGGCGTCTCGTGGAAGCCGGCGCCGCACTCGCGGTCGCCGGTCCTGCTGGACGGGATCAGCTACTTCGACTGCGAGCTCGACCAGGCGCACGTCGCCGGTGACCACACGATGCTCATCGGTGCCGTGCGCGCATACGACGTCTTGTCCGATCGGCCGCCGTTGTTGTTCGTGCGCAGCCGGTTCACCGAACTGAGGAAGTGAGCATGGAGGAACTGGTCAAGGAGTGCTACGGGTTCCGGGTGGTCTGCTCGGTGCACCCCGAGGCACGTGATGTGGTCGAGGCGTTCTTCGGCACCGGCGAACCACCGCGCAGCACGCAGGAGGTGCGGCTGGCGTTCGACGTGGCCGACGGAGCCGGTGTGCCGTCCGAGAACCCGCCGCACACGCTGGAGGTCATCGCCTCCAACCCGATCACGATCGACACCGGGAACTCCCGCGCGGTGATCGTGCCGGACGAGTGGAGCGCCACGATCACGCTGGCCCGCGGTGATCTCGCGGACCAGATCGTGTGGGGCCGCTGGATCCTGGAGCGGCTGTTCCTGTACCTGGTGTGCCGCTCGCCCCGGCACTACCCGCTGCACGCCGGCGCGGTCGGGGTGGACGGCCGGACGGTGCTGCTGTCGGCGCCGACCGGCACGGGCAAGTCGACGTTCACGTTCTGGTGCCTGCACCGCGGAGCCGCGCTGTTCGGTGAGGACATCATGGTGCGGCACATGGACGACCCGAGCCGCACCGCGTGGGGGTACTCGGAGGTCGTCTACCTCGACGAGGAGACGATCGCGCGCGCCGGGCTGGTCGGGGCCGACGTGAGCGCGGTGGCGCCGGGGGAGAAGGCTCGCGTCCGGCTGCCGGAGTCCTTCCGCGAGCGGTTGCACACCAAGGCTTCGCTCGACGCGGCGGTGTTCCTCGTGCGTGACGGCTCGACCGGCACGCGCGAGCTGTCGGTCGACGAGGCCGTGAAGCGTTGTTGGGACGACATCACGACCGGCAAGACCGATCAGGCCGTGCTCGACTCGGTGGATGCCGACCTGCGGCTGTTGTTCGACGGCCTGCCGTTGCAGGAGTTCTCGCTCAACGGCGACCTGGACGAGTGCTTCGAGGCGTTCACTTCCCGCTGACGTCGATCGATTCGATCGCTGCGGCGGCCAGGGGCGACGCGGTCTCGGTGTACCGCGTCGCCAGTGACTGGAAGAGCTGCTCGGCCTCGATCGCCGGCCAGTCGGCGTCGAGCAGCTCCGCCGGCAGGTGCGGGTCCTGCCGCACCAGTTCCAGCCAGTCCGAGTGCAGCACCAGCTGCCGGGCGAGATCGTCCGGCAGCTCCTTGAGCGGCGTTTTCCCGCCCCAGCGCGCCAGGAAGTCCTGGTAGCGCGCGGCGATCGCCTCCGTGTCGAACGCCCGGTGCGCGAGATCGGCCGCCTCGGTGGGCTTGGCGTGCTGCGCGGTGAACACCGTGACGTGCTGCGCGAGGTCCAGCTCCTCGACCATCCCGGTGACGTCACGTGTGCCCGGCGCGATCCACAGGCCGTTCTGCACCGGCCCGAACCCCGCCCACATCAGTTGCGAGCGCAGGTCGTGCCGGTCGCTGCGACGGCTCTCCGGCAGTGAGAAGCCGATCAACGTCCAGGTGCCGTCCCAGTCGGTGTTCAGCGCCCCGGTCTGCCAGATGCGGCGCTCACCGTCCTGCAGCACGTCGGTCGCGTGCGGAGTCAGTCCGAAGTAGACCTTCCGGCCGTTGCGGTGCTTGGTGAGCAGACCTCGCGCGGCCATCCGGGTCAGCGTCGAGCGAACCGCCTCCTCGGAGACGTCCACGCGTCCGAAGACGTCGATCACGCTGCCCGAGTACACGGCTGTGTCGCGGCCGAGCACGTACAGGCCGAGGAAGTTGAGCATCAGCGACTGCGGGGTCACGCTGTCACGATACATGTTGGGCAGAATCTAGACGAGCGTCACGAATATGACGTACTTTGGGTGCGACCCCAACGGAGAGGACTCGTCGGATGGATCTGTCGGGCAAGGTCGCGATCGTCACCGGAAGCGGCCGCGGACTGGGGCGTGCCTACGCGGAAGCCCTGGCGCGCCACGGGGCCAAGGTCGTGGTCAACGACGTGGACGACGCCGCCGAGGAGGTCGCCGCGCTGGTCGGCGGCAAGGCGGTGATCGCGCCGGTCGGCTCCACCGAGACCGCGGAACTGCTGGTCAGCACCGCCGTCGAGGAGTTCGGGCGGCTGGACGTGCTGGTCACGAACGCGGGCATCCTGCGCGACCGGGTGCTGTGGAAGATGACCGACGACGACTTCGACGCTGTGATCAACGTGCACCTGCGCGGCACGTTCACGTGTGCCCGCGCGGCCGCTGTGCGGATGCGGGAGCAGGGGACTGGCGGCAGCCTCGTGCTGATCTCGTCGCCCGCCGGCCAGCGCGGCAACTTCGGCCAGACCAACTACGCCGCCGCCAAGGCCGGGATCGCCGCGATGGCGCGCACCTGGGCGTTGGAACTCGCGCGGTCTGACATCGCGGTCAACGCCGTGGTGCCGGTCGCCGCGACCGAGATGACCAGGACGATTCCCGCGTTCGCGCCGCTGATCGAGGAGTCTGAACGGACCGGTGCCCCCTTGCCCGCATGGGTGCGGCGCGACGAGGGTCTGGGCACGGTCGAGGACGTCGCCTCGTTGATCGTGTACCTGGCTGGGGTCAAGGGGGTGACGGGGCAGGCGATCGGCATCGGTGGCGACCGGCTGGCGCTGTGGTCGCACCCGGCGGAGAAGCAGGTCGAGTTCGCGGACGGTGGCTGGACGGCGGAGGAGATCGCCTCGAAGCTGGCCGGGTTCGAGCCCGAGACCTACGGCATTCCGGCACCGGTGGCGCCATGAACGTTCCCAAAATGAATGTTGCTGAGTTGGTTGCGATCGACGTCCACACGCACGCCGAGATCTCCTGCGATGGCCACAGTTCGCTGAGTCCGGAGCTGATCGAGGCGTCCGCCGAGTACTTCAAGGCCGAGCATCGCCAGCCGACGATCGCCGAGACCGCAGCCTTGTACCGCGAACGGAAGATGGCCGCGGTTATCTTCACCGTCGACGCCGAGCACGCCACCGGGCATCCCCGCATCACGAACGAGGAGATCGCCTCGTCCTGTGCCGAGCACGCGGATGTGCTGATCCCGTTCGCGAGCGTCGACCCGTGGAAGGGCCGAGCCGCTGTCCGGGAGGCGCGCCGGCTCGTCGAGGAGCACGGCGTGCGCGGGTTCAAGTTCCACCCGAGCTTGCAGGACTTCTCCCCGAACGACCGGATGGCCTACCCGCTGTACGAGGCGATCGAGGAGCTGGGCGTGCCCGCGCTGTTCCACAGTGGACAGACCGGGATCGGGGCCGGGGTGCCGGGTGGCGGCGGCATCCGGCTCAAGCACTCCAACCCGATGCTCGTCGACGACGTGGCCGTCGACTTCCCGTACCTGAAGATCGTGCTGGCGCACCCGTCGTTCCCCTGGCAGGACGAGGCGCTCGCGGTCGCCACGCACAAACCGTTCGTGCACATCGACCTCTCCGGCTGGTCGCCGAAGTACTTCCCGCCGCAGCTGGTCCGCTACGCCAACACCGTGCTGCAGGACAAGGTCCTCTTCGGCTCGGACCACCCGGTGATCACGCCTGACCGCTGGCTCAAGGACTTCGCCGCACTCGACATCAAGGACGAGGTCCGCCCCAAGATCCTCAAGCACAACGCCGCCCGCCTGCTCGGACTCGTCAAGGAGGACACATGACCACTGCCGTCAACGGACTCGAAGAGGTCAAGGCCCTGGCAGGCAGGGACCTCGGCTACACCGACTGGCTTCAGATCGACCAGGACCGCGTGTACCGGTTCGCCGAGGCCACCGACGACCACCAGTGGATCCACGTCGACCCCGCCCGTGCCGCCGCCGGGCCGTTCGGCGGCACGATCGCCCACGGCTATCTCACGCTGGCGATGCTCATCCCGTTGATGGGAGAGCTGCTCGACGTCTCCGGCGTGCGCATGAGCATCAACTACGGCCTGGACAAGGTGCGGTTCCCCGCTCCGGTGCCGGTCGGCGCCAAGATCCGGTTGAAGGGTCAGGTCGCGTCCGTCGACGAGGTCGCGGGCAACGGTGTGCAGCTGACCGTGGACTTCACGGTCGAGATCGAGGGTTCGGACAAGCCCGCCTGCGTCGCGCGGGCCATCTACCGCCACTACGCGTGAGGTGAAGTCATGGCGACAACAACGCAGTTACGCCGCGCCGTCACATCCAGCTTCCTCGGCAGTGTGATCGAGTACTACGACTTCCTGCTCTACGCCACGGCTTCCGCGGTGGTGTTCAACAAGGTCTTCTTCTCCTCGCTCGACCCGGTGGTCGGCACGATCGCGAGCTTCGGCACGTTCGCCACCGGCTACCTGGCCCGGCCGCTCGGCGGTGTCCTCTTCGGACACTACGGCGACCTGCTGGGCCGCAAGAAGATGCTCGTGCTCACGATGAGCCTGATGGGCGTCGCGAGCTTCCTGATCGGCCTGCTGCCCACCTACGCCCAGGTCGGCTGGCTCGCTCCGGCCGGACTCGTGCTGCTGCGGGTCGTGCAGGGCATCTCGGTCGGCGGCGAGTGGGGCGGCGCTGTGCTGATGTCCGCCGAGCACGCCACTTCGCGGCGCGGGCTGTGGGCGAGCTTCACCAACGCGGGCGCGCCCTGCGGCATGGTCCTGTCCACGGCTGCTTTGACCGGCACGGCGGCATTGGTCGGGGAACAGGCGTTCCTGGCGTGGGGCTGGCGGGTGCCGTTCCTGCTCAGCCTGGTGCTGCTGGGCATCGGTCTGTTCGTGCGCACCAGGGTCGAGGAGACGCCGGTGTTCAAGGCCGCGGAGAAGCGCACTTCAGCTCCGCTGATGGACGTCCTGCGCAACCACCCGCGCACGTTGCTGCTCGGGGTCGGCGTCGGGCTCTCGGCGTTCGTCGCTCAGTCCACACTCACGACGTTCGTGCTGGCGTACGGCGTGCAGGCCGGCAACAGCAGGCAGGACATCCTCAACGCGCTGACGTTGTCCTCAGCGCTCGCGGTGCTCGGCATTCTCGGCTGGTCGGCGGCGTCGGACCGGTTCGGGCGGCGACCCGTCGTGCTCGCCGGTGCGGTGCTGATGGCGGCGTTCGGGTTCGCGCTGTTCCCGTTGGTGGACAACGGGTTCATCGTGCTCGCGCTGGTGGTCGGTCAGGCCGTGCTGCACCCGATGATGTACGGCCCGCTGGCCGCGCTCTACAGCGAGCTGTTCGCGACCGGCAGCCGGTACACCGGAGCCTCGCTGGGCTACCAGCTCGCCGGACTCGGGGCGGGCCTGGCACCGCTGCTGTTCGCGCAGGT
This sequence comes from Lentzea alba, assembly GCF_047445655.1. Taxonomy (GTDB): domain Bacteria; phylum Actinomycetota; class Actinomycetes; order Mycobacteriales; family Pseudonocardiaceae; genus Lentzea; species Lentzea alba_A. The sequence continues at coordinate 196,401 of NZ_JAJAEG010000004.1, forward strand.
GCAGGTGTCGGCGGGCACGTCGGCCATCTCGTTCATCCTGGCGGCGTTCTGCCTGCTGACCGTGCTGTGCACGCTCGCACTGCGGGAGACCAGCCGCACCAGCCTGACAGGAGACCGGAGTGCGCAACGCGGGACTGGGCAGCTGGCCGGCACGCCGGGCGCGGATGGCGCCCCAGCGTGAAGCGTTCACCTTCGAGGGCGTCTCGACCACCTACCTCGAAGTCTTCCGGCGCACCACGAAGCTCGCGCGGCGGTTGGCGGAACTCGGCGTGCGGCACGGGGACCGGGTCGCGTACCTCGGCCCGAACCACCCGTCGTTCGCCGAGACGATGTTCGCCGCGCACCAGCTCGGCGCGATCTTCGTCCCGCTGAACTTCCGGCTCACCACCGCGGAGATCGACTACCAGCTCGCCGACAGCGGTGCCCGCGTGCTGATCCACGCCGCTCAGTTCGGCTCCGACCACCCGCAGGCCATCTCACTCGACTCCTACGAGTCCTGGCTGGCGGGTGGCTCGGAGGAGCCGCTCGACGTCGCTGTGTCCATTGAGGACGCTGCGCTGATCCTTTACACCTCCGGCACGACCGGCAGGCCCAAGGGTGCCGTTCTCAGCCATGCCAACCTGCTGTGGAACACGTTCAACCTGATGATCGGCATCGACATCGCCTACGACGAGGTGGCGCTCGTCGCCGCTCCGCTGTTCCACGTCGCGGCGCTGACCCAGACGCTGCTGCCCACGTTCATCAAGGGCGGCCGCAGTGTGATCACGCCGCGGTGGGACGTCGGCTCAGCACTTGAGCTGATCGAGTGGGAGCGGGTGACGTGGATGTTCGGCGTGTCCACGATGTACGCCGATCTCGCCTCGTCTCCGGACTGGCGCACCGCCGACCTGAGCTCGTTGCGCGTGCTCATGTGCGGCGGTGCGGCGGTGCCGGACGCGGTCATCCGCGCCTACCAGGACCGCGGACTGGTGTTCTGCCAGGGTTACGGCCTCACCGAGACCGCGCCCGGTGCCACGTTCCTGGAAGCGGCCGACAGCGTCCGGAAGGCCGGATCGGCCGGTGTGCCGGTGTTCCTGGGCGACGTGCGGCTCGCCGAGACCGGCGAGATCGAGGTCCAGGGACCGAACGTGACGCCCGGCTACTGGAACGACCCGGTCGCCACCGCGGGCGCGTTCACCGCGGACGGCTGGTTCCGCACCGGCGACGTCGGGCGCCTTGACGACGGTTACCTCTACATCGTCGACCGGGTCAAGGACATGTACATCTCCGGCGGTGAGAACGTCTACCCGGCCGAAGTCGAGAACGCGATCTCCGATCATCCCGATGTCGCCGAGGTGGCGGTGGTCGGCGTGCCCGACTCCCGGTGGGGTGAGGTGGGCCGGGCGTTCGTCCGGCCTCGGTCGGGTGTGGTCGTGGATGCGGCCGGGTTGCGGGAGTTCCTGTTGCCTCGCCTGGCGAAGTACAAGATCCCGGTGCACGTGGAGGTGGTGGCGGAGTTGCCGAGGACGGGCTCGGGGAAGGTGCTCAAGCCCGCTTTGCGGCGGCTACCGTTGTGAGCTGGGGGAGTGCTCAGGCGCTCCCCGCAGCGCTCACCGCCGTCAGCTCCACGTGGTCGCCCCTCAGCGGTGCGTTCTCCGGCCACCCCACGGTGACGGTGTGACCGTTGGTGGCCGGCAGGTTGAGGTTCACGACACTCGGCCAGAACGTCACCGGAGCCTGCGAGCCCACCAGGATCCGCGACTCGGCCGGCCTGCCGGGCTGCACGTTCACCGGCGCCGGGTGACCGTAGGGGTCGTCCAGCAGCACCTGGATGTCGCTGCCGTCCGCCTGACTGTGCCCGTTGCCCTTGGTGAACGTGACGGCGGTCGGGGCGCCCTGCAGGCTGCAGTTGGTGTGCGGGCCGGCGGCGACGTAGTGGATGACGTACGCCTGCTGGCCCGCCGCCGAGGTCGGGTCCTTGGTGACGGAGACGACGAGATCGGAGGTGTCGCAGGGCTTGTCGGACGGGTTGGCCGACGCGGTCCCGGTGAGCACCACTCCGGTCGTGAGTGCGACGGCTGTCAGCGCCGTGATCTTGCCAATCATCTTGTCCTCCTGCACGAGTCGGTTACTCCACTGTGTCCAGTCCGTTCGTACGCCGACGTCATCCTCAGGTAGTGCGTGTGGTCGTCCTCTGGCCTGATGTCCGGGCACCGGACAACAAACCGGTCCGCCTCAATTGGCGGAGAGCGTTTCCACTCGATGCGGCCGTCGCTATGTTCAAGATCGCCACATCCACGGCTTTCGAGGGGGAACTCGAAATGAAACAGCGAAGGCTGAGCCTTGCGCTGGCGGGCGCCGCCAGCGTGGCGTTCCTGGTCGGGACGTCGGTGGCCGCGCCGCCGCCAGAAGCCGCGCCGGTGCAGGAGGGGCCGACGTACGTCTACCGCGTCCCGGCCCCGCTCGGTCAGAAGGCGCAGGACCTGCTCGCGCGCGGGTTCGACGTGCTCGAACAGCGCGACGGCGACGACCTGTTCGTGCTCGGTGGCCAGGCCGTGCACGACAAGCTCGCCCAGGCCGGGTACACCGGCACGGTCGAGTCCGTGATGGCGCCGCCGCGGTCCGAGATGAAGGTCCAGGGAACGGGCGTCGACGAGACCTACTACGGCGGCTACCGCACGGTGAAGGCGCACTACGCGCACCTCAACCGGGTGGCGTTCAAGTACGCGGGCCTCGCGACCGTCGTCGACTACGGCGACTCGTGGCGCAAGACCCAGGGCGCGGGCGGCTACGACCTCAAGGCCATCTGCCTCACCCGGAAGACGCTCGGCGACTGCAAGCTGACGCCGCACGCGCGCAAGCCACGGCTGTTCGTCTCGGGGCAGATCCACGCCCGCGAGATCACCACCGGCGACATGGCGTGGCGCTGGATCGACCACCTCACCACCGGCTACGGCAAGGACGCCGAGGTGACGCAGCTGCTGGACACGACCGAGATCTGGGTTGTGCCGATCGCGAACCCCGACGGCGTCGACATCGTGCAGTCCGGCGGTGACTCGCCGAAGCTGCAGCGCAAGAACGCCAACCACACCAACGGCCCGAAGGAGTGCGTCCCCACCGCGGAGAACCCGCTCGCCCAGGTCGGCATCGACGTCAACCGCAACTTCGACGCGCAGTGGGGCGACAACGGCACGTCGTCCGACCCGTGTCACCAGGTCTACCGCGGCCCGAAGCCCGACTCCGAGGTGGAGACCAGGGCGCTGGAGAAGCTGTTCCGCTCGCTCTACCTGGACAAGCGCGGACCCGCGGTGACCGACCCTGCCGCCCCCGACACCCGTGGCATGGTCATCACGATGCACTCGGCGTTCAACGTCGTGCTGCTGCCGTGGGGTTACACCACGCAGCCGTCGCCGAACGACGACAAGCTGCGGGCGATGGCCCGTGACATGGCCCAGCTCGCGGGGCCCGAGTGGCAGTACGGCCAGCCCGGTGAGCTGCTCTACACCGCGGGCGGTTCGATCGACGACTGGGCGTACGGCGAGCTCGGCGTGCCGCACTACACGTGGGAGATCGGCAACTGGGAGGGCGACTGCACCGGCTTCCTGCCCGCCTACTCCTGCCAGGACGGGCATTGGGCGAAGGTCAAGCCCATGCTGATGTACTCGGCCCGCAAAGCGGCCAAGCCGTACGCCTGAGATGGCAGAATTCGTGATGTGAACACGGCACGGTTGAGCGCCCGCGCGCTCAACCGTGCCCTGCTTTCCCGGCAGCACCTGGTGAAGAGGCAGGAGCTGCCCGAACGCGAGGTGGTCGAACACCTCGTCGGCCTGCACGCGCAGATCCCGGTCGGGCCGTACCTCGCGCTGTGGTCGCGGTTGCGCCGCTACCGGCCGGACGCGTTGTCGGCCATGGTCGCCGACCGCTCGCTGGTCCGCACCGCGTTGATGCGGTCGACGATCCACCTCGTGACGCCGGACGACTGCCTGACGCTGCGGCCGTTGATGCAGCCGGTGCTCGACCGCGACCTCTACACGAACTCCGCGCACGCCGCCGTCGTCAAGGATCTCGACCTCGACGCGGTCGTCAAAGCCGGCCTGGAACTGCTCGACGAGCGCCCGCGCACCCCGAGTGAGCTGGGCAAGGCGTTGCACGAGCGTTGGCCGGACCGCAAGCCGGACACGCTCGCTTACGCCGTGCGGAATCTGGCCGCGCTGGTGCAGATCCCGCCGCGCGGCACGTGGGACGGCACCGGCCGCACGGTCCACGCTTCCGCTACGACTTGGCTCGGCAGGCCGATCGACCCGGCCCCGTCGGTCGAGCGGATGATCCGGCGGTACCTGGCGGCGTTCGGACCGGCGAGCGTGCAGGACGTGCAGGCGTGGTGCGGGCTGACCAAGCTCGGCGAGATCGTCGACGGGATGGACCTGCGCGGCCACCTCGACGCCGACGGCAGGACGCTGTTCGACGTCCCGGAAGCCTCGCTGCCCGATCCTGATGTGCCCGCGCCGCCCAGGTTCCTGCCCGAGTACGACAACGTGTTCCTCTCGCACGCCAACCGGGAGCGGATCATTCCGGACGGTCTGTCGTTCGCGCAGTGGTGCCGCGAGCACGGGTTGCTGATGACCGTTCGGGGCGGGGTGCTGCGCGGCAACCTGCTGATCGGCGGACTGCTGCAGGGGATCTGGCGGGTGGACAAGGAGAGGAAGTCCTACCGGCTGGTCGTCGAGCCGTTCGTCAAGGTGTCCAAAAAGGATCTCCTGGTGCTGGAGAGGGAAGGTCACGCCCTCCTGGCGTTCGCCTTCCAGGCAGGGGAGTTCGACGTGCAGGTGCTGCCAGGCCGGCGCCCTTAGCGGGCGCCGGCCTGTCTCGGCTAAGCCGGCACGGTCCACCTCTGGTTCGCGCCACCGCCGCAGGTCCAGATCTGCAGTCTGGCGCCATCGGCGGGGTTGTTGTCGCGCACGTCCAGGCACTTGCCGCTGCCGACGTTCACCAACGTGCCGTTGGAAGCCGTCCAGCGCTGGTTCCCGCCGCCGAAGCAGTCCCACAGCTGGACCGCCGTGCCGTCCGCGGTCCCGTTGCCGGTGACGTCGAGGCACTTGCCGAGCCCGCGGATCGTGCCGTCGGTGCCCGCGGTCCACTGCTGGTTCGGGCCGCCAGTGCAGGTCCACATCTGCGGCTGGTTGCCGTTGGTGGTCGAGCCGTTCGTGACGTCCAGGCACTTGCCGCCGAGGCCGGTGATCTGGCCGGTGCGGCCGGGCTGACCGGGGTCGAGCGTGCCGGGCCAGGTGAACGTCGCCATTGCGCCGGCCGGCAGGTTGTAGCCGAACGTCTGACCGGCGTAGGAGACGCGGAAGTTCTGCGCGCCACCGGAGTTGAGCGCGACCAGCACGATCCGGCCGTCCGGGTTGCGGAACGCGACGTTCTGGATGCCGCCCTCGCCGTAGCCGGTCGAGTCGATCCGGACCGCGCCGGGCTGCACGAACTTCGACAGGTGCCCGAGCACGTAGTACTCGGCGTTGTAGGTGACGCTGCTGCCGTTGGTGGTCACGACACCCATGCAGTTGGTGCAGCTGCCGATCACCGGGCCGTGGTTGTTGTCCAGGGCCATGTTCCAGATCGCGACGGAACGCGCCCAGTTGCGGGTGGCGCCGATCGCGAGGTTGATGCCCTGCCACCGGAGCGTGTCGCGGAACGTCGCCGCGTCGTTGCCGCTCGACGTGCCGGAGCACTCGGTGAAGAAGATCTCCTTGTTGGGCTGGGCGTTGCGGACGACCGACTGTCCACTCGGGTTGCCGCCGTAGCAGTGCCACGCCGAACCGACGACGTTGTTGCCCGCGCCGTTGTTCACGACCTGCGCGTAGTTCGTGTCGTCCCAGTTGTGGTCATAGCCCAGCAGCCGCGCGTTCTGGCCGACCGCACGCAGCTTCGGGACCAGGTTGTTGATGACGTTGACCTGCTGCTGCGCCGACATCCGCATGCCGGGATAACCCGGCGGCTCGAAGTTCGGCTCGTTCTGCACGCTCAGGTAGTCGATCGGCGCGCCCGCGGCCTGGTAGGCCTGCGTGAACTTGACCAGGTAGTCGGCGTAGACACCGATCCGGCTGTCGTTCAGCGAGCCCTGGATGAGGCTGTTGTTGTTCTTCATCCACGCGGGCGCGCTCCACGGCGTCGCCATGATGCTCAGCTGCGGGTTGAGCTGCTTCGCCTGCCGGACCAGCGGCAGGATGTACGCGTTGTCGTGCGCGATGGAGAACCGCGAGAGCGTCGGGTCCGCCGCGCCGTCGTTGTAGGTGTAGAAGCTGCGCGAGAAGTCGGTCGCGCCGATCGGCTGGCGGATGAAGCTCATGCCGATGCCGCTGCTCCTGTTGAACAGCTGGTCCATGATCTCGTCACGGCGCGGTGAGTTGAAGATGTTCCAGGCGGCCGAGTCCGTGAACGAGGCGCCGAAGCCGACCACGGACTGGTAGCTGACGTTCGGGTTGATCGTGATCGTGGGGCCGTTGCCGCCCGACCCGAACGTCACGTCCGCCTGTTGCCGCAACAGGTTCGACCGGTCCGCGGTGGTGAGCCACACGTTCGCGTTCGTGGCCGCCGTCGCGGACGGGGCAGCGAGCCCCGCCATCACGACGGCCGACACGATCGCCGTGCTGCGCCAACGTTTTGTCGTCATTGACATCAAGCGCTCCTTGCAGGGGTTTGGGCGCCCGTTGTTCGTTACTCGTACAGACGGATGTCCGCGATGCTCCACCAGTTGCTCGCGGCACCGGTCGTCGTGATGCGCAGGAACCTCGCGCTGGTCCGGCGCACGTCGATGTTCGTCAGCTGGCCGGTGCTCGTGCCGGTCTCGAGAGAGCGCCAGTTGGTGCCGTCGTTGCTGACCGACAGCTCCCAGTTCCGCGCGTAGTCACCGAGGTTGCCGCCGCTGTCGACGGCGACGCGGCGGAACTCCTCGCGCCGCCCCAGATCCACCTGCACGTGCTGGCCGGGAACTTGCGCCGCGCCGCTGGACCACCGGGTCGAGCCGTCGTCGTCGACGAGCGCGGGATCCGTCGCGGTGGCGCCGGTCAGTGGCACGAAGTCGAGCTTGTTCCTGAACTTCGCGGTCCACGTGAACGTCGCCAGCGCGCCGCCGGGCAGGGTGTGTTCGAACGTGCGGTCGCCGACGTTGACCGCGAACGTGCGCGGGTCGTCGTGCTGGTTGTGCACCACCAGGGCCGTCGAACCGTCCGGGTTGCGGAACGCCACGTCCATGATCTGGCCGTTCCAGCCGGTGGTGCCGAAGGACGTGCTGGCGATCCGGCGCGCGCCCGGCTTCACGAACTTCGCCAGGTGGCCGATCGTGTAGTACTCGGCGTCAGTGGTCACCGAACCGTCCGGATGCACGGTGACCAGGCCGGTGCACGTGCCGCAGCCGCCGTTGTGCGGGCCGCCGGTGCTGTCCAGCGCGATGTTCCAGTTCACCGCGCTGCGGGCCCAGTTGCGGGTCGTGCCGATCACGACGTTGCGGGCGTGCCACCGGAGCGTGTCGCTGAAGACCTTGGCCGGTGGGTCGGTGGCGCCCTTGGAACCCGAGCACTCGGTGAACCAGATGCCCTTGTCCGGGAAGGCGTTGTGCAGCGCGGTCTGGGCGCTCGGGTTGCCGTAGTAGCAGTGGTAGGCGGTGCCGGCGATCCACTTCGAGACCGGTGAACGCAGGATCTGGTACGGGTAGTCGGCTTCCGCGGTGCCGTCGTTGGGGTGGGTGGCCCAGTTGTGGTCGAAGCCCAGGATCTTGGTGCGCGGGCTGGCGATCCGGAGTTTCGGGCCGAGCTTCTCGATCACCCTGAGCTGGGCCGCGACGGGCATGTCCGTGCCGGGATACGCATCGGGCTTGCGGTTCTGCGGCTCGTTCTGCACGGACAGGAAGTCGATCGGCACGCCCGCTCGCGTGTAGGCCTGGACGAACTTCACGAGGTAGCGCGCGTAGGCGTCGTAGATCGCCGGGTCGTCCTTGAGCTGTCCGCCGACGAGCGAGTCGTTCGTCTTCATCCACGCCGGCGGGCTCCACGGCGTGGCCATGACCTTCAGCTTCGGGTTGAGCCGCTTTGCCTCACGCAGCAACGGAAGGATCTTCGCCTCGTCGTGCCGGACGCTGAAGTGCTTGAGCTCGAAGTCGGTCTGTCCGGCCGGGACGTCGTCGTAGGTGTAGTGCTCTTTTGCCGCGGTGAAGTCTGACGAACCGACCGGCTGGCGCAGGAAGCTCACACCGATCCCGGTGGCCGGGTCGAACAGCTTGCGCATGGTCTCGGCGCGATCGGTGAGGCCCATGAGCAGCTCGGCAGACGAGTCCGTGATGGAGGCGCCGAACCCGTCGATCGCCTGGTAGCTGCGATCCGGGTCCACCACGATCGTCGGGTGCGCCGACTGGGCCGTGCCGAACGTGACGCGCGGGCGTTCGCTGAGCAGCTCCGTCCGGTCCGGCGTGGTGACCCACACGCGTGCTTCCGGCTCCCTTTCGGCCGCTTCGGCTGAGGGGACGGTCAGGCTCACGAGCAGCGCCACGATCGCGGTTCGTCTCATGTAACACCCGTTCATCACTGTGAAACATCGGCTTTCAGGATGAAACACCCGGCCGTGTCGAGGGTCAATGGTTGCGGCGAGTTCCGGTACATTGACCTCGTGGAACGCAAGATCGAACCCGTGAAACAGCGCGCGAGTCTCCGTGACCTCGCGGCCGAGACCGGCGTGTCGATCGCGACCGTCTCCCGCGTCCTGAACGATCACGTCAACGTGGCCCCGCGGACCCGTGACCTGGTGCTTCAGGCGGTGGAACGCCGCCGGCAGGAGATGCCGTCCAGGACCGTCTACGTCCGCTGCCCGTACGTGCTCACCGACTACTTCGGCCTGATCGTGTCCTCGATCGCGGAGACGCTGAAGCTGCACGGCCTGCGCCTGCTGCTGGACGCGGGGGAGTCCGGTCAGCAGAGCGACGCTTTGAAAGCGTTGCCGCGGCAAGCCGATGTCGACGCCGCGATCCTCATCCTGCCGCCGGAGGAAGGTTCCGAGCTGGTCGCGTTGTCCCAGGCGGGTTTCCCGTTCGTCGTCGTCGACCCCCGCACCCCGCCGCCACCGGACATCGCCGCGGTGTCGGCCGCGCACTCCTCGGGCGCACGGGCGGTGGCGGACCACCTGATCGGCCTCGGTCACCGGGACATCGGGGTGATCGCGGGGCCGGAGGAGTGGCTGGCGGGGGACGCGCGTCTGGCCGGCCATCGCGCGGCGCTGGCGCAGGCAGGCGTGCTGCTGACCCCGGATCGCTTGCGGTACGTCGAACCCACGACGGCGGCGGGCAAGCGTGCGGCGGCGGAGCTGTTGGATCTGCAGCCACGTCCGAGCGCGATCGTGTGCTTCAACGACAAGGTCGCCGTGGGCACGATGCAGGCCGCGCGGGAACGCGGGTTGCGGGTGCCGGAGGACCTGTCGATCGCGGGGTTCGACGACATCGACCTCGCCGAGGCGACGGATCCGCCGCTGACGACCGTGCGGCAGCCGTTGCAGGAGATGGGGCGGATCGCGGTCACGCAGCTCATGCGGGTGTTGGACGGTCACGAGCCCGAGGCGTTGCACATCGAGCTCGCGACCACCCTGGTGGTGCGCGGTTCTACGGCCGCAGCGTCACCGACTGCCCCTTCCGGAGCTTGATCCGCTTCGACCACCGGCCGGCGCGCACCTCGGTCTCCGTGCCACCGACGCTGCGCACGACGACGTTGGTGACCTTCCCGTCCCGCCAGGCGAGGTCGACCGTGAACCCGCCCCGCGCACCGATTCCGGTGACAGAGCCCGTCTTCCACGCCGACGGCAACGCGGGCAGCAGCTCGATCACGCCCGGCCGCGAGTACAGCAGCATCTCGAGCATGCCCGCGGGCGCGCCGAGGTTCGCGTCGATCTGGAAGATCGAACGGTCGCCGAAGCTGTACATGTCGAAGAAGTTGGCCGCGCTGCCGTTCGCGTAGTTGATCGACGGCCGGATCACCTTGAGGAACAGCTCATACGCCCGGTCGGCGTCCTTCAGCCTGGCCCAGCACGCCACCCGCCACGCGAGGCCCCAGCCGTAGCTCTCCATGCCGCGGGTGATCAGCAGCTGCTTCACGCCCTCGATCAGAGCGGCGGGGGAGTCGTCGCGGTTGATGCGGTCACCGGGGAAGAAGCCGACGAGCGGCGACAGGTGGCGGTGGGTGGTCTCGCCGATGTCGTCCGGCGTCATCCACTCCTGCAGCATGCCGGTCTTCGGGCTGACCTCGGGCAGGTACAGCCTGTCGCGCAGCGCCGACATCTTGCGGCCGTACGCCTGGTCGCGCCGCAGCACGTCGGTCGCGATGCGGTACTTGCCGAACAGGTTGTGCACGATCTCCTGCGCGTAGGTCATTCCGCGCGCGTCCTGCGGGCCGTGCTCCGGTGACCAGTCGTAGTCGTCGACCAGGCCCTGCGGTGTCTCCACCAGGCGTGCTTCCCAGAACTCGCAGGCGCCCTTGAGCAACGGGTAGATCTTGGCCAGGTAGTCGCGGTTCAGCGTGTACTCGTAGTGCTCGAACAGCGACATGCACAGCCACGCGTTGCCGCCGGGGTGCCACCACCAGCCGCTGCCGCCGTAGATGTTGGTGGAGAAGGCGACCGCCCAGCCGGCGACCCTGTTGTTGGTGTTGCGGAACCTGTTTCGAGGGTCCTGGTAGACGGCCTGCGTGGTGTTGGTCCACGCGGGCAGCTGCGCCACGCAGTAGTCCGCGAGTGCCTCGAAGGTGTCGGACAGGCCGGCCCGGTCGGCGAGCCAGTAGTTCATCTGGATGTTGATGTCGGTGTGGTAGTCGCTGTACCAGTCCGGGTTGTTGTTCGACAGCCACAGACCCTGCAGGTTGATCGGCAGGTTGTCGCGCGAGCCGGTGATCGTGAGGTAACGGCCGAACTGGAGGTAGCTCGCCTCCAGCTCCGGGTCGGGCGTGCCGCCCGAAGCCCTTGCCTGCAGACGGGTCCACGTGTCCATCGCGCGCTGGGCGTCGGTGGACTTGCCGAGATCGACGCGCTGGCGGTCGTACTTCTTGCGGTAGTCGGCGACGTGGGTGTGCAGCAGCGCGTCGGCCTTTGCCCGCACGGCCGCTTTCTCCAGCGCGATCGCGGCGGGTTCGACGAGCGGGTCGAGGAATCCTGCGGCGGCGTCCGGGATGTAGTTGGTGCCGCCGGAGAACACGATCACCAGGTCCGAGCAGTTCTCGAACGCCAGCTCGGCGCCGTCGACCTTGACCGTCCCATCTGGACTGAAGGCGGTCACGACACCGCTGTACGCCAACCGGTTCGGGAACGAGCCGGTGAACACGGCGGCGGTGTGCGGGGCGTCGCCGACGGTCGGTTCGCCGTGCGTGCCGGCGAGCGTGATCGTGCCGGTCTGCTGCGGACCCTTCAGGCGGACGATCACGACGTCGTCCGGGTGGCTGGAGAAGATCTCGCGCCGGTACTGCTTGCCGCCGTGGGTGTACGTCGTGGTGACGATGCCGTTGCTCAGGTCGAGCGCTCTCCGGTACCCGGTGGCGCCCGCGTGCGCGGGCATTTCGATGTAGAGCTTGGCCAGCAACGAGAACGTGCCGAACCGCCCGTCGTAGGGGAGCTGGCCGTCGCCGTCGAGCGTGTCGTTGAGTTCGCCGGTCCACAGCGTCACGTCGGTGAGGTACAGGAAGTCCTTCTCGACGCCGCCGCCGACGAGCGCGCCGAGGCGGCCGTTGCCGATCGGCAGGCCCTGCTCGATGATCTTCGCCTCGTCGGCGGGAGCGGGGTACCAGAGGGTCGTCGGGTTGGCGTTGAGCGGGTTGCTGCTCGGCCGCTGAGGTGCGGCGTGGGCGGTGAACGTGGGCAGGGTGAGCGCACCCAGACCCAGGACGCCGGAGGCCTTCAGGAAGGCGCGACGGGTTGACATCGTTGTGCTCCTTGAAGGTTCGTTAGAAGGTGGCCAGGTGCACGGCGTTGTCCGGGCCGCGGTAGGCGGCCCAGGTCGACCCGCCCGCTCCCGCCGCCGCGCCGAGCGCGCCGGTGACCGCGTTGCTCGGGAACTGGTCGCGCTTGGACCACCAGGTGCCCGCGCCGTCGACGAGGTCCTGCTGCCACAGCGTGTAGTCACTGCCGCGGACGAACACGTTGACCCGGTCGCCGTTGGCCAGCGCCGTCGGGCTGCCGCTGATCACGCCGCCCAGCGAGGTCCACGCGCCCCAGCCGTTGGCAGTGCGCCTGCGGTACCAGGCGGAGTCGTCCTGCAGCCGCACCACGACGAACGTGCCCGCGGCGACGGTCGCGGCTGACGGCCTGCCGTAGATCTGCTGGTTGCCGGGCGAGCCGACCGAGGTCCAGCCGTTGTTCTTGTCGCGCGTCCACACCCGGCCGTCGGCCCCGCGGCCGAACAGGCTCCAGCTGTCCGGTCCGGTGAACGCCACCGACACCGAGTCGGTCAGCGTGCCGCCGAGCGAAGTCCAGGAGCCCCAACGGTTGCTGGCGTACGTCCGCTGGTAGGCGACGTTGTCGGTGCCGCGGACGAACAGGTCGATCCGGCCGTTCGGGCCGGCGAACGCACTCGGCTGCCCGAGGATCTTGCCGTTCTCGGGCCCGCCCAGGGTGACCCAGCCGCGCCACTCGCCGTCGACCATCGACCGCTGTTCCAGCTGACCAGACGCGTTGCGTGCGAACACCGCGGAGTTCTTGTCGTCCCAGCGAACGAGCGCCGGGCTCGCGGACGTGGTGCCGCCGAGGTCGGTGCCGGGAACCGCGGTCTCGCCGCGCAGCTTGAGGAACGCCGTGCCGTGCGGGGGAACCGTGACGGTGTACGAGCCAGTGGCGGTACCGCGGTCAGCGCGCGCACGCAGGTCGCGGACGGAGACGTTGCCCTTGAGTCCGGCATCGGCGAAGTTCACGGTCATCTGCTGCGCGGTGTCGTTGCGGTTGAGCACCGCGACAGCGCGTTCACCCTTGCCGGACAACACCTTGCTGTACACGTCGACGTTGTTGGAGCCCGCGACCCGCACGCCCTGGATGGCCAGCGGATCCTGGTCGACCGCGATGATCTCCGGGTTCTTCAGCGTCTCGATCATCGACGGCGGCAGCGTGCGCGGGTCCGATCCGATGATCAACGGCGAGGCCATGACCGACCACATGACGAGCTGCGAGGTCGACTCCTCCTCGTTGAGCTCGTACGTGCCCTGCTCGGTCTTGCGCATCGGGATCAGGTAGTCCGGGTCGTTGTAGTGACCGGGTCCCTGCGCGCCGGGCCGGTACAGGTTCCGGTCCATGTTCCGCAGCACGTCACGCCAGATGCCCTCGTACGGCGTGCCGAACGCGACGTCCGTGCTCGTCCGCCACGAGTCACCTGTGCGCGGCCCGTACTGGTAGGCCACGTACGCGGTCTGGTGCGGCCCGTGCGGCACGTTCCACTCGTCGGTGACGGGGTTGCAGAGGTTGAGGATCATCTTGCGCCCCGCCTTCTGCACCGCAGCCGAGAACTGCGCGAAGGCGACCGCCGGGTCCATGTTCTGCGCGATCCCGCACAGAAAGTCGATCTTGATGGCGTCGAACTTCCACCCGGCGAACTGCTTGGCGTCGGCTTCGTAGTACCCGCCACCACTGCCGGCCGCGCAGTTCTTGCCGTCCGACGCACCGGCGTCGGTGTAGATGCCGGCTCGGAGTCCCTTGCCGTGCAACGTCTCCACGAGCTTCGTGAACCCGGACGGGAACCGCGCGGGGTCGGGCAGGAGCGAGCCCTTCCCGTCACGCGGCGGGCTGGCGTTCCACCCGCCGTCGATCCAGACTATGTCGTACCCGGCCTTCGCGAGCCCGCTGCTCACGAGGAAGTCGGCAACCCCCAGCACCTTCTCCTCCGACGCCGCACCAACGGCGAAGTAGGAGTTCCACCCCATGTACGGGGTGCGCGCGATGCCGGAGTCGTAGTAGGTCGGCGCGCCCTGGTCGACACCGGCGTGCTCTATCGGCACGGCGGGCGCGGCGGCAGCAGGAGGTGCCAGCAGCGTGAGGGCGATGGCCACGGTCAGCAGGGCTCTGGGCATACCCGTACCTCTCGTCGTCGAGGGCCACAGCATGCGTCGGCCACTCGACTCCGTCAAGAATAAATACTAAATAAGGTTTAGTAGTCCTTGCGCCCGCGCATACCGTAGCAGTGCTCCGACCTCTGGCTGCCTCGAGCGGCTTGTTCCGGTACGGCCGACCGAAGGTGAGCCGAGGTCCTCCGAGGTGTTCGAGCGCGAGGGGTCGCAGGCGCGAGGCCGAGCGGTGGCCTCGGTCGGTCGCGGTACGCCGCGCGCGGGACATTCCACGCGAATCAGATTTGTGTTCAGGGCGCATTCGTAACGAAGCGCGCCATCGTTTCGATGCACCCCGTGCGGCGGCGCAGAGCTATTGGCAGGGAATGAGGGCGCAATGTCGTGGAATCAGCTCGAGATGACGGACGGCAGCAAGTACCGCGTTCTTGTGGAGTTCACTGAGCTCGTGCACACGGTGGATGCTGCGTTGAGGGCAGGTGGCCTGCTCACGCTGCCCATGGGGATCAAAGCTCCGGGAAATCCGGTGACAATCAACCCGCAGCACGTCGTGCGGGTAATTGAAGGCACGTACTGATCGCCTCGGCGGACTTGCGTCCTGGAAATTGTGTGGAGTTCGGCAGAATCTGGGCGCACCGTGAGCGTCGGGAATGACTGTTCAGTGCTGGAACACCGCGACGGGCGGGTCAGGACAGGTGTTGGAGGTCCGGCCTGAAACCGAGGAACCGTGAGCCGGGCGAGGAGGTCGCCCGGCTGATCGCGGCGACTTCGCCCGCGCACGGGTTCAGGGCACGTAGATCTGCCCGGTCTGCCGCCCCTCGATCGACCGCACGTACGCCAGCACCACGTCGGCCAGCGGCACGGGCTTCATCCCGGGGAAGTAGTCGCCGTAGACGTCGAGCGACTCGGTGAACACGGTCGGGCTGACGGCGTTGATCCGCTGCGGCGCGATCTCGATGGCGGCCGCGCGGACGAACGACTCCACCGCGCCGTTGGCCAGCGAGGCGGTGGCACCGGTGATGATCGGTTCGCGCGCGAGCACCCCGGTGATCAGCGTGAACGACTCGGTGACGTGCGCGAGGCCCTCCTTGACCAGCGAGACCTGGGACAGCACCTTCCCGGTCACCCCGGCCTGGTAGTCCTCGACCGTCAGCTCGGCCAGCGGCTTGAACGGCACGTGCCCGGCAGCCGAAGCGACGGCGTCCACCTGGCCGACGGTCTGGTACAGCTCGGCCACCGCAGCCGGGTCGGTCACGTCGAACTGCAGATCGCCGCCGGTGCGGGAAACGGTCACGACGTCGTGCTTGCGTGCGACGAGCTCCTGGTGCACAGCGGTGCCCAGCGTGCCGGTGGCTCCTACGAGCAAAATCCTCATGGCGAAGACGCTAGGCACGCTCGTCCACGGAGTGAAATGCCGTTCGTGCAGCACTTATGATCAGCAGTTATGAATGTCGAGCTGCGCCACCTCCGGGCACTGGCCGCGATCGGTGACCACCGGTCGATCACCGCGGCAGCTCAACACCTGCACGTCACGCAGCCCGCGCTCTCTCGCACGCTCGAACAGCTGGAGCGCCGCCTGGGCGTGCGGCTGGTCGACCGGACGACCCGCCACGTGGCCCTGACCGACACCGGCCACAAGCTGTGGGAGCACAGCCACCGCATCCTCACCGAACTGGACACGGCTCTCAAAGAAGCCGTCCAGCCGCAACCGCTCCGGCTGACGTTCGCCTGGGCCGCGCTCGGCCGGTTCACCATCCCGTTCCTGCGCCAGTGGCGCGCCGAGCACCCGGACGTCCTCGTGCGCATCCGCCGGTTCGACGACCCTGAGGCGGCGCTCAGGCGTGGCGAGGCGGACGTGGCGGTGCTGCGCGTGAAACCGGTGCACGCAGGCGTCGACCACGTGGCGCTGATAGAAGAACCCCGGCTCGCGGCAGTCGCGGAGGATCACCCGCTGGCGGCCCGCGCCGCGATCTCGCTCGGCGACCTGGTCAAGGACACCGTGTCCGTGTGCGAGACGTCGGGGACGACCGCGGCCGATCTCTGGCCGGCGGGGGCGCGCCCGCGGACTGTCGACGTGCCGGGCGTGGTCGAGTGGCTCACGTCGATCGCGACCGGGGCGACGGTCGGGGTCACGGCCGCGGGCACCAGCCACCACAACCCGCACCCCGGTGTCGTCTACCTGCCGTTGACCGACGCCGAGCCGATCACCGTGCACCTGGCGTGGCCCTCACCCACCGCGCACCCGTCGACGGAGGCGTTCATCGCCCTGGCTCAGCGGCACCTGGCAGCCACAGCCGGAGCTGAAGCATCGCCGCGAACCGCGCGTCCGGATCGCTGAGGTCGATCTCGCCGACCTCCGACAACCGCCGCAGCCGGTACCGGAAGGTGTTGGGGTGCACGAAAACGGCGGCGGAAGCGGCCGCCACGTCCCCGAACGCGTCCAGCCACGCGCTGAGCGTCTCGACCAGGCACGCGTTGTGCTTGCGGTCGTACGCGATCAGCCGCGCGACCGGCCCGCTCAACGTGTCGCCGCGCTCGGCGATCAGATCCGACAGCTCCAGCAACAACCCCTCACTGTGCACATCGGACACTCTTGCCACCGCGTACTGCGCGCGACGAGCACGCAGCACCCGCAGCACCAGATCAGCGCCCGCACGAGAGCGGGACAGCTCCAGCCCGTCCGCAACCTGCCCCACACCCACGAGGACGTGGTTCCCGATCCGCGAACGGAAGTCGGTGGCGATCCGCAACGCCCGGTCCTCCGACTCCGCGGGCAGGATCGCGTAGGCGACATCGCCGATCAACGCGGCGGCAGCGCGGGGGTGGACCGCCGTCAGGTGCATCGCGAGCGCGTCGGCGACCTGCTGCCGTTCGGCCAGCAAGCGGGCATGCCCGGCGGGATCGTCACCGTGCGAGTGGGCCAGCGCCAACGCCAGAACCACACAAGCCTGGTCCGCCAAACCGAGCCGGCGCACCGCCTCGGCCGCGCCCGGTCCGCCTTCCACCGCGGTCGACACCAGGTCGGCGCGCAGCCGGCGTTCGACGTCGGCGCCCGCCCGTTGCCGCATCATGTGCAACGCCACGAGCTTGGCCGCGTCGCAGAACGCCTGCGAACGGTCGGCGGGCAGCGGTGCGCGGACCGCTGCCCAGATCGAGCCGAGGAACTCGTCGCCCGCGCGGACCGCCACGGCCACCCGAGGCAGGCAGAAGGTGCCGTCGTCGGCGGGCAGGCCCTCGATGTAGACGGGCTGGTCGCTGCGGTAGAGCTGCTGGAACACCCCGCGCGCCTCCAGCATCTGCGAGTAGCGCGCGGGGACCTGCCTGCCCAGGATCGTCTCGACGCGGGACGAGTCGGCCTCGTCCTGGCGGCCGGAGAACGCGAGGACGCGCGAGCTGCGGTCCTCGATCGTGACCGGGGCGGCGATCAACGACGCCACGGCGTTGGCCAGCGCGAACAGGTCACCGGCCGGCACGCCGCCCAGCGTCTCGGACGGGTCGACCTCGCCCTCGGCCAGCAGCGACCGCAGCATCGCCGCCAGCTGGGTCCACGACGCGCCCGGCGCCAGGCCGAGCAACGCCACCCCGGTCCGGTCGACGGCCTCGGCGACCGGCGGCGTGATCTCCACCGGACCCCGGACGACAAGCCCCGCAGCCCCGCGCGAGCCCAGGAAGTCCAGGATCTCCAACGGATCCCGGACGCCGACGCCCAGCACCAGCGCGGACGGCGGCAGCTCCTGGTCGTCGTGCGGGTCGTGGATCACCACGCCGCCGATGTCCACGGCACGGCCGGGATCGCCGCGGACCAGGTCGATCAGCGTGGTGCCGAGGTCGTCCAGAACCCTGGCGAGGCCTGTTCTGCTCACCTGCACAGCGTGCCACCGTCTACAGAGGAATCCACTCCGTCTTCACCGTCACGGCGTCCAGCGCGTCCGGCAGCGGGGTCACGCCCAGCCCCGGCCCGGTCGGCACGGTCAGGTGGCCGTCGTCCAGCACGAACGGCTCGGTGACGTCCATCCGGTAGTAGCGGTCCGACGCCGAGGTGTCACCGGGCAGCGTGCAGCCGGGCAACGCGGCCAGCGCCACGTTCGCGGCCCTGCCGATGCCGGTTTCGAGCATCCCGCCGCACCACACCGCGATCCCGTGCGCCGCGCACACGTCGTGGATGCGCCGCGCCTCCAGGTAACCGCCGACCCGGCCGGGCTTGATGTTCACGACCTGGCAGGCCCCGAGCTTGATCGCGTCGGCGGCCGACCGGGCCGAGGTGATCGACTCGTCGAGGCAGATCGGCGTGCGCACGAGCTTCGCGAGCTCGGCGTGCGCGAGGATGTCCTCCTCGTCCAGCGGCTGTTCGATCAGCAGCAGGTCGAACGGGTCGAGCCGGGCGAGGTGCCGGGCGTCGGCGAGCGTGTACGCGGTGTTGGCGTCGACCTGCAACAACACGTCCGGGAACCGCTCACGGACCGCTCGAACCGCTTCGACGTCCCAGCCAGGTTCGATCTTCAGCTTGATCCGTACGTACCCCTCCTCGACGTAGCCGGTGACGGCGTCGAGCAGCTCGGGGATCGAGTTCATGATCCCGACCGACACCCCGCACGGCACCCGGTCGCGCGTCGCCCCCAGCTCACGCCCGAACGACACCCCGCGCGCCCGCAACTCGGCGTCGAGCACCGCCATCTCCAGCGCGCCCTTGGCCATCCGGTGCCCGCGGAACCTCGCCAACTTCGGCGCGACGGACACGCCGTCGACCGGCCCGGACAACGCCGGAACCAGGAACCGGCGCAGCACGTCCGCGCTGCCTTCGAGGTATTCCGACGAGTACACCGGGTCGGCCATCGCGACGCACTCGCCCCAGCCCTCGGCCTCGTCCGTGACAGCACGCAGCAGCAGCAACGAACGCACGGTCTGGGTGCCGAACGACGTCCGGAACGGCGACTTCAACGGCATCTCGATCCAGCGGAGCTCGACTCCGGACAGCTTCACGACTCGTTCCTCTCGACTACGTACCACCCGGCCCGGTCGAACCCGGTGACGCGGGCACCCGCGGCGAGCAGCCCGCCGAGCACGTCCCGCACGGCGTGCCGCCACTCGTTCGCCGCAGCCGGGTTCTCCGATCGAAGCGTTTCGATGTCCGGCGGCACCGCGACCAGCACGGTGTGGCCGGCGGTTGTGCCCCGCACCGGCATGCAGTCCGCCGAGATCCCCAGCCCGACCACGCCGGTGGCGTTGACGACGCGCGGCCCGGCCGACACCTTCCACCTGACGAAGAGCCGATCGCTCTCGCCGCTGGTGTTGATGTCGTCGTGCATGTGGCCGTAGAAGTCGGCCAGGTACTCGGTGGCGTCCGCGCCCAGCTTGGCGAGGTTGAAGTAGGCGTTGCGGCGCACCAGCGGGTCGAACGTCCAGGTGATCTCGCTGATCCCGCGCTCCGCCGCCCACTCCCGCTGGTCCAGCTTCAACGCGTGGCCGACGCCGCGCCCGCGCCCACCCGCCACCACGCCGGCGATGTGGCTGTGCAGGAAGTTCTCCGCAGGCGGTGAGCAGAACCCGGCACACGCGCCGACCAGGTCCTCGCCTTCGAACGCGCCCGCCACGTAGTTGCCGGACTTGATCAGCGCGCGCATCAGCTCGGCGGTGACCGGGGGAGTGCTCGAACGCCAGATCGACTCGTAGAGCCGTTGCGCGGCAAGGAGTTCCTTGTGCTCGGTGAGCTGTCTGATCATGTCAGCTCCTTGATCAGCGCAGCGAGCAGCGTGGTGCGCGGGACGAGCTCCGACACCAGCACGTGCTCGTTCTCCGCGTGCGCCCCACCACCGACCGCGCCGAGCCCGTCGAGCGTCGGAACACCCAGTCCCGCGGTGAAGTTGCCGTCCGAAGCGCCACCGACCGCGGCCGAGGTGAGTTCCAGGCCGATCTCCGCGCCCAGCCGCTTGGCCACGTCGAACAGCCCCGCGGACATCTCCAGCTCCATCGGTGGGCGGTTGGGGCCGCCGGTCACCTCCACCTTCGCGCCGTCGAGCACGGGCTGCAGCGCCCGCATCGCCTCGTCGACCCGCTGCTGTTCGGCGAGGTTCCGGATGCGCACGTCTACCATGAACCTCCCTTGCGCGGGAACGGTGTTCGTCGTCGTGCCGGACGACAGCACGGTCGGCGTGACGGTCGTGCCCGCACCGAGGTCGGTCAGCTTCGCGACCGCGAGAACCTGGTGCGCCGCCTCGATCGTCGCGCTCACGCCGCGTTCCGGTTCGAGCCCGGCGTGGGCCGCGCGGCCGTGCAGCGTCACCTCGTACATCGACGTGCCCTTGCGCTCGGTCTTGATCGCGCCGCCGTCCGCCGAACCCTCGGTGACGAGCACGGCGGTGTGTTCCCGCGCCTCGGCTTCGATCAGGCCGCGCGACGACGGCGAGCCGATCTCCTCGTCGCTGGTGACGAGAACCGTGACTCCATCAGGGGAATCGAGCGCTGCCACGGCGTGGAAGATCATCGCCAGCCCGGTCTTCATGTCGAAGCAGCCGGGCCCGCGCAGCACGCCGTCGCGAACCTCGAACGGGATCCGCGCCAGCGTGCCGATCGGCCACACCGTGTCGTGGTGGCCGAGCAGCAACACCTTGCGCGGCCCGGAACCCAGGCGCCAGCGCAGGTGGGTGCCGATCCGTTCGGGCTGTGCCCCGAGCAGTGCTGCGCCCACCGCCGCGGTGACGTCCGCACTGCGGGCGACCGCGTCGAGATCGGTGGACGGCGACTCGCAGTTCACGAGGCGCTCGATGTCGGCGAGCAGATTCATCTTCAGGACACCTTCGGGGTGGCGCGGACGCCCATGTGCACGTACTTCTCACCGGTGGGCAAGGTGTAGAACACGACGGACATCCAGCTCTCGTTCTCGGACAGGCGGCACACGAACAGCGAGTCGTCGATCGGTACGAGGTCGATCTCCGGCTGCTCGGGGATGAGCTCCGCCAACGGTCCCGTGACGGTCATCTTCAGCCGCAGCCCATTCTCTCCTTCACTGACGTCGAGTTGCTGTGACGCCCGTTCGTACCGGCCGACGTACTTGGTGGGGTCGATGGTGTGCGGTTCGCCCGGCTCCAGCGGGCGCGGCATCTCGATGCCGGCCAGCTCCGCGAAGATCTCCCGGTACAGGTCCAGGTACAGCTCTCGCGCGTGGTCGCCGTTGGTGAGCAACGTGACCGCAAGGCGCTGCTCCGGCAGGATCCGCAGGAACGCCGACTGTCCGATGGTGTTGCCGTCGTGGCCGATCAGCCGTTGGCCGTCCCAGCCGAAGCGGATCCAGCCGAGACCCCACGAGTCGCCGAGCGCGTTCGGGTCGGGGACGTCGGTCTGCTTCTCCGTCATGGCTTTCGCGGACGCCTCCGACAGCACGTCCGCGCCGCTGTCCAGATGCATCCTCGCGAACGCCAACACGTCGGTGGTCGACGCGAAGATCGTCCCGGCCGGGCCGACGGACCGGGGCAGCATCCACACCGGTGTCGGCACCTGCTCGCCGTCCTTGGTCGCGTGACCGACGGCGGCGCGGTGCAGCAGCGCCTCCTCCGGCAGCGTGCCGGTGTGGGTCAGTCCGAGCGGCGTGAAGAGCTTCTCGCGCATCGCCGCGTCCCAGGACTTGCCGGTGAGCTTCTCGATCACTCGGCCGGCGAGCGTGAAACCCGAGTTGCAGTAGGAGAAAGTGGCTCCCAGCGGGTGGTTCTGCTTCGCGTCGGCGAGCAGCTCGACGTACCGCTCAACGCAGTCGTCGCCGCGCCCGGTGTCGGTGAAGATGTCGCCGTCGATGCCGCTGGTGTGCGTCAGCAAGTGCCGCATGGTCACCTTCTGCGCCACGACCGGGTCGGCGAGCTTCAGCTCCGGCAGGACGTCCGCGATCGGCGCGTCGAGGTCGAGCAGCCCTTCGTCGACGAGCTGCATCACGACGGTCGCGGTCCACACCTTGCTGATCGAGCCGATCTGGAACACCGAGTCGTTCGTGACCTCGACGCCGGTGGCCTTGCTCAGCACGCCGTGGTGCGCCTGGACGATCTCGTCGTCGCGCAGGACGCCGAGCGCGGCGCCGGGCAGGCCGTGCTTCGTCGCGAGCGCGGAAAGCCTGCGCTGCCAGTGCTTCGCGTCGAGCGGCCGGCGGTTCTCGGCGTGCTCGCGCACCCAGTCGACGACCCGGCGGTTGAAGTCCTCGCGGTGCGACGGCTTGCCGCTGAGGATGAACAGGTGCGACTCGCCGGGGTACAGCACGAGCTTCGCCGGCACGTCGTTCTGGCGCAGTGCGGTGAACCACTGCTCGGCCTGGCCGACCGGGCACCGGTCGTCGCTCGCGCCCTGGTAGATCAACGTGGGGGTGCTGACGTTGTCGACGCTGGTCAGCGGGTCCAGCTCCGCGATGTGCTCGCCGGGGCCGCCGAGCTCCAGGTCGGTCAGGTAGTGGCCCGCGTCGGAAGTGCCGGCGACGCTGGTCAGGTCGCTGACCACACCACCGGCGACCGCGGCGGCGAACCTGGTGTCGCGGCTGGTCAGGTAGCAGGTCATGTAGCCGCCGTAGCTGTAGCCGGTGACGGCGAGCTTCTCCGGATCTGCCAGGCCTTCGGCCACGAGCTGGTCGAGCGGTTCGAGGAAGTCCTTGGCGTCGGCCTTGCCCCACGCGCCGATCGCCGCGGTGTAGAAGGACTCGCCGTAGCCGTCGCTGCCGCGGGGGTTGATCAGGAGCACCGCCCAGCCCTGCTGCGCCAGGACCTGGTGGTAGAGGTGGATCGGGTCGGCGGTGCCGCTCCACGCGTTGTGCGGGCCGCCGTGGATGTCCAGCAGGAGGGGGAGCGGGCCTTCGCGGTCCGGGTCGCGGACGAGCCAGCCGTGCACCTTCATGCCGTCCGAGATGGTGAACTCACGCTCTTCACGGACCAAGAGGTCGGTCTTGTTGTGTTCAGTGTGGACGGTCAGGTCACCGGTGATGAGGTCCACGGTGGCGATCTCGCCGTAGGAGGTGGGGGTGGAGAGGACGATGGCCGCGACTCCGCCTGCCACCGACAGTCCGGACACCACCTGGGAGTCACCGCCGACCAGGAGTTCTGGCGATCCAGTGTCCACTGTGTACAGCTGTGTGCAGCCCCGATCGCGGGCGCAGAACACCACGCGCCCGTCCTCCGTCACGGCCGGCAGCCCGCCGGGATATCCCGACATGCCTGGCATGACGTTGCGGTCCAACGCCCCGGACAGATCGCGAACCTCGCCGTCCAACGACACGAGCAACAGGTTGAAGTGCCCGGCGTCAGTGTTGGTCCGACCGGTGACGATCAACCCGTCCGCGGTCCAGGTGACCGTCGCGGCCTGACCGGCGGCGAGCCCGACGAGCTTCGGCTCCGTCCGTCCGTCGATGTCGACGACGTGCACCGGCACGCGGAACGTCAGGTCGGCGTCGACGTCGCGGGCCGCTGCGAAAGCGAGTTCGGTGCCGTCGGGAGACCAGGCAGGCGCGCCGGCGTGCCAGTCGCCGTCGGTGATCTGCCTGGTAGCGCGTTCGTCGAGGTCGACCACGTGCAGGTGGCTGCGAACCGAGCGCAGGAACCCCGCGCCGTCCGCCTTGTAGTCCAACCGTTCCGCCACGATCGGCGCCTTGGCGTCCGCGATGTCGACCGGCGCGGTGAACGCGAGCCGGCTGCCGTCCGCGTTCCACACCGGCGGACCGGCACCCAGCGGCAGCGACGTGACCTGCTCGGGCTCACCGCCGTGCGCCGGCAGCAGCCACACCTGCGCCGGCCCGTCCTGGGCCCGCAGGAACGCGATGCGGCTCCCGTCCGGCGACCACGCGGGCGCCATGTCGGCGGTGCCCCTGGTGAGCTGCTTCGCCGAACCGTTGGTGATCCGCCACAGCGACCGCACGTCGCGGTCCTCGGAGCGGTCGGTGGTGCGCAGCACGTAGACGATCTCGGTGTCGTCCGGCGACAGTGCGGGCTGCTCGGGCAGCGCGAAGCCGTACAGGTCCTCGATGGTGGTCACGATGCGGATCCCCTCGTCAGCTCGGAACGGAAGAAGTCGAGCACGTTGCGGCCCATCACCAGGGCGATGTCGTCGTCGGGCCACCCGCGCTCCTTCAGCGCCTCGGCCACCAGCGGCAGCCCGGCCGGCCCCTCCAGGCCGGGCAGGAACCTGTCCGTGGGCACGCCCTCGATGAACTGGGCCTCACAGCAGGGCGGGGTGACGTCCTCGAGGACCTCCTTGACGAAGTCCGGACCGAGGCCGACGTGCCGGACGCCCATGACGCCCGCGATGTGCTCGATGTGGTCGATCAACCGCTCGATGCGGAAGTCGGACTCGTGCAGGAACGGCGCGAAGAAGTTCACGCACACCACGCCGCCGTTGGCCGCGATGCCGCGAAGCTGGTCGTCGGTCAGGTTGCGGTGGTGGTCGCGCAACGCCCGTGCCGACGAGTGCGTCGCCATCACCGGACGGGTCGCCATCTCCAGCACGTGCTCGACGCCCGCCGCGCTCAGGTGGCTGACGTCGAAGATCATGCCGAGGCGTTCCATCTCGGCGAACGCGGCCACACCCGCCCTGGTGAGCCGGCTGCCGGTGGCGTCCTCGCCGCTGCCGTCGGCCAGCGCGGTGCGGCCGAAGTGCGCGAGCGACGCGATCCGGACTCCCAGCCGGTACAGGGTTTCCAGCAGTTCGACGTCCTCACCGACCCCCGGCGCGCTCTCCAGCGCCAGCACCAGAGCGATCCGGTCCTCGGCGAGTGCGGCGTCGATCTCGGTGCCGTCCAAGCACAACGCGACGGTGTCCTGGTCGGCCTCGGCGATCCGGTGGGCGGCCTCGATCATCCGCAACGTCTGCCGCAGCGCGCCTTCCGGCCGGAACACGTCGTCGATGAACACCGGCAGCACCTGCACGTTCACCCCGCCCGCGTGCAGCTGCGGCAGCCAGCGTTCGCGGAAGTGCGGAACCCACCGTTCGACGGGCCGGTGCGCGATCGCGTCGAGCAGGTCGTTGTGCGTGTCCGCGATGATCACGAGGCGTCCTCCAACAGGCTGGTGTGCCGCGACGGTGCCGCGGCGAGCAGCTCACGCGTGTACGGGTGCCGCGGGCCGGCCAGCACCTGCGCGGCCGGTCCCTCTTCCACGATCTTGCCCTCGCGCATCACCGCGATGCGGTCGCTCACGTAGCGCACGACGGCGAGGTTGTGCGAGATGAACAACATCGACAGCCCGAGCTGCCTCTGCAGGTCCCGCACCAGGTTCAGCACGGCGCCCTGCACCGACACGTCCAGCGCGGACGTGATCTCGTCGGCGATGATCACCTTCGGTTGCCCGGCGAGCGCCCGGGCCAGCGCGACCCGCTGGCGTTGCCCGCCGGACAGCTGCGAAGGCCGCGAAGAGGCACGGTCGGGGTCGAGGTTCACGAGTTCGAGCAACCGGGCGACCTCCGCGCGCCGGTCCGTACCCCTCGGCATGGCCTCGGCGATCGTGGCGCCGATGCTCATCCGCGGGTCGAGCGACGAGTACGGGTCCTGGAACACCATCTGCAGCCGGCGGTCGCGGCGGCGCAGGCGTTGGACGTCGACGCCGTCCAGCAGGACGCGGCCGGCGGTGGGTGGCACGAGGCCGACCGCCGCGGCGGCGAGGCTGGACTTGCCGGAACCCGACTCGCCGACGAGCCCGACGACCTGGCCCGACGGCACGGTCAGGCTGACGTCGTCGACGGCCCGCAGGCTGCCGTACTGGAGGGTGACCGCGTCGAACCTCAGCTCACTCATCGCGCGCTCCCGGTGTCGTGGCGTCGGCAAGTACCGCCAACTGACCGTTGGTGGTACTTGCGGACGCGCCAACAGCAGCCGTTTCCCGCCAGCAGGCGACCTGATGCCTGTCCGCCACCTCCACCAGCGCGGGCTCCTCGACCCTGCACCTGTCGTCGGCCAGCGGACACCGCGGCGCGAACGGGCACCCCGCCCCGATCTCGCCAGGCTCCGGTGGCCGGCCTGGAATCACCGCCAGCGGCGCCTCTCGATCCGTGTCCAGATCAGGCACGGCCGCCAGCAAAGCGGTCGTGTACGGGTGCCGAGCGGCCGTGAACAGCTCGTCCGTCGGCACCTCCTCGACGATCCGTCCCGCGTACATCACCAGCACCCGATCGCAGGTCTGTGCGACCACCGTGATGTCGTGGCTGATCAGCAACACCGCCGCCGACCGTTCGGCCCGCACGCGTGCCAGCAACCGCAGCACCTCCCGCTGGACGGTGACGTCCAGCGCGGTGGTCGGCTCGTCGGCGATCACCAGCCGCGGTTCGCCCATCAGGCCCATCGCGATCATCGCCCGTTGCCGCATCCCGCCGGAGAACTCGTGCGGATACTGCCGAACCCTCCGCTCGGGGAACGGAATCCGCACCGCCCGCAACCGTTCCACGGCCCGTTGCAGCGCGGCCTTGCGCGACATTCCTTGGTGCACCTCGGAAACTTCCGCGAGCTGCCGTCCGATGCGCCTCGTGGGGTTGAACGACGTCATCGGGTCCTGGAACACCATCGCCAGCGACGTCCCCAGCTCCCGCTGCGACGTCCGGCTCACGGGCTTCCCCGCGAAGTCCAGCCGATCGGCCGTGACCACGCCGGGATGCTCGACCAGTCGCGACACCGCAAGCGCCGTGAGGCTCTTGCCAGACCCGGACTCGCCGACCACGCCGACCATCTCTCCGTTGTGGACGTCGAACGACACCCCGCGCACGGGCGTGATCCACCCCGCCGCTCCCGGGAACGCCACCCTCAGGTTGCGCACGCTGAGCAGGCCGCCTTCGGAGTCGTCCACTGTGGACTGACAACTGGGCTTGGCTCGAGGGCGAGTTTGCTGCCGATGCCCGGCGGCGGACGCGGCGGCCTCGCCGAAGAGGTTGAACGCCAGCCCGGCGAGCACGACGGCGATCGCGGGCCCCAGCGCGGGCGCGGGGGTGACGTAGATCCGGTTGAGGCCCTCGCCGAGCAGTCGTCCCCAGTCGTACGAGGGCGCCTGCACGCCGATGCCCAGGAACGAGAGCCCCGCGAACGCCGTCAGCGCCGAGCCGGCCGCGAGGGTCGCGTTGATGACCAGCGGTTCGGCGATGTTCGGCAGGACGTGCCGGGTGAGCAGCCGGAACCGCCCCACCCCGCACACCCGCGCCGCCGCGATGAAGTCACGGCCGCTGACCGAGGCCGTCAGGGTCTGGGTGAGCCGGGCGAACGACGGCGTGATCGCGAACGCGATGGCGAGCACCGCGCCCATCGTCCCGGTCCCGAAGATCACCGCGAAGAACAACGCCAGCAACAGCCCGGGGAACGCGACGGCGATGTTGACCGCCGACGTGACGATCCGGGCCGCCCATCGCGGCAGCACCGCCGGCAGCGATCCCAGCAGCAGGCCTGCGGTGACACCGACGAAGGTGGCCAGCAGCGCGAGCCCCAGCGTCAGCCGGGTCGCGACCAGCACGCGGTAGAAGATGTCGCGGCCGAGCGAGTCGGTGCCGAGCAGGTGGCCCTCGGACGGGCCCTGCTGCAGCGCGTTCGTGTCGATCGCATCGGCTCGGTCGCCCCAGAGGAGAGGGGCGAACACCGCCAGCGCGACGAGCACACAGAGGAGGAATGCCGACGCGGCACCGACTGGAGTGCGGAGGGCACGCATCAGGCCTCCCGGTCTGTCGTGAGCGGGGTGCGGAGGACAGCTGGGTGGCGCATCAGGCCTCCCGGCTCGTCGTGCGAGGGGGCTCGAGCAGGGGTGCGCAGCCCGTGCATCAGGCCTCCCTGATCGTCGAGCGAGGATCGAGCAGCGCCAGCACCACGTCGACCGCCAGGTTCACCAGGAGCACGCCCGTGCCGTACACCAGCACGATGCCCTGCACGGCCGGGTAGTCCTTCTGCTGGATCGAGCCGACGATCGTCGACCCCAGCCCCGGCCACGCGAAGATGTTCTCCACCAGCACGGTTCCGGCGACCAGCGAGGCGAGCATCATGCCGCCGAGCGTCAGAGTCGCGGTCACCGCGTTCGGCAGCGCGTGCCGCAGGTACACCAGCCGCGCGGGCAGCCGCTTGGCTCGTGCGGTGCGGACGAAGTCGTTGCCCAGCACGGCGAGCAGCTCCACCCGGACGATGCGGGCGAGCACCGCGGCCGGTCCGGCGGCCAGCGCCAGCACCGGCAGGACGAACGAGCCGGGCGCGTCGTTGCCCGCCACCGGCAGCAGTTCCAGCTGCACCGCGAACAGACTGACCAACCCGACCGCGAGCAGGAACTCCGGGATCGCCGCGAGCACCACGCTGGACGAGGTGAACGCCAGTTCGCCGCCACGGCGACGGCCGCCCTTCGTCAGCACCGCCATCAGCACGCCCACCGGCACCGCCACGACGATCACGACCAGGAACGCGGACACCGCGAGCTGCACGGTCGCGGGCAACCGGTCGCCGATCAGGTCGGCCACCGGCGTGCCGCTGATCAGCGACGTGCCGAACTCGCCGCGGAAGAGCCCGGTCAGGTAGTGCCAGTACTGCACCGGCAGAGGATCGTTGAGCCCCAACGCTTCCCGGCGCGCGTCGACGACCTCCGGCTGCGCGGTGAGGCCGAGCGACTCGCGCACCGGGTCACCGGGGATCAGGTGGATCATCAGGAAGGCCGCGGTCACCAGCACCCACAACGAGGTCAGGAACCGGATCGCCCGCCGCCGGGCGAAGGGCAGCCACGTGCTGCCGCCCTTCACCCGTTCCGCGATGATCATGACGCGAGCATCCGGATCGACGTCGGGTCGAGGCCGTCGCTCATCGTCGCCCGCGCGCCCTTCACGAAGGTCGGGATCAGCGAGTCCACGTACGGCACGATGTCGATGTTGCGCACGAGTGCGGCCTCGGCCCTGCTCCAGTGCTCGCACCCGGTCGCGCCCGCCATCGTCGCCGCCTGCTTCGACTGCTCCTCGAACTCGGCGTTGCGGATGTGGCCGAAGTTCACGCCCTGCGGCGGCACCGGTCCGGACGCGAACGGCACGAGCTGGCTCGGCAGCGCGAGCGTCACCGGGACCATCGACACGTCCCACGCGCCAGTGCCGAACAGCGTCTGGTTGACGGCGGCGGCGTCGACGGGCTGGATCTCGGCCTTGACGCCGATCTCCTGCCAGGCTCGTTGGACGAGTTCGGCGGTCGCGGTCAGCGTCGGGCCGGCGGTGGTCGGCTGGAGCAGCTTGAGCGACAACGGCTTGCCGTCCTTGGCCCGCGTGCCGTCCGGTCCGGCCCGCCAGCCCGCGGTGTCGAGCGCGGCGGTCGCGGCGGCCTTGTCGTGCGCGGGGAGGTTCCCGGTGACGTTGTCACCGGCGCACGGCCTCGGTTCGACTGTCACCAGGCTCTCGGAGGGTCTGCCCTTGCCGTTGGTGAGCACCTTGCCGAGCTGTGCGAGGTCGAGCGCCTGGACGAGCGCGCGGCGCACCGCCTGGTCCTGGCCGGGACGCCCGGAGGCCTGGTTGAAGAACAGCGTTCCCAGCGGCACGCCGATGTCGACGTGGCCGACCTTCTGCGCGTGCAGGCGTTCTTGGTCGGGGCCCGCGACCGCGGCCGCGTTGAGCTGCCCGGACAGGAACAGGTTCACGGCGGTGGTCTCGTTGGCGACGACCTTGACCACGACCTTGTCCGGCAGGCCCTGCTGGCTCTGCTGCCAGTCACCGGGACCCCACGCGAAGTCCTTGCGCCGCACCAGCGTGTAGTGGTCGTTCGGCACGATCTCGGAGATCGTGAACATCCCGGTGCCCTGCTCGCCCTTGCTGAGCAACGACCGGTCGCGCATGCCCTTGGCGCACACGACCGGCAGCGTGCCGATGTTGGTCAGCAGGAACGCGTCCGGTGCGCCGCTGGTCACCGTGACGGTGCGGGTCGACTCGTCGGCCGTCGCCGTGGTGCCCGGCGTGACCTGAATCCCGGCGAGCGGCGACTTGTTCTTCGGGTCGCCGACGAACCTGATGTTCGCGGCGACGTCCTCCGCGGTGAGCGGCGCGCCGTCGGCACACGTGACGCCCTGGCGCAGGGTGAACTTCGCCGTCGTGACGGTGGCTTCCCACTTCTCCGCGAGGCTGGAGACGACCTCGCCGCTCGTGGTGCGCTCGATCAGCCTGGCGTAGAGGAACCTGCCCAGCCCGCGGGCCACCGACAGGACGGTGAGCGCGGGATCCAGGCTGCCAGGATCGGCGCTGATCGCCATCGTGAACGTCTTGCCGTCGGCCAGGGTCTCGCTGCCGGAGCCGGAACCACCGGAGGTTCCGCACCCTGCCAGCACGACTGCCGCGGTGAGGGCCGCTGTGCGTTTCACGGCGTGCTCCTTCGGAGGTGGTCGACGGCGAGGCGCCCGGCACGGCCGATCACCGCGTCGACGGCGGGTTGCCGCAGGTCGAGCGACTTCGCGCGGGTGAACACGGCGACGGCGTAGCTGCGGCCGTCGGGGTAGGTGACGACGCCGGCCTCGTTGCGCACGCCCGGCAGCGTGCCGGTCTTGGCGGCGACCTGGACGCCGGCGGGGAAGCCGGAGCTGAGCCGGTGCGGCCAGATCTGCTGCGCCATGATCTTGCGGACCTGTTCGCACGCCTCGGGTTCCGCCGCGCGATCGGTCCAGATGGCCTCCAGCAGCGCGGTGATCTCCCGCGGTGTGGAGGAGGTCGTGCGCTCCGGGTCCACAATGGCCATTTTTTCGATCAGCTCCCACGTGGGGTTGCCGAGCGCTTCTTCGGCTTCTTGCGGAGTCAGGCCGAGGTCGGTCGACATCGAGGCGAAGAGGTCCTCGCAGCAGCCCAGGATCCGGGTGCGGTGCAGGCCGAGGTCGGCGAGGATCTTGTCGACCGCGGCCTGGCCGACGCGGTGGAAGATGACGTCGGTCGCGGCGTTGTCGCTCATGGTCATCATGAACAGCGCGAGGTCGCGCCAGCTCATCTCGACGTCGTCGGCGCACCCCGCGGTGCCGATGCCGCCGATGCGGTAGCGGGAGGTGACCCGCGTCCGCTCGGTCTCGTCGAGCCTTTTCGCGGCCACCTCCGCCGCGTAGGCGACGGCCACCGGGATCTTGAACACCGACGCCAGCACGACCGGGTCGTCTGCTCGGTGCGCGAACTCGTTGTCCGTGCCGATTTCCTTGGCGTGGACGAACCCTTCGGCGCCTGCTTCGGCGAAGACGTTCACAGGGCGACCCGCCGGTCCGCGCGGCCGGTGTGCAGGAACAGAGCGCGGCCTTGCCCGTCGTCCCCCACGAACGCGTGCGGCATGTGGATCCCGAGCATCGGCTCGAACGCGAGGAACGTGTCGCCCTCCCACGGCAGGAGCTCGGTCTTGCCCGCCCGCTTCGGGCTGAGCTCGGCGAAGATGCCCTTGGGGACGAGCTCCATCCAGAGGCGGCCGGCCTCGTCCTGGGTGACCTCGCGTTCGCCGACCGACGAGGCGTAGGTGCCGACGTAGCGCTCGCCGTCGACCGGTTCCGTCACCTCGGCGGGCTCCGGCCTCGCGGGCAGCTCGATGCCGGTGAGCTCGCGCAGCACGTGCCCGAAGATCTGCTGGTACACCTCGATGGGGTTGCCGCCGTTGGTCAGCAGTGCGACCGCGACGCCGTGCTCTGGGACGAGACGCAGGAACGCGGACTGCCCGATCGTGCCGCCGTCGTGCCCGATGACCGTGCCCTGTGGATAGTGGAACAGCTCCCAGCCGAGGCCCCACGTGTCGCCCATCAGCGCCAGCTTCGGCACCTCGACCTGGATCTGCTGCATCGCCTCGACCGCGACCGGCGAGAGCACCTTGGTGCCGTCCGCCGCGACGCCGCCGTTCATGTGCATGCGCGCGAACGCGAGCAGGTCGCGCGGCCGCATCGCGAGCATCGAGCCGGCCGGGATGTTGGACCGCACGAGCGACCACAACGGTGCGACCTGCGGCCCGGCTTCGGGGTCCGGCGTGATGTGGCCGACCGCGGCCCGGAACATGATCGCCTCGTACGCGCTGGTCGCCGCGTGGGTGAGGCCGAGCGGCGCGAACAGGTGGTCGCGCAGGCACTCGTCGTACGACTTGCCTCGAACCGTTTCGATGACGCGGCCGAGCACGGTGTAGCCGGCGTTGTTGTAGCTGAACCTCTCGCCGGGCGCGAAGAGTTGCGGCGTTTCGTGCAGCGTTGCGACGTACTTCTCCACGCAGTCGTCGCCGGTGCCGGTGTCCGTGAACAGGTCGCCCTCGAAGCCGGACGTGTGGCACATCAGCTGCCGCACGGTGATCTTCGTGGCGGCGTCCTCGTCCCCGATCTTGAACTCGGGCAGGTAGTCGCGCACCGGCGCGTCCACGTCCAGCAGGCCTTCGTCGACCAGCTGCATCGCAAGGGTCACCGTCCAGACCTTGGTGATCGACCCGATCTGGAACACCGAGTCGGTCGTCGTCTCGACCCCGGTGTTCTTGTTCAGCACACCCGCCGCGGCCTCGACCACCTCGTCGCCGACGGTGACGGCGGCGGTGGCCCCCGGCACCCCGTGCTCGGCGACCAGCCTGGGGAGGTTCTCCTGCAGCCAGTCGTTGATCTCGCTCAGCTTGGACATCCGCGCCTCATCCACGTCGACGTGACTCCGGTCACGGCCAACGCTAGGTTCGGCGGGCTGGTCGCCACCTCGTCGTGGCCGACGAATCTCGGGGTCCCGATCTGTCCTGCGCGACGAACTCCGTTCGGGGGTAGAGCAGGCTCCACCTTCGTCCGGGCAGCCTGCGTGATCGTTCAGCGGGGGTCCACGAACCTACTTTCTTGGTCGGAAGTTGTTGCGGACCAAGGAGAACGTGATGAACGCGCTTTCGCTGCAAGCGGTGCGCAAGGTGTATGGCAACGGCGGTGGCGCGGTGACGGCGTTGGACTCGGTGACCGTCGGCATCCGGCCAGGCACCTTCACCGCCGTGATGGGACCGTCCGGCTCGGGCAAGAGCACGTTCCTGCACTGCGCGTCGGGCATGGACCGCCCGACGTCCGGCCGCGTGCTGCTCGGCGACACCGACCTGGGTTCGCTGCGGGAGGCCGCGCTGACCAAGGTGCGCCGGGACCGGATCGGGTTCGTGTTCCAGGCCTACAACCTGCTGCCGTCGCTGACCGTGCGGCAGAACATCACCCTGCCGCTCCTGCTGGCGGGCCGGTCGGCCGATCGTTCGTGGCTGCAGTCGGTCGTCTCGCGGGTCGGGCTGGACTCTCGGCTCGATCACCACCCGGCGGAGTTGTCCGGTGGTCAGCAGCAACGGGTGGCGATCGCTCGCGCGCTGGTCGCCCGGCCGGAGGTGGTGCTGGCAGATGAGCCGACCGGTGCTCTGGATTCTCGTACGGCGCAGCAGGTGTTGTCGCTGTTGCGGTCCATTGTGGACGACATGGGACAGACCGTGCTGATGGTGACGCACGATCCGGTCGCTGCTTCCGCCGCGCACAGCGTGTTGTTCCTGGCGGATGGGCGGCTGGCCGGGGAACTGGTCTCGCCGACGCCCGAGAAGGTCGCCGAGCGCATGACGCACCTGGGGGAGTGGTAAGCCGTGCTGACTCTCGCCTGGCAGACCGTCAAAGCCCGTACCAGCGGGTTCATCGGCGCTTTCGTCGCCATCCTGTGCGGTACCGCGCTTGTCGCGGCCTGCGGGATCCTCATGGAGTCCGGGTTTCGCGGCGGCGTGCCGACCCAGCGCTATGCGGCCGCTGACGTGGTCGTCACCGGCGATCGAACGGTGCGCCCGCCAGGTGGCGACGTGCTGGCGTTCGAGCACGCCGCCGAGCAGCCGGCCATTCCCACCGCTCTGGTGGCCAAGATCGCCGCGGTGCCGGGGGTGAAGGCCGCGGTGCCGGAGCAGACGTTCCCGGCGGTGGTGGTCGGGCCCGATGGTCAGGTGCTGGCGGACAAGCCCTCGTTCGGCCACAACTGGGAGTCGGCGGTGTTGGCACCGTTCGAGTTGACGCAGGGGCGGGCTCCGGTGGCGGATGACGAGGTGGTGCTCGACTCGGGGCTGGCGGGGCAGGCCGGCGTCGGAGTGGGTGGCGAGGTGCGGGTGATGGCCCGCTCGGTGCCGGTGAGCTACCGCGTTGTCGGTGTCGCGGAGGCTTCGGGATCAGCGCGGGGTGACGCGGAGAACCGAGGTTCTCGGCAGGCGTCGCTCTTCTTCAGCGCTGCCAAGGCCGCCGACCTCTCCGGCCGCCCGGACCAGCTCACCGCGATCGGGGTGCTGACCACGGGTGACATCACCTCCCGCCTCGAAGACGTCCTCGCCTCCGACCACGTCACCGTCTCGTCCGGCGCAGACCGCAGCGCCGCCGAGTTCGACGACGTCAGCCAGACCAAGGCGATCCTGGCGCTCATCGCGGGGTCGTTCGGCGGCTACGCGGTCCTGGTCGCGATCTTCGTCGTGGCCAGCACCCTGGCGTTGACCGTCGAGCAACGGCGCCGCGAGTTCGCGTTGCTGCGAGCCGTCGGTGCGACCCCACGTCAGATCCGCAAGCTGATCGGTGTTGAGACGACGGTGGTGTCCGTGATCGCCGGCGTGATCGGCAGCGTGCTGGGCATCCTGGTCAGCCAAGGGCTCCGCAGCGCGTTCGCCGCGATCGGTGTGGTCCCGCACGACTTCGCCCTGAAGATCAGCCCGATTCCGCTGGTCGCGGCCCTGCTGATCGGCATCGGCGCGGCGCGGCTGGCCGCCTGGAGCGCGTCGCGGCGCCCGTCGTCGATCAACCCGGTCGAGGCGCTGGGGGAGGCGGCGGTGCAGCGCAAGGACGTCGGCCGCGTCCGCCTGGTCATCGGCGGGATTCTGCTGGCGATCGGCACGGTGGCGACGACGGTCCCGTTGTTCCTGCGCGGGCAGCTCGGTGCGGCGATGTCCGTGATGGCGACGCTGGTGCTGATCATCGGCCTGACGCTGGTCGGCCCGAGGGTCGTGGGCAAAGCAGTCCGCGTGATCGCGCCGGCGCTGCGAGGGGTCAGCGGGTATCTGGCGGCGGCGAACGTCGTCAAGAACTCGCGGCGACTGGCCGCCGCGGTGACGCCGTTGATGCTGGCCATCGGGTTCGCCGTCGTGAACTACTACAGCCAGACGACGTTCACCGCCGCCGTGCAGCAGGAGACGACCGAGTCGATCACCGCGGACCACGTGATCACCGGGGTGGCCGGTGTGCCTTCGGAAGTCGCGGAAGCGGTCCGCGGGATCCCCGGAGCGAGCGCCACGTCGTTGGTGCGCACGCAGGTGATCACGGCCAGGAAGTCGGGCGACAGCGTCGAGGTGAACCGCGGGCCGGCCAACGGGCTCGACGCGTCGGCGCGGAACACGGTCGACCTCGACGTCGTCACGGGCAGCCTCGACGACCTCACGACGGGCACGGTGGCGTTGAGCGACGTGTACGCCTGGTGGAACAACAAGAAGGTCGGGGACACCGTCGAGTTCTGGTACGCCGACGGCCGGCCGGCGAAGCTGAAGGTGATCGCGACCTACCAGCACGAGCTGGCGTTCGGCGACCACGTGCTGTCGGCGGCCGACGCCCGCGAACACACCAGGGCCGGGATGGACAGCGCGGTGCTGGTGAAGGATGCGAACGTGACCGCGCTGAAAGACGTGGTCAGCCGCTATCCGGGCCTCCAGGTCACCGAGACCGTCGCCGCGCAGGACCGGGGTGAGGAACGGACCCAGTTCCTGCTGAACCTGGTCGCCGTGGGCGTGATCCTCGGGTACGTCGCCATCTCGGTGTCCAACACGCTGGTGATGTCGACGGCGGCACGGCGGCGGGAGTTCGCCCTGCTGCGGCTCGTCGGCACCGGGCGCCGGCAGGTGATCAGGATGATGCGGACCGAGGCACTGGTGACGGTCGGACTCGCGGCGACGTTGGGCACGTTGGTGGCCGCACTGCCGTTGACGCTGCTGGCGATCGGGTTCACCGGCGTCCCGCTGCCCGCCGGAGGGATCTGGGTGTACCTGGGCGTGCTCGCGGGAGCCGCAGTGCTCGGCGTGGTGTCGATCGCGGTGTCCACGCGGTTGTCGTTGCGCGCCAAGCCGATCGACACCATCGGCATCCGTGAGTGAACGCGAAAGGGCCACCCCCGCGAAGGGGTGGCCCTGATGCGTGCGGTCAGCCGACCGGCGGTGCCATCTCGAACCAGTTGTAGCCCTCCACCAGCTGCGTGGTGGGCGCGGTCGAGCCCGGCGTGGTGAGCTGCCACCTGGTCACGGTGCGGAACGTGCCGGGAATGGCGATGTCGCCCAGGTCGTTGTCCGGGTTGTTCTTCGTCGGGACCCACTCGAGAACGGTCTTCTTCGTCAGAGTCGCGTTGATCGTCGCGTAGTCGGACTGGTTCTTCAGGTAGTCGCCCACGCCGTGGTCCGCGGCGCGACCGGGGTCCATGTAGCGCACCTGCAACGTGTCGCCGTTGAAGGAACCGTCGACCTGCACCAGCGTGACGATGTGGCCGCCACCGCGCTGCAGGCTGCCGGTCTTCGGACCGGCCGAGTAACGGCCGTAGACCATCTGCACCGGGCCGCGGGCCAGCTTGCGGGCCAGGTCACCGCCGAAGTCCTCGGCACCGTGGGTGCTCACACCCCCGGTGACCGCCGCCCATCCGGCGTCGCGGGCCGGCTGGGCCGCGATGTTCCAGGCGGCGCGCAGGTTGTAGAGGTTGGTGCCACCGTCGTACTTGGCGTCGTCACCGATCCGGCCGATGGAGTTGGTGATCACGTTGTAGTCGGCCTGGTCCATCGGGTCGAGGTTCTTCACCTTCGTGGTCAGCCAGCCGACCGGTGCGTTCTTCTCATGTGCCCAGTAGTGCAGCACGTTGTAGAGGGAGGTCGGACCGCAGTACGCGCTGCCGTTGTTCTCCAGACCCGCACGGTGCTGGTCGACGTCGCTGACCCCGCACTGCTTCACGAAGAAGTCGGGGCCCACCAGGTCGGTGACCTTCGCGCACGGCGTCGGCTGCCCGATGATCGGGTCGGCGACCGCGACGGCCGGGAGCGCGAGGGTCGAGAGGGTGGCGGCGGCGATGATGGCCTTGCGGATCATGGTCCTTACCTTCCGTTCGCTGATTGCGTTGGTAGGTAAAGACTCTTCTGTTCGACAGGCGAAGGCATGAGGGATGATCCCTCAACCCCAACGGTCGAAAGTTGGGTGTATCAGGCCATCCCCCACCCGACTCCGTTAAAGATCCAGCTGGATCGGACTGGTGTGGTTGCCGAGGTGGACCGGCAGCTTGTGCAGCCCGTAGACGATGGAGAGCTTGCGGAACGAGAGCGCAGCCGGGTCGGCCGCGAGCAGCATCTCCGGGAAGCGGCGCACGAGTGCCGGGTACGCGATCCGCAGCTCCATCTTGGCTAGCTCGGCGCCGATGCACCGGTGCGCGCCGTACCCGAACGCGAGGTGCTGGCCCGCCGCCCGCTCCGGGCAGATGTCGTCCGGCGAGGAGTAGACGCTCGGATCGCGGTTCGCCTGCGACAACGAGCACGCCACGATGTCACCCGCGCGGATCTTCGTCCCGGCGACGTCCACGTCCTTGCGCGCGATGCGGAGGAACGCCACCTGAACGACGGTCTGGTGGCGCAGCAGCTCGTCGACCACCCCGCCGATGGCCTCGTCGTCGTCGCGCACCTGGGCGAACAGGTCGGGGGAGCGCAGCATCGCTAGCGTGCCGAGCGAGATCATGCTCGCCGTCGTCTCGAACCCGCCGGTCAGCAGCCCGTCGGCCAGCCCGGCCAGTTCGTCGTCGTCCAGCTCGTCGCCGTGCTTGCGGATGAGCTCGCCCAGCAGACCGTCGTTGGGAGCCGCACGCAGCGTGCGCACCAGCTCGCGGAAGTACACGACCGACTCCGACACCGCGGACAACGACGCCGTCGCCGCCCCGCCCAGGTCGAACCGCGCCACACTGCGCCGCTGGAACTCCTCGCGCTCACTCGCCGGCACGCCCAGCAGCTCGCAGATCGTGAGCGCCGGCACGGGCATCGCGAAGTCCTCGACCAGGTCGACCGGCCCGTCCTTCATGGACATCAGATCGAGCTGATCAGCCACGATGGCCTCGATGCGCGGCACGAGCCGAGACAGCCGCCGCATGGTGAACTCCGGCGTCAGCACCTTGCGCAACCGCGTGTGCTCCGGCGGGTCGCTGAACCCCAGCCCACCAGGCGCCTCGTCCGCGAACAACCCGAGCTCCTTGAGGTGCCCGAAGTCGTTGCTGAACGACTCGCTGTCCACCAGCACCTGCTTGGACGCCTCGTACCCGGTGACCAGCCACACCGTCACCGGCAACGGCAACCGCGTGACCGGCCCGTTCGCGTGCATCCGCGCCAGCTCGGGCACGGGGTCGAGCCCGTTGCGCCGCAGCGGCGCCAGCACCTTCGACGGCACGAACCACGAGGACCCCAGGTCGAACCCGGTCTTGCTGAGGTGCGCGAGGAACCGCCGCCCCATCCATCCGGTCACGCGCGACCGGACGTCCGTCGCTGACTGCAGAACATCCCTCATGGCTCGCGCTCCCCTTCGGCGGCAAGGGTGTCGATGGCTCGTGGTCACCACCGTGAACGGGACAATAACGACGCCGCGGCCCGCACGTCGTCATACCCAGGCCTAACGCGCCGTCATACTTTGGTCCAGACCCGCTCAGCGCCTCGTACGATGCTCCCGTGCCGACCTACCTGACCCCCGGGATCTATCTGGAGGAGGTGGGGTACGCCAAGGGCCCGAAGCCGCTGCTGCAGCTCCCGCCCGAGGCCGAGGAGACGGACAACGACCGCCCGCCACGCCGCTGGACCGCCGAGCACACCCACACAGCGTTCATCGGCCTGGCCGACAGAGGGCCGTTCGACGAGCCGGTGTGGCTGCACAGCTGGTCCGACTTCGGCGTCACCTTCGGCAACGGCATCGAGGGCGGCGCGCTGGCGCTCGCGGTCTACGGGTTCTTCGCCAACGGCGGCCAGTCCTGCGTCGTCGTCCGCACCGCACCGGACTACGACCTGGCGATCGCTCAGCTCGACACCGTGGAAGACATCTCACTGGTGTGCGCGCCCGACCTCATGATGCCGGGCACCGACGCCGAGGAGACCGAAGACGTCCAGCGCAAGCTGATCGACCACTGCCACCGGCACGGCGACCGGATGGCGATCCTGGACTGTCCTCCTGGTCTCGACGCCCATGAAATCAGGAACTGGCGGATCCACGCGGCCGGGTACGACTCGGCGCAGGCTGTCCTCTACTACCCGTGGATCAAGGTCTACGACTGGCTCACCGCGGACAATCGGCTGGTTCCGCCGTGCGGGCACATCGCCGGCGTCTACGCCAGAACGGACCTGCTGCGCGGCTTCCACCACACCCCGGCCAACCAGCAGATCAAGGAATCGATCCGAGTCGAGACCCTCCTCAACCGCCATGAGCAGGACCTGCTGAACCCGATCGGCATCAACGCGCTCGTCGAGTCGCCGGGCCGCGGCACGATGATTTGGGGAGGCCGCACGCTGAGCACCGACCCGGACTGGCGCTACATCAGCCGCCGCCGCACCTTCAACTTCATCTTCCGCAGCATCCGCAAGGGCACGAACTGGGCGATCTTCGAACGCCCCGACGACCGCACCCTGCGCCCCAGGATCGCCGCCGACATCCGCGACTTCCTCAACCTGCTCTGGCGCAGCGGTGCGCTGTGGGGCGACACGCCGGAAGACGCCTTCTCGATCAACTACAACGCAGGCCCCTTCGACGACCCGAGGGTCGTGCACGTCGAGTGCGCGGTGCGGCTGGAGCACGACTACACCAACCAGTTCCGGCTCGCTTACTTCTGCGACTAGCGATCAGCCAGGCCGAACAACGCCGCCGGTGTCGCGATGGTCCGCAACGCCACTTCCGCCGGCATCGCCGCGACGTCGTGGTCCAGCAGTTTCAGCAGTCCGGGCACCGCCTTCCCGCCGATCTTGACCGCCATGCCCGTCGCCGCTTCACGCACGGCGGGGTCCGGCGAGGTCATCGCCTGCCACACCACGGGAAGCGCGTCTTCGCCGAAGTCCGCCAGCGCGTCGGCGGCGTCGCGCCGGTACGCGTGGTCGTTGAGCAGCTCGCCGAGGTCGGGCAACGCTCGCAAGGCGCCGGGATCGCCCAGCGGGTTCGCCCGTGCTGGGTCGTGACGTGCGATCCAGCCGACGGCACGGATCGCATCAGCAGTCACGAAAGCCTCTCCGAACCTGGCCCAGCCGAGCAGGACCGGAACGGCCGCGGACCCGATCGCGGCCAGCGCTCGTGCGGTCGCCAGACGTTCGTGTTCCGGCATGAGCGGGTTGGCCAGCCACGCGACCAGCTCGGGAAGAGCGGTCTGTCCTCTGACCGCTGCGGCGTCGGCCACGCGGTGCCAGACCCACTCGTCCTCGATCGGCCCCACACCCCGCAGATCAGCGGGTGCGCACCGGATCCACACCCCGAGGGCGAGCGCGCGAGCGGGACCGGCCAGCGACGCCACGTCGAGCAGGTACTCCGCGGCAACGTCCTCGTCGCTCTCCGCGAGCGCGTCCGCGGCCGCCCACCGCACGTCGTGATCGCCGTCGGTCAGCGCCTCGGTCAGCCGGACCTCGCTTCCGAGCGCATGCGCCGCGGCGCTGCGAATCGCGGGATCCGCGTCGTGCATGAGGCCCAGCAGGTGCGGAGTGGCGGAATCGTCGCCGATCGCGGAGAGGATCTCGCACGCCAGCCAGCGCACGTCCGGACTGTCGTCGCCGAGCGCGGTGATCACGCCGGGGAGCGCCGCCTCACCGAGCGCCACGAGGGTCATGGCCGCGTTGTGCCGTACCTGCGCGCTGTCGTCGCGCAGGCCTTTGAGCAGTTCGGGGAGACCGCGGTCGCCGATGGCGAGCAGGGCGCGCCGGGCGGGTTCCCCGTCCAGTTCGAGCAGCGTCGACACAGCGCTGGGGCCGTACGCGCCGAGTGCGCCGACCGCTTCCCAACGGAGGTCTTCCGGTCCGTCCTCCACGACGGAGCCGAGCATCGCCATCGCCATGACCGTGCCGACTCTCTTCAGCATTCCCACGGCGGCTGACCGGACCCTGACATCCGGATCGCGCAGCACCGACCCGACGCCCAGCGCGATGCCGGAGTCGTCCATCACGCGCAGTCCGGCCAGTGCGGCCAGCCGGACCTCTGGATCAGAGTGGCGGAGTGTGTCGAACAGACCTGGCATCGCGGCCGCGCCGATCCTGCCAAGAGCGGTCGCGGCGGCCTCCAAGATCAGGAGGAGATCGTCGTCGATGCCTGGAGGCGTCGGGCGGTTGAGGAGTTCGAGCAGACCCGGGATCGCAGGCGGGCCGATCAGGACCAGACGGTCCACGGCGCTGTCCCGCAACCGCGGCTGAGGCGAGAGGAGCCGCGGCAGCAGACGCAGGTGTTCAGGCTCGACAAACGCTGTGGTGAGCGGGTCCAGGGTGGTGCCGCGGCGCTCGAGCATCGCGTAGACGGGTTCCATGCGTTCGTGCGGCCACCGGAAGACGTCGTCGCGGCCGTTGCGGTCCCACTCGGCCGCAGCCGCGGTGACCTTGTGCTCCAGCAGCAGGTCGTCACGGGTCGCCTGGATCCAGTCGGCCAGCCGTTCCCAGCTCCCGAACAACGCCTCATGAGCGACGTAAACAACCGGCCGGTTGTGCTCGTCCCGGTTCTGCACCAGCAGCCGGGCCTGCGTCAGCACCTCGACGAACCGGCCGGCGGCATCAGAAGAAGCGACCTGGCTCAGCAGGGCGCGGCGGCGTGCGGCGAGGCCGTCCTCGTCGACCCGCACGAGATCGCGGAACACCTGGCCGAACGCGGACCGGGCGGCGGAGTCGAGGAGGTTGACGAACACGTGCTCAGCGCGCGTGCCGATCGCGCCCTGCACGCCACCCAGCCGTTCGTAGGTGGCATGGTCCAGGACGCCGCCGGCACGGGCGCGGTACAGCTCGTCCAACGTGTAGGCGAGCAGCGGCAAGGCATCCGGGTCGGAGCCGGTGTCGTGCAGGATCCGGCCGGGCAGCCCCTCCTCGAACGTCAGGTCGGCGCGCTCGGCCGGTCGCGTGATCATGTCGAACAGGCCCTCAGTCGGGGCGCTCAGAGGAAGCTGGCCGGTCTCCAGCAGCCGCGCGAGCCGCGGGATCTCCAGGCAGCGGTGGTAGAAGTCCGCGCGCAACGTCACCACGACGTGGCAGCGGCCGGACCCGGCCGCAGCCTCCAACAGCGCGATCCACGGGTCCACGTAGGCCGGATCGACGAGCGTGAACAGCTCCTCGAACTGGTCGACGAAGATCAGCGACACACCAGGTGGCAACAGGTCGACCACCTGGTTCGGATCCCGAGCCAGGGACAAGGCGTCCGCGCTCGGTCCCAGCCGTCGTGCCGTTGCGTCGAACGGGTTGTCGCCCGCCTCGCCGGGGGTGAACCGGAGCCCGGACCAGCGAGGGCCGTCATAGCGGGGCAGTGTCCACCCGCTGCGCTCCAGACGTGGCAGCAGACCGGCTCCCACCAGCGAAGACTTGCCGGAACCGCTCGCACCCACCACGGCCACGAAGCTGCTCGCGGTCACCCGCGCCACGAGCTGATCGGCCTCTCGGCCGCGGCCGAAGTAGATCGGCGCATCACGAGTGGTGAAGGCCCGCAGGCCGGGGAACGGCGAGCCCGTCCACGCCGGCGGCAGGCCGTCACTACGACGAGGAACGCCCGCCACGTGCTGGTGCACCACCGCGCGGAGGTCCTGCTCCAGCGTGGCCCGGAAGTCCTCCGGCGCCGCGTACTGCTTGTAGCCGCGCAGAAGAGCGCCGGTCTCCGGATCGCTCATCCGGGCGAAGAACGTGTCCACCGCCCGTTTCTGCGCGAGCCGCGCGTCGAAGTCGGGAGCGTCCGGGTCGAGCAGCACCGGAGCCGAGCACCGGTACACCAGCACCACAGGGCCACCACGCACGGCGTCCTGGAACTCCCAGTCGGTACCGGACAGGTAGGGCTGACCATCCGAAGTGGCATAAGCGGGGAACGGCAGCGGTGTGCCCATGCGCGACCACAGGATGACGATCACGACGTCGCACTCGCTGGGGCGGGGCATGCCGCGGTTGATCGAGGCCTG
Organism: Lentzea alba; assembly: GCF_047445655.1. GTDB lineage: Bacteria > Actinomycetota > Actinomycetes > Mycobacteriales > Pseudonocardiaceae > Lentzea > Lentzea alba_A. The sequence continues at coordinate 239,480 of NZ_JAJAEG010000004.1, forward strand.
GGGCGTTTCGGTGGCCGACAGCGGTGCGCCGCCGGGCTGGTCCCAGGCCACGACGTCGAGGAAGATCCGGCCGCGCACGAACGGGTCGTACTGCAGCTGGTCGATGACCGTGCGCGCGACGGTTCGCTCGCCGGTCACGTCACCCGGCGAGGAGAGGAACACCCGGAGCTGGCGCACGATCACGAATGGTACGGCTGAAGACGGATCTCCTCGCCCTGCCAACGCGCCCGGAGCCAGCGGTCGTGGCTCGCGAGCACGATCGCGCCCGGTCCCGGCCCCAGCGCGGACTCCAGCTCGTCGCACAGCAACGGCGACAGGTGGTTGGTGGGCTCGTCGAGCAGCAGCAGGTCCGGCGGCGAGGCCACGAGCAACGCCAGAGCGAGCCGCCGCCGTTGGCCCACCGACAACGCGCCGACCGGCTTGCGCAGGTCCCACTTGTGCAGCAGCCCCAACGACTCCAACGGCACCTCCGCTACCCGCGAAGCCCCGAGCGCGCGGCCGTAGGTGCCGAGCGGGGTCAACCGGGGGTTGGCGAACGTGGTGTCCTGGTCGAGCAACCCGACCCGCAACTCTGAATGCCGCTGAACCCCGGCCGCCGCCAGCTGCCCTGCCAGCACCAGCAGCAACGTCGACTTGCCCGAGCCGTTGGGCCCGCTGACCAGCAGCCGATCACCGTCGACCAGGTCCAAGGAATCAAGGGAGAGCCGGCCAGGCACGCGAACATCCCGCAGCGACACCAGAACCGAGCCGGTCGAGGTCAGCGAACGAGCGAAGCTCAGCGGCCGTGGGGGAGCGGGCACGCTGCGGCGCTCCAGGTCTTCGAGGCGGCGCGTGGTGTTGCGGATCCGCCGCGAGATCTGGCTCTGCACGCGGTTCGCCCGCACGCCGTAGCCCATCTTGTCGCTGTCGCGCATCGTCCGGTTCGGCGCGATCCGCCCGGCGACCAACCCCAATGACGACCGCAGCGCGGCCAACTCCTCCTGTTCCTCGACGTACCGCTGTTCCCACCGCGCCCGATCAGCCCGCTTCTGCTGCAGATAGGAGCTGTAGTTGCCGCCGAACCGGACGGGCCCCTCGACGGCCGGGTCCAGGTCGATCAGGTCCGTGCACACCGCGTCGAGGAACGCCCGGTCGTGGCTGGCCAGCACCACGGTCCCCGGCAGCCCGCGCAGCTGTTCCTCCAGGAACGCGGCCGCGTCGTCGTCCAGGTGGTTCGTCGGCTCGTCCAGCAACAACGCCAAAGGCCGGCGAACCAGCAGCGCCGCCAGGTCCAACCGGCGACGCTGACCACCCGACAACGACCCGAGCGGCCGAGACCAGGAGACGTCGCCGAGCCCGAGTCCGCTGAGGACGATCGATGCGCGGCGGTCCGCGTCCCACGCCTCGTGCTGCTGCGCGAGTTCGAGCCGTTCCGCATACGCTGCAAGGAGATCCGGATCGTCGCCCATGATCCCGCCGAGCCGTTCCAGCTCAGCCACATCCGCGCGAGCCTCAACCAGAGCAGAGTCGACGACGTCCGCCACGGAAGCCGACGACGGGAACGGCATCTCCTGGTGCAGGAACCCGAGATCGGAAGGCCGCTCGACAGAACCGCCGTCGGGCTGGTCGACGCCCGCGAGCAGCCGCAGCAACGTCGACTTGCCCGCGCCGTTCTCGCCGATCAACCCGATCCGCCGACCGGGTGCCGCGACCAGCGACACCCCGTCGAGCACGCGGCGGCCTCCGAAGACACGCACCAGGTCGTGGGCGACCAGAGCGGCTTCAGCCACGGGAGACCTCCAGCAGCTTGCCGCCGTCGAGGCGCAGCCAGCGGTCGATCTTCACCTCGCTCAGGAACCGCTCGTCGTGGCTGACGACGACGAACGCGCCCTGGTACGCGTTCAACGCGCTCTCCAGCTGGCCGGCGCTGATCAGGTCGAGGTTGTTCGTGGGCTCGTCGAGCAACAGCAGTTGCGGCGCGGGCTCGGCGAACAGGATGCACGCCAGGGTGGCGCGCAGGCGTTCGCCGCCGGACAGCACACCAACGGGCAGGTGTGCTCGCGGACCGCGGAACAGAAAGCGCGCCAACAGGTTCATCCGGTCCGCGGGTGGCATCGCGGGGGCGGCCGCAGCGAGGTTCTCGGCCACCGTGCGGGCGTCGTCGAGCAGGTCGAGCCGCTGGGACAGGTACGCGACCCGGCCGTCCGCACTGCGCACCGAGCCGCTGTCCGGCGTCAGCGAACCGTGGATCACGCGCAACAGCGTCGACTTGCCGGCGCCGTTCGGAGCGGCCAGAGCGATGCGCTCCGGCCCGCGGATCGTGAGATCCAGATCGGCGAACAGGTCGCGTACCCGGATGTCCGTGCCCTCGAACAGGGTGCGGCCGGACGGGACCGCGGTCTGCGGCAGCTCCAGGCTGATCTTCTGCTCGTCCTTCAACGCGCGTTCGGCCTGGTCTAGACGGGTCTTGGCGGCGCCGAGACGAGCCGCGTGCGTGCCGTCGGCCTTGGCCGCTGACACCTGTGCGTCGCGTTTCATGTTGCCGGCGAAGATCCGCGGCAGACCGGCGTTCGACAGGTTCTTCTGCGCGTTCGAAGCACGGCGAGCGGCGCGTTCGCGGGCCTGCTGCATCTCCCGCTTCTCGCGCTTGACCTCCTGCTCGGCGCTGCGGATGTTCTTCTCGGCGACCTCGCGCTCGGCCGCGACGGCTTCCTCGTACGCGCTGAAGTTGCCGCCGTAGAAGCGAATGTCGCCGTCGAGCTCCGCGATCCGGTCCATCCTGTCGAGCAACGCCCGGTCGTGGCTCACCACGAGCAGGCAGCCGCGCCAGTCGTCCAGCACGGAGTAGAGGCGGTGCCGCGCGTCCAGGTCCAGGTTGTTGGTCGGCTCGTCGAGCAGCAGCACATCGGGTTGCCTGAGCAACTGGGCAGCGAGCCCGAGCGAGACGATCTGACCGCCGCTCAACGTGCCGAGCAGCCGGTCGAACGCCAGATCGAGGCCGAGCCGGTCGAGCTGGGCGCGGGTGCGTTCCTCTACGTCCCAGTCGGAGCCGATGACGGTGAAGTGCTCCTCGTCGACGTCACCGGACTCGACGGCCGCGATCGCGCGCAGCACGGTCGCAACGCCGAGCACCTCGGCCACGGTCAGGTCGGCGGTGAGCGGCAGGTCCTGCGGCAGGTAGCCGAGCACGCCGTCGACCGACACGCTGCCCTCGGCGGGCTTCAGCGCGCCCGCCACGAGCTTGAGCAGGGTCGACTTGCCGGCACCGTTCGGGGCGACGAGCCCGGTGCGGCCCTCGGGGAACGTGACGGACAGACCGTCGAAAACGGGGGTGCTGTCCGGCCAGGCGAAGGACAAATTGGACACGACGATGGACATGTGAAGCCTCAAGAGGTGCTGCGCGCGAAACGGTCGCGCGAGTGGAAAAGGGGACGACGGAACGGCCATCGCGATCGATGGCCTCTCACCTCACGGGCTCACCCGGAGATGTCGTCTTCACCCACCAGCACGTCGAACTCCTCAGTCGATGATCTCCGCCGTCCACGGTAGCAGCTTGCGCCACCGGGTTGCTGGACCTACGGTAACGCAACAACCTGTTGTGGAATGAGGGACAGTCATGGCGCGTCCGCGGGATCCCGAACTCGAACAGCGGCTGCTCGTCACGGCGTGGGCGCTGCTGACCGAGCACGGGTACGACGCGCTGACGTTGACGCAGGTCGCCGCGCAGGCGAACGCGCACCGCACGGACGTCTACCGCCGGTGGAGCAGCAAGGTGCGGCTGGTGGCGGACGTGCTCGACGAGTTCCTGCCGCCCGTGCCCGACTGCGACACGGGTTCGCTCCACGGCGACCTCAGCGCATTCGTGGAGGACCTGGCGATGGCCTGGGACCAGCCGTGGAACGACGGCCTGATCGGTTTCCTGGCCGACCTGCGCCGCGACGACGAGGCGGAGCGCACGTTCCGCAGCCTGGTCGCGCGCCGGTCACAGCCCCTGGTGGACGCGATCGCACGAGCGGTGCGGCGCGGTGAGATCGGCGAGGTCCCCGAGCTGGCGCTGGTGGGCAACCTGCTGGAGGGCCCGCTGATGCACCGCAGGATGTTCGGCGGGCAGCCGCTGAGCCCGCAAGAGCTGGAAGTGGTCACGTGGTCCGTGCACAGCCTGCTCACCGGAACGGCGGTGACGCCATGAGCGACCTGCACGAGCTGACGGCCGCGCAACAGTTGCATTCCTTGCACACCAAGGAGATCAGCTCACGTGAACTGACCGAGCACTACCTCTCGCGCATCGACCGCCTCGACGCACAACTCGGCGCGTTCGTGACGGTCGCTGACGCCGCACTTGAAGAAGCTGCAGCCGCGGATGAACGACTGGCCCGAGGCGAACGGTCGGCGTTGCTCGGCCTGCCGCTGGGCATCAAGGACCTGGCGGCGACCGCGGGCATCCGGACCACGTTCGGGTCGGTGGCCATGGCGGATTTCGTGCCCACAGAGGACTCCTGGACCTCCGGACTGCTGCGGCAGGCGGGCGCGGTCGTGCTCGGCAAGACGAACACGCCGGAGTTCGGTTCCACCTGCTACACGGAGAACGACGTCACGCCGCGCCCGTCCGTGACGCCTTACGCGCTGGACCGCTACTCCAGTGGGTCCAGCGGCGGCGCGGCAACGGCTGTCGCAGCGGGACTTCTGCCGGTCGCGCACGCGAGCGACGGCGCGGGTTCGATCCGCACGCCCGCGGCCACCTGTCATCTCGTCGGGTTCAAGCCGAGCAGGGGTTTGGTGAGCTCGGCGCCCGCCACCTCGTTCTTCGTCGCCTCCACCGAAGGCCCCATCGCACGCACAGTTGAGGACGCCGCGCTGCTCCTGGACGTGATGGCGTGTCCCGCGCCTGGCGATCTCTACGGCTGGCGTCCGGCAGGCAGTTTCACCGCCGCGCTCGGCGTCCGGCGGCCGTTGAGGGTGGCGATGTGGACCGACACCGGACTCGACCAGGACGTCGACCCGCAGGCGGAACTGGCCGCCCGGCGCACCGCGGACCTGCTCGCCGAGCTCGGTCACGAGGTCCGGGAGATCCCGCTGCCCGCGCGCTGGGAGGAGCCGGTGCGGCGCGCGATCGTCGACTGGTTCGCGTACTCGGTGGGTGCGGCGGTGCAGGCGATGATGCTGTCGGACCGGACGCATCTCCTTTCGTCGTACTCACAACAGCTCCTGTCGATGAGCGATGCCTTGTCCGCCAACGACGTCGTGACCGCTCAGGCGGTGCTTGCCCGCTACGCCAGCACGTTCCTGGCCGCGATCGACGACTACGACGTGGTGTTGACGCCGACGACGAACGGCGCGCCTGTCCCGATCGGCTACTACGAGGGTGAGGAGGCTGACCGGATGCTGCGCTGGTCCTGCCACACGCCGTGGGTGAATCTCGCCGGTGTGCCCGCGATCTCCGTTCCGTCGCATGTGGACGGTCTTGGTCTGCCGCACGGTGCCCACCTCGTCGGCCGCAACCGGCACGACGCCGAACTGCTCGCCTTGGCCGCACAGCTGGAAAGCGCGGGGCTGTGGGCCGACCTCCGCCCTCCGGTCTGGGAGGCGTGATGCCCGATCCCGGCGCCGGCCTGACCGAGAAGATCGTCACGCTGCCGGACGGGCGGAAGCTCCGCACCGTCATGGCGGGGGAGGGCCGGCTGGTCGTCTTCGAGGCAGGCATGAGCGCGCCCGCGTCGTCGTGGGTCCACACGCAGCGCGAGGTGAGCGCCCGCTGTCGCACGTTGTCCTACGACCGCGCGGGTTACGGCGGCAGCGACGTCGACCCGCACGACCGCACCCTCGACCGGATCGTCGACGACCTCGTCGCGTTGCTCGACGTTCTCGGCGAGACCGAACCGGTGGTGCTCGTCGGGCACAGCTGGGGCGGGCCGATCATCCGGCTGTTCGCCGACCGGCATCCCGAGCGAACGGCGGGGATGGTGTTCGTCGACGCGACCCTCGCCGAGGTGATGTCCACGAAGAACGCGAAGATCGCCGCCCGGTTCTTCGCGCTGATGGCGTTGATCGCGCGGTTCGGCGGCAAGGGGTTGATCAAGAAGGCGACGTTCCGCAACGGGGTGTCGCCGGAGATCACCGCCGCCGACGTGGCGATCATGACGCGCGACTACGCGTGTGCGAGGGCGATGCGCGCGGGCAGCAGGGAAGCGCAGCAGATCGAGGGTGCGCTGCCGTTGATGAGGCGACTCCAGGCCACCGGCACGCCGGACGTGCCGACGGTCTGTCTGCAGGCCGGACTGGTCGAGCGGGGCATGACGGAGTGGCGGCCGAGGTTCAACCAGTGGGCCGCCGACCTGATGGCCGCCGTCCCGCGCGGGAAGATGATCGTCGTCGAGGAAGCCGGGCACCTCATTCCGCAGGAGTGTCCTGCGGTGGTGCGCGAAACCGTCTTCGGGGTCGTCGAGCAGTTACCTTGAGCGCGTGGACTTCGACGAGTACCGGAAACACGACGCCACCGGGCTGGCGCAGCTCGTCGCGGACAAGCAGGTGTCCGCGGCCGAACTCCTCGCGGTGGCACGAGCCCGCGCCGAGGCGGTGAACCCGAGGCTCAACGCGATCGTCCGGGACGTCCCCGCCGAACCGTCGGACGAGCTCACCGGCCCGTTCGCCGGGGTGCCGTTCCTGATCAAGGACCTCGGCCAGGACTACGCGGGCCTGCCCACGTCGAACGGCTCGCGCTCGCTGTCGCGGCTCCCGGTCGCTGAGCACTCGACCGTGGTCCACCGCTGGCTCGACGCCGGTCTGGTGATCTTCGGCAAGACCAACCTGCCGGAGTTCGGCGCGAAGGCGATCAGCGAGCCGCTCGCCTGGGGACCCGCGCGCAACCCGTGGGATCTCTCGCGCACCCCCGGAGGTTCGTCCGGTGGTTCGGCAGCCGCGGTCGCCGCCGGCATCGTGCCGTGCGCCGGCGCGAACGACGGTGGCGGCTCGACCAGGATTCCCGCGGCGTGCTGCGGACTCGTCGGCATGAAGCCGGGTCGTGGCCTCACGCCGTTCGGCCCGGAGACCGCCGAGATGATGCACGGCGCGGCGGTGCAGGGCGTCGTGTCCCGCACGGTCCGCGACACCGCCGCGATGCTCGACGTGATCTGCGGCGGCGAGCTGTCCGGGCCGTACTCGCCCGCGATGCCCGAGGCCTCGTTCGCGTCGTGCGTCGGCGAGGCGCCGGGCAGGCTGCGGATCGGCGTGCGGGTGCCGTCGGCGATCAACCCTCAGCCGCACGCTGAGGCGTTCGCGGCCGTCGAGACCGCCGTTCGCGTGTTGACCGAGCTTGGCCATGAGGTTGAGGAGCTGCCGGAGGCGCCCTTCGACGACGCCGTTCTGGCCCGCGACTTCCTGCTGACGTGGTTCGTCAACCTCGCTTGGAAGGTCGCCGACGCCAAGCGGCTGTCCGGGGCTCCGGACCTCGCGTTCGAACGCGAGACGCTGCTCATGGCCGCGCTGGGCCGGGCCACGAGCAGCGTCGACTACGTGGACGCCGTGCAGCGGCGCCACGAGCACACCCGTCGGCTGAGCGTCTTCTTCGAGTCCTACGACCTGTTGCTGACGCCGACGCTGGCGACTCCGCCGCCGAAGGTCGGTGCGTTCGAGCTGCCGGTGTCGTTGCAACGGGCGACGGACGTGCTGCTTCGCACCCGCACGGCCCGGCTGCTGCGGCACACCAAGATCGTCGACGACATGATCCAGGACAACCTCGGCTGGGTGCCGTACACGCAGCTCGCGAACATCACCGGCCGGCCCGCGATCTCGTTGCCCCTGCACTGGACGGCGGACGGGCTGCCGCTCGGCGTTCAGTTCGTGGCGCCGCTCGCGGGGGAGTCGCTGTTGATCCGGCTCGGCGCCCAGCTGGAGGAAGCACTGCCGTGGGCTGACCGGGTCGCGCCTATTTGAGGAAGCTCAGCAGCTCCGCGGTGACGAACTCCGGGTTCTCCTCGGCGAGCCAGTGTCCTGCGTGCGGAACGTCCACCGCGCGCACGATGTTCGTCATCCGCGGGGCTGCGGTGCCTCGGATCGCTTGGGCTTGACCCTGCGCGGCCATGATCAGCGTCGGGGTCTTTACAGGCGCCGCTTTGGTGGTGTCGCTGACGTCCTGGTCCAGTGCGCGGTACAGCCCAAAACCGCCCTTCAGTGCTTCGGGTTTCTGGTACGTGCGGGCGTACTCGTCGATCTCGGCGTCGGTGAACGGGGACTGCGTCGAGGTGCCGCCGAAAGCCGTGCCGTTGAAGGAGACCTGCGGGTAGAAGAGCTTGAGGTACTCGCGGACGTCGTTGCCCACCACCGCTTCCGGCACCTGGGGCTGGGAGTGGAAGGCGATGTGCCAGCTGAGGTTCCGGTAGGTGCGGCCGTCGATGGCCGGTCCCGGCAGCGGCAGGTCGAGGTAGCCGAGGCGGGCCGTGTCGGCGGGGAACCGGCTGGCGTACTGGAACGCGACGGCGGCGCCCAGGTCGTGTCCGATGATGGAAGCGTTGCGGACGTTGAGCGTCTCGGCGATCAGCTTGTGGACGTACCTGGCCAGCGTGGCTTTGTCGTAGCTGCCCGGGGTGCCGGTGCTGTCGCCCAGGCCGGGCAGGTCGATGGCGTAGACGGTGTGCTGTTCGGCGAGCTTCGGCATGATCGGCCACCAGCCGTACCAGGTCTGCGGCCAGCCGTGGATCAGCACGACCGGGGTGCCGCTGCCACCTTTCACGTAGTGCATCTTCACGCCGTCGACGTCTTGGAACTCGTGCCGGAACCTGCCCTGGAACGCCTGGTCGTGCTGGGTCACCGCGGCGTACTGCGGGGGCGCTTCCGGGGAGGGCGCGCAGGCGGCGAGGGCGAGCAGAAGGGCGAGGGCGATGTGTTTCATGGCCTCAGCCTGGGACGGCCCGGCCTGATCTGGCACGAAAACTTGCCGTCCTGGCAAGATGGCCGGGCGTGAACCGCGAAACCGAAGACGTACTGGACGGTGTGGGAGCACGGCTGCGGGCGCTGCGGCGGCACCGCGGCATCACCCTCGCCGACCTCGCCACGACGACCGGCATCTCGGAGAGCACGCTGTCCAGGTTGGAGAGCGGGCAGCGCCGCGCGACCCTGGAGCTGCTGCTTCCGTTGGCCCGCACCTACAACGTGCCGCTGGACGACCTCGTGGGCGCCCCGCGCACCGGTGATCCGCGCATCCACCTCAAGCCGATCCACCGGTTCGGCATGACGTTCGTGCCGCTGTCCCGGCGGCCGGGCGGGGTGCAGGCGTTCAAGATGCTCATCCCCGCCACGCCGAAACCACTCGAACCCACGCCGAAGACGCACGACGGGTTCGAGTGGCTCTACGTCCTCAACGGACACTTGAGGCTGGTGCTCGACGATCTCGATCTGACCGTGCCGCCTGGTGAGGCGGCCGAGTTCGACACGTCCTCGCCGCACTGGCTGGGGAGCGCGGACGGCGGCGCTGTGGAGCTGCTGGTCCTGTTCGACCCGCAGGGAGTCCGCACGCACATCCACGCCGACCCGCATCGTGCTAGCTGAGCGCGAGGCTCTTTCGGTTGAAGCCGGTCGTGACGATCACACCGGTCAGCGCGACGAGCGCGGTGACGACGCCGAACCCGGTGGCCATGGCGGCAGCACCGACGACGCCGGCGAAGTAGCCCGCGACGATCGCGGAGACACCCATCGCGAGGTAGCCGACGAGGTAGATCGCGGTGAACAGGCCCGCACGGTGCTGCGGCGCCACCTCGGGAACCATCCCCCTCGTCGTGCCGGAGAACGACGAACCGAGCCCGGCGCCGCCGAACGCCGCGGCGGCCCACAGCAGCGGCAGCGAGTGCGCGCCGACGCTGCCGACGAACAGGATCGCGCCGACGGTCATCGCGCTGGTTCCCACCAGCCGCAACCGATGCGGGCTGATCTTGGTCGTGGTGGCCGCGACCGCGGTTCCCGCGCTGAACGCCACGAACGCGGCCAGCGAGCCGACGACGGGACTGTGCACCGCGAACACGGAGACGAGCACGACCGGCACGAGTCCCATGAACAACGTCATCAGCATGAAGCCGCTGACCAGCCCCGGGATGGCCGTCGAGAACAGGCGACGCACCTGAGCAGGCACCTGCACGCTCGGGATCAGTGACAACAGAGCGCCCGGCTTGCGGGTCGCGGTCTCCGGCGTGACCAGTGTGAAGGCCGTGCCGAGCGCCATGATCACGACGAGCACCAGCCACACGGTCTCCGGCGCCGCGATCAGTCCCGCGAAGAGCGAGCCGATGCCCAGGCCCGCCAGTGGTGCCATGCCGGTCATCAACGCGCCGAGCTTCTTGTGCCGCTCGGGCGCGAGCTCGACGACGGCCGCGCTGAGCGCGCTCGACGCCGCGCCGGTCGCGATGCCCTGGACGACCCGGCCGGCGATCAGCCAGCCGACCGAGGGGGCGAGGAAGAACATCAGCATCGCCACGAGCTCCACGGCGAGGGCGCCGATCATCAGCGGCCTCCGTCCGATGTGGTCGGACAGCGACCCGATCACGAGCATCGCCACCAGCAGTGCGAGCGCGTAGACGCCGAAGACCAGGGTCAGCGTCGACGGCGGGAAGTCCCACCGCGCCTGGTAGATCGGCAGGAGCGGGGTCGGGGCGCCGGCGGCAACGAGGATCGCGACCATCGCCGCAGAGATCCCCGCGAAGCCCACGGTGCGCGGCAGGCGCGGCCCGGCAGTTGTGGCGCGATCGAGCAGTGCGGTCATGGCGCTTCCTTCTCGTCTTCGGGGTTGAGGACACTGACGGTAGACCACTCTACTTCGTTTTTGCAAGTGAACTTCTAAAACGGTGACTTGCACCGCTTGTGCAAGCTCGCTACGCTGGGTGCATGAAGCGACGTGATTTCGGCCAGTACTGCGGCATCGCCAGGGCGTTGGAGCTCGTGGGCGAGCGCTGGGCATTGCTGATCGTGCGCGACCTCTTGGTGCGTCCGCGCCGCTACACGGACCTGCAGTCAGGGCTGCCGGGAATCCCGACGAACGTGCTGTCCACCCGGCTGAAGGAGCTGGAACAGGCGGGCGTGGTGGAACGCCGCGTCGCCCCCGCACCGCAGCGTGGCGTGGTCTACGCACTGACGCCGGTCGGCCAGGACCTGGAGCCGGCCGTTCTCGCGCTCGGCCGGTGGGGCTCCGCCCAGCTCGGCGAACCGCAGCCGGGCGACCACGTGAGCGTCGAAGGTGTGACGCTGAACATGAGGGCCGCCTTCCAGCCCGGCCAGGCGGAAGGCGTGACGGCGTCCTGGGAGATCCGCGCCCACGACATCGTGCTGCACGCCGTGCTCACCGACGGGAAGCTCGAATCCGGCGTCGGGCCTGCCCCTGAACCTGATCTGGTGATCACGGCGAAGATCGACGAGGACGCCCTGCCGTCGTTCAGGGCGATCGTGACGGCGGCGAAGAGCGGGCTGGTGGAACTGACCGGCCGCAAGAAGCTGCTCGACACGTTCCTGCGCGTGTTCACGACCCCACGACCGGCCTGAGCCCGCTCGCCTCTCCACCTCCGCCCGGCGCACCTCGCGCCGCGCCGCGAACATGGGTGTTGCCACGGATGGACACGTGGCCGTGTCACCCGTCAGCCTCGCAGGCGAAGCGGGAAGTGAATCACGGAGAGGCGAAGCGCGTGTCGTTGTTCGGGCGGATCTTCCTGCTCAACGCCCTGGTCCTGGTGGCGGCGGCCGCACTGCTGGTGTTCGGTCCCGCGACCGTCTCCACGCCCGCGCTGCTCGGCGAGGTGCTCGTGCTGGCCGCCGGGCTGGCGGTGATGCTGATCGCGAACGCCGTGCTGATCCGCGTCGGCCTGGCGCCGCTGGGCCGGCTGACGCGCGCGATGACGACCATCGACCTGCTCAAGCCGGGGCCGCGGCTGACCACGCGCGGACACGGGGAGATCGCCGAGCTGATCACCACGTTCAACAGCATGATCGACCGGTTGGAGGCGGAGCGCGGGTTCAGCGCGGCGCGGGCGTTGTCGGCGCAGGAGGCTGAACGCCGCCGCGTGGCGCAGGAGCTGCACGACGAGGTGGGGCAGTCGCTGACCGCGGTGTTGCTGGGGCTCAAGCGGGTCGCCGACCAGTCGCCACCGGAGGTGCGCGAGGAGTTGTTGCAGGCGCAGGAGACCACCCGCAGCACGCTCGACGAGATCCGCCGCATCGCCCGCCGGCTGCGGCCCGGTGTGCTGGAGGAGCTGGGGTTGGTCAGCGCTCTGAAAGCCCTCACGGCGGAGATCGGCCTGCCGGTGCGGCAGTCGTTCGACAGGAACCTGCCCGCGCTGGACGCCGAGACGGAACTGGTCGTCTACCGGGTCGCGCAGGAGGGCCTCACGAACACGGTCCGGCACGCTGCCGCCGACGCTGTCGAGCTGTCGTTGCGCGCTCGTTCGTCCAAAGTGGAGCTGCTGCTGCGCGACAACGGCCGTGGGATCGGTGAGGCTTCTGAGGGTGCGGGGATCCGGGGTATGCGCGAACGTGCGCTGCTGGTCGGTGCCGAGCTCAGCGTCGGCTCGGCGCCTCAAGGCGGCACCGAGGTCCGGCTCGTGGTGCGCGGATGACCGTGCGCATCCTGTTGGCCGACGACCACGCGCTCGTGCGCCGTGGAGTCCGGTTGATCCTGGACAGCGAACCCGATCTGACCGTTGTGGCCGAGGCCGGTGACGGTGCCGAGGCGATCACGTTGGCGCGGGCGGAGAAACCGGACCTGGCCGTCCTGGACATCGCGATGCCGCGGATGACCGGGCTGCAGGCCGCGCGCGAGTTGTCGCGACTGTTGCCTGACCTGCGGATTCTCATCCTGACGATGTACGACAACGAGCAGTACTTCTTCGAGGCGTTGAAGGCGGGCGCGTCCGGGTACGTGCTGAAGTCCGTCGCCGACCGCGATCTGGTCGAGGCGTGCCGGGCGGCGATGCGCGACGAGCCGTTCCTCTATCCCGGCGCGATGAACTCGTTGATCCGCAACTACCTGGACCGCGCGAAGGACGGCATCCCCGCCCGCGCGATCACCGACCGCGAGGAGGAGATCCTCAAGCTGGTCGCGGAGGGCCACTCGTCCAAGGAGATCGCCGACCTGCTCGTGATCAGCGTCAAGACCGTCGAACGGCACCGCGCCAACCTGCTGCAGAAACTCGGGCTCAAGGACCGCCTGGAGCTCACCCGGTACGCGATCCGCGCCGGGCTGATCGAACCCTAGGAACCCAGTGAACGTCGAAGTGACGCCCCTGCCCGGCATAGGGGTCAGGCAGGACTTCAGCATCCGCTCCGGCCGCCGGATCGGGGTGATCTCCTACCGCGACGGCAAGTTCGAGCTGATTCTGTCCAAACAGGACGACCCGGACGCCACCGTCGCCTCGATCCCGCTCGCGCCGGAGGAAGCCGGCACGCTGGCTGGCCTGCTCGGCGCGCCGCAGCTCGTGACGCAGCTGGCGAAGCAGCACCGCGACATCACCGGGATCACGACCCGTCAGCTGCCCGTCACCGCGTTCGCTCTCAGGACCCTGGGCGACACGGCTCTGCGCACCCTCACCGGTGCGTCGATCGTCGCGGTCGTGCGCGCGGGCAACGCGCATTCGTCGCCGGGGCCCGAGTTCGTGTTCGAGCACGGCGATCTCGCGGTAGTCGTCGGCACCGGGGACGGCCTCGATGCCGCCGCGGACATCCTGACGGGCGGCTGAGGCACGTGCACGAGACCACGATCGCGCTGATCCAACTGGGTGCGGTCTTCTTCGGGCTCGGCCTGCTCGGCCGCCTGGCCTGGAGATTCGGCATCTCACCGATCCCGCTCTACCTCGTCGGCGGCCTGGCGTTCGGCTCCGGCGGCCTCGTCCCGCTGCACGGCATCGAGGAGTTCGCCCACCTCGCCAGCGAGATCGGCGTCGTGCTGCTGCTCCTCTTACTGGGACTCGAGTACTCGGCGTCCGAACTCACCACCGGACTGCGCAAGTCGTGGATGGCCGGTGTGCTCGACATCGTGCTGAACGCCGCACCAGGCGCGATCGTGGCGCTGCTGCTGGGCTGGGGCCCGGTCGGCGCGCTGGCGATGGCCGGCGTCACCTACATCTCGTCGTCCGGGATCATCGCCAAGGTGCTGGGCGATCTCGGCCGGCTCGGCAACCGCGAGACGCCCGTGGTGTTGTCGGTGCTGGTGTTCGAGGATCTCGCGATGGCTGTGTACTTGCCGGTGCTCACTGCAGTGCTGGCCGGGGTCAGCTTCCTGGGCGGGCTGACGTCGGTCGGCATCTCTTTGCTCGCCATCACCGTGGTTCTGGTGGTGGCGTTGAAGTACGGTCGCGTGATCTCGGCCGTTGTGGACAGTCCGGACCACGAGGTGTTCCTGCTCAAGCTGCTCGGGTCCGCGTTGCTCGTCGCCGGCATCGCCTCTCAACTGCAGGTCTCCGCCGCGGTCGGCGCGTTCCTGCTGGGCATCGCGATCTCCGGTTCCACCGCCGAGAACGCCACTCGTCTGTTGGAGCCGTTGCGCGATCTGTTCGCCGCGATGTTCTTCGTGGTGTTCGGTCTCAACACCGATCCGCGGACGATCCCGCCGGTTCTGGGTATGGCGGTGTTGCTCGCGGTGATCACGACGTTGACGAAGGTGGCGACCGGGTGGTGGGCCGCGCGTCGTCAGGGGATCGGTCCTATGGGGCGTGCGCGCACGGGTGCGGCACTGGTGGCGCGTGGCGAGTTCTCCATCGTGATCGCCGGGCTCGCGGTCGCGTCCGGGCAGGTGAACTCGCAGCTGGCGGCTCTGGCCACGGCCTACGTGCTGCTGATGGCGATCATCGGGCCCATCGCCGCGCGGTACGTCGAACCGGTCGGCGAGTTCTTCGCGCGCAGGCGGGCAGCGGCCCGGTGAGGTGGCCCGGCGTCCTGCTCGCGTTGCTGCTGGTGCTCGTCGGCTCCAGCGCGCGACATGACGCCGTCCGTTCGGATGTGGGTCTGAACGTCTCGGTTTCCGCCGTGCACGCGCTGTCGGTCGCGGCACCGGACGCGTGCTTCGCACCGAGCGTTTCCGGTCCGCGCCCAGCGTCGAGGGCTGCGCATGTCGATGTGCCGGGTGATGTGGGGTGGGAGGCAGCGGAATCGGGTCCGTGGTCGAGCCGGGCGCCTCCTCGGGCGGTGTTCTCCGACTCCGTGCACCCCTGATCCGAGGAACTCGAGACATGTCTGTTGTTGTGCTGGTGTTGCTGGCTGCGTCCGTGATCGCCGGTGTCGGTGCGATCGCCGCGATGTTGGTGAAGAAGGAGCCTTTCTACGGCGTGGTGGGGCTCTGCATCGTCTGCTTGCCGAGCTCGCTGCTGGCGTTCCTGTACCTCACGGTCGCGTGATGCCTCGCGCGATCCCGAGCTCGACCAGGTCCTGCGGCCTCAGCTTGAGCTGGTCGGCGGTGGCCTGCGTCTGCGCCGGATCCCGTTTCAGGATCTGCGCCGCCAGTTCGGGCGAGATCACCGCGAGGTAGCTGTCGGGCGTCACCCAGGTCCGGTCGGGTGCCGCGAACGCCAGCGCCCCACCGGACCCGCCCTCGCCGATCAGCAACGTCGTCACCGGCACCCGCGCGGCGGCGACCGCGGTGAACATGTCCGCGATGGCAGCGCCGATCCCTGCCTTCTCGGCTTGGACGTCGTTGGCCGCACCCGGTGTGTCGACCAGCGTCAGCACCGGAATCCCGAGCCGGTCCGCCAACCGCACCAGGCGCGCGGCCGTGCGGAACCCCGCGGGTTGCGTGGCCGTGCCGCACTGGGCGGCGTACGCGATCGTCTGCCCGTCACGGCTGCCGAACCCGCACAGCACCCCGGCGTCGATGCCACCGCACCGGTCACCGCTGATCGGTTCGTGCCAGTCGAAGTACGCGCCGAGGTACACCTCCGCCCGTGGACGGGTCGTCTTCCGTGCGCGCTGCACGGCTTCCCAACCGGTGGCCGGCAGGTCGGGCTCACCCAGCGCCGCCGGGACTTCTGCCGGACCGGTCAACGGATTGGCGAGCAACCGCAGCCAGCGTTCCAGCCTCACACGCAGGTCGTCGGCCGGCACGAGCTGGTCGACGAGGCCGACGGCGAACTGCTGCGTCACGGTGTAACCCGGCGGCCGCACCCGTGATCCGGCGAAACCCACCTGCGCACCTCGCAGGCCGAGCACGACGTCGGCACCCGCGCCCAGCGTCGCCCACCCGCCGCCGGTGGTGGGGTCGCGCAGGACGGAGAGGTGCGGCAGGCCTGCCTCGCGGGTCAGCGCGAGCTGGCGGGCGATCCGCTGGAGCTGGGTCAGCGCGGGGGTGCCCTCCTGCATGCGGCTGCCGCCGGTGGCGACCAGCGACACGACGGGCACGCCCAGCTCGCGGGCCAGGGTGAAGGCCTGCTCGATCCGGTGGCCGGTCCGGGTGCCCAGGGATCCGCCCAGGAAGCCGAACTCGAACGCGATCACCACCGCCGTCACGCCACCGATTTCGGCGACACCGCAGACGACGGACTCACGCTCGCCGGTGCGTTCGGCCGCGTCGGCGAGCGCATCGCCATAGCCCGCCCAGCCGAGTGGGCCGTCCACTTCGGACCCGCCGCCCTCGGCCGGCAGCTCCGCGAACGACGACGCCACCTCTCCGATCAACGCGCGAGCGGACTCAAGCTCGGAGCGCACGCTTCACGACCTTGCCCATGTCGTTGCGCGGCAACGACTCCACGAACCGCACGACGCGAGGCCGTTTGTGCGGGGTCAGCAACCGGGCGACGTGGTCGGCCAGCTCGTCGGCGGCGGGCCGGGCGCCGACCGGCACCACCCAGGCGATGATCCGTTCGCCGAGGTCGTCGTCTGGCTCGCCGGTCACCGCCACCTCGGCCACGCCGGGGTGTTCCAGCAGCGCGTTCTCGATCTCGCCGGCGCCGATCTTGTAGCCGCCGCTCTTGATGATGTCCGTGGCCTTGCGGCCGACGATGCGGTAGTAGCCGTCGTCGTCGCGGGTGCCGACGTCGCCGGTGCGGAACCAGCCGTCGGCGAACGCCTCAAGAGTGGCGTCCGGGCGGTTGAGGTACTCGGTGAACATGTTCGAGCCGCGCACCTGGATCTCGCCGACAGCGCCGGAACCGGACAGCGTCGAGCCGTCGTCGTCGACGAGCCGGACCTCCACGCCGGGCAACGGAACGCCGACCGCGCCGGGCTTGCGGTCGCCGTCGGCGCGGACGCTGGTGTTCATCAGCGTCTCGGTCATGCCGTACCGCTCGACCACGCGCTGCCCGGTCGCCAGGAAGATCCGCTCGTGGTCGCGCACCGGCAGCGCCGCCGAGCCCGACACCAGCAACCGCGCCTGCCGCAACGCGTCGGCGAGGGCCGGGTTCGTGTCGACCTCCTCGGCGATGCGGTGGTACATCGTCGGCACGCCGAACATCATCGTGCCCTCCGCGGAGAGCGCCCGCGCCAGCTCGGTCGTCGAGAACTTGCCGAGGTGGTGCAGGGTGCCACCGCGCCGCACCGGGCCGAGCACGCCGAGGATCAGGCCGTGCACGTGGAACAACGGCAGCGCGTGCACCAGCACGTCGTCAGGAGTCCACTCCCACGCCTCCGCCACGGCGTCCAGTGTGGACACAAGAGCGCGGCGCGGCAGCACGACGCCCTTGGGTGAGCCCGTGGTGCCGGAGGTGTAGACGATCAACGCGGGCGTCAAAGGACCAGGCTCCGGCAACAGGTCGACCGGGCCGCCGTCGAGCGTGACATCCCGGCGTGGCACCGACTCCAGTCCCGCAGGCAACTGCACGCCCGGCGCTACGAGAACGCAAGCGGGCGCGCTGTCGGCGACGATGTGTGCGAGCTCGCGTTCGCCGACCTTCGGGTTCAGCGGCACGGCGGGCACGCCCGCGAGCAGCGCGGCCACGACGGCGACGCAGGTCTCGATGGTCGGTGTCGCCCAGATCGCGACCCGAGGCAGCCCAACGAGCTGTGAGGCCAGGGTTCCCGCGCAGGACGCCAGTTCGGCGTGGGTGAGGGTGCGGTCGCGGAAGCGGAGTGCGACGCGGTCGGAGGACAAGGGGAACATCACGGGTTCACCAGATTTCGGGGACGACGAGGGCGAGCCAGACCAGCGGCGGCGCTGCCGCGACCATGATCCCGCCGTAAACCATGAGCTGCTTGAAGAACTTGTCGCGGTCGACGTCCTGTGCGCCGGCCAGCACCAACGCTCCGTTGGTGGAGAACGGGCTCACGTCGACCACGGTCGCGGACACCGCGAGGGCCGCGATCAGGCCTACCGCGCTGACCTCGCCCTGGAGCAGGAACGGCACGGCCAACGGGATCAGGGCGCCCATGATGCCGACCGACGAGGCGAACGCGGACACGATCGCACCGATGTAGCAGATCAGCAGCGCGGCGAGCAGTGGTGCGCCGACGCCTGCGACCGAATCGCCCGCCCACTTGATCGTGCCCATGGTCTGGAGGACGGCGACGTAGGTCAGGATGCCGCAGATCAGCAGCACGGTCGGCCAGGTGATCTGGCTGATGGCCTGCTTGGACGTCTCGGGCCACACAACGCTGAGCAGCACGGCGACGGTGATGGCGGCGAGGCCGACGTCGAGGTCGAAGACGAGAGCGGCGACGACGAGGGCCGCCAGGCCGGCCAGGGTGGCGATCCGCGGGGTGGTCAACCTGATGCGCTCGCCGGCTCCGCCGTCAGCCTCCCCGTTGCCACCCGCGCGCTCACCGTCATCCCCTCCACCGGCCCGACCGCCACCACCCACGTGGCCACCGCCATCCCCGCCGCCACGGCGAGCGAGGGCGGGCGCGTGCAGCGGCTGCCGGGCGAGCTTCAACCCACCGCACACCACGAACACCACGGCGGCGATCAGCAGGTTCACCACAAGGCTGGCCAGGAACAGCACGATCTCGTTGCCCGGCAACCCCTCCTTGTCCACGATGCCGTTGACGATCGTCCCGTAGATGGAGATGGGCGAGAACCCGCCGGCCTGCGCCCCGTGCACCACCATCACGCCCATCAGCAGCGGGCTGATCTTGTACTTGGCCGCGAACCCCATCGCGATCGGCGCCACGATCGCCACGGCGGCCGGGCTGACCGCTCCGATCGCCGTCAGCACGCCGGTGATCGCGAACATCACCCACGGCATCAGCGCGATCCGCCCGCCCACCAGCCGGATCGCCGCGTGCACCAGCCAGTCCGTCGTGCCGTTGGCCCTGGCGATGGCGAACAGGAACGTCACCCCGACCAGCACGACGAACAACGAGCCGGGGAAGCCCTTGAAGATGTCGTCGGCCTTCATGTCCGCGACCAGCGTGCCGACCCCGAACGCGGCGGCGAACGCGAGTGCGCCCATGTTGATCGACCGGGTCGTGGCGACGACGAAGACCACGACCAGCACGAGTATCGAGATCAGTTCGGGGGACATCGGCAGGGCTCCCGTCGTTGGGTTGTCCCAGAAGCAACAGTGGCAAAGTGGCTGAGCCACTTTCCGCCCTCTGTCCACCGGCTGTCAAGAGGTGGCCTAGTGGCTGAGCCACTTCACCCGATATCCTGGGCCGATGTCCGAGGCACTGAGGCCCATGGTGAAGTCCCGCCTGTACGAGCAGGTGCTCGAACGCCTGCGCGCGTACGTCAGCGAGGCAGGGCTGAAGGCGGGGGACAAGCTGCCCGCCGAACGCGACCTCGCCGCCAGTCTCGGCGTGAGCCGCGCGTCGGTGAAGCAGGCGATCGTCGTGCTGGAGGTCCAGGGCCTCGTCGAAGCACGTCACGGCGGCGGTACGTACCTGGTGCGCGACACGCTCGACGTCGAACCGGTCGACCAGCTCGTCGAACGCCGCAAGCGCCTCCCGGAGGTGCTGGAGGCGCGTGAGGCACTGGAGACCAAGCTCGCCGAGCTCGCCGCCGAACGTCGCACCGAGACCGAGCTCCAAGACATCCGCGAAGCACTCGACTTCATGCGCGACGAGATCGAGAACGGTGAGAACGGCGTGGAGGGCGACCGCCGCTTCCACGCCGCCGTCACCGCCGCCGCGCACAGCTCGTTGCTCGCCGACTTCATGAAGACCATCGCCGGCCAGATCACCGAGAGCCGCACCGAGTCGCTGCGCCAGCCGGGGCGTCCGTCCCGTTCGCTGGCGCAGCACACGGCGATCTACGAGGCCATCGCCGCGGCCGACCCGAAGAAGGCGGCCGCGGCGATGCGCAAGCACGTCCGCACCGTCGCGAAGGTGCGACTGCTCACGTGGGTTCCGGAGGACTGACCCGGCTGGAACCGTCGGGGTTGTGCACGACGACCGTCCAGTCGCGTTTGGTCGCTGAACGCACCACCACCTTGCCGTTGTCGTGGATGATCCGAGTGCCGTCGTACAGCGTGAACTCGCCGCGTGCACCGGCCGTCACGTGCACGGTCAACGCGTCCACCGCGTGCTGGTCGTTCACAACGTCACGAGTCCGCTCGACCAACGTGCCGCCCGCCCGCAGGAACACCGGCATGGTGTCCCACCCGGCGCTCACCGTCGCCCAGCTGTTGCCCTGATACACCTGACCGGTGAAGTAGTCCGTCCACTGGCCAGGAGGGAACCAGACGCGCGTTGAGCCGATCAAGCCAGGCGTGGTGATCGGCGCGACCAGGACGTCCGGCCCGAGCAGGAACTGGCTGTCCACAGTGGAGTAAGCCTCCGCCGAACCCGGATAGTCGACGTAAGCCGGACGCACCACCGGCACGCCCGTCCGATGGGCCTGCTCCGCCAACGTGTAGACGTACGGCACGAGCCGTTCGCGCAGGTTGAGGAACTTCGTCGCGGAAGCCTGCGCCTCCGGACCGTACTGCCACGGCAGGCGGTCGCCGTGGTTGCTGTGCAGGCGCATGATCGGCTGGAACGCGCCCAGCTGCACCCACCGCGCGTACAGGTCGTCCGGCAGCTTGGTGGTGTACCGCAGCTGGCCGTTCTCCAGGTAGGTCTCCGACCCGCGCAGCCCGGTGGTGTCGTTGTGACCGCCGATGTCGTGGCTGATCGCCGACATCCCGGTCGAGACGGCCTCGGCCGAGGTGTAGCCGATGGTGGCCTTCATGGCACCCCACGTCGACGAGGTGTCGCCGGTGAAGTGCAGCGTGTTGCGCTTCTCCGCCCACGGCCCGGTCTGCAACGGCCCAGAACCGCTGTAACCGCCGGCCTGCAACGAACCGAACCCGCGCGAGAACGCGAACGAACCCATCCGAGCGTACTGCTCGTTGATCCACGAGTCGGCCGTGACCCCGCGCAACGACGAACCCGAGCCGTCACAACACCAGTCGAGCCACCAGAAATCGGTCGGCATCGAGCGGTGCAGCTCCACGTAGGCGCGCAGCTGATCCGGGTCACCCCAGTCGAACACGTAGCAGTCCGCGCAGGAACCCTTGGCCAGCTTGCCCTTCGCGGTGGCCTGCGCCCGTGCGAAGTCCGGATCCGTGCCCTGGATGCTCGGGTGGATGTTCAACGTGCTGTGCAGGCCCTCGCTGTGCACCCAGTCCAGGAACCCTTGCGGATCAGGGAACTTCGACCGGTCCATCTGCCAGCCGTTCCACGTGTTGTGCGCCTTGAAGTCCGTGTCGACCACCAGGACGTCCAGCGGCACACCGTGCTGCCGGAACGCGGGCAGGATGCGATCGCGGTAGTCCGCGGCCGTGCGGTCGATGTACTCCGAGTACCAGACACCGTAAGCCCAGCGCGGCAACAACTTCGGCCCACCGGTCAGCGCGGCGAGATCGCCCAGCGCTGTCCGGTAGTCCTGGCCGTAGCCGAACACGTACCCGTCTTGGTACGGCTGCGCACCCCGATCGGGCCGGGGCGTGCCGTTCGCATAAGCGGAAGCCGTGTCGTCCAGCAGGCACCAGCCATCGCGGTACATCAGTCCGGGGTAGAGCCGCGGATCGCCGCTGTTCCCGGTGTAGCCGTCCAGCGAGCGCCGATAGCCGCCGAGCGCAAGGTGCTGCGCCGACGCGTTGATCCCGATGGTGTCGAGGTTGACATGGCACCCGGCAGACGGGCACGTGATCGCGAGCGAGGAACTGCCTGCCGGCAACGGGATCTGCGCGGAAACGGTGGCCCAGGTGGTCCAGCCGGCCGTCGTCGGCAACGTGACCGCCTGCCCGTTCACCAGCACAGTCCGCGGTTCGTGCTTGCCGTCACCGCCAACACCGTTGCTGTACCGCAGAACCACGGGATAGGTGCCCGCGGTCGGAACGGAACTCACCCGCTGGCTCACCCGGGTCCCACCGACGAGCTCGGCGACGAACCCGGTTCCGGCGTACCCGACGTGCTCGTCGGCGATCTCGGCGGCACCGGTCAAGGTGCCGTTCTCCGCCTCGCACACCGTGCCGAACCGGCAGTCGTCCATCGCGCGCCCGCCGGGATAGGGCTGGCCAGCAGCGAGCAGCGCGAGGCTGTCAACGTTGACGTTGCCGGAATCCGCAGCCCGCCGGGTCAAAGCGACGCGGTGTTCGCCGGCGGGCAGATCGATCTCGGTCTCCAGGAGTCGCCAGTCACGCCAGTCCGCGGTCGCCGGCAACGTCACCTGGCGCGCAGCCTGACCGTCGACGCTGAGCCCGAGCGTGCGGTTCTCGTGCTTGCCGTCGCCACCACGCCCGTTGGTGTACCGGAAGACGAGCCGGTGCCGGCCAGCGCTAACGGCTCTGACCGTCGCCGTGATCCCGTTGTTGGCATAAGAGAACCCGGCGACGAAGCCCGCGCCGGTGTGGCCGGGGTGCTCGGCCGCGACCAGCATGCCCTCCCGTTGCTGGTCCTCGGCCTCACAGAGCTGACCGGTCGCACAGACCACCCGCCGCCACGGGGACGCGGTCGTGCCGGCCGTCCTGAGTTCGAGGTTGTCCGCGCGGAACGGCCCGGAACCCACGCGGTAGCGCAAGGTCAGCGCCGAGGTGGTGATGACCAGCCACCCGTTCTCGACCCGCGACCGGTAGGCCGTGCGCGGGAAAGATCGATTTACAACGTTGTAAGTGCCCTGGTTCTCGAAGCGGTGATCCCCGGCGAACTCCGTCCGCACGAGGGTGGGGGAGAGGATCTGGAACCTGGCCTGCCCCGAGACGACCGTGTTGGTCGGCTGTGCGATCGCGGGAGTGGGCAGAACCAGGGTCAGTAGGGCGAGCAGTGCTGTACGTTTCCGCATCCGTGCTCCTCGTCTGACGCCGTCGGCTTCCGAGGTGTTCAGGTACGTGAACGTTCCTCAGCTTGGCGTGACGATGTTGAGCGATCAAGACGCCAGTCGGCGCACGATCTCGACGAACGAACGGACCAACGGGCTGGCCGAGTGCTCCGGCCAGGCGAGCGCGATTCGAAGCGGTTCGATGTCGACGATCGGCCGCCAGGTGAGGTCCGGGTGCACGTAGAAGCTCTTCATCGACTCCGGCCCGATGCACACCCCGGACGTGGTCGCGACGTGCTCCAGCATCTCCTCGACGTTCTCGTTCTCCGGCCCCCACAACGGTGTCGACCCGTCCGGCCGCGGGTTGACCGCCCAGAAGTCGACCCACTCCGGGGGCGCCAGGCGAGTCCACATGAGAGGTTCGTCGCGCAGGTCGTCGATGCCGACGTTCTCCTGTGCCGCCAAGGGATGCGAGGACCTCACGGCCACCCACCGCTGTTCCAGGGCGACGGTCTCCGACCGCAGCCCGGTCAGGTCCGCGGGCAGCCAGGTGAAGGCGACGTCGGCCAGCCCGTCGCGCAACGCCCGTGCCTCACCGCCCCAGTCGAACCGCTTCGGTTCAACTGTCACCGACGGATTCCGCGCGGTGAACACGTCCCTCGCCCGGCGTGCCAGCTCACCGCCACCGGTGGCCACAAAACCGATCCGCAGCACGTTGAGGGAGGACGCCGCTGCGGTGCGGGCGAGCCTGACGGCCTCCTGCCACTCGGTGAGCTGACGTCGTGCGGCGGGCAGCAAGGCTCGGCCCGCAGCGGTCAGCGAGACCGCGGAACTGCTCCGGACGAAGAGATCCGCGCCGAGCCGGGACTCCAGCTGCTTGATCTGCCGGCTCAACGACGGCTGCGCGACGTACAGCTCCTTGGCCGCCGCGGTGAAGCTGAGGTGGTCCGCGACCGCGACGAAATACCGCAACAGCCGGGTGTCGACGTCCATGCCTGAAACGTATGGACGCGGGTATTGGACCGCTGTGAGGCACGCTGGTTGCGTTGTGGTCGTGCAACGACGAACCGTGATCCTGACCGGCGTGGCAGGTCTGGCGGCAACCACCGTGCCGACCCCATCCGCTTCCGCCGCACGCGAGCACCCCAACGTCGCGCTGATCCGCCGCTACTACGAGGCTTACGGCTCGGGCGACCTGGAGTCGTTGCGGCAGTTCTTCGCCACCGACATCCGCTGGACGATCCCCGGCCACCACCCGCTCGCCGGCACCAAGACCGGTGCCACCGAGCTCCTCGCGTTCTTCGCCCAGCTGGCGAAGTCCGGGTTCCGCGCGGAGGTCCTGTTCCTCGCAGCTGACGGCGAGTGGGTCGTGGACATGCACCGCGGCTGGAGCACGACCCCGGCCGGACTCGACATCACCTGGACGCTCGCGTACCGGATCCGCGGCCGCAAGATCGTCGAAGCGGTCAACTTCGCCGCCGACCAGCACGCCGCCGACGCGTTCTTCTGGCGCCAGTACCCGTTGGCGCCGATCCCGAAGCGTTTCGACTAGTCGGGCAGCAGCGGCACGGAGATGCCGGGATCGCGGCCGAGCATCGCCGCACGGGTCACCGCCGCACTGCCGAAGCGGTCCTTCACGTGGTCCAGCGCGGCGTCGAGCGCGGCGGGTTCGCAGTCCTCGAACGGCAGCATCAGCTGGATCGTGTCCTCGTCGCTGAGGTTGGCCAGCGACACGCCCAGCAACGTGATGCCGCGGTTCGTGATCATCGGCATCGCGGCGACGAGCAGCTGTCTCGCGGCCGTCAGCAGAAGCTCGGTCTCCGCCGTCGGGTGGATCAACGTGTGCGAGCGCGTCGCGCGCGTGAAGTCGGTGAACCTGAGGCGCAGCACCACTGTCCGAGCTGCGCGGTGGGCGTTGCGCAGCCGTCGCGTCACGCCGTCGATCAACGAGGCCAGCATGGCGTCGAGATCGTCCTGCGTCCGCTCGCGGCGGCCCAGCGCCCGTTGCGAGCCGATCGAACGGCGGCGGCGTCCCACCTGGACCGGACGCGGATCCCGGTTGTGCGCCAACGCGTGCAGGTGCCGGCCCGCCGCCCGGCCGAGGATCGAGACCAGGTCGTGCTCGTCGAGCCGTGCGACCTCGCCGACCGTGCGGATGCCGAGGGCGTGCAGCTTGGCCGCCGTCACCGCGCCGACACCCCACAGCCGTTCGACCGGCAGCGGGTGCAGGAACTCGAGCTCGCGGTCCGCCGGCACGACCAGCAGCCCGTCGGGCTTGGCCACCGCGCTCGCGACCTTGGCGAGGAACTTCGTCCGCGCCACCCCGACCGTGATCGGCAGGCCGACCTGCGCGAGCGCGTTCGCGCGCAACCGCTGGGCGATCACCTCGGGCGGCCCCGCGATCCTGTGCAGGCCACCGACGTCGAGGAACGCCTCGTCGATCGACAGGCCCTCGACGAGCGGTGTGGTGTCGCGGAAGACCTCGAAGACCGCCTTGCTGGCCGCCGAGTACGCCGACATCCGCGGCGGCACCACGATCGCGTGCGGGCACATCCGCAACGCCCGCGCGCCACCCATCGCGGTCCGGATCCCGAACGCCTTGGCCTCGTAGCTCGCGGCCAGCACCACTCCGCCGCCCACGATGACCGGACGGCCGCGCAGGCGCGGGTCGTCCCGTTGCTCGACGGAGGCGTAGAACGCGTCGAGGTCGGCGTGCAGGATGGGCGTGGCGCTCACGAACACATGTTCGCATCCCTCACCCGATCAGCACAGTGCTCACTCCGTCCACCCACGACAGTCGCCAGCGTCTCGATGCTCGGCAGGTCGGTCGCGGACGTCGGATCGTCGGAGAGGATCACGAAGTCGGCGTACTTGTTCGGGGCCAGACTTCCCTTCACGTCCTCCTCGAACGTCCCGTACGCGGCGTCGACCGTGAACATCCGCAGCGCCTGCTCGACCGTGAGGCCGTGACCGACCGCCTGGTGGACCGCCTCCAACGGCGTTCCGTGCGGCATGTCGGTGGCATGCCCGCCGTGGACGAGCACCAGCCACGGCATGTCGGTGCTCCCGATCGTGCGGACACCTTCGTCCAGGAGGTCTTGCCACCGCGCGATCCACCCCGGTTCGCCGCGTGCCACGAGTGCCGGGAAGCCTGCCTCCTTCGCGGACTCGCCGGGCAGTCCGGGTTGGATCGACGCGATCAGGCCCAGCTCGCGCATCCTGGCCAGCTGGTCGTCGCGGAGCTGGATGACGTGCTCGACGCGATGGCGTGCGTCCGGGTTCGGGTGTGCCTTGAGTGCTTCGGTGATCGCGGTCAGGTACTGGTCGTGGGCTTCGGCGCTGACCACGTGCGCGCTGATCTGCCAACCGTTTCGATGGGCGACCCCGACGTAGTCGTTCAGCTCGGCCTGGTTCCAGTGGAACGTGGTGCCCCAGTCGTGGTCGAGGAACAGCTTGATGCCGGCCACGCGCAGGTGCGGGCTGTAGGACTGTCGTGGCTGGATTCCGAGGTACCAGCCGCCGAACTTCTCGTCGCCGTAGTTGACCGGCAGATAGGCGTTGACCCGCAGTCGTAGCGCGCCGGCCCGGTCCAACGAGCGCAGGTTCCCGAACCGTTCGATGTCGACGAACTGCTCGTTGATGCTCGTCCAGCCTCGTGTCAACGCCGCGGAGACAGCCTGCTCGGCGGTGTAGCCGATCATCTCCCCGTCGCCGATCCAGTGTGCGTGGGAGTCGATGAACCCCGGCATCACCGTGTGCCCGTTGAGGTTGATGAGACGGGTGGTGCGACTTGCCAGTGACAGCACGGTTTCGTCGTCGCCGACCGCCACGATCCGGTCGCGCAGGATCGCGATCGCCTCGGCACGCGGCTGCGTCGCGTTCATGGTGAGCACGACACCGTGGTGGTAGATGGTGTCGGGCGCGGCCGGACTGATCGCGTCCGGCGGTGCGCCGAGGACGGTCAGGCACCCCAGGAGGGCGGCCGTCAACGGGAGTGTTCCGTTCATCGACACACCTCCTCCCGCAATGACAGCACCTGCGAGGCGCCGGGCATACCCTCCGCTCATGCGCCTGCACGTGCACCGGTGGGGCCGGGGACCTCGGGTCGTCCTGGTGCACGGTGGCGTGCTCGGCGGCCGGGAGACGTGGCGGAACCAGCGTCCGCTCACCGAGCGGTGGACCCTGCTCGCCCCCGACCGCCCCGGCCACGGCCAGTCGCCGCCCGCAAGGCAGGACTTCGAGCCCGAGGCCGCGCTGATCGCCGACCAGCTGCTCGACGAGCCGAGCCACCTCGTCGGCCTGTCCTACGGCGGAATCGTTTCGATGTACGCCGCCGCTTTGTGCCCGCAGAACGTGCGCTCGCTGACCGTCCTCGAACCGCCGTCCGCCGGCGTGGCTCGCGGAGTTCCGGCTGTGGACGAGTTCGGCGCAGCGACGCGTGCGGTGATCGAGTCCGACCTGGACGCCGTGGAGGCGTTGCGGCGCTTCTTCCCGGTCGCCGGAGTTCCGCTCACAGTTCCGGACGAACCGCACGAGGTCCTGCTGAAGGGGATGCGACAACTGCTGGGAGCAAGGCCGCCGGACGAGGCCGAGCCGCCGCTCGAAGCGTTGCGTGCCGCCGGTTTCCCGATCCTGGTGGTCTCCGGCGGGCACACCGAGGCGAACGAGATCATCTGCGACACGATCGCCAGCGAGACCGGTGCGGAACGGGCCGTGTGCCGCGGCTGCGACCACCTCGTGCCGGACGCTCCCGGCTTCAACGAGCTGCTCGAGAACTTCCTCACTCGCGCTTCGTAAAGCGCCGATTCTCGCCGTCTCTCGCATGTGGACAGCCAGGCCGCTGTGCGCGTGATCCGTTTGCGCTAGCCAGATGAACCGGTCCTACCAGGTAGTGACTTGACGGACAACCGCCGGTATAACTTGTTCTCATACGGCTAGAGTGAGGAAGATCACATGGCCCACACAATGACGTGTGACAACGGTTTCAATGGTCCCTCTCGACGTTCGTTCATTACTGGAACCGGTTCTATTCTGGGTGCGCTGGCCCTCGGCGGTCTCAGTTCCCGGGCACGAGCCGACACGTCCACTTCGATCTCCGATGCCGCCAGCGTCCCTGCTCTGGTGATCGGCACCGGTTACGGCGGTTGTGTGACAGCCCTGCGTCTCGCCCAGGCCGGCGTGGACGTCCACATGATCGAGATGGGCATGGCCTGGGACACGCCAGGCGCGGACGGCAAGATCTTCGCCAACACGACGACTCCGGACCAGCGGTCGTTCTGGTTGCGCACCAGGACGAAGCAACCGCTGAGCAACTTCCTGGGTTTCCCGCTCGACAAGGACATCCCGCGCTACACCGGGATTCTCGACGCCGAGGAGTTCAGCGGCATCACCGTCTACCAGGGTCGTGGCGTCGGTGGCGGCTCGCTCGTCAACGGCGGCATGGCGGTCACGCCCCGGCGCGAGTACTTCGGCGAGGTGCTGCCGACGGTGAATCCCGACGAGATGTTCGGCACCTACTACCCGCGGGCCAACGCGGAGCTCGGCGTCAGCGTCATCGATCCGGCCTGGTTCGACAGCACCGCGTGCTACCAGTACGCGCGCGTCGGCCGGAAACACGCGCAGCGGTCCAACTTCCCGTTCGTCTACGTGCCCAACGTGTACGACTGGAACTACATGAAGCAGGAGGCGGCCGGGACCGTTCCCAAGTCGGCGCTGGCCGGCGAGATCCTCTACGGCAACAACCACGGCAAGAAGTCGTTGCAGAAGACCTACTTGCCGAAGATCGCGGCGACCGGCCGCGTCACCATTTCACCGCTGCACCGGGTCACGTCGGTCGTGCCGGCGTCCGGTGGTGGCTACACGGTGACCATGGAACAGCTCAACACCACCGGTGGTGTGGTCACGACCAAGGCCGTCACCGCGGCCAGGGTGTTCTTCGCGGCGGGCAGCGTCGGCACGAGCAAGCTCTTGGTCAAGCTCAAGGCGACCGGCGCGTTGCCGAACCTCAACAACGAGATCGGCAAGGGCTGGGGCGACAACGGCAACGTGATGTGCGGTCGTGCCAACCACATGTGGGACGCGACCGGGGCGCTGCAGTCGTCCATGCCGACCGCCGGCATCGACAACTGGGCCGCCGGGGGAGCGTTCGCCGAGGTGGCGCCGCTACCGACCGGGATCGAGACGTACGCGTCGTTCTACCTGTCCATCACGAAGACCTCTCAGCGTGCGGAGTTCTCCTGGAACGCCGGGGCCGGGCGGGTCGACCTGAGCTGGCAGACCGCCTGGAAGCAGACGTCCATCAACGCGGCCAAGACCATCTTCGACAAGATCAACGCGAAGGAGGGCACGATCTACCGCACGGATCTCTTCGGCATCTACAAGATCTGGGGAGACCACCTGACCTACCACCCGCTCGGCGGCGCGATCCTGAACAAGGCCACCGACAACTACGGCCGCCTGCACGGGTATCCGGGTCTGTACGTGATGGACGGCGCGCTGATTCCCGGCAACACGACCGTGAACCCGTTCGTCACCATCACCGCTCTGGCCGAGCGCAACATCGAGAAGATCATCGCTACCGATCTGTGAAGCTCGGCAGCACGCACATCGCGTCCAGTCCCAGCACGCGGTTGAGCCTGCCGAACGCCAGCCAGGAACCGATGCTCATGCTCAGTTCCGCGATCTCGACCTGGCTGTAGTGCTCGCTCATCCTCGACCAGAACTCGTCGTCGATGCTGTGGTGATCCAGTGCGTACCGCTCGGCGTACTCCGCGGCCAGCCTCGTGCGGTCGTCGAAGGCGTCGGTGGTGCGCCACTGGGTCACCGCGTCGAGGAACCCGTCCTCGACCTTCTGCCCGTCCCGTTCGGTCCGCCAGTCCAGGCAGAACATGCACCCGTTGATCTGCGCGATCCGCAGCCGCGCGGCCTCGAACTCGCGCAGGCCCAACGTGGTGTGCTGGTAGACGGCGAGCGAGAAGTTCGCCGCGGCGACCCCGATCCCGGGCACCATCTCGCCCCACACGTACGCGATCGGGTCCTTGCCCTCGGGGATGTCGAGGTTCATCGCGGTGTCCTTCCCAGCTTGCCGGCGGCGGGTCGCAACGGGACGTCGAGCGCGTCGTAGAGTCCGGACTCCGCCTCGACCAGCCAGTCGATCGCGTTCACCAGACGCCCGACCGCAGTGGCGTTGCCGCCGGCGGCCCGGTTCTCGCCCTCGTCGGTGGCCTCCACCGAGACCTCGATGCGCGGGCGCCCCTCGATGATCACCTTGTGCGCGCCGTCGCCCGACGGCGGCATCGGCCAGTCCGTGGCGCACGACGCGTGGATGCGCGTGACGTGCTCGATGACGATGAGCGGCTCGCCGTTGACGATGCCCTGCACCTCGAACCGGATCGCGCCCTGCGTGCCCTTCTCGAACTCGCCCATGGTCCGCGTCTGGACTGTTTCGTCGAGCGCACGCCGGTCGACGGTCTCGCGGATCTCCTCGACCTCGACGCCCAAGGCCCTGGCCATCAACCGGATCTGCCCGCCCCACACCATGGTCGGCACAGTCGGCATGAGCATCGGCGCCTGGTAGTCGAGCGGCTGTCCGAAGCCGATCAGCCACCGCACCGCGTCGGGCTGGTCGTAGGTGGAGTAGTCGAAGATCTCCTGGCAGCGCACGGCGTCGATCTCGCTGCCGAGCCCGCTGATGAGCATCGGGAGCACGTCGTTGCCCCAGCCCGGATCCACACCGGAGACGAACAGCGACCCGCCGCCTTCTTTGATCGCGGCTAGAACCGGTTCCCGTAGCTCTTCCGGCGCGCTGCGATGGTCGTAGAGCGCGTACAGCGACGGCGTGACGACCACCGCCCCGGCCCGGATCGCCTTGGTGATGTCGGCGAGCGCGTCGTCCGGCCGAATGTCACCGGAGGCCGCGTACATCACGGCACCCGGACTCGCGGCCAGCACCGCGTCGACGTCATTGGTCGCAGCGATCCCGAGTTCGTGGCTCAGGCCGGCGAGATCGCCCGCGTCCCTGCCGACCTTCTCGGGGTTGTTGACGATCACCCCGGCCAGCTTCAGCCCCGGATGGGCCTCGACGGCCCGGATCGCGGCGCGACCTACGTTTCCCGTGCCCCACACCACTGTGGCGATCATGCCACGCAGCATAACTAGAACACGTTTCAGTTGTGAAGCGGTGCGGGAGGTCCCGGTACGAGATTTACCTGCGGGGAGCAGTGTCAGCGGGTGAGGCGGGTCAGGATCTCCTCGACTTCACTGACCTTCGTCGTGATCCGCTCACTGTCGGCGGGGAGTCCGCGCAGCAGGTCCAGGCTTGCCGTGAGGACGCTCATCGCCCCCTGGCCCGGTGCGGTCTTCGACATCGTCACGGCGTGAGTGTGGAGAATCTCTGCCAGGTAGAGGGTGTACAGCTCCGGTCTTTTGGTGATCGCCGGTGTGAGCATGGTCAACGCTTCGGTGGACGACCAGAGCGACTCCTCGTGCCGGTCGAGGTGGCGCAACACGATCGCGCGAGTTTGCAGGGCGCGTGCCAGGTTGCCGAGAAAGGTGTCGGGATACCTGGGGTGGAGTTTCCTCAGCACTGCGAGCGCGTCGTTTGCTGACTGCAGCGCTTCGGCGTGCCGGCCGAGGTGGCGGAGGCTGAAGGCCCTGTTGCCGAGTGTCGTCGCCAGGTTGTCGGCGTATTCGACGGTGTTCGTGTGGAAGGGGAGTCCGAGCAACATCAGTGCCTCGTCCGCTGCATCGAGCGCCTCCTGGTACTTCTCCAGGGCTGTCAACGCGTTGTTGAGGTTGAGCAGGCTGATGACCAGGTCGATGTTGTACTTCTCGATGTCGGTTCCGTGGAGAAACCGGAAGATGTCGACCGCCTTCAGCGCCCACACCGCGGCTTCGGGAATTCTGTCGAGGTTGCGCAGGGTGCTCGCGCCGCCGGAGTACGTGTTCGCGACCCTGCGGTAGCCGTCAGCGTCGTCCTGGTTGTCGTGGACGTAGGCGATCGTCAGTTCGAGCAGGGTGGTGTCCTGGGTGAACGCTTCGGCGAACCGGCCGAGTTCTCTCAGGGTGAAGGCGCGCGCGGAAATCACGTCAACGAGGTTCAGCCTGAATTCCGGCGTCTCCGGAAGCACGTCGCGAGTCCGGGCCTCGGCTTCGTCGATGAGGGTCAACAGGCCCGCGGATTTCGTGGTTCTGGTCAGGAGCGCGCAGTGTCTTTGGAGCTGGAGGGCGAGCAGCTGGCGATTTCGCAACGACGGGTCATTCGTCGCGAGGGCGCGGGCGATCCTCACCGTTTCGTCCTGGTGTGCCACGGCTTCAGTCAAGTTGCCGGCTTCCTGAAGTCTTTCCGCGAGCTCTGAGACGAGGACGGCGAGTTCCTCGGTGCCGGGGCTGTGTTCGCGCATCTCGTTGACGATCGATTTCAGCTGTGCGCAGCGACATTGCACGTACGGGTGCGGGATGGTGAGTGAAGTCAGGGCGGAGCCCGCGGTGACCAGCGCGCTGTCGAGCTCGTGTGAGTACGGCGCGTGCTCGAACACCGCCGTGACGATCTCAGCGGCGTGCGCCGGGTTCGCCTTCAGCACTGGTTCGACCATGGTGAGGTTTTCCGGGTTGCGCACCATCCTGGCGATGAGCGTGCCGAGGCGCCTCGCCTCGCCGGCGCCGACGTCGATGAGCGCCGGAACACGGGAGACCGTCGTCCTGAGCAGGTGTTCCGCGAGCAGTTGCGGATGCAGGTCCAGGTAGCCACCGCAGGTCTTGGGCAGGCGGTCGTGGGTCCATTCCGCGATGGCGCTCAGCACCGCTGTGTCCGTGCTGGCGAATCGCGGCAGCCTGCGCAACGACTCGGCTGACTCCGGCACGGTGGCGGCGGGTTGAAGGACTTGTGCCGCAACGATTTCGGCCAGGGCGGCGGGGCTTCGTACCGTTGCCGGCAGTCTGGTGTCGGCCGACCACCGGTTCGCGGTCTCCTGCCACAGGACTTCCAGGAGGTCGCTGAGTGCCGGGCCGGTCGTGTGCCCGAGGACGGTGAGCAGGGCACGAATCTGGATCACGCCGATGGCGTCCGCGAGGCCGCCGACAGGGCCGCGGGTTTCGGGCGGCGCCGGCACCTTCCAGGCTTCCGCGTACGCCCGCACCGCGTCCCAGTACCAGCGGTGGAGGTCGCTCACGTCGCCGACCTGCGTCAGGTGGATGGTCGAGGACGAGGTGAGGACGTGCCGCAGTTCCTCGGGAAGCTGTGGCCGCCAGGCCGTGGGGGAGCGAGAGCAGAGGACGAGCCGTACGGGAACGGTCGTCGGTGCCAGAGCCATGACGAGCGCGGCGAGATGATCGGCCAGGTCGGCGTCGTCCACGAGCACCAGGCACGGATCTCCGCACGCTTCCACGGCTTCCGCGACGCCGACCGCCGTGATGGCGCGGCCCGTGTACCAGTTGTCCGGCAGCTTGCGGGCGAGTTCCACGACGAGACGGGTCTTGCCCACTGCGGCGTCGCCGATCAACGCCGTGACGCTGAGGCCCGGCGAGTCGTCCAGGCACCAGTCGGTCAGCTCGGTGAGAACCTTGCTGCGGCCCCACATCCGCGTCGGAGTGTTCTTGGCGGACAGCCATTCGATCAGGTTCGTCGGTTCGGAGCTGGTGCCGGGCGGTGGTGGCGGCGGGCCGCCGAGGAGCGGGATCAACACTCGTCTTCGGGCGGCTCGGGCCGCTTGCAGGTCGCTTCGGACGCGCCGCAAAGCCAGTACTGCCAAGGCGAGCAGGGCTACCGCCAGTGCGACGGCCATGGCCGTGGTGGGGTTGTCGCCGGTCAGGATGTTCGTCGCCGCGCCCACCACGGCGCCCAGCAGGATGGACGCCACCGCGTCGGTCGCCGCGAACGATCGCCACCAGTGTCGGCTCATGACCTTGGTTTCGTGGCGGGTTCCGGCTCCGTTAGCCGCGTCAAGGGCGGACGCGGTCCGTTGCGCAGGCGACGAGAAGCATCGCCGTGGTGACCGCGAGCACGTGATCACCGCTGAGCGCGCACATGCACGCCAGCGCGAACCACAGCAGCAGTCTCATGATTCGAGGCTAGGGGGTGTGACCTACGTCATTCCCGCTCCTTTACCAAGGCTTGAGGTAGGTCACCCGTTCGCCAGACTCGGATGTTGTTATCATCTGGATGTCGTGAGTATTCTCGCGGCGGCGAGATGAGGTGGCGATGGTTCGGCTGACTCGGGTGCAGCAGCAGGAGCGCACGCGTGCGTCCGTGCTGGTGGCGGCGCGGGACGAGTTCACGGAGCACGGGTACGCGTCGGCGAAGGTGGACCGGATCGCTGGGCGCGCCGAGCTCACGCGCGGAGCGGTGTACTCGAACTTCCCCAGCAAGCGGGCGCTGTACCTGGCGGTGTTGACCGACCTGGTCGAGAGCGGTCCGACCGCGGAGGCGCCGGGCGATGTGCTGGGTGCGTTCGCCAGGGTCTGGCTCGAACGGCTGCCGCTGGTGGGTGATTCCGCGGCGGCGGGGCGGCTGCAGTTGCGGTCGTTGGACGGCGTTCTCGACGATCATGGGCGAACGGTGCTGGCACAGGTCGCCCGGCTTGAGGCGCTGCTGCTCGGCCTCGCGCTGGAATCCCCGGGAGACAGGCGGGTGCGGTTGGCCTCGCTCGTGCTGACGTTGCTGGACGGTGCGGGGCACTCGGCCGAGATCGCGCCGGGAGCGGGTGATCCGTTCGACGTGGCGCTCGCGTGTGAGCAGCTGGCCGGGATCGATCTCGCCGACACCTGGGCGCCGCCGCACCTGCAGTTCGTCAAGCCGGCTGTGTCGTGCGCGGAGGCGTTCGAGCCGCCTGGGGACCTCGTGGACCAGATCAGCGGGGCGCCTGCCGACCTCGGCGCCGACGGGGTGATCGTGGTGCTGGGGGCCGGTCGTCTTGGTGCGGCCGAGGAAGCCGTTCGGACTGCTGGGCCCGGCGAACAGGTGACGGTGGTCGTTGTCGCGAGCGATCCGGCCGAGACCAGTGCGCTTGTGCGGTTGCGGGTGGCGGATCTGACGGGCTGTCTGCGGCGGGTGTGCACGTTGCCGTTGTTGCGGCTGGTGCTCGACGACCGTGCCGTGGTGGCTGCCGCGCTCGGGGTCGCGGATCCCGGCGACGAGACCGAGGCCGCGGTGCGCGTGCGGGGTGGTGTGATCGTTGCCCGTGCCGCGGGTCGCGGTGCCGGGCACGCGGCGGCGGTCGCGAGATGAGGCTCGTGGTGCTGCACACGTTGCGGTGCATCGGGTTCGCGGGCGCTGGGCGGGTCGCCGGCGCGACCGGGTTGAGCGAGTCCGAGGTGGAGTCCGAGTTGATCGATCTCGCGGTCGACGGGCTCGTCACGCACCTGTCCGGTGAGTTCGGTGGGTGGGGGCTGACGGACGCCGGTCGGGCCGCGGACGTCGAGCTGATCACGGATGAGCTGGACTCGGTTGGGGCACGGCCTGCGATCACCGTGGCGTTCAAGGGTTTCATGGAGCTCAACCCGGAACTGCTCGACCTCTGCACGGCCCGGCAGCTCCGGTCCGTCGACGGCGTCACGACGATCAACGACCACCGCGACCAGGCCTATGACGACCGGGTGTTGAACCGCTTCGCCGACTTCCATCAACGCGCGGCCGTCGTTCTCGGTGAGCTCGCGGCGGCTCAGCCTCGGTTCGGGCGTTACGGGGTCCGACTCGGCGAAGCGCTTCGACGTGTCGCAGCGGGAGAGTTGGCGTACCTGGCCGACGAGATCGGTTCGTACCACGCAGTCTGGGCGGAGCTGCACGAGGATCTGCTCGCCACGCTCGGGATCCCGCGGTGAGGTGGATCCGGCGGCTGTCCGCCTCGCTGGACGCGACCGCGGAGACGATCGGCGGCAAGGCGCACGGGCTCGTGCTCCTGCATCGGCTCGGGTTGCCGGTGCCCGCGGGGTTCGTCGTCACGACCGAGGCGTGCCGGGAGTTCCTGCGGGACGGGGGTTTTCCCGACGGACTCGCGGACGAGCTCGGCAAGATCGACCTCGGGGGAGCGGTGTCGGTTCGTTCCGGTGCAAGCGTTTCGATGCCGGGCATGATGGACACGGTCCTCAACGTGACCGGGCAACTGGAGCCGGTGGTGTCGGCCGTGTTCTCGTCCTGGAACACGCCGCGCGCCCGCACCTACCGCGAACTCCACGACATCCCGCACGACCTCGGTACCGCCGTGATCATCCAGTCGATGGTCCGCGGCGATCGCGATGACCACAGCGGTACCGGCGTCGCGTTCAGCCGCGATCCCAACACCGGCGCCGCGGTCCCGTTCGGCGAAGTCCTTTTTGGACATCAAGGCGACGCCGTCGTCTCCGGCAACTCGCAGACCTTGCCGCTGGGAGAACTCGCCGATCGCGAGCCTGCGGTGTGGGCCGGACTGCTCGACGCGTTGAGCAGGATCGAGGCGCACTACCGGGACGCGTGCTACGTCGAGTTCACCTATGAGAGCGGCGAACTGTGGCTGCTCCAGGTGCGGCCCGGCCGGTTCGTCGGTGCCGCCGCGGTCCGGGTGGCCGCGGAACTGGCCGACGAGGGCACACTCTCGCGGGTCGAAGCACTTCTGCGGGTCTCACCGAGGCATCTCGTGCACACGCCGCGGATGGCCGCCGAGAAGGTCTTGGCTCGCGGGCTCGGTGCATGTCCTGGTGTTGCGACCGGCCGGGTGGCGACCACCGCGGACCTGGCGGTGGAGATGGCCGCGGACGGGCCCGTGATCCTGGTGCGTCCGGAGACTTCGCCGCACGACATGCGCGGTCTCGCTGCGGCTGCGGGCATTGTGACGGCCCGGGGTGGCCCCGCCAGCCATGCCGCCGTGGTGGCGCGAGCGATGGGAAAGCCGGCAGTCGTCGGGGTTGGCGGCT
The DNA here is from genome assembly GCF_047445655.1 of Lentzea alba. GTDB lineage: Bacteria > Actinomycetota > Actinomycetes > Mycobacteriales > Pseudonocardiaceae > Lentzea > Lentzea alba_A. The sequence goes on from NZ_JAJAEG010000004.1 coordinate 276,468, forward strand.
TGATCGTCGGGGAAAGCGCCGTCGTCGTAGGGGGCAACGGTCTCACCGGCGAAAGCGCCGCTGTCACCGTCGACGGGGGCACCCTCATCACCATCGACGGGACCACGGGCGAGGTGGCGCTCGGCGCCGTCCCTGCCACCACCACCGCGGTCGACGCCCACTTGGACCGGTTGCTCGCTTGGGCCGATGACGTCTCGGGCGACCACACGCCACGTGACGAAGCCGAACGTCTCAGCGCGGCCCACGCCGTCCTGCGCCGCTAGGGCCGCACCCCGGGCCCGAAACCAGTCCAGCGCAACTCGGCCGGTAGATGGCTCATGTCGTTGTACACCAACAACGTCGGCGCCAGGCCAACGCGATACTCGATCGCCGTCAGCGCGGTGTTTCCGCAACTCAACCCCAACCACCTGGCGGGCGGCGCGTCCAACGCGTGCCGCACCAGCCAAGCCACCGGGTAGGCGTGCGTCACCAGGACCTCGTGGGTCTCGACGTCGGCAGGACGGGCGAACCTGGCGATCAACGCATCCGCGATGCGTGCACCGGCTGCAGCTTCCGACGCGTCGTACCCGTCGAAGAACCCGGCCCACGCGGGAGGAATGTCGTCCGGAACGTGCGGCACGTGGTCTACCAGCTCGGCAGCTTCCCGCACCGCGACGCCCGCCCGCTCACCCACGATCTGTGCGCACCGAACCGCTCTGGGCAGCGGTGAGTGCCAAACGGTGTCGATCGGCAACGCGGCCAGGCGTTCGCCGAGCAGTTCCGACTGCCTGCGCCCGACGTCGGTGAGCTCACCGAACGCGTCCGCCGCACCGTGCCGCACCACGTACAAGTGCCTCGTAGCCACGCTGGCCAGGATATTCAGGTCATCCAGATGTTGACAACATCCGAAGTGGAACAGCGGCCAGCACCACGTAGGCCGCCGCGAGCACGACCACTGCGATGGCCGTGGATCCCGTGAGCAGGAGGCCGCCCGCAGCGCTGCCGAGGGGATAGCCCGGTGAGGTCATCGCGGCACGCGCGCCGGTGACCTGCCCTCGCACGTCGTCGGGAACAGCGCGCTGGAACATCGAGCGTTCGATCGCGTAATACGGCCCCCACAGGAACGACGACACCGCCACGAGCACGGCGGCGACCGGCAACACCTCCGTGAACACCAGTGCCGCCAAGGCCGGCGCCCCCGCCGCGATCACGAACGGGAGTCGCACCCGTTGCGGCAGCCGGAGGAACATCGGCAGTCCGAAGAGGACTCCGCACAACCCACCTGCCCCAGCGGCTCCGAGCAACACTCCGAACGCCAACGCGCCGTCGTGCAGAACGTTGCGCGCGTACACCGGGTACAGCAGGTCGGTCGCGCCACTCAGGAATAGGAAACCCATGGCGCACAACGTGAGCACCACGGCCGGTCGATACCGCGCCAACAGTGCGAATGCCGGGCGGCGTTCCGGCCGGGCGGGCACGCGAAGATCGGGCAACCGGAAGCACAACCAGCTCATCACCGCGAAACTGGCCGCGTCGACCAGCAGCGCCGCGTCGACTCCGGCCGTGCCGACCAGGAACCCGGCGGCCGGCGGTCCGGCCACGTACGCCAGCTCCCAGTTCACCGAGAGCAGGGAGTTGGCCGACTCCAGGTCGCCGTCCTCGACGAGCCGGGGCACCAGCACCCCCTCCGCCACCTCGCTCATCGCCGCGAGTGCCGCGCTCGCCGCCGCCACCACGCAGATGTGCGCGACGTGCAGCCGTCCGAACTGCCCGAGCACCGGTAGCACTGCGATGAACAGGCCGCGCAAAGCGTTGTCCCAGCCGAGCAGCAGTCGCACCGGGTAGCGGTCCAGCAGCCGTCCGGCGATCGGTCCGCACACCAGAATCGGCAACCCCGAACACAGCAGCACCAGCCCCAGTTCGCGCGGCCCGGCCAGGTCCAGGACCAGCCACGACAACGCCACCACGGTGAACGCGCTGCCGCACCGCGACACCATCATCCCGAGCCAGAACCTCCGGAACGCGGGAATGCGGACAGCACGCAGATAGCCCTGGAAAGTGATTCGCATGGTTCGGACGCTAACGGGATGTTAAATCGAATACCATTTCCGAAAGCAACGGATGATTAATTTAAATGGTCCATCAATGGCGATTGATGTATCGTCGGGGCCATGTCGGTGCCGCTGTACATCCGGCTGCTGGCCGACCCGCTCCGCTGGCAGCTGGCGCAGGAGCTCGCCGAAGGTGACCGCCGGGTGCGCGAGCTGGTGGCCGCCGTCGACCAGCCGCAGAACCTGGTCTCCTACCACCTGCGGCAACTCCGCGACGCCGGCCTGGTGATCGCCCGCAGGAGCAGCTTCGACGGCCGTGACACCTACTACCACCTCGACCAGGAACGGTGCGCGCAGGCGTGGTCCGAAGCGGCACTCCACCGAAACCCGATCACACCGACCGAAACATCGCGCCGGGTGCTGTTCCTGTGCACCGGCAACAGCGGCCGTTCCCCGATGGCCGAGGCGCTGCTCAGGCATCGGACGAAAGGGGACGTGACCAGCGCCGGCAGCCACCCGAAACCCCTGCACCCCAACGCCGTCCGCGTGATGGCCGAGTACGGCATCACGCTCGAGCACCAGCCGACGCACCTGGACACCGTGCACCACAACAGGTTCGACCTGGTGATCAGCCTGTGCGACCGGGTGCGCGAGGTCCTGCCCGCGTTCCCCGGCCCACCGCGCCTGGTCCACTGGAGCCTGCCCGAACCCGACAACCTGAGCTCGTTCCGAACCGTCGCGGCAGAACTGGACAGCCGCATCCGCTACCTCCCCAAGGAGGCCTGACATGACCGCAGATCTGGCCAGCCTCGTCAGCGTGCGCTACCTCGTGGACGACGTCGAGGAGTCGCTCGCCTTCTACACCAAGCACTTCGGCTTCACCGTCCGCACGAACTTCGCCCCGGCGTTCGCGGACGTGGTGCGCGGCAACCTGCGCCTGCTGCTGAGCGGCCCGACCAGCTCGGCTGGCCGCTCGATGCCCGACGGCACCACGCCCAGTCCTGGCGGCTGGAACCGCATCCACCTGATCGTCACCGACATCGAGGCCGAAGTGGCCCGCTTGCAGGGAGTTCGGTTCCGCAGCGACATCGTGAAGGGGCCCGGTGGTCAGCAGGTCGTGCTCGACGACCCGTCCGGCAACCCGATCGAGCTCTTCCAACCCGCCTGAAGGTAGGTGAGCGTCGCGAGCACCCGCCGGTTGCGGTCTTCACCCGGCGTGAAGCCGAGTTTGGTGAAGATGTTGCCGACGTGCTTGTTCACCGCGGCCTCGGACACCACCAGCTTCGCGGCGATGCCGGCGTTGGAGTAGCCCTCCGCGACCAGCCCGAGCACCTCGCGCTCGCGGTTGGTCAGCGCAGCCAGCGGGGTGCGCTTCAGCAGTTTCCGCACCACCTCCGGGTCGATGACCGTCTCGCCGGCCGCTACGCGGTGCAGGACCTCGACGAACTCCCGCACCTCACCGACCCTGTCCTTCAGCAGATAGCCGACGCCACCACCGGAATCCAGCAGGGCAGCGGCGTAGGACGTCTCCACGTACTGGCTCAGCACCACGACGCGCAGCTCCGGCCGGTCCTCTCGCAACCGCACAGTGGCCCGCAGACCCTCGTCGGAGAATCCCGGCGGCATCCGGATGTCGGTGACCACGAGATCCGGCGTGTGTTCAGCAACCGCGGCGACCAACGCGTCCGCGTCCCCGACCGCCGCCACCACCTGGAAACCGAAGCGGTCGAGCAACGCCGCGAGCCCTTCCCGCAGCAGGGTGTTGTCCTCTGCGAGAACCGTACGGATCAACGGCATGGGAACTCCGCTCGTACGGTGGTGGGCCCGCCGACGGGGCTGGAGAGCGACAGGGTGCCGCCGAGGGCCGCCGCGCGGTCGGCCAGGCCGGTGAGTCCGGTGCCCCGGTCCGCGTCCGCGCCGCCACGACCGTTGTCGGTGATCTCCACGGTGAGGGTGGCGTGCCGGACCTCGGCCGAGACCTGGATCTCGGTGGCACCGCTGTGCTTGGAGGCGTTGCTCAACGCCTCGGCGACCACGAAGTACCCCGCGCCTTCGACCACACCGGACAGTCGCTCCGGGACAATGCACGACACGGTCACGGGTGTCGGCGACCGGTCCGCGAGGTCGTCCAGCGCGCTCGGCAGTCCCAGGTCCGACAGCGCCTGCGGGTGGATCCCGTGGATGAACTCCCGCAGCTCCGTCAGCAGCTGCTTGGCCTGATCGTGCGCGGTGGCCACGGACGCGGCGCCGGGGGAGTCCGGTGGCACCTCCAGCTTCGCCAGTCCCAGCTGCAGGATGAGCGCGACGAGCCGTTGCTGCGCGCCGTCGTGCAGGTCCCGCTCGATCCGCCGCCGTTCCGCGTCGAAAGCGTTGACCAGGCGTTCCCGCGACTGCGAGACCTCGACCAGCTGGACTCGCAGATCGGACGGTCCGCGCAGCAACCCTCTGGCGGCCGCTCCGTGCAGCCCGGCCAGCCCCGCGAACAGGTACAGCAGCACCGGGAACAGCGCCAGGCCGGCCAGCGAGTACGGCAGGGCCTCCGCGACTGTGCTCGCCTGCCCGAGGCCGAGTGCGAGGGGTCTTCCCGGCGCGACCACGAGCGGGCTGACGATCAGCGCACCGACCGTGACCAGGGCGAGGAACAGTGCCGTGCTCGGCAGCGCCGCCACCGTCACCACGACCAGATAGGAGACTTCCCGCCACGTCGCCGGTGAGGTGTACCGGTGGCGCAACGGAATGCGCGGCGCCCGCACCGGATCCGCGTCGATCAACCGCAACCGCAGCCGTTCCACAGCGGCCACCACCAGCGCCGCCAGCGGACCTCCCGTGCCGAGCAGCACCAGCCCTGCCAGCCCCACCAGCACGAACTCGCCCAGCACGACCGGCCGGGTGAACAGGTACCACCAGGGCAGCGACAGCACAGCCAGCAGAACGCCGGCCAGCCCCGACACGAGCAAAGTGCTCAGCACGTACGACAAACCGCGCCACGGCCACCAGGTCAGCAGGAACCGGCGAAGACCGACCGACTCCCAGATCGTGCGCACCCCCATGCCGTCCACCGTAGTGAAGGCGTCGGGAGGTAGAGGTTCTGCTACCCCGGATTCGGGAGTTTTGAGCAGTGACGCCCGCGGTCGGCACGCGGTTGGCTTGCCCCGCCATGAGATCAGCACTGGAACTGCATCAGGTCACCCGTTTCCACGGACCGAAGAGCACCGGCGTGGCCGCGCTCGACGACGTCAGCCTCAGCTGCCCGCACGGCACCTGGACCGCGATCATGGGCCCGTCGGGCTCCGGCAAGTCCACGTTGCTGCACTGCGCCGCCGGACTGGACCAGGTCACGAGCGGCCGTGTCGTGCTCGCCGGCCGCGACATCACGACCGCGCCGGACAGCGTGCTCACCGAACTGCGCCGCCGCACCGTCGGCTTCGTGTTCCAGAACTTCAACCTGATCAGCTCGCTGACCGCCGAGCAGAACGTCGCTTTCCCGGCGAAGCTGGCCGGGGTCAGGGTGTCCAGGAACGACGTCCGCGAGGTCCTGGCCGCCGTCGGACTCGCCGACCGCGGCGGCCACCGCCCCCGCGAACTGTCCGGCGGCCAGCAGCAGCGCGTCGCCATCGCCCGCGCGATGATCTCCCGCCCGGCCGTGCTGTTCGCCGACGAACCCACCGGTGCCCTGGACTCCGGCTCGGCCAGGACGGTCCTGGGGTTGTTGCGGCACATGGTGCGGACGGCCGGCCAGACCATCGTGATGGTGACGCACGACCCCGCGGTGGCGGCCGGCGCCGACTCGGTGATCTTCCTGGCCGACGGCCGGCTCGTGGACCGCCTCGACCGCCCGACCGTGCACGACGTGGCCGAGCGCCTCGCGAAGCTGGAGAGCTGAGCCGTGTTCCAGATGTCGTTCAGCACGTTCCGCGAGCGGTGGGAGCTGTTCGTCGGCGCCGTCCTCAGCGTGGCCGTGGGTGTCGCCCTGGTGCAGGCTTCGATGCTGGTCCTGGCGGCCACGGGCGATCCGCGGATCCCAGCGGGCCTGTCCCGTCAGGACGAGAGCAGGATTCGCGAGGGGTTCGTGGGTGCCGCGACGGTCATGGGCATGACCGCGTTCCTGGCCATGTTCCTCGCCGTCTTCATCGTGAGTTCCACGTTCGGCTTCACTGTTGCTCAACGTCGTCGTGACCTGGCGCTGCTTCGGCTCACCGGGGGAAGCCGGGCGCAGCTGCGGGCGTTGCTGCTCTCCGAGTCCCTCCTGCTGGGCGTGGTCGGATCCGCGCTGGGTGTGCCGTTCGGGGTGATCGCGAAGTACGCGCAGACCTGGCTGCTCATCGAGATCGGTCTGCTGCCGGACGGCTTCACAGCGCCGTGGCGGCTGTGGGCGGTGATCGTCGCCGGGGTCGCCGGCATCGGTGTGGCGTTGACGGGGGTCTTCACCGCGTCGCTGCGGGCGGCGCGCATCCGGCCGCTGGAAGCGTTGCGGGAGACCGGAAAGGCCGCCAGGGTGATGAACGCGTCGCGGTGGCTGTTCGGCCTGGGTTTCGCGGCCTGCACCGCCGCGATGGTGGTGTGGGCGCAGGGCGCCAACCTGATCGGTGCGATGATGGCGGCCCTGGGCATCTCGATGTTCGGCGCGGTCGCGACGAGTCTGCTGAGCCCGCTGGTCGTGCCGTTCACCGCCTGGCTGTTCGGGATTCTGGTACCCGGCAACACCCTGGCGGGCCTGGTGCGGGCGAACCTGCGGGACGGCGTGCGGCGCAGTGCCGCCACCGCCTCGCCGTTGATCGTGCTGGTCGCCCTGTTGCTGGGCTTGGCGGGCACCTTCGGCTCGCTCGCCGCGGCGGGTGGTGAAGAAGCGAAGCGCTCGGTGAACGCCCACCTGGTGGTGACCTCGACGGGCGAGCAGGCGGAACTTCTGTCCACTGTGGAGGGTGTTGCGGTGGCGTCCAGGCAGAACCTGGTGGACATCGCCATCACCGTGCGGAAGAGGACCGTTTTCGCCGGGATCATCGCGGTGGACGCGACCGACTACGCGCGCACGCACAACCTGCCTCCGGCTGTGGGGGACCTGGCTGCGCTGACCGGGAACACCGTGTTCACCGGCCCGGCGACGCACTCCGAACGAATCGCCGTCGGTCAGGTGCTCATGGCCGACGTCGGTCATCCGGTGCCGTTGACCGTCGTCGGTGGGCTGCCCGAGACCCTCGAAACGGGGGACAGTTTTCTTGTTCCGCGCCAGGCGTTGCCGCGTTCGGTGTGGGCCGGGGCGCCGACCGAGACCGTCGTCCAGGTGGCGCCGGGCCAGGATCCGGCGGCGGTGGCTCAGCGGATCGTGCGGGCGGGGTTTCCGGACGTCCGGACGGTCTCCGCCTGGGCGACGGCGCGGGCGGAGCAGGCCCAGGACGGCAACGTGAAGATCCTGACCGTGCTGATGGGCCTGGCCGGGCTGTACGCGTTGATGGCGGTGGTGAACTCGGTGGTCATCGCCGGAGCCGAACGCCGGCGGGAGTTCGCTGTCTCCAGGGTGACGGGCCTGACGAGGCCCCAGGCGGTCCGGACAGCCGTGGTGGAGGCTGTCGTGGTCGCGTTCATCGGCCTGGTGCTGGGGTGTGTGGTGGCGGGCGCGGGTCTGGTCGGTATCGGCGGCGCCGTGCACAAGGCGATCGGTGTGACGGTGGTGTACGTGCCGTGGACGCTTTTGGCGATCGTCGCGGCCGGCGCCGTGGCCGTGGTGGCGCTGACGAGTGGGATCACCGCCGCCCTTGCGACGCGGGAGCGGCCGGTTTCCCTGGTCACCAGCAGGGAGTGAACCTGGCACAGTGTTCGGTCGTGGAGGAGTTGCCGGAGTGGCTGCCGGGCTGGTGCGCGGACCGGCTGGGGGCGGTGCCGATCGCCGTGCTGTTCGAGCGGCTGTCGATCTCGCAGGTCTTCGGGCTGCGGCTCGCTGGCGGGCGCGACGTCGTGGTGAAGGTGCGGGAGGACGACGGCCGTGCCGAGTCGTGTCTCACCGCCCAGGCCCGCCTGGCCTCGCGCGGGTTTCCGTGTGCACGGCCGATCACGCCTGTGGTCGCGGTCGGCGCGCTGGCCGTGCACGCCGAGGAGTCGTTGCCAGGCGGCGAACTGCTGCGCGGTGACACTCCGGACATCGCTGAGCGCTACGCCGCTGTGTTCGCCCGGCTGATGGCCGAGCTCGTCGACGTGAGCGTCGCGCCGCCGCTGCCGAACCCGCGCTGGTCGCGGTGGGACCACACGGATTCCGGGCCGTGGCCGGCGATCGGCTTCCTCGACTCGCGTGACCAGAGCGTCGTTCCGGCGTTCGTCGTCGACACCGCCGAACGGGCCCGCAAGCGGCTGCTCGCGGCCGATCTGCCGTGCGTGCTGGGCCATGCCGACTTCGAGGCGCAGAACCTCCGTTGGCAGGACGGGGAGGTGTGGGCGGTGCACGACTGGGACAGCCTGGCGTGGCAGCCCGAGGCGGCGCTGGTGGGTGCGGCGAGCGGGGCGTTCTCCAGTGCTTCGCCGCCGACGCTGGCTCCGGTCGGGAGTTCGGAGGCGTTTCTCGCGGTCTACCAGGAACTTCGTGGGCACGCGTTCACCGCGGAGGAGGTCGAGGTCGCGTGGGCCGCCAGCCTGTGGGCGGCGGCGCACAACGCCCGTTGGGAAGCGCTGCACGGAGACCGGCCGGTGTCCATCGAAGCGGTTCGATCGCAGGCCTCCGAACGGCTCCGTCGGGCTAGGGCGTGAGCACGATCCGCCCGTTGGTGCTGCCTTCGGACTGACGGCGCCAGGCGTCGGCGACGTCAGCTAGTGGCACGACCTCGTGGTCCACGGTGAGTGCGCCCTGTGCGGCGAGGTGCGCGACGGTCGAGATGGCCTCCGCCCGTTGCTGGGTGCTGAGCTCGTTGTTGGTGTAGCCGGAGAGCCGCAGCGAGCGGCTGCGCAGGGTCGAGGACGTGACCGGACAGGTCTCGCCGGCCGAGCCGCCGAGGTTCACCCACCGTCCGCCGGGTCTGAGCGCCTGGGCGGCCGCGGCGGCGGGACGGCCGAAGAGGGGGTCGAGCACGAGATCGGCTTGAGGGGCAGCCTCGGTGAAGCGTTTCGACAGTTCGGTGACGTCGTCGGTGTCCAGGGCGATCACGGCGTCGGCGCCTGCTCTGGTGGCGCGTTCGCACGCTTTGCTGGACCTTGCGGCGGCGACCACGCGGCCGGCTCCGGCGGCACGGGCGAGCTGGATCGCGGCCTGGCCGACGGCGCCGCAGCCCAGGACGATGACGGACTCACCGGGCTTGAGCTCGCCACGCCACGTCAGTGCCATGTGTGCGGCGACGGCGGAGAGTCCCAGGGCGGCCATCGCGATCGGGGGCACGTCGTCGGGGAGGAAGACCAGATCGGCCTGGCGGGTCAACGCCTTCTCGGCCATGCTGCCGTCGCCCGCGGTCATCCCTGCGGCGGTGGGGAACCAGACTGTCCGGCCGCCTACCGTGCCGATGCCCTGCACTCCGGGAACGTACGGCGTGGCCGGGGTGCCGAAGTACGAGGTTCCGGTGGCGCACAACAGGTCGAGCGGGGTGATCGGGGCGGCCAGGACGTCGACGACGACGTGCTCGGCGAGGACGGCCGGTTTGGCGTGGTCGGTCAGGGCCGGTGGCCGGCCGAGCTGGTCGACTACTGCTGCGCGCATGGCTGCAGCACGAAGTCGTAGCGGGCTTCCAGCCACGGCTCGGCGCACGTGCCGCCGTCCGGGGCCGGGCCGGGCTCGTGGCGTTCGAACGCCACCACCAGCTCCTGCTTGGTGCCGAAGACGACGTCGCTGTCCAGGTACTCGGCGCCCTCCTCGAACAGGTGCGTGATCAGCGGTTCGTATCCGTCGGCGGTGACCAGGAAGTGGATGTGCGCCGGGCGGAAGTGGCTGATCGCGGTCTGGCCGATCAACTCGCCGACCGGGCCGTCCATCGGGATCGAGTACCCCTTCGGCGCGATGGTCCGCACGCAGTACGTGCCGTCCGGGCGGGCCTGGTACTTGGCACGCAACCGCGCCTCGTCGACGTCGGGCAGCTGGGCCTCGTAGGCGCCGTCCGCGTCGGCCTGCCACACGTCGAGCACGGCTGCTACCGGCGCGCCGTCGAGTGAGCGGACGGTTCCCGTTACGTAGAGCGGAGTTCCGGCCACGTCGTCGGACATGTCGCCGCCGAAGCCGAGCTCGGGGGAGCCGTCGACGTGGAACGGACCGAGCACGGTCGCGGGCGTCGCGGCCGGGTCGAACCGGTGGTTCATCTGCACGACCAGCATGCTCAGGCCGAGCACGTCGGAAGCGAGGATGAACTCCTCGCGCTTGGCGTCGCTGATCTGACCTGTCGCGGTCAGCCACTGAATCGCGGCCATCCACTCGGCCTCGGTGAGCCGGACCTCGCGGGCGAAGTCGTGCAGGTGCCGGACGAGCGCGGTGACCAGCTCGGCGGTGCGCGGGTCCTTGGCGCTGCCCCAGCGTTCCACCGCGAGCTCGGTGATGTTGTCCTCGGTGACCAGCTGCATGCTCACTCCTCCAGCGGCGCGACGGAGCGCGTGTTCGAGTCCACGGACAGGAAGATCCGGTTGGCGACGGGGTGGCGCAGCTCCTCGGCGAGCTGGCCGATCAACCCGGCGGTCCGGGCGAGCAGGGCGAAGCCGCGCAACAACTCCAGCGGCAGGCCGAGGTCGGCCAGCACCGCACCGCACGTGCCGGCGCCGTTGAGCGGCAACGTTTTGCCGAGCACCTGCGGGTGCACGCGGCCGATCGCGGCGAAGAGCTGGAGATGCGGTCCGACGAGGTCCTCCTCGGCGGCGATCTCGAACAGGCGGGCGGTGCGCGGGTCGCCGTTCTTGTGCACGTGGTGCCCCAGTCCGGGGATGCGTGCTTTCCCTTGGTTCTGGACGGTTTCCAGTGCGAGTGCGTCCCAGTCGGTCTGTGGTCCGGCTGAGCTGACGACGTCGTGCAGGAACCGGCCGCAGTCCTCGGTGACGCCGAGGAACCGGGAACCGCCGCCGAGCAGTCCGGCCGCCAGCGCGCCCTGCACCGAGTCGGGCGCGGAGAGGAACGTCAGGCGGCTGACGATCGCGGTCGGCGTGAACCCGTGGTCGGCGAGCGCGGCCAGCACGGCCTCGAACAACCGCGTCTCGCCAGGGCTCGGCCGGCGTTGGGCCGCCAGCCAGAACGCCAGCTCGCCGAACCCGACTTTGCCCATCACGTCGTTGGCGAGGTCCTTGCCCAGCAACGTGATCGTGTCGGGCGTGGACGCACCGAGCGCGGTTTCGTAGGCCTCAGTCACGAAGGTCCTCCTTGAGCCACGTGCGCAGTTCCTCGCCGTGCTCGTCCAGCTCGGGTGGTGGCAGTTGGTAGACCGCCGGTGTCTCCGAGAACCGGATGGGGTGCCGGGTGGTCGGCACGCCCCCGACCTCGACGACCGGGTCGAGCCCGAACCGTTCGGCCATGGCGAACCCGCCGTCGATCGTGTTGATCGGCCCGCACGGCACGCCCGCTTTCACGAGCAGGTCGAACCACTCGTCGGCGCCCTTGGTGCGCAGGCGTTCGAGCAGAAGCGGCCGCAGCTCCTCGCGGTTGCGGGTGCGGTCGGCGTTGCGGGCGAACCTTTCGTCGTCCGGCACCTCCGGCAGTCCGAGCACCTCGCAGAGCTTGCGGAACTGGCCGTCGTTCGCGGCCGCCACGATCAGGTCGTTGTCCGCGGTGGGGAGCGGTTCGTAGGGGAACACGCTGGGGTGCGCGTTGCCCATGCGGAACGGCACGACGTCACCGGCCACGTACGCCGAGCTGTGGTTCACCAGGCCCGTCAACGCCGACGACAGCAGATTCACCTCGACGAGCTGACCCTGTCCGGTGGCGTCGCGGTGCCGCAGCGCCGCGAGGATGCCGATCACGGCGTGGTTGCCCGCCATCACGTCGAACACCGAGATGCCCGCGCGGTACGGCGGTCCGTCCGGATCACCGGTGAGGCTCATCAGGCCGGAGATCGCCTGCACCATCAGGTCGTAGCCGGGGACGTGCCTGCCCTCGCCCGCGCCGAAGCCGGTGATCGACGCGTAGATCACTTTGTCGTTCGTGGCGCTGACTTCTGCGTAGTCGAGTCCGTACTTGGCGAGGCCGCCGGGTTTGAAGTTCTCGATCAGCACGTCCGCTCTGCGCGCCAGTTCGCGGGCCAGCTGGACGTCGTTCTCGTCGCGCAGGTCCAGTGCGATGGACCGCTTGCCGCGGTTGATCCCGAGGTAGTAGGTCGAGACGTCGTCGCGCACGGGCGGCATCCACGTGCGCGTCTCATCTCCTTGCGGGCCTTCGACCTTCACCACCGACGCGCCCATGTCGGCGAGGAGCATCGTCGCGTACGGGCCTGCGAGCACGCGGGAGAAGTCGGCGATGAGCAGTCCTTCCAGTGGGCCCATCAGACGGACGTCCGGGTGTCGCCGCGGTACTCGGTGTAGGTGTAGGGGTTGTCCAGCACCTTCGAGGCCGGGATGTCCGGGTTCATGCCCTTGGCCCACGCCTCCTCGCCGAGTTGCGCTTGCAGGTACTCGACGGTCTGCTCGACCTGTGTGCGGATTGCTTGCAGGTCAACGTTTGTCAGGTGGCGGTCGCGTTTGACGATCCGGCCGTTGACGATCACAGTGTCCACATCGGACCGTTGGGCCTGGAACGCCACGTGTCCGTACGGGTTGAGGATCGGGAACATCGCGGGCGAGTTCTCGTTGCGCAGCAGGACGATGTCGGCCTTCTTGCCTGGTTCGATGCTGCCGAGGTCGTTGCGTCCGAGCGCCTTGGCGCCGCCCATCGTCGCCCATTCGACAACGTGCTCGGCTCGCAGCGACGAGTGTGTGACGGTGTCGTTCTTGGCGTGTGCGGCCATGTGCTCGCGCGCCCGGTCGGCGCCGAGTGTCGTGCGCATCGCGGAGAACAGGTCGCCGCTCCACCACACCGAGGTGTCCATCGACAGCGACACGGGGATGCCGTGCGCGCGGATCGCCCAGGTGGGCGGGTAGCCCTGGCCCGCGCTCTGCTCGCTCTCGGTCGACACGGAGATCGACCCGCCGGTGGCCGCGATGCGGTGGTAGGAGTCTTCGGAGAGTGTTGCGGCGTGCACGTAGATCGACTGCGGCGTCATGAACCCGTTGTCGTGCATGAGTCTGATGCCGTCGTCGTTTGTCGCGCCCCAGACGCCCGCGTGGGTGGTGACGGGGACTCCGAGCTCGCGGGCGACTTCGAACGCGGGCTTCTCCGGGAACGTCGGGTCGCCGGTGACGTCGAACGCGAGCTGGAAGCCGAGCATGTCGTCGTTCTTGACGCGGCGGCTGATGAAGTTCTTGAACTCGGGCTTGGCGGTCCAGTTCGCGGGGCTGTCCTGGATGTTGCCGTAGGCGAGGACGAACCTGCCGGGGACCGCTTCGAGCGCGTCTGCCGCGGCGTCGGCGTGGTCGGTCGTCTGCAGGCCGTGCGACCAGTCGACGGTCGTGGTGACTCCGGCGTCGAGTGCTTCGGCCGCGGCGAGGAGGTTGCCCGCGTGGATGTCCTGCGGGCGGAAGATCTTGCCCCACTCCAGGTAGTACCAGACGAAGTACTGGGTGAGGGTCCAGTCGGCGCCGTAGCCGCGCATCGCGGTCTGCCACATGTGCCGGTGCGTGTCGATCATGCCCGGCATGACGATGCCGTTCGTGGCGTCGATCTCCTCGGTGCCTTCCGGCACTTCGAGGTTCGGCCCGATCGCCTCGATCCGGTCCTTGCTCATGAGCACGTCGTGGCCGGTCAGCACTCGATGCCTGCCGTCCATCGTCAGGACGGTGCCATTTCTCAGGACAATGCTCTCCATCGGGGGACCTCCTCGACCGGCATGCGGACAAGTGTCCGTTGAATCCTCAACCTTCGCCGGTCCAGCGTCAACCCCGCTCAGGCCACGACCACGTGCGGCACCGTTTCAAGCCTCGCGAAGTCGGCGCTGATGTCCCCGGCGGTCTGCAGCAACAACGGCAGGTGGTGCTCGACCATCTGCTCGATCGAGGTCTCCGACGCGTGGCAGTTGACGTTGAGCCCGGCCACCACCACCCCGTTCCCGTCCCGCAACGGCGCCGCGATCGACCGGATGCCAGGCGCGAGCTGCTGGTCGGTCAACGCCCACCCGCGCGCCCGCACATCCCGCAGCTCCTCGTCCCGCTCGGCCTTCTCCGGCTGCCACCTCGGCGTGAGCCCCGACCGCGTCGGCTGAGCGAGCACGGCCTCAAGCTCCGCCGGCGCCAACGCGGCGAGCTGCACCTTGCCGAGCGACGTCTGCAACGCCGGGAACTTCGTGCCGATCTGCACGGACAGCGTGACGATCTTCGGCACCGCCACCCGCGCCACGTAGACGATGTCCGACCCGTCGAGCTGCGCGATCGAGACGGACTCGTTGGTGCGCGCACACAGCCGTTCCATGTGCGGGCGGGCAACCTCCCACAACCCGGTCGACCGCACGTAGGCGACGCCCAGCTCGAGGACGCGCGGGGTGAGCGCGAAGCCGCTCTCGTCCTGCCGCACGTACCCCAGCTCGGTCAGGGTGAGCAGGATGCGCCGCGCCGTGGGCCGGGCCAGGCCGGTGGCCGTGGCCACCTCGCTGAGCGCCATCACCGGGCGCCTCGGCTGGAACGCGCGGATCACGTCCAGGCCGCGGGCGAGTGCCTCGATGAAGTCGGGGCCGGTGTCGGGACGAGCAGGCATGAGCCCAGGTTAGCGGACACTTGTCCGTTGTCAGGGACGTGCAGCGAACCAGCGGAGCTCCGGCGGGGCGGGCTCCTCGATCACCTGGCCGTCCCGGACGGTCCACGAGACCGACTGCTGCCGCTCGTCGCCCAGCATTAAGAACCCGGCCGGCCAGTCCTGGTCGTCGTCCACGGGCTCCAGCGCGGCGAGTGCGGCGACCTGCGCGCGCAACGAGCCCACGGCCTGCTCCCGAACGTCACCGCCGTAGCTCAGGTAGAGCGTCCAGTTGAACGGTCGTGGCGGCAGCATCCACCCGCCCGAGCAGTCGTGCTCGGATTCGGCGAGCACCCGTTCGATCTCCGGCCGCTGCTCGTGGTCGAACTCCAGCCAGCCGCGGACCGCGACGTACATCCCCATGCGCGCAGTATCAGCCAGACCGGCCGAGGTGCTCCTTCAAATAACGCCCGGTCGCGCTCTCCGCCACAGCGCACACCTGCTCAGGCGTCCCGGCCGCGACGATCCGCCCTCCAGCCGCCCCGCCACCGGGCCCCATGTCCACGACCCAGTCCGCGTTGGCGATCATGTCGAGATCGTGCTCGATGACCACAACAGTGGCCCCGTTGTCCGTCAGTCTCTGCAACACATCCAGCAGCACCCGCACATCCAACGGATGCAACCCCACACTGGGCTCGTCGAACACGAACAACGCGTCCGCCTGATCCCGATGCAGCTCGGACGCGAGCTTGAGCCGCTGAGCCTCCCCACCCGACAACGCCGGAGTCGCCTCCCCGAGCGTCAGATACCCCAGCCCGAGATCGACGAGAGCCTGCAGCCGAGCACCGACCCGCCGAAGGTCACCGACCTGATGCACCGCCTCCGCCACGGTCAGAGCGAGCACAGCAGGCAGCGACAGATCACCCCGCAGGATCGAGAAAGCCTCAGGCGCGTAGCGCGACCCCGAACAGTCGGGACATTCGATGTCGACATCGGGCAGGAACTGGACGTCCAGCGACACCTGCCCGGTGCCCTCACACCGCGGGCACCGCAGCGACCCGGTGTTGTAGGAGAAGGCGCCAGCACCGAGCCCCAACGCACGAGCCTGCGGGGTCTGCGCGAACGCACGGCGGAGATCGTCGAGCACGCCGCTGTAGGTCGCGACAGTAGACCGCACGTTCACGCCGATAGGAGTGGCGTCGACGACGTTCACGCGCGCGATCGGACCCGCGGACACCGAGCGGACGTGGGGCGGAGGCACAGAAAGCGCCGGCACCAGGCTGTCGAGGACGAGTGTGGTCTTGCCGGAACCGGACGCGCCGGTGACCGCGATCAACCGCCCCACCGGCAGCGAAAGATCCAATGCGTGCACGGTGTGCAGGGGAGCGGTCGACAGGAGAATCCGGCCCAGCGAGAACATCTCGTCCTCGCGGGCCCGTTTGCGCACCACGACCGGTTCGCGGCCGGTGAGGAAACCGCCCATGCGCGACGCCGGGTCAGCACCGATGGACGGCACGGATCCGATGGTCACGACGCGGCCGCCGTCAGAACCGGAGCCGGGGCCGATCTCGATGATCCAGTCCGCGGCGCGCACCACCTGGACGTCGTGGTCGACCAGCACCACGGAGTTGCCGTCGGCCAGCAGGTCGCGGACGACGCCGAGCAGACCGTCCACATTCGACGGATGCAGGCCGACGGACGGTTCGTCGAGCACGTAGAGCACGCCCGTGGTGCGGTTGCGGACCGCGCGGGCCAGCTGGACGCGTTGCCGTTCGCCGGTGGACAGGGTCGAGCCGGCGCGGTCGAGGCTCAGGTAGCCGAGGCCGAGGTCGACCAGGCGCCGGGCGTTCGAGGCCAGTTCGGCCACGATGTTCGTGGCCATCTGGGTCATCGACGGCGGCAACTCGGGAATCACGCCGGGCGCCCACGAGAGCAAGGCGTCGAGCGTCAGAGCGGTGGCTTCGGCGAGGTTCACGCCGGAAACCAGCGTCGAGCGGACCTCAGCACTCAACCTGGTGCCGTGGCACGACGGGCAGACCTGGGTGCTGATGAACCTGTTGACGCGGCTCAGGCCGCGTTCGCTGTTGGCGTTGTTCAACGCTTCGAGCACGGCGGTGCGGGCGTTGCGGTAGGTGAAGTTCAGCTCGAACAGCTTGCCGCTCTTGGACGGCGCGGTGATGCGCCGCTTCTCCGCGGGGCCGTGCATGACGATCTCGCGCTCATCCAACGTCAAAGAGGAGTACGGCACGTCGGTGCGCACCCCGAACTCGGCCACCACCTGCGGCATGATCGTCAGACCGAACATCGACCACGGTGCGACCGCACCCTCGCTGATCGACAGCGACGGATCGGGGACCAGCGCGGCCTCGTCGACTTCGCGGACGACGCCCGTGCCGGTGCAGCGCGGGCAGGCGCCGTCGGAGTTGAACGCCATCGCCTCCGCACCGGGAGCCGAGAACGAAACACCGCACTCCGGGCACGTCAGCGGCCGTTCGAGGGCGACATCGATGGTCGGCGCCTGGCGGTGGCCGTTCGGGCACACGTGCGAGCCGAGCCGGGAGAACAGCAGGCGCAGGACGTTCAACAGCTCCGTGGAGGTGCCGAACGTCGACCGCACACCGGGAACGCCCGGCCGCTGGCGCAGGACCAGTGCGGCCGGGACGTGTTCCACGCTGTCGACCGACGCCCGTGCCGCCTGCGACAGCCGGCGGCGGGTGTACGTCGAGAGCGCCTCGACGTACCGGCGTGACCCCTCGGCGTAGAGCACGCCGAGCGCCAGGGACGACTTCCCCGAGCCGGAGACCCCCACGACGGCGACCAGCTGTCGCAAAGGGACGGACACGTCGACGGAGCGGAGGTTGTGGACGCGGGCGCCGCGCACCTCGATCGCGATCGGGCCGGTGTTCATCGGGACCTTTCGAGCCGGGTGTGCCCCGAGCGTCCCACCACGACGCCGGTTACCTCAACGTAACCGGTCGCGATCACCGGCGCTCGATCACCGCGCTGACGGTGATGTCCACGTACCGGCCGATCAGGAACCGCGGTGCGCGGATGCCGAGAGTTCTGCGGTCCAGCCGCGCGGTCGCGGTCAGCACGACCTCACCCTCCACAGTGGACAATTGGGCGACGCCGCTCAGCTCCGTGGCGGTGCCCCGCGCGGACAGCGTGCCGGACACCTGCCAGCCGCCGTCGACGGGTGAGCAGGAAGTGGCCCTGAACGTCATCGAAGGGTGCCGGTCGAGGTCGAGCAGGCTCGGCTTGCGCAGGTCCAGGTCCCGCTTGGGGATCCCGGTGTCGATCCCGCTCAGGTCCAGCGTGCCGTGCACGGCAGCGAGCGAGCCGTCCGTGCCGATCTCGACGGTCCCGCCGGTGACCGGCACGGTCCCGTGCGTGGTCCGTCCCAGGTTGCCGACGTCGAACGACGCGGTGCTCCGGGTCAGGTCGGCCCGCCAGAAGCCGGCGGCCAGCGTCGTCGAGGCGGTCATGACCGGGCTCCGGGGTGCTCGTAGTACACGTGGACGGGGTAGATCTCGACCCGGTCGGGGCCCGGCAGCAGCGCCGGGTCCTCGTCGGGCAGCAGTCCGGTGCTCATGATCGCCTTGCCGGTGTCGATGAGCGCCTGCTCGGTCTCGGCGATCGACACGACCACCTCCGTGCCGTCGGCGCGCCGCAGCACGTAGGTGCTGATGTTGCCCGGCACGGACGCGGCGGCGGGCTTGATGCGTGCCTCGGCCGCGAAGTCCTCGGCGGCCAGCAGTTCCGGGCCGCGGGGCCGGTCGAAGTAGGTGAGCTGCGCGTACATGGGATTCGCCTTCCTCGATGCTCTGGTGGCTTCGAGTTTTGGCCAGGCGGAGGCGATGCGGATCAGTGCCAGCACGGAGATCGGTACTGAACCCGCACCGGGCGGCGATACTCCTGGGGTGGAGGAACCGATCCTCGGACGTGACCGCGAGCTGGCCGAGCTGCGTGCCGGCCTCGTGGCGGCGGCGGGTGGCGCGGGGCGGTTGGTGCTGGTCGGCGGCGACGCGGGCATCGGCAAGACGCGGCTCGCGGCGGCCGCGGTGGCGATGGCCGGCGAGTACGGCGTGCCGGTCGCGCGCGGCCAGGCGGTCGGACTCGGCGACCGCGCGCTTCGCCATGCGGGCCGACGCCACCGACGCGCTGGTCACCACCACAGGCCTGTTGATCGTGCTCGAAGACCTCCACCGGGCGGACCGCACGTCGTTGCGGCTGCTGGCACACCTCGCGGGCGAGCTCGCCACCGCGCGGATCCTCGTCATCGCCACCTACCGCGACACCGTGTCAGACGTGCTGCCCGACCTGCTGCGCACCGTCGACCCGCGCGGTCCGGCTGGGGTTACTGCGCGGCGACCGGAAGTCCACCGTGGACTGAAGCGAACCGGAACCGCGAGCACGCGAACGTCACCGCGGTGAGCGCGAACCCGGCCGTGGCGACGCCCAGCGCCACCCGATGTCCCGCCGTGTCCGCGAGCAGACCGCCCAGCGGCGCACCGATCGTGACCATGCCCCAGTTCAGCGACCGGATGGTGGCGTTCATGCGCCCCTGCAACCGGTCCGGCGTGACGGCCTGCCGGAACGCGATGGTGCTCGGGCTCTCCACGCTGATCCCGAACCAGAACAGGAACTGCCCGGCTGCGGCCATCACCCAGCCGTCGGACACCGCGATCAGTCCGAACGCGACGATCGGCAGGAACCGCGCGGTGACGGCTGAGCGGCCAAGCCCGAGCCGCTCAGCGACGGTCGTCGAGACGGCACCGCCGAGCACCCCGCCGACACCGGCCGCGGCGAGCGTCGCCCCGAGCTCGAACGGGCTCAGCCCCAGCACCCGCAACGCGAACGGGACGTACACCGCACCAGCAGCCGCGGAGAAGATCATCCAGGCGTGGGTGTTGAGGGCGAGCGGCCGCAGCATCGGGTGTCCGTAGACCCAGGCGAGGCCTTCCCGGATCGTGCCGCGCTTGGCGGGCGCCGGTGGTTCCGCGGTCTTCAGGGTGGCCAGCAGCAGGCCGCAGACCAGGTACGACACCGCGTCCAGCACGATCGACAACGGGGCACCGAGCGCGCCGACCAGGCCACCGCCGACGAGCGGACCGGTCGCGGCGGCCGCGGATCCGGTCTGCGCCAGGCGTGCGTTGGCCTGGGGGAGCCTCGACCGGTCGACCAGCCGCGGCAGGAACGACTGCGACGCGATGTCGTGGCCGAGCGACAGCAGGCCCACGAGGAACATGATGACCAGGAGCAACGTCAGGTCGCGGACGAACAGCGCGGCTGTGCCCAGCAGCAGCGCACGGCCCAGGTCCGCGGTCACCAGCACCGGCAGCCGGCGCCAGCGGTCGATCAACGCGCCCGCGAGCAGCCCGCACAGCAGGTAGGGCGCCCAGCGGGCGGCGTTGAGCAGGCCGACGTCGGTGGCCGAGCCGTTGAGGGTGACCAGGACGAACAGCGGCATCGCGAGCGTGGTGACCTGCGTGCCGAACTCCGACACGGTGACTGCGGCCCAGAAGCGGTTCATGATCCGCAGCGTGACCGCAGGGGGATGTGCGAATGTTGTGTCGTGGAGTTCGCGCTGCTGGGGCCGGTCGAGGCCGGGGTGGACCTCGGTCCGCAACGGCAGCGCGCGGTGCTCGCGGCGGTCCTGCTCGACACGCCCGTGCCCGTCGACCGGCTCGCCGAACGAGTGTGGGGGCCGGACGTGCCGCGAACCGCGCGACGCACCCTGTTCAGCTATCTCTCACGGCTCAAGTCAGCCGGGGTGCCACTGGTGCGCACGCCCGCCGGCTACCTGGTCGAACACTCCACTGTGGACGTCACCGAGTTCCGTGCGCTCGCGGCGGCGAACCGTTTCGACGAGGCGTTGAAGCTGTGGCGAGGAGAGCCGTTCGCCGAGCTGGACTCGCCCTGGTTCACGTCGATGCGCGCGGCTCTGCTCAGCGAACGCGAGGCGGCCGAGCTGGAGATGGTCGACCACGCGTTGCGCGCCGGCGCCCCGATCGACCTGGTCCGCCTGGCCGCGCGCTGCACCGAACGCCCGTTGGACGAACGCCTTGCCGCGCAACACATGCTCGCGTTGCACCGCGCCGGACGCACGGCAGACGCGCTGGATCACTACGCGCGGACCCGCAAGGTGCTGCGAGACGAGTTGGGCGTCGAGCCGGGACCGTTGCTGCGCCAGCGACACGTCGAGATCCTCGGCCCGCGGCAGCTGCCCGCGCGCCCCAGAGCGTTCGCCGCCCGAGAGCAGGACCTCGCAAGCATCGAACCCGGCCGGATCTCCGTGATCAGCGGACCGGGCGGCGTCGGCAAGACCTGGCTCGCGCTGAGCTGGGCGCACCGGACCCACTTCCCTGACGGCGAGCTGTACGCCGACCTGCGCGGCTTCGACCCGGCCCGGCCACCGGTGCCACCCGAGGTCGCGCTGCGCGGTTTCCTGGTGGCCCTCGGCGTGGCCGAACCACCGGCCGAGACCGACGAACAGGTGGCGCTGTACCGGACGATCACCGCGGGCAAAGAACTGCTCGTGGTCCTGGACAACGCCCGCGATGCCGCCCAGGTCGCGCCGTTGCTGCCCGGCTCGGCCGCGACCGTGCTGGTGACCAGCCGCAACCGACTGCACGGCCTGGTCAGCGGCCACGGCGCCCGACCGGTCCCGCTCACCCCGCTCGGCACCGAAGACTCACGGCGCGTCCTGGCCGCACACCTCGGTGAGCACGGCCGGTGGGACGAGGTGATCGACCTGTGCGGTGGCCTGCCGCTGGCCCTGGGCATCGCCGCCGCCCGCGCGCACGCTGTTCCCGACCTGGTCCGAGAGCTGCGGGAAGACCGCCTCGGCGCACTCGACGGCGGCGACCTCACCGCCAGCCTGCGCGCGGTGTTCTCCTGGTCGCTGCGCGCTCTGGACCCGCCGACCGTGCAAGTGTTCGCTCAACTGGGCCGGGCGCCCGGCCCGGATGTGAGCCTCGAAGCCGCCGCCGCGATGGCCGGTCGGGACGTCCGCGCGGACCTGCGCCGGCTCGAAGACGCCCACCTCGTCGAACAACACCGCCCCGGCCGCTACCGCCTGCACGACCTGGTCCGCATCTACGCCACCGAACGACCCGCGCCCGCCGGCACCGTCCGCAGGCTCGTCGACCACTTCCTCGGCACGGCGTTCGCGGCGGACCGCCACCTGCAGCGCTACCGCCTGCCGATCGAGGTCACGCCACACCCGGAACCTGACGACCCGCTCGCCTGGTTCGCCGCCGAGCACGACTGCCTGTGCGCCACCCAGCAGCTGGCGGTCGAGCTGGGCTGGGACGAGGACGTGTGGCGCCTGGCGTGGGTCCAGGACGGCTACCACTCGTGGCGCGGCCTGCTCCTCGACGCCAGAGCAGCGTGGACCGAAGGCCTCCGAGCCGCGGAACGACTGTGCAACCGTGAAGCGACGCACCTGGCCAACCGCGCCCTGGCCATCGCGAGCTCCCAGATGGGCGACACCGCGGCCGCGTCCGAGTACCTGGACCGAGCGATGGAGTTCGCGGACGGCATCAACATCACCCACACCGAGTTCTCGATCGCCCGCGTGGCCGCCCACCGCGGCGACTTCCAGCGCGCGCTCGAACTCGCCGAACGCGGTCTGGAGACGTACCAGCACGCGGGCAACGACCTGTGGCTCGCGCTGGCCCACACGGCCGTCGGCTGGTTCTCGATCCAGCTCGGGTCCACCGAGGACAGTCACCTCCAGCAGGCGATCGCGTTGTTCCGCAAGCACGACGACCTGATCGGCGAGGCGGAGAACCTCGCGAACCTCGGCTACCTCCGCGCGGTGCAGGGCCGTGAGGACGAGTCGCTCGACCTGTACCACCGCTCGCTCGCACTGATGCGGCGCGCGGACAGCCCGTTCGGTGAGGCGATCACGCTGGAGGAGATGGGCAACGCGCTCAAGCTCCTCGGCCGCGACCCGTCGGCGGCCTACTCGGAGGCGGTCGAGCTTTACCGGGCGCAGTACAGGATGCACAAGGTGCTGGCGCTCGCATAGGCGTGCCATTGCCTTTCGAGGGTGCGTCATGCATGCTTCCGCACAGCTTGAGACAGAACGCGGGTTGTCGGGGGACACGCGCGGACGCCTGGGGGCATCACTGTGGGACGCGCTTCAAGAGCGCGCGGCTTTGGGCTGCGCACGATTCTGATCGCGGCGGCGATGGCGTTGCCGGTTCTACCCGTGCCGGCGGCTGTGGCGGCACCGAACTGCGTTGACGCACAAGAGACCGCGCAGGCCGCCACTGAGATGGCGAAGCGCTGCGACCGGAAGGTCGAGATCACCTCGCTGCGCACGGAGACCGCGCAGACCTTCGCGAAGCCCGCCGGTGGCTTCACGACCGAGCAGTCGGCCCAGCCGCGCTGGTCCCGCCAGGCCGACGGGTCGTGGGCGCCGATCGACACGACCCTGCGCGCCACGGGCAAGACGATCAAGCCCGCCGCGGCCGCGTTGCCCGTCGAGTTCTCCGCCGGTGGCGACGGTCCGGCCGCCAAGCTGCGCGACGGTGACCGCGAACTGTCGATCACCTGGCCGTTCGGGCCGTTGCCGAAGCCGGTGCTGTCCGGCGCCGAGGCCACGTACCCCGAGGTGCTGCCGGGCGTCGACCTCAAGCTGACCGCGTCGTCGCTGGGCTTCTCCGAGGTCCTCGTGGTGAAGAACCGCGAGGCGGCGAAGAACCCCAAGCTGGCGAAGGTCAAGTTCGGTTTCGCGACCAAGGGCGTCACGACGAACGCCAACGGTGGTGGGCTCGACGCGAAGGACTCGGCCGGCAAGGTCGTGTTCTCCTCGCCCGCACCGACCATGTGGGACTCCGGCCAGGAGAACGTGGCGCACGTCGGTGTGCTGTCGAAGTCCGCTGTGGAGGCCAAGAAGAAGCGCACGGCGATCATGCCGGTGAGCGCTGCCAACGGTGAGCTCACCGTCACCCCGGACGCCAAGCTGCTCGACGAGGCCCAGTACCCGGTCATGATCGACCCGTCCTGGTCGGGCCACGTGCAGAACAACGCCTGGACGCTGGTGTCCAGCAAGGACGCGGGCTCGGGATTCTGGCAGGGCAAGAACAACCAGGGCCAGGACTACCTCGGTGACACGGGCACCTATGGTGCCGCCGGAACCGGTCCGATCTGCGACAGCGTCTCGTCCAGCGGCACGTGCCTGAGCTCCACCTACAACGTCCGCTCGTACTTCCGGATGGACCTCACCGGTGTGAAGGGCAAGAGCGTCACCGGTGCCTCGTTCCGCATCGAGCAGAAGTGGGCCTTCACCTGCAACAACGGTGGATCCGACGCCACCGTGCGGGTGACGAACTGGTTCGACGGCGGCACCACCTGGAACAACCAGCCCGGCTGGTGGGGTCACGAGTGGGCGTCGTCGGCACCGGCCAACCGCAAGGTCGGGTCGGCGCACAGCTGTGCGGGACCGGGTGACGTCGAGTTCAACTTCACCGGTGTCGTCGCGCACGGAGCGCGCGAGAACTGGGACAGCGTCAGCGTTGTCCTGCACGTCGCTGAGAGCAGCGTCAACCAGTGGAAGCGCTTCAACGCGGGCTCCGCGGTGCTGGCCATCGACTACAACTCGGTCCCGAACCAGCCGGACCAGGTCACCGTCGACGGCAAGGCCTGCGCCCCCGCCTACACCCCGCGCCCGGTGGTGCCGACCGCGACGCCGACGATCCGCGGCAGGGTCAGCGACCCGGACGGCGCGGACACCATGAACTCCCGGTTCGAGTGGCGCCGCATCCGTGAGAACGGCGTCCACGGACCGATCCAGTCCGCCGACCACTACCCGTTCGCCAACGGCGGCATCGCCCAGCACACGATCGAACAGCCGAACGAGCTGCCGTCCGGCGTGATCGAGGACACGGACGCCATCGTCGCCACCGGTGACTACGACGGGGACGGCAAGCCGGACGTGATCATCAGGGACACCGACGGCACCCTGTACATGTTGCCGACCACGGAGACGCCCAGCGGATGGCGTTCGGGTGCCCGTGTGGAGATCGGCACCGGCTGGCGGGACTACACCATCGCGGGCCTGGCGGACTACGACCGCGACGGCAAGACGGACATCGTCACGCGGGAGGACTGGTCCGGCAAGCTCCTGCTCTACCCCGGTGAGGGCAAGCGCGCGCCCTCGACCGTGGCACCGGTCGAGATCGGCACCGGTTGGGGCGCCTACACCTTCGCCGGTGTCGCGGACTACGACCGCGACGGCAAGCAGGACGTGATCGCCAAGGACTCCAACGGCGAGCTCTGGCTGTACCCCGGCAGCGGCAGCCGTTCGGCGTCCGCCGAGGCACGGGTGTCGCTCGGTGTCGGCTGGCAGGACTACAGGTTCTTCGGTGTCGCGGACCGCACGGGTGACGGCGCTCCGGACATCTTCGCCGAGAACAACAACACGATGTGGCTGTACCTCGGCAGCGGCCAGCGCGCGCGGTACACCGGCAGCCCGGGCCGTTACGACATCGGCGTCGGCTGGTCGCAGGCCACCGCGCGGACGATCGGCGACTTCAACTGGGACGGCGCGGTCGACATGGTCGCCAAGCTGCCCTGGTCGGAGGACTACCTGCTGTACCCCGGTGTGGTCGGCACCGGCTACGGCGCCAACCAGTGGAGGATCGCGGAACGCGGCATGACCACCGGCTACTACGCCTACCGCGTGACGGCCGGCGACTGGCAGATGTGGGGCCCGGCGTCCGGCTGGTGCGAGTTCACCGTCGACCTCACCCCTCCTGCCGCGCCCACGTTGGAGTCTTCCGTTTACAAGACAACGGGTTGCCCGGCTGAAGGCTGTGGTTCGCTCGGTGTCGCGGACACGTTCAAGTTCGCCAGCACGTCCGACGACGTGAAGAAGTTCCGCTGGGGCTTCACGGATCCGCCGTCGGTGGAGGTCACCGCCACCGAGCAGCACACCGCTGAGGTGAGGTGGACGCCTCCGTCGGGTGGCGCGAAGACGCTGTTCGTGGACGCGGTCGACAGCGGTGGTCTGGCGACGCGCCAGACGTTCCAGTTCACCGTGGCGGGTGCCAAGCCCAACGTGGCCACGTGGTTCAACGGTGACGACCCGGCGTTCGACGGCACGGGCAACGGTCACGACCTGACGCTGACCGGTGTCGATCCGGCTGCCGCTGGTCGCACGGTCGGTGGGCAGACGTCGGTCGGTTTCAACGGTTCGAACACCGCCACGACCGCGAAGGTCTTGGACACCAACAAGGACTTCTCGGTGTCGGCGTGGGTCCGTCTGACGAACGACACGGCGAGCCGCACCGTGGTGAGCCAGCAGGGGTCGGCGACCTCGGCGTTCAAGCTCGGCTACGACGCCGGCGAGCGCCGGTGGAACTTCTCCCTGGCGGAGACCGACTCCACGAGCGCGCAGCAGAGGGTCGCGAAGTCCGACGCCTTGGCCGTGAAGGACGTGTGGACGCACCTGACCGGCACCTATGACACCGCCTCCAACGAGGTTCGGTTGTACGTGGACGGCGCGCTGCAGCGCGAGACCGCGGAGGTGGGCAAGGACAAGGGCTTCAACGCCACGGGTCAGCTGCGCATCGGTCAGGCGTGGCAGGGCGACCTGGCGGAGGTGCGGGCCTGGAACCGGGCCATCACGCCGCAGGAGTCGCTGTCCATGGCCGACGCGTCGCAGGTGAGCGGCGTGGGCGAGTGGAAGTTCAACGAGGGCAGCGGTTCCATCGCGCGTGACTCGTCGCCGTACGGCCGTGACGTGACGCTGAACCTCGCCGGCGGTGCGTCGTGGAGCCAAGGTGTGCAGGGTGCCGGTGGTCTGGCGCTCAACGGCACCAACGGCTCGGCCAGCACCAGCGAGGCCGTGCTGAACACCGACCAGTCGTTCTCGGTCGACGTGTGGGCGAAGGTCAACGACACCGGTACCGCACGTACTGTCGTGGTGCAGCGCGGTCCGTCCACTGTGGATCCGTTCGCGCTGAAGTACGACGGTTCGCAGTGGTCGGCGGAGATGCCGAACGCGTCGTCGAACCCGTCGACGTGGTGGCGCGCCAAGGCTGCCGCCGAGGTGGGCAAGTGGACGCACCTGGTGGCCACGTACGACGCGGCTGCGCGCACGTTGAAGCTGACCGTGGGCTACCAGGACAGCCCGGACACCTTGAAGAGCACCGTGACCGGCGTCGTCGGCTGGAACTCCACCGGCGTGCTGTCGGTCGGCCGCAGCAGCGCGGGTGAGTTCTTCAACGGCAACGTCGACGAGCTCAAGACGTGGCAGGGCGCGCTCGCTCCGGCCGCGCTGCCCGCGGCACCGCGCACCGGTTCGTCGGTGTCCGGCGACGCGAACGACGAGATCATCATGGTGGAGGCGAACGGCCTTGTCCGGGCGTACCTCAACGTGGGAGGCGACTACCCGCACGCCTCGCAGGACATCGGCTCCGGCTGGTCCAACGACCGGACCTGGTTCGCGGACATCGACGGTGACGGCAAGTCCGAGATCATCGGCGTCGAGGCGGACGGCCGGATCAAGGCGTTCAAGAACGTCAACGGCATGAACGGCTTCCCGTACGTCAACCAGATCTTCATCGGCTCGGCGCCGGGGGAGACGAAGCGGATCAGGTTCGCCGACGTCGACGGAGACGGTCGCGCCGACCGCATCTCGCTCGACGCCGATGGCAGGGTTCGTGTGTACCGCAACCTGTTCGGCATGAACGAGCGCGGCCAGTCGACGGCTTTCTCCACCACGCCGGTGATCGTCAAGGTCACGAAGACGGACACCGCGCAGGAGACCGCCCCGGAGCGCATCCGGTTCGCCGACATCGACGGCGACGGCAAGGCCGAGTTCATCACCGTCAACCCCGACGAGCGCACCACCGTGTCCGCCTACCGCAACCTCAGCGGCCTGGGCTACGGCAGCTACGACACCTCGCAGGAGATCGGCTCCGGCTGGACCCCGGATCGGACCTTCTTCGCCGACGTCACCGGCGACGGCAAGGCCGAGATCATCGCGGTCCGCCCGGACAGCTCGGTCTGGTCTTACACCAACCACAACGGCCTGACCTCGTTCCCGTACGCGGAATCGAAGATGGTCGGCAACGGCTGGACCGATCCCTCCCGCGTGTTCTTCAGCTGACCCGGCCCGTCCACCCCTGATCTGGAGTTGTGACTTGTCTTCCTCAGCCATGCCCAAAAAGGGACTTGTCGTCGCTTTAGCAGCGTCGCTCGTGTCCACCGTCCTGGTCGCCATGCCCGTGTCGGCGGCCCCGTACAGACCGCCCGCACCGACCAAAGAACGCGTGATCGCCGGCAAGAAGGCCGATCGCGTGAAGACCGAGGAAGTCCGCACCGGCAAGGCTTTCACCGGCAGCGCGCCGGTGTGGCCGAAGGCCGGTGTCGCCGAAGTCGACGCCGTCACCGAGACGCCGAAGAAGGTGGCCGACACCCCGCTGTCGGTCGCCGCGGCCGACGCTTCGGCCAAGCCCAAGGTCAAGGTCGAGACGTTCGACCGCGACAAGACCCGCAAGGCGGGCGTGGAAGGCCTGCTGTTCAAGGTTTCCGGTGGTTCGGCGAAGGTCGAGGTCGACTACTCGTCGTTCCGCTGGGCCTACGGCGGCGACTGGTCCTCACGTCTGCGGTTGGTGCAGCTGCCCGAGTGCGCCCTGACGACTCCGGACAAGCCGGAGTGCGCGGCGAAGCCCGTGGCCTCGCGCAACGACCCGGCCAAGGGCAAGGTGACCGCGGCGGACGCATCCCCGGCGGCCGGCACGCTGATGGCGCTGACGGCCGGCACCTCCAGCGGCTCCGGCACGTACTCGGCGACGAGCCTGTCGCCTTCGGCGTCGTGGTCGGCGGGCAGCAGCACCGGTGACTTCTCGTGGAACTACGAGCTGCGCATGCCGCCGTCGTTGGGTGGCCCGACGCCGTCGTTGGCGCTGGGGTACTCGTCGTCGAGTGTCGACGGCCGGATGGCGGCGTCGAACAACCAGCCGTCGTGGATCGGTGAGGGTTTCGAGCTGGGTTCGAACTTCATCGAGCGCAAGTACGTGGGCTGTGGCGAGGACATGGCGAACGGCGCGCGCAACACCGAGAAGACCGGTGATCTGTGCTGGCGCAACGAGAACGCCACGTTGTCGATGAGCGGTCACGGCGGTGAGCTGATCAAGGAGAACGACACCCGCTGGCGGTTGCGCAAGGACGACGGCACCCGCGTGGAGTTCCGCACCGGTGTCGACAACGGTGCGCGCAACGGTGAGCACTGGGTGGTCACGACCCCGGATGGCACGCAGCACTGGTTCGGTCGTAGCGCGCAGTCGGTGCTCAACGTGCCGGTGGCGGGCAACCACGCGGGGGAGCCGTGTGCGGCCAACGCGTTCAAGGACTCGTTCTGCTCGCAGCCGTACCGCTGGAACCTTGAGTACGTCGTCGACACGCACAACAACACGATGACGTACAGCTATGACAAGGAGACCAACAAGTACGCGCGCAACAACAAGACGGACGATCTGGCCGAGTACGACCGCGCGTCGGTGCTCAAGCAGATCGACTACGGCACTCGCACGGACCGTTCCGAGTCCGCGCCGATGCAGGTGATCCTGGAGCCGGCCGATCGCTGCCTGGCGGACTGCGGCACGAAGGACGCCGCGCACTGGCCGGACACGCCGTGGGACCAGGAGTGCACGACCAGTCCCTGCCGCACCGGTTCGCCGACGTTCTGGGGCACCAAGCGGCTGGCGGCCGTGACCACGAAGGTCGGCGGCAACGCGGTGGAGAAGTGGACCCTGGGGCACTCGTTCCCGGATCCCGGTGACGGCACGCGCGCCGGTCTGTGGCTGGACAAGATCTCGCACTCCGGTCTGATCGGAGGGCAGCAGACGGACCTGCCGGACGTGCGGTTCGGCGGTATCCAGCTGAGCAACCGGGTGGACACCCACTCCGACCAGCTCGCGGCGATGAAGTGGTGGCGGCTCAAGACGATCCACTCGGAGACCGGTGGCCGCATCGACGTCACCTACTCCGACGCGGACTGCGTCGTGGGTTCGCGGATGCCGAACCCGAACGCGTTGCAGGACAACGACCTGCGTTGCTACCCGGTGCGCTGGACGCCGGAGGGCAACAAGGACCCGATCTGGGACTACTTCCACAAGTACGTCGTGAACAACGTTACCGAGACCGACACGACCGGCGGTTCGGTCCGGGTGGTCACCGCCTACGAGTACGTCGGTGCGCCGGCGTGGCACTACTCCGACGACGACGGCCTGATCAAGGCCGAGAACAAGACCTGGTCGACGTGGCGCGGCTACGGCGCGGTGAAGGCCTTGAAGGGCGATCCCGGTGAGCAGACGCTGACCGAGACCCGCTACTTCCGCGGCATGCACGGTGACAAGCTCCCGTCCGGCACCCGCAACGTCGTCCTGCCCGCGATCGCCGCGGGCAACGTCCCCGCGGTGAACGACGAGGACGCGTTCGCCGGCATGGCGCGGGAGTCGATCACCTACAACGGTCCGGGCGGGTCCGAGGTGTCGGCGACGGCGAACGTGCCGTGGCAGTCCGAACCGACGGCGAGCCGCACGGTCAACGACTTCACCGTGCACGCCCGTTTCTCGGCGACGTCGAGCACGCACTCGCGGACCGCGCTAGACGGCGGCCGTGGCTACCGCACGACCAGCACGGCCACCGAGTTCGACCAGACCTATGGCCTGCCGACGCGCACCGAGGACCGCGGCGACGACGCCGTGACCGGTGACGAGAAGTGCACGCTGGTCGACTACGCGCGCAACACGACGGCCTGGCAGATCGCCTCGGTGTCGCGTGAGCGCAAGTTCTTGGTGAACTGCACGAAGGCCCAGGCGGGTGTGGGGCTGCAGGACGCGGACCTCGCTTCGGACTCGAAGACGTACTACGACGGCCAGGCGCACGGCGCCGCGCCGACCAAGGGTGACGCCACCAAGGTCGAAAGCCTGAAGTCGTACGTCAACGGCGTCGCGGCCTACCAGACCGACGCGTCGTCGGAGTACGACAGCTACGGCCGTGTCACGAAGCTGACCGACCCCAAGGGATCGTCGAGCACGGCGTTCACCCCGGCCGCGGGTGGCCCGGTCACCCGGACCGACGCGACCAACCCGCTGGGCTGGGTCACGACGACGCACCTGGAGCCCTCGCTGGGCCTGCCGGTCGCCGTCGTGGACCAGAACCAGCAGCGGACCGAGATCAAGCACGACGGCCTCGGCCGCACGACCGCCGTGTGGTTGCCGGGCGCCGACCCGAGCACGCCGAACAAGAAGTTCTCGTACGTGCAGCGGACGAACGGCCCTGCGGTCGTCACGACCCAGACGCTGAACGCCGCCGGCAACCGGTACATCGACTCGTACGAGCTCTACGACGGGTTGCTGCGGACTCGCCAGATCCAGAAGCCGGACGCGGTGGGATCGACGAACGCGGTGGTCACCGACACGTTCTACGACTCGGCGGGCCGGGCCAAGCGGTCGAACAACGCGTACCTCGCGAACGTCGCCCCGAGCACCGAGCTGTTCCTCGCGACCGACACCATCCCGTCGGCGGTGATGACGAGCTTCGACGGCGCGGGTCGCACGACCGTTCAGGCGCTCAAGAAGAACGTGTCGACCGCGAGCCCCGGTGGTGAGGAGATCTCCCGCACCACCACCTACTACGCGGGCGACCGCACGGACGTGACGCCGCCCGCCGGTGGTGTCGTGACGTCGACGCTCGTGGACGTGCTGGGCCGCAAGTCCGAGCTGCGGCAGTACCACTCGGGCGTCGCCGCGGGTAGTGCTTCCGGCTTCGACGCCACGAAGTACGGCTACGACATCAAGGGCCAGCTGACCGAGGTCACCCACCCGTCGGGCAAGAAGTGGGAGTACTCCTACGACCTGCGCGGCAGGCAGGTCCGCACGGCCGACCCGGACAAGGGCGTCACCACGTCGACCTACGACGACGCGGGCCAGCTCGTGTCCACAACGGACGCTCGTGGCAAGACCCTCGCGTACACCTACGACGGGTTGGGCCGCAAGAAGAGCCTGCGCGACGACTCGGCGACCGGTGCGGTGCGCGCGGAGTGGTCCTACGACGTGCTGGCGGACGGCACCTCGGTCAAGGGCCACCTGGTGAAGTCCGTTCGGCACGGCGAGCACGGCGCCTACATCACCGAGCACACCCAGATGCAGCAGAAGGACGGCCTGCCGGTGGCGACCGACATCACGATCCCGGCAGGGGAGACCGGTCTCGGCGGCACCTACAGCTACGTCAACAGCTACTTCTCCAACGGTGCGCTGCGCTCCACGCGCATTCCGGCCGCGGGCGACCTGCTGAAGGAGACGCTCGAGTACGACTACGACGCGCTGAACCAGGCGACCACCCAGAAGAGCGGGTACGGCACGAAGGCGCAGACGGATCTCGTTGCCAGCACCGGCTACACGTCGTTCGGTGAGCTGGCCACGTACCGGATGCAGAACGGCGGCAGCGGTTCCGTCGACGTCACCCGCAACTACGACCAGCACACCCGTCTGCTCAAGCAGATCCAGACCTCGAAGGTCACCGGGCCCACGGACGTCGCCAACGTGACGTACGACCACGACCCGGCCGGCAACATCACCCGTGTCTCGGACTCGGTCAGCGCGGACACGCAGTGCTTCCGCACCGACTACCTGCGCCGACTGACCGAGGCGTGGACTCCGGGGTCGGGCAACTGCGCGGCCGAGCCGTCCGCGGCTGGGCTCGGTGGACCGTCGAAGTACTGGCAGTCGTTCACGTACAACACCGCCGGTGACCGCACGAAGCTGATCGAGCGTGCCACCAGCGCCGGCGACCGCACGACGAACTACACGCCGGCGGCCGGGAAGCACACGCTCGCGTCGACGTCGACCACCGACAACGCGGGTACCCGCAACGCCTCGTACACCTACGACGAGGCGGGCAACATGCTCACCCGTCCCGGGCCGTCGGGCACGCAGACGATGACCTGGGACCGCGAGGGACGGGTTGCCACCACGGTCGACGGTTCCGGCGAGTCGTCGTACGTCTACGACGCCGACGGCAACCGGTTGATCAAGCGCGATCCGACCGGCCGCACGCTGTACCTGCCGGGTCAGGAACTCCGGTACACGACGTCGTCCGGCGCGAA
Organism: Lentzea alba; assembly: GCF_047445655.1. Classification (GTDB taxonomy): domain Bacteria; phylum Actinomycetota; class Actinomycetes; order Mycobacteriales; family Pseudonocardiaceae; genus Lentzea; species Lentzea alba_A. The sequence continues at coordinate 309,325 of NZ_JAJAEG010000004.1, forward strand.
GACCTGCACCCGCTACTTCACGCACGCGGGCCAGTCCATCGCGATGCGCACGTCGACCGGCCTGACCTGGCTGTCGTCCGACCAGAACGGCACGGCGCAGATCTCGATCAACGCGCTGAGCCAGCTCGTCAGCACCCGGCGCACGCTGCCGTTCGGTGAGGTCCGCGGTGGTTCCGGCACCTGGCCGTCCAAAATGGACAAGGGCTTCGTCGGTGGCACGCTGGACAGCACCGGGCTCACGCACATCGGTGCCCGCGAGTACGACCCGGCACTCGGCCGGTTCATCTCCGTCGACCCGGTGATGGACACGTCGGACCCGCAGCAGTGGAACGCCTACAGCTACTCCAACAACAGTCCGGTGACCTTCAGCGACCCGACCGGGTTGTGGTGCGACTCGTGCAACGGCGGTGCCGGCTGGCCGACCGAGCACGGTTACGACGAGAACAACCCGCCGGGGCAGTCTCCCGCGGCGTCGCCGACCCAGGAGTGGCCGCTGGAGCGGATCCTGGAGGAGTACCAGGTCGCCACGGATCCCCGCGGGTCCATCAAGGTCGCCGGCAAGGACGTGGTCTGGGCCGAGCTGGACGTCGTGACCAGGTACGCGTGCGGTGACGAGTGGAGCTTCGTGAGGTTCGCGGCCGAGGGCGGATGCGGGGCGTTCGACAACATGCAGTTCGGCAACACCCTCGCGATGATGAACAAGTACCAGAAGCTCGCGAAGGAGGAAGCGGTCAAGCGCTACCCCAACGAGTTCGAGGTCGGTGGTCGCCAGGACGCCTTCCGGCACGCGTACTGGAACATGATGATCGCCCACGAGTACGGCGAGAAGTTCGCGTTCGAGCTCACGACCGCGCACGAGCGGAACAAGGTCGCCAAGGACGTGCAGGAGGCGATGGACCTCTACAACAACGAGCAGGGCAGGCTGGCCGCGCAGAAGTTCAAGAACGATCCGTTGTTCTTCGAGTCCGGGCCGTTCTACATCCAGTACCTCGTGGACACAGGACAGTTGCTGGCGGCTACGAGTGACAAGGTCGGAGACACCTATGCCAACCACCGGCTCATCCGCAGCAACGAGGCGCCGAAGGAAGGCAGTCAGTACTGGGACTGGAACGAGGACCAGAAACGAGCAGGTGTCCAGCCCGGCCAGTTGCCCTGTGGCACGACGGCAGGTGGCAGATGCGCGGACCGTTAGTCCGGTTTAGCTAGGCGTTGGCGGCGATCACCAGGAGGTTCTGGTGATCGCCGCTACTGCTTTGCCCGAACGGCGAGGATCGCGCCCAGCCCGAGGAACACCGCGAACATCCCGTACGCGAGCCCGAGCTCCCCGACCGACACGATCGCGCCACCCACGGCCCGGCCGAGCAACAGGCCGAACGCCTCCGCCGTGATCACCGCCGCCGCCAGCTCGGTGGCCCCGAACTCGGCCCCGGAAGTACACCGCAGGTACAGGCTCGGATAAGCGAGCCCGACCCCCATGCCACCGAGCGTCCACGCCACCAGTGCGACCGGAAAACTCGGTGCGCCCAAAGCAAGTACGCCGACCGCGACCGCAGTGAGGGAAAGACCGACTGCAGGCGGTGGCTCCTTCCCGAGGCTCCTCAGCCGGGGCACCGTCAAGCTGGTCACCGACCAGGCCAACGGCGCCGCGCTCAACACGACCGCCGCCCGCGCCATGCTCGTGCCGTAGCCGTCGGTCAGCAGCACAGTTATCAAACTGTCGGCGCCGAAGTACCCGACGCCGAACAAGGTCATCACCACCAACGCGGCCGGCGCACCGCGCTTCAGCCTCAACGTTCCGGCGGGCATGAGCGACGCGACGCCGACCAACGCGACCGTCAATCCGACGAGAGCCAGAGGCCACCAGTCGCTGAGCACCACACCGCTGACCCCGAGCGGCACGAGCAGGGTGCGCCACAACGGCCGTTCGGAAGCGTCGTCCGAATGCGCGCCGCTGCTCGCGCGCAGGATCAGCATCCGGCCGGCGATCACCACGGGCACCGGCACGAGCAACGTCCACCGCCACCCGACGAGGTGTTCCAACGCCAGGGTCGCGGCCGGACCGACCAGAGCGGGCAGGAGCCACATCGCGGACGACGCGGCGATCACGCGCATCCGCCACTGGTCGTCGAGGTGCTGGATCGCCGCGCTGATGCCGAAAACGGCCAGCAGCCCGCTCGCGCAACCGGAGGCGAACTGCCCGGCTGCGAACACCCAGGCAGAACGAGAAACAGCGGAGGCGGCCGTGCCCGCGAGGTAGGCGACCATGCCAACAGCGAGCGTGCCGCGCGGGCCGATGCGGCGGACTACTCGTGTTGCCAACGGAAGCGCCACGAACAGACCGAGTGTCGAGCCCGCGATCAACAGCTCCACCGAGTCGCGCGCGGACAGGTCGCGCACGATCGCGGGCAGCAGCGTGGAGGAGACGAACGTCGAGACGGCAGCCGCGAACTCCAACGACACGACGCCGATGGCCAGAGTCCGGGGCCGGGTCACGTGTAGAGCTCGCGGTCGAGCAGGTGGATCTGCACCCACACGCCGTCCGGATCGCGCACGCGCAGGGACTGGCCGTGGTTCTCGTCGAGCACCGGGCCGGGGGAGAAGCCCGCCTCACGCAGCCGCGCGGCCACGTCCTCCAAAAGCTCGTCGGTCTTGAACGCCAGCTCGCACGTTCCCGGCGCCACGTCGGCGGTGTGCAGTGCCAGCATTCCTGATGCCGCGGGGAGTTCGACCCACGCACCCGGCCGTGACGACGCGCCTGTCGAAAGCCCCAGCGCCAGGTAGAAGCGCTTCGACGCGGCGACCTCGGCGGTGTAGCGAATCGGCACGATCCTCATCGCTGCTCCTCCAGGGTGCGCAGGTAGCTCTCCAGCGCCTCCTCCACGAACGCCGACAACGACACGTTCGCGTCCACCGAGGCGTGCTTGACCCGTCTGACCAGCGCGGCGGGGAGGTAGATGTTGAACTGCTGCTTCTCACCGGCCATGGCTAGGATGCCAGCAAACTAGAACCGGCCGTGCCTGCCTTCGCCGCCCGCGAACCGCGCGGCCCCGGACACACCCTCCCGTGCCACGATCGGCACGCCCGCCGCACCCTCGGCGCGCAACGCCTCGGCGAGCGGCAGATCAAGGCCCGCGTAGGTCGAAGCCCGGTCCGCGAGCACGCACTCGAACGGGAACCCGGCGATCTGCTCGGCCAGCTCCAAGGTGACGGGCACCGCCTGACCCGGTGAGACGACCCGGTTGGCCAGCCCCATCGCCAACGCCTCGTCGGCCGCGACGGGCCGCCCGGTCAGGATCAGGTCCAGCGCACGTCCCAGACCCACGATCCGCGGCAGGCGCACCGTGCCCCCGTCGATCAACGGCACACCCCATCGCCGGCAGAACACCCCGAACACCGCGTCGCTCTCGACCACCCGCAGGTCGGCGAGCAGCGCGAGCTCCAGCCCGCCCGCCACCGCGTACCCGCTGACCGCCGCGATCAGAGGCTTGGTCAACTGCAACCGGGTCGGCCCCATCGGCCCGGCACCGCCGCCGTCGGGGTCGAGCTCGTTGCGGCGGGCGGGATCCCCGACACTGCTGAGGTCCGCGCCCGCGCAGAACGTGCCGCCCGCGCCGGCCAGCACCGCCACGCGCTGGGCCGGGTCCGCCTCGAACGCCAGGAACGCGTCCCGCAGCTCGGCGGCCATCGGGCCGTCGACCGCGTTGCGGCGGTCCGGGCGGTTCATCCAGATCAGCGTGGTGGTGCCGGTGGTCTCGACTCGTACGTCCATCGCCCGAGGTTAGGGCGAGAGCCTGAACAAATGGCACCACGGCCGGGCCGAAGGGCATCTACGCTCCCGGCGTGAAGAGATTCCTCGTGGCATTCCTGTGCCTGTTCGCGGCCGCTTGCGGCACCACAGCACCGGGAACCACCACCACCCCGACCTCCACGCCGACGTCGGTCTCGGCCGACGAGGCACCGGCGATCAAGACAGCCTTCGAGACCTATGTGGAGGCCGCGCTGTCGAAGGACGGCGCCACGGGCGTGTCGCTGGTGGCGAGCCCGATCATGGGGCTCTACGAGGAGGCCAGGAAGCTCGCGCTCACCGGCACCGAGGAGCAGCTCTCGGGCTTGCAGTTCCACAAGCGGTTCGTCGTGTACCTGCTGCGCGGTGAGATCGATCCGGCGACCCTGCGCTCCGCGTCGGCGAAAGACATCGTGAAGATCGCGCTCGACAAGGGACTGGTCGCCGAGCAGAGCATCAGCAACCTCTCGCTCGGCGAGATCGAGGTCAACGGCGAGACGGCGCAGGCCGAGGTGCTGTCCAGCGGCAAGAAGGCGCCGTGGAAGTTCCGCTTCGTCCGGGAGGACGGCGCCTGGAAGATCGACCTGCAGCCGCTGCTCGAACTCGCCGAGCCGGCCATGCTCGACCTCGCGAAGCAGCGGAACCTGACGGTCGACGAGCTGCTCGAACAGCTCCTGGTCGCGAAGTACGGCCCGGCGAAGGCGGCAGAGCTGCGCAAGCCGCTCGGCGCCTGAGTCACGGGGACGGGACGGGAGCGCCCGCGCAGCTCTTCGTCGTCGTGCGGCCGGTGTCGAAGAACGTCACCGCGGCCTCGGCGCACGGCAGGTCGGACAGCGAGCCGTGGGCGTCGTCCTCGATCGTCATCAGGTCGCCGCCGATCCGGTCGCGCATCGCCAGCGCCCAGCCGATCGGCGTCACCGGTTCGTAGAGGTGCCCGACGAGCTGCACCTGGCTCTTGCCCGCGGTGAGCTGCCACGGCCGGCCGGCGGTCGGCCAGCCGACGCAGCGCTGCTCGTAGATCCCGAACCGGCCTGCGACCGGGTTGCGGGCGCTGCGATCCTCGTGGTGCTGCCAGACGGTGTCGAAGTCGCGCGGGCTAGGGGAGTCGTTGCACAGCAACGCGGTCTGCGGGAACGGGTCGTAGCGGTGCAGCTCGGAGTCCCAGCCGAGGCCGGCCGGCCGCGCCGGAATGTCGCGAATGGACCGGAGCTCAGCCGCGGCGCCGGCCCACTGCTTGCGCGGGTAGGCGAACATCATGTTCACCGTGTCGCCGTCGATCACGGTGCCGTCCGGGCCGGTGCGCGGGTGGGCGGTCAGCTCGGCGCGCAGGTCGAGCAGCGTTTGCACGACGGTGGTCTGAGTCGCACCGAAGTGGTAGACGGAGTCGTAGCGCGCGAGCCACGCGGCGAACTCGTGGAAGGTGTTCTCGCCCGCGACGGCCTGGTCGTCGTCCATGGTGGTCACGTTCAGCACCGGCGGCACGACCGAGTCGAGCAGCATCCGGGACACGTGCGCGTCGAACAGCGTCCGGTACATCGCGCCGAGGCCGGTGCCCCAGGAGATGCCGTAGTAGCCGATCTTCTCCTCGCCGAGCGCCCGCCGGATGACGTCCATGTCGTGCGCGACGTTCGCGGTTGTGAGGGAGCGCGCGAGATCGGGATCGCGGTCGAAGCACTCGCGGTTGCGCTTGGCGTCGCGTTCGGCGGTGAACCGGGCCTTTTCCTTGGGGGACAACGACGGGTCGGGTTCGGTTTCATCTCGGGTGCACGGAACGGAGGTGCTGTAACCGATGCCTCGCGGGTCGAAGCCGATCAGGTCGTGGTGGACGTTGAGCCCGGCGGCCTTGCTCTTGGCGAGGTGGCCCGGCATGGTCACGCCCTGCTGGCCGGGGCCGCCGGGGTTCACGAGGACGACGCCGGTGCGGTCGCCGGTGGCCTTGAGCCTGCTGACCGCGATGTCGATCTTGCGTCCGCCGGGGTTGGCGTGGTCCAGCGGTACCTGGACCATTCTGCACTCCGTGCGCTGGTCGGCGGGATCCCAGCCGGTGGCGACCGCCGAGCACAGCTGCCACTCGGGGGCCGACGCGGCCGCGACACCGGTGCTCAGCAGTAGCGCGGAGCTGGCCAGGGCAGCGGAAAGCATGGGACGCAAGGGTTTCCTCCAGATCGATGGACAGGTCGATCGTCCACCGCGCGCGAACGAGCGGACAACAACCTGGAGGATGGTGCGGTGTCAGACCACGGGCTGATCTTGGGTCACCGCCGGGGTGGGCACGATCCGCTCCGCGACGGACGGCGGTGGGGCGGCGAGGCCCGGTCCGCCGGCGCCGACCCAGTCGATCACGCCCCGCACCGCGTCGTCGTCCAGGACCGAGCCGACCCACACCGGTTTCGCGCCCGCGGCCCGCGCGGCCGGGCTGGGCTGCACGACGACCACGTTCGAGACCTCGCACGCGTCCAGGCAGTCGGCGACGCGCACCGACGTGAGGTGCTCACGCAGCACCCGGAGCTGGCGGTCGTGGTCGACCTCGGGGTGCTTGCGCTCGGTGCCGCAGCAGCATCCCCGGCAGACCGTGATCCGTGAAGTCATGATCTTCGTTCTACCCAGTCGGCGGCCGGGCCGGGTGAGAACGTGCCGAGGTTCTCACCGGCTCCCGGCTGTGGACGTGAGCTGGCGGCGCATCCGCCCGAAGAGCTTGGCGTTGTTCATGGCGAGCACACCGACGGCGATGCCGTCGCGGCGGAACTCGGCGACGAACTTGCGGTCGTCCGGCGAGCCGTCGACCACGGTGATCTCGTCCGCACCGCTGGTCTCGCCCGCGAGCTGCAGGCGCACCCCGTACTGGTCGGACCAGACGTAACCGGACGGTCGAAACGCTTCGATCGTTGTCCCCGCGAGGAGGTTGCGCACGGCCACGACGGGCTGCTCGGAGGCGTTGGTCCAGTGTTCGTGCCGGACCTGGCTGCCGGAAGCGCTTCGATACCTGGCGACGTCGCCGACCGCGACGACCGAGGGGATCGACGTGACGCAGCCGGTGCCGCACAGCACGCCGTTGTCGAGCGGTAGACCTGATCCACGCAGCCAGTCGGTCGCGGGCTCCATGCCGATGCCCGCCACGACCACGTCGGCGGGGAGGTGGGTGCCGTCCTGCAGGACCACTCCGGTCACCCGCGTGCCATTGGATGCGAACGACGCGACCCCAACGCCTAGACGCAGATCGACGCCGTGATCTGCGTGCAGCTCCGCGCAGAGCGTTCCCATCACCGGTCCGAGCGCGCGTTCCATCGGCACGGGCGCCGCCTCGACGACCGTCACCTCCAGGCCCAGCGCACGGCACGTGGACGCGACCTCGGCCCCGATCCAGCCCGCGCCGACGATCACGACGCGCGCGCCGGGACGCAGGTCCGCGCGCAACAAGACGGCATCGTCGAGGGTGCGCAGGGTGTGCACGCCTTGCAGAGCCGCGGTGCCAGGGAGCGTGCGAGGACGGCCACCGGTGGCGATCACCAGACCGTCCGTGCGGAGCACCGACCCGTCAGACAGGTGGATCTCACCCGCACGAGGGTCGACCCGGTCGGCGCGCACCCCGAGCCTCCACTCCGCCGCGAAGTCCTCGTCGGAGAGCGCGAGCTCCTCAGCGGGCAGGGTGCCTGAGAGGAAAGCCTTGGACAGCGGCGGCCGGTCGTAGGGCGCGTGCGGTTCCTCGCCGATCACCACGATGCGCCCGGAGAAGCCCTGGTGGCGGAGCTCCTCAACAGATCGCAGGCCGGCGAGCGACGCGCCGACGACCGCGATCGTCCTCATGCGACGGCCTCGCGGCTGCCCGTGTCCACGTAGATCACGCCGTCCTGCACCACGACCGGGTAGGTGCGCACCGCCTTCTTGGCGGGCAGGCAGGTCGGCACACCGGTGCGCAGGTCGAAGCTCGCGGCGTGCAGCGGGCACTCGACGAAGCAGCCCTCCAGCCAGCCTTCGGACAGCGACGCGTCCTGGTGGCTGCAGGTGTCGTCGATCGCGTAGAACTCGCCGTCCGCGTTGAAAACCGCGATCGCGACCTCGCCGGGAACTCGCACGGACTCGCCGACGGGCAGCTCGTCCACGGTGCAAGCGGTGATCATCTCAAACCCTCCGTTGCGTATTACGGAACACGGTGTGCGATACGCAACAGCAGGATGACCCAGAACGTGGAAGTGCGTCAAGGAGCGTTTTGGCTGATCCGGGGTGGTTGCACCAATCGGTTACCGTTGCGCCATGGGCAACAACGGGGAGGAGCGCGATCCTGCGCTCGTGCAATCGGTCGATCGGGCGGTGGCCGTTCTGGAGCTGCTGGCCCGCAACGGCGAAGCGGGGATCACCGAGATCGCCGCCGAGCTCGGCGTGCACAAGTCCTCCGCGTCCAGACTCGTTTACACACTTCAGGCCCGTGAACTGGTGGAGCAGGACGGCGAACGCGGACCCTTCCGGATCGGCATCGGCATGCTGCGCTTCGCCGGCGCGGTGACCGGCCAGCTCGACTACGCCCGCGTGGGCGGCCCGGTCTGCTCGGAGCTCGCGGACCGCCTCGGTGAGACGGTCAACATCGCGGTCCTGGACGGCGATGTCGCGCTCAACGTGAGCCAGGCGCGGGGCGGTTCCGCGGTGGCGGCGCAGAACTGGGTCGGTCAGCGCACGCCCCTGCACGCGACGTCGAGCGGCAAGGTCCTGCTCGCCGCGGCGTCGGACGCGGAGCAGGACCGCCTGCTGTCCGGCGAACTGGAGTCCTGCGCGCCGCGCACGATCACCGATCCCGTGAAGCTGCGGTACGTGCTGCGCCGCACCGCCGAGGACGGGTTCGCGACCTGCATGGAGGAGCTCGAAGCCGGGCTGCACGCGGTCGCCGTTCCGGTGTTCGGTGCCCACGGCGACGTGGTCGCGGCGATCAGCGCCGCCGGTCCCGCCTACCGGCTGTCGCAGAAGCGCATGCCCGAGATCGTCGAGGAGCTGCGGACGGCGTCACGCGATCTGTCCCTCCGGATGGGTCACCCCTCCTGAGCGATCTCCGCACGACCGCGAGCCCCCGGTGAACGCCGGGGGCTCGTTCGTGTTTCAGGGCTGTGACCACTCGGAACGGCGCAGTCTCGGATGACTCCGTCCGTGCGACAGGGTCTTGACAACGACCTGAGCGAGGCTCACGGTGATGCCGCTGCAGTTGCATAATGCGAACAACGTTGCGTATTACGGAACTCGCTCGGAAGGGTCGGCCCGTTGTCACTCTCACTTCTGGACCAGAACCTCGACGAGCTCGACCCCGAGGTCGCCGCCGCGATCCGGGCCGAGCTGCACCGCCAGCAGTCGACGCTGGAGATGATCGCCTCGGAGAACTTCGCGCCGGTGGGTGTGCTGCAGGCACAGGGATCGGTGCTGACGAACAAGTACGCCGAGGGCTACCCGGGACGCCGGTACTACGGCGGGTGCGAGCACGTCGACGTCGTCGAGGCGCTCGCGATCGAGCGGGTCAAGGCGCTCTTCGGTGCCGAGCACGCGAACGTGCAGCCGCACTCCGGTGCGCAGGCGAACGCGGCGGCGATGGCGGCGGTGCTCCAGCCCGGTGACACGATCATGGGCCTGGACCTGGCGCACGGCGGTCACCTGACGCACGGGATGCGGATCAACTTCTCCGGCCGGCTCTACAACGTCGTGGCCTACCACGTGGACCGGGAGTCCGGCCGCGTCGACATGGCCGAGGTCGAACGGCTGGCACACGAGAGCAACCCGAAGCTGATCATCGCGGGCTGGTCGGCCTACCCGCGGCAGCTGGACTTCGCCGAGTTCCGCCGGATCGCCGACGCGGTCGGCGCCAAGCTCATGGTCGACATGGCGCACTTCGCCGGGTTGGTCGCGGCAGGCCTGCACCCCAGCCCCATCCCGTACGCCGACCTGGTCACCACCACGACGCACAAGACGCTCGGCGGTCCCAGGGGCGGAGTGATCTTCTGCAGGCAGGAGCTGGCCAAGAAGGTCGACTCGACGGTGTTCCCCGGCCAGCAGGGCGGTCCGCTGGAACACGTCATCGCGGCCAAGGCGGTGGCGTTCAAGGTCGCGGCCGGTGAGGAGTTCCGCGAACGCCAGCACCGGGTGCTGGAAGGCGCCCGCCTGCTGGCCGAACGGCTCGCGCGACCCGACTGCGCCGAGGCCGGCGTGAAGGTCCTCTCCGGCGGCACCGACGTGCACCTCGTGCTGGTCGACCTCGTCGAGTCCTCTTTGGACGGCAAGCAGGCGGAGGACCGGCTGCACCGCATCGGGATCACGGTCAACCGCAACGCCGTGCCGTTCGACCCGCGCCCGCCGATGGTCACCTCGGGCCTGCGCATCGGCACACCCGCGCTGGCCACCCGCGGCTTCACGGCCGACGACTTCGCCGAGGTCGCCGACATCATCGCCGCCGCGCTCAAGCCCTCCTTCGACGAGACGGTGGAGGTCGACCTGTCGGCCCGCGTCGCGTTGCTGGCCAAGAACAACCCCCTCTACCCCCACCTCTGACAGGAGCGATTCAAGTGGCACACGCGGTGAACGGTGTCGTGGCGGCGGGGCGCGGAGCCAAGGTCTCGGTCGAGACCATTCTCGTGCCGGACCCCGGACCGGGCGAGGCGCTGGTGAAGGTGCAGGCCTGCGGGGTCTGCCACACCGACCTGCACTACCGGGAGGGCGGGATCAACGACGAGTTCCCGTTCCTGCTCGGGCACGAGGCCGCGGGCGTGGTCGAGGCGGTCGGCGACGGTGTCGTGGACCTGGAGCCCGGAGACTTCGTCATCCTCAACTGGCGCGCGGTGTGCGGCTCCTGCCGTTCGTGCCTGCGGGGCCGGCCGCAGTACTGCTTCAACACCCACAACGCCTCCCAGCCCATGACGCTGGCGGACGGCACGCCGCTCAGCCCGGCGCTCGGCATCGGCGCGTTCGCCGAGAAGACCCTGGTCCACAGTGGACAATGCACGAAGGTGAACCCGAAGGCGCCGGCCGAGGTCGCGGGCCTGCTCGGCTGCGGCGTGATGGCGGGCATCGGCGCCGCGATCAACACCGGCGGGGTGACCCGGGGTGACAGCGTGGCGGTGCTGGGCTGCGGCGGTGTCGGCGACGCGGCCATCGCCGGCGCACGGCTGGCGGGCGCGCGCACGATCATCGCCGTCGACCTCGACCACACCAAGCTCGAATGGGCGCAGCGGTTCGGCGCCACGCACACGGTCAACGCCCGTGAGCAGGACGTCGTGGAGGCGATCCGCGCGCTCACCGACGGGAACGGCGCCGACGTCGTGATCGACGCGGTCGGCCGCCCGGAGACGTTCCAGCAGGCCTTCTACGCCCGTGACCACGCCGGCATCGCCGTGCTGGTGGGTGTCCCGACTCCGGACATGAAGCTCGAACTGCCGTTGATCGACGTGTTCTCCCGCGGTGGTGCGGTGAAGTCGTCCTGGTACGGCGACTGTCTGCCGTCACGTGACTTCCCGATGCTGATCGACCTCCACCTGCAGGGCCGGCTGGACCTCGGCGCGTTCGTGAGCGAGACGATCGGGCTGGGAGACGTCGAGAAGGCGTTCGAGGACATGCACCACGGTCGTGTGCTGCGTTCGGTGGTGGTCCTGTGAGCGCGCGGATCGAGCACGTCGTCACGTCCGGGACGTTCAGCCTCGACGGTGGCACCTGGGACGTCGACAACAACGTGTGGCTGGTCGGCGACGACTACGAGGTGCTGGTGATCGACCCGGCGCACGACGCGGAAGCCGTCCTCGCAGCCGTCGGCGGCCGGATCGTGACCGCGCTGGTCTGCACGCACGGGCACGACGACCACATCAACGCCGTCGCCGAGGTCGCGGACAAGGTCGGCGCGCCGATCCTGATCCACGCGGACGACCGTGCATTGTGGACGGCCCTGTACCCGGACCGCGAACCGGACGTGTGGCTGACCGACGGAGCGACCCTGACCGTCGCGGGCACGGCACTCGAAGTGCTCAGCACGCCGGGCCACACCTATGGCTCGATCTCGCTGTACGCGCGGGATCTCGGAGCGGTCTTCAGCGGAGACACCTTGTTCGAGGGCGGTCCGGGCGCCACCGGCCGCTCGTACTCGGACTTCCCGACGATCGTCACCTCGATCCGGGAACGGCTGCTGACCCTGCCGACGGAGACGATCGTCCACACCGGACACGGTCCCACCACGACGATCGGCGCCGAAGCACCGCAGTTCGAAGGCTGACTGCCAGAAGAAAGACGGCACCGGCCCCACCACACGGCAGGAGAACAGCCATGGCAACGCAACCACGCGTTGTGCTCATCGGAGCGGGCATCGTCGGATGCGCGCTCGCGGACGAGCTGACCGCGCGCGGGTGGACCGACGTCACCGTCCTCGAACAGGGACCGCTGTTCGCGACCGGAGGGTCGAGCTCGCACGCCCCGGGCCTGGTCTTCCAGACCACCGGCTGCAGGACGATGACCTCGTTCGCGAAGTACACGGTCGAGAAGTACACAGCGCTGACGATGGACGACAAGTGGTGCTTCCAGCAGCTCGGCGGGCTGGAGGTCGCCACCACGCCGGAGCGCTGGACGGACATCAAGCGCCGGCACGGCTGGGCGACGTCGTGGGGCGTCGAGAGCTACCTGCGCGATCCGGGGGAGTGTGCGGAGCTGCACCCGTTGCTCGACCCGGACAAGATCCTCGGCGGGTTCCACATCCCGAGCGACGGCCTCGCCAAGCCGCTCCGGGCGGCGGAAGCGCAGGCCCGCCGGGCGATGGACCGCGGCGCGAAGTTCCTGGCACACCACAAGGTCACCGGCATCGAACGCACCAGCCGCCGCGTGAAGGCCGTCATCACCGAGCACGACACGTTCGCCGCCGACATCGTCGTGTCCTGCGTGGGAATGTGGGGCCCGCGGATCGGGCGGATGGTCGACCTCGACATCCCGCTGGTCCCGATGGCGCACCAGTACGCGAGAACGACACCGCTCAAAGCCTTGCAGGGCGTCAACAGCGAGCTCAACGAGATGTCGAAGCCGTTGCTGCGCCACCAGGACGCCGACCTCTACTTCCGCGAGCACGTCGACCGCCTCGGCATCGGCGCGTACGGCCACCGGCCCATGCCGATCTCCGCGGACGACATCCTCGACTTCGACGTGGCGCCGACCATGCCGTCCGAGATCGCGTTCACCCCGGAGGACTTCGAGACCTCCTGGGACGCCGCCGTCGACCTGCTGCCGGTCCTCGGTGACGCCAAGGTCGAGGAGGGCGTGAACGGCCTGTTCTCCTTCACTCCGGACGGGAACCCGCTGCTCGGCGAACACCCGAACCTCAAGGGGTTCTGGGTGGCCGAGGCCGTGTGGATCACGCACTCCGCCGGCGTGGCGAAGGCGATGGCCGAGTGGCTGGTGGACGGCCAGCCGCAGATCGACCTGCACGGCTGCGACCTCAACCGGTTCGAGGACGTCCAGCGCTCGCCCGGCTACGTGCACGAACGCAGCTGCCAGAGCTTCGTCGAGGTCTACGACATCCTGCACCCGTTGCAACCTGCCGAACGGCCACGGCCGTTGCGCACGAGCCCGTTCCACGAGCGCCAGCAGGAGCTCGGCGCGGTGTTCCTGGAAGCGTCGGGCTGGGAACGGCCGCACTGGTACGAGGCCAACGCGAACCTGCCGGAGGTCGCGGAGATCCCGGAACGCAACGAGTGGGCGTCCCGGTTCTGGTCGCCGATCGCCGGTGCCGAGGCGCTCGTCGCCCGCAAGCGGGTCGCGATGTTCGACATGACGGCGTTGAAGCGGCTGGAGGTCAGCGGCCCCGAGGCGTTGGCGTTCCTGCAGACCATGACCACCAACCAGCTCGACCGCAAGCCGGGCGCGGTGGTCTACACGTTGCTGCTCAACGAGGACGGGGGAGTGCGCAGCGACCTGACGATCGCGCGGCTCGCCGAGGACCGCTTCCAGGTCGGCGCGAACGGCCCGCTCGACGTCGACTGGCTGCGCAGACACCTGCCCCCGAACGGTGGCGTGCACATCACCGACATCACCCCGGGCACCTGCTGCATCGGCCTGTGGGGACCGGAGGCGCGCAACCTCCTGCAACCGTTGACACGTGACAACTTCTCCCACGAGGCCATGGGCTACTTCAAGGCGAAGCAGACCTTCGTCGGCGAGGTGCCGGTCACCGCGATGCGCCTGTCGTACGTCGGTGAGCTGGGCTGGGAGCTCTACACCACCGCCGACATGGGCCGCCGCCTGTGGGACACGCTGTGGGAGGCCGGTCAGCGGCACGGGGTCATCGCCGCTGGTCGCAGCGCGTTCACGAGCATGCGGCTGGAGAAGGGCTACCGCTCGTGGGGCGCGGACGTGACCACCGAGCACGACCCGTTCGAGGCCGGGCTCGGGTTCGCGGTCCGCATGAACAAGGGCTACTTCCACGGCCGCAAGGCGTTGGAGGGCAAGTCCGAGGACACCGTGGCGCGCAAGCTCACCTGTCTGATCATCGACGACGACCACCAGGTCGTGATGGGTTCCGAACCGGTGTTCGCCGGCGGGGTCGCGGTCGGCTACGTCACCAGTGCGGCGCGCGGTTACTCGATCGGCAAGAACATCGCGTACGCCTGGCTGCCCGCCGAGGTCGCGGTGGAGGGAACGCTCGTCGAGATCGAGTACTTCGGCGAGCGCGTCCAGGCCGTGGTCACCTCCGAACCGCTCTTCGACCCAGAGATGAAGCGGATCCGATCATGAGCCACGACGTGATCGTGATCGGGCTCGGCAGGCTCGGCGGGGCGGCCGCACACCGGCTCGCCTCGCGCGGCCTGCGCGTGCTCGGGCTGGACAGCCGCCCGCAGGCCGAGCTCCCCGACGCCGACGAGGCTCTGCGGGCGGGCGCTGACCTGCGCTTCGAGGAAACGGTGATCGACTTTCACGTCGAGCCCGCCGGAACGGGAGCCCGCGTGCTGACGCGGTCGAGCACCCACGCCGCACCGCTGCTGGTCATCTGCGCCGGCGCGGACGCGCGAACCCTCCTTCTCTGACCAGACTTTCACGGAGTGACCATGACCGCGACCGAGCTCCCGTCCAGCCTGATCCCCACGCTGCCCGGCAGCACCTACACCGACCCGGCGATCTTCGAGCTGGAGCAGGAGAGAATCTTCGAGCGGATGTGGTTCTGCGCGGTCCGCAGCGCCGATCTGCCCGTCGCCGGCAACTTCCGGACCGTCCAAATCGGACGCGAGAGTGTGCTGGTGACACGCTCTCGTGACGGTTCGCTGCGCGCGTTCCTCAACATCTGCCGGCACCGCGGCGCGAAGCTGTGCACCGAGGAGACCGGCACGGTCAAGCGCAACTTCCAGTGCCCGTACCACGCCTGGACCTACGGGCTCGACGGCAAGCTCGTCGCCGCCCCGAACCTGACCTCGATGCCGGACATCGACCGCGTCGAGTACGGCCTGAAGACCGTCCACCTCCGCGAGTGGCTCGGCTACGCGTGGCTGTGCCTGGCCGAGGAGCCGCCGTCGTTCGAGCAGACCGTCCAACAGGACGTCCTGGAACGGCTCGGCAACCTCGACGCGATCGGCAACTACCAGGTCAGCGAGCTCGACCTCGGCCGGCGGATCACCTACGACGTCAAGGCCAACTGGAAGCTCATCATCGAGAACTTCATGGAGTGCTACCACTGCGCGACCATCCACCCGGAGCTCACGGAGGTCCTGCCGGAGTTCGCGGACGGGTACGCGGCGCAGTACTACGTCGGCCACGGCGCGGTGTTCGGTGAGGAGATCAAGGGCTTCACCATCGACGGCAGCGAGGGTTTCGACACGCTGGACGGCGTCGGCNCATCCACCCGGAGCTCACGGAGGTCCTGCCGGAGTTCGCGGACGGGTACGCGGCGCAGTACTACGTCGGCCACGGCGCGGTGTTCGGTGAGGAGATCAAGGGCTTCACCATCGACGGCAGCGAGGGTTTCGACACGCTGGACGGCGTCGGCTCCGACCAGGAACGCCGGTACTACGCGATCACCGTGCGGCCGCAGGTGTTCATCAACCTCGTGCCCGACCACGTGATCATCCACCGGATGTTCCCGATGGCCGCCGACCGGACGATCGTCGAGTGCGACTGGCTCTACGCCAAGGACGTCGTCGCGACCGGCAAGGACGTCTCGCGGTCCGTCGAGCTCTTCCACCGCGTCAACGAGCAGGACTTCGAAGCTTGTGAACGGTGCCAGCCCGCGATGTCGTCGCGGGCCTACGCGCAAGGGGGTGTGTTGGTTCCCTCCGAGCACCACATCGGGGAGTTCCACCGCTGGGTACAGGAAGTCACATCAACTACTAGGTGGTAGTTGCCATGCCCGACCTGAAGTTCCTTCCCACCACGAAAACGAGTACGGACAAAGTCGTCTTCACGCTGTCCGCCGTCGTCGCCGCGGCCTTCCTGGCGTGGGGCGTGTTCGGCACGGACAGCCTCGGCAGCGTGTCCTCCGCCGTGCTCGGCTGGGTCATCCGCAACACCGGCTGGGCGTTCCTCACCGCGGCGACCGGGTTCGTGATCTTCGCGCTGTGGCTGGCCTTCAGCCGCTACGGCCGGATCCCGCTCGGCCACGACGGCGAGCGGCCCGAGTTCCGCACGATCTCGTGGGTCGCGATGATGTTCAGCGCGGGCATGGGCATCGGGTTGATGTTCTACGGTGTCGCGGAACCGTTGTCGCACTTCGTGAAGCCGCCGCCAGGCACGGTGGAGGGCGGTACGGACGCGGCGGTCGAGACCGCGATGGCGACCTCGCTGTTCCACTGGGCGATCCACCCGTGGTCGATCTACGCGGTGGTGGGCCTGGCGATCGCGTACGGCACGTTCCGGCGTGGCCGCAAGCAGTTGATCAGCGCGGCGTTCGCGCCGCTGTTCGGTGACCGGGTGTCGGAGGGGCCGCTCGGGCGGTTGATCGACATCCTGGCGATCTTCGCGACGCTGTTCGGCTCGGCCGCGTCGCTCGGGCTCGGCGCGCTGCAGATCGGCAGCGGGTTGAAGGCCGGTGGGTTCGTGGCCGAGAACCCCGGTGTCGGCGTGCTCATCGGCGTGATCGCGGTGCTGACCGTCGCGTTCGTGGCGTCGGCGGTGTCCGGTGTGGCCAAGGGCATCCAGTGGCTGTCGAACATGAACATGGTGCTGGCGACCGTGCTGGCGGTCTTCGTGTTCGTCGTCGGGCCGACGGTGCTGATCCTCAACCTCGTGCCCGCGGCCATCGGCGACTACTTCCGCGAGATGGGCGACATGATCTCCCGCTCCGGCGCCTCGGGTGGCGAGGCCATGGAGAGCTGGCTGTCGTCGTGGACGATCTTCTACTGGGCGTGGTGGATCTCGTGGACCCCGTTCGTGGGCATGTTCATCGCACGGATCAGCCGCGGCCGGACGATCAAGCAGTTCGTCAGCGGCGTGATCCTCGTGCCGTCGGTGGTCAGCCTGATCTGGTTCACGATCATGGGCGGCACCGCGATCACGTTGCAGCGCGGCGGAACCGACCTGGCCGGCGCGGGCACGCCGGAGTCGCAGCTGTTCGGCGTGCTCGACCAGTTCCCGCTGGCGGGTGTCGCCGGTGTGGTGGTGATGGTGTTGGTGGCGATCTTCTTCGTCTCCGGGGCCGACGCCGCCTCACTGGTGATGGGCACTCTGTCGCAGCGCGGCGCCATCGAACCGCATCGACGGCTGGTGGTGTTCTGGGGTGTGGCGACCGGTGGCGTGGCCGCGGTGATGCTGCTGGTCGGTGGCGGTGGCGCAGCCGCGTTGACCGGCCTGCAGAACCTCACGATCATCGCGGCGGCACCGTTCGCGCTCGTCATGGTCGTGCTGTGCGTGGCGCTGGCGAAGGACCTGCGCAGCGACCCGATGGTGTTGCGCGAGAAGCACTGCGCGGAGATCGTCGAGCAGGCCGTGGCCGTGGGCAACGAGGAGTACGACGGCGACTTCTGCCTGCAGGTGGCACCGATCCAGGTCAAGGCCGGCAGCAACGGGCACGTGGTGGCACGGGAAGTCGTCGATGAGAAGACCTGAGCGGTCCGCGGCCGGCTTCACCGGGGTCCTCGTTGTCCGAGCTGCGCGCGCTGCCCGGCCGGAGGCGGCCGCCTTCCACACCAAGGCGATCGTCATCCGGCTGGAGCGGCCATGAGCTCAGATCAGGGCGCGAATGGCGCGTTCGAACCCGACGACGTGCTGAAGGGCGAGCTCCGAGGCCTTCTTGCTGTCACCCTCGACGATGGCGGTGAGCAACGGGACGTGCTCGTCGACGTGACCGGCCATTCCGGACAGCCGCGGCAGGAACACGCACCAGATGCGCGTGGCCAGGTTGTCGTAGGAGATCAGGGTGTCTTCGAGGAACGGGTTGTGCACGCACCCGTAGATCGAGCGGTGCACCCCGACGTCGACGCGGAGCAGTTCCGTGTTGTCGCCCGACGGCGGCGCCGTGTCGAGCCGGGAGCGCAGCTCGGTCAGCGCGGCGCGGTCTTCTGCTGTGGCCCGCTCGGCGGCAGCGGCTGCGGCGAGGGGTTCCAGGGTCCGGCGCACCTCGGAGATGTGCGAGAGGTCGGAGATGTTCACGTCGGTGGCGAACGTGCCGCGGCGCGGGTAGGCGACCACGAGCCGTTCCTGCTCCAGCCGCTTCAGGGCCTCGCGGATCGGGGTGCGGCCGACGCCGAGCTCGGTGCGCAGCCGCTCCTCGTTGATCGGTTCGCCCGGCTTGATCTCCAACATCACCAGGCGGTCGCGCAGGACGGCGTACGCCTGCTCCGTGAGTGAGGAGGCCGCGGGCTCGTCGTTGACCCGAGTGTTCATGTGACCTACCGTACTGCACAGACTGATATACCAGTAGTCGACCAGATGATTTCGCTGGAGGCGTCGCAATGACCAGCCCGCCCGGAGCACATCTGCCGGAGCACCCGGACTTCCTGTGGGAGAACCCGGAACCGAAGGCCTCCTACGACGTCGTGGTCGTCGGCGGCGGAGGGCACGGCCTCGCCACCGCCTACTACCTCGCCAAGGTCCACGGCATCACGAACGTGGCGGTGCTGGAGAAGGGCTGGCTGGCCGGCGGCAACATGGCCCGCAACACCACGATCATCCGGTCGAACTACCTGTGGGACGAGAGCTCCGGCATCTACGAGCACTCGCTGAAGCTGTGGGAGGGCCTGGAGGAGGACCTCGGCTACCCGATCCTGTTCGACCAGCGCGGTGTGCTGAACCTGGCGCACAGCCTGCAGGACGTGCGCGACAGCGTGCGGCGGGTCAACGCCAACCGGCTCAACGGCATCGACGCGGAATGGGTGGATCCCGCCGGGGTCAAGGAGATCTGCCCGATCGTCAACGTCTCGCCGGACGTGCGTTACCCCGTGCTGGGGGCGACGTACCAGCCGCGCGCCGGTATCGCCAAGCACGACTACGTGGCCTGGGGCTACGCGCGGGCGGCGCACGCGATGGGCGTCGACCTGATCCAGAACTGCGAGGTCACCGGGCTCGAAACCGCAGGTGGCCGGATCACCGCCGTGGAGACTTCACGTGGCCGGATCGCCGCGGGCAAGGTCGCGTTGTGCGCGGCCGGCCACAGCTCGGTCCTCGCGGCGATGGTCGGGCTCAGGTTGCCGTTGGCCTCGCACCCGTTGCAGGCCTTGGTCTCCGAACTGCTGGAGCCCGTGCACCCGACCGTCGTGATGTCCAACGCCGTGCACGTCTACGTCTCCCAGGCGCACAAGGGAGAACTGGTGATGGGCGCCGGCATCGACAGCTACAACGGTTACGGCCAGCGGGGTTCGTTCCACATCATCGAGCAGCAGATGTCGGCGGCGCTGGAGCTGTTCCCCGTGTTCGCGCGCGCCCACCTGCTGCGGACGTGGGCGGGCATCGTCGACGTGTCGCCGGACGCGTCACCGATCGTGGGGCTCACCCCGGTCGGCGGGCTGTACCTGAACTGCGGCTGGGGGACCGGCGGGTTCAAGGCCACGCCCGGTGTCGGTGACTGCTTCGCGCACACCATCGCCCACGACAAGCCGCACCAGTACAACGAGCCGTTCACCCTCGAGCGCTTCACCACGGGCGCTCTCGTCGACGAGCACGGCGCCGCCGCCGTGGCCCACTAGGAGCCTGAGATGCAACTCATCCCGTGTCCGTGGTGCGGGCCGCGCGAGGAAGCGGAGTTCCACTACGGCGGCCAGGCCCACGTCGCGTACCCCGAGGACCCGTCGGCGCTGACCGACGAGCAGTGGGCGCAGTACGTGTTCTTCCGGGACAACCCGAGCGGCCCGTTCGCCGAGCGCTGGAGCCACAGCGCGGGGTGCCGGCGGTGGTTCAACGCCGTCCGCGACACCCGCACCCACGACCTGCTCGCCGTCTACCGCGCCGGTGAGCCGATGCCCGAGGTGACCGCATGACCCTCCGCACGCCCACCGGTGGCTCGATCGACCGGAACACCTTGCTGCGCTTCACGTTCAACGGCCGGGAGTACACCGGGCATCCCGGCGACACGCTCGCGTCGGCGTTGCTCGCTCACGGCGTGCATGAGATCGGCAGCAGCGTGAAGCTCGGCCGGCCGCGCGGCATCGTCGCGGCGGGCTCGGAGGACCCGACGTCGCTCGTGCAGATCGAGGCGCCCTTCTCCGAGCCGATGCTGCTGGCCACGACCGTGGAGCTGTACGACGGCCTGGTGGCGCGCGGGCTCGCGGGTCAGGGTCGGTTGGCCGACGAACCGGATCCGGCCCGGTACGACGCGAAGCACGAGCACTGCGACGTTCTGGTGGTCGGCGCCGGTCCCGCTGGTCTGGTGGCGGCACTGACCGCTGCTCGCAGTGGCGCGCGGGTCGTGCTGGTGGACGAGCAGAACCAGGCCGGTGGTGCGCTTCTGGGTGTGGACGAGTACCTCGACGACCGGCCGTCGGCCGAGTGGGTCGCCGACATCGTCGCGGAGCTGAAGACCACGCCCGGTGTGCTGGTGCTGGAGCGGACCACGGCGTTCGGCATGTACCAGGACGGGTTCGTGCTGGCGTTGCAGAAGCGCACCGACCACCTCGGGTTCGCGGCGCCCGCCGGTGTGGCGCGGCAGCGGGTGTGGCGGATCAGGACGCGGCAGACCGTGCTCGCCACCGGTGCGCACGAACGCCCTGTGGTGTTCGCGGACAACGACCGGCCCGGGATCATGCTGGCCTCCTCCGCCCGGACGTTCCTGCACCGCTACGGCGTGCTGCCCGGTTCGCGGGCGGTCGTGTTCACCACCAACGACAGCGCGTACTGCGCGGCGATCGACCTCGCCGAGTCCGGTGTGGACATTCCACTGATCGTCGACGCGCGGCCGGAAGCTCCTGCCCGGCTGGCAACGGAGTGCGCGGCGCGAGGGATCGAAGTCCGCGCGGGACAGGTGGTGACGGGAACCGGAGGTGCCGGCCGGATCAGCGCGGTGGTGATCGGGAGCGAGAAGGTCGCCTGCGACACCCTTCTCGTGTCGGGCGGCTGGAACCCCGTGGTCAGCCTGTTCAGCCAGGCCCGCGGAAAGCTGCGTTACGACGCCGAACTCGGCGCCTTCGTGCCGGGCGAGGAGCTGCCCACCGTCCGGGTCGCGGGCTCCGCGACCGGTGAGCTGGACCTGACCTCGTGCGCCCGCCAGGGCCGGATCGCGGGCACCGAAGCCGCCATCGCGGCCGGGTTCAGCCCCGGTGGCCAGGTCCCGCTACCCGCCTCCGACTCCCGGTGCACCTCACGGTCCGGCCTCGTGCTGTGGCGCGTGCCCGGCGACGACGACGCGACCTTCGTCGACCTGCAGAGGGACTCGACCGTGGCCGACGTGCTGCGGGCGACCGGTGCCGGTCTGCGGTCGTTGGAGCACATCAAGCGCTACACGACCATCGGCACGGCGCACGACCAGGGCAAGACGTCCGGCATGATCGCGGCGGGCATCGTGGCCGAGGCGCTGGGTGTCGAGCTGGCCGACCAGCGGCCCACGACGTTCCGCCCGCCCTACACCTCGGTGTCGTTCGCCGCGCTGGCCGGCCGGGACCGCGGTGAGCTGCACGACCCGGTGCGCGTCACGTCGATCCACCCGTGGCACGTGGCTCACGGCGCGCTGTTCGAGAACGTCGGGCAGTGGAAGCGGCCCTGGTACTACCCGCAGGACGGCGAGGACCTGCACACGGCCGTGCTGCGGGAGTGCCGGGCGACGCGCGAGAGCGTCGGCATGATGGACGGCTCGACGCTGGGCAAGATCGACGTGCAGGGCCGCGACGCCGGCAAGTTCCTGGACATGCTCTACACGAACATGATGAGCACGTTGAAGGTCGGCAGGATCCGCTACGGCGTCATGTGCGGTGTCGACGGGATGGTGATCGACGACGGCACCGTGATCCGGGTCGGCGAGGAGCGCTATCTGGTCACGACGACCACCGGCAACGCCGCGAAGATCCTCGACTGGATGGAGGAGTGGCTGCAGACGGAGTGGCCGCACCTGGACGTGCACTGCACCTCGGTCACCGAGCACTGGGCCACGATCCCGTTGGTGGGCCCGCGATCCCGCGACGTGCTCGGTGCGGTGGCACCCTCGCTGGACGTCAGCAACGAGGCGTTCGAGTTCATGACCTGGCACGACACGGTCGTTGCCGGTGTGCCGGCGCGGGTCTGCCGGATCAGCTTCTCCGGTGAGCTGGCGTACGAGATCAACGTGACCGCCTGGCACGGCCTGGCCGTGTGGGAGGCGTTGATGGAGGCAGGTGCGGAGTACGGGATCACGCCGTACGGCACCGAGACCATGCACGTGCTCCGCGCCGAGAAGGGCTACCCGATCATCGGCCAGGAGACCGACGCCACGGTGACCCCACAGGACCTGGGCATGTCGTGGGCCGTGTCGAAGAAGAAGCCCGACTTCATCGGCAAGCGCTCGTTCGCTCGCGCCGAGAACAACCGCACGGACCGCAAGCAGCTCGTCGGCCTGCTGCCGGTCGACCCATCGGTGCTGCTGCCGGAGGGATCTCAGATCGTCGAGACGGACCGCCTGCCGGAACCACCGGTCAGGATGCTCGGGCACGTCACCTCCAGCTACCCCAGCGCGGCGCTGGGCCGCACGTTCGCCCTGGCCCTGGTGCGCTCGGGCCACGAACGCATCGGCGAGACGCTCTACGTGCCGGTCGAGGACGCGCTCGTTCCCGTCACCGTCACCGAATCCGTGCTGTACGACAAGGAAGGAGCTCGTCGTGACGGCTGACCTGACCAGCCCGCTGGCGGCCTGGACCGACCGGCTGGCGGCGCTCCCGGTGAAGGCTTCGGAGCGGCCTTTCCTCTCCCAGCTCACCGTCCGCGTGTCGGATCCCACGGCGCTGGGGGTCGCGCTCGGCGTTCAGTTCCCGTCGGTTCCGTGCACTTTCACGGCCGGCTCCGGGGAGTTCGGTGACATCGAGGTGTTGTGGCTGGGGCCGGACGAGTTCCTCGTCGTCGCAGAACCCGGTCGACAGGTGCAGATCGAGGAGGTGTTGCGTGGCGCGCTCGGATCGGCTCGTGGGTCCGTTGTGGACACTTCGGCGCAGCGGACGACTGTGGTCCTGGAGGGGCCGCACGTCCGCGACGTTCTCGCTCACGGATGTTCCGTGGACCTGCACCCGTCTGCGGCTCCCGTCGGCACTTGCGTGCAGACACTCCTCGCCAGGACGGGGATCATCCTGCAGGTGACCAGCACTTCCTCGGTCACGCTGCGGGTGCGCTCGTCGTTCGCCGAGTACCTCGCGGCCTGGCTGAGCGACGCGTGCGCCGAGTACCGGGTGGTGTCGTGATGCGGAACTTCACCCTGACCCTGGACTGTCCGGAGCGGGCGGGCATCGTCCACGCCGTGACGTCGTTCCTGGTCGAACACGGCTGCGACATCGCGGAACACCAGCAGTTCGACGACGACGCACGCGGCAGGTTGTTCCTGCGCACCGCCTTCTCCTGCGCCTCCGACGACATCGGCGTGGACGACCTCGTCCGCGAGTTCGACCCCGTGGCACGCGAGTTCTCGATGAGGTACGGCCTGTGGGACGAGCGCCGCACGCGCATCCTCGTCATGGTGTCGAAGGCGGGCCACTGCCTGAACGACCTGCTGTTCCGCTGGCGCGCGGGCAGCCTCGGCGGCGAGATCGCCGCGGTGGTGTCCAACCACGAGGACCTGCGCCCGATGGCGGAGGCGGCCGGGCTCGACTTCGTGCACGTGCCGAACACCGCGGACACCAAGCACGCCGCCGAGCAGCGCCTGCTGGAACTGGTCGAGGAGTACCAGGCCGACCTGGTGGTGCTGGCTCGCTACATGCAGGTGCTCTCGAACGACCTGTGCGCCAAGCTCGCCGGCCGGGTGATCAACATCCACCACTCGTTCCTGCCGGGCTTCAAGGGGGCCAAGCCCTACCACCAGGCGTACGACCGGGGCGTGAAGTACGTGGGCGCGACCGCGCACTACGTCACGCCCGACCTCGACGAAGGGCCGATCATCGAGCAGGAGGTGCTGCGGGTCGACCACTCCTTCGATCCGCGCGCCCTCACCGCCGTAGGTCGTGACGCCGAGGCGCTCGCGCTCTCCAGAGCCGTTCGCTGGCACTGCGAGCACCGCGTGCTCCTCAACGGCAACGGCACCGTCGTGTTCCGCTGAGCCGAGAGGGCGCACCGCGCTGCACGCGGCCCGAGCGGCGCCGTCGGTAGCGACTGCCCCCGTTGCGCTGACCACGCCGAGGAGATCTCCGGCATCCTGACCAACGAGGACCGCTTGCGCGCGGAGGCTCTCCGGCTGGCCGAGAACGACGTGGCCGCGACCCCGGCGTGCACGGCATCATCTTGCAGCCTCCGCTGCTGCCATGGCGTTGGACGCGACGTCCAACGCCATGGCGATCTGGTCCGTCGTCCACCGCGACGTTCACCGCATCGCCGCAGCGATCTCAGCGTCGAAGAACTCCTCGCCCTCACACTAAATGGCGTAGTCAGCGAGCACCCGCATCTGCTGCGCTTGGTGATGAGCGAGAGCGTCCAGAAACTCGACGTCTTCCATACCTTCAATTCTGTTCTTGATCAAATCTTGATTCTCCAGACGCAACGCAACCACTAGCAACCACGCACGCAACAGATACGCAATCGCACGCAAAACAACCACGCCCCGCAACCGCCTGCGAATCCGCACCACAGAAATTCATTCCGGCAGACGCCCGACGAAGGAGGGCATGTGCCGGCTCGGCGAAGCCGTGTACGCAATCTGACGTACACGAGATCAGAACGTGAGCGGATGAGGTGACCGCCCGAAACCCGGAGAGTGGAGCCAGACACCACGAGACGAAGGAGCGCCACCGATGACAACCACCCGCAAGCTGAGTGGCCGAGCCCGCAAGGCCGTGCTGCTAGTGCACGTCCTCTCGGCGGCGGCGTGGCTCGGCATCGACCTGGCACTGGGAATCCTCGTCGTAGTCGCGCTGAACACCGACACCCCAACCACCGCAGCCATCGCGATCCAGTCCATCGACCTCTTCGCGATCTGGCCGATGTTCGGAGCCAGCGTCGTCTGCATGATCTCCGGCGTCGTCCTGGGCCTGGGCAGCAAGTACGGCCTGATCCGCTACTGGTGGGTCGCGATCAAGCTGTTCATGAACGTCGGCATGTCCCTGCTGATCGCGTTCTCGCTGCGCCCAGGCGTAGCCGAGGCGGCACGTATCGGCGAGCGGATGATGGCGGGTGACCCGACCGCAGTGATCCCGGACGGCTTGATGCACCCGGTCGTGGTCGCCCCGACGTTGCTGCTGTTCGCCTACATCCTGTCCGTCTTCAAGCCGTGGGGCCGGATCCGCAGGTCAGCGGAACCAGTCAAGCGCCAGCGCCGCGACCTCGTCGGGGCGGTCTAGCTGCAGAAAGTGCCCGGCGCCCGCCACGATCTCGACCCGCGAACCAGGGGCGAGGCCCGTGGCGGCGTCGGCGTACTTGTCCGGCGTGATGCAACCGTCGTCAGCACCGGCAAGCACCAGCATCGGCAGCGACGCAGGCTTCTCGGAAACCGACGCCAGCGACGACAACGCCGGATCGTGCAGCGACCGGTCGAAGTTCGCCCGGTACAACTTCAAAGCGTTGGCCCGCACCGCAGGATCCGCGTACAGCTCCTGAACGTACGAAGGCACCGACAGTCCAGGCGACCACGTCCGCCACAGGTAGTCGATCAACGTCGCGTTCAACAGCCCCTCGGCCAGCCCGGGGATCTGGAACATGAACACGTAGAAGAACCTCTGCTGCTGCGCCGGATCCTCGAAGATCGTGCGAAGAGCGGCCGGCGGCGGCACCGACATCGTCACAACACGACGAACCCGCTCCGGCCACACAGCAGCAAGCCGCCCAGCGACACCGGCCCCGATGTCGTGCCCGATCACGTCCAACGGCTCATCAGACAAAGCCGCGTGCACCGCAGCCGCATCAGCAGCCAGCGTCAGACCATCCCCGAAAGCCAGCTGATCGAGCGTCGACGGGTGATGCCCGCGCAGAAACGGCGCGACGACCCGGCGCCCAGCCCCCACCAACCGTTCGGCGAGCGGCCCGAACGACTCCGGATGATCCGGAAACCCGTGCCAGCACACAACGATCGGCCCGGACCCCACCGCGAGAGCGGGGAAATCAATCCGATCGGTCCGGATGACGATCTCTTCGAACGACCCCATCAGAAGTCCACCCGCATCACGAATCGCCGCTTGGTCGGGTGCGTGACCTCCACGAACCCGGCCTCCTCGAACACCTGACGAGCACCGACGTGCATCTCGCCCCACGTCACCGTCTGTCCGGGCGGGGCGAACATCGGATAGGCCTCGACCGCTCGGGCACCGTGCGACCGGGCGTGCGAGACGGTGGCCGCGGCCAGCTCGTACGTGAGGCCCTGGCGCCGAAAACCCTTCCGCACCACGAAACACGTCACGGCCCACACCCCGTCGTCGTCCTTGTCCTCGGATCGCCCCTTCCACGGAACGGGCATGCCGAGCAGCTTCGGGTAGTCACAACGGGGTTCGACCGCGACCCACCCGGCCGGCTGATCGTCCACATAGGCCACGAGACCGCTACCGCGCGCAGACTGCTCGCAGTGCGCGTCGACGCGTTCGTCCTGCGTCGAGTCGCGCCAGATCCAGCCCTTCACCTTGTACCTCTGGCAGTGGCACTTGCTGGGCTCGGAGCCGTCGAAGATCGCCTCGACGTCCTCCCACGGCACCTGGTCCGACGACACGATTCGGATCACGCACAGCAGCCTAGAGGTTCTGGGTGAGGTTCACGGGGTTTCCAGCGGGATCGAAGACGTGCGCTACACGTTGCCCCCACGGCATGTCGTTCGACGGCCCCTTCACCCGTCCACCGGCGGGCTCGACCAGCGGCAGCAACGCGTCGACGTCGTTCACCGCGATGCTCAGCACCATGCGCGCCGGCGCGGACGCATCGGCCGGTTGAACGACAAGCCCGAGCTCGGCGTCACCGATCTTCAGGGTCTTGAAGAACACCTTGCCCTTCGCCGGGTACCGGAACACCTCGGCCGCACCGAAGACCTGCTCGTAGAACGCCTGCACGGGCTTCAGGTCCGGGGTCAGGATGATGGGCTGGATCGTCATGGTTCCTCCTAGTCGTCCACCGTCATACGGGGCGACTCGCCAGAACTCATCGGTGATCCGAAAAGCGGCAGGAGCTCGGGCACGTTGAGGAACGTCGTGTTGCCCGTGACCAGCCCGCCACGAACATCGAGGAACACCAGCCCGAACGGCTGATCCATCCCCGGCCGCATCTGCCAGAACGCGGGGGAGGCGTTGGCGCGAACCGGAACCAGCCACGCGCCCTTGCACGACGCGTTGGGATCCGACAGGGCAACCGAGATCGGACCGCGACCGCGCAACCACCAGCTGAACGGCGGCATCGACATCGTGGCGTCCTCGTGCAGCAAAGCCACGAGAGTGCGCACGTCGTGCCGTTCGAACGCCTCGCAATAACGGCTGAGCAGCGCCTTCTGCTTGGGATCTGAAGCATTCAAAGGCTCGCCAGGATCCACCGTCTGCAAGGTCGCGCGCGCCCGTTGCAACGCGCTGTTCGCCGACGCCACCGAGATGTCCAGCAGCGACGCGACCTCGTCGGCCTTCCACGCCAGCACGTCCCGCAGGATCAGCACGACTCGCTGCTTCGGCGGCAGGTGTTGCAACGCCGCCACGAACGCCAGCCGGATGGTCTCCTTGCGGATGGCCTGGTCCTCCGGCAGGACCTTGTGATCAGGCACGGGCTGCACGAAGACTCGCTCGTGCAGGGGTGCGCCGATGTCGCCGCCGGCCGGGCCGAGGTCGATCGCGAGGGCCCGGCGCTGGGCGCTGCGCTGCATGTCGATGCAGATGTTGGTGGCGATGCGGTACAGCCAGGTGCGCAGCGACGCGCGCGACGAGTCGAAGCTGTCGAACGCCTTCCACGCGCGCACGAGGGTCTCCTGCACGGCGTCCTCGGCCTCGAACCCGGAGCCGAGCATTCGGTAGCAGTAGCCGGTCAGCTCGATCCGGAACGGCTCCAGCGTCTCGATCACGACACGGACCCTACGCGGACCGATGAGTTTTCGTCGGTTGGTCCGTACCAACTGCCATGACCGAAGACATCCGGGCCGCAGTGGCGGCGGAACGACGTGACCAGGCAGAACTCCTAGCTGAGCTCACCGAGGAGCAGTGGAACGCACCCAGCCTGTGCGAGGGCTGGCGGGTCAAAGAGGTCATCGCGCACACGACGTTGCCGTTCCGCAGCTCAGGCGGCCGCGTGATCCTGGAGATCCTCAAGTCGGCGGGCCGCTTCAACCACGCGTCCGACCGCATGGCCCGCAACGACGCCGCCGCGCTGTCCACGAACGACCTGCTCGGCTCGCTCAAGGCCAACATCGACCACCCGTGGACCCCGCCCGGCGGCGGTCCGACCGGCGCGCTTTCGCACGACGTCATCCACGGACTCGACATCACGGTCGCGTTGGGACTGGACCGCAGAGTGCCGCACGACCGGCTCAAGCTGGTGCTCGACGGCATGAAGCCGAGCAACGTCAAGTACTTCGGCGCCGACCTCGACGGCAAGCGGCTCGAAGCGACCGACATGAACTGGACGTTCGGCGAGGGCACGCCGGTGCGCGGCCTGGCTCAGGAGTTGTTGCTGCTCGTCTGTGGACGCACGCTGCCAGAAGGCTGAGCGATCACTGCCTCGCGCACCCGCGCCGTCGCCTCGGTTGTCGTCGCGAGAAACCGCGCCACGACCTGACGGTCCTCCGGGCTCAGCTGCTCCCAGGTCGCGGCGAACTCGCGGGCCAACGGCTGGAAGAACGTCGCGGTCAGTGCCGCCGCCGTGGTGAGCACGCGGAGCTCGACCCGGCGGCGGTCCTCGGGGTCACGATCACGGGTGACGTGACCTGCGCGTTCGAGGCGGTCCAGGACGGACGTGGTGGCGGACGCGCTCAGGTTGAGCGCCTTCGCGAGCGCGCCGGGCGTCATGGGGGAGCGGGCCGTCATGATCAGGTTCAGCGCTGTCATGTCGGTGGGGTGCAGTTCGTGGGCGGCGCTGAAGATCTCCAGGAATCGGTTCGACTCCACGACCAACGCACGGATGAGCATGCTCAGGTCGTAGTCACTTGCCTCGGTCACGTCGTCAGCATACAGTTCGACCACCGAAAGGTTCGACGATCGAAGGAATGCTGATGCGAGTCCTGGCCGGAGTGCTGCTCGTCGTCTGGCTCGCGCTGGGTGGGTTCACCGGGCCCTACGCCGGCAAACTCTCCGAGGTCGCGGAGAACGACAGCAGCGCGTTCCTGCCGAACTCCGCGGAGTCCACACAGGTCGCGGAGCTGCAGAAGAAGTTCCAGCGCGCCAACGCCATCCCGGCGATCGTCGTCGTCGAACGGGCCGGTGGGCTGACCGAGGCCGACAAGGCGTACCTGGCCGAGCGCGGCAAGGGTTTCCAGGCGTCACCGGTCATCCCCGCACCGAACGACAACGAGGCCGCCCAGCTCGTCGTGCTGCTCGACCCGACCAAGGAAGTCCGCGACTCGGTCCTCGCGCTCCGGGACGGCACGCGCGGTGCCCCGCCGGGGCTGACGGTGCTGGTCACCGGCCCGGCCGCGCAGGTCGCGGACCTCGTCGAAGCGTTCGGCGGCATCGACGGACTGCTGCTGATCGTCGCCGGCGCGGTGGTCGCGTTGATCCTCCTGGTCGTCTACCGAAGTCCGTTGCTGCCGATCGTCGTGCTGATGTCGGCGGTGTTCGCGCTGGGGCTCGCGAGTTTCGTCGTCTACCTGTTGGCGAAGAACGACGTGCTGGCGTTGAACGGCCAGAGTCAGGGCATTCTCTCGATCCTCGTGTTCGGTGCGGCGACGGACTACGCGTTGCTGCTCGTCTCGAGATTCCGCGAGGAACTGCGCGACACCCAGGACAAGTACGCGGCGATCCGCACGGCCTGGCGCGGCACGATCGAACCCATCGCGGCGTCGGCCGGCACGGTGATCCTCGGCGTGCTGTGCCTGCTGTTCAGCGACCTCGACTCGAACAAGGGCCTCGGACCGGTCGCGGCCATCGGCATCGGGGCCGCGCTGCTGACCGCGATGACCTTCCTGCCCGCGGTGCTGGCGTTGTGCGGCCGGGCCTCCTTCTGGCCGTTCGCACCGAAGTTCGGTTCACCGCACCCGGAGACCACCGGGTTGTGGGGCCGCACGGCGGATCTGGTGCGCCGCAGGCCGCGCGCGATCTGGATCACCACCGCGATCGTGCTGCTGGTCGGCGCCGCGTTCCTGCCGCAGCTCAAGGCCTCCGGCACCGCGCAGTCCGACGTCTTCCTGACCGAGGTCGAATCCGTTGCGGGACAAGAGGTCCTGTCCAAGCACTTCCCCGGCGGGACCGGATCGCCGACAGTCATCATCGCCGCTGAGGGCAAGACGGCCGAAGTGCTGCAGAAGTCCAAAGTAGAGGGTGTGGCGGACGTCAGGCCCACCGGCACGGCCGAAGGGCTGGTCCGGGTCGAGGCCACGTTGAAGGACGCGCCGGACTCGGACGCGGCAGTCGAGACCGTGCAACGGATTCGCGCCGCGGTGCACGGCATCGACGACGCGAAGGTCGGTGGGCAGACGGCGACGTTGCTGGACACCCGGAAGACCTCCGAGCACGACCGGTTGCTGATCATCCCGATCGTGCTGGTGGTGATCTTCCTGGTGCTCGCGTTGTTGCTGAGGTCGTTGCTGGCGCCGGTGTTGCTCATCGGGACCGTGGTGCTGTCGTTCGCCGCCACGATGGGTGTGTCGGCGCTGGTGTTCAACCACGTCTTCGACTTCCCCGGATCGGACCCGGTGGTGCCGCTGTTCGGGTTCGTGTTCCTGGTGGCACTGGGGATCGACTACAACATCTTCCTGATGACCAGGGTCCGTGAGGAGACGCAGCGCCTGGGCACGGTCGAGGGGACGCTCAGGGGGCTCAGCCTGACCGGTGGCGTGATCACGTCGGCCGGTGTGGTGCTGGCGGCGACGTTCGCGGCGCTCGCGGTGCTGCCGATCCTGTTCCTGACGCAGATCGCGTTCATCGTGGCGTTCGGTGTCCTGCTGGACACGTTGCTGGTGCGGTCGTTGCTCGTGCCGGCGCTGTCGGTGGACATCGGTGGGCGAATCTGGTGGCCGTCGAAGCTGCGGTGAGTGAGGATCACGGGCATGAAGCTCAGCCCACGGCAGCTCAACCGCGCGACGCTCGACCGGCAGATGCTGCTGGAGCGTGGACCGGTGGACCTGCTGACGGCGGTGGACCGGATCGTGGCGATCCAGGCACAGGAACCCGCGTCGCCGTACATCGCGTTGTGGAACCGGATGCGGCGGTTCGACCCGGCGGACCTGGACGAGGCGTTCACGAGCGGCGCGATCCGCAAGGCCACGCTCATGCGGATCACGCTGCACGCCGTGACGGCCGCCGACCACGGGGTGTTCCACCACGCGATGCTGCCCGCGTTGCGCGCGTCCCGGCTGCACGACAAGCGGTTCAAGGCGATGGGGCTGACCATCGAGCAAGCCGACGAGGTCCTCGCGCACATGCTGGAGTTCGCCTCCGAACCGCGCACGAAGCCGGAGCTGGAGGCGTTGCTGCACAGCCACGTCGGTGACGTGGGGGAGCCGGGCATCTGGTGGGCGCTCGCGTCGTACGCGCCGCTGGTGCGCGTGCCGACCGGCGGACCGTGGGCGTACGGGCCGAAACTGTCGTTCCAGACTTCAGTGTTCGAGACGCACGAACGCATGCCGGCGCTCGCCGAGCTGATCCGCCGCTACCTCACCGGGTTCGGCCCGGCGACCATTCCGGACATCAACCAGTTCACGATGCTGCCCCGCACGTCGATCCGCGAGGCGATGGCACTCCTGGACCTGGTGGAGCTCGACGGCGGCTACTACGACGTTCCGAACCGGACGATCCCGGACGAACAGACGGAGGCGCCGCCGCGGCTGATGGCCATGTGGGACAGCACGTTGCTCGCCTACGCCGACCGCAGCCGGATCATTCCGAATGAGTATCGGAAGGTCGTCATCCGCAACAACGGCGACACACTGCCGACACTTCTCGTCGACGGGTACGTGGCCGGTGTCTGGCGTCCGGCCGAGGGCGGCGGCATCGAAGCGACCGCGTTTCACCAGCTCAGTGAGGCGCAGTGGGCCGGTCTCGCGGAGGAGGCGGCCGGGCTGCACAAGTTCCTCGGCGAACGGGAACCTCAGGTCTACCGGCGGTTCGCCCGGTGGTGGAGCGGCCTTCCGGCCCACGACGTTCGTATTGTGTGAAAACGTCAAGATCCACAAAGGACGCCCGCTGAGTCACTATTCCTCCACCCTGCATGGAGGAAAGCTCAATGTTCCAAACGAGAAAGCGCGTCCACGCGGCCTTCGCGGCCGGTCTGCTGGCCGCGGGTGCGATCACCCTGCTCGGCGGTGCTCCCGCTACCGCCGTGAACAACTCCGCCGAGTGCGTCGACGAACACGCCGACGAACACTCGGCGGCGCGCGGCAAGCCCGGCAGCACCGGGCACGACCGCAACGAGATCTCCGACGCCCAGGCCGCCGCGATGAACGCGGACCTGCGCCAGAAGATCGCGCTCAACAAGCAGCTCGGCGAGTTCGGCGCGCTGGCGGCCGGCGGCACGATCAACGTCGTGTTCCACGTCATCACCACCACGTCCGGCAAGGGCAACATCACCGACGCCACCCTGGACAAGCAGCTGAAGGTCCTCAACGACGGCTTCGCCGGCGTGGAGTCGAGCGTCGCGGCGAACACCGGCTTCAGGTTCGTGAAGCAGGAGACCAAGCGCTACCAGGACAACACCTGGTTCAACGGCGGCTTCGACAAGGCCAACACCGAGCGCACGATCAAGACCCAGACCCGCGTCGGCACGGCCGCGACGCTCAACGTCTGGTTCGCCGACATCGACGGCTTCGGGTTCGCGACGTTCCCGAGCTGGTACGCGGGTGACAAGAAGATGGACGGCGTCGTCGTCGACTACGCCACCGTTCCCGGCGGTTCCGAGGTGAACTTCAACCTCGGCAAGACGGTCACCCACGAGGTCGGCCACTGGATGGGCCTCTGGCACACCTTCCAGGGCGGCTGCACCGCGACCAACGACGAGGTCGCGGACACCCCCGCGCAGGGAAGCTCCACCTCGGGCTGCCCGACCGGCCGCGACTCCTGCACGCGACCGGGCCTGGACCCGATCCACAACTACATGGACTACTCGTTCGACTCTTGCTACAACCAGTTCACGCCTGGTCAGAACACCCGGATGCAGAGCGCCTGGACGGCGTACCGCAACGGTAAGTGAGTTTGCTCAAGGAGAGGCGCCGCTCTTGCGCGGCGCCTCTTTCGCTTGCGCTGACAGCAAAAGGAACCGCAGGGCTTCCTGTGAGGCGTCATCCGTTGCCGTGTACGCGACGAGCAGCTGGTCGGGGTGAGTGTCCACAGAGAACTGTTGCACGTCGAGGGTCACCGTGCCCGCCACCGGGTGTTGATAGGTCTTCACGAGCTGGCGCGGGCCGCGGACCTGATGGGCCGCCCGCCACGTGCGGAAGTCCGGGTCGCGGACGCTCAGCTCACCGACCAGCGCGGTGAGCACCGGGTCTCGCGGGGTACGTCCGGCTTCCATCCGCAGCACCGCGACGCACTCGCGGGCCGAGAGCTCCCAGTCGCGGTAGAGGGCGCGGAACGAGGGGTCGAGGAACGTCAGGCGGATGAGATTGCGTTCGGACTGGGGGAGTGCGCCGAAGTCGGTCAGCAGTGCGGCGGCTCCGCGGTTCCAGGCCAGGACGTCCATGCGGCGGTGCAGGACCATCGCCGGGATGTCGGGCATGCCGTCCAGCAACTGTTGCAGCCTGGGCGCGACCTCCGGGGGCGCCGAGGGCCTGGCCGGTGCCACGTCCGCGACCGTGAACAGGTAGGCGCGCTCGTCCGGGGCGAGTTGGAGGGCGTCGGCCAGGGCGTTGAGGACGGTCCGCGAGACCCGATTCGTGCGGCCCTGTTCGAGGCGGACGACGTAGTCGACGCTGACGTGCGCGAGCTGGGCCAGTTCCTCGCGGCGCAGGCCCGGGACGCGGCGGTTTCGGCCGTCGTCGGGCAAACCCGCGCGGTGCGGGTCGAGGGCGGCGCGGCGGGTGCGGAGGAACTCGCCCAGTTCGGTCATGCCTCCAGTGTCCGCGGGTTCGTGTCCGTGTGCCTGGTACTGGTTTGCATGGGCTGGGTCGTCCCTGGTTGCTCCGCCGCGTCGGGATCAGCGTTGTGGTCATGGAAACCGTGACTTTTCCCAGCAACGGACTTGAGATCGTCGGCCACCTCCACCGTCCTCAAGGGACGCCGCGTGGGGCGATCGTCGTCGGTCACCCCGGCACCGGCGTGAAGGAACAGACGGCAGGGCTCTACGCGGCGCAGCTCGCTGAGCAGGGCTTTCTGGCGTTGGCGTTCGACGCCGCCTACCAGGGTGAAAGCGCGGGCGAGCCGCGCGGACTGGAAGACCCGGCTCAACGGGTCGAGGACATCCGGGCGGCGGTGACGTTCCTCGGCGAGGAACGGGTCGGTGTGCTCGGCATCTGCGCTTCAGGCGGGTACGGGCTAGCGGCCGCCGGGACCGACCAGCGGATCAAGGCGATCGCCACCGTCAGCCTCGCGGACATCGCGCGGCAGTTCCGGTTCGGTGCGGACGGGACCCAGGATCCCGCTGTGTTTCCAGGGATGTTGGCCTCGGCCTCCGACGGTGGGAGCTTCCCGCTCTTTCCGGACAGTGAGGAGGCGGCTCGCGCGTTGGGTGACCACGCTTACGAGGGCTGGCAGTACTACTGCACGCCGCGCG
Source organism: Lentzea alba (assembly GCF_047445655.1). Taxonomy (GTDB): domain Bacteria; phylum Actinomycetota; class Actinomycetes; order Mycobacteriales; family Pseudonocardiaceae; genus Lentzea; species Lentzea alba_A. The sequence continues at coordinate 344,426 of NZ_JAJAEG010000004.1, forward strand.
CCGCACACCCCCGTTCGGCGAAGACGTTGACCTGGAACAGCGTCGCGCGGATCGCCGCCTTCGACGCGTTCCGGACCGTCGACCTGATCGCGCCGCGGCCGTTGCTGCTGGTCGTCGGACGGGAGGCGGTGACGTCGTGGATGAGCGTCGAGGCCTATCAGAGGGCGGCCGGCCCCAAGGAGATCCAGTGGATCGAAGGGGCCGGCCACGTCGACCTGTACGACAGGTACGTGCCGCAGGTCGTCGAGCGGGTGGCGGAGTTCTTCGCGGCGAACCTCTAGGGCGCGAGGCGTTCCTTCATCGTGCCGACCGATGGCGTGCCCTCCGGCGACGGCAACTTGCCCAGCAGGTAGCCGGCGTGGCTCACGCCCAGCAGGATGAGGAACGTGTCGGAGAACGCCGGCAAGCCGCCGATGCCCGCCGGGTTCGGCACCGCCCGCAGTGCCGCGGCGGCTTGCACGACGTAGCCCAGCACCAGCAGCACCGTGATGATGAAGTTCTGGAACTTGGCCACGTCGATCGCCTTGCCCGCGGACTTGCCCTCCTCGATGGTCAGCATCTCCAGGAACTTCCCGGTCTCCTGACCCAGCGGGTAGGCGGCCACCGACTCCGGCCGGGTCGCGCTCTTCGTGACCTTCACCGCGCCCGCCACCACGGCGGACCCCAGCGAGATGCCGAGCAGCGTCAGCACCTCGTTGGGCACGGTGAAGCCGAGCACGTCGGACTGACCCGCGATGGCCCGGCCCGCGGCCATACCGCTCATCAGCGACAACATCACCACTGTCCACACGACGACCTGGAAGCGGGTGAGGCTGTAGCGGCCTCTGCTGTCGTGCAGGATGTCCTTGATGCCCAGAGCCTTGGGTATTCCGATCGCCAGCCCCAGGATGACGGCGGCGGACACGGCCCAGGCCCAGAACGTGGTCGCCATGACGACCTCCTCGGTGCGCGGTGCGATGGTGACGCTGTGGTGAGTAGTTCGCACCGAGGAGACCTGGCGTTATCACGTTGGGTAACGATTTGGGGCTTACTCGCGCCGGCTGGCCAGCCGGTAGGCCGCTGCGCCGATCAGCTCAAGGGAGACCTGCAGGCGCTCCAGGCTGATGTTGTCGCGGATCGTGTCCTCCGGCGTGTGGTAGATCGGCTCCAGCAGCTGAGGGCCACCCTCACCGCGCCAGCTGAAGTTCGCGGACGCCATGCCCTTCTCGTGGAACGGCACGTGGTCGCTCGACCCGCGCGCCACCGGGCCGTGCACCCGCGGGTCGTAGCCGAGCCGTTGCGCCGCCGCTCGCACCTCGGCCGTCGTGGCGTTGTTGGCGCCGTCCACCGAGAGCAGCCAGTACGCCGTCGCCGGGTCGTGGCTGGTGGCGACCATGTCGTTCTGGAACACGCCCTTGATGCGTGCGATCTCTTCGGGCGTGAGCTGGTTGACGTAGTACCTTGAGCCGAGCAGACCCTGTTCCTCAGAGCCCCACAGCGCGAACCTGATCGCCTTGTGCGTAGGCAGATAACGCAGCACTCGCGCGAGTTCCAGGCACAGCACGGTTCCGCTGCCGTCGTCGTTGGCACCCGGCGAGCCCGGCACGCTGTCGTAGTGCGCGGTGACCATCACGACCCCGTTGTCGCGCCACGGGAAGGTCGCCGGGCGTTCCGCGATCACGTTGTAGGACGTCAGGTTCGGGTGGTGCGTCGTGGTGATCGTCAACTCTCCGGTGCCCTGGGCGCGGAGCTTCTCGGTGTGCGCCTGAGCGAGGCCGATGACCGGCACGGTGACGTTGCGGTCGAGCGCGGGGGAGAACGCGCTGGACTTGCTGGCCGTGGCGGAGATCCGGCCGAGGATCACGGCGACCGCGCCGCGTTCGATCGCCGCGTGCGTCGGCGCCGAACCGGCCGGGGCGTTGACGTAGAAGGCGATCTTGCCGGTGAGGTCGGGCAGCTGGCCGTCGACGACCTCGACGAACGGCGCCTTGACCGTCGCGCCGAGTGCGCCGAACCGGGAGGCACCGGCCTGCCACCTGCCGTTGATGTCCGCGAGGTACTTGTCCGGCACGGTGAACGGCTGCGTCGTCACCTGGTATCGGAGGCTCTTCAGCTCCCGGACGAGGTAGTCGCGGGCCCGGTGCTCGGACGCGGTGCCGCCGATCCGCGGCCCGATCTTGTCGCTCAGCACCTTGAGGTGTTCCAGCGCCTTGCGGGCCCGAACCCTTGCCACGACGGGGAAGTCGCCGAGGTTGAGGTCCGGCACCCCTGCGGCGCCCGGTCGTTGTTCGGTGGCCGCGAGCGCGCTCGCGGGGTTGGTCACCACGGCGGCGACCCCGGCCGCCGCGGCCAGGAAGTCACGTCTGCGCATGTCGTCCCCCATCTCCCGATGTTCCAGCCGTGAGAACGTAGGCAGGCCGGGAGGTGCGGGGCAACCGACTAGTGGCTGGCTTTCGCGGCGTGGTCGAGCACGAGATCCTGCACTTGCCTCCGAGCATCCGATCGCGCCCGTTCGATGCACGCCATCAGCCGTGCGGCGAGCAGGTCCGGATCGAGCTCGCGGACGTCCGGGCTGAGCGCGATGCCGGTCGTGACGCCGTTCGAGTCCACCGTGACGGTGACGCCACCGCGCGTCGCCTCACCGCTGACCGCCGCGAGCAACCGGACCAGGTCGAGATAGCGGCGGCGTTCGCGTTCGGCGGCAGCCAGCCGGCGCTCCTCCCACCACGTGATCCGGCGACGCAACAGGGCTTGCGCGGTCGCGGGATCCGGCACGGGCACCTGCCACGAACCGGAAGCGGTGTGCAGCACGATGGCGTTCGCTTCGGTCGTCACGCGGATGATTCGCGCGAACGAAACCCCGGCACCGACTCGGTTCGTGGTCCAGTCGAGCCGCTCGGTGCCGATCACGACTCGCGTGTCGCCGTCGGTGAGCACGAGGGTGAACGCGGTCGACCCGAGTTCGATGACGGGCGCGGCGAGCAGCGACCGCCGGGCCAGCCGGGCGAGCGAGCACGCCGAACCGGCGCCGAGCACCCCGGCTGCGCACAAGGCTTTCACCGCGAGCGCCGCGCCGGGACTGAGCCGCAACGCGATGCCGGAGCCGGGCAGCACGCCGAGCACCAGCTGTGCGCCCGTCATCAGGGTGGTGGCGGGCAGCCACGAGTGCGGATCGCTCAACCCGTTGCGGCGCAACCAGGTCAGCAACGCCCACGCGCACGCCGCCGCGGCCACGGCCGGAATCGCCGACCACCACGGCATGATCCGCTGCCCGGCCGAGGTCATCCCGGCGAGCACGACGCAGACCAGCCCGATCGCGACGGGCAGCACACCGGCGGCGAGCAGCAGCAACGTCCTGGTGCGGCGCCACCTCGCAGCCAGCGCGTGCACGACCTGGGGATCGTTGATCAGAGGGATGGCGTGGGGAATGAGCGTCATCAGCGCGCCCCTCGTCAGCTCTCCGCCGTCACCGCGTGTGACGTGCGGGCCGACCAGACTTCCCGGCTCACCTGGGCGTCAATATGCCGTAAATGTCCAGATCAGGCAAGCCTCGTCCACAATGGACGGTGTGGCGCCGGGTGCGTGCGCCACACCGTTTCCATTGCGGGAGTTAAGAAGCCGCCTTCTGTTTTGCGCGCAGACCGAGCAGTGCGTCGATCACCAGGAACAGGACCAGGCTGACGCCCAGCAGCGGCACGAACCAGCCGACCAGCACGGCGCCGACGCCGAGTCCGACCAACGCGACCGGCGGAGCCTTGCGCCACTGACCGCGCGGCGTCGGGCGGCCGAACCCGCGGGTGGGCCGGCGCTTCCACCACATCCGGTAGCCGAGCACGACCAGCGCCACCAGCCCGCCGCCGAGCAGCAGCAACAGCAGCTGGTTGGGCCAGCCGAACAACACACCCATGTGCGCGTCGATGCCCCAGCGCGTCAGCTTCGCGGCCAGCGGGTAGTCGGTGAACTTGACCGAACTGACCACCGAGCCGTTCTGGATCGCCACCGCGTCGACCTGCGTTGGCCAGCCGCGGCCGATCTCGGCGACCTTCCAGACGCCGTCGGAGGTGGTCGGCAGGCCGATCTCGATGGGCTTGGCATCGATGCCGGACGCCCGTGCCGCACCGAGCACGGAGTCGACGTCGCGGTGACCACTGCCGGACGAGCCGTGGTCGCTGTGGTCGCCGTGGTCGCTGCTCGCACCGGGCATCTTCAACGACGGCGTGGTCCAGCCCATCGTCTTGCGCAGCGTGGCGACGTTCTCGCCGGCGTAGGCCGACCACGTGAGGCCCGTGGCGGACAGGAACAGCGCGCCCGCCAGCACCCACACGCCGATCAGGCCGTGCCTGCGGATCCGCTTGCTGTTGCGGGGCCTCGTGATCCACAGCACCAGCCCGCCCAACGCGACCACCCACAGCCAGGAGGCGGCGAGCTCGCTGTAGAGCCGGCCGGGTTCGCCGAGCATCAGGTTGCGGTGCAGCTGATCCAGCGTCGTGCGCAACGGCAGCACGCCGCTCGTGCCGTAGACGACCAGGTCGCCGGTGATCTTCCCGGTTCCGGGATCGACGAAGACGGCCCGGCGTTCGGACTCGCCGAGCCCCTCCTCGGCGAACAGCACACGGGTGGTGTCACCGGGTTCGGGTGCCGGCCGGACAGCGACGAGCGTGCCCTGAGGTGAGGTGGCGAGTGCGGCGTCGACCTGCTTGGCGAGCGGAAGTTGTTGCGCGGAAACAGGAACGCGGAGCTGGTCGGCGTATACCCAGGACTCCAGCTGCGGCGTGAGTGCGTAGAGGACGCCGGTGAGGGAGGCGATCAGGATGAACGGGGCGACGAACACGCCTGCGTAGAAGTGCAGGCGCAGGAAGAGTCCCCGCCACGCGAACGATGTTCGAGGCGGAGTGGCTGTGTCCGGTGTTGGAGATGTGGTGGTCATGGCAAAGCTCCAATGGGCGTGAACAGGTTCAGGACCGCGAAGGCGGCCCTGTGAAGGGGTTTCAGACCTGTTCAGCCGGAGGACCGCGCCATGACAGCACGTCCAGGAAGACGATCGTGGCCGGCGCGATCAGAGGAGTGGCGACGACCAGAGGTGCCGTGGCGGGCAGGGGAGCGAGCCTGCGGGGGAGGGCCGACGCGATGGCGCGGGCGAGTGACAACACCGTGCGTTCGGCGACGGTGAGGACGATCACGGTGAGTGCGGTCGCGACGACGTGCGAGGCGACCATGTTCGCCGGGTCGGCGTGCTCGTGCCTGGACGCGGCGAGCGACACCATGAAGTGCATCGCGATCTGGCCGCCGCCGACCAGTGCGAGCAGCCGGCCAGGAGTGAGCTCGTGCCGGGCGAACCCCGAGCAGGCCCACGTGAGCAGCGCGACGAGGGAGAACACCAGGCCGGCGTCGGGCAAGTGGCCGTCCGCGGTCGAGTGCGCGAGCACGGCGAGTGCGCCGGTGACAGCACCAACAGCAGCACAGCGCGCACGGCGCAGCGGAGCTGGAGGCAGGGTCACGCGCGGAGCTTAGCTGGCAGAAGAGGACAGACCACACCCACGAAAGAACCAGGAGTGCGGTTCAATCGGGTTGTGATCACGTACAGCACCGACCTCACCGCACTGACCGAGGAAGACCTGGCCGGGTTCTTCGTGGACTGGCCCAAGGCACCGTCACGCGCACAGCACCTCGCCGTGCTGCGCGGGAGCTACCGGGCGGTGCTCGCCTTCGCGGACGACCAGGTGGTCGGGTTCGTGAACATGATCAGCGACGGCGTGCTGACCGCGTTCGTCCCGTGGCTGGAGGTTCTGCCCGAGTTCCAGGGGCAGGGGATCGGGACCGAGCTGATGCGGCGGATCCTGGCCGAGGGACAGCACCTCTACTCGGTGGACCTCGTGTGTGACGAGTCGTTGCGGCCCTACTACGAGAAGCTCGGCATGGTCGCGTTGACCGGCATGATCGTGCGCAACCGCGACGCGTGTGGGTAGACGCACCCATCGAGGCGTGGGCAGGACTGGGCCTGGTTGATCTTGGCGTTGGGCCAGAGGATCTAGGACATGAAGCCTACGGTTGGGGGAACCGTTCGCGGCCATAGCGGATCAGCTCGGAGCGCCGGTGGGTTCCCAGCTTGGCGCGGATGTTCTCGAGATGACGGTTGATCGTGCGGACGGAGATGCCGAGATCGCCGGCGATCTCCCGGTTGTCGTAGCCCTTGGCGAGAGCGCGCAGGACCTCCTGCTCGCGTGGCGTGAGCTCGCCGCTCTGGAACGCGCCGATGACGAGCGCGGCGACCTCGGGCGGCAGCACCGGCCCCGCCAGTACGGCATGCACGGCCTCTGCGACCTGATCAGCGGTCGACCCTTTGTCGAGATACCCGTGGGCACCGGCCCTGATCGCCTCGACGACAGCGCCGACCGGGGCCTGCGACATCACGATGATCCTGGTGGCGGGCGGGAGCGCCGCGATCACGACCCGCCCGTCGCCGTCCTCCAGGCCTAGGTCGACCAGCGCGACATCGGGTGCCAGCGCGGCCAGTTGTTTCGCTGCCGCAACGGATCCCGCCTCGCCGACGACCTTCGCGCGGCCGTCCCGTTCGACGCACGCGCGGATGCCGTCGCGGGTGACGGGATGATCCTCGACGATGATCACCCTGATCGGGGAATCCACATCTCCACCTCGGTGCCACGTCCCTTGCGGGACTTCACTTTCACGGTGCCGCCGACGTTCTCGACCCGTGCCTTGACGCTCAGGGACAGCCCGAGCCGGCCGCGTTCGGTCAGCGCGGCCTCGTCGAAGTCGAAGCCGATCCCGTTGTCCCGCACGGTGACCAGCACACCCTCCGGGTCCTCCAGGATCGCGATCCACACCCGGTTGGCCTGCGCGTGGTTGCGGACGTTCGTCAACGTCTCTTTGACCGCCGCGACGACGATCGTGACGGTCTGGCGCGCCATCGGTGCACGGCCCGTTGAGGCGACACGCACCGGCACGTCTGAGAACTCCTCCACCAGCCGATAGATCTCTTCAGCGAGTGAGCAGTCCTCGTGCGGTGTGTCCTCGTCGAGGTGGATACGGCGGAGTTTGCGCTCTTGGCGTTCGAGGGCGGCGCGCGCGGCAGCATCGGGCAGGTCGCGACGGATGGCGGCCAACCGTTGCAGCACGTCGTCGTGGATCTCGGCGGCGAGCCGTGCGCGTTCTTCGAGCCGTGCGCCGTGGTCGGCCAGTGCGGTGAGTCGCAGCAGCTGGCCGGTGACGATGCCGACGACGGCGCCGATCAGCGGGTACGACAGCATCGTGCCGAGCAGCGCCAGTGTCTCCAGGTGCAGCAGGCCGACCGGGGTGACGCCGTTGAAGTAGTACTGCAGCGGGACGACCGCGGCCAGCATCGCACCGGCCGCGAACCCGCCGCGCACGCCGTGGATCACCGCCCACGCCGCCACCGCCGCCGTCGGGTAGATGCCGGCGAACGACGGATGCGCCGTCAGCACCCGGCCCGCCGGCTCGACGAACCCGCCGACCACGATCGTCACCGCGGCCAAGCCGAGGTCGATCGCTGCCGAGCCCTTGCGCTGCGGCGTGAGCGTGACGATCAGGGTCCAGACGAAGACCACCGCGAGCACGGCGGCGCCGATGTCGGTGCGCACGATCTGGCCGCCGAACGCCGCGACGAACGCCATCCACCCGAACGCCGCCCACCGCAGGACGAGGATCAGGGTCATGGGGGCCGGGTGTCGCGCGCGCATTTGGTGTTGATGGTCCGGGCGGTTCGCCGTGTTCGGCAAGGAAAGTTCCTTCCAGCGGAACAAAAGTGGACTTCCGGTGGAACGGGGCTGAACGCTGCCGCTATGAGGCTGAGCCAGATCGTCGGCGCGCAGGTCGCGTGGTGGCAGCTCGGGTTCCGCGCCCGCCGCGCAGCACTGCGCCAGCTCGCCTCACCCGACGTCATGGCCGTGGCACGCGAGTGGTCGCATCAGGTGCTGTCCGCGCCGTGGTGGTGGCGCCTCACCAGAGTGCTGATGCTCGGCGCTGTGGCCGTGCTGGGCTGTGCGTCCGTGCTTGTCGTTGCGCTGGACGGCAAGGATGAGAGCGTGATGGTGCACTACGCGCTGTTGACCGCCTTGCCCGTGTTGGCGGCGTCGGCGTGGTGGCAGACGCACTGCGCGCGCAAGCTGGCCGTGCAGATCGGGCCGCCACCACCACGGCGTTCACGGGCGTGGATGGCTGTGCAGGCGTTGGCGTTCATCGTGGCGGTGAGCGTGTTGATCGCGGCGATCGTGCGTGCTGCGGTGGTGGAGTCGGAGCAACACGCGCGATGCCCGGCGGTCATCGTCGACGACGACGTTCTCGAATTCACCGAGGACAGGAGCGTCTGCGCGTTGGCGAGCACCGCCACCGACTTCACCGGTTTCCGGCACACGCCCGTGGGAGACGTTCGGGTGCGCAACCACGTGTACGCGATTCCCGGCGTCGGCACGATGATCATCACCCACTCGATGGTGCGGGCGTGGCACTCACAGCTGCGGGAACTCGGGGCGCCGGTCGACTACCCGCGCTCGGACGGCCAGATCTGGTTCCTCAACTTCGAACACGGGTACGTCTCCGCGGACCTTTCGGTCGACGAGACGGGCGCTTCGGTGTCCGCGGTGGTGGGACGACGCTACGAACCGGTGAGCAAGGTCGGCGACTGCCCGTACCCGGACAGGCCGTGTGTTGTGTCCGTGGAACGCACCGAGAACAGCCTCACGGTCGTGTGGAGCTCTCCGGACGCCGACGCGTTCAACGTGCAGTGGTGGGAAGAACGGACCAAACCTGGGCCCGGCGTCGAGGTGGCCGCCCGCCGCTTCACGATCCGCGACGCCGATCCCGGCCGCAGCTACGGGTTCTCGATCGAGTCCTGCAAGAAGCGGTTCCTCGGCCGTTCGACGTGCACCAAGTGGTCGCCGACAGTCGTTGTTCCTAGATCCCTTCCAGATCCAGGGTCTGCTGGTGCGGGCCGCCGGTGAACGAGCTGGTCAGCAGTCCTGCGCTGCGGCAACGCCCGCACGTCACGGGTGAGGTCGTCGCCTTGAACCGGGTGAAGTCCCAGCTGCCTGTGCCGACGTGACAGCCGGGGCCGGGCACCTCCAGCCCGAGCCAGCCCTGCAGCCGCACGGCGTGCACGATGTCGGACCCCTCGAGGTATCCGTTGAGCCGCCCCGCGAACCGGTTGCGCGCCTCTTCCGCGGGCGCGCTGAGTGCCTCCTGCAACAACGAGATGCCGTTCATGTGTTCGATTCAACCTCACCTGGACGCGTCGAGGCGGGCACCACGCCGCTCCAGCACCGTGAGGCAGCGCGCGCACCACCGCACGTTGTCCCGTTCGAACGACAGGCCGCGCAACAAGGTCAGGTACGGCCCGACCCGCTCGGCCTCGCTCAGGTACTCGTCCTCAGTGCGACCGGCGAGCATCCGCGCTTTGAGTCGTTCGTAGCGCTCGATCTTGGCTTCGGCCCACTGCTTGCGTTCGCGCAACGAGGCTCGAACCGCTTCGACGTTCCCGGCGTCGGCGGCCATCACCGCGACCATGAGCTCGTCGCGGATCGCGGTGGGCTTGTGGGGCTGTCCGGTGAAGGATCGAAGCGCTTCGAGCCCGGCAGGCGTCAGGGAGAACAGGCGTTTGTTCGGGCGGCGCTCCTGCTCGACCGTCTCCGCGCTGATCAGGCCGTCGGCCTCCATCCGGTCCAGCTCGCGGTAGAGCTGCTGCGGCGTGCACATCCAGAAGTTCGCGACGGACGCGTCGAACGCCTTGGCGAGGTCGTAGCCGGACGCGGCGCCGTCGAGCAGCGCGGCCATCACGGCGTTGCGCAGGGACATACCAGCAGGTTACGGTGCGGCGACCTAGTCAACAAGTTGAGTATTCGGGGTGCCGCTCATGAACGCCTTCCGCGCAGCCGTCGAAGCACGGGACACCGACGCGATGGCCGCCTGCCTGGCCGAGAACGTGGTGTTCACGAGCCCCGTCGCGTTCGCCCCGTACCCCGGCAAGCCGCTCACCGCCGCGATCCTGCGCGGCGTGATGCGGGTGTTCGAGAACTTCCGCTACGAGCGCGAGATCGCGGACGGCGAGAACCACGCGCTGGTCTTCCGGGCCGAGGTCGGTGGCAAGGAGATCCAGGGCTGCGACTTCCTGCACCTCGACGCCGACGGCCTGATCGACGAGTTCACCGTGATGGTGCGGCCGCTGTCCGCCGCTCAGGCTCTCTCGGAGGCGATGGCGAAGCAGTTCGAGCAGATCAAGGCAGAGGTCACGGCCTGAGCTCGTACACGCTCACGGGCTGAACCGGATGCCGTCGGCGCTGATCTCCACGTGGTTCTCGTCGAGCATCTGGGTGACCGGGTCGTACCGGTTGACGCCGAACCCGACGTGGTCGACCTCCAGCGTCTCCACGTCGATGAACTGGTGGCGCAGCCGCGCCGCCCAGCTCGGCAGGCCGCACTCGATCCGGTGCCGATCGTGAACTCCAAGGCGGAGCTGCCGAACCCGGCGAGGAACCGGACCGTGTCGGCCTCGTCGCCGCGGGACGAGTTGTCGTAGGTCAGGGCTTTTTCAGGGCCGAAGGTCGGGTTGAATCCCTTCACTCGTCGCACGCTGGCCACCGGCGCCAACTAGTTTCGCGGTCATGGACTTCAACGAGGACCTGCGGGATTCGCGGTTCGAGCGCGTCGACCTGAGCGGCGCGCGGTTCCGCGAGGTGATCATGAACCGCGTCGTGCTGCGAGGCGCCTACGTGGCCGACGTCGAGATCGACGGCTACATCGGCAAGCTGGTGGTCAACGGCGTGGACGTGGCGCCGCTCGTCGAGGCCGAGCTGAACCGGCGTGATCCTGAGCGGGCCAAGATGAAGCCGACGGACCCGGCCGGGTACCGCGAGGCGTGGGAGATCATCGAACGGTTGTGGGCGGGCACGGTCGACCGTGCCCGCGGCCTCGACCCGCGGTTGCTGCACGAGTCGGTGGACGGTGAGTTCTCGTTCATCGAAACGCTTCGGCACCTGGTGTTCGCGACCGACTCGTGGATCAGGCGGGCGATCCTCGGCGAGCCGGCACCGTGGCACCCGCTCGGCCTGGGATGCGACGGGATGGAGGACATCCCGAACATCCCCAAGGACTACGCGGCGCGGCCGTCGCTCGACGAGATGCTCGAACTGCGGCGCGACCGGATGGCCGGAATGCGCGAGGTGCTGGCGAACCTCACCGAGGAGCAACTCGCGTCGGACACGGTCGCGGTGCTGGAACCGCCCGGCTGGCCGGAGTCGCGCAGCTACCCGGTGGCCAGGTGCCTGCGGTGCATCCTCAACGAGGAGTGGGAACACCGGCGGTTCGCCGAGCGCGACCTGGACGTGCTCACGGCACGTCCCACGTGATCGGCAGGTGCTTGACGCCGAAGATCGTCGACGTGGTGCGGACGCGCACCTCCTCCGCGGGAACGGCGAGCCGCAGGCCGGGCAACCGGCGCAGCAGCTCGCGGAAGCTGACGGACATCTCGATGCGGGCGAGCTCGTTGCCCAGGCACTGGTGCACGCCGTGGCCGAACGAGAGGTGCCTGCTGCGCGGGCGGTCGATGCGGAACTCGTCCGGTGCCGGGCACTCGGCTGCGTCGCGGTTCGTAGCGATCACCGAGCACATCACCGTGTCGCCCTCCAGGATCATCACGTCGCCGATCTCGATGTCCTCCACCGCGTACCGCACGATTCCGGTGTCGATGATGGACAGATAGCGCAGCATCTCCTCGACCGCGGTGTCCATCAGGCCGCCGGGATCTTCGCGCAGGGCGTTGAGCTGCTCGGGGTGGTCGAGCAGCACGAGCACGCCGAGTCCGAGCATGTTGGTCGTGGTCTCGTGGCCGGCGATCAGCAGCAGGTTCGCCAGGCCGACCATCTCGTCGTCGGACATGTCGCTCGTGGCGGCGAGCTCGGACAGCAGGTCGTCCGCGCGGTTGGCTCGTTTTTCCTGCACCAGTCCCCACATGTAGCGGTGCATGCGGGTGCCGACCTCGATCAGGCCGTCCAGGTCGGTGGCCATGTCGAGCAGCTCGATGGTGTCGTCCTGGAAGTGCCCGCGATCGGCGACCGGCACGCCGAGCAGCTCGCAGATCACCAGTGACGGCACCGGCAACGCGAAGTCGCGGATCAGGTCCGCCGGCGGCCCGGCGGCGATCATGGCGTCGATCCGCGCCGTGACGATGTCCTCGATCTGCTCGGTGAGCGCCCGCATCCGCCGCATCGTGAACTGCCGGGCGAGCAGCCTGCGATAACGGGTGTGCTCGGGCGGATCGGTGGTGATGAACGACCCGGCACGGCTCTCGGCGTCGGCGAACTTGTCGCGCATCTCCGGGGTGAGTTTGTCGCGCAGCCGCTTGACCTTGAACCGGTCCGCGCTCATCCGCGGGTCCGCCAGCAGGGTCCTGGCGGTGCCCTGGCTCGTGACGAGCCACAGGGTCTCGTCGTGGTGCTCGATCTTGTGGATCGGGCCGGCCGCGCTGAGCCGCGCGAGCCGCGGTGAGGGGTCGAACGTGCCCGAGCGTTCCATGAGGTCGCCCGGTAACACGGGTCTCATGGCGTCGAGCGCCGCGTCCGGATCTGAGGCAGTCGTCATCGCGTCTGTCATCGCATCCTCTTCGGGAATGTTCGGTCGGTGGCAATGCGAGGGATGTGCGAGTTTTAAGCTGCGAGAAACTGGGGAAAGAACTGGACCTCGGCACGTTCCGGAAGTACCAAAATTGGTTCGCGTCCAACCGATTTTGTTCCTGTATCGCTCTGACCTGGGCATATGCGGTTGACAGAAGAATGACTCCTCGTGTCAACAGGAATGCTGATGAAGAAGATTTGCCCTTTTGGGCGGACGTCTTCATTGGTATTTCAAATCGCAGGTGGGGGCAGATGGCGGAGTTGCCTGCGTGCGATCGGTCTACGACTGACGGAAGTGGTTCCTCAGCAGGGCCAGGTCGTGCAGGTCGCGTTCGCGCGGCTCGTAGCCCTGGTGGAAGTAGAGCTGCTGCTCCGCGGACAGGCACGGCACGGTGGTGCCGAGGATCGCGCCGGTGACGAAGCACCTCGCCGGGTAGAGGAACGGTTCGCCCGGGGTCAGGGACGACTGCTCGGCACTGCCGTCCTCGGCGAAGCGCAGCGGGTGCAGGTCGATCTCCCGGCCGGCGGGATCGGTGACGACGAACCGCACCGGCCGCCACGACAGGGTCTCGGTGAACCCCAGCGCGGCGAGAGCGGCGAGGACCTGTGGTTCCTGTTCCTCGCGGTGCATGAGGTCCAGGTCGTCGTGGGGGCGGGTCTGCTTGCCCACCAACGCGTCGACGCCCCAGCCGCCGCCGATCCAGACATCGGCGCCGTCCAGCGCGGCCAAGATCTCCAGAACGTCCTCAGCGGTCACCACGAAATGCTACGTTGGAGATCGTGCCGGACTTCAAGCTGCCGCTCTACGGCGCTGACACCGAACGTGGCGACCTCGCTCCCTGAGCCGCCCGGTCCTTCCCGTCACCCTTCACCTTCTTCGCCTCAGGGAGCTTTGCCATGCGCTCTTTCGTTCACGCACTGCCCAAAGTGGAGCTGCACGTCCACCTCGTCGGCTCGGCCGGCGTCGACACCGTGCTGGAGCTCGCCCGCCGTCACCCCGAGGCCGGGGTGCCCACCGACCGCGCCGAGCTGGAGCGCTTCTACACGTTCCGCGACTTCGACCACTTCCTGAAGGTCTACTGGGCGGTCCAGTCGATGCTGAAGGGCCGCGACGACATCCACACGCTCGTCGTCGGGCTCGCCGCTGACCTGGCGCGGCAGAACGTGCGGTACGCCGAGGTCACCGTGACTCCGTACAACCACCTGCTCGACGGCATGTCCGGTGACGAGCTGCTCGCCGGGCTGGCGTCCGGTCGTGCCGCTGCCGCCGCGATGGGCGTGGAGCTGGCCTGGTGCTTCGACATTCCGGGCGAGAAGGGCCTGGAGGGGGCGCGCGAGACGCTGGCGTTCGCGCTGCACGAACGGCCGGAGGGCCTGGTGTCGTTCGGGCTCGGCGGGCCCGAGGTCGGTGTCGGCCGCGCCCAGTTCGCGCCCTTCTTCGACGCGGCAAGGGATGCGGGCCTGCACAGCGTGCCGCACGCGGGGGAGACGTCCGGTCCGGAGACGATCTGGTCGGCGGTGCGCGACCTGCGCGCCGAGCGGATCGGGCACGGGACGAGCTGCACGCAGGACCCCGCGCTGGTGGAACACCTTGTGCTGAAAGGGATTCCGCTGGAGGTGTGCCCGACCTCGAACGTGCGCACGCAGCAGGTTTCCTCGATCGCTGAGCATCCCGTGCGGCAGATGCTCGACGCCGGGGTGGTCGTCACGCTCAACACCGACGACCCGCCGTTCTTCGGCGCGACGCTGGAAGGGGAGTACCTGGCGGTGGCGTCGGCGTTGGAGCTGAGCCACTCGGAGGTCGCGCGACTGGCCGAGAACGCCGTGCTGGCCTCGTTCCTGCCGAACCAGCGCAAGACCGAGCTGTTGGAGGAGATCTCCGCGGTGCTGGCTGCGGTGTGAGCGGGTGGCCCGCCGGTTGTTCGCCGGCGGGCCACGCTCTTACTGCGGTGGTACGTGGAATCCGCGCTCGATGCTGCCGGACTCCAGGCCGTTCGGCGTGCGGCTCGACACCGTCACGTAGAACGACTGGCTGGACGTCACGGTGTGGGTGAAGCGCGCCTTGCCGTCCTCACCGACCGGCAGGACCTGGGGTGTGCCGCCCCAGTGGAAGTTCAGCAGCACCTCGTGCGAGCCGGGCAGGTTCGGCGTCACGACGAACTCGATCGGCTGGTTCGGACGCGCGGTCACCGGACCGCCCTCCGGGTACTGCGGGCTCGTCAGGGTGGGCGGGAACGCCTTGACCCGGAACGAGTACGACCGCCTTTCGGTCTCCACGCCGCTCGCGGTCACACCGAACACGCTCAGGTAGTAGTAGCCCGGTCTCGTGGGCGTCCACTGGACCTGTGCGTCCGTGGTGGTCTGCTCCGGACCGTCGTTCCACCTGTACTTGTAGGTGACGATCGGCAGCTGCGACGTGAACTTGAACGTGCCGGTGAGGCCCGGTGCGCCGGTCTCCCCGTACTCCGGGTACTCGGCGCTGGTCACGTTCGGCGCGGGTGCCTCGGCGAGGAAGCTGCTCTCACCCCAGCCGGACCGGATGCCCTTGGCGTTGACACTCGCCACCAGAACGGGGAAGTCGCCCTTCTGCTCCGGCGTGTACTCGAACGTCAACGACCCGTCAGCGTCGGCGGGCACCTGCTTCTCGGGCTCGTCGGCGATCTTGTACACGTAGGACACGACGTTCTCGCGGTTCGGTGTGACCGTGAACGTGCGCTTCAGGCCGATGGGCCCCCACCACGGCTCGACGTCGATCCAGGGCTGCGCCTGGTTGACGAAGAGCGTGTTGTCCGTGACACCCGACTTGACCCCGGTGCCGTTGACCGTCCAGAGCTTGAACTCGTGCCGGTCCTGGCCCGGTTCGGGGAACACGAACGTCGTGCGCGCCTTGCCGTCCTCACCGACGGGCAGGCTCTGCTCCGGGCCCGCGTCGAGCTGGTAGACGAACCGCGTGGCGCCGTCCTGGTTGGCCGTGAACTCGATCTCGCGCGGTTCGCCGATCTCGAAGTACGGGTGGGTCATGTACGGCGCGGTCGTGCGCACCCAGTACCGGTAGTCCATGGCCGGTGACACGTGGCCGGCCTTGTCGATGCCGCGGACGGAGATGTACATCGGACCGTCGCTCGTCGGCGTGACCGCGATGGTCGCCTTGCCGCCCGGTGCGTCGGCGTCGACCCGGCCGTAGACCCCGATTCCGTCGTACGCGAATGCGATGATGTCCTTGTCGCCCTTGGCGTCGAACGTGAAGTCACCCGGCAGGCCTTCGCCACCGTCACCGGGTGGGCCTGCGTTCTCCCGGTAGGTCGTCGACGAGATCGCCGGCGCGGTGGCCGGCGGGGTCAGGTCGGCGGTGAACTGGCAGGGCGCGGACCACTCGGAGTTGGCGGTGCCGTCCTCACCGCGCGCGGCGAACGCGTAGGTGCCGCCGTCCTGGACCATGCCCGCGGGGAACCAGCTGCTGATGTAACCGCCGCCGGCCCAGATCAGTCCGCTCTCCACCCGCTGCTCCGGCGCGTTCACCGGCCAGAACGCGAGCCGTCCCTCCAGCCCGTACACGCCGTCCGCGTCGTGCGCGATCGCCGTGACCTGCGGCTGCCGGTCGTAGAAGTAGATCGGCGTGCCGTCGCACTTCTGGTTCGCGATCGTCAGGTCGGTCGGAGTGCCCGGCGGCGTGTTGAACGAGGCCGTGATGGACGCGGCCGGGTCGTAGGTGCGGCCGTACTCCGTCTTGCCCTGGAAGCGCTCCTCGATGCGCAGCACGAAGGTGATCTCGGTCTTGCCTCGTTCGAGCGCCTTCTTGATGGGCTCGGCGACGTTCCACCCGAGCCACGGCGAGATGCAGTCCTCGTTGGGGAACTGCTCGACCTTCGTGATCTCCCACGGCTGGTGCGCCCAGGTGATCTTTTCCTGCGGCTTCACGACCCACAACTGCGTGGCACGCGGCTTGGTGCAGTCGTTCGCGGCCTTCTCCGGCGTGCGCAGCGAGGCCGTGAACAGCTGCGTGCCCTTGAACCGGGAGATGTCGAACGTGAAGTACGACTTGCCGATGTGGTGCTTGTCGTCCCTCCAAGCGCCGACGCGCGCATCACCTGTCGTGATCGACCTGTGCGGCTGCTTGGAGTCGGTGGTGACCCATGTGGACGGGGTCACCGTGGCCCAGCTGGGTGGCTGGGCGGCGTTCGCGGTGCCCGGAGCCACCACGAGGCCAACGGTGAGCGCAGCGACCAGTGCCCCGGCGCTACGCCAGGGTCTTCCCGAGGTTCTCATGTTCCCCCTAGAAACGAACCGTTCGGCGGATCGTGTCACCCGACGAACGCTTCTGTCCGGGGTTTTTGTTGAGTTCAGGCGAACAGCTCGGCGGCAGGGCGCACTTTCACGGTTCCGCCGGGGTGGACGGCGCGGCTGAGGATCCGGTTGTGCCTCGCGACGACCTGCTCGGCGGTCAGCCCGGCCTCGGGGTCGTCGGTGGTCGAATGGCCGTCCTCCACCAGGATCACGTCGAAACCGCGGCTGACGGCCGCGCGGGCGGTCGCGTCGACGCAGTAGTCGGTGCCGACACCGGTCAGCACGATGGTGTCGACGCCGTCGAGCGCCGCTGCGAGGTCGCTGCGGTAGAAGCCGTCCGTGGCGGTCTTCTGGATCACTGTGTCCTCTGGCCGGAGGTTCAGGCTTTGGCAGAGCCGCGTGCCGGGTGCGTCGGGTGCGAAGTGCGGTCCGCCGATCTGTTGCAGCGCGATGACCGGCACGCCGTTCTCGCGTGCTCGGTTTGCGAGGTCTCTGATCCGGTCCGCGAGTTCCGGCCCCTGCCAGACGACCGGCATGAGCACCTCTTGCATGTCGACGATCACCAAGGCCGCCTTCACGGGTTCCACGCTATCGCTTCGTTTCGCGGCGGGCACGGCGTCCGCTAGGGCAGGATGGCCGGTGGTACAACATCAACATTGGGGGTTCTGTGAAAGAACGATTGTTGTCCTCACGGCCGTTTTAGCAGCTCTTGGGATCGCTCCCACGGCCAACGCTGCCCGTCCGACCTCGTTGGTCGTGCTGGGCGACTCCTACGCGTCCGGCACCGGGGCGGGCGCCTATCAAGACGGAACCGCCGGCAACTGCTGGCGCAGCAACAACTCCTACGGCGAACAGGTGGCCGCCCGCCTGCGCGCCCAGGGCAGGCTCGCCTCGTTCACGAACGTCAGCTGCAGCGGCGCCGCCACCGCCGACCTGTCGCGCCCGTTCAAGGACCGCCCGGCCCAGCTCGACGCCCTGCGCAAGGACACCTCGCTGGTGCTCCTGAGCATCGGCACGAACGACATCGACTACGCGGCCTACGGCGGCACCTGCATCCAGGCCGACTGCACCGGCGCGCCGACCGAAGCGATCTTGGCGCGGTTGCCCCAGATGGGCCGCAACGTCACCGCGTTGCTGGGCGAGATCAGCAAGCGCAGCCCGTACGCCCGCATCGTGCTCGTGGGTTACGGCCGCCAGGTGTCCACTTCGGACAACCCTCCCGGCGCGACGCTCGACCCGGTCTGCGGCGACGGCATCCTGACCACCGCGGAACGCCGCGAGGGCAACAAGGTCGCCGACGCCCTGGACGCCACCCTCAGGTCCGCGGTCCGCTCGTCCTACCCGCGCGCGATCTTCACCAGCCCGTTCGACCGGCCCGAGACCTTCGCGGGTCACGCGCTTTGTGAGGCTGGGACGCCGTTCCTGCGCGGGTTCGACGCGCTGGCGCCGGGGCAGGAGGGGCCGGAAGCCGTGTTCCACCCGAACCAGCAGGGTCAGGCGGCGCTGGCCACGCTCGTGAGGGTCTGAGTCAACTGCGGGCGGAACGCTCTACAGGGGTTCGAGATAGAGCGTTCCGCCTGCCTGCAGTGCTTTCTGGACCAGCACTTCGTTGGCTGCCTGCATGGCCGTGGCGTCTTCGGGCGCGTAACGCAGTGCTGCCACCAGGAAGACGAGCTCGCTGTCCGGGAGCTCGAGCCTGCTGATCCTGTCACGTAGCAGGGGATAGGCCAGGATCAACCCGAAGTCGCTGTACAACTCGGGACCTTCGCTCTCCAGGTGCCGCAGCGTGGACTCGACGGCGTGGTCGGGCAGAAGCACGTTGCACCACGGGTGCGGCGAGTCCCACAGCCCGGCCGCCCTGATCACGGGTTCACCGGCCGCGAGCCGGTTCACGAAGTCCCAGTAGCTCGTGACCTGCGTGTCGGACTCCTCGAACCGCAGCCCGTCGAGGCTGGCGCTCGTGAAGCTGACGGCCTCCAGCTCCCTGACGCGCTGCCCGTCGCGGATCTTGAGCTGACCCTCCACGTAGTCGAACGAGCCGGCCCGGACCAGAAGGCGTTGGTCGGCAACGAGCTCCGAGGTCGTGCCGTAGTGGAGCCGGTGCCACTGCACGGTTTCCGGCGCCGGGACCAGTCGCAGCATGGCTGTGACGATGATGCCGTTGCGGCCCCGGCCGCCCAGCACCGCGTCGAACACCTCGCGGTTGTGGTCGGGCGTGCAGGTGACGAGGCTGCCGGTCGGGGTGACGACGTCGAGAGCGAGAACGTTGTCGGTCTGGGCGCCGTGGTGGTGGCTGGCGCCGCCCAGGCCGCCGACCGACAGCGTGCCGCCGACGGTGAGTTCGAGGTAGTCGGTGAGCACGGGTGGGGTCAGGCCGCGGGGGAGGGTTGCGCGGAGGACCTCGCTCCAGCGTGCGCCCGCGTCGACGGTCACGTGGCCGGGGCGGATCTCGTGGACGGTGTTCAGGACGGTCATGTCGACGACCACGCCGTCGCGGGCCTGGGCCTGGCCCGCGGTCGAATGGCCGGCGCCGCGGGGCACGACCAGGGCGTTCGCCGCCATCACCGCGCTGATCTCGGCGGCGTCGGACGGGCGCAGAACCGCGGCCGGGCGGTGTGGACCAGGTCGCCGTAGTCCTGATCGGCCCAGTCCAGGGTGGCCTCGTCGGTGTGGAGGGGCATGGTTGTCACGTTGCCAGAGGAAGCGACCGTCCTGGCGATGGACACCGCCGGGCCGGGCGAGGATCGTGCAACACGTGGAGCAGGTCGTCGAAGTGACCGACTTGGACGCGGCACACGAGGTCTTGAGCGCGGCCTATGCCCGGATACGCATCGCCAGCGGGCGCGATCGGTCGCTGATGACGATGACCTCGCGGATGCTCGGGCATGTCCGGTTCGACCGGATCAGCGGGCGCATCGGGTTCGAAGCCACCGGGGAACCGTTGCGCAACTACGTGTTCGGGTACCTGGAGTCGGGGCTGCTCCGGCACAGTTCGGACGGCGAGGACCGGTTCTCGAGGCCGGGAGACGTGTTCCTGAGCGCGCCGCCCGACCGGCCGTTCGCGGCGGCGATCGACGACCCCGAGGCGTCGATGGTCGTGCTGAGCCAGGCGGTGCTCGACGAGGTCGCTGACGGCGTGAGCTTCGCCGGATGCCGTCCTCTCTCGCTTGTTCACGCCGCCGCGTGGCGCTCGATGTGTGTGCACTTGCGCAACGAGGTGCTTCCGGTGTTCGAGGACTCACCGCTGGTGGTGGCGAACGCGACACGTCTGCTCGTGGCCACGACTTTGGCCACTTTCCCGACCAACGCGCTCAACGAGACGTGCGTGGATCGGCGTGATGCACACCCGTGCACCGTGCGGCGTGCAGTGGCGTTCATTGAGAACAACGCCGCGAAGGACATCACCGCCGCCGACATCGCGAACGCCGCACGAGTGTCCATCCGCGCGATACAACTGGCCTTCCGCCGCCACCTCGACATGACCCCGATGTCCTACCTCCGACGCGTGCGCCTCTCATGCGCAGACGCCGACCTACGGGCGGCAAACGGCTCAGTCACCGCGATCGCCGCCCGTTGGGGCTACGCCCGTCCGAGTGTCTTCGCGGCCCACTACCGCGCTGCCTACGGTGTCTCGCCTTCGCAGACCCTGCGGTCAGGCTGAGGCACTTCGCTTTCCCGGTCGCCCCTTCGCTTCCGCTGCTATCGCGCCCTGCCGCGGTGCGGTGAAGTGGTGTCCCATTTCTCCCGATGTGAGGTCCGATGACCGCTTGTGAGATCAGCCCGTTCGCCGTGCGGACACAGCGCTCGGGCACGCGTTTCGTGGCCACCTGCCGAGGCGAGATGGACGTGACCACGTGCGACCTGTTCTTGGCCGCCGTGCTCCCCGGCATCACCGACACCGCCACCCGCCGCGTGTCGATCGACCTGGCCGAGGTGACCTTCCTGTCCGCGAGCGGCCTGCGCAGCCTGCTGCTCCTGTTGTGCGCCGCGCACCACAACGGCAAGTCGTTCGACCTGCGCCGCACGCAGCCTTCCGTGCGGCGGGTGCTCGACCTGTTCGGCTTCGACCAGTTCCGCGGCACGCTCGGTTGAGCCTCAGAACTCGATCAACGGAATCGGGCCGAACGTCTCGGCGGGCAGCCGGGTCATCCGTCCGTCTTCGACGACGGTCCAGCCCAGCCAACGCCACGCACCCTTGGTGGCGCCGAGGATTTCGTTCGTCGACCGGTCGTAGACGGCGATCTCGTTTCTGTTGGGAGCGAGGAAGGTCGGTCCGCCCGGTCCTCCCGTCGCCGCGTCCCAGATCCGGACGGTGTTGTCGTCGCCAGTGGTGAGAACACGGGTGCCGTCCGGAGACCACGAGACGTTCAGAACCCAGTCGGTGTGCCCGACGAGATTGTGGATCTCCTCTCCTGTCGTGGCGTTCCAGATGCGGGCGGTCTGATCGTCGCTGCCGGTGATCACCCTGGTGCCGTCCGGGGACCAGGCCGCGGCCGACACCGAGCCGACGTGCCCGGTGAGTTCGTGGATCGGCTCGCCGGTGGCCGCGTCGCAGATGGTGGGATGACCTTCGATGGCACCAGTGATCACGCGGCTGTTGTCCGGCGACAACACGGGCAGGAAGTAGGAGCCGAACGGACGATCGACGAACTCTCCGGTGGAGATCGTCCACAGCCGGATGCTGTTTCGTTCGGTGACCGTGAGAACGCGCGTTCCGTCCGGCACCCAAGCGACCGCCTTCACCGGCTGCGCATCGCAGCTGAGTTGAAGAACGGGTTCGCCCGTGGTGGTGTTCCAGATGTAGGCCGTGCCGTCCTGGCTACCGGTGATGACCATGGAACCGTCCGGGGACCAGGCGACGTCGTTGACGGCCCCCTCGTGGCCGGTGAGGTGAAGGACAGTTTCCGCGGTGGCGACGTCCCAGATGCGCGCGGTGTCGTCGTAACCGCCGGTGATGACCTTGGATGCGTCCGGTGACCAGGCAACGGATCTGACGGGCCTGAGGTGGCCGGCGAGGCGCATCGCCGGCTCTCCGGATGTGGTGTTCCACATGCGTGCGGTGTTGCCTTCGCTGCTCATGAGGAGGTGCGTACCGTCCGGCGACCAGTCGACGGCCTGCCTCGCCAAGTAGTTGAACTCGGGCGCCAGGGTCTGGTCGGCTTCGCCGCTGGAGTGCCAGATCTGGGCGTGCGAGCCACTGCAGACAACGACGCGCGAACCGTCGGGCGACCACGCGAGGGCCTGGCTTCTGCGGTCCTCGTCGAGTCGCATGACGAGTTGCTTGGAGTCGGCGTTCCACACGGCCGCGCTGTCGGTGTCACTTCCGGTCAAGAAGTGGGTGCTGTCCGGCGACCACGCAACCACATCGACAGCGCCTGACAGATCAGAAACACAGTGAACGAGTGCGCCCGACATGGCGTCCCAGACGTACGCGGTGTGGTCGCCACCGCCGCCAGTGACAATCCGGCTTCCGTCCGGGGACCACGCCACTGTGCGGGTTGAGCCGTCGCCGTGACCGACGAGCCGGAGGATGCGGTCGCCGGTGGTGGCATCATGGATGTCAGTCGCTCCGTCTTCCGCGTCGGCCCGCGCGAGGACAAGACGGGTGCTGTCGGGCGACCACGCGACGGCGATCACGATGCCGTCTCCGGGGTTGAGCAATCGGGTCGTGCGGCCGGTCGTGGTGCTCCAGATTCGAGCGGTGCCGTCGTCGCTTCCAGTGAGAACGTGCGTGCCATCCGGTGACCAGGCGACGGACTGGACCCAGTCCGTGTGGCCGGTGAGCAGGTGGGTCGTCTCCCCGGTGACCGTGTTCCAGACGCGCGCCGTTTGATCATCGCTGCTGGTGACGATGCGTGTTCCGTCGGGAGACCAGCTCACGGCCCGTACCCAGTCGGTGTGACCGATGAAGGTGTGAACGAGCTCGCCGGTGGTGGCGTCCCAGAGGCCTGCCGTGCCATCGCTGCTCGCGGTGGCGATGTGGCTGCCGTCGGGTGACCACGCTGTTCCGCAGATCGTGCTGGCGTTCGCGGTGAAGTGACCGACGCGGGGGTGCGGGAACTGCCCGGGATCCGCGTGAGGTGCGACGAGCAGCCCCGGACGAGGGTCCGGTGACGGCGTGCAGTTGAGCACCTGGGTTCGGTGCAACGAGGCGCCGCCCAGGACATCGCCGTCGACGCGGCATTCGCGCAGGATCACGCCTGCGGCTCGTGTCTCCTGCCACGAGCTCCCGGTCAGGGTGGAGGAGTGGAACTCGGCGGAAGCCAGGTCGGCCCCGGTGAAGTCGGCATGTGCCAGATCGGTCTTGGCGAACGACGTGTGGCGCAGGTCGGCTCCGGCGAAGTTCGCTCGAGCCAGCAGGAGCGACACGTCTCGATCTTCAGCGCCGAACTCCCAGTCACGCAGGTCCGCCCCTGCCAGCTGCACGCCGACCAGCGACTGGTGCGGATGTCCGTGTCGTTCCGCGTGCAGCGCATAGGCGAGTGCGAGCTCGGAGACTTCCGGCTCGTAACTGGAAGCGATGAGCCGCAGGGAGTTCAGCGCCGCTGCACGGTGCTTGTCGGGTGCCGAAGCGACGGACTGGGCGAGGAACCCGAGCGTTTCGAGGTTCGGCACCGCCATTGCGAGCGCCTCAAAGTTCGCTGACGGCGAGCTGAGTGCGCGGAAGAGGTACTGGGCCAGGAAGTACTCGAAGAGCGACCGGTGAGCGAACTGGAACTCGTCACCTTCGCGCTTGAGGAACGTCGCCGTGCGGAAGTCGGCCTTCCACAGCTCGGGCATCTGCTGGCCGTAGTGCCGGCGCAGATCCGGCCGGTGCTCGAGGACTTCGAGCAGCCACTCGTCGACCTCGGCCGGGCTCCAGGCGTTCTGGCCGGAGCGCCACAACGCGGCGGCGATCTCCTCCATCAGCAGGCGTTTGTGGTCCGGGGTGAGGGTGTGTTTGCCGGCGTCGCGAGAGATCCAGCGGTCGACGACCTCGGAGTAGATGTTGACGGAGTAGACGGTGCGGCCTTCGAGCGTGGCCTGTTCGATGAAGTCCAGCTGGTCGGCGATCAGACGCAACGTGATGGGGCGGCGGGCCAGATCGGGCAGGTCGTGGACGGCCGCGATGGTTTCCAGGAAGCCGTCGACTCGGGCCTGGTCGCAGTCGAGGTTCGCGATCAGGTACTCGCGCACCTGGTCGTCGCGGAACGGGCGCATGAGCAGCGCGAGGTAGTCGTCGGCGCGCAGGCCCGCGCGGGTCTCGCCGGTGAAGTACGTGACCTCGTCGCGGATGGTGCGGAAGTACTGCGTGCGGCAGGTCAGCAGCATCTTCGAGCCGCCGTCCTCGTCGAGCGCCCGCCACAGCTGCCGGGTGAACAGCGTCTGGTCGTGCGGGCTGAGGTGGACCAGCACCTCGTCCAGGCCGTCGAAGACGATCACGGCCTCGCCGCGGTCGACGTGCTCGCGGACGACGCGGGCGTTGAGGCGTTCCTTCGACACGTTCGCCGGCCGGGTCATGTCGAGCACGCCGTCGAGGATCTCGTCGAGCGTCATGGCGGTGCGCAGCTCGGGGATGCGGACCTCGCGCAGGTCGAACAGGATCGGCAACGGGACGCCGGCGTCCTTCTTGCGCAGCTGCAGGAGGCGCTGGGAGAACAGCTTCGCCGTGGTGGTCTTGCCCATGCCGACGTCGCCGAGCAACGCGCAGAGCCGCGCCGCCCCCGGCTGGTCGTCCATCACCCAGTCGACCAGCCGCTCGACCGCACGCAGCGGCGGACCGTCCGCGGCGGCGGACCGTCCGCGGCGGCGGGGCGGTTGAGCTGGGACTCCTGGAACGACGTCTCCGTCGCCTCGGAGTGGACGATGTGCTTGCTCTCGTCGCGTCCACGCTTGTGCGCGACCTTGACCGCCCAGTCCTCCAACGGCTTGGCGGCGCTGAGCTGGTCAGGCGGGTTCAGCGCCCGCCGGATCGAACTCTCCAGATCGTCTACGTAGTACCTGCGGTTCTTGGGTGCCAGCTCTTCCCACGGCTCGTTGGCGCGGCGCACGTCGTGCCGTTGCAACGGATGCAGGTTGACGTGCTGGCCGGACGGCAGCGCACCGAACGCGAAGGCGATCACCCGTCCCTGACTCAGGCCGCGACGCCGCTCGTCGGCGTCGTTGAGGTAGGCAGGGCTGATCAGCGCCACGCGGATGTCGGCCTCCGCGCTCAACCGGTCGAGCGTGTCCTCGACGTGCTCGCCCAGGCCGACCGAGTCGGAATGGTGCACGTCCCAATGGCGTTCGGTGTCGAGCGCCAACGCTGTCCTGAGCTGCTCCAGCAGTTCTTTGACCTTGCGCGCCGCGGTCTGGTTGGGCGCGCAGAAGCTCACGTACACGCGAGTCCGGCGAGACGCCCCGATCTCGGCGACCTCCGGCTCGACCGTGATGTCAGTACGCCCAGAGGCTTTGTCCGTGAACGACGCGATGCTCTGCTCGACCACGTCACCGCCGCTGAACCAGCCGTGATCGTCATCGACCTCCAGCTTGAGATCGACCCCGGCGCCGTCCGCGGTCACGTTGACGCGCGACAGGAAGTCCTGGAAGTCGTTGGCGTTGCCGAAGTCGCACTGCTCCAACGCCGGCCGCAGCACGAACCGCCCGGCGTCGTCGACCAGGTCGCGGATGGTCCGCAGGCGCACCAGCTGCGTCGCGCTCAACGACGGCCGCAGCACCTCGATCCGGTCGGTGATCTCGTTGCGCAGCAGCGGAGACGTCACGGCACGATTATGCAGTGGCGCTGCGCACTACTTGATGAACCCGCCTTGTGTGGGGAACAACCGTGTCGCCGCAACGACCTCGTCAATAGGTTCCACCCAGATGACGAGGAGGTCTGTCGTGCCAGCACATGCTTCGCTCGCCCTGGCCCTGGTGGCAACGCTGATGTCACCCGCCCATGATTCGGTCGCGGTCCCCGGAGCCGAACACCAGCAGGTCGCCCACCTCACCGACCTGACCACCACCGGCACAGCGCTCTCCGGCCACACCGACCCCGCCGACTGGGCGGGCCTGACGAGCGCCGCCCTGCCGTTGCCCGGCGCCGTCCCCGGCCTCCAGATCGACGGCTACTTCCCGGACACCTCGTCGACGAACACCAACCACGGCTGGCAACACGACTCGCAGTTCGTGCTGCGCCTGCCCGACCGCTGGAACGGTGGCCTGGTGGTGACCGGCTCACCGGGCGTGCGAGAGCAGTACGCCAACGACCGCGCGATCTCCGACTGGGTCCTGTCCCGCGGCTACGCCTTCGCCGCCACCGACAAGGGCAACACCGGCGTGCAGTTCTACCGCGACGGCCGCGCCATCGAGGAGTGGAACCACCGCTTCACCCAGCTCACACTGGCCGCTAAGTCCGTTGTCGCGCAACACTACGGCCGCCTGCCCCGGCGCACGATCGCGACCGGCATCTCCAACGGCGGCTACCTCGTCCGCTGGCAGCTGGAGAACCGGGCCTTCCTGTACGACGGCGGCGTCGACTGGGAAGGTACTTTGTGGACGGTCGCCGGCCCGCACCTCCTGACGTTCCTGCCTGCGGTTCTGCGCGCTTACCCGGCCTATCTGGCTGGTGATCCTGCGGCGCACGCGCAGCTGGTCGCGGCTGGTTTTCCTGCTGGGACGGAATTTCTGTGGGACTACCACTACCGCTACTACTGGGATCTCACGCAGCGGATCTACCGGGAGGAGCTCGATCCCGGGTTCGACGGGGCGTTGGAGGGTGGGGTGCCGTTCTGCGCCTCGGGAACACCTTTGTGCGATGCGGACTACTCGTACGTCGAGCGCCGTCGCGTCGCTGGGCCGGCGGTGTCGCGGATCGCGTTGACGGGCAAGGTGAAGCGGCCGCTGCTGACGGTGCACGGGACGTACGACGTGTTGCTGCCGATCAGCCAGGATTCCGACGTGTACGCGGGTATGACGCCGGATCGGTTGCACCGGTACTACCGCGTTGAGCAGGGTACTCACGTTGACGGGCTGGTTGACGCGTACCCGGATCGGTTGCGGCCGCTGGCACCGTGCCATCGCGCGGCGTTCGTGGCGCTGGAGCGCTGGCTGGATGGGGTGGCGCCGCCGAAGTCCGCGACCTTGCCGCGGCCGGCTGATGTCGCCACCTGTCCGCTGTCGTGATCCAATCGGGGACGTGGCCACCATCGAGTACGTGCTGGGCGACATCACCGAGCAGCAGGTCGACGTGATCGTGAACGCTGCCAACTCCTCCCTGCTCGGCGGAGGCGGCGTGGACGGCGCGATCCACCGCAAGGGCGGCCCGGAGATCCTCGCGGAGTGCCGGAAGCTGCGGGCCGGCCACTACGGCGGCGGACTCAAGACCGGGCAGGCCGTGGCGACCACGGCCGGCCGGCTGCCCGCGCGGTGGGTCGTGCACACGGTCGGCCCGGTGTGGTCGGCGACGGAGGACCGTTCAGAGCTCCTCGCCGACTGCCACCGCAACTCGCTCCGCATCGCTGCGGAGCTCGGGGCAGCGAGCGTGGCGTTCCCTGCGATCTCGACCGGCATCTACCGGTGGCCGGTGGAGTCGGCGGCGGAGATCGCACGGGCGGCGGTGGCAGACGCACCGGTGGAACTGGTGCGGTTCGTGCTGTTCGACAGGGCGGCGTACGAGGCGTACGCGCGCCCGTAGCCCCACGTCATCGCGCCACCGTGCTTTCCCTGACCTGCAACGAGAACGGCGTCTCCACGTCCTCCCGCCCAGGCCCGGACCCGACCTGGCGGTGCAGCAGGTCCACCGCGCGGCGGGCGATCGCGGCCTTGTCCGGAGCGATCGAGGTCAGCGAGGGGGAGCTGTAGACGCTTTCCTCGTTGTTGTCGAAGCCGACGACGGCGAGATCGGAAGGCACGCGCACGAAACGTTCGGCGGCGGCGCGCATGGCGCCGATGGCCAGCAGGTCGTTGAAGCAGAACACGGCGTCGGGCGGCTCTCGCAGGTCCAGCAACGCTTTCATGGCGGCGGCACCGTCCGCGCGGTGGTAGTTCAAGGCGGGGACGACCAGTGAGGGCACGAACGGCAGGTCCGCTTCGGCGAGGGCGGCGCGGTAGCCCTCCAGGCGCAGGGCCGCGGTACCGCGCTGCGGGTGGGCGCCGATCGCGGCGATCCGGGTGCGGCCCAACGAGATCAGGTGACGGACGGCGGCTTTGGAGGCGGCCACGTTGTCGATGCCCACGCGGGAGATCGGTACGTCCACGGCGTGCTCGCCCAGGATCACGGCGGGCACCGACAGCTGGAAGTCCTCCACCTCCAGCGCTTCCGGGCTCAGGATCGCGGCGTCGACGAGGTGCGGGCCGAGGGAGGCCAGGGCTGAGCGTTCGCCGGACAGGGTGCCGAAGGTTTGCTCGATGAGCACGTTCCACTCGTGTTCCTGGGCGGCGGCGATCACCAGGCCGGCCAGTTCGGCGAAGTACGGGATGGAGAGTTCGGGGAGCACCAGGGCGATGAAGCCCGTGCGGCCGCGGCGGAGGTTGCGGGCGCCCAGGTTGGGGCGGTAGCCGGTGGCCTCCAGGGCCTCTTCCACGCGGCGGCGGTTGTCGGGTTTTACGAACGAGTAGCCGTTGACCACGTTCGACACGGTTTTCACCGAGACGCCCGCCAGCCGGGCGACGTCCTTGAGCGTGGCCAACGCAGCCTCCTGACAGTCTCAACCGGAACTGGTACCGGGAAAAGTACCGGGAAGTCTCGGTCTTTACATCGTTGGAACAACGATGCAAATCTAGCGGTGAGAGCGCGACCACGCACAGCCCGTGTAGGAGCCAACGATGTCTCGCATCCTGCTCATCGCCGTTGCCGCCCTGCTTGTCACCGGCTGCACCAGCAGAGAGAGCCAACAGACCACCTCCAGTGGCGGGCCTGCCGCGAGTGCCGCGCAGCAGCAGAACGCCGGTCCAGGCTGTCCGCGCAGCAAGACCGGATACCCGCAGGTCGACCTCAAGGGCGCCAAGGTCGGGTTCTCGCAGTCGGAGAAGGAAACGAACCCGTTCCGCATCGCCGAGACGCAGTCGATCGAGGACGAAGCTGCCAAGAGAGGCGTGGAGCTGCTGGTCACGAACGCGCAGAGCGACCTGAACAAGCAGATCAGCGACATCAAGTCGTTGCTGGACCGCGGGGCGAAGCTGTTGATCGTGGCGCCGCTGAACTCCGACGGGTTGCAGCCCGCGTTCGACGCGGCCAAGGCCAAGCAGGTGCCGGTCGTCACGATCGACCGCAAGGTGACCTCGCAGCCCTGCCCGGACTACCTGACGTTCATCGGCAGTGACTTCGTCGAACAGGGCAAGCGGGCCGCCCAGCAGATGATCAAAGCGACCGGTGGCAGCGGCAAGGTCGCGATCCTGCTGGGTGCGTCGGGCAACAACGTCACGGTCGACCGCACCAAGGGTTTCAAGGACGGGATCGCCAACAGCGGGCTGCAGGTGGTGGCCGAGCAGACCGGCGAGTTCGACCGCTCCAAGGGGCAGGCCGTGATGGAACAGCTCATCCAGAGCAACCCGGACATCACCGCCGTCTACGCCGAGAACGACGAGATGGGCCTGGGCGCTGTTATCGCTCTCAAAGCCGCCGGCAAGACGCCGGGCAAGGACGTCAAGATCGTGTCCGTCGACGGCACGCGCAGCGCCGTGCAGCTCGTCGCGGACGGCAGCTACACCGCGGTGATCGAGTCCAACCCGCGGTTCGGGCCGCTCGCGTTCGACACGCTGGAGAAGTTCGCGAAGGGCGACGAGATCCCGCAGAACATCGTGATCTCCGACGACGAGTACGACAGCACCAACGCCCAGCAGAAGCTCGGCAATGCGTACTGACCCGGTCATCGAGGTCGCCGGCGTCATGAAGACCTTCGCCGGTGTCCGAGCGCTTGACGACGTGGACTTCACGCTCGAACGCGGCGAGATCCACGCGCTGGTCGGTGAGAACGGCGCCGGCAAGTCGACCCTGATCAAGGTGCTGACCGGCATCCACACCCCCGACACCGGCCGGATCTCCAGGAACGGCCGCATCTCCACGATCTACCAGGAGGTCAACCTCGTCCCGCTGATGAGCGTGGCCGCCAACCTGTTCCTGGGCAGGGAGCCGCGCAACCGGCTCGGCCTGATCGACCGCGCACGCCGCGACACCGAAGCCGCCGAACTGCTGCAGAGCTACGGCATCACGGCGGACGTGAGCAGTCCACTCGGGACACTCGCGGTCGGCGAACAGCAGATGGTCGCTCTGGCCAGGGCGGTCGAGGCGGACGCGGACGTCGTGATCATGGACGAACCCACGTCGTCACTCGAACCGCGCGAGGTCGAGACGCTGCTGGAGGTCGTCCGCAAGCTCCACAAGGCAGGCATCGCGATCATCTACGTCAGCCACCGGATGGACGAGCTGTACCGGATCTGCGACCGCGTCACGGTCCTGCGGGACGGGCGAAACGTTCACACGGGTCCCCTGAAAGAACTTCCGCGCATCGAGCTGGTCTCGTTGATGCTCGGTCGCAGTGTGAACGAGATCGAGGAACACGGCACCACGGCGTTCGGCGAAGATCACCACGCGGGCAAGGAACCGGTCCTGGAGGCGCTCGACCTGACCAGCAAACCCCGCATCGACGGCATCGACGTCATGATCCGGCCGGGCGAGGTCGTGGGCCTCGCCGGGCTGCTCGGCTCTGGCCGCACCGAGACCGCGAAAGCGATCATCGGCGCGCTCCCGCTCGATCACGGCACCGTGCTCGTAGCGGGAAAACCCGTGCCGCGCAACGTGAAAGCGTCCACGAGAGCGGGCATCAGCATGCTCGCGGAGGATCGCAAGACGGAGGGGATCATCCCGAATCTCTCGGTGCGCGAGAACATCGTGCTGGCTGCGTTGCCGCGCCTGAGCCGGTTCGGTGTGACCAGCAGGGCGAAGCAGGACCGGATCGTCGACACGTTCATCAAACGGCTGCGCATCAAGGTCTCCAGCCCGGAGCAGAAGGTCGCGGAGCTGTCCGGCGGCAACCAGCAGAAGGTGCTGCTGGCCAGATGGCTGTGCACCGAACCCAAGATCCTGCTCCTCGACGAACCCACCCGCGGCATCGATGTCGGCGCCAAAGCAGAGGTGCAGGCGTTGATCGACGAACTCGCGCGGGAAGGCCTGGCGGTGCTGCTGATCAGCTCCGAGCTGGACGAGCTGCTCGACGGCGCGGACCGGCTCGTGGTGCTGCGGGACGGGGCGGTCGCGGGTGAGCTGGAGGGAGCCCAGCTCACCCGTGAGCACGTGCTCGGCGCGATCGCGGCGGAGGTGATGGATGACGCTGACAGCCACTAGAACGCGCTGGTTGCAGGACAACGGTGTCTACGTCGCCGTCGTCGCACTGCTGCTGTTCAACGCCGTGTTCACGGCCAACTTCCTGACGCTGGGCAACTTCCGCACCCAGCTCGTCCAGGCCGCGCCGGTCCTGATCGTCGCCCTCGGCATGGCGCTGGTGATCGGGACCGAAGGTGTGGACCTGAGCGTCGGCGCGGTGATGGCGCTCGCGGCAGCGATCATCCCGCTCTACCTGGGCGCCGGACCGCTGATGGCGATCCTGATGGCGCTCACCATCGGCCTGGCTGCAGGAGCGTTCAACGGCTTCCTGGTCGCCGAAGTGGGCATCCAACCCATCGTCGCGACACTCGCCCTCCTGGTAGGTGGCAGGGGTCTGGCGCTGGTCATCGCGGACGGCCAGCTCGTGCAGCTGCACGACCCGGCGTTCCTGGCGCTCGGCACCGACGACGTCCTCGGCATCCCGATCAGTGTTCTCGCGGCGGTGTTGCTAGCGATAACAGTCGCCGGCCTCACGAACCGCACGACGTTCGGCCGCCAGCTCGTCGCGATCGGAGGCAACCGCAGGGCGGCGACCTTGGCAGGTCTGCCGGTCAACCGGGTGCTGATCGGCGTCTACGCGATCTGCGGCGTGCTCGCGGCGATCGCCGGCGTGCTGGCCACCTCCAGGCTCGCCGCCAGCGACCCGGCCGACATGGGCCTGCTCGTGGAACTGTCCGCGATCACCGCCGTGGTCGTGGGCGGAACCCCGCTCACCGGTGGCAAGGTGCGCGTGCTCGGCACGGTCATGGGCGTGGTGCTCATGCAGCTCGTCCGGGCCACGCTGATCAAGCACAACCTGCCGGACTCCATCGCGCAGATGATCCAGGCCGCGATCATCGTCGCCGCCGTGTACGTGGCACGGGAGCGCCGATGATCACTCAGGTCAGGGCAACGAGAACGAAGGCCTTGCAGCGACAGGGTTCCGCGGTGGCGCTCATCCTGATGGTGGCGGTGTCATGGGTGGTCTTCCCGCGGTTCGGCAGCCTGGACAACCTGCGCGACCTGGCGCTGCAGGGCTCGTTCCTCGCGGTGATCGCGCTCGGCATGACGTTCGTGATCATCACCGGTGGCATCGACCTGTCCGTCGGCTCGCTCTACGCCCTCGGCGGCGTGCTCGCGGCCTGGGGCTCGCAACACGGGTTCCTGGTAGCGCTAACACTGCCGTTGCTGGTGTGCGGCGCGATCGGGCTCGTCAACGGCCTGCTGATCGCCCGCACGAACATGGCGCCGTTCATCGTCACGCTGGCGTCCCTGTTGTTCGCGCGTGGATTCCTGCTGGCCATCACGGATGAGGGCGCTAACACCTACCAGATCGCACCGGACTCGGCGTTCGTCGAGCTGGGCCGCGGCACGGTGTTCGGCTTCGGCTACCCGATCTTCATCGCGGCGGTGCTGGCTGTCCTGGGTGGACTGATCCTGAACCGGACCACCTTCGGCCAGAACGTGTTCGCGACCGGTGGCGCCGAGCAGTCCGCCGTCCTGCTCGGTGTGCCCGTCGCCAAGACCAAGGTCCTCGTCTACACCATGAGCGGCACGCTGGCCGGCCTCGCGGGCGCCCTGACCGCGGCCTACCTGCAGTCCGGCGTCACCGTCATCGGCGTGGGCACCGAGCTCGACGCCATCGCGGTCGTGGTCATCGGCGGCACCCTGCTGACCGGTGGAATGGGAACGATCCTCGGCACCGTGATCGGCGTCGGCCTCATCAAGGTCATCCAGAACGTCATCAACCAGATCGGCACGCTCGACAGCAACTACCAGTCCGTGGTGAGCGGTGTCTTCCTGCTCATCGTCGTCGTCCTGCAACGAATACTCCGACGGTAGAGAGGGGCATCATGACCGGGACCTGGCCGGATCATGTCTCGTCCTCCAAGGTGGCGACGCCAGACCCGAACGACGTCACCCGAACGTGTGTTCGATATCCTTGTGGTCGTGTTGGCCCGATACCGCTACCGGATCGAACCCACGGAGGTTCAGCGCGCGATGTTGGCGCGCACGTTCGGTTGCACCCGCGTCGTCTACAACGACGCCGTGCGATGCCGGATGGAGGCCTTCCGGACTGGGGAGAGGTTGTCGCCCACCGAGGTGCAGCGTCGGGTCATCACGGCAGCGAAGACGACCGAATCTCGGGCATGGCTGTGCGAGGTCGCTTCAGTCGCACTCGTGCAGTCGGTGCGGGATGCCCACCGGGCATTCTCGAACCATGTCGATTCACTGCGGGGCAAGCGGAAGGGTGCTCGGCTTGGCAAGCCGAGATTCAAGTCCCGCAAGGACACCCGACAGTCGTTCCGGTTGACCCGCAACGGGTTCGCCTTGAGGGCGAGTGGTCGCCTCGCACTCGCGAAGATCGGCGAGGTTCGGGTGCGCTGGTCACGGAGCCTGCCGTCCGAGCCGTCGTCGGTCACTGTCATCCGCGAGCCGGACGGGCACTACTACGTGAGCTTCGTCGTCGAGGTCGCACCGGCACCGCTGCCCCCGACGGGGCGGGAGGCGGGTGTCGATCTGGGGATCGCCAGGTTGGCGACGATCGCGGTGTCCGACGGCTCGCGCCAGGACGTGGCCAACCCACGCCACCTCGCCGGAAAGCTGCGCAAACTGGCGCGTCTGAGCCGAGAACAATCCCGTCGGGTGAAAGGCAGCAGCAACAGGGAGAAGTCGCGGCGCAAGGTCGCCACGCAGCACGGCAAAGTGGCTCGCACTCGGCGGGATCATCACCACAAGCAGGCCCTCAGGTTGATCAGCGAGAACCAAGCGATCTACATCGAGGACCTCTACGTCGTGGGGATGGTGGCCAACCGCAGGTTGGCGCGCGTCATCGTGGACGCCGCGTGGGTCCAGTTCGTTCGATTGCTGGACCAGAAGGCCGTGAACCACGGCCGCGTTGTGAAGAGGGTTTCGCGCTGGCTGCCGAGCTCCAAGACCTGCTCGGCCTGTGGACATGTCGTGGACGCGATGCCTCTGCGGATTCGCGATTGGGTGTGTCCGGACTGCCGCACAACGCACGATCGCGACTACAACGCTGCTCAGAACATTCTCGCCGCCGGGCGGGCGGAGAGGCTAAACGCCTGTGGAGCCGGTGTCAGTCCTTCCTTCGGGGAGGCAGTCGGTGAGGAAGCAGGAAGCACCTCAGGCGTGGCATGACCGCGTGAGAATCCTCGGCCGCCGTGTTGGGGAGCACGTCAACAGACGCGTCCTGGGCGTCTTGGTCGGACTGCTCACAGCGGCGACGATCAGTCCGACAGTGCCGGCGCACGCGGCCGAGTGGGTACCGAAGACTCCGCCGCTGTCGACACCCTGGACCAGCCAGGTGTCGCCGACCAACGCCCTGCCCGAGTACCCGCGGCCGCAGCTCGTCCGCACCGAGTGGCAGAACCTCAACGGCGTCTGGGAGTTCGCCGGCGCCCCGAACCTGAACAACCCGCCCTTCGGCAGGCCGCTGGCCGAAGGCGTGCTGGTGCCGTACCCGATCGAGTCCGCGCTGTCGGGCATCAAACGGCACGAAGACAACATGTTCTACCGCCGCACGTTCACCGTTCCGTCCACTTGGAACGGCCGCAGGGTCAAGCTCAACTTCGGTGCCGTGACGTGGGAGACCAGGGTCTGGGTCAACGGCCAGCAGGTCGGCACCCACACCGGCGGGTTCGACGCGTTCTCGTTCGACATCACGCCCGCACTTCAGACCGGCGCCAACGAGATCATTGTCGGCGTTCACAGCCCGATCGACGGCAGCCGCTATCCGATCGGAAAACAGCGGCGCGATCCCAGCGGCATCTTCTACACCGCCGCGTCCGGTATCTGGCAGACGGTGTGGCTGGAACCGGTGCAGAACGCTCACATCACGCGCCTGGACACCACCCCGGACGTGCCGGGCGGAGTGCTCGACCTGGTCGTGCAGGGCACTGCGGGGTCGATGGTCAACGCCGAGGTGCGCAGCGGCGGCCAGGTGATCAGCGCACGGGCCGGGCTGACCGGCACCCACATCAGGATCCCGATCCCGAACGCCAGGCTGTGGTCGCCGGACGACCCGTTCCTCTACGACCTGCGCGTGACGATGGGCGGCGGCGACGTCGTGACCGGCTACTTCGGCATGCGGTCGTTGGGCAAGGCGATGGTCGGCGGTGCGATGCGGCCGTTGTTGAACGGGAAGTTCGTCTTCCAGATCGGCACGCTCGACCAGGGCTACTGGCCGGACGGCATCTACACCGCGCCGACCGACGAGGCGCTGCGCTGGGACCTCGAACGCCAGAAAGCCCTGGGGTTCAACATGGTCCGCAAGCACATCAAGGTCGAACCGGCGCGCTGGTTCTACCACGCAGACCGGCTCGGTCTGATGGTGTGGCAGGACATGCCCTCGCTCGACGCGGTCGACGAAGTCCCCAACGGGCACGCCAACTTCGAGTCCGAACTGCGGAGGATGATCGACCAGCTCAAGGGCATCACGTCGATCGTGCAGTGGGTGCCGTTCAACGAGGGCTGGGGCGAGTACGACGCCGGCCGGATCGTGAACCTGGTCCGCTCGATCGACAACACCAGGCTGGTCAACCACAACTCGGGCTCCAACTGCTGCGTGTCGGATCCCGATCCGGGCAACGGCGACGTGATCGACGATCACGCCTACCAGATCACGACCGCCACCCGGCAGCCCGACGCCGGCCGGGTCGCGATGCTGGGCGAGTTCGGTGGCCTCGGCAGGAGGGTCGTCGGCCACGAGTACGAGCCGGGCAAGGGATTCGCTTACGGCGCCCTGCATCCGGACGAGCTGTCGCTGACGAACCGGTACGTGGAGATCACCAAGCAGGTCGCGCGGATGGTGCACACGCGCGGGCTGTCCGCGTCGGTCTACACCGAGCCGTACGACGTGGAGAACGAGGTCAACGGCTTCTACACCTACGACCGCCGCGTGCTGAAGATGACCGAGGCACGGGTGCGGGAGATCAACCAGAAGGTACTCGCGATCGCACGCGGCACCGCGGTCGGCCCGGACGACGTGGTGTCGTTGCGCGTCACCACGGCCGGCTACACCGACCGGTACCTGCGCCACCAGAACGGGCTCGCTCGCACCGACGTGATCGGCACGGACCTGGGCAGGCTGGACGCCACGTTCCACGTCCGGCCCGGACTCGTCGACGCGGCCTGCCTGTCGTTCGAGTCGCGCAACTTCCCAGGCCAGTTCCTGCGCCATGCCAACGGCCGGGTCGGCATCGCGTCGAATCCGAACGCCGGCGACGCGACGTTCTGCGCGCGGGAAGGTGTGGGTGGCACCGCTCTGGAGTCGTACAACGTGCGCGGCTCGTTCGTGCGGCACTTCAACGAGAACGTGCACCTGGCGCGCAGCGGTGGCCCGAACCCTTGGGACACAGCGACTTCCTTCGCCGCGGACACGACGTGGGCGATTGGCCAGGCGTTGTGGCGCAGCGGCGCTGATCTGCCGCTGGACCAGGCCCGCTCGTTCCAGGTGACCACGCCCGGCTTCACGGATCGCTACCTGCGGCACCGTGATTCGTTGGCGCGCACGGACGTCGTGACCAGCGCGAGCGACGCCCTGCTGAAGGCGGACGCGACGTTCGTGATCAGGCGCGGGCTAGCCGACCCGACCTGTTACTCGCTGGAGTCCCGCAACTTCCCCGGTCAGTACCTGCGGCACGCGGACTTCCGCGTGCGGTTGAGCGTGAACGACAACACCGACCTGTTCCGCCGCGACGCCACCTTCTGCGCCCAGCCGGGTTCAGGTGGCGTGCGGCTGGAGTCGGTCAACGAGCTCGGCACCAACATCCGGCACTACCAGGAGGAGGTCTGGGTCGCCTCGAACGGCGGCGCGCACATGTACGACAACCCTGCCTCGTACATCCAGGACGTGAGCTGGGCCGTGAGCTCACCCTGGGCACCGTAGGAGAAAAACATGCTGCTACGCATAGTTTCCGTTTCCGCGATCGTGTTGAGCACGATCACAATTCCTGCCGCGGCGGCCTCCCCTGAGGTCGTCGACGCCATGAGCCGCGACTTCGGGATCAGCCCCGCGCAGGCGCTGACCAGGATCCGTCAGGAGAAGGTTGCGTTGAAGATCGCCCCGGACGCCCAGGCGGCCGCGGGGGAGTCCTACGCCGGTAGCTGGTTCGACGGCGGGAAGCTGGTCGTCGGGGTGACCGACCCGGCGAAGATCGACGTCGTGCGCGCCAAGGGTGCTGAGCCCGTGCTGCGGACGAAGACCTTCGCGTCGCTGACCGCCGTGAAGGAGGGCATCGACAGATTGTCGAAGGCCGGCTCGGTGTCGAAGGACGTCGCCGGGTGGCGGGTCGACGTCCAGCGCGGTGCCGTGGTGGTCGACGCGCTGCCGGGTGCCGACCTCTCGTTGCTGCCCAAGGATGTTGTCGTTAACACCGACGGGGTGCAGAAGCCGCAGACCTTCGCGGCCGGCACGGTGGGCGGCGACCCGTTCTACACCGGCAACGTCCGCTGTTCGATCGGGTTCTCCGTGCACGGCGGCTACGTCACCGCCGGGCACTGCAACGTCGGCGCCTGGCACGTCTACGGCTGGGACCGTTCGTGGCAGGGTGAGTTCGTCGGCTCTTCGTTCCCCACCAACGACTACGGCTG
The DNA here is from genome assembly GCF_047445655.1 of Lentzea alba. Classification (GTDB taxonomy): domain Bacteria; phylum Actinomycetota; class Actinomycetes; order Mycobacteriales; family Pseudonocardiaceae; genus Lentzea; species Lentzea alba_A. Next base: position 382,262 of record NZ_JAJAEG010000004.1, read on the forward strand.
GGTCCGCACCGGCGGCGGCTGGTGGAACGTGCCGGTCGTGCTCGGCTGGGGCCAGGTGAGCGACGCCCTGGTGCGCGGCTCGTGGGAGGCCCCGCCCGGCACCTCGGTGTGCCGCTCGGGCTCGACCACGCACTGGCACTGCGGCGTGATCCAGGGCCGCAACGAGACAGTCAACTACCAGCAGGGCCCGGTCTACGAGATGGTCGGGACCTCGGTCTGTGCCGAGGGCGGTGACTCGGGCGGTTCGTTCATCACCGGAGACCAGGCGCAGGGCGTGACCTCCGGCGGGTACGGCAACTGCTCCAGCGGCGGCCGCACGTGGTTCCAGCCCGTTAACGAGATTCTGCGTGTTTACGGGCTGCGGCTGCTGACCGCCTGATCGGCCGATGTCCACCGGGACGCAAACGCGTACTTTCTTCATGTCTGCGTCCCGGTGGATCTTGCTACGAGGTGATCACGTTGTTGGCAGCCGGTCTGGTGCTCGCGGTGCTGGCGAGCGGTGCTGGGTCGAACCCCGGGTTGGACCCGCGAGAACCCGGCGAGCACTCGGTGGTCTACCGCGTCGACACGGTGATCTCGGCGCCACAGGAGCGGATCTACGCGCTGATCACCGACTTCCCCGGCTACGCGCGCTGGAACCCGTGGGTCACCAAGGCCGCGGGCGGCACCTCGCCGGGCGACGAGGTGAAGGTGGACGTGATCCTGGGCTCGCACACCATGGCCGCGAAGCACACCGTGCTCAACGGCGTGCCGGGGCAGCGGTTCTGCTGGAAGGACGCGGGCTGGAACGCCTGGTTCGTCTACGGGCAGCGTTGCCGAACGCTCACATCGCAGCCCGATGGCACTGTGCTCGTCTCCAACGAGCTGCTGATCGACGGAGTGTTCTCCGGTGGGGCGGACTTCATGATGGGCAAGGCGATGCGGGACGGCATGCAGGCCGAGAACGCAGCGTTGAAGCAGGTGGCGGAGTCCTAGTTGAACAGAATCCGCTTGGCCACGGCCCTTCCGAGCGGCGTGCGCAGCCCGGCGAACGCCAGCTCGGCCAGGCTGGGCTCGCGAACCATCGAGAGCCCGCGCCGCATCGCTGACCGAATGCGGTAGCGGCGGCGCATCGCCGCGCCGTCGTAGTGCTCCAGCACGTACTTGTTGCCACTGCGCAGGTAGTCGAAGGTGACCGACGCGGCCAGCTCGGACATCCGCATGCACGGGTCGAGCCCGCCGGCCGTGAGCGGCGAGACCGCTCCCGCCGCGTCACCGACCAGCAACCCCTGCGGTGACACGATCCGGCGCAGCAGCCCGCCGACCGGGATCGGTCCGCCGCGCCGCTGGACCGGCCCGGCGGGTTCCGGGGTGGGGAACGAGTCGCGGAACCGCTGGAGCAGCTGGGGGAGCGGCGCGGTGAACCGGTCGGCGCGGCCGGCCAGGCCGATGTGAGCGTGCTCGCCGTCGTCGATGACCCAGGCGATGTAGCCGGGGGCGAGCCGCGGGTCGACGACGCAGTGGAACGTCGGCGTCGACCCGGTCCTGATCGGGTAGACCTCCTCGATGCCGGTGATCAGCTGCCGGTTGACGTCGAGGCCGAGCTGCTTCGCGACGGTCGAGCGGGCGCCGTCCGCGCCGATCGTGAAGCGAGCCTTCGTCGCTTTCGCGGGATAGCCGGCGTTGAGGTTGACCTGCGCGCCGGCGCGTTCGGCGTCCTTGACGGCCTGGGCGTAGATGCCCGCCATGTCGCCGACCCGGAACTCGTCGCGGTCGCTGACCAGCTCGACCGGCCGGTTCAGGGACGGCGGGTAGAGCAGGACGCGCCGCACCGCCGGTCCCAGGTGGGGCAGCTCGTAGTCGTCGAGCGTGCGCCGGACGAAGATCCCGGTGGTCCGGATGCCGGTCTCCAGGCTTGTCCGACGTTCACAAACCGCCACGTCGAGGCCTGATTCGGCGAGCAGGCGGGCGGTGTTGAGCCCGGCCAGCCCGGCGCCGACGACGAGCACGTCCACGGTGTCCATGCCCGACGGTAAGTTCGGTGAGCACCGCGATTGTCGTTTCCGCGCAACACCTTCACCGGATCTGCACGACTTCTCCACGAACGTGAGCTCTTGACACATCGGAGCTTTGTCGCAGATCGTGGTGGGTACCGCCGCCTCGAACCGCCGCCTTGGTTCGAGGAGGAACCCTGATGGATCCGTTCAACCGCCGCACGGCGATGCGAGCAGGCCTCGTGATCGCGGCGACGCCGTTGGTCGCCGGCATCTCGCCTGCCCTGGCAGACGTCGGAGCTACCGCGTTCAAGGAGAAGTGGGCCCCGAACCCCGGGGTGGACGGGCTGAAGGCGTTCGTGGGCATCGAGGACGACCGCGCGAACTCGCACCCGTCCGCCACGCACATCTTCGCCGAGTCGGAGCAGTACCGGTTCGTGATGCACAAGTCCGATCGGGACGGTTCCGACCGGCAGCGCAACGAGGTGCGGGCGATCCAGAAGAACGGCGCCCGGCAGGACATGAAGAAGAACGAGACCTGGCGCTTCAACTACCAGATGTACATCCCCAGCTCGTTGAAGGGCACCAGCAGCTTCACGCACATCTTCCAGGTCAAGCACACCGCGGTCGCCTCACCCGTGGTCACGGTCTCGCTGTTCCGCTCCGGCTCCACCGAGTCCATCGAGCTGCGGCTCTTCGGTGCGGGACAGGCGAAACTCGGCAGCACGCCGCTCGCGCCGCTGCGCAACAAGTGGATCGACGTCGAGATCGAGCTCAAGGTCGCGGACTCCGGCCGGGCGCGGTTCGCGTTGAAGGACGGCGCGACGACGGTGGTCAACGCGTCGCGATCCGGTATCGACACGTGGCTGGGTGGTGACCAGGCGCATCCGAAGTGGGGGATCTACCGGTCCCTCGGCGACTCCGGGCAACTGCAGGACACCTACCTGTTGCTGCGCAACATGAAGGCATACCGAGACGAATGAGGTGTTCCCAGGCGGCCGGTCGGAGGTGAGAATTACTCGCGTGGGGGATCTGCACGGACGGACTGCCGAGAGCAGGGCCGGTGTCGCCGCGTTTCTGGCCGGTGTGTGGCTGATCGCGGCACCGCCGGTCCTGCACTTCAGCGCGTCGCTGCACGCTTTCCGGCCCTACTGGCTGTCCATGGGGCTGGCGGTCGTGATCATGCTGCTCGGGATGGTGCGCGCGATGGCGCCTTTGGACGTGCCGCTGGTGCGGCCGATCACCATCGCGTTGGCGGGGTGGCTGATCATCGTGTCGCTGCGTGCCGGAGGCGGTGGGATTTGGACCGTTTGGCTCAACCAGCTGGTTGTTTCGGCGGTGATCGCGTTGTCTGCGGGGCTGGCGTTGCTGATTACGATGCGCCGGTGAACAAGTGGCACGTGCCGTCGGACAACTGCCTGATCTGCAAGGGTCCGCAGGAGGTCGTGATCGGCGTGCGCGAGCGCGGGCCGTGGGAACGCCAACACAGCTACACGCGGGTGCTGTTCTGCTCGGCCTGCGACGTCGGCGAGCTTCGGGCGTTCGACTACGACGACTTCGTGGTGTTCGAAGAAGAAGACGACGTGATGGTCTGGTCGTCGGTCATGGTGACCGCGGACGTCGACCAGCTGCGGTCGATCTTCGCCTGTTCGTCTCCGCTGGATCACACCTGTGAGTGCGCGCAGCACGTTCGGGCCTATGACACGAGTGTGAAGGCGAACAAGACGAGGCTGCCGGAGTACGGATCGCACCGGCACAGCCCGGTCGGCCGCACCACCGTGACGGTGAGGACGGTGGACGGCCTGGCCGAGTTCGTGCCTGCCTGACGTTCAGTCGATCACGGCGATCGCCTCGATCTCGACCAGGTGCTCTGGGACGTCCAGTGTGGCCACGCCGATCAACGTGGCGGGTGGCGCCGGCGTCTCGCCCGTTCGTGCGGCGGCTTTCGCGATGCCGTCGAGCAGTTGCGGCATCTTGTCCGGTGTCCAGTCCACGACGTACACGGTGACCTTCACCAGATCCGCGAACGTGGCCCCGGCGCCCTTGAGCGCGGTGTGCACGTTCACATAGGCCTGCTCCGTCTGCGTCGCGAGGTCCGGCTCGGCGTCCCAGGCGACCTGGCCGGCCACGTAGATCGTTCTGCTGCCGGTGGCGACGGCGACCTGGTGGTAGACGTCGATCGCGGGCAGGCCCTCGGGGTTGATGAGGGTGACGGCCATGGGTTGCTTCCTCTCTTGTGGTTACTGAGGAACTGTAGGAGAGTGTGCGCTGACCTGGAAGAACGCACTTTTTCGTGAGTGGGGAACCAAAAGGTGAGCAAGCAGCTCAGCGGGGACATCGCGAGGGCGGACTCGTTGGCGCGCGAGATCTTCTCCGACATCGCCAACAAGTGGGCACTGCTGATCATCGAGACGATCGGCGACGAGACGCGTCGGTTCACCGAGCTGAAGACCGGGGTCGACGGCATCAGCCACAAGATGCTGACGCAGAACCTGCGGCTGCTCGAACGCAACGGCCTGGTGTCGCGCGTCGTACATCCCACGGTGCCGCCGCGCGTCGACTACACGCTCACCGAGCCGGGGCGGGCGTTGCGCAAGACGGTCGACGCGATGTGCGACTGGACGACGCGGTACCTGAGCGAGATCGAGGCAGCCCGGAGTCGCTTTGGTCACTCAACTTGATAGTCATGATTAGTGACTATATGGTGGAAGACATGAGCGAGCAGAAGATCATTGCTGTGGTGGGCGCGACCGGCGTGCAGGGCGGAGCGGTGTCGCGGGCGTTGCTGGCCGACGGGGAGTTCGCGGTGCGTGCTTTGACGCGTTCCGTCGATTCGGCCGGCGCGCAGGAGCTGGCCGCGCTCGGTGCGGAGGTCGTGGCGGCGGACCTGTACGACGTGGACAGCCTGCGGAAGGCGTTCGACGGGGCCTATGGCGCGTACCTGGTGACGCCGTTCTTCACGCACCTGTCGGCGGCCAAGGAGCTGGAAGAGGTCGGCAACCTCGTCACCGCGGCGGCCGGGCTGCAGCACGTCGTGTGGTCGACGCTGGAGGACACCCGCGAAGTGATCTCGCTCGACGACGACCGCATGCCGACGCTGGACGAGAAGTACAAGGTGCCGCACTTCGACGTGAAGGGCGGCGAGGCGGACGCGCTCTTCGAGAAGGCCGGCCTGCCGACCACGTACGTGCGGATGTCGTTCTACTGGAACAACATGCTGCGCGACCTCGCGCCGCGGCGGGGTGAGGACGGCACGTTGTCGTTGTCGCTGCCGATGGGAGATTCGAAGATCTCCGGCATCGCGGGCGAGGACATCGGCAAGGCGGTGGTGAGCGTGCTCAAGCGGCCGTCCGAGACGATCGGCCAGACGATCGGGCTCGGCACGGAGCACCTGACGGGCGAGCAGGTCGCCGAAGCGTTCAGCGCGGTGCTGGGGGAGACGGTCAAGTACGAGCCGTTGTCGCACAACGGTTTCCGTGGCCTGGGCTTCCCGGCCGCGATCGAGCTGGGCAACATGTTCCAGTACTACACGGAGTTCCCGCAGCACATCCTGAGCCGGCGGGAGACCGCGCAGACCCGGTCGATCGTGCCGACCTGGTTGACGCTCAAGGAGTTCCTCGCCGCGCACCGCGAGGAGATCGTGGTGGGCTAACCGCGGTAGTGGCCGGCGATCTCGCCGAACACCTCTTTGAAGGCCGCGAACTTCTCGGGACCGATCCGGCGGGCGAACCCGTCCTCGATCTCGGCGATGATCTTCGCGGCCTGCACCATCTGGTCGCGCCCGAGCTCGGTGGGCACGACCAGTTTGGCGCGCCGGTCGGCCGGGTCGGGCTGGCGCGTGACGTAGCCGAGGCGCTCCAGCTCGTCGATCAGCGTGCCGATCACCTGCTTGTGCTGGCCGGAGCGGTCGGAGAGCTCGCTGGCGCGGGTGCCTTCGGGCTTGATGTAAGCCATGACGGCGCCGTGGCGGGGGCGGAGCTCGCCGTGACCCACCTCGGCCAGGCGGGCGAAGAGCTCCTTCTGGAAGCCCGAGAGCAGGTGCGCGGAAAGCACGCCGATGTCCGCCATGGTCAGATGTTAACGCGCCCAGGGCGAGTACCTTCGCAGGACATGGACGCCGAACGACTTCGCCGGACCTGGGACAGCTACGCGCCGCGCTACGACCGCGACATCCGCCTGTTCGAACGGATCCAGTTCGCCGGCGGCCGGGAATGGGTGTGCGGACAGGCGAAAGGCGAGGTGCTGGAGGTCGCGATCGGTACCGGGCGCAACCTCCCGCACTACCCGCCTGGCACCAAGGTCATCGGGCTCGACCTCAGCCCGGCGATGCTGGAGGTCGCACGTGGGCGGGCCGACGAGCTGAAGGTCGTGGTGGAGCTGCACGAAGGGGACGCGCAGGCGTTGCCGTTCGCGGACAGCAGTTTCGACACGGTGGTGTGCACGCTCGGGCTGTGCGGGGTGCCGGACGAGCGCGGGGCGATCGGCGAGATGCACCGGGTGCTCAAGGCGGGCGGGTTGTTGCTGTTGCTCGACCACGTCGGCAGTCACCACCGGTTCATCCACTTCGGACAGTCCCTGTTGGAGCGGATGACTGTGCGGATGTGCGGTGACTACCAGACGCGGCGGCCGTTGCCACTGGTCGAGCAGGCCGGGTTCGACGTCGTTCGCAGGGAGAGGCTGAAGCTGGGCACGGTGGAGCGGCTCGCCGCCGTCAAGCGGTGAGCCGCTCCGACTCCGGTCAGCCCTGCGGTTCGTAGAGGCTGAACGGCGTGCCCTGGTCGTCCTGGCAGTGCGCGATGCGGCCGACGTCCGGCACGGTCTGCACGTCGTCGCTCTTGCCGCCCAGCTCGGCGATCTTGCGCACGGACGCGTCGATGTCCGTGGTGTGGAAGTAGATCCGCGGCTGGGTGAGCTGGGCGTCCCTGACCGCGATCGCGCCTGCTGCGCCGTTCGTGACGACGTGGTAGTCCTCGCCCATGAGGCTGGTCTCCCAGCCGAACACGCCGGCGTAGAAGGCCCGTGCCCGCGCGGTGTCCTCGGCGGGCAGCTCGAACCAGTTGACCTGTCCGGACATCTCGATCGCTCCTTCGGTTGTTCTTGCTTCGAGCGAAGGACGAGCGAGTGGGGTCGAACTCGACATCAGCCGCCGAGAACTTCGAGACCGGATTCGTAGTGGTCGAGCGCGGCACCGACGGCCGCGGCGACGGTGACCTCGAAGATCTCGTCCTCGGTGTGGTCCAGCTGGGCGATGTCCTCGTCGGTGATGCGGTACGAGGCGTTGCGAACCGTCGCCGCATAGGAACCCCACGCGTCACCGGCGGCCGCGGCCTGGCGCAGCTCGGGTGAGGTGCGGGCGGGCGCTTCCAGGACGGCTTTGCGGAGTTCTTCCGGGGTGCCAACACCTTTGCCGGTGAGGAAGCCGGGGAAGCGGTAGCCGAAGCGGTGCAGCGAGCGCGTGCCGGACTCCAGCTGGCCGGGCCGCAGCTCGAACTTGAACGCGTTCGCGAGCCGGTTCACCACCTGCCAGATCAGGCTGACGTTCAACGCGTCGACGGCGGCGTCGTGCGGTATCGCGGGAGGGGTGAGGTCTTCGAGGAACGCGAGTGCGGCCGTGAGTTCGGGGCGCAGGGGTGTGGGATCGCCGGCGAGCTGGACCAGTTCGGTGTGCGTGACGGCGCAGTACGGGCACTGGAGACGTTCCGCGGTGCGCATGGCGATGTACTCGCGTTCTCCCGCCGTCCAGAACGACGGGCCGCGCATCGCCTTCGCGCTCAGGTCGAGGAACACCGCGCCGAAGAAATCGGGGCGGTACAACAGGGTCTTCGGCACGTCGGACATCGGCACCCGTGACACCAACTCGGTGAAGCCGAAGAACATCCGCGCGGGCAGGCGGTGGCCTCGGTCGAGCACGGTGAGTCGCATCAGGAATCCTCCAGGGAACGCAGGCGGCCCGCGAGGAAACGGCGGTCGGCCGGACTGACCGCCAGCTCGTGGGCACGCCGGTACGCGGCAACGGCCTCGTCGCGCCGGTCCAGGCGGCGCAACAGGTCGGCGCGGGCGGAGTGCAGCAGGTGGTACTCGTCGATGCCCTCGATCCCGTCGATCAGCTTGAGGCCGGCTTCCGGTCCGTCCGCCATCGCGACGGCGACGGCGTGGTTGAGCTGGACGACCGGAGTCGGTGCGGTGGCGAGGAGTTCGGTGTAGAGGGCGGCTGTGCGGGACCAGTCGACGGGGTCCTGCACGTGCAGCGCGGCGATCGTGGCGTGCAGGACGTACGGGCCCGGCGAGCCGAACCTGAGCGCGCGGTCGAGCAGCGTCATGCCCTCGGAGATCTCCTCGACGTTCCAGAGCGTGCGGTCCTGGTCTTCGAGCAGCACGAGGTCGCCGTCGGCGGTCTGGCGGGCGGCGCTGCGGGAGTTGTGCAGCAGCAGCAACGCGGTGAGGCCGTGCGCCTCCGGTTCGTCGGGCATGAGTGCCGCGACGAGCTTGCTCAGCCTGATCGCTTCGAGTCGCAGCTCGGCGTCCGCCGTCGTGTAGCCCCTGGTGAAGATCAGGTAGAGCACCGCGAGCACGCCGCTGAGGCGTTCGGGCAGCAGGTGGTCGGCGGGCACCTCGAACGTGATGCCGGCGTCGCGGATCTTGCGCTTGGCCCGGACCAGCCGCTGGGCCAGTGCGGACTCGGCGACCAGGAACGACCGGGCGATCTGCGCGGCCGTGAACCCCGCCACCGCTTGGAGCGTTAGCGCTAACCTCGCCTCCTCGTTCAACGCGGGGTGACAGCAGGTGAAGATCAGGCTCAGCCGTTCGTCGCCCAGATCGACGAGCTGTTTCTCGCTCATCGTCGTGGGCTCGGGCGGCGCGGGGAGCTTGGTGCGGGCCATCCGGGCGTGCCGGAGCCGGTCGAGCGCGTGGTTGCGGGCGACGGTGAGCAGCCAGGCGAAGGGGTCGTCGGGCACCTGTGAACGTGGCCATTTGCGCAACGCCTGCGAGCACGCCTCCTGCAGCGCGTCCTCGGCCAGCTCGAAGTCGCCGAGCGCCCGCACGAGTGCCGCGAGCATCCGGGACCGGTGCTCGCGGTACACCCGTTCGACCGCGGCCGACGCGAGGTCGCTCATGCCACCCCGTGGTTGAGGCCGGGGATGTGGTCGACCGGGCGCACCTCGATCGTCGCCCCGAACTGCGCCTGCGGCACCATCTCGGCCAGTTCCAGCGCCTCGTCGAGGTCACGGCAGTTCAGCAGGTAGTACCCGCCGAGGTGCTCGTGCGTCTCGGCGAACGGCCCGTCGGTCAGCACGGCCTTGCCTTGCTGGACCCGGACCGTGGTCGCGGTGCTGACCGGCTTGAGCGGGTCGCCGGCCACGAACACACCCCGCTGCCGGCACTCGTCGGCGAACGCGTTGACCCGCGTGAGGATCTCCTCGAACCGCGGATCACCGGGCTTGGGGCGGTCCTCGCAGTTGTAGATCAGGAACATGTAGTGCATGCGTGTCCTCCAGTCGTCGTTCCGAGGACGAACGAACCCTCTGGAACTCGACATTCGAGCACGACGTGTTTCTCACGGCGCGGCGAGCGCCTCCGTCGGGGTGAGCCGCGACGCCCTGACCGCGGGATACACACCCGCGACGACGCCCGTGAGGACGGCCGCCGCCAGGCCTGCGAGGACCATCTCGATCGGGATCACCGCCGGCCAGTCGTGCACGGCGGCGTACCCGGCGGTGCCGATGAGGCCCAGCAGGACGCCGGCCACGCCGCCCAGCAGGCACAGGACGACCGACTCGGTCAGGAACTGTGTCCTGACCTGGCCTCTGTTGGCGCCCAACGCTCTGCGGAGACCGATCTCGCGCTTGCGCTCGAGCACGGAGATCACCATCGTGTTCGCGACCCCGATGCCGCCGACCAGCAGCGCCACGCCGGCCAGGCCGAGCATCAGGGCGGAGAAGGTGTTCTCGGTGAGGCGCTTGGCCGTGAGGGCGTCGGAGGGGCGGCTGACCCGGACCTGCGACGGCTGCTGCGGGTAGACTGTCGGCGGCAGCACGGCGCGGACGTCGTCGATCGCCGCTTCCTGCGCTCGGAGGTAGAGCACCGTCGGGCGTTGGTCGAAGCCGAGCTGCTTGGCCGCGTCCCAGCCGACGAGTGCGGACCTCTCGATCTCCGGGGCCAGTGGGAGGGGGTCGAGGATGCCGATCACGGTGAACCAGGTGTCGTTGATGCGGACCTGGGCGTCCGGTGCGGTGATGCCGAGCCTTGTCGCGGCGATGTGTCCCAGGACGACCGTGGGGAACTTCTCGGTGGCCTCGTTGAGGAAGGTGCCGGTGTGGACGTGGCCGTTGAGGGTGTCGAGGAGGTTGAGCTTCGAGGCCAGGACGGTCAGGCCGGAGGTCTCGGAGTCCGGGATGCGGTCGGAGCGGCGGACCACCGCGTGGGTGTTGGCCACGGCGCTGACCTTCTCGGTGGGGTCGATGCGTTCGACCATCGCGACCGAGTCCGGGGGAAGGGAGGCGGCCTCGTTGTTGGCTCCTGGGGCTGCTTCTGCTCGGAGGAGGTTGGTGCCGAGGGCGGCGAACTCCTCCATGAGGGCGGCTCGGCTGGAGGCCGGGATGCCGGTGACGACCACCAGGGTCGCGATGCCGATGGAGATGCCCAGGGCGGAGAGGACGGCTCGCAGGGGCCTCGTGCGCAAGGGGGACAGGCCTAGAAGAAGGAGGTCGGTGAGGCTCAGCCGGGTGGGTTTGAGTTTGAGGCCGGTGGGTGTGGGGTTTCGGAGCACGGGTTGGGTGGGTTGGGGAGGCGGGGTGGGCTGGGTTGTCGGGTTCGGGCGACTCGGGCTCACGCGGTCACCTCTGCCGCCACTGGCGCCTGCGCCTGGATGCGGCCGTCCCTGATCTCCACCTGGCGCGGCAGCCGGGCCGCCACTTCCCGGTCGTGCGTGATCACGGCGAGCGTTGTCCCGTCCCGGTTCAGGTCCAGCAACAGATCCAGCACCGCACGCCCGGTCGCCGTGTCCAGCGCGCCGGTCGGTTCGTCGGCCAGCACCAACGCAGGCCGGTTCACCACCGCGCGTGCGATCGCGACCCTCTGACGTTCACCGCCGGACAGCTCGTGCGGCCGATGCTTCAGCCGATGTGTCAAACCGACGCGTTCCAACGCCTCTGCCGCCATCGTGGCGCGCCACTTGCGCGGTGTGCCTGCGTACAGCAGGCCCGTCGCCACGTTGTCGAGTGCGGTCAGGCCGTCGGCCAGGTGGAACTGCTGGAACACGAACCCGATCCGCCGCCCGCGCAGAGCGGACAGCTGCCGGTCGGTCAGGCCGGCGATGTCGTGGCCGTCCAACGTCACGGTGCCGCTGGTGGGGCGGTCCAGCGTGCCGAGCAGGTTGAGCAGCGTCGACTTGCCGGAGCCGGACGGGCCGACGATCGCGACGGCCTCGCCCGCGTGGAGCGTCAGGGAGACGCCGTCCAGTGCGCGCACGCCGCCTGCGTACTCCTTGACGGCGTCATGGACCTCCAGAACCGGTGTCACGAGGTCGTCACCACCTGCATGCCCTCGCTGAGACCGCCGCCGCTGATCTCGACGAGCCCGCCGGCGAACAGGCCGGTCTTGACCGGAACCAGTTGCCCGGCAGCGGTTTGCACGGCGTAGCCGCCCTCGCGCAACGCCAGCAGCGCGGTCACCGGCACGGCCAGCACGCCCTGCCGCGCGGTGCTGGTGAGGCGGACGCGGACCGGGCCGGAGTCGAACGAGCCGACCTCGGCGTCCAGGGCGATGTCGACGGCGATCACCGGGGTTTCCTGGCCGTTGCCGTCCTTTTCGGACTTGACCTCGGTGCTGACCGACCGCACGGTTCCTGCGGTTTCGGTGCCGTTGGGCAGCACTACCGTCACCTTCAGGTCCTTTTTGAACACTTCGGCCTGCCGTGCCTCGACCGAGGCGGCGACAGCCTTACCGGTCGCGGTCACGGTCATCAGCGGGCCCTCGCCGGGTGCGGAGGGCTTGGCCGTGACCGACTCGACCCGCACTTCTCCGGACAGCACGACGACGTCGCCTGGTTCGATCACGCCGGTCTGGTCGACCTTCTCGGCCTTCTGCCAGCGCTTGACCGCGTCGATCGTGGCCGGGGTGAGCTCGTCGGGCGCGCCGCCCAGCTTGTAGCCGAGGGTGCCCAGGTTGTCCTTCACGATCTTCACGTCCGGACCCTTGAGGCCGGGCGTGTCGAGCTTGCGCCACAACGGCGTGTCGCCGAAGAACAGCCACACAGCGCGATTGTCCACTTTGTACAGCGCCTGGCCGCGGTCGACCGCGGTGCCGGGCTCCGGCAACCAGGTGAGCGTGCCCGGCCGTCGTCCGGTCACCTGCACCGCGGCACCGAATCCCAGCGTGGCCTTGAACTCGCGCACGTCGGTCAGGTCGGTCTTCTTCACGGCAACGGTCTGCGGTGCCGGTGGTTGTGATGGCTGAGCGGGAGCGCTGCGGGTCCAGGTGAGCGCGAACACTCCACCGGTCACCGCGAGAGCGACCACGCCGGCGATGATCCACCGCTTCACTTACGTCCCCCGCCGAAGACTTCCTGCTCGCACTCCTTCTCGATCTTCGTGCGCTCGTCCGGCGGCAGGGTCTGCTCACCGTCGTAGGTCCAGCTGCCGGGCTCGGTCTCGATGACCTTCACGCCGCGGTTGTTGAGGCACTGGACGTTCTTGTGCCAGTTGTCGGCGAACGTCGGGTTGCTCGAGTCCATCTCCCACGGCGGCAGCGGCCACTTCTTCGCGCACAGCTTCCACGCCTCGTCGCTGTACTGGCGGCGGCCCGCAGGCCCCGGGCCGGTGCCGGTCGCGTTCGGGTCCTTCTCGGCCAGGCAGGCGGTGTGCGCGTCGTAGTACCGCTGCTTCTCCTCCTCAGTCATGTCCATGCGCAGCCGCGGCTGTTCGGAGTCCGTTGGCGCAGTAGCAGAAGAGGAGGGTGCGGAAGCGCCGGACGACTGCAGGGACGCGACGTTCGCGGCCGGGGGAGCTGCCTGGCTGCACGCGGAGAGCAGCAGCACGGCAGCGCCGATCAACAGCTTGGGGTTCATGGCGGCGATGCTGCCGGGCGGTTGTGAGGAAAATATGCGCTCAGCGTGCCGCTAACGTGATCGTGAACGTGGTGCCGCGCGCGGAGCTCTCCACGGTGATCGTGCCGCCGTGAGCGCTCACCAGGGCGTGCACGATCGCGAGTCCCAGGCCGCTGCCGCCGGTGTCCCGGGTGCGCGAGCGGTCCGCGCGCCAGAACCGGTCGAACACGTGCGGCAGGTCCTCGGCCGAGATGCCGGAACCGGTGTCGCTCACCGTGATCCGGCCATCGCCTGCCCACAACCTGACTGTGCCGTCAGGTGGCGTGTAGCGCAGTGCGTTCGTGACGAGGTTGGTGAGGATCTGCCGCAGCCGCACGGGATCCGCCTGCACGACCCCGCCGCCCTCGGCGATCACCGTCGGGTGCGCGGCGACGAGCTGGTCGAACACCTCGCGAAGGTCGACGGGCGACGGGTGCAGCCGCAGCTCACCGGCGTCGGCCAGCGCGAGGTCCTGCAGGTCGTCGATGAGGTGCTGCAACACCAGTGCCTCGTCGAGCAGGGCGGTCAGCGTGGTGCGATCCAGCTCGACCACCCCGTCGCGGGCGCCCTCCAGCCAGCTGCGGATCGTGCCCAGCGGGTTGCGCAGCTCGTGGGAGATGTCGCTGGTCATGGCCTTGCGCTGGGCGTCGGTGCGGGCCCGGTGCGCGGCCATGTCGTTGAACGCCCGCGCGAGCTGCCCGATCTCGCTGCGCGACCGGATGTCGACCTGGGCGTCGTCCGCGCCGTGTTGCATGCGTTCGGCGGCGGCTGTGAGCGTGCGCAACGGCCTGGTCATGCGCAACGCGACGACGAGGCTGACGCCGACGGTCAGGATCAGCACGATCGTGGCGACCAGCACGATCCGGCCGACGTCGAACTTCACGACGGTCGCCTGCGTGGTCCTGCCCGCCGCGTCCGTGACGAACAGCAGTGCCGGCGGCGCCACGTAGGGCTGAAGTTGGGTGCGGCGGGCGCTGGCCAGGCATTCGGCGTTCGACGCGACGGGCTGCCACGACTCGTTCATCTTGATCTGCTCGGCAGGCAGCCCGCGTTGGCGCAGGCAGGCTTGCACGGACACGTTGAGGTCGTTGAACGCCGCCGACTCACCCAGTGTGAGCGTGCTCAACCGGTTCGCGGCGTCGATGCACCCCTGGGTCGAGGGTGCGGGCTGGGTCCTGTCCACGTTCACAATCGGGCGGCCCCAAGGGGTTGCGCGCATCACCTCGGCCTGGCCGGGGCCGACGCACCGGAACGTGTAGAGCTGCCAGTCCGCCGTCAGGCCCGCCTTCTCCTGGTCGGTCAGGTGGAACGGTCCGGCGATGCGCGCGTCGATCCGGTCCGCCGGCGGGTCCTGGGCCTGGGCGAGGTCGAGCTCCAGCGGGTTGATCACGGCGGACGGCGACGCGGGCAGCTGGCTCGGGTCGAGGTTCGTGCCGGTGTCCGCGATGAGCTTGCGGTCCGCGGTCGTGAGGATCAGGCGGCGGTTGCCGGGCGGCAGCGTGACGCCGTCCCAGGACCGGTGTTCGACGGCGAACGTGATCAACGAGCGGTAGGTGGCGGCATCGCCTGCCAGCGCGGCGCCCAGCTCCTGCTTGATCGACGTCGACGTGCTCTGCGCGGCCAGCCACGCGGTCGCGGTGATCGAGCAGATCGCGACGAGCACCGACGCGGCCAGCAGCCGCGCCAGGACGCTATGCACCGGAACCGTCCACCAGCTTGTAGCCGACGCCGTGCACGGTCAGCAGATACGCGGGTTTGCGGGAGCTGACCTCGATCTTCTTGCGCAGGTTCATCACGTGCGCGTCGATCGTGCGTTCGGTGATGTACCCGTCCAGGCCGTGCACGGCGCTCAACAGCTGCGCGCGGCTGAACACACGGCCGGGGCTCGCGGCCATCGTGTGCAGGATCCGGAACTCCGAGGCGGTGCAGTCGACCGCCGCGCCCCGCACGTGCACCTCGTGCCGCTCGGGGTCGATCCGCAGGTCGCCGAGCGTGACGTCGGGGGAGCCGCTGATCCGCTGCACGCGCCGCAGCAACGTCCGCACGCGGGCCATCAGCTCGCGCGGGCTGTACGGCTTGGTGACGTAGTCGTCGGCACCGAGATCGAGGCCGTGCAGCAGATCGTCCTCCGTGGACTTGGCGGTGAGCATGAGCACCGGGACGCCGGACTCGTTGCGCAGCGTCCGCACGACATCCAGGCCGTCCACTTTGGGCATCATCACGTCGAGGATGAGCAGGTCGGGCGGGTTGCGGCGGATCTCGTCGAGCGCGGCCGCGCCGTCGTGCACGACCCGCACCTGGTAGCCCTCCTGGCGCAGGTATCTCCCGAGCATGTCGGCCTGCATCACGTTGTCCTCGGCCACCAGAACGCACATGCCCATGCTGCGCAACATAGTCACTCGCGCCGCCGCCGCACGGTATGAGGACTTCATCCGCACAAGATCCTCACAACTCACTGCCACGGTGTCGGCATGCGAATACTCAGCGTGGTTGTGTTGCTGCTCCTCGGCGTTCCCGGTGTGGCAGCGGCCTCCTCCTCTGACGTGGTGGTGCACGATGTCGACACCAACGGCGTGGCGGCCTACTGGACACCCGAACGAATCGCGGCGATGCCGACCGGGCCCGCCGCTCCGCCCGGAACCCCTGCCGCCGACGGCCCGGACGGCGCGCCCGGCCCGCTCAGCCGAACCATCGGCAGGCTCTTCTTCGTCGACCGCGACGGCGAGGACTCGAGTTGCACGGCCACCCTCGTGGTGAGCGCTAACAGGCGCACGGCCGTCACCGGCGGGCACTGCGTCCACACGGCGAACCTGATCGGCCAGGATCCGCGCTGGCACATGAAACTGCTGTTCGTGCCCGGTTTCCGGGACGGTGCGCGGCCGTTCGGCGAGTTCGTCGTGCGGTCGGTGGTGGTGAGCGGCACCTGGATCACCGACGACCAGCAGGGCGAGTACGACCAGGCGTTCCTGGTGCTGGACAAGCCGTCTTCTGTCAGCGAGAACATCGCGTTCGGACGGCCGGGGGACCGGCCGGCGTACGAGTACGGCTATCCGCGGGCGGCCGGTCAGCCCGGTCACCAGGGGCGGCCGGAGTTCACCGGTCAGCGGCTCGCGCAGTGCTGGGGAACACCGGCGCGCAACCCCGGGCACCCCGAGTTCCCCGAGGACAACGTCTGGGGTGTGCGGTGTGACATGGGCGGCGGCTCCAGTGGTGGTCCGCGGATCAGCGGTGGTGCCGTTGTGGGCGTGAACACCCAGAGCTTCCACCTGGACGAGAACGGTCAGTGGGCCTCGCCGGGTGAAGGCGTGCGGCACCTCGGCGGGCCTCAGTTCTCGTGGAAGATCACGGCGCCGCTGTACCTGCGGGCGTCAACGCGGTAGCGATCTGGGCGACCAGCTCGTAGCTCCGGCGGCGATCCGCGTGGTGGTAGATCGGCGAGGTGATCATCAGCTCCTCGGTGGCGGTCTCGTCGAGCACCGCCTGCAACCGGCGAGCGATCGTCTCCGGACCGCCCACCAGCACGCGGCCGTCGTCGGGGTTGGGGTGCGCGGCCGCGTCCTGCGGGCTGGGCAACAGGATCCGGTTGCCCTCGCGGCGGCTGCGCACCTTCGTCCGGATCGGCCCGGCGAGCCACTCGGCCCGTTCGTCGGTCTCCGCCGCGATCACCGACACGCTGACCAGGTCCGCCTTGCAGGTCTGGTCCGGGCTGAGATGCCGGGCTAACGCGAACGGCACACCCAGCTCGGCGGCGAGCTCGGCAGTGCCCGGCGACGACCCGAGCAGCCACAGCTCCGGCACGTTGCCGCCCTTCACCGGCACCGCGACGGTCCCGGAAGGGTCGAGCAACGCCTGCAGCTCCTCCAGCTGGGAGCGGTACGGCTCAGATGTCCGGCGCAGCGTCGCGACCACGTGCGGCGCCCCGCCCGGCGCCCGGCCGATGCCGAGATCGATGCGGCCGGGATGCAGCGCCGCGAGCGTGCCGAACTGCTCTGCCACCACGAGCGGTGGGTGGTTCGGCAGCAGCACCCCGCCCGAGCCGACGCGCAGCCGCGATGTGAGCGTTGCCAAGTGCCCGACCAGGACGGCGGGCGCGGAGCTGGCCACCCCGCGCATGCCGTGGTGCTCCGGTACCCAGTACCGGTGAAACCCCAGCTCTTCGGCCAGCTCCGCGAGATCAACCGTGTTGTGCAGCGCCTCCCGCGGCGTCGAACCCTGCACGATCGGAGAAGTGTCGAGCACCGACAAGCGCAGCCCCATGCCCTGCACACTAGGGGGATGCGCATTGATCGGCTCGACCATCTGGTGCTCACCGTCGCGGACCTCACCAAGACCATCGGCTTCTACGCCGGCGTGCTCGGCATGGAGGAGGTCACGTTCGGGGACGGCCGCAAAGCGCTCAAGTTCGGCACCGGCAAGATGAACCTGCACGAGGCCGGCCACGAGTTCGAACCCAAGGCGCGCCAGGCAGTTCCGGGCAGCGCCGACCTGTGCTTCATCACCGAGGACAAGCTCGACGACGTGATCGCGACACTGCACGAGCACGGGATCGCGATCATTGAGGGCCCGGTCGACCGCACCGGCGCGACCGGAACGATTCGCAGCGTGTACGTCCGCGACCCCGACGGCAACCTGGTCGAGATCAGCAACTACTAGCAGCGCTCGTCGGTCTGACCCCAGTAGACGTTGCCGTCACCCCACACCTCGCCGTACCCGCGCGTGCACTTGGTGATCGTCTTGGTGCTCTCCGACCAGACTTCCTGCTTGTTGGTGCCGTTGACGTTGCTGCCGTAGTCGATCTTTCCGTTGACCATCATCGCGGCGCTGGAGAAGAAGCTGCCCGGCTTGGAGGCGTGCGAGTCCCACACGTAGGTGTAGGCCCAGTTCTTGCCGCAGCCGGCGAACTGCTTCACCGAGGCGAGGGTCGTGCTGCCCTTCTTCACGTACCCGGTGGAGCCGATCTGCTTGGCGTCGGCACAGCCCGGCACCCGTTCGGCCTGGGCCACACCGGCCGACGCGAGCAGGGAGAGCGCCACCGCGGGCAGGACCAACATTGCTTTGCGCATGCCTCACGGTGGCGCGCGCCGGTTAGGCGGCGGTAAATCAACCTTCGCCGAGTGAAGTAACGGTTCCACTATGTGCGGTGATCGCGATTTCCGCCAATTTCCTGGCACGCGGAATCGCCTCGTCCGGCCGGGAACCGAGCAAGAGCCGGACGAGGACTCCCTCGTAGACGATCGCCACGTCCTCGACGACGGAGCGCACCCCGTTCAGCCCCGCCCCCAACTCGGTGAGCCGGTGCGTCAGGTGCTCCTTGTGGCTGCGTGCGACCGCAACGGCCGGATGTCCTGCCGGCAGCTGCAGCAGACCGGCGACCTGCGCGCAACCCTGGTCCGAGCCGTGGTCGCGGCACCATTCGAGCAGCGCGTCGAACACCGAGAGGACTCGCTCGTGCGGTGTCGCGGCGTCGGCGGCGACCCGTTCCCACGTCGCCCGCCACAGGTGGTCGCGCCGCCGCAGGTACGCCTCGACCAGGCCGTCCTTGCCGCCGAAGTTGTTGTAGACCGAGCCGAGCGCGACCCCGGCCCTGTCCACGACGGCGTCCACGCCGGTGGTCGCGATGCCGTCGCCGTAGAACAGCTCGTCGGCCGCGCTGAGGATGCGTTCTCGCGCTGAAGGGGACACGGGGTTAGGGTAATGCTAGAACTCTCGTTCTAGTTGGAGAGGGGTATGAGGCAGGTAACGCTGATCTGCGCGGGGACGGCACTCATCGGTGTGTGCTACGGCTTCGCGCGATTCGCTTACGGCCTCTTCGGGCCCGTGTTCCAGCGGCAGTTCACGTTGGACGCCACGCTGCTCGGCACCATCGGCGCGGGCAGCTATGTCGGTTACGGAGTCGCGATCACCGCGGGGTTCGTGCTGACGAACCGGCTCGGCCCGCGGGTGGTGGCGGCCGCGGCCGGGGCGCTCGCCGCGGTCGGCACGGCGTTGGTCGCGACGTCGGTCAACGGCGCGATGCTCGCGGTCGGCATCCTCGTCGCGGGAGCCAGCACCGGCCTCGCCTCACCGCCGATGGCCGAGGCGATCGCCCGCGCGGTCGACAGCGAGCGGCAGGACCGCGCCCAGTCGGTGGTGAACGCGGGAACCGGTATCGGCGTGCTGCTGTCCGGGCCGATCGCGATGGTGCTGCTCGACGGCTGGCGGTTCGCCTGGGCGACGTTCGCGGTGCTGTCCGCCGCCGTGACGTGGTGGATCGTCGCGACGGTGCCGCGTGGCCGGCACCTCCAAAGCTCCGAGCGGGGGAGTCTCTTCCCGCCGGGCGCGGGCCCCGTGCTCGTCGCCGCGTTCCTGCTGGGCCTGGCGAGCTCGGCGGTCTGGACGTTCGGGCGTGACGTGGTGCAGGCAGGTCCGACCGTGGCCACGATCATGTGGTCGCTGATCGGGCTGGCCGGGATGCTCGGCGCGTTCAGCGGGCACCTGACCGGCACCGTCGGGCTGCGCACCTCGTGGACGCTCGTGCTCGTACTGCTCTCCGCCACGACCGCGGCGCTCGCGCTGTGGCCCGCGAGCGTGATGGTGACGCTCGTAGCGGCCGGCCTGTTCGGCGCGGCCTACATCACGCTGTGCGGTGTGCTCCTGGTGTGGAGCACGAGGGTGCACATCGGCAGGCCCGCGACCGGTGTCGGCACGTCCTTCCTGATGATCGCCGTCGGACAGGCCGCCGGTGCGCCGCTGGCCGGCGTGGTCGTCGACCACACCGGCCATCTCAGCGCGTTTCTCGCCTGTGCCGCCGTCGGACTGCTCGGGGCAGCGGTCCGGCCCGGCGAGAGGCTCACGCGACCAGCTGTGCAGCAGTGCGTTGGCGCACCGTCTCCTCGTCCACACCTGGTGCCAGTTCGACGAGCCGCAGACCGTCGTCCGTCACGTCGAACACACCGAGGTCGGTGATCACCCGGTCGACGCACGCCTTGCCCGTCAACGGAAGCGTGCACTCGTCGACCAGCTTGGGGCTGCCGTCCTTGGCGTTGTGCGTCATCACGACGATCACCCGCCGCGCGCCGTGCACCAGGTCCATCGCGCCGCCGATGCCGGTCACGAGCTTGCCGGGCACCGCCCAGTTCGCGAGGTCGCCGCGCGCCGACACCTCCATGGCGCCCAGCACCGCCACGTCGACGTGACCGCCGCGGATCATGCCGAACGACAGCGCCGAGTCGAAGAACGACGCTCCCGGCAGGACGGTCACGGTCTCCTTGCCCGCGTTGATGAGATCGGGGTCGACGTCGGACTCCACCGGATAGGGGCCCACGCCCAGGATGCCGTTCTCCGACTCCAGCACCACCTCCACGCCGGGCGGCAGGTGGTTCGGGATCAGGGTCGGCACGCCGATGCCGAGGTTGACGTACTCGCCGTCGCGGAGCTCCAAGGCCGCGCGGGCGGCCATCTCGTCACGACTCCACATTGCGCACCGTCCTGAACTCCACGCTCTTGTCGGCCACCTGCTCCGGGGACAGCTCCACCACCCGTTGCACGAAGATGCCGGGCAGGTGCACCTCGTCGGGGTCGATGGCGTCGACCAGCTCCTCGGCCTCGGCGATCGTGACGCGGCCGGCCATCGCGGCCAGCGGGTTGAAGTTGCGGGCCGACTTCTCGAACACCAGGTTGCCGAAGCGGTCCGCGCGCGCCGCCCGCACCAGCGCGAAATCGGTGCGAATGCTGTGCTCCAGCACGTACTCGCGGCCGTCGAACGAGCGCACCTCCTTGGGCGGCGAGGCGACAGCGACCGTGCCGTCCGGGTTGTAGCGCCACGGCAGGCCGCCGTCCGCGACGAGCGTGCCGACACCCGCGGGCGTGTAGAACGCGGGAACGCCGGTGCCGCCCGCGCGCAGCCGTTCCGCGAGGGTGCCCTGGGGGATCAGCTCCACCTCGATCTCGCCCGCGAGGTACTGGCGGGCGAACTCCTTGTTCTGACCGATGTACGAGCCGGTCACCCGCGCGATCCGGCCGGCGGAGAGCAGGACGGCGAGGCCCTGGTCCATCGCGCCGCAGTTGTTCGACACGATGCCCAGCGAGCCGACGCCCTTGTCGTACAGGGCGTTGATGAGCACCTTGGGCACACCGCACAACCCGAAGCCGCCTACCGCGACGGTTGCGCGATCGTCCACATCGGACACCGCCTGCGCCGCGGAGGCCACCACCTTGTTCATGCCACCCTCTCGAAAACCGCCGCGAGGCCCTGGCCTCCACCGATGCACATCGTCTCCAGCGCGTACCGCCCGTCGCGCCGCTCCAGCTCACGCAGCATCGTCGCGAGAATCCGCGCGCCGGTCGCACCGACCGGGTGGCCGAGCGCGATGCCGGAACCGTTGACGTTGAGCCGGGAGTGGTCCGTGAGACCCCACTCCCGCGTCACCGCGAGCACCTGCGCGGCGAACGCCTCGTTCAGCTCGATGAGGTCCATGTCGTCCAGCTTCAGGCCCGCGACCTGCAACGCACGGGCAGACGACGGCACCGGGCCGATCCCCATCCGCGACGGCTCAACTCCTGCGGACGCCCACGACACCAGCCGTGCCAGCGGTCGCAGTCCCAGCGAGGAAGCCCGCTCCGGAGTGGTCACCACGCAGGCCGCCGCGCCGTCGTTCTGACCGCTCGCGTTGCCAGCGGTGACGGTCGCGCCCTCGATGTCCATGACGGTCTTCAACGACGCGAGCTTCTCCAGCGTCGACCCCGGCCGCGGGTGCTCGTCCGCGACGAAGTCACCGACCGGCACCAGCTCGTCGGTGAAGCGGCCCGAGGTCTGGGCGGCGACCGCGCGCTCGTGGCTGCGCAACGCCAGTTCGTCCTGCTCAGTCCGCGAAATCCCGTACTCGCGACGCAGGTTCTCCGCGGTCTCCAGCATCCCGCCGGGGACCGGGTGGTTGACGCCGCCCGCGGTCACCCGGCCGCGCGCCAACGCCTCCACTCCGGCGTTCGACATGCTCTCCACACCGCCCGCGAGCACGAGGTCCTGGGCGCCGGTCTGCACCGCCGTCGCCGCGTTGATCACGGCCTGCAAGCCTGATCCGCAACGCCGGTCCAGCTGCACACCCGGCACGCCGACGCCGAGACCGGCGTCCAGCGCCACGACCCGGCCTATCGCGGGAGCGTCCATGGTGGGGTAGCAGTGGCCGAGAACCAGATCGTCCACATCGGACGGTTCGAGACCGGTGCGGCGCATCAGCTCGCGGACCACCACAGCGCCCAGCTCAGGTGCGGTAACACCCTTGATCGCACCGTTGTAGCGGCCGACCGGTGTCCGGATCGGCTCGCAGATGACGGCGTCACGCATCAACGCTCCTCACGATTTCGGGGCCTCCAGGTCTGATGGGTGCTGCGCCAGCGGCGTGACCTCGACCCGCATGAACTCCCACAGCGGTAATGACGACAGGAAGGCGTGCAGCTCGTCGTTGGACGGCACGTCGAAGACCCCGATCTGGGCGTTCTGCCCGACGACCCGCCACAGATGTGGCCACACCCCGAGTTTCTGCAGCTCCAGCGCACGTTCCCGCTCGGCCGTGACGAGCTCGGCGCGGCGGTTTGGGTCGAGGTCGTGGGGGAGCGAGACGTCCATGCGCACGTGGAAGAGCAACGGTGACCTCCTGGTGAGGGCGGCTCTCGGTCGAGCAGCCGCGGTGGCAGGGAATACCCGCCGCCACGGCGGTCGAAGCGATTGGCACGGCCGTCACGCTCTCCTCCTGTACGCTGTGCGTACAATCTGTACGCGGTGCGGTTAACACGAGGGTGCACCTGCTGCCTGGCCGCTGTCAACGGGAGGATGGGCCGATGGACGACCGCGACTTCATCCAGAGCATCGAGCGCGGGTTCGCGGTGCTGCTCGCGTTCGACGAGGAGCGGGTCAACCCGAACCTGGCGGAGCTGGCCGCCGCCACCGGTCTGTCGAGGCCTGCCGTCCGCCGGATCCTCCTCACGCTGCAACGCCTCGGCTACGTGCGCAACGACGGCAGCAGGTGGTCGCTGACGCCGCGCGTGCTGAGCATCGGACAGCACTACTCAGCCTCCAACGCGATGATCGAGACGGCCCATCCGCACCTGCTGGAACTGTCCGCGAAAACCGGGGAATCTGCGTCGCTGGGTGCGTTGGACAGGCGCGACGCGGTCTACGTCGCCCGCGTCCCGGTGCGGCGGATCATGAGCATCAACGTGTCCATCGGCACCCGGATCCCCGCGTTCGCGACGTCGATGGGGCGGGTGCTGCTGGCGTGGGCGCCGGACGCGGTCGTGGAGGACGTCATCGCGGGCGGAATGCCTGCGTTGACGAAGCACACGGTCACCGATCCCGGCGAGCTGCGGGACGTGCTGCGCGACGTTCGCTCGGACGGGTGGTCGATCGTGGCGGAGGAGCTGGAGATCGGCCTGCTCTCGGTGTCCGCGCCGGTGCGCGACAGGTCCGGCGAGGTGGTCGCCGCGCTCGCCTCGTCCACGTCCGTGGGGCGATCATCTGTTGAGGCGATCCGGTCGGATGTGGTGCCATTGTTGGTGGAGACCGCGGACCGGATCAGCGCGGACCTGGGCCATCGGCACTAGCCTCGATCTTTCGCCTGGTTGCCGGGTGAGGTGCTGGC
>NZ_JAJAEG010000005.1:0-30670 GCF_047445655.1 Lentzea alba
AGTAGTTCCTTCAACCCGAGTTACACCGCTCGTTTGACACACCCCTGCGATCGCCAGGATCGCATATCGAGGGCCTGGAATGGGCGGCTAGCTGAACTGGCTTCCGACGTCAGCCGTGCTCGTTTCGGCCAGCGGCCGGTGATCTGCTTCCGCCGAACCTCAGCTCTGTGGCTTCGACTGGGCCGGAACCATCGGTGCGCACGTGGTAGTGGACCGTACTTGCGGTTCTCACGACCGTTGTGCGTGCCGAAAACCCCGTCCATGCAGGTTAGGCCGCACAGCGATACTCGTGGATGACTCCGCCCAGACGGTCCTGCCGATCTACTCTGAAGCGTTCGATCTGATCGGGCTCAAGAGGCTGGGGCCGGACCCGCAAGGGTGCTGCGGCGGCGAGTGATCGGTGGGTCCCGTGCTCGTTGTAGCACCGCTCGTACTCGCGCAGCGCATACCGTAGGTGGGTCTGATTCCAGATCAGCATGCGGTCCAACAGTTCGACGCGAAGGGTCTTGACCCAACGTTCGATAACCGAATTCATGCGTGGCATGCACGTCCCATTCGGCGACCGCGTGTAACAGCGCTTCCTCTATGCGAGGTCTGCAGGATGGTCGGTGATGGCTGTCATGGCTGTTGTTCCGACGGTGAGATGGTGGCGACGCGACCCTGGACCTCGCAGACGGCGGCGAGGGTGTTGTACACGGTGCCGTACCGGCGCAGGTTGCGGTGCAGCAGTTCGACCCGATGCTGCGGCTCGTCGGTCACTAGCCGCACCTCGTAGGTGATGGTGGTGAACTTGGGTGGGGTGTCCTGACGGCGCGCGGTCACATCGACCTCGGCGCTGTCGTAGCGGAACGGCAGCAGTTGGCTGGAACGCTCGACGTTCTTGAGCAGACAGGCTGCGAAGGCGGATGCCAGGAGCTCCGCGGGGCCGGGCAGCCCGGAGGGCGACTTGGCCCAGGAGGCATCGACGGGGATCGTCTGGCCGGCTGCCTCGATCCGGGCCGGACCGTCGGGACTGGCCTTGGCCCGCACCTGGTAAACGGTGCGGGCCTGGGCGGCGTTCATCGCTGTCCACGCGCCACATGCTCGCGCGGCGCGGCAGTGCCGTCCACGCTCTCCTGGGTGCCGTGTTCCGCGTGGTAACAGGTGCCGCACGAGATGCGGCGGGCGAGCGGCAGCCGGTCAGCCGGACCCATGCCGGAGAAGTGGCGGAAGGCCTCGGCGATCACATGGGCGTGTTCGGCGCACACGGCGGCACCACAGTGCCGGCAGACAGCTGTCGCCGTGGTTGTCTGGTTCTCGATGGCGCAGTCGTAGCAGTTCATGGCTACCCTTCTCTCTTCCGGTGTTGAGTTGGAGCGCCGTGCCCACAGCACGGTGACGAGCACGGGATCAGAACGAGATGACCGTGGCGGTTTCGCATCCGTAACGGGCGAAGGCGTCGCGGGCGAACTCGAGCTGGATGCCGCGCCTGGCGAACTTGTCCGCGGCGTCGTTGGCGGCGGCGATGTTCAAGCACGTCTTGACCGGAACGCCGTGCTCGGCCAACGCGTCGATCTGAGTGTTGAAATCGCCCTCGGCAGGATCGAGCAGTGCCCGTTCGGCGGGGCCGAACAGGTAGGCCTCCAACTCGACGCCACGATCGGCGGCGACCTGGCGGATCCGTTCAGCCAGGTAGGCGCCCGTGGTCAGCGAGTCCTGGTCGGCGTGGAAGATGTGGACCACCGTCTTCGGCATGGCTTCGGTTCCCTTCTCCTCACCTTCGGGCTCAGGTGAACAGCGTGACGATCTTGTAGCCGGTCATGACGACGATGAGCACGCCGAACATCTGCTTGATGCGCTCACCGGGGACGTAGAGGCTGGTGAGCCGCGCGCCGACGAACGCGCCGACCGCACCCGCCACCAGCAGCACGACGGTCAGGCCTGGATCCCACTGGGCCGTCGGCAGATGCGGCATCAGGGCGGAGAACGACGGCAGGGTGACCGCGACGGCGTTGATGGCCGCCGCCTTCTTGATCTCGAAACCGACCGGAACCAGCGTGGGCATCAGCAGGAATCCTGGACCGACCCCCAGCAGGCCGGACAGCACCGAGATGGGCACCGCCCAGGCCAACGCGGCGCGGTAGTTCTCCCCGCCGGGCCGTTCTTCGACCGGGCGGAACAGCCGGTAGGCCAGGTAGCACACGCTGACCAGGTAGACCGCCCAGATCGCGGTCGGCTCGATGACGTTCGCCAGCACAGCACCCCAGCGGGGCGAAGACGGTGGTGACCGCTACCAGGCCGAGCGCCCGACGCCAGTCGATTAGGCCACTGCGTGCAAATCCGAACACCGCGAACAGCGCCGTGATGCCGTTGAGCAGCAGACTCAGCGGCTGCACCTGATCGACCAGGTCGGGCAAGAACAGTGCCAGGAACGGCACCGCCGCGAACGCCACTCCCAGACCCAGCATCCCCGAGACCACGGACAGCACGAGCAGCCCGCCAACCATGACAAGCACGGCACCTGTCATCGAGTGCCTCCAGCTCATGTCAACTTCGGCTGAGCGATCAACTCGAGACTCCACCGCGCGCGGGCACCGCGACAGGGGACGTAGGACTTGTTCGCAAAGGTCGGACTACCCGGTCTCGCGCCCCAACCGAGCCCAGGATCTTCCGCAGACGACATGCCTGGCCCGTGCCAGGCCGACGACACAACGGCGACACAACGGCGACACCGCTTAAGACACGCTGATGCCCTGCTCGCCGCATGAGCACAACGCCCAACTCCTTTCAGCGGACCCGCCGCCAGCAGCAACACAAGACCACGGACGTCGACTGCGAGATCGCACTCTGCGAAGGGAGAGCGCACTACGCCGACTTCGGAAAACGTGTTGATACATATGATGGCCATGAGCACTACGAGAACGACAAGGCGGAGGGTCGACATCGCGGTCTTCGAAGCTGATCCGGATAGGTTCGTCTCGACAAGAACTGGAATGGCCTAACTGTCGTGGGGCCTACGGCGAGCCTTTTAAGGTCGCAGTCGAGCAGACCCAAACACGCCCAAGATTCCACAATGAGGCAACACGCGCGAGGCACTGAAGCGTGGTTGACTTGCGGCCAACTCCTAACGGCCTTTGACCCGCCATGCGCACTTCCTATGGTGCTCTTCACCCCGTAGGCGGTCGCCGAACGTTCCACAGTGGTTCAGCAGCAAGCAGTTCCAGCACTTGACGTTCGAGTACTGCGACTGAGGCGCTATCTAAGCCGACACCGAGAACATCGATCCAACTATTTCGATTAGCTCTCTTATTTGGCGGCGAGCTATCCATAGCCACATGAACACGCGAATGTTGCACACTTGCCACGCGTGGGGGTTCATGTCCCCCTCGGACACATAGTTACCCCACGAGCTCACAGAGCTCGTGGGGTAATCTTATTTCAGGGACGGTCGGTCGATCGATCCACTTCCCACTCCAGTGGCAATGTCAACGCGGTCACGGCAGATGCAGGTAGAACGGTTCTGCGGCGTTCAGCTTTCCTTACTTTCGGCCCGCCCGGTTTGTCGACGATCTCAAGACCTCTTCGGCGGAGCCACTCGACCAGCTCGTCGCCTCCATCCGGCTGCACCACCGATCTCAGCACCTCGAGCAGCAGGTCCTCCCGCACGTAGGCGACACGTGGCGCGTGTGGGGGTCTTCCGGACGCGCTGTTGTATCCATGCCGACAGCGGTATCCGGGCCGGTCGTGAACCCAGTGAGAATCCATCCTCCTGCCGCACATCCCACACACCACCAAGCCGGCCAGCACATATTGGCGACGTGTTCCGTCCCTCGTCGGTCGCTGCGCCCTGACGGACTGGACCGCGACGAAGGTCATGTCGTCGACCAACGGAACGTGTACGAGTCGTCTCGAAAATTCCCACTCGGTAGCGGGTTTTCTCGTGGAACGTCCGGAACCGCGCCCATCGGTTCGACCGCCAGCGCCGTAGCCGCTGGTTGCTTGCCGATTCCACACCTGTCGACCGGTGTAGCGCGGGTTCTCCAGAATCGAGGTCACCGTGGCCGCAACCCAGCGAGCCCCTGATCTGTGCTTGTTGCGGGTCGGGTCCGCGCTCGCGGGGCACGGCACGTGCCGGTCGTTGAGTTCACGAACGATCGACGCGACGGCGCGGCCAGCCGCCCTCTGTCCGAAGATCCACCTCACCCACGGCGCGGTTTGCGGATCGGGCGCCAGCTTCTGCTGCCGCCTGCCCCACTGGCTGTGACGGGAGTTCGGGTGCCTGCCCGCGTCAACGAGCCGGTAGCCGTAAGGCGGGCGGCCTCCCAGGAATCTGCCCTGCTGCGCCGCCTGCACACGCATCGCCGCCAGCACACGTTGCCGAGCTCGCGCCACTTCGCGTTGTGCCTGCGCTCCGAGCAAGACCATCAGCGCCTGGTGCACCGGGCTGTCCAGCTCGACCGGGCCTCCGGCCTCAGGCAACCACACCTCGACTCCGAGAGCGTTGAGCTGCTTGACGATCTCACGGAACTGATCGCCGTGGAACGCCCGCTCATACTCCCCCACCACAACTGCTTCGAACCTGCGATCAGGACTCGTGGCCTCAGCAAGCAAAGCCGCCGCTTGTGGCCAGTCCGACCACAACCAGCGGCGTGACCGACCCACGTCGAAGAACTCCACGACCACCACTCCGACGCCATCGATCAGCTCGTCCGAGATCGCACGCTGCCACGCTCGGGACGTTCGCGGATCCTGGAAGTCACTCGTCGACATCCGGCCGTAGCGCAGCAACGGTGACATCTGCATCCAGGCATGCGCGAACGAGCCGCAGGTCGCCGTGCACGCCGTGCGCAACCTGGTCCGTATTGGCTTCGGCCGGGTCGCGGTGCGGTGGTCGCAGCTCAGGTCCGGCCGCACGTCGTCGACCACGCGGGACCAGGCGACGCCGCGCAACCTGTTCGGCTTCAAGGACGGCACGCGCAACATCAAGGCCGTGGACACCGAGCACCTGCGCAACCACGTGTGGGTGTCGAAAGAGGACGGGCTCGACTGGCTCGTCGGCGGCACGTACCTGGTGTCGCGGCGGATCCGGATGCACATCGGGACCTGGGACTGCACGTCGCTGGTCGAGCAGGAGCAGATCGTCGGCCGCACCAAGGGCGAAGGTGCGCCGCTTGGGCAGCGCAAGGAGTTCGACGAGCCGGACCTGCACGTCAAGGGCGTCGGCGGGATCCCCACGATCGGCGACGTCGCGCATATCCGGCTCGCTTCACCCGAGACGTTGAACGGGGCGCGGATCCTGCGTCGCGGCTACCACTTCACCGAACGGCTCCGACGGGCTCGGCCACCTCGACGCGGGCCTGTTCATCGTGGCGTTCAACCGCGACTCGCGCACGCAGTTCGTGCCGATGCAGCACGCACTGTCCACTAAGGACGGGATGGTGTCGTAAATCGAGCACACCAGCTCCGGCCGCTTCGCGATACCGCCGAGGGTCAAGCCGGGCGGCTACTGGGGCGACACGCTCTTCGGCTGACCGAACCGACGGGACGTTCGGTCACCACGACGTTCATCCCGAGCCGGGTGAGTGTTGCCGCTGCCGGACTACGCCCCTGTCCTTGCAATAGTCGGTTGTTGGCAGTGGACGAGGTGGCCGGCGCGGCGGTGGCGCGGGTCGATCAGGTAAGTGACGTCGGCCAGCGGATTGGCGTCGAGGAGGATGGCGTCGGCGTCCACGCCCGTGGTGATCGTTCCCATGCTGCCCGGCTTTCTGCCCCGCTCCACTAGTGGCGGTGGCGATGATCTCGGCGCTCGGCAGGTCGGCTTTCGCGAACCGCTCAACTCGCGCAGCAGTCCGTGAGCTGGGGGTCGGCATCGCCGGTGAGACGGGAGGGCCGATCGTCAGGTAATCGCAAGGCGGCAGGAAACCCACCAAGCCGCCGTCATCGGGTTGGGTACTTCTTCTCCGCCGCTGCCATGCGTACGAGCCGGAAGGTATCCAATGATCCACGCGATTGTCGCCGCGGCCATGGCGATGTCCACCGTCGTCCTCCCACAGGCCGACATCCCGCCACCCGGCGCGGTCACCATCGACACGATCAACGGAAGCGGCTGCCCCAGAGGCACGACCTCGGTGACGGTGTCACCGGACAACTCCGCCTTCCACGTGGTCTTCAGCAGCTACGCCGCCAAGGTCGGCCCCGGTGCCGCGCCGACGGACTTCCGGAAGAACTGCCAACTAAGCATCCGGGTGAACGCGCCCGAGGGCTTCGTCTACGGCATCTCCGAGGTCGACTACGCCGGCTACCTCCACCTCGAACGCGGTGCCACCAGTTCCCTGAGGTCCAACTACTACTTCCAGGGCATGACGGACACCGGCTACCGCAGCCACAGCTGGCAGGGCCCAGCTGATGGCGAATGGCAGGCCACGGACGTGGGCTCGCCGATCATCTACCCGCCCTGCGGCGTGAAGAGGAACCTCAACATCAACACCGAGCTGCGGGTCAACGCGGGCACGTCGGATCCGAAGAAGCCGAGCTTCATGGCGATGGACTCGCTCGACGGCTACGCCAAGACGGACTACCACTTCTCCTGGAAGCGTTGCCCATAACCGGAAACCTGGTCGCAGGCCCGGAACTTTGATGGCTCCGGGCCTGACGACTGTGCCCGTCGACGCGCGATGAGTGAGAGGGCGATCTCCGGCGGCGCTGGGGAGCGAGTTCTTCCACAAGCACCGATCGGCCAGAACTACCTCGAGAACGACGTCGGCGCCAACAAGGCGAAGGTGTGATCCATCTCCCGGTGAGGAAGTCGTCCCCACCCGAGGTTGCTCGGTGCCGACGTTTCACGGATCGGCCAGTGATCTAGCGGCAACGGCCGCGACGCTGCAGAACCTAGTCGCACATCACATCGGAACCACTGATTCCGGCACACACCTCACTAGGCTGCCGCATACCGAAGGTAACGCTCCGAGTCATGTCCACTTGGCACCGTGAACGGCGCAACGAGGCACAGCACCGCCGCGTAGATCACCGCCGCCTCGACCAGGCTCGATGGCACGGCGATGGTCAGGTGTCCGTCTAGGGTGGACGGATGAAGGTTCTGTCCATCCAGTCGGTTGTCGCCCACGGCCACGTCGGCAACTCCGCCGCCGTGTTCCCGCTGCAGCGCCTCGGAGTCGAAGTAGTCCCGATCCCCACGGTGAACTTCTCCAACCACACCGGGTACGGCGCGTGGCGCGGTCCGCTCCTGCCGCCGTCGGACGTGGCCGAGATCCTGCTCGGGGTGGAGGAACGCGGGGTGTTCGGGCAGGTCGACGCCGTGCTGTCCGGCTACCAGGGAGGCACGGGCATCGCCGATGTGATCATCGACGCGGTGAGCCGGGTGAAGGCTGCGAACCCGGCGGCGCTCTACGCGTGCGACCCGGTGATGGGCAACGCCAAGTCCGGCTGCTTCGTCGCGCCCGAGATCCCCGTGCTGCTGCGCGACAGGGTCGTGCCGGTGGCCGACATCATCACCCCGAACCAGTTCGAGCTGGGCTTCCTCACCGGCACCGAGCCGGCGAGTGTCGAGGACACGCTGGCGTCGGCTGACCTCGCCCGCGCGATGGGCCCGTCGACCGTGCTGGTCACGAGTGTCGAGCGGCCTGACCGGGAGGAGGGCACGATCGAGATGCTCGTCGTGGACACCGTCGGGTCGTGGCTGCTGAGCACCCCGCACCTGCCGTTCAAGGCGAACGGGTCGGGCGACGTCACGGCCGCATTGTTCACCGCCCACTACGTGGAGACGAAGGACGCGGCGGTGGCGTTGGAGCGCACCGCGTCGAGCGTCTTCGACCTGATCGACCTGACCTACCGCTCCGGTGAGCGCGAGCTGCGGCTGGTGCAGGCCCAGGAGTTCTACGCGACGCCGCGGATGCAGTTCAAGGCCGAACAGGTGCGCTGAACTCGAATCGCGCGCGATCGCCACGCAGGACGACCCACGACCGTCCGACCGCCACCCCGCGCAGGTCGGTGCCGAGCCACGAGACCGACAGCACCCGGGGTGGCGGGCCGGATGTCGAGCAGCCCGGCGACGCGCGAAAGAGCGGAGAAGCTGGATCACCTGGTGGCTGCGGGATGTTCTCGGCACCAACAACGCCACACCTCTCAGCCGTGATCGCCCGCAACGACTTCGACTCCCGAAAGCCCTGAGCACGACCGCATCAACGCGACCTCGGTAGCCGCATCGGTCATCGTGCCCGGAACCTGCTCGCAGGCTTGCGCCACCGGGTGCCGATGTCGGTACCGTCAACGATCATGTGCCGCAGGCGGCAGATTGCGGTGGACGTGAAGACGGGCGCGGGAACGACTCGACGACAGTGCCACGGCAGCCATCACCGGTCGATCACTCCCACACGGAGGGAGGACTCTCATGGCTGCTGAGCCGCGCCACATGCGAGAGCTACCCGAGGCCAGGGCGATGAGCCTGCTCGCCGGCACACCGTTCGGCCGCCTGGTGTTCTGCCGGCACGCGCTGCCGGCGATCCAGATCGTCAACCACATCGTCGACGGAGACGCTGTGATCATCCGCGCGCAGCTGTCTGCCACTGTGCTGGCGCCGACGGGCACGGTGGTCACCTATGAGGTGAACGTGATCGACCCGCACACCTGCCTGGGGTGGAGTGTGATCGTCACCGGTCTCGCCGAGTGGGTCACCGATGTTCGCGACGTGGTGCGCTACTAGCAAATGCTGCGGCCGTGGGGGACGTTGACCTGGACCAGGTGATCCGGATCCGCCCGCACCTGATCACCGGGTTCGAGCTCGCCGGGGATACCGACGACTGACCGTTCCGGCAGGAGTCAGCGAAGATGGCGCACTGCGTCGGACAGGTCGGCGGTGCCGTCGATGATCGCCTGGGCAGTGCCGCTGAGATGCATGTCGTGCAGCAGGGAGTGCGTGGTCATGATGCTTTGCGCCGCAGCGACGGGAATGCCGTGGCGTTCGGCCAGAACCCCCTTGGCCTGTTCGACAACGGCGCGGTCGGCCAGCGCGGTCTGGAGTTGTTCGGCGAGCGAATCGCGCTGACGCAGCACCTCGTCACAGGTGATGGCGACAGCCGCGAAGCTGGCCACCCCTTCAGCGAGTTGCACGTCGTCAGCAGAAGGCTCGTGTGCGGTGGTGCTGAACATCGCCAGCGCGCCCAGCGCGGTGCCGGCGTAACCCAGTGGCAGGGTGTGGACAGCCTGAAATCCTCCAGCCTGTGCCCTTGCGGTGAACTGCGGCCAGTGGCCCGTTGCCGCCAGGTCGCCCACAGTCACGGATCGCCCGGTTTCGGTGGTGTCGTGACACGGCCCTTCCCGCAGCCGACACAGCTCCCGCGCCGTGGCCGCATCCCTGCCGGCCGCAGCCACGTCCGCTGTCGCGTCGTGGTTGCTGAGAACGATCGCTGCCGCGTCAAGACCCAGCAGTTCCACGCAATGCCGCGTCAGCGTGTACAGGTAGCCGGAGAGGTCGATCCCCCTGGGCAACGCGATGAGCGCGTCGATCATCGGCTCTGTTCGCGCCACCGCGAGTCGTGCGCCGGCCCGGTGGATCGTGCTGATGGTGCCGTCGAGCCTGGTGATGACGGTCTGCACCCGCTCCTCGGCGAGGCGCCGGTGGCTGCGGAGCAGGCCGAGCACGGTGTGCAGGTCGAGGCCGGTGGCGTACAGCTCGTGCACCACGTGGTTGAGAAGCTCGTCGATCCGACCCTCGGAAGGTGAACCGTGCGGCTGGGGTTCGAGCTGGTTCAGCGGAACGGGCCCGGCCGGTCGAGATGGCGGGGCGGGCTGTTGCTGGGGCATTGTGGTGGATCCCTTGGCCTCGCCTGCTGAAGCGCGGTTGAGGCCGCCGGGGTCCAGGGCAGCGTCCGGGCACCGCGCACCGTGGGTGGTGGACGATCATGATGCTCCCGCGCGGGTGCTTCGCGGACAACCAGCCGGTCGGGCGATGTCAGGAGAGGGCCCGATTACTCCGTCGGGGTGGGATCGGATGCGGCGACAGCGGCGATCGCGGACACGTCGGCCGAACCGTCGACCACGTCGGCCGCGACATCTGCCAGCATCCGCGAA
The DNA here is from genome assembly GCF_047445655.1 of Lentzea alba. GTDB lineage: Bacteria > Actinomycetota > Actinomycetes > Mycobacteriales > Pseudonocardiaceae > Lentzea > Lentzea alba_A. Next base: position 10,066 of record NZ_JAJAEG010000005.1, read on the forward strand.
CCACGACGGGAGTACTCGCGCAGGAGGAGGAAAGCGTCTCCCACCGTGACCTGCAGCCGTTCAGACAGAACACCTTTGGCCTGTTCGAGCAGGATGCGGCTGTCGAGCGTGGCCTGCAGCTGCTCCACCACGATCTCACTGTGCCGGATGGTGCGCTGGTGCAGAATGCCGACAGTGGCGACGTTGGCCAGAGCCTGCCCCAGCCCGACCACGTCGGTGCTCAACCTGCCCGGTTGAGCGCTGAACAGGTTCAGCCCGCCGACCACGGTGTCACGCAACCGCATCGGCAACGCGTGCACCGCGGCGAACCCGGCTTCAGCCGCGGCACGAGCGAACAGCGGCCACCTCCCGACAGCCTCGGAGATGTCCGCGCACACCACCACCTCTCCGCTGTGGTAGCAGTCGAGACACGGGCCTTCGTCGTTCTGCAGCTGGAAGAGTTCCAGCACCCTGGCCCGCTCGGTGGAGGCCGCCACCATGTTCAGCGTGCCGCGGTGGTCGACCAACAGCACACCCGCCGCGGTCACCCCGAGCAGGTCGACGCAGTGACCGGTGAGCACGTCCAGGAAGTCGATGATGTCGAAGTCGGCCACGAGTGTGTCCGCCAGCGCGACCAGAACGTCCCGGGCCTGCTGGTCTGATGCCGTCACAGGCCTTCCTCCTTCCCCGAACCGGGGTTGCAGCTGGTGCCGCGTGAAAACCTCAGCCGCCGCTCGACCACGTCGCGCGCCACCTCAGCCAGCCGCCGTTCCCGAGCGTAGGCATGAGCCCGCAACCGCACCAACGCTTCCTCCACCCCGATCCCGAGCTGTACGGAGATCATGCCCGCTGCCTGGTGCACCTCGGCCCGCCGCTCGTCGAATCCGTTCCCCGTGACCTCCGGCCGGCCAGCGGCGATCCCGTCGCTCGATCCCATCACCAGCAGCATCGCCGCATCCGCGTACACCAGCAGATCCGCCATCTCGTCCTCGGTCGGTGCGCCTGGCAGGCCCCGGTAGAGGTTCAGCACCCCGACCTTGATCGCGCCCGCCCGCAACGGCACTGAGATCACCGACCGCACGCCGCGGTGCAGAGCAGCCGGGGTGAACATGGGCCATCGGCGTCCGAATTCGGCGTTGTACAGGTCCGAGGCCAGTACCGGCGCCGTCCCCGCCGCCGCGTCCACCGAGGGGCCTTCACCGAGGGTGAACTGCAACTCCTCGAGCTCGTCAGTGCCGAGTCCGACCGCGCACACCGGCTCCCCCAGCCCCCTGCCACGGGCCAACGACAAACCGGCCCCCTGAGCATCGAGCGCCTTGACGCAGGCCGCACAGGCGTGCCGGAACGACACCGGGGCGCCGCGGGCGGTCCCCCTGATGGCCGCCCACGCCCGTGCCACGCGATCGTGATCCACAGACGTCCTCGTCACCGTCAGAAACAACCTGTCCAGGTCACATCCGGACGCTAGTTCAGCCCGCCACCCGTCGGGAACTATCCCACGTCCCCCACACCGGGCCCCTTCGACCTGTCCATCAACACCAACGGTGCGCTGCCGTCGAACTCGCCGACAAAGAGGTCACCGCGCCAGCGCTCGACTCCCTTGTGCCGCGGACGACAGGCGGCGCGCAGGGTCGCGTGGAAATTTCCACGCAGGTGGGCGTCACCAGGGTCGCTTGGCAGGAGCGACGAGCATCGGGCACTTCGATGGCCTGTGGGGTACCAAAATGTGGTCCGACGGCTCTGACCTGCGTATCAGACCGCCTCAGGTTCATGCTCGTTGATCAAGCCGCCGAGTACTGCTGACGACGCACGGATCTACAACCTGGGTCTCCGGTCGGGCGATCGGGTCGAGGTGGAAAGTGGTGTCGCGCTCGGTGTGGTCGCCGCTGGTTGTAGTGGGACACGTAGCGGCTCAGCACTGACCTCGGGTGCCGCTCGTTGATGATCAGCAGCCGATCCGTGAGCTCGCGTCTGACAGTGCCGACAAACCGTTCCGCATAGCTGTTCGCCCGCGGACACCGCGGCGGGATCTTCACAACGTCGATCCCGGCGTCCGCGAGAACGGAATCGAACGACGTCACGAACTGGCCGGCTCTGTCACGAACCAGGAAACGAAACTCGCTGGCCCGGCCGTCCAGTTCCATGAGGAAGTTGCGAGCCTGCTGTGTAGTCCACGGGCCGTCAGGGTTGGTAGTGGTGCCGAGGATGTGGACGTAGCGGGTGCCGACCTCCATCACGAAGAACACGTACACCCGTTTCAACGTGACGACGCAGTCGACGTGGAAGAAGTCGCACGCCAGCATGCTCGTTGCCTGGGCACGTAGGAACCGACGCCACGAGGTGTCGGAGTCTCGAGTCGGCGAAGGCGGTATCCGAAGCCGCTTGAGCACCCGGCGTACAGTCGACGCGGACGTTCGATGGCCGAGCTTGAGCAGTTCACCCTGGATAGGGCGGTAACCCCAGCCCGTGTTCTCCCGCGCCATCCGCTTGATCAACGCCACCACGGTCTCATCGACCCGCGGTCGCCCACTCCGGTTCGGGTAGGTCCACTTCTTGGCGACCAAGCGCCGATGCCACCGCAGCACAGTGCCTGGGGACACCAACCGGTGCTCCCGTAGCCAGCGAGGTAGTCGCCGCACCTACGCGGCCAGCACAGCGCGGTCAGCCCAATCCAACTGGGGACAACTCATGCCGTCCGAACGACAGAACCCGATCACTGCAGCTCAGCGGACGACTGCAGAGTTCTGGCACCCCACAGGTGTCCGCGTGGACAACGCTCACGACCTACGGAATCCCGGTGCACGTCGCCGTCATTCCGTGACTCGGGCCGCCGTGCCGTCTGACGTCGAAATGCGCGGAAGCGTTGCCAGATGCGAACTTCTGCCGATCGGAGTCAGTGCCGAACGCATCCAGGACAACGGCGACCTCATCCTCCTGCTAGGCGAGGTCGCCGAGTTCGGCACCCACATCCCGCCCTGGCTCGGCGCAGCCAGCGACGCCCCGTCGAACTCCTAGTCCTCTTCGGACGACAAGGCATGGGCGGCCCTGGGCTCAATCTCGGCCTGCAGGGACGAATTTCCCGGCACGCACACCGCGCCTCGTCCGAGCTGGTTGGAACAGTCCGAATTCAACCCGTCAGCCACACCCCGTACACCGCGCTACTCACCCACGGCGTGAGCCGCAGCGCAACCTCACCGACCGACGCACTACCGCGATACGCGAACCACACGCCAACCTCCTCGTCCGCTGCATCAATCAGAGCCGGACCAACCTCGACCGCGTCGCACCCCTCACCATGCCGCCTGGTCTCCTGGCTCATGAACCGACCCGCCGCGGACGCGCTGTGGGAGGCGTGGAGCCGCGCGCGACGAGCGGGTGGAGCTCGCCTGCGGCGGGGTCACGGTCACACCGGCACCTCGCTGGCGTGCCTGGCCGTCCTGGACGGGGTGGCGGCCGCCGAGGCGGTCGCGTACGTGCGGGCGCGCTACGACCGCCGGGCGGTCGAGACGCAGTGGCAGCGCCGCTACGTCGCCCGCTTCGAGGCGTCGTAGGTCCGTCCCGGACGGTCAGGCGTGCTCGACGGCATCGGCCTGCGGGCCCCGGTCGCTCTGCCGGATGCGGAAGCGCACCCGCTCGCCGGCCACCAGGGGCTCGCTGCCGGAGACCACCGAGACGTGTACGAAGAGGTCGGGCCCGCCCGCGTCGGGGGTGATGAAGCCGAAGCCGCGGTCGGCGTCGTAGCGGGCCACCGTGCCGTCGCCGGCGCGGGCTGCGGGCCGGGTGGCCGAACGGGCCTGGCTGGGGGTCGCGGCGGCCTCCACCGGCTCGCCGGTGGCCACGAACCGCACCTCGCGCGCCTGACGACCCTGGTCCACGGTGACCGTGGTGAACGAGACCCGGTCGCCCTCGGCAGGCAGGTACACCTCGTCGACCAGGGCGCGCACGTGCAGGAAGACGTCGCCCGCCCCGTCGTCGGCGGCCACGAAGCCGAACGACTTCTCCTCGTCGAACCACAGGACGGAGCCGTCGGCGCCGTCGCCGGGCGCGACCAGAGGGGCTCGGCGGACCCCGGCGTCGAAGCTCAGCGGCACCAGATGCTGGGCCTGCGGCCCCTTCTCCCCGGCGATGACGACGAAGGCCACCCGCTGCCCGGCCGCGAGGACGCCCCCTGTGACGATGGCAGAGGAGTGCACGAACACCTCCGCACCCCCGCCGTCCGGCGCGGCGAACCCGTAGCCCTTGGCCGGCTCGTACCAGGAGACGGTCGCGAGCACGCCCAAGGCCGCGTCAGGCGAGGCGTCCCCGGTGACGGCGACGCGCAGCGCCTGCGGACCGCGGGGTCCCTCACCGGTCTCGAACTCCACCGTCTGGCCCTCGCGCAGCGCCCGGGCCGCGCCCTCGCCCTGCACCTGCGAGACGTGCACGAAGATGTCGTCGCTGCCGTCGTCGGGGGCGAGGAAGCCGAAGCCGCGCTCGAGGTCGTACCAGCGGACGGTTCCCTGCTGCACGGTGCACTCCTGGTCTCACGGGTGGTCGAGGGGCCAGTGTCCCAGGCGCCGTATGTACATCCTGATCCCGGCGCGCGGCAGGTCCGCCGTGAGTACATCGCCGAAGTCACCGAGTTCGCGCGCCGTCACCAGCCGTTGCCCGAGTATGCGGACGTCCTCATTGCGCTTCTCGCCGATCTGGTGCTCGAACGCGCGCTGTTGGCCGACGATCTTGTACCGCTCGAAATGTCATCGCTGCAGCTCAAGCCGCATATCGATACTCGTTGATCACCCCGCCTACCTGGTGGCTGCGTTCCTGGAGCCCCGCCGCCTCGCTTCCGTTGACCGGTAAGCCGACGTTTCAGTTGGCGGTGGAGCAGGTCACGGCCGGGCGAGCGGGTTCAGGACCGGCGGCGACGAACCCGAACGAGGTGGTTCCCCCGGCAGCGAGCACGGCGTTGTGGCCGGCGTTGGTGACGGTCACCGCGGTCGCGTTCTGGGTCAGGGTGCCGTTCCACAGGTTGCCGATGGTGTGGCCCGCAGCCGGCTGCCACGTGATGGTCCAGCCGGTTAGGCCGCCTGCGCTGGTGTTGCGCACGGTCACCTCGACCTGGTAGCCGCCCGGCCACGAGTTGGTCACCTCGTAACGGGCAACGCAGGCGGTCGCGGTCGTGACCGTGGTCGTCACCGTGGTGGAGTTGGTCTGGGCGCTGCTGCTGGGCCGGCCGCCCTGCACGACGGTGCCGATCACAACACCGGCGGCGACCAGGACGGCCGCACCGGCGACCATCGCGATCACCCGGCGTGGCAGGTGGCGGCGGACGAGCAGCATCCGCGTCCCGCTCTTCGGGGGCGCAGCGGGCAGCGGCAGTCCCTCCGCGACCGCCGCGAGCAGCTTGTGGGCCTCGGCCATCGTCGGGCGTTGTGCCGCGTCACGATGCAGGAGGCGCAGGAGCACCTCGCCGAGCGGGCCACCCAACCGTGGCGGCTCGAACTCTCCCCGAACCACGCGTTGCAGGAGCGCGTAGGGGTTGTCGTCCACACCGAACGGCGGCGTGCCCTCCAGCGCTGCGTAGAGGGTCGCGCCGAGGGAGAACACGTCCGAGGCGAACGTCGCCGCCTCGCCCGCCGCCACCTCCGGCGCCAGGAAGGCCGGCGTGCCGACGATCAAGCGGGCGTCGGTCACCGTGCCCTCGCCGACCGCGCGGGCGATGCCGAAGTCGGTGATCTTCGCGATGCCGTCCTCGGCCAGCAGGACGTTGAACGTCGAGACGTCCCGATGCACGATGCCCTCTGCGTGCGCCGCCGCCAGCGCGGCGGCGACCTGCCTGCCCACGGCCGCGACCACGCCCGGCGGCAGCGCGCCCCGTTCGGCGATCAGCGCCGCGAGGCTGCGGGAGGGCAGGTACTCCAGCACCAGACAGGGCTTGTCGTCGTGCTCGACGACCTCGTACATCCTGATCGCGTGCGGGTGCCGCAGCCGACCGGCGACCCGGCCCTCGCGCAGCATCTGCGCCACCGCATCCGGGGACCGCCGGTCCGTGTTGAGCAGCTTGACCGCGATCACGCGGTCCAACTGCTCGTCGCGCGCCTGCCAGACCACCCCCATGGATCCTTGCCCGATCGACGACACCAGCCGGTACCGCCCGGCGATGACCTCACCCTCTTCTGGCACATGCCGACGCTACTTGGCTGAGCCGACCATCGGCCACCTTCGACTTCGCGCGGGCTACAGTGCCAAAACTATGCCTGTTGGTCTGACCTGCGCCTCAGGCCGCCGCAGATTCGTACTCGTTGATCAAGCGGCCGGCCGTGGTGGAGTGCGCTAAAGCTGAGGGTCACGTTCGTTGATCAGCAGTGTTCCGCAGATGGCCGACATCGCGGATGACCAAAGATTGAATACGCCGACTGGCCCTCTATACTGGTTTCGAGCTGTCCAATAGCGCATGAACACGCGAACTGCGCAAGCTTGCTACGTATGGGAACTCAAGTCCTCGAACATTCTCTCACCCCCGGGATTCACCGGAATCCCGGGGGTAATTCATATTTCGACAGCCTTCTTGCCATCACTCCAATCCAACACAAGCGTCGTTTGAACCGGACGGCGGGCAGGTTCAACTGTCTTCACAATCGGCAGAGCGGGTCGCATTTCCAATCGCTGACCGTCGTATTCGATTTGCAGACGTTGCCGGCGAACCTGATCGACCAGCTCCGCGCGCATGTCTTGCTCCACGAGTCCACCTGGCCGTTCGAGCGGGCCTGGCAGTGCCTCCAACAGGTGATCTTCTCGGATGTCACCGGATCCGGCGCCAACATCTGCACCCGCCGACCCCACATGCGCCGGACTGCCGAGTTCCACTGGGCCGCCCGCTTCCGGCAGCCATACCTCGACACCCAGTGCGTTCAGCCGAGCCACGACCTCGCGGAACTGATCGCCATAAAACGCCCGCTCGTACTCCCCCACGACCACCGCGTCGAAGTCACGATCAGGATCCGCAGCGACAGCCAGGAGCGCCGCTGCTTCTGGACGGTCTTGCCACGATTACTGCCGCGACACACCCACATCGAAGAACTCCGCGACAACCGAACCGATGCCGTCGATCAGCTCATCCGACACGGCACGTTGCCACGCACGAGACGTCTGCACATCTTGATAGGTGCTCGTTGACATCCGTCCACAGAAGGCAAAGCGCAGCCCATGTCCCACAGACGGAGCTTCAGGACGGCGATGTGCTGTCAACGCGGTGAGCAGTTCAGCGTTCGTCAGCGTTGCCGCGATCAGCTCCCTCGATCAAAGCCAAGACTGTGCAGCTGGCGCAAACCGTTGATGATCAGCTCCAGCCCGAAGGCGAACTCGTCCTCCAGCGGCACCGGCAACGAGTCCGCGACCGCAAGGGTGGCCGGATACTCCGCGGACGAAAGATTGTGGAAGTACTCCGACACCTGCTTCTGCTCGGCCCCGTTCCCTGATCCGGCGAGCTGGATGGCGAAGCCCAGGACGTAGCGCGCGAGCGTCGCGTACGCGCGCGCCGCGAGACCAGGAGACAGCCCGCCGTCGAGCAGGACGGCCAGGCAGCGTTCCCGCAGCATCATCGCGTTGGGCCCGATCGGCGTCTGCTCGATCAGCAGGGGTGCGACCTTGAGGTGTTTGCCCAGCGTGTCGAACATGGCCTGGGCGAGCGCCTGACAGGCCTGGTCCCAGCTCATCTTCGCCAGCGCCCCGGAATCGAGTTCGACCTCGCCGAGAACGCGATCGACCACGTGCCCGATGAGCACTGCCCGGTTGGTGAAGTGGCGGTACAGCGTGGCCGTGCCGGATTCGAGCCGTTGCGCGAGGGTCCGCATGGACAGGGCCTCGGCGCCTTCCTCGTCGACGAGTTGCAACGCCGTGGCGAGGATCCGGTCCAGCGGGACAGCGGGACGGCCACGTGAGCGCCGAGTGGACTCGGTGCCGGCGGCGGGCAGAGACGAACTGGTCACAGGCATCAGTATCACCTCCGGTTGACACCTCCCACATTAACGGCAACACTGTTGCCATTATGAAGAGCAATCACAACCCCACCTCCGACACCGAGATCGCCTCGGTGGACGGCCTGCGCGTTCACTACAAACGAGCAGGTCAGGGGCCAACGGTGGTGCTGCTGCACGGCAGCGGGTCGTCGTTGGAGGGCTTCGAGCGGGTGGCGGCGCTGCTGTCGTCGTCCTGCGACGTGATCCGCCCGGACCTGCCCGGCTTCGGACGGACCGGGCCACGGCCGGACCGCGACTACCGCGTCCGGACGTACGCGCGAACGATCGCGAGCTTCATGACCGCGTTGCACGTGCCGCGCTTCGCGGTGGCCGGGAACTCGTTGGGCGGCAACATCGCGTGGAACCTGGCGTTGGACGCCCCAGAGCGGGTCGACGGGCTGGTGCTCGTCAACGCCACCGGCTATCCGGAGAAGTCACTGCCCGCCGGGTTGAGACTCGCTCGGAATCCGCTGCTGCGCCCAGTGTTGCGGCGATGGCTCCCGCGCGGCGCGACCGAACGAGGGCTGCGTGAGGCGGTCGGCCCGAAGTCGTCGATCGTGGACGACGCCATGGTGGACCGGGTGTACGCGTTGACGAGCCGCCCAGGGAACCTGTCGGCGTTCGTCGACTTCGCCAACACCGACCAGCCGGACCGCAGCGGCGAGATCACGCGGATCAAGGTTCCGACCCTGGTGCTGCGCAGCGCCGAGATCGACGGGCAGCACTTCGCCCGCGACATCCCCGGCGCCCAGGAGCGCGTGCACCCCGACGGCGGGCACCTGCTACCAGAGGAGTACCCGGACTGGGTGGCTGCGGCGATCGCCGAGTTCCTGCCCGCGAAGGAGGAGCGGCGATGAGGTACTTCGTCGCATCCGATGAGGACATTCGACTCGACGCGGCAACACGGCCAACACTGCGCGGCAGTTACGTCGAGCTGTCCGACGGTGTGACGCACTACGAGCTGGCCGGTCCCGAAGACGGCGCACTCGTCGTGCTCGTCGGCGGCATCACCATTCCGCTGTTCTACTGGGACAAGACCGCCGAGCAGCTGCACACCCGAGGACTGCGCACCCTGGCCTACAGCGCCTACGGGCGCGGCGGTTCCGACAGGGTGCGAAGCGCCTACGACGAGGCGTTGTTCGTCCGACAGCTGGCCGAACTGACTGCGGCGCTGGACCTCACGCCACCGTGGCACGTGGTCGGCACGTCGATGGGTGCGCTCGTCGCGATGGCCTACACGAACCGATATCCCGAAGCGGTGGCCACGCTCACCGTCGTCGGGCCTGCCGGCCTGGACCGACGTCCCCTGCCGCAACGGTTGCTGCGCAACGATTTCCTGAGCGGGTTCGTCGCCAGGCGCTTCGGCCGCAGGTTGCTGGAGGGACACCTCGGGCACAACGTCCGCGACCCAGCGCTGTCCGCCGAGCTGGTCGCGATGGTGCGCGACGCCTACCGGTGCGAGGGCTCGCTCTACTCGTTCTTCCAGACTCTGCAGGACTTCCCGTTGTTCGAGCGGCAGGAACTCTTCCGACGGACGGGCGAGCTGGGCATCCCGGCCCTGCTCGTGTGGGGCGACGACGACCAGGTCACCCCGATCACCCATCTCGACACCGTCACCGAGCTGCTGCGGCCACGACAGACACACGTCATCACCCAATGCGGCCACATGGCCCCCTTTGAACGGCCCCACGACGTCAGCGATCTGCTCGCCTCGTTCGCCGTTCCCCACCCAGATCGGCTCTGACCATGAACGACCCCAACACCTCCCGAATCATCGACGTGCTGATCGCCGGTGCCGGCCCGACCGGCACCACACTGGCGATCGACCTCGTGCGCCGCGGCTTGAACGTCCGCATCATCGACAAGGCCCCGCACTCGTTCGAAGGCTCACGCGCCAAAGGCATCCAGCCGCGGACACTCGAGGTGTTCGACGACCTCGGCACGATCGACGAGGTTCTCGCGGGCAGCAGCGACTACCCGCGCCTGGGCATCCACCTGGGACCGGTCGCCGCACCGTGGCGCATGTTCCGCAACCGCGACCGCACCGCCGACGTTCCCTACCCGAACACCCGGCTGATTCCCCAGTACCGCACCGACAGCGTGCTGCACGACCGGCTCGAGCAGCTGGGCGGAAGGGTCGAGTACGGCCGGGAACTCGTCGAGTTCGTTCAGGACAGCACGTCGGTCACCGCGACGACGACCGGGGACGGCGGCATCGAGAAGATCACGGCACGCTATCTCGTGGGAGCCGAAGGCGGTTCGAGCACCGTGCGCAGCCAGCTCGGCCTGAGCTTCCTCGGCACGACCGACGAACAGGACCGGATGCTGATCGTCGACGCGGTCACGACCGGTCTGTCCCGCGATCGCTGGCACATCTGGCCGGGCGTGAAGGGCCGGTTCGCAGGCGCCTGCCCGCTGCCGCACAGCGATCTGTTCCAGTGGATGATCCGTCTGGCCCCGGACGAGGAACCCCCGGTGGGAGTGGAGGCGATCACCCGGCGGATCCAGGCCCGCACCCACAACCGGAACATCGAAGTGAGCGACATCCGCTGGCGGTCGGTGTTCCGGCCCAACATCCGCCTGGCGGAGGCCTACCGCCGCGGACGGGTCTTCCTCGCCGGCGATGCCGCGCACGTGCACACCCCCGCCGGCGCGCAGGGCCTCAACACCGGCATCCAGGACGCCTACAACCTCGGCTGGAAACTCGCCCAGGTCCTCGCCGGAGCCGACCCGCAGCTGCTGGACAGCTACGAGGCCGAACGCCTGCCGATCGCCGCAGGTGTGCTCGGCCTGTCCACGCAGAAGTACGAAGGCATCGCGAAGCTCGATCCGTCGAGCCTGCGCCGCGGCAAGGACGAGCAGCAGCTGTCGCTGACCTACTACGGCGGCCCGCTCGCGCCAACCAACTGCGACCGCACAACGACGCTGCAGGTCGGCGATCGTGCGCCGGACGCCGAACTGCTCGGCACGGACGGCACACCGGTGCACCTGTTCGACACCTACCGGGGTCCCCACTTCACCCTCGTCGCCCACGGCCCGGATGCCGCCGCTGCCGCCGATGAAATCGACTGGCCGACCACGGGTGCGCCGCTGCAGCGTGTCGTCGTCGATGCCGGCGTCAAGGCCGACCACGCGCTCACCGATGCTCGGCACGACTTCCGCCACATCCACGGGATCAAGGGGGACACCCTGCTGCTCATCCGTCCCGACGGCTACATCGGGCACATCGCCACCCAGAACTTCCTCGCCTCGATCCAGATCGCCGCCCGCGCGCTGACGCCAACGGCCCAGCAGGAGACCGTCCGATGACCCGCATTCTGCTGCGCGGCGCGCAGGTGATCACCATGGCGTCGCACCGTCCCGACGCCGAACGCTGCGACGTCCTCATCGACGGCGACAGCATCGTCGGAGTTGGCGTCGGCCTCGACGACACCGGTGTGGAGATCGTCGACGTCACGGACCGCATCATCATGCCCGGCCTGGTGAACGCCCACCTGCACACCTGGCAGACCGCGCTGCGCGGCGTGGGCGTCGACTGGACGCTCGCGGATTACCTCGGTCGCATGCACGGTGCCGTGGCCAAGCACTACCGCCCGGAAGACATGCGCGTCGGGACGCTCGCCGGCGCGCTGAGCCAGCTCGACCGCGGCACCACGACCCTGGGAGACTGGTGCCACAACACGCCCACGCCAGAACACACCGACGCGGCGATCGACGGCCTCCTGTCGTCCGGCATCCGCGGGGTCTTCCTGCACGGCACCCCGTATTCCGCCGCCGACGCGGCCCACCCCGTGAGTGAGATCGACCGGCTGCTCGACGGCCCGGCCGGCACCCACGCGTTGTTGACCTTCGGTATGGCCGTCCGCGGCCCGCAACTGTCCACTCCAGACGTCGCGGTCACCGACTTCCGCGCGGCCGCCGAGCGCGGGATCGTCGTGTCGATGCACCAGAGCGGCGGAGTGCCAGGGCCGGGGTGGGATGCGGTGCGGGCGGCCGGACTGCTTAGCCCTTCGACCAACGTCGTGCACGGCGCCGGGCTCACCGACGAGTGGATCAAGATCCTGGTCGACGCAGGAGCGAGCGTCACGTGCACGCCGGAGAACGAGCTCGGCCAGGGCCACGGCTCCCCCGTCACCGGACACCTGCTCCAGCTGGGCGCCGCGCCATCGCTGGGCACCGACACCGACGCGGTCAACCCTGCCGACGTCCTCTCCGCTGCCCGGATCGCGCTGGCCCACCAGCGTGCCCGCGACCACGACCACCACCGGCAGACCACCGGCGCGTTCTCTCTCACCGCGACCATCACCGCCAAACAGGCGCTGGCCTGGGCAACGGTCGAAGGCGCCCGAGCGCTCGGGCTCGACGACCGCGTCGGCAGGCTCGAAGCGGGCATGCAGGCCGACCTCGTCGTCGTCGACGGCGCCGGGCCGAGGCTGTGGCCGAGCACCGATCCGGTCGCGACGGCGCTGTACGCGGGTGCCGCCGACATCGAGGCGGTCATGATCGCCGGGCGCTGGCGCAAACGGCAGCACGCCCTCGTCGACGTCGACCTCGACGCCCTGCGAGGACAACTCCAGGAGTCGGCGGACCACCTCCTGCCCAACCTCGTGGACTGACCGCTGCTGTGCCTGTGCGGCAGACTCAAGAGGATCTTCGTAGACGCTGCCGAGGCTCGGGCGTGTACACCGCAACATCGCCCAATCGACGTCTACCTTGTGCCCACTTTTAACTCACAGCGGAAGTCCCGCGTCTGCCTCACACGAGCGGAGCAGCTTCCATCAATGGATTCACGCGAATTACTTGAATTGGCCCTCGAATTTGGCGGCGAGCTATCCATAGCCGCATGAACACGCGAATGTCGCACGCGTGCCACGCGTGCGAGCCCATGTCCCTCGGACATTCTCTTACCCCACGGATTCACCAGAATCCCGTGGGGTAATTCGTATTTCAGTCACTTTCATGTCGTCATCTCAGTCCAACGCGAGTGTCGACTGAATTGGGCGACGGGCAGTTTCCACAGTTTTCAGTGTTAGCGGTGCGGGTCGAATTTCAAGACCTGACCGTCGTGGTGAATCTGCTGTGCGCTGCCGTGCTCCATGACTTCCCCTTCAAGTCCTGGTACCCCTAGGGGTATCTCGGCGAGCACATTACGCCCATACCCCCTAGGGGTGTCAACACCGGTTTGCGCGCTCAGAGGTGAACCACTTGAAGCAGAGACCCGTAAGCGTCGGTGATGGGATCTACTAGGTACGGTAGTGGCGTGAGCGGGAGCATGCAGCGGACAGCAGCCCAATGGGCCCTGCTCTGCCTGCTCTTCCTCGGCGTAGTCGGCATGCACCACGTCAACGTGGACACCGACATGCCCGCCGGACATGCGGTCATGTCCGCCACTGCCGACCCCCACAGCGGCCGCGCACCGGACGAACCGGGACCCGCACCGACGCACGACATGCTGCATCTCTGCATGGCGATCCTCTGCGCAGTGACGCCTCTGTTGCTCCTGGCATCGCTGCTGCTGCGCGTCGTACAGCCTCACGAGGACGGCACAGCCGCCACACCGTCATGGCCACGTGCGCCGGCGCGGCCTCCCCCACCAGGCGGTCGCGGGTTGTTGAACTCCTTGTGCGTGTTGAGGTTGTGATCGACACCGGTTTCGCAGTCGGTCACATTCCCAGCACAGAAGGTTGCACATGATGAGCAAGTCCCTGATCGGTTTCGGTGTCGCGAGTGTTGCAGCGGTCGTGCTCCTCGCGGGCTGCGGCGGCAGCAACGACACGTCGGGCATGCAGCACAGCTCGTCCACCGCGCCACCGGCCGCCGCAGGCCAGCAGGACGGCCACAACGAGCAGGACGTCAAGTTCGCGCAGGACATGATCGGGCACCACCAGCAGGCACTGGACATGGCCGCAATGGTGCCGAGCAAGAGCACGAGCCCGAAGGTCACCGACCTCGGCAAGCGCATTGCCGCGGCACAGGACCCCGAGATCAAGAAGATGACCGAGTGGCTCACGAAGTGGGGCGCCGCACCCGCCTCGACGTCGATGCCGGGCATGGATCACGGCTCTGGCCACGGCTCGATGCCGGGCATGATGACGGCCGAGGAGATGACGAAGCTCAACGGCGCCACTGGCACGGAGTTCGACCGCATGTGGCTGGACATGATGATCAAGCACCACCAGGGTGCCGTCGAGATGGCAAAGACCCAGCAGGAGAAGGGTTCCAGCGCCGACGCCAAGAAGCTGGCACAGGACATCATCACCGCCCAGCAGGCTGAGATCACCGAGATGCAGACCATGCTGAAGCCGAGCTGACGCGAACAGAGCGCCGGACGGAGGTCGCACTGTTCTCCGTCCGGCACTCCTCACCGACGCGGGGAACACCGGCGAGATGACTGGGCTGGGGGATCCAGTCGTTCCTACTATAGCCAGTAGTAGGAAGTTCACAGGTATGTACCGTGTCCTGACCGCCCGGAGCGGTGATGCACGGACTGGGCGAGTTGGAAGCCGCGGTGATGGACGTGCTGTGGCGCGAACATCCGCTCAAGGTGCGCGATGTCCTCGAACGACTGGAAACGCCGAAGAAGCTCGCCTACACCACCGTGATGACGGTGCTCGACAACCTGCACCGCAAAGGCTGGGTCAGGCGTGAACGCGAAGACAAGGCGTACAGCTACGAGCCGGCGATGAGCCGCGCCGAGGCAGCCGCCCGCGCCCTGAGGGACGTCTTAGCTTCGTCGGGTGCCCCTGAGGCGTGCTGATGCACTTCGCCAAGTCGGCCACTTCTCGCGAATCCGAGTCGCTCCGACAAGGACTCCCTCGACAGAAGCGGTCGCCGGCCTCATGACGGTCGCGATCTCGTTCCTGATCGGCGCCGCGCTGGTAGGACGGTTCGCGCCGGGTTTCCTGGCCCGCCTGGTCATGGGCGGAGCTGACCCGCTCGTGGCGATCGTGGCTTGGCTCGCTTCCTCCATCGCGGTCGTCCTCACCACCGCCGCGGGCATCGTCGTTGCGTTGCTTCCCAGCCACGGCCTCACCGCGCTGCACAACTGCTGGGCTTTCATTCAGCACGGCAGCGCACCACGTATCGAGGCAGTGGGCGGCATCGTCGGCGCGGGCCTGCTGATCGTGCTGGCGTACCGGCTGGTCTCCATCACCGTCCACAGTGTCCGACGTCGCGCCCGCGCCCGCGCAGACCACCTCGCGACCCTGCACTTGGCGGCCCGCCGGGACGGTTCGAACCTGTGGCTCGCCCACGAAAAGCCGTTGACGTTCAGCCTGACAGGCAGGCCCGGCGTCATCGTCGCCACCGAGGGCCTCACCGCACACCTCAGCCATGCGCAGGTCGACGCGGTGTTCGCCCACGAACGCGCGCACCTGACCGGGCGGCATCACCTGCTCGTCGCGTTCGCCGACGCGTTGGCGCACGCGTTGCCGTTCGTACCGCTGTTCGAGCTGGCTCCGGCGGTGCTGCGTGAACTGGTGGAGCTCGCGGCGGACTCCGCAGCAGTCCGCGCCTGCGGAGCCGATGCCGTGCAACTGGCTCTGCTCAAGGTCTCCCAGCACGGCGCACCCACAACCGCGCTCAGCATGAGCGGTTCTCGATCGACCCGCGGATGGAACGCCTGCGCGCAGGTCGCCATCCCTCCGGCCGTGCACGCCAACTGCTGACCTGTGCTTTCGCCGGAGCGACCGCCCTGGCGCTGCCCGCCGTTGCAGCCTCGGGAGCTGTGCTGACCGCAGTTGCGCTCACATGCCTTTCATGAAGGATCTTATCTACTATCCAGCTTCGTAGATATGCTGTCGCCACGATGAAGCAGCAGTTGCGCCAACGGCCGACCACGACGAGCGGCCAGCCGCTCGTCGCACGTCTCCATCCGGTCGACCGCAGAACACAGCGACCGAAAGCCAGACGACGCAGACGAGACTGGTTGACCGCCGTCCTCGCAGTGATCGCACTTTGCGGTGTCAGCGCCTTCGCCGTGCGCGACGTGATGAAGCCTCGAGATCCTGAGGCATCAGAGACACAACAGACCGCGGGCACCTCTCCAGCACCACACGACGAGGGCGGGCACTCGATCGGAAGCCGCACGCCACCCGCGCCCAACCCGGACCCGAAGACATTCGGCGCGGCGACCGCGTCAGCCGAACTGCCCCCAGGCGGCGAGTTCACCACACGGGGAAACCGCAGGTGGACCGTCGTGCCAGGCACAAGTGGGCCTGTCGGCGGACCCGATCGCGTCACCTACACCGTCGAGGTCGAGGACGGAATCACGCTCGTCGGCGGCCCCGAAGGTTTCGCCTCCGACGTCAGCACGATCGTCGCCGACCCGCGCGGCTGGATCGGCGACGGCCAGCACGGTTTCCAGCGAGTCGACTCCGGCAAGCCGGACCTGCGCATCCGGCTGACCTCGCAGATGACCACACGCGAGGTGTGCGGGTTCTCGATCCCCTTCGAAGGGTCGTGCGTCAACGGCACGAACATCACGATCAACATCGCGCGGTGGGTACGCGGCGCGGTGTCCTTTCAGGGTGCTCTGGTCGAGTACAAGCAGTACGTCGTCAGCCACGAGGTTGGCCACGGCCTCGGGTACGACCACAAACCTTGCCAGGAGAACGGCGCTCTCGCCCCCGTGATGATGCAGCAGTCCTGGGGTGTGTCGAACGACTATCTGGCCGCACTCGGCACCGATCGCGTTTCAGCAGACGGAAAAGTGTGCAAGCCCAACGCCTGGCCGTACCCGGCCGGACACTGAGCGCGACGTCACGACGGATACCCCCCACCTGTATCGACGAATTCCTTGCGTACGGGTACCCCCCATGGGTATAAAGGCGGTAAGAGTCCGCCGTTCCCCCGGTCATCCACGACCGGCCGCGCGGCGGACCGATCGACAGGAGCGGTAGATGCACGGCTACACCGACAACAAGGAAGACCACCTGCGGCGCTTGCGGCGCATCGAGGGTCAGGTGCGCGGACTTCAGCGGATGATCGAGAACGACGACTACTGCATCGATGTCCTCACCCAGATCTCCGCCGCCACCAGGGCACTGCAGTCGGTTTCGCTCAACCTGCTGGACGAGCACCTGAAGCACTGCGTCAGCCAGGCCATCACCGAGGGCGGCACGACCGCGGACGACAAGATCGCCGAGGCCAGCAACGCCATCGCCCGCTTGGTCCGCTCCTGAACCTCGACGTTTTCGAACCACATCTGAGGAGCACCCGATGTCCGAGTCCGTTTTCACCGTCAGCGGCATGACCTGTGGGCACTGCGTCAGCTCGGTGACCGAGGAGATCAGCCAGCTCGACGGCGTGCAGAACGTGGCCGTCGAGCTCGACAGCGGCAAGGTCACCGTCACGAGCGCCCAGCCGGTCGCCGAGGACGACGTCCGGGCCGCCGTCACCGAGGCCGGCTACACGCTGGTCGCCAGCTGAGGGAGAGTCAGATGAACACCGCCACGAAGGTGGCCGCCTACGCGGGTGTGCTGGCGATCGTCTTCGGCGGCGCATGGGCTGCCGGTGCCGCCGCCGGACCGATCGGCGAGGAGACCAAGCCGAACGCGATGGAGCACGGCGCCGAGCAGCCCGCCTCAGCCGAGAGCAAACTCCCACCGGGACTTTCCGTCGCGGACAACGGTTACGTGCTCAACCTGGCGCAGAACACCGCAACCGCCCGGACACCGCAGAACTTCAGCTTCAAGATCGGAACGGTCGGCGGCGACACCGTCACCAAGTTCGCTGTGGAGCACGAGAAGAAGCTCCACCTCGTGCTGGTGCGCCGTGACGGCTCAGGGTTCCAGCACGTGCACCCGGAGATGGCCGCGGACGGCACCTGGTCGGTCCCGCTCACGCTCCCCTCAGCCGGAAGCTATCGCGTGTTCGCGGACTTCAAGCCCGAGAACGGGGCCAAGACGACGCTGGGCGCGGACGTTCAGGTCGCCGGGGCGTACGAGCCGCAGCAGTTCACCCAAGACAGCCGCGAGTCCTCAATCGACGGTTATGTCGTCCGGCTGAACGGCGACCTCACCGCGGGCGCCGAGTCCTCTGTGACCGTGACGGTCACCAAGGACGGCAAGCCGGTCACTGATCTGCAGCCCTATCTCGGCGCCAACGGGCACCTGGTCGCTTTGCGCGCGGCCGATCTCGCCTACCTGCACGTGCATCCGCAGGACGGTCCCGGCGCGGGCCCGGACGTGAAGTTCGCGGTCGAGGTGCCGACGGCCGGCCGCTACCGGTTGTTCCTGGACTTCCAGCACGAGGGCAAGGTCCGCACCGCGGAGTTCACCCTCGCCACGGCGGGCACGGCAGCACCTCAGCCCACCAGCACGACGACACCGAAGGAGGAGGACGGCCATGGCCACGGCGGCTGACGTCCACACGAGTCAGATCGAGCTCTCGATCGGCGGGATGACCTGTGCCTCCTGCGCCGCACGCATCGAGCGCAAGCTGAACAAGCTCGAAGGCGTCCAGGCGACCGTCAACTACGCCACTGAGAAGGCGCGGGTCAGGTTCCCCGAGTCGCTGACTGCCGAGGACCTCGTCAAGGTCGTCGAGAACACCGGCTACACCGCCGACCTCCCCGCTCCCCCGCAGGTCGACGAGCAGATCGAGGACGACCCGACCCGGCCACTGCGCCAGCGGTTGATCACCTCGATCGTGCTGACCGTGCCGGTGATCGCGCTGGCGATGATCCCGGCGCTGCAGTTCACCTACTGGCAGTGGCTGTCGCTGACACTCGCCGCGCCTGTCGTGGTGTGGGCCGCGTGGCCGTTCCACAAGGCCGCGTGGACCAACCTGCGGCACGGCGCCGCCACCATGGACACGCTCATCTCGCTCGGCGTGGGTGCCGCGTTCGTGTGGTCGCTGTACGCGCTCTTCCTGGGTACCGCAGGCGTTCCGGGCATGACGCACGGCTTCGACCTGACCGTCCAGCGCATGCCGGGGGCAGGCAACATCTACCTCGAGGTCGCGGCGGGCGTGACGACGTTCATCCTCGCCGGCCGGTACTTCGAGGCGCGCTCCAAGCGCCGCGCCGGTGCCGCGTTGCGCGCCCTGCTCGAACTCGGAGCCAAGGACGTCGCCGTGCTGCGGGACGGCAAGGAACAGCGCATCAGCGTGGACGACCTGCGAGTCGGCGACCGGTTCGTCGTCCGTCCCGGCGAGAAGATCGCCACCGACGGAGTGGTCGAAGAGGGCAGCTCAGCGGTCGACATGAGCATGATCACCGGCGAGTCCGTGCCGGTTGAGGTGACCACCGGTGACAGCGTCGTCGGTGCCACGGTCAACGCGGGCGGGCGGCTCGTGGTGCGCGCGACGAGGGTCGGCGCGGACACGCAGCTCGCGCAGATGGCCCAGCTCGTCGAGGACGCGCAGAACGGCAAGGCCGAGGTTCAGCGCCTCGCCGACCGGATCTCCGCGGTCTTCGTCCCGATCGTCATCGCACTGTCCGTCGGCACGCTGGCGTTCTGGCTGGGCGCCGGTACGGGTGCCTCGGCGGCCTTCACCGCGGCCGTCGCGGTGCTGATCATCGCCTGCCCGTGCGCGCTCGGCCTGGCCACGCCCACGGCGTTGCTGGTCGGCACCGGTCGCGGCGCCCAGCTGGGCATCCTGATCAAGGGTCCTGAGGTGCTGGAGTCGACCCGCCGCGTCGACACGATCGTGCTCGACAAGACCGGCACGGTCACGACCGGCCAGATGAGCCTGGTCGAGGTGCACGCCGCGGACGGCGTCGACGAGGAGCAGGTGCTGCGGCTGGCAGGTGCGCTGGAGCACGCCTCCGAGCACCCGATCGCCAGGGCCATCGCCGCGGGTGCCACCGAGCGGGTTGGCGATCTGCCCGAGGTCGAAGGCTTCCAGAACCTCGAAGGCCTCGGCGTGCAGGGTGTTGTCGGTGAGCACGCCGTACTGGTGGGCCGGGCCCGTTTGCTCGAGGAGTGGAGCGTCCGCCTCAGCGAGGAGCTCGCGACCGCGCAGAAGGAGGCGGAGGACAAGGGCCGCACCGCCGTGCTGGTGGCGTGGGACGGCGAAGCACGCGGCGTTCTCGTGGTCGCCGACACGGTCAAGCCCACTTCGGCTGAGGCGATCGCGGGACTGCGTCAGCTAGGTCTGCGTCCCGTGTTGCTGACCGGCGACAACGAGGCCGTGGCGAAGTCGGTGGCCGCCGAGGTCGGTATCGACGAGGTGATCGCCGAGGTGCTGCCCAAGGACAAGGTCGAGGTGGTCAAGCGACTGCAGGGTGAGGGACGTGTGGTCGCGATGGTCGGTGACGGCGTGAACGACGCGGCCGCGCTCGCCCAGGCCGATCTCGGGCTCGCGATGGGCACCGGCACGGACGTCGCGATCGAGGCCAGCGACCTCACGCTGGTGCGCGGCGACCTGCGCGCGGCGGTCGACGCGATCCGGTTGTCGCGACGCACGCTCGGCACGATCAAGGGCAACCTGTTCTGGGCCTTCGCCTACAACGTGGCGGCTCTGCCGTTGGCCGCGCTCGGCCTGCTCAACCCGATGATCGCCGGGGCCGCGATGGCGTTCTCCTCGGTGTTCGTGGTGAGCAACAGCTTGCGGTTGCGCGGCTTTCGCAGCGCGAACAAGCAGACCGTGTGATCCAGTGGTGGGGGGCGCACCCCCCCCCCGGG
>NZ_JAJAEG010000005.1:30774-387408 GCF_047445655.1 Lentzea alba
CCACGCTGAGGGGGCAGTGATGCAGGACAGGTGTGTCACCAGGGCCGGCGCGCAGATCGCATACGAGCTCACCGGATCCGGACCGACTCTCGGCTACGCCCACGGCGTCTTCCTCAGTCGCGCGGCCGTACGGCGGCTTCATCTCCTCGACTTCGACGCCCTCGCGACCGGCCGCCAGCTGCTGACCTACGACCAGCGCGGTCATGGCCGTTCGACCGGCCGCCCGATCGCCGACGACTACCGCTTCGAGAACTTCACCCTGGACCTGCTCGCCCTGCTGGACGAGCTGGGCCTCGACGAGCCGATCGACTTCACGGGCTCCTCACTGGGCTGCGACGTCGCGTTGCGGGCCGCCATCACCGCACCTGAGCGCTTTCGCCGCCTCGTACTGATCATTCCGCCGGTGGCCTGGGAGGAAGGGCCTGACCAGGAGCGGCAGTGGTACACCGACAGCGCCCACGCCATCGAGTCGCACGGCGCTGCGCACTGGCGGCAGGAATGGGCCCAGAAGCCGCCCCTGCCGATCTTCGCCGACTACCCGGCGTTCAACCTCGCACCGGACATCCCGGACGAGCTGCTCGCCCCGATCCTGCGCGGCATCGGAGAGTCCGATCTTCCCGCCCAGGAGGCGATCGCGGCACTACCGCATCCGGCGCTGATCCTCACCTGGGACACCGACCCGCTGCACCCCGTCTCGACCGCGGAACGGCTCCACGAGCTGCTCCCGGACTCGACCCTGCACGTGTCGACCACGGTCGCCGACGTGCAGACCTGGACCGACCGCATCACGGACTTCCTGACCCGCTAGGACGCGAGCTCGTCGTCCTCGCTCCTGGTCCGGTCGAGCACCTTGTCCGCGAGCTCGTCAGGCACTGCAACGCGGCCCGGTCCACCAGCGGCCACCCACTCGACCACGTGCCACGTGGCCTCATCTCCGAGCACGCCACCGAACCAGACCGGCCTCGCGCCGTCCGCACGCGCGGACGGCGACGGCCGCACCACCAGGACGTTCGAGAAGTCACATGAGTCGAGGCAGTCAGCGACCTGCACCCGCTCCTCCCCCACCGCCTCGCGCAACGAACGCAACTGCCCTTCGTGGTCGAAGCCGGGGTGCTTCTTCTGCGTGCCACAACAACATCCGCGGCACACGGTCAGCCTGCTCAAGTCGCTCACGTGCCCGGATGCTACCTGAGGAAAGATTCACGCAGCCCAAGATCTACTAAGTGCGATAGTAGACATGTACTGCAGCGGTACGTAGCCTGGCCGCGACCATCTGGTCGTGACGTGAGGAGGAACGCGCGACGTGGTGCCGCTCCCTTTGAGACGTACGGTGCGCGGAACCGTGGTGGTGGCTGCGGTCGCCGTGGCCGCGGCAACGCACCTGGCCCCGGCCGCGGCCGATCCCCCGCTACCACCGAACGCCTCAGACGCGCTCAAGAAGTACACCGAGCTGGCCGGCCAGGCCGAGAAGCTCAACGAAGAGCACCTGCGCGCACAGGACGACCTCAAGGCCAAGGAGTCCGAGCTCGGTACCGCTCGGCAGGCTGAAGAGTCGTTGCGCGTGCAGGTGGACCTGCTGACCGAGGCGACGTTCAAGGGCGCCACGTTCAACCAGCTCTCCGCCGCGCTGGTCAGCGACTCGCAGCAGGACTTCCTGAACCGGATGTCCGCACTGAACCTCCTCGCGACCGACAACGCGGAAGCACTCGCCAAGCTGATCGACGCGGTCGCTCAGGCGGACAACGCCGCGCGCAAGGCACAGGAGGCCGCCGCGAACATCGCCGCGCGCAAGTCCGAACTGGACGGCCAGGTCACCTCGGCCCGGCAGCAGTACAACCAGCTCAGCGCCGCGGATCGCGGCGTGCTCGGCAGCACCGGCGACATGTCGAAGATCTCGGTACCGGCCGGGACAGCGGGCAAGGCGCTGGAGTACGCGCTCGCGCAGCGCGGTGACCAGTACGTGTTCGGTGCCAACGGACCCGACGCGTGGGACTGCTCCAGCCTGATGCAGGCTTCCTACCGCACAGCGGGTGTGTCGATCCCCCGCACCACCTACGGCCAGGCCGGCGTGGGCCGTGCGGTGTCGCGCAACGAGGTCAAGGCCGGCGACCTGATCATCTACTACGCCGACCAGCACCACGTCGCCATGGCCGTGGACAGCGTCCGCGCCGTGCACGCCTCGACCGAGGGCGTTCCCGTGAAGATCGCGAACATCGACTCGATCGGCCCGATCAACGTGATCCGCCGTCTCGAAGGCTGAACGCTGGTGTGGTGAGCGGTGCCACGCCCACCACACCAGCGGCGATCAGGACATCAGCGAGGCCTGGTAACCCAGTTCCTCGATCGCGCGAACCACGTCTTCCGGAGTGCTTTGATCCGCGTCCAGCTCCACGGTGGCGCGTCCTCGCTTCACCGTGGTCTGGGTGCTGAGCACGCCGGGCAGATCCTCAAGCGCGTCGTCGATGAGCAAAGCGCAGCTGCCGCAATGCATCCCGCTGACTTCGAACACGTGCGTCGTGGCCACAGTGGACTCCTCCCTCAGACGACGGTGATGACGCCGGTGTACATGCCCATGCCGCAGGCGTAGTCCAGCCGTCCTGGTTGCAGCACACCGAGTTCGATGCGGGTTTCACCGCTGACCGGCAGGACCTTCTGCTGGTCGCGGACCACGAACGACCGCACACACCCCTGTGCCTGGTCGGACTTCACCACCAACGTGGTCGGCAGACCGGACTGCGCCTGCACGTTGTCGGGGCTGTACGCGCCCGTGCGTGCGGTGATCACGACGATCTGCTTCCCGTCCACGACGCTCACAGCCGAGGTGTCAGAGGGGGTGTCGTTGCTCGAAGCAGCCTCGGCGATGCGGCTCGCCGCGAAGGGCGCACCGGCCAGCTCCAGGCCGCCGTTGAGGGTGTAGAGCCCCATCGCGACGACGACGATGCCGGTCACCACGCCGAGCCTCCCCTTCCAGGCGGTGGCGGCCTTGCGGGCGGCGTAACCGAGGATCGCGAACAGCGGCGCGGTGCCGAGCACGAAGACGGCCATGGTCGCGGCACCCATGAGCGCCGAGCCGGACGTGAGCGCGAGCGCCTCCACCGACAGCGTGACTCCGCACGGGATCAGGATCGTGACGAACCCCAGCACCGCCGGTGCCAGCGCCGACTGCGAGCGGGCACGACTGCGGACGATCTTCATCCACGAGATCGGCGGCTCGATCACGATGCGGCGGAAGCCCGGCACACCGAGCTGCGCCAGGCCGAACACCACGACCAGCACGCCCGCGCCGATCTGCAGCCAGGTGCGGAAGCCGACCGAGATGTCGACGGCGCTGCCGAGAGCGCCCAGCAGCGCGCCCAGCAAGGTGTGGGAGACGAGCTTGCCCGCCAGAAAGCCGCCGACCGGGGCCAGGTCGTCGCCGAGCTGGCCCCGCCAGTCGCGCTGGGCCGTGTTGTCGCCGGCGGCGGCGCGCTGGCGAGTGATCAGCCCGGTGAGCAGGCCGCCCTGCACCGCGGCACAGGACACACCACCGGCGAACAAGCCGGTGGCAAGAACAGGAACGAGGTTCACGAACAACTCCTGCGAGGAGAGAAGAGAAACGGAAAACCGCAGGTCCACGCCGAACGCGACGTGGACAGACCTCTCCCCTAAATCCGCAGCAAGCAGAGCCTGGCCAGGCTCGGAGCACGCGCCTGCGCACTCTCGGACCTCGCCGCCGAACTGGGCGCATGCGCCACGACGGATGTCCGCACAGCCGGCAGTGTGAGGACGAACGCCGCCGCCGCAACCGCAACCATGAGGACCAGGCACATGGTGAGCGACTCACCCGTGCCCATGTCCGAGCCGGGTTCGTGGTCGGCCATCGGAATCGCCACGGCCGTGCTGTGCGACATCGGCATGGCGATGTTCATGCCGTCGCTGCACTGCATTCCCACCATGAGAGCCAGCCCGGCGAGCACCGCGACGACGACGAGCCGGGCGAGGTGTCCCCGCCCGGCTCGCGCGCCGGTGTTCGTCATGGGCGGCATCCTACGGAGTCCGGTGTCAGGCTCCTGTCAGGACCTACTACCCGCAGCAGTAGTTAGTTCGTCGAGGGCAAGTGCAGCCGCTTGAGCGCGAGCGCGTTCACCGCGACGATGACACTCGAGCCGGACATCGAGAGTGCGGCGATCTCCGGGCGGAGCATCAGCCCGAAGGCAGGCTCGAACACACCGGCGGCGATCGGCAGGGCGATGGCGTTGTAGCCGATGGCCCAGCCGAGGTTCTGCCGCATCTTGCGCAGCGTGCCGCGCCCGATCCGCAGCGCGGTCGGGACGTCGAGCGGATCCGACCGCATCAGCACCACGTCGGCGGTCTCGATGGCCACGTCGGTGCCCGCTCCGATCGCGATGCCGAGGTCGGCCTGAGCCAGTGCCGGGGCGTCGTTGACGCCGTCACCCACCATTGCGACCTTGAGGCCGGAGCGCTGGAGCTCGGCCACCTTGGCGGCCTTGTCACCGGGCAGCACCTCGGCGATGACGGTGTCGATGCCGAGCCGCGAGGCGATGCGTTCAGCGGTCGCCTGGTTGTCGCCGGTCAGCATCACGACTTCCACGCCGAGGCCGTGAAGTGCCTCGACGGCGGCCACCGAGGTCTCCCTCGGTGCGTCGGCGATGCCGATCACCCCGGCCGCCACGCCGTCGATCGCGGCCAGCACAGCGGTGCGGCCGGTGGCGGCGAGCTCGTCCCGGCGAGCCGCCAGGGTTGCGAGGTCGATGCCCTCCCGTTCCAGCAGCCGCCGGTTGCCGACCACGACTCGCCGCCCGCCCACGTGGGCGATGGCGCCGTGTCCCGGCACGTTCTCGAACTGCTCGGCGCGCGCACCGTCGAGGTCGCCGGCGCGGCGGACGATCGCCGCTGCGAGCGGGTGTTCGGACTCGCGTTCGACCGTCGCGACGAGCCGCAGCAGCTCGGTCTCGTCGAAGCCGTCCGCGATCACGTCGGTGACCTCGGGCTCGCCTTTGGTGAGGGTGCCGGTCTTGTCCATCACGACGACGTTGATGCGCGCGGAGGTCTCCAGCGCCATGGCGTTCTTGAACAGCACGCCGCGCTTGGCACCCAGCCCGGTGCCGACCATGATCGCGGTCGGGGTGGCGAGGCCGAGCGCGTCAGGGCAGGTGATCACGACCACCGTGATGGCGAACAGCATCGCGGTCGCGAGCGACGCGCCCGAGAGCAGCCAGGCCGCGAGCGTCAGCGCACCGCCGGCCAATGCGACCAGCACCAGCCAGAACGCCGCCCGGTCCGCGAGCCGCTGGCCCGGCGCCTTGGAGTTCTGCGCTTCCTGCACGAGCTTGACGATCTGGGCCAGCGCGGTGTCCACCCCGACCCTGGTCGCGCGGACCCGCAATGTGCTGTTGGTGTTGATGGTGGCGCCGACGACGGCCGTACCGGGTGCTTTGTGCACCGGCAGGCTCTCACCGGTGACCATCGACTCGTCGACCTCGGAGTCTCCGTCCTCGACCACTCCGTCCACTGCGATCTTCGCGCCCGGCCGGACGAGCAGCAGATCCCCGACCGCCACCTCGGCGGTCGGCACCTCGACCGGCTCGCCGTGGCGCAGCACCAGTGCTTTCGGCGGCGCGAGGTCCAGCAGTGCTCGAATCGCGTCGTTGGCGCCACCGCGGGCGCGCATCTCGAACCAGTGTCCCAACAGGACGAACGCGGCGAGAACCGTTGCAGCCTCGTAGAAGACCTCTCCCCCGCCGGTCAGCGTGATCACCACGGAGTAGAGCCAGCCCGCGCCGACCGCCACGGCGACGAGCACCATCATGTCGAGCGTCCTGGCGCGCAGCGCTCGCCAAGCTCCGTCGAAGAAGATCCAGCACGAGTAGAAGATCACCGGCAGGCTGAGCAGCAGCGACCACACGTCCGCTCGCATGCCGAACGGCGTGGGCAGGTGCAGCCCGAACACGTCGGTGCCGATCGGCGACCACAGCACGATCGGGATCGAGAAGAGCAACGCCACCAGGAACCGGTTGCGCATGTCCGCGACCATCGCGGCCATCGACATTCCGGCGTGCCCACCGTGGCTCATCATCTCTTGCGGAGAGTGCTCGGCACCTGGTTCCGCGGTCGGATCGCAGATGTGGTGCGGCACGGACTGACCGGCGCAGTGATACCCGCAGTCGACCACCCACCGGCGCAGGTCCGCCACGGAGGTCACGGCGGGGTCGAACTGCACGGTCGCGGTTTGCGCGGTCGGGTTGACATCGACGTGGTGGACACCGGGTTGCCTGCCGAGCTTCGCGTTGACGACGTTCTGCTCGGACGCCCAGTGCAGTCCGCTGACGTCCAGCACCACGGTGTTCATCGAGACTCCTCGTAACCGAGCACGGCCATCATCCCGGCTTCGGCGTGATAGGCGTTGTGACAGTGAACCATCCACTGCCCGGGGTTGTCCGCGTCGAACTCGCACGCCACGGTCTGGCCGGGCAGCACGATCACGGTGTCCTTGCGCGGTCCGTCGAGCTGGAAGGTGTGGCCGTGCAGATGCATCGGGTGCCACATCATCGTGGTGTTGGCGAACTCCAGCCGCACTCTCTGTCCACTTCGGACACGAGCTGGGGTCATGTCACCGGCGCGTCCGTTGATGCCCCACTCGTAGCTCATCATTCCCCCGGTCAGCGCCATCCGGTGCACCACGTCCGGCTTCCGCACGTCGAGCGGTTCCGTCGCCTCGAGCTGGTCGTACGTCACGACTCTGCCGTCCAGTTCGGCCGGCCGCGCATCGGAGACCGAACCGGATGCGGTGCGCACGACTGCCCGCGCGGTGGCGTTCTTGCCTTCCGCGAGCGCCACGAGCGGAAACGCGCCGTCCGCCAAGGTGACCAGCACGTCGTACCGCTCGCCCATGCCGATGACCAGGGCGCCGGTGTCCATCGGGGCAACCGGGAAGCCGTCGGTGTGGGTGACCGTCATCCGATGTCCGCCCAGCGCGACCCGGTATGCGGTGTCGGCAGCCGCGTTGATGAACCGGATCCGCACGCGGCGGCCGGGCTTGGCGGCGAACGTGACCGGCGAGGCCGCGATCCGGCCGTTGATCAGGTGATGTGCGTGCGCGACGTCCCCGCCGAGTCCGCTCATGCCGCGCATCGAGTGCCCGCCGCGGCGCCGCAACCCGGCGAGCGCCTCGTCCGGATTCGTGCCGGTGCCGTCGAGCCAGTCGTCCAGCACGACCACCCATTCGGCGTCGTACCGGCCGGGCTCGACGGGGTCCTCGACGATGAACGGCGCGTAGAGGCCCCGGTCGAGTTGGGTGCCGGTGTGCGGGTGGAACCAGTACGTGCCCGGCGTGGGCGCGACGAACCGGTAGGTGAACTCCTCCTCCGGTTCGGTGGCTGCCTGGGTCACGGGTGGCGCGCCGTCCATGTCGTTGCGCAGCGCCAGTCCGTGCCAGTGGATCGACGTATCCGTGGGCAGCCGGTTCACCAGGCGCGCTTCGACGAGGTCGCCCGCGCTGACGCGGAGTTCCTTGCCGGGCAGGGCACCGTCGTAGGTCCACGTGTCGACCACCGGACCGCCGAGGTCGACCTGGCTGCGGGTCGCGGTCAGCGTGACCGCACGGGTGCGGCCCGTGCCACCACGGGTCGACTCGGTGCGGCTCACCAGCGGGTCGGTCGGCAGGACCAGCGGGTTGTCGGACGAGCACCCGGCCAGCCCGAGCGCAACGGTGCCGAGGAAGGCCCGGCGGCTGAAGGTGGTCATGTCGTCGCCCTCCGGAAGAGCCTCGCGGCCAGTACACCGAGCACGAACAGCCAGCCGAGGCCCAGCAGCAACGCCGAGGTCTCGTCGAAGCTCGCGGTCAACCCACCGTCGAGCACCACACGATCGGCGCCGTAGCCGGGCAGGAACCGGGCCCAGCCCGGCGGTTCGGTCCGCAACATGGGGCTTTGCGCGATGCCGACGTCCAGGAACGGCACCAGGAACGCGATCAACACACCTGATACGCGGCCGAAAATCGGCCCGATGCGGACACCGATGAGCGCATAGGTGGCAGCCAGCAACGCGCTGCCGCCCGCGTAGACCCACCACTGCTGGGCGTCGAACACCGTGACCGTGACGGCGAGGGACGCCGCGGTCACCAGCAGCACTGCGCAGCCGATCACGCTCAGGCGTGCGGCGAGCAGTGTCGGCGTGCCGAAACCGGCGAGGGTGAGCCGCTGGTCACCGGACCGCGCGTCCAGGACGATGAACAGCCCGGCGAGAGCAGCGAGCGAGGCGATGGCGATCGGCGTCGTGGTGCCGGCGTGCATGTCCGGAAGCCAGAACGAGAACAGCGTCTCCCTGCAGTCGTCCACAAGAGACAACGTCATGGTGTCGTCGGGTGTGATCACCTTGGACAGCCAGATGAACACGACCGGCACCACGATCAGCAACGCCCACAGCACCGGGTTGCGTCGATAGTCGCGCAGCCCCATCCGCAGCGCGGTCGTGAAGCTGCCCCGCGGTCGTCGGCCGCGGGCGACTCGCGTGGTCGCGATGACCACGAGGCATGAGGCCAGAAGCGCGCCGATGGTCCAGAGCAGGGCCCAGCCGAGGTCGCCGAGCCGGCCGCCGTGCCGCGACGGCAGGTCGCCCATCCACAGCGTGACGAAGTGCGTCGGCAGCCAGCGGGTCGCGATCCGGTCCGGCGACCCCAGGGCGGGTCCGAAGAACACATCGATGATCCAGACGAACAGGATCAGCACGGTGCCGTTGACCGGGTTGCGCACCAGCACACCGGTCACGGCCCCGATGGCCAGGTAGATCACGGCGAACATCAGCGTCCCGGCGGCCACTCGCCACGGTTCGTCGATTCCGGTGCGAGCAGCCAACGCCACCAACGCCGCCGCGGACACCAGCACCGCGAGCGCCAACCCGGTCGTCACTCGCGCGGTGACCAGCCGTGTGGACGGCAGGCCGGCGAGCACGAGCCTGCGATCAGCCGCACGCGCCGCACGCAGCTGGAAGTACGGGGCGATCCCCGCCAGGAGTCCCGCCGCCCAGCCGGCTGCGGCCGTTTCCACCGATGGCCCGGTGCCGCCGAGCAGCTTCGCGGCCTCCGCCATCGCTACTTCCCGGCTCTCGCGACCGAGCTGCTGTGCGGCCGGGGCAGGAACGCCGGAGTGCGTGCGGCGTAGGTGGTCCAGTGCTCACCGAATCGTTGCGCGACTTCGCGTTCCTCGTTACGAGCGAGTCGTGCGTAGACCGCGACCAGGACCGGGAACATGATCAGCGTGGGGATGGTCGGCCACTGCAGCAGGAACCCGATCATGACCAGCAGGAACCCGTCGTACTGCGGGTGCCGCACCCGCGCGTACGGCCCCGCCGTGGCCAGCCGGTTCTCCTTGGCCGCCTCGTGCAGCCGAGTCCACGCCGCGGAGATCAACCAGAAACCACCTGCGATCGCCAGGTAGCTGGCCAGGTGGAACGGGCTCAGGTGAGGGTCACCGGTCCAGCCGGTCAGGTCGTTCCACAGGTGCCCACCGGCATGGGTGTCGCGCAGCAGCGGGAACCGCGAACCGAGCCAGCTGCCCAGGAGGTAGATGGTCAGCGGGATGCCGTACATCTCGGTGAACAGCGCGACCAGGAACGCGGCGAACGCGCCCATCGCCCGCCAGTCCCTCTTGGTGCGCGGCTGGAAGAAGCTCATCGCGAACACGACGAACAACACGGTGTTCAGGGCGACCAGGGGCCACAGCCCGTACGCGGCCTCAGCCATCACGACCGGCCGGTGGTGTGGTGATCCTGTTCTTGCTGGTCAGACCCGCCGTGACCGCCGTGTCCGCCCATCATGAACATCATCATCAGCGGGCAGGCCAGAACGAGCAGGCCGAACAGCATCGTCTGGACAGGAACTCCGGCGAACGCGAGGCCGACGATCAGAATCGCGAGTGCGATCGCATAGAGCCCGAGGTGCTGGCGCTTCATGACGTCCTCCTCTGCTACCTGGACGTCTTCGAGCATCACCGCCTCCTGCGGCGATCATCAGAGCAGCACGTCGCGATCGGCGAAATGCGAAGGTCCCGGCCGGGACGCGGCGCAAGGCCCTACTATCCCACTTAGGAGGAAATCGGCCGAAGCCCTGCGAGAGTCACCACGAGGAGCCGACCAACTGCAGCCTTCGATGACAGCGTTCCGGCCGCGGCCAGAGCATGTACGCAGTACGCGGCGAGCTCCGCAGGCGCCACATCGCCTCTGATCTCTCCCGCCTCGGCGGCGTCTGCCAGCAGGTCGCGGACCATGTCGCGGACCTGCTCCTGCGCGTGAGCGACCTGCTTGTCGCGATGCAGAGATGCGACGAGGTCAGTGTCGAAATGACCGCGCGAACTGTGCGCGATGGTGGCGAACGCCTCGAGCACGGCTTCGAGCCGCTGGGCAGGGCCGGTAGCTCGATCGCGGACGGCGGTCAGGTGCGCGAGGTGATGCGCGATCTGCTCGCCGTGCCAGGTACGCAGAATCGCCTCGACGTCCGGGAAGTACTTGTAGAGCGTCGCCCGGCCGATGCCGGCCTGCTCCGCGATCTGGGACATCGTCACGTTGAGCAGGCCGCGCTCAGCCACCAGCGCCGCGGTCGTGGCCAGGATCGCCTGCCGCACCTCGCGGCGGTGCGTCTCGATCGTGTCGTTCCACAGCTTCGGCACGACCACATCCTACGGGATCGAGACACTATGTCTGTGAGAAAGACACAGTGTCTCGTAAACTCGGTGCATGGCAGACACACCGCGCTGGGTGAAGGTCATGGGAATCGTCGTGGCCGTCCTGATCGTGCTGTTCCTCGTCTTGCTCGCGCTCCCCATCGAGCACGGACCGGGCATGCACCGATGAGGCCACGACTGCGCAAGCTCGCCCTGACCGCGCACATCGCGTCCTCGGTGGGCTGGTTCGGCGCCGTGCTCACGTTTCTCGCGGTGGCGATCATCGGAGTGGCCGATCAGGACGATCGCGTTGTGCGGGCGGCGAACCTGATCGCGCAGCCGATCGTCTGGTACGTCGTCCTGCCGTTCGCGGTCGCCTCGTTGCTGACCGGGCTGGTCTCGTCGCTCGGCTCGGCGTGGGGCCTGCTCAGGCACTACTGGGTGATCTTCAAACTGGTGCTGAACGCGTTCGCCACCGCCGTGCTGCTCGTCTACACGCGCACAGTGGACCGCTTCGCCGCCCTCGCCGGGGATCCTGCCGCAGATCTGGCACCGCTGCGGACGCCTACGTTCGTGCTGCACGCCGCTGGCGCTCTTGTGGTGCTGGTCGTGGCGATGGCGCTCGCGGTCTACAAACCGCGAGGCGTGACCGGTCTCAGGATTTGAGGGCGGGCAACAGGGTCGCCTCCAGCACGTCCGCAGCCTCCTCCGCCTTCAGCTGTCCCGCGTTGACGTCCTCCGCGGCCGCGTGCAGCAGGCTGTAGACGGTGGTGACGAGCCAGTTCATCGGCAGGTCGGACCGGATCACGCCTTCCTGCTGCCCGCGCGTGAGCAGTCCCTCGACGTGGTCGACGACCTCGCGGTGCCGTTGCCGCAGCCGAACCGGGCCGAGCTCGCGCTGTGCGAGGTCGAACAGCTTGCGGTGCTGGTTCAGCACGTGCCAGGACGTGTGCAGCAGCCGCCGGAGCGCCTCGATGGCGGAGCCTTCCTCCGGTGCCGCCTTCTTGATGACCTCGCCGGCTTCGGCGATCGTCCGGTCCAGCACCGCTTCCAGCAGCACCTCGCGGGACGGGAAGTGCGCGTAGAGCGTGACCCGGCCGACGCCGGCGGCGCGCGCGATCGCCACCATGCTCGACTGCGGCTCCTCGGTGAAGACCACCAGGGCTGCGTCGAGAATGGCGGCGATGTTGCGTTCGGCGTCGGCGCGGCGCCGGGTCTCCGTGGTGGCCACGACCGAAAGCCTACGGCTGATCAGTGCGCGAACACCGGACCATCGGTGGCAGGCGGACGGCCTGCCGGAACGAGCAGCGTGGCTCCGACCGCGGCGACTACCGCAGCGATCGCGGTCGCGGTGAACGCCGCACTGAAGCCTCCGACCGGGCTTCCACCGCTCTGCAGGCTCAGGGCCATGACGGTCGACACGAACGCGATGCCCAGCGTCGCGCCCAGCTCGTGTCCGGTGTTGATCAGGCCGGACGTCGTTCCGGCGTCGTGCGGTCCGGCGTGCGCCATCGCGGTGGTCGTCGCCGTGACGAACGTGGCACCCAGGCCCAGACCGGAGATCAGGAAGCCGGGCAGGACCGCCAGCACAGCGTTCCCCGAGGCAGGCACCTGCGCCAGCAGAACCGCACCGACGGCGGCGAGACCGAAGCCGACGGCGACGGCAGGTCGTCCGCCGAACCGGCTCACGACGCGAACGCCGATGTGGGTGCCGACGCCGATCACCAGCGCCACCGGCAGGAAGATCAGACCGGTCTCGAGCGCGTCGAGGCGCAGGACGTGCTGCAGGTACTGGGAGTTGAGGAAGAAGTTCGCCAGCAGCAGACCGGATGCGGCCAGCATGACCAGGTTGCCCGCCACGACGGGGCGCCGGGCCAGCAGCTCCAGCCGGACCAGCGGCTCGGCGACCTTGCGTTCGACGACGACGAACACCCCGAGCAGGACGAGGCCCGCAGCCAGGACGTACGGCGTGCTGCCACCGCCCCAACCGGTGTCACCGGCACGCACCAGCGCGTAGATCAACGCGCCGACGGCCAGCATCGCGGTCAGCGCTCCTGGCACGTCGACCTTTCCCCGCGACTGTCCACTTCGGCCGGACGGCACCAGCCGCGGCAACAGGACGGCCACGAAAACGCCGACTGGCACGTTGATGAAGAACACCCACTCCCAGCCGGGCCCTGCCGTGAACACACCACCGAGCAGGACTCCGACCGCGGCTCCCGCTCCGGCGATCGCCGCCCACACACCGAGAGCGCGGTTGCGCTCCGGCCCGTGGAAGGTCGTCGTGACGATGGACATCGCCGCCGGGGACAGCAACGCCGCCCCAACGCCCTGCACTGCACGTGCCGCCACCAGCGTGGTCGCGCTTTCCGCGAGCCCAGAAGCCAGCGAAGCGAGCGTGAACACGGCCAGCCCGGTGAGGAACACGCCCCGTCTGCTGATCGCGTCGGCCAGCCGGCCGCCCAGCAGCATCAGCCCGCCGAAGCACAGCGTGTACGCGGTGACCACCCAGGTCAGCGCGGCGCGGTCCAGGTCGAGTTCGGTCGCGATCACCGGGAGCGCGACGTTCACGACCGTCACGTCCAGGATCACCATGAACTGGGCCAGGCACAGCAGTACCAGCACCCACCAGTTCGTCCGCACGGCCGTCTGACTCATGCCCACCCCTTAAGTCGAACACTCATGTTCGACTTAAGCTACGCCAGACCCAGCCATAAGTCGAACAGTGGTGTTCGGCTTATGGCTGGGTCCCTGCGGGCAGGCATACTTCTCGTTCAGCTGGAAGGGCGTGAGGGATGCACGGACTAGGTGAGCTGGAAGCCGCGGTGATGGACGTGCTCTGGCACGACGGCGGGCCGCTCAAGGTGCGCCAGGTGCTGGAACGCCTGGACACCGGCAAAAAACTCGCTTACACGACCGTGCTCACCGTGCTGGACAACCTCCACCGCAAGGACTGGGTGACGCGCGAGTTCGAGGGCAACGCCTACCGGTACCAGCCCGCGATCAGCCGCGCCGAAGCCGCCGCGAACGCCCTGCGGGACGTGCTCATCGCCTCCGGCGACCCGGAAGCCGCGTTGCTCCACTTCGCACAGTCCGCGACCGAGGAGGAGTCGGCGCTGCTGCGCCGAGCATTGCGCAAGAAAGCCTCGGGACGATGACGGTCGCGCTGGCGCTGCTGCTCGGGTCCACCTTGGTGGGCTGGCTGGCGCCACGCGTGCTCTGGCGGCTCGACGACCCCGCCGTCGCCCTGGTCGCATGGATCACCTCAGTCCTCGCGGTCGTGATCACCTCGACCGTGGCCGCCGTCCTGCTCGTACTGCCCGAGCACGGCCTCAGCGTCCTCGACTCCCTGCACCACTGCTGGGACTCCGTGCGGCACGGCACCACGCCTACCGTTGAGGTGATCAGCGGCCTGACCGGCGGCGCACTGCTGACCGCACTCCTCATCCGGCTGGCGGTCGTCGGCGCACGCAGCACCCGGAAACGCGCCCGCGCACGAGAGGAACACCTCTCGGTCCTGCGCCTCGCAGGACGTCGTGAGGGCGGCCCGCACCCGACGATGTGGCTCGACCACGACCGCCCGCTGGCGTTCAGCCTCGCCGGCAAGCCCGGTGTCGTCGTCGCCACGGAGGGCCTGCACCGCCACCTGACCCCCAGCCAAGTCGACGCCGTGCTCGATCACGAGCGAGCTCATCTCAACGGCCGCCACCACCTGCTGGTCACCGCCGCCGACGCCGTGGCCGCCACGCTGCCGATCCTTCCTCTGTTCAAGCGAGCGGCGACGACGATCCGCGAGCTCGTCGAGATGGCCGCCGACCTGGCTGCCGCCCGCACACACGGCGTCGAGACGGTCCGCGCCGCACTGATGCGGGTGTCCTCCCACGGCCTGCCGAGCTCCGCGCTCGCGATGAGCAAAGACGCGTTGGGAACACGGCTGGAACGCCTCCAGCGGCGCCGCCGGATGCCGAACCGCGCCCGCAGGCTGCTGTCCTGCGGGTTCGCCAGCGTCGCCGCCATGGCATTGCCCGTCGTCACCGCATCTACGGCGTTGGCCGCGTTGATGCTGCTGACCTGCTCGCCGAGCTGATCGCCGTCAGCAACCGACCGGCGAATCCGGCGGCACACAACGACACCCGCCAGCGCACGGTTCTCGACAGGGCTCCAGTTCCCACGAGCAGCGGTCTGGAGCTGTGCGTGCCGAAAACCACGTCCATGCTGTGGGGTGCCAAAACACGCTCCGATAGGGCTGACCTGCGCATCAAGCAGCTGCAGGTTCGTACTCGTTGATCAGCCCACCCAGTACTCGCCGACGACGTGCGGACCTACAGCGTGGCTCTGCGATCGGGTGATCGGGTCGCGATGGGGTGTGGTGTCGCGCTCGGTGCGGTCAGTGGCCGTAGAAATCGGCCCGCACGCCGATGACCACACGGGTGCGACTGCCGGGCTCCCGTGCGGCGCACAGCAGCGTGGTGATCACCGTCTCCTGGACGGTGTGGTCGGGACACAGGGTGAACAGTTCCTCGAACTGGTCGACCACCAGCACAACGTCCGCATCGACGGGACGCGACTCCAGGGCTTGCTCGAGCCGGGACTGCGGATCGACTCCCGGCGTGATCAGCACGGTGGCGCACCGTCGGCCCACCACCGCGAGCAACCCGGCGCCGAGCAGGGAGGGCGAGCACCACTGCCAAGCCGGGAAACTCCTGGCCCGCGGCGGCTTTGGCCAGCGTCGACTGCGAGTAGTGCGCGCGTCGCGCGAGCGCTCGACATGACGGTCTACCCGCCTCATCGCGCAATTGGCGCAGCTCCCACGCGAGCTGTTGCACCACTCCGGCATCTGGGTCAAGCGGACCTTCCGGCCGTGGCATTTCCTGCCCTGCGCTCGCCTCATCCGGGTTGTCTGTCGTTGGTTGTCCAGCACGCACCCCGATCGCAGACAGCCTCGGTGAGGTACACCTTGGTGCGCAAGGACATCTGTACGCACCGGACACAGATGTCCCTCGGAGAACGGACAAAGGAGATCTCGTGATGCGCAGACGACTGCGATGGAGTGGAATCATCTCGCTCACGGCGCTGCTCGCGATCACTTCGGCCACTGGCGCGACCGCCAGCCGGAGTCAGGCGTCGACATCGACCGCCTCGGTAGGGCGCAGCCCAGCAGGTGACTGTTCTTGCCACGACCAACCCGTGCTGGGGCAGGGCAGGCGTTCTGCACCGCGACAACGGTGTTCGCGCCTTCCTGGATTCCTTCCCACGCGGTTATGACTACACATGGGACCAGGGTTGGCTCATCGTGTGGGACCGAGGGGCTCCGTACCGGGCGTACTGGCCGGATTGGAACGTCTTCGGCTGTCCGTAGTAGTACCGCAACGAATGTTGTACCTCGCGCCATCCGATGCGACTGGCCCCTCTCGATCGCGTACTGGACGAGTCATACTCCTGACCAGGATCACACGACGGCGGAGTTGGCCCAACTGTCCACAGTGGTCATCGTGCCGAGGGTTTCATCAATCCAGCATTGATCTGCGGAGCTGTCATGACGACTCGCCCAGGCTTGGTCCGACTCACGGCGACCGCGGCCGTGTTCGGCCTCGCGGCCGCCGGCTGCGCGGGCTGGTCCTCTCGACCCACCGGCATCACATCCACCAGTGCCACGCTGCACGCACAGACCTCGTGCCTGGCCGAGACGACCGACAATCCGTGTACCAGCTGGTTCCAGTACTGGCCCGACGGAGTCACATCGGTGCAGCACACCAACCCGGTGACGGCCAACGTCGACACCAACGGGTTCGTCGAGGTCCGACAACCGATCACGGGTCTGCGTCCGGACACGCTCTACCGCACGCAGTTCTGCGGATACGGGGACCGCAACGTCGAGCAACCGGGACTGTGCATCGGTCAGCGCGACGGCGCTCTTTCCAAGCCGGGCAGCCAACCCGACGCCGGTGACTACAGCGCCACCCAGAACTTCCGCACGGCCGGACCGGACACCGTAGGTACCGTCGACCTCGGCCGAGCATTGTCCACAGCGGACACAAACGCCAACGCGATCTCCCGCGACGCGGGTCTGAGCGCCGCGTACTCGCCGTCGCGGAGTCTGTGGTTGTTCGGCGACACCGTGCAGCGCAACGGACCGGCGTTCCTGGCGGGCACCACAGCGGCCGCGGGCCCCCACGTTCGCGGCGAGGCGCCGACCCGGCTCGAGGAACTCCCGACCCCGCCGGCCGCGCCGCAGCCGGGGCGCGCGTCCCCCGCACCGTTCCTGCCGCGGCCGCAAGGCCTGCTCACTCCGCACGACCCGCCTGCCGCCTGCGGAACGAACAACAGCTACCCGGCGTCCTGGCCCACGGGACTCGCCCAGATCCCCGGAACAGAAAGAATGCTCATCGTCTACGGCGAGCTGTGCGTGGCGAAGACCGGAGGCTGGCCGACCGAGCGGTTGAAGCTCGTCGAGTACGACCCGGCGACGAACCGCTTCGTCTCGACGGGCACACCGTTCGTCGCCGCACCACTGCAGGCCGGCCTGCCCGCGGCACAGCTCCTCGGCAGTCCGGTGTTCGGCGACGACGGGTACCTCTACCTCTTCGGCAGGCAGCTCAATCCGGACATCGTGCTCGTCGCCCGCGTTCCAGCCGACCCGAACGCATGGGGCAACGGCGCGAACTACCACTGGTGGGGGCGCCCCGGAGATGGCCCGGCGCAGTGGACCGAGGACCTGACCGCGGTCACCTCGATCATCTCCGGCGTGACACCGTGGAGTGTCCACGTCGCCGACTACACCGGGGTGGGTCCGCACCGTCTGGCGATGATCGTGAAGACATCGTTCGCCACGAGCGGCTTCCGGCTGTACACGGCCACGTCGCCAACCGGTCCGTGGACCGCGGGACCTGCCGGGCACGTGCCCGACACGTGTCAAGGCGGCGGCTTCGGTTGCTACGCCTATCACGGGCATGCCGAGCTCAGCACCCCGGACCAGTTCGTCTTCTCCTGGTACTCGCCAGGCGACCGCGGCGGCTTCGGCCACGTGCGTCTCGGTGCGATCGCCTGGTAGCGCCCGCCTGAACGATGCCGGCCGCATGATCACCCCCTTCCACGACGAGCTTGTACGGTGTCGTGCGGCGTCATGGATCAGCCGGATGGCGGAGCCGTGGTCACGGCGCCGTCCCGCCGTTGGGACCGTGGCCGATGTGCAGACCC
The DNA here is from genome assembly GCF_047445655.1 of Lentzea alba. Classification (GTDB taxonomy): domain Bacteria; phylum Actinomycetota; class Actinomycetes; order Mycobacteriales; family Pseudonocardiaceae; genus Lentzea; species Lentzea alba_A. Next base: position 48,627 of record NZ_JAJAEG010000005.1, read on the forward strand.
GCACCGAGGTGGAGTTGACCACGGAGCAGCAGGCTCGGGCGGCGGTACTACTCGCGGACGCGTCCGCGCTGGTGCATACCCGCATCCCGGATCTGCCGTCCCCGCCGCCGACCACGGCGCCTGGGCGTCATCTGCACCGCGGTGCTGCGCGCCAGCCACCCGACGGCAACGCCACGGAGACCGTGGGCGGGCATTTGCGCACCGCAGCGCACCCCAGACCGGGGGTATGTACCTCACCGACGACGAACTCGCCCTGCTGCGGCCACCCCAGCCCCGGCCGCGCGGCGCGTTCTCCGTCTGGACGGGTCAGGACTCGGTGTCGTCCGGCCGCTCGCCGGGCGGTCCAGCAGTTCGGCGCGAAGCGTCTTGACCCCGACTCCACCGGCGTGACCGCCCGCCTGGCGGGCCAGTTCCTCTACTGGCTGCAGGAATCACGTGCGCGAGTCTTCGTGGACCTGCCGGAGCCAGACGAACGACGCGAGATCATCTCGATCTACTTGCGCAAGTACCTGCGAACCCCGGCCGAGCCAGACCTCGTCGTCGAGCTCGTCCGCATCGGCGACCAGAACGTCGGCAGGGACCACTACCTGAGCTGCTTCCGCAACGTCGTCCCCCTGCTGCGGTCGGCACCGGAGAAGGTCGAGGAGATCAGGCAGCTGCGCGACCGCCACCCACGGCACCAGCCGACCGATGAAGGACAGGACCGCTCCGGCGCGGGCAGCCGAGCCGAGGCACGATCGGCGTCACTTGAGCGCCATTCCCGGGATACGGGCGCGGATCGCGTCCATGGTCGCCTCGTCCGAGACGCCCTGCCAGTCATACCGTGGCGTGTAGGGGACGGTGAGAGCGCGGACGTCCTCGTCCGTGAGCTCGACGTCCAGCGACGCGACCGCCTCGTCGATCTGCTTGGTCGAACCGGCGCCGACCAGCGGAGCGGTGACGACCGGCTGGCGATGCAGCCAGGCCAGGGCGATGGACGCGCGGCTCACGCCGTGATCGGCCGCGACCTTTCCGACCGCGTCGACGATGGCGCGGTTCGACGCCTCTTCCGCAGGTGAGTAGAGCGTGTCGGCGTAGCCGCCATCCGTCTCCGACCGGGCGGTCGACTTCGCGTCATCCCAAGCGCGGGCCAGACGACCGCGGGCCAGAGGACTCCAGACGATCGTGCCGACGCCCTCGTCAAGGCACAGCGGGATCATTTCACGTTCTTCTTCGCGAGCGAGCAGGTTGTAGTGGTCCTGCATCGAGACGAACCGGGCCCAGCCGTGCTGCTTCTGCAGGTGCAGCGCCTTGGCGAACTCCCAGGCGAACATCGACGACGCGCCCAGGTAGCGCACCTTGCCCGCCTGCACCAGATCGCTGAGCGCTTCGAGAGTCTCCTCCAGCGGCGTCGCGTGGTCGTTGCGGTGCACCTGGTAGAGGTCGATGTAGTCGGTACCGAGCCGCCGCAGGGAGTGGTCGACCTCGGTCATGATCGCCTTGCGGGACAGGCCCTTGCCGTTGGGGCCGGGGCGCATGGGGTGGCGCAGTTTGGTCGCGATCACGACGTCGTCGCGATCGGCGAAGTCCTTGAGCGCGCGGCCGAGGATCTCCTCGCTCGAGCCGTTGGAGTACATGTTCGCGGTGTCGAAGAAGTTGATGCCGACCTCGACAGCGTGCTTGATCAGCGGGCGGGCCTGCTCTTCACCCAAGGACCAGACGGGGTGGCCACGGTCGGGCTCGCCGTAGGTCATCGCGCCGATCGCGATGGGCGAGACGTCCAGGCCGGTGGTGCCGAGCTTGACGTAGCGCATGGGATCTCCTGCGGGGGGGGGGGAACATGCGGAGAATCCTCCGCAAGTTCTGCCAAACTAGCGGAGGATTGTCCGCGAGTCAACGAGCGGGCACCATGCAGGGATGACCGACCAGAGACCGAGCACGTACGGCACGCAGCGCGAGGCCGCCGCGCGCAACCGTGTCGCGATCATCGAGGCCGCTCACGAACTGTTCGCGCAGAATCCGCTCGTGCCGCTGAGCGAGGTGGCCAAACGCGCCGGCGTCGGCGCCGGAACGCTCTACCGCCACTTCCCCACCAGGGAGGACTTGATCCTCGCGGCTTACCAGCACGACATCGAACGCCTGACCGCCACCGCCGGCGAGGTGCTGGCGCGTCATTCGTCCGCGAAGGCGGCGTTCGTCGAGTGGTTCGAGACCTTGTCGGGCTACATCCGCATCAAGCACGGCCTCGGCGACGCGCTGCACAGCGCCGCGGCACAGCACGTGATCAGCGCCTCGTGGGCGCCGACCACCGCGGCCGTGGCGAAGCTGGTCGACGCCTGCGTGACCGAGGGCACCATGTCCGCCGGACACGATCCGGCGGACATCATCATGTTGATGAGCTTCCTGTGGCGCGTCGCGAACAACGACGAGGGCGTGGCCCAGGGGCGACGCCTGATCGCCACCGTGTTCCGCGGCCTCGAACAAGCGCCCCGACCGAGCTGAACAGCCGCCACGGCCCCCGTCGACCACCACGGACACGCGGATTCACCGGCCGGTGCGGTCTTTCCGGGTGATCACGCCCAGACGGACATGAGCGCCACGGGGCCGGGGCACGGAACCCGCATCCCGGACGGTGATCGTTTCATGGGTGCCGGTGAGTGCTCAACCCGTCGAGAATCAGGGCGAGCATGGAGGCCGATCGATCCTCCGGCCCCGAGGCGGCCCGCCACAGAGCGCCGGTGAGCTGAAGGAAGTCCCGGGGATCGGCGTCAACACGGATGGTGCCGTCGCTCTTGCCGGCGTCCAGCAGTTGCGTGATGGCGGTGATGACCGGGTCGTAGGCCTGCTCGGCGATCGCCTGGTACGCACCGGGACTGAGCGCGTCGCCGAGACCGTGCTTCTTCCGCATGGCGGCCACCAGGTCGATGGTCCACCGCCGCAGCGCCTCCAGTGGAGGCTGCGCCGCCAGCAGCTGCGGCACCGATTCCATGAGCTGGTCGACTTCGTGCTGGTAGACGACCAGAACGAGAGCCTCCTTGGTCGGGAAGTTGCGGTACAGGGTGCCGGGTCCCACACCGGCACGCTGCGCGATCTGGTTCATCGAGACCCCGCCGTCCTCGGCGAAGGCCTCGCGCGCGACCTGCACGATGCGAGCCCGATTCTCGCGGGCGTCCGAGCGGACCATGTACTCCCCTTGCTATCCGGAGAGTTCTCCACTAACTTATGTGGAGAACTCTCCAGAACCGTACAGCAGCATTGCTCAGCACACCAGGCTCGCAGTTCCGGGTGGGGCGGCTGCGTCACCGCGCGGTTCGAAGGATCAACGGCTTCCCTACCGGTTTCTTGCGAGGTAATCCATGGCTGACGTACTGGTCACCGGCGGCTCCGGCTACATCGGCAGCTGGTGTGTACTCGCACTGCTGGCACACGGGCACACCGTTCGCACCACGGTGCGAGACCTGAACAAGGAGTCCGCGGTGCGAGAGATGCTGCGTGCCGGCGGAGCACCCGAGGACGCGAAGCTGACCGTGCTGCAGGCGGATCTGCAGCAGGACAGCGGCTGGCGCGAGGCGGTCGAAGGCTGCCACTACGTCCTGCACGTCGCCTCGCCGACGCTCACCAGCCTGTCCCAGAGTGACGACGACATGGTCGGACCAGCCCGGGACGGGGTGCTGCGCGTTCTGCGTGCGGCGCGCGAGGCCGGAGTGAAACGGGTTGTGCTGACCTCGGCGTTCGGAGCGGTCGGAATGGGCCACCCGGAGAAGTCACGGGTGTTCACCGAGGAGGACTGGAGCAATGTGGACGGTGGGATCGCGCCCTACCAGAAATCCAAGACCCTGTCGGAAAAGGCGGCATGGGACTTCGTCGCCGAGCACGGCGGCGTCGAGCTGGCGGTCGTGAACCCCGTGGGCGTGTTCGGGCCGGTGCTCGGCCCCGACTACTCGCCCTCTCTCGGGCTGCTGCAACGAATGCTGGACGGCGAACTGCCCGCACTGCCGAAGTTCGCCATGGGCTACGTCGACGTGCGCGATGTCGCGGACCTGCACCTGCGGGCGATGACCGACCCGGTCGCGGCGGGCGAGCGGTTCCTCGCGATCTCAGGGCACAGCCTGTGGGTCCGCGACATCGCGACGATCCTGCGTGACCGCCTCGGCGACCGCGCCTCGAAGGTGCCCACGCGCGAACTGCCGGTGTGGACGGCGCGCGCACTCGCACGCATCAACCCCGGACTGCGCATCCTGCGCCCGCAACTCGGCAAGAACTTCGACGCCACCTCGGAAAAGGCTCAGCGCATGCTGGGATGGTCACCGCGACCGATCGAAGACACCATCGCCGACACCGCGGAGAGCTTGCTCGCCCTGCGAGGCGCGACCGTCTGACGACCACCACGCTGGTCTCTGTTTTCGCCACGACGATCGGACCACACACAAGCCCACACACAAGATCGCGTCGTCCACACCGCACGGCGGCGGGCACGGCGGCAACGCCCCCACGGCGGGAGCCGCAGCTTCGTGGCCGAGATACCTCGACTTTGGTCGAGGTATCTCTGCTTTGGTCGACCGGCTGAAACTTGGAGAGGATCTTCGTCGGCCAAGAACGTCGTGTTGCCGGGCGCGACCGGGCTGGCGGGCCTCGGCCGGGTAGACACACCTGCTTCTACCCGCCAACCCCGCGATGACACACGCCTACCTGTCCGGAGCGAGCGCCTCCCCCGACTCGAAGCTCATGTGGGCACGGGTGAAGGCACTCGCGGCGCAAGCCTTCTGGCGTATCCGTTCCACACCTACGTCCTGGACGCACGCGTTGCTCAAGAAGCTGATGCCGGGCTGGACGACGTCGAACGGCGCGATCGGCAAGGCGATGATCGCGGTGTCCCAACTGGACGGTTCGGGACCGCGAACACTGACCAGCGGTGACATCAACCGACTCGCCCCAGGCTGACCGTCTGAAGTTCGCTGCCGCGACTGTCCTCCGGCGGCGGATGGAAGGCCGCCGTGAACGGGTCATGACCACGGTTTGCACGTCACCTCTCCTCTCGTTGCCGACAATCCGGGCACGGAAGACCCCAGCAGGCAATGGTCAACGCGTGGAGTCCCGCGATCGACCAGACGGTCTCCGCGGGCACCATCACCTCGGCCCAGGGCCAGCAGTACCGGCAGGCGCTGATCGTGGCGTTCGCGTCTGAGGTGAACTGGGACGGCTGGGCGGCGATGCCCACCTTCGCCGGGGTCTGATCCGGGGGTTGGCCTGCCCAGAGGCGCCGCCGTCGCGGTGACGCGGTTCGAGCCGCGCCTCTGGGAGTCCAGCACGATCAGCGCAACCGAATGGGCGATGGTGCGTGTCCAAAGGTGGCGTTCGTCCCGTCGCCGTAACCGAGCCAGCTGCCCAACGGCGAGGTCTGACCGATCCCAGGCAAGCGGTAGTCGCAGACGCCCTCCGGGAAGGTCTCCCGCAGTGCGGCCTTGTCCGCGGGGGTCAGCGGGACGCGGTACTGGGTGAAGTCGACCGGCCTCAGCCGGCACTTCAGGACGTCCGACGTCAGAGGCGCACCGGCCACCAGGCGCGGGTTCTCCCCCACCGGGTACTGCGCCGCACAGGGTCCGCTGGCCGGGGACGTCATCGGGCCGGCGATCCGCTCGGTGGCCGACAGGTAGCAGCCGTCGGCCAGGCCCGCCGGTTTGCCGGCGATCACCTTCTGCTGGAGCGAGCGCCTGCTGTGGTCGGCGCCGATGTTCGTCAGCCACTGGTCCATGGCCGCGAGCTGGTAGCGGTTCGCGGCCGTCGTCTGGTCAGGGGTGCGCTGGTTGGCGATGATCACCTGGTTGGCCGAGGTGCCGTTGGCCTTGTGAAGCCGGGCCCGCAGGACGAACGACCACTCCGAGGTGTGGATGTCGCTGAGGAATCCGGCTTGGTCGAGGTTCGTGCGTTGATCGATGATCGGCGTGGTGCGCAGTCCCAGCGATCCGGACACCAGCACGCTGTCGCGGTAGGCGGCAGTCAGCGCTTGCCGGTCGGCCGTGGTGCGACGTGCGACAGGTGTGCCCTCGACGTCGAAGCCGCCGATCTCCCGGTTCAGCGCGACGAACTGATCCAGCGTGATCTTCCCGTCGTTGAGCGCTCGCAGGCCGTACTGGACGCCGACGTTGTCCAGGGCGCTGTGGGCGAAGCCGGTGCGAGGGTCGATTCCGAACTGGTTGGCCAACTGCTGGTTCATGCTGCACTTGACCCCGTTGGGGTTCGTTTCGCGGTTCCACATCGCCTCGGCGGGGATGGCGTCGCTGACCGAGAAGATCTGCTTGTTGCAGCTGCCGGTCGGCGTGATCCGGTTGGCGAAGGACTGGTCCCACGACCTGCAGGTGCTGTAGCTCGGGAACCCTGCGACCGCCTGCCGCTGAGCCGGCGTGAAACCACTGCCCGCCGCGGTGAAGAAGTGCTCGAACAGGTCGCAGTCGCTGGTGACGCCCATGACGCTCAGTGCGTCTGGAAAGGACACTCCGGGGATGATCCCGTCGACGATGCCGGGATAGGCGTCGGCGATGGCGTACTGCTGGATCGCGCCGCCGGATCCGCCCCAGCCGATCGTGTGCCGCACCGGCCCGTAGGTGTTGATGAAGCGTTCCTTCACCATCATCGCCGCTTCCGCGGACAACATGGTGCTGCAGTTCTGGTCGAGCACGTTCAGCGTCGACGAGGCCACCGCGTAGCCCTGCGACAGCATCAGGTCGTTCAGGACGCCACCGGTGGAGTTGCCCTGGTGGTACCCGCCGTTGCAGCCGCCACCGAACGTGTAGACCAACCTGCCGTTCCAGGTCTGGAGTGGACGCAGCGGAGACGGCGGCGTGCCGTCGGTCAGAGCGGCGATCTGGTAGACGGCGCGATCGACGGTGCCGGTTTCCAGACGTACCACGTAGGGCACGTCGCGTCCGTCCACTGTGGCCGTGGCCAGATCGGCAGGACGTGCCGCCGGGTCGCTCAGCGGCTGGAACGCACCAGCCGTGTTGCGGTACCGGTAGGTCACGACGGTCGGTGCGGAGCAGTCCGGCTGGGCCGCGGCCGCGAGGCCGAAAACCGTGGTCTCGCAGAAGAACGGCTGCTGCTGCGGACCCGAGAACACCGGCCCGGTGCTCGGGTGGACCGTCAAGCGTGTTGTTGCGCGCCGGACTCCGGCTTTGGCGGCGATCACGTGGTCGCCGGAACGCAGACCGGTGGCGAGCCCGAGCAGGCTTCCGTCGGCCTGAGGCAGAAATCCGGCCGTGATGTCACGGCCGTCCTGGGTGACGCGGAGCCGTGGCGCGGCCGGGCTGATCCGCAGCAACGTCTCCGGTCCGCTCAGCAGACCCGGTCTCGGGTTGGCCACGGTGGTGATCGTCAGCGGTTCACCGGCTTCCGCCTGGGTGACGAGGCCCGCGACGAGAACCACCGTGAGCATCGACGTCAACAGTGTGCGCATCGCCATCTCCTCAAGCCGCCGCAGGGACGGCGTGGTTGCGGGGTGCGGTGACCGGCCGGCGCTTCCGGCTGACGAGCAGCGAGACTCCGAACACCACGTGCGCCACGACGATCGGGTAGATGGCGAGGCGTTCGAACATGCCGACGTAGATGTTGATCCCGCCCCGGACATCGATCATGAAGGCGGCGAACCCGAGCAGTCCGATCACTCCGAGCACGAGCAGAGTGCGGCCGACGGCGGGCGACATGCCGAGGCGGTCGCGGAACGACGCGGCCAGGATCGTCAACAGGTTGCCGCCGACGATGGTGGCCTGGGCGCCGATCACGTGGTAGAGGATCTGTCCGTTGTCGATGCTGGCCTGCGAGCCCTGGAACATGCCGACCATGCCGATGCCAATGCCGAAGATGACGGCGACGGTCAGCAGGATCTTCGGCCGGGCTCCCGAGGTCGCTCGCAGCACGAGGAAGGCCGCGATGACGAACAACAGGCCGTAGCCGATGAAGCCGGTGTTCATCACCACAGCCCACGGCGAGTACACGTCCTGCCCGAACACGTGGGACGGCGGCCCGGCGATGCCCAGATCGCTGACGTAGTGGTAGAAGTAGTCGTAATTGGGCTCTGTCCACGCGAGCGCGGCGATCGCCTCGGCGAGCAGGTAGAGCAACGGCCCGACGGTGAGCAGGACGGCACCGAAAACGGCGGCCCGGGCATGGCGAAGCATCGTAATTGCTCCTTTGTGGATGGTTCAGGCGTTGGGAGCGCCGAACTGGAGGGTGCGGACGGTGTGATGCGCTTGCGGTTCGGCGTCGCCGAACACGCCCTGGACGTCGAAGCGGGGCATGCAGGGCCGTTGCAGGCGTGCGATCTCATCGACGGTCAGGGCGACGTCCACTGACGCCGCCGCTCGTCGACCTGGCGGATGAAGTTGGAACCGGCCAGTGTTGTGGCGACTGCGCTTCAGCGAAACGGAGACCTCTCCGTTCGCCGCAGACATTAGCGGAGAGCTCTCCGCTTTGGCAACACCAAGTCCGGGAAGGCCTGCGCGCGGACGTCGAGTCGCGAGCGCGCCACTTACCGATGTGCGCCCGGCACTTCGAACACCTCGCGGACTACACCCGCATCACTCACGGCCCGGCGACACGCTGACCCTCCACCGATCAGAAGGTGATCGCCTGCAGGACCCGCAGTCCGACAACCGGGACGATCAACCCGCTTTTGGTTGGAGCGACCAGGCCATCTTGCCAAGCGGAGAGGTCTCCGTTAAGCTCGCCTTCAAGCGGAGAGATCTCCACTTGGTGTTCTGCCTCGGAGGAACATCTCTGATCGCTCGACGCGAAGAGGAAACGATGAAGATCCTGCTTTTCGGGGCCACAGGCACTGTTGGCCGGGGTGTCCTGGAACAGTGCCTGTCAGCGCCTGACGTCGACGAGGTGCTCGTCGTGACGCGACGCGCCCTGGACTTCAAGCATCCACACCTGCGGCAGCTGCTCCACGACGACTTCACCGACTACTCGACGATCGCGGACCAGCTCGCCGGCTTCGACGCGTGCTTCTGGTGCCTGGGCCGCACCTCCAGCGCCCTCAAGGGCTCGGAGTACGTCCGGGTCACCCGTGACTTCACCCTCGCGGCAGCGCGCACCCTCGCCGCCCACAACCCCCAGCTGCGCTTCTGCTTCGTCTCCGCGGTCGACGCCGGCGCCGACGCCCGGTTGCGTGCAGCTCGCGTCAAAGGCGAGACCGAACAAGAACTGCTGAAGATCTTCCCGGACACGATGTACACGCTGCGACCCGCTCACGTGCAGCCGATGCACCTCAACGACCTCGACCGCTACAGCCTCGGATACCGGGTGGCCGTCCGTGCTTTCCCCGTGCTCGACCGGCTCCTGCCCCGCTACACCACCACCGCCGAACGTCTCGGCCGCGTGATGCTCGACATCGCCCGACAAGGGTCTTCCAAGCAGGTCTTCGAAGGCATGGACCTTCACTGACCGCACGATCGTGCCCTCGCCCAGCAGACCGTCGTGCTCGCTGAGCTCTCCAGATTCACTTCTGCCTTGCTGAGCTCGCGGCGAACCCGGAACGCTTGGCATCAAAGTCATCCGTTGTCGTCCGGCCGATCCGGAGACCTGGTTCCTGCCCGGCCGCGGTTCCACCTCACCGGCCGACTTCAACGCTCAGCTCGCTGAGTGGCTGGGCCGTGCGAACCAGCGTCAGCACCGCCGGCTCGGCCGCTGCCCGATCGAGCGGTGGGAGGCGCACAAGGCCGGGATGCCCGAGTTGCCGCCGGTGGCCGGGTGGTGGTTGCCGCGGTCGGCCGCGAGGTAGAACTGGATCAGGTCCTTGGTGCCCTCGAACCCGATGTGCAGCTCCCACCCGCGACGCAGGTCGTCGACCGCAGTCGTCGCACGTGCCGAGTCGTTCCACGGGGATGAACTCGGCCGCTTCCAGCACCCGGTCGCGCACTTCCTCCGCGGACTCGACCCGCGGGTCGATCGGGTCGATCACCCCGATGAAGATCGTGGCGTCGGCCGGCGCTTGCTCCCTGATCACTTCCAGCACCTGGCGGCGGTCGGGTTCGCTCGCGAGCTGGAGGTAGAGCTTGCCGGCGTGGGTCTGGAACAGGTCCGGCAGCAGTTCGGCGTAGTCGATGTCCAGGCTGTGCGTGCTGTTCTGGTCGCCGCCGGGGCAGGTGTGCAGGCCGATGCGTTGCCGCTCCTCTGCGGAGAACCGGTCGAGGACCTGGTTGTTGAGGTCGACGAACGTCTGCAGCAGGCCACAGCTCGGGCCGAGCTTGAGCGAGAGCCTGCCCTCGGTGAAGTCCAGCTGCACGGTGGCGGCGCCCGCGTCGAGGCAGCGGCGGATGTCGGCCTCGCTCTGGTCCACGAGGCAGTCGTGACGGCGGTGCTGGTGTTCGTCGGCGCGATGGTCGGTGCTCCGCTGAGGTACTTGACCGATCGGTTCGTGCAGTCGCGTCACGACAGTCTGTTCCCGTGGGGGGACCTTCGGCGTGAACCTCGCCGGCTGCCTGGTCCTGGGTGCGCTCGCCGGTGCCGGCGGCGCGCTGCCGAGTCAGGTGTTCACCCTGGTGGGCACCGGGTTCTGCGGGGCGCTGACGACCTACAGCACCTTCAGCTACGAGACGCTGCGCCTGGTGGAGCAGAAGGCCTACCTCTACGCCGTGCTGAACGCCGTGGTCCGCACCGTCACGGGGCTTGGCGGGGTGTTGCTCGCCTGCACGACCACTGCGGCACTGGTCGGTTGAAGAACGTCATCGCCCTGCGAAGTCGGCGACGAGCAGGACGGGATGATGGGCGGCCCTTGCCACGCCACGGCTCACCGAGCCTCGCATCATCCGGGCGAGCGAGCGATGCCGGTGCGTGCCGACCACGATCATCAGAGCCTGCTCTTCATCGGCGATCCTGACCAGCAACTTCGCGGGGTTGCCGTTCGCCGCGTGGTAGGTCCAGGCACCAGGATGTGCGGCCAAGGTCTGCTCCACCTGGACGCGCAGATGCTCCAGCGCCTTGTGCTTGTAGGTGTCCCAGGTGCCGACGTCGGTGTCGGGGTCGACGGGCTCATCGCGCGCATCGATGCCGTGCACCACGTGCAGGTCCGCACCGAGCCGAAGCGCAAGATCCGCCGCAGTGCGCAACGCGGCCAGACTTGCCGCTTGATCGTCGAATCCGACCACCAGCACCGGTGCGCCGCTCGATGCGCTCACTTCACCACTGTCCCGCTCTCAGCGGGTCAACGCACGGCGAATCTGGTTCGCCTCGGGGTACGTACATGATCACCGCGACGCCGAGCAGGCAGGCGGCGGCGGTGTAATCCCATCTGTACCGCCTGAAGCCGTCCAGCGCGGCACGCCGAGCGGGTGCTGGTGGTCGTCGACACCGACGCCGACGCCGACATCGCGGACGTGGGACGGCGGGTGCGGCGGCTGGCCGGCTCCGGTGGTCCGACGGCGGTGAGAACATCGATTCCGGAGTGTCCCCAAAGGACAATCGACGCGCGTCCGCGTCGCGAACCTGTTACTGCCAGGACACTTCGCCCGGTTGAACACCAGGACTGCCGGATCACCAGGACAGCGCCGAGCCTCAACGGTTGAACCCGCGGTCTGAGCAGGCTTCCCGCGGCCCTGCCAAGGCGTCAATGCACGGACTTGCGGCTCCATGCTCCGGCCGCGATGCTCACGCCGACTGCCGCCAGAGCCACCTGGATGATCAGCTCGATCCAGTCGATGCCGTTGGTGTCGCCGACCCCCAGCGCGTTCGCGACCAGCGTGCCCAGCATGGCGGCGGCGATGCCGATCAGGATCGTCAACCAGACCGGGATCTTCTGCTTGCCCGGCACGACCAGGCGTCCGAGCGCTCCGATGATCAGGCCGACGATCAACGCGCTGATGATTCCCGAGACGGCCATGTGCTCTCCCCGCTGGTTCCTCGAAAGCGACGTCCCACGTACTGATGATCGTAGTCGCGGAACCGAAGTCAGGTTGGTTCCGCCTTGCTACTCGCGATGCTTGCGCCAGGTGCGCACCAGCAGACCGACGAACGCGCTCAGGCACAATCCGGCGCCGAGCGCGATCAGCAGGAACGACGACCACGTCACCCCGGCCATCATCGCCAGCAGGCCGACGACGTAGGCGACGACCACACCGAGCACCCGCATCGTTCCGCTGGAAAGGAAAGCGAGCGGGCTGGGCCGGTTGAGCTTGGCGGCGAGCTTGGGGTCTTCCTCCGCCAAGCGCTGTTCGATCTCGTCCAGTTCCCGCTTCTCACGGTCTGCCAGCCCCAATGTCCGGCCCTCCCGCTCGCTCGTCGTGCCAGCCTCACCATCGCTCCGGTTCGGCGCCCTGCCAAGAGCACCGAACCGGAGGAGAGTCAGTTCGACCCGCAGATCACTCCTCGAACGCGAAGTCGCCGCCGCCGTCGTCCTCGAAGACCTCTTCCACGACCTCGCCGAGCACCATGCCGCCGACGACACCGGCCGCACCCGCGGCGATCATGCCGCCCATGCCGGGACCGCTGCGGTGACCGTGATGCCCGTGGTGTCCGTGCTGGTCGTAGCCCTGGTGACCGTGCATGGGCTGGCCGCCGAACGCCGGGTTGTAGCCCGCGTGACCACCACCGAAGGCGGGGTTGGCGTGGCCGCGCTGGGCCACCTGCGCGAGCCAGCCGTTGATCGCCGACGCCCAGTCGGTGGCCTGCGCCTCCTGGTGCGACACGCGGAAGTGCCCGAACGCGTCACCGCCCGACGAGAACATGCCGCCGCGCTTGTCAGCCTCCAGCACGACGTAGAGCTCGTGCGGGCTGGCGACGAAGGTCAGCTCGACCTGGCTGACCGCGCTGGCGAACTGGGCCGGTGGGAAGAACTCGATCTCCTGGTAGAAGCCGAGTTCCTGGTGCACACCGCGGATGCGGCCGGCCTCGACATCCGCGCTGCGGAACGAGAAGCCGAGCTGCCCGAAGGCGTTCAGCACCGCGTCCTGCGAGGGCAGCGGGCCGACCAGGACCGGGTCGAGGTCGCCCTTGTCCGGGGCACCCGCGATCACGAGCTCGGTGCGCACGCCGACGGTCATGCCGGGCAGCGGGGCGCCGCCGACCGCGGTGATCGGCGTCTCCCACGGGATCGGCAGCTGGAACGGGATCGCGACGAGCTGGCCCGCCGGAACGCGCACGCCTTGCTGCACCACGGAGCGCATGAACTCGGAAACACCGCCGTACTCGTGGTCGCCGTGCTCGACCTCGACGCGGGTGACCAGCGACAGCACGACCTGGCCGATCTCGGCGTCCGCGCTGCCACCCTGGATGCGCACCTGACCGGTGACAACCTGGCCGGGCACGGCGTGCGGTGAGTCCAGCACGGTGTCGACGGACGGTCCGCCGACGCCGAACGCGCTGAGCATCCGCTTGAACATGGGCAGTCTCCTCCTGCGGGGACGGGGTGAGGGGTTAGTTCTGGCGCACCGCAACGCGCGGTGCGTCGGTCTCGTCGTCGAAGTCGCCGATGAGCTCTTCGAGCAGATCTTCGAGTGCCGCGATGCCGACAACGCGGTCGTCGTCGGACACCAGCGCGAGCTGTGCACGGTCCGCCTTCATCGCGCTGACGGCTGCGGCGACCGGCATCGAAGCGGACAACGTCAGCACGGGGCTCATGAGTTCCCGCGCGGCCGGGTCGGTTCCGGCGGCGGTGGCGCGCATGGCGTCACGGATGTGCACCAGGCCGACGAACTCGCCCCGCAGGTTCCTCACCGGGAATCGTGATCGTCCACAGTGGAGGCTCCGGCGTTCGATCGCGCGGGCCGTGGTGTGCTCGGTGACCGTGGAGGTGTCCTCGACGGCCACCATGACCTCGCGCAGCGTCGTCTTCTGCACCTGCAGCATGCGGGTCAGCAGCCGCTGCTGGTGCTCACCGATCAGGCCGTGCTCGCCGGACTGCCGCACCAACAGGCGCAGATCGTCGGGCCGGTGAGCCTGCGCGAGCTCGTCCTGCGGCTCGACCTTCATCAAACGCAGCAGGCCGTTCGTGGTGTGGTTGAGTCCACTGAGGATCCAACGCACCGAGTGCGCGAACGCGCGGAACGGCAGCGCCAGCATCAGCGCCGACTTCTCGGGGTGTGAAATCGCCCAGGACTTCGGCGCCATCTCACCGACGACCATGTGCAGGAACACCACCAGCACCAGGCTGATCGCGAACGCGATGCCGTACGCGACACCATCCGGCAGCCCGGTCGCCTGCAGCAGCGGATCGAGCAGATCGGCCACGGCGGGCTTGGCCAGCGCGCCGAGTCCGAGCGTGCACAGCGTGATGCCGAGCTGGGCGCCCGCGAGCATGAGCGACAGCTCTCGCACACCCGCGACGGCGGCCCGTGCCGCGCGTGAGGTCTCGGCTTCCTGTTCCAGGCGGTGTCGCTTGGCCGCGATCAACGCGAACTCGGCCGCGACGAAGAAGGCGTTGAGCGCCAGCAGGATCACGGAGACCGTGAGGGACAAGCCGATGCTCATCGGGCCTCCTCCCGCAGCCGCGCCGTCAGAACCACCGTGTCGGGCACGTTGCGCGCCACCGCGGTGACCAGCAGCACGATGTCGCCGAACTCGATCTCGTCACCGACTTCGGCCGTGCGGCCGAGGTCGTGCAGCACCAACCCGGACACCGTGTCGTAGGCGTCGTTCTCCGGCAACGCGATGCCGGTCGCGTCCTCGACCTCGTCGAGCCGCATCCGGCCGGGCACCTGCCAGCGCTGTTCGTCGAGGCGCTCGATGGCGTCCTCGACGATGTCGTCCTCGTCGTGGATCTCACCGACCAACTCCTCGGCGAGGTCCTCCAGCGAGATGATCCCGGCGAACCCGCCGAACTCGTCGAGCACGCAGGCCAGCTGGCGGCGCTCGGTGCGCAGCCGTTCCAGCACGGCCGGCAGTGGCAGCGTCGCCGGTACGACGAGCGCGGGCGAGGCGATCTCACCGATCGGTGTGACCGGCCGCTGTTCCGGCGTGAGCGTCAAGACCTCGGCCAAGCCCACGACGCCCCGGATGTCATCCAAGTCGTCGCCCGTCACGGGGAAACGCGAGTGCCCGGTGTCGAGCAGCTCCACCACACGGGAGGCAGGCTCGTCGCACCGCACCGAGTGCACGTTCACGCGCGGCGTCATCGCCTGCTCCGCCACCAGCTCACGGAAGTCCAGGCCGTGGTCGAGCAGCTGGGCGAGCTCCGGGTCGAGGTGACCCTGTTCACCGGCATCGCCGACGATCTGCTTGAGATCCTCCGGTGTCGCGCCCTGCGGCAGCTCCTCCACCGGCTCGATCCCGATGGCGCGCAACAGCTTGTTGGCGGCTGCGTCGAACAACCGGATGATCGGACCCGCGATCTTGAGGTAGACCAGCGTCGAGGAGCTCAGCCACTTGGCGAGCGCTTCGGGCTTGGCGATCGCGAGGTTCTTCGGCAGGAGCTCGCCCAGCACCATCTGCACGACGGTCGCGAAGATCAGCGCCACGGCCATCGACAGCGGCACGCCGAACGACTCGGGCAGTCCGAGCAGGTTCGCGAGGCCGGTGCCGAGCAGCGGCTCCGCCACGTAACCGACGAGCAGCGCCGTCACCGTGATGCCGAACTGCGCGCCCGACAGCATGAACGACAGCTTCTGCGTCACGCGGTAGGCACGCTCAGCTGCTTTGTCGCCCGCCTCGGCCATCTGCTGCAACCGACCGCGGTCGACCGCCATGTAGGCGAATTCCTGGGCCACGAAGTAGCCGGTGGCGACAGTCAGCGCCACGATCGCCAGCAGGCCGGAGAGAATCAACATGCCGCACCCGCGGCAGCGAGAAAGTTCAGCCGGGTTCGCCCCGGCGCACTACTACAGCCGTCTATGTCGGCTTGGTCAGGCATACTTCACAGTAGCACGTAGCACTGTACGGTTGGCAGGGACGAGGAGGTGAATGTGACGGAGGCACTGCTCAAGATCGGCGAGCTAGCCGCCCGCGCCGGCGTCAGCATCCGGACCGTCGACTACTACACGACGTTGGGCCTGATCAGCCCCGCGCAGCGCACCGCGTCGAACTACCGCCTCTACTCCCCTGCCGATGTCGATCGCATTCACCTGGTTCAACGTCTGGAAGTCCACGGTGTTCCCCTGGAGGAGATCTCCACGGCGCTGAGCGCGAGATCCGGCGACGTTGCGACGATCCTGAGCCTGATCGACACCGACCTGCAGACGTTGCAGTCGGCCGCGGACGGCGCCGCACCGGAGATGCAGGGTCTGCTCGCGATCATCGCGACGCGGGTGCACTCGTTGATCACCATCGCGCTGCAGATCCCGCCGGACACGATGCTGCCCTAGCGGCTACCCGCCTGCCGCAACCGCACCGACGTGATCGCGTGGTGCGCCACCGCCAGCACCTCGATCTCCCACCCCGACACCCGCACGACGTCGCCCGGCTTCTCGGGGATGCGCCCGAGGACGACGAGCACCAGGCCTGCGATCGTGGAGTAGTTGCCCGCGGGCGCTTCCGGCAGCTCGACACCGACGTCGACCAGGTCGTGGACGGGGAACGTGCCCGGCAGCACCAGCGAGCCGTCCTCGGCCCTGGCCACGGCCATCACATCGCGGTCGGTCTCGTCGTAGATCTCGCCGACGATCTCCTCCAGGAGGTCTTCCAACGTGACGATGCCCGCCACCGCACCGTGTTCGTCCATCACGAGCCCGAACTGCTCACGCTCGATCTTGAACCTGCGCAACGCCTCCGACACGCGCACCGAGTCCGGGAAGACGACCGGCTCGCGCACAACATCGGCGAGCTTCACATCGTCGTCGAGCAGGTCGCGCAGATTCACCACGCCGATCACGTCGTCGAGGTGGCCTTCGCGCACCACCGGCGCTCGGGAGTGGCCGGAGGAGGCGAGCTCGGTGCGTGCGGTGGCCGCGTCGAGGTCGCCGGACAGGATGAACACGGACCGCCGGGGCACCAGAACCTCCCGCAGGCGGCGTTCATGGATCTCCAACGCACCGAAGATGATCTCGCGCTGTTCTGCGTTGAGGCCGCGCTGGCTCTCCACCAGGTCCCGCAACTCCTCCGGGGAGAGCTGCGCGGAATCGGCATCGGGATTGCCGCCGAAGATCCGCACGACGAGATTGGTGGCGGCGCTGAGCGTCCACACCGCGGGCCGCGAGATCGTCGACAACACGTCCAGCGGCCGCGCCACCAGCAACGCCCACCGCAGCGCGTACTGCATGGCCAGCCGCTTGGGCGCCAGCTCGCCGAACACGAGCGTGAAGAAGGTCAGCACGATCGTCACCAGCGCCACCGCCGCACCCGAGGCGGCACCATCGAGGAACCCGAGCAGCGGCACCAGCGGCTCGGCCAGTGACACCGCAGCCGTCGCCGAGGCGAGGAAGCCGGCCAGGGTGATGCCGATCTGGATCGTGGCGAGGAACCGGTTCGGGTCCCTGGCGAGCCTCACCAAGGTCCGGGCCCCCTTGCCACCTTCGCGCTCCAGGGTGCGCAGCTGCCCCTCGCGCAGCGAGATCAACGCCATTTCACTGCCCGCGAACAACGCGTTGACCAGCACCAACGCGCCGACAAGCGCGATGTTGAACCCGTAGCCGTCCATCCGGACCCTGTCACTCCCCGCTGTGCTGGTTCGAAGAGCGACCACGCTAGCCGCTGATTCCGCAGGTCACAGCGCGACGCCGGCGATCGAGCCCTAGAGTTCGCTCGTGGCTACCGAAGGAAGCACGAAAGCCGTCGTCACGGCCATGTTCGCCAACCTGGGCATCGCCGTGACCAAGTTCGTCGCGTTCTTGCTGACCGCGTCGTCGTCGATGCTCGCCGAGTCGGTGCACTCGGTGGCGGACACGAGCAACCAGGCGCTGCTGCTGCTCGGTGGCAAGCGCGCCAAGCGGGCAGCCACCCCGGAACATCCCTTCGGTTACGGCCGCGAGCGCTACGTCTACGGGTTCATCGTCTCCATCGTGCTGTTCAGCCTCGGCGGCCTGTTCGCGCTCTACGAGGCGTGGCACAAATGGGCCGACCCGCACCCGATCGACTCGTGGCACTGGGTCCCGATCGTGGTTCTGCTGGTAGCCATCGTCCTTGAAGGCCTGGCACTGCGCACCGCGGTGCTCGAGTCCAACCGCGTCCGCGGCAGCCGCTCCTGGGCTCGGTTCATCCGCACCGCGAAGGCACCGGAACTGCCGGTCATCCTGCTCGAGGACCTCGGCGCACTGTGCGGCCTGGTGTTCGCCCTCATCGGCGTCACGATGACCCTCATCACCGGTGAGGGACGCTGGGACGCCGCCGGCACCGCGATGATCGGACTGCTCCTGATCGTCATCGCCGCGGTCCTCGCCGTCGAGATGAAGTCCTTGCTCATCGGGGAAAGCGCCACCCGCGAACACCAGAGTGCGATCGCCAAGGCGCTGCCCGGCGACGGGGTCGAGTCGGTGATCCACCTGCGGACGCTGCACCTGGGCCCCGACGAACTGCTGGTCGCCGCCAAGGTCGCCATCAGCAGATCAGCCACCGGAACAGACATCGCGATGGCCATCGACGCTGCTGAGCGCCGGGTGCGGACCGCAGTGCCGATCGCGCAGGTCATCTACCTCGAACCGGACGTGCGCCGCGCAGAAAAGGACGCGGAGCAGGAACCGACCACCGACGCCGGGTAGCCCAACGCCGTCAAACGGGCTCTTGCACCTCGCTGACCGCACGGGGCGTCGCGCAGTCAGTGGCTGTTGCGCACCGCCGGCGTGAACTACCCTCAGCGGAGGTGTGCCGGGAAGCCTGGTCGGCGTGACGTGTCCCCGTTCGGAAGGGAGCGGTCATGCCCACCAGAAGGGCTCTTGTCGTCGGCACGGGCATCGCCGGATTGGCCACCACGCTGCGCTTGCGCCGCAGCGATTGGGAGATCGTTCTCGCCGGACGAACCGCAGGGTCTCGCGACCAAGGGTTCCCTCACGCGTTCCGCGGCGTCGGGTACAACGCGGCCGCGCGGCTGGGACTGCTGCAGGCACTCGTCGAACACAGCCAGCCGCGATGCGACACGCTGGTGGTCGATGCGACGGGGGCTCCGTTCGCATTGTGTCCCAAGCCGTCCGGGGTGACACCTGTGCTGCGCCGCGCCGACGTCGCGACAGTGCTTCGCGAAGCGATCGGCGATGTCGAGGTGTGCGAGCAGGCCGAGGTGTTGAGCCTGGTCGAAGACGACTGCGGGGTCACGGTCACCTTTCCGGACGGAGACGAGGACTGGTTCGACCTCGTTGTCGGTGCGGACGGTGACGACTCCGCAGTCCGCTGTGCCGCTTTCGGAGAGGACCATGAGCACCGTCAGGTCACGGTGTCGGTGTCGAGCCGCCTGAAGACGACAACGAACGCTGCGGTCTGGATGGAACTCGCGGAGCGGACGGTCCGTGTTCATCCCTTGCGAGGCGGCGGCTCTGCGGCGCTGTTCGCCTGGCGCGGCGATGTTTCTCTTCCAGTGCAGGAGGTCTTCGGCGATCTCGCCTGGCTCGGGCCTGAGTTCTTGTCTCAAGTAGACGGTGGGCCGACTGCTCGGCGCACGAGCTTCCAGGTGCACGCGCACCGGTGGGTGTCGAAGCAGATCGCGCTGGTCGGCGACGCCGCGTGGTGTGCGGGCCGGCCCTGTGACGAGGACGCGTCGCTCGCGATCGGCGGTGCCGAGTTGCTGGGGGATGCGCTGGACATCTTCACAGATACCGCCGAGGCGTTGGCTTGGTGGGAACAGCAGATGCGGCCGGTCGTGCGGCACGTGCGGCGTCAGAACACAGCGCTCCGTGGACCGGACGTCATCTACCCGCCATCGTCGCTCCGTCCCTTCGAGACACACGCAGTGCACTCCGGACAGCTCTCCGCAGCCCAGGTGGTAGCCCGACCAGGTGAACAACCCCTCGAAGACTGCCCTTAGAGCTACCCGCAGTGACCCACAACGGGTAAGGGTGTACGCCATGGAGAGACGGAAAGCGGCACTCGGCTCCGCTGCGTTCTTCGTGCTGGCGCCGGGCGGAGTCGCCGGGCTGATCCCGTGGCTGCTGACCCGATGGCAAGCAGAGGAACCGTTGCCCTTCTGGTTGCCGCTGCGTGTTCTCGGTGTCGTCGTGCTGCTGGCCGCGCTGGCGGTGCTGATCTCCGCGTTCGTCAGGTTCGTCGCCGAAGGGTTCGGCACGCCCGCGCCCATCGCGCCACCTGATCGCCTTGTCGTGGGCGGGCTCTACCGACATGTCCGCAACCCCATGTACCTCGCTGTGCTGTCCCTGATCATCGGGCAGGCGCTGGTGCTCGGACAGGTGATCCTGTTGGCCTACGCGGTTGTGGTGAGCGCGGCGTTCGTGACCATGGTGCGCTGGCACGAGGAACCGGCACTCCTGCGCCAGTTCGGCGACCAGTACGCCGCCTATCGTGCCGCAGTGCCGGGATGGTCGCCGCGACTGCGTCCCTGGCGATCCCACCAGTCCGGGAACCTCAGGTGAGGTCGGCCACCCGTTCGACCTCGGAGGTCCGGCCGGCCAGGATCAGCACGTCACCGCGGTTGATCACGGTCTCGGCGGTGGCGTAGGTGAAGCCCTCTCCCTGCCGCTTCACGCCGACCACGGTCACTCCGTACTTCGACCGCAGACGGCTCTGGTCCAGTGGCATGCCGACGGCCTCTTCGGGCGCGCGGGTCTTGACCATCGCGTAGTCGTCCTCGAACTCGATGAAGTCCAGCATCCGGCCGGTCACCAGATGAGCGACGCGCTCCCCCATCTCGTGCTCGGGCAGCACGACGTGGTGAGCTCCCACGCGTTCCAGGATGCGGCCGTGCTGGCGGCTCACCGCCTTCGCCCAGATGTGGGGGATCTCGAAGTCCACCAGCAGGGCGGTGGTGAGGATGCTGGCTTCCAGGTCGGTTCCGATGCCGACGACGGCGCGCTGGAACTGGCCGACACCGAGCTGCCTCATCACCTCCGGGTCGGTGGTGTCGGCGACGACGGCGTGGGTGAGCTCGTGCGCGTGCTGCTGGACGATCTTGGGGTTGGAGTCGATGCCGAGGACCTCGGTTCCGCGGGCGGTGAGCTCGAGCGCGAGTGAGCTGCCGAAGCGGCCCAGACCGACCACGACCACCCGTGAGGCTTGTTCATCCGACAACAGGTCGCTCCTCGGGGAGTTCGTAACGCCGGGCGCGATCGCGCAGGGCGAGTGCGGACGCGAGAGTGATCGGCCCGAGTCTGCCGATGAACATCAACGCGATCAGGACGAGCTGACCGGTGGCTGGAAGCTGGGCGGTGATACCGGTGGACATGCCGACTGTGCCGAACGCCGACGTCGCCTCGAACAGCACGTCGTCAAGAGGGAACGGACTGATCGACAGCAGCGCGATCGTGCCGGCCATCACCGCTCCCACACCGAGCAGAGCGACGGTCAGCGCTTGGCGCTGCACCTGGTCCGCGAGTCGCCTGTCCATCACGTGCACCGTCGGCTCGCCTCGGATCTCGGCGAGGATGACGAAGGCCAGCAGGGCGAAGGTGGTCACCTTGATCCCGCCAGCCGTGCCGGCACTACCGCCGCCGATGAACATCAGCACATCGTTGACCAGCAACGTGGACGACTGCATCGCGCCGACATCGATGCTGTTGAAGCCCGCCGTGCGCGGCATGACGCCGTGGAACACTCCCGCCAGCAGTTTGTGATGGACGTCGAGCTCGCCGAGGGTGTTGCCCCACTCGAACGCCAGGACCGCCAGTGTGCCGATGACCAACAGCCCGAAGTACACCGGCACCGTGATCCGCGTGTGCAGGGACCAGCGCTTCCGGTTTCGCCTGCGGACGAGCTCGAACAGGACCGGGAAACCCAGTCCTCCGAGGATCACCGCGCACAGGATCGGCAGGCATACCCACGGGTCCGTGGCGAACCCGACCAGGCTGTCGGTGTACAGCGCGAACCCGGCGTTGTTGAACGCCGACACCGCGTGGAAGATCCCCAGGTATGCGGCCCGTGCCGGTGTTTCGCCGTACCCGGTCAGGAACCGCAGTCCCAGCAAGACCGCGGTCACGGCCTCGACGACCAGACTCACCACTATCACGCCACCGACCACGGTGCGGACGTCACCGAGCCCGAGGGTCTTGGTCTCCGCCTGCGCGGTGAGCTGCATCCGCAGGCCGAGGCGGCGTGAAACGAGCAAGGTCAGCAGCGAGGCGAGGGTCATGATGCCGAAACCGCCCACCTGGATCAGGGCGAGCACCACCACTTCGCCGAAAGTCGACCAGTGCGTCGGGGTGTCGACCACGACGAGCCCCGTTACGCAGATCGCCGACACGGCCGTGAACAGCGCGGGAACAGGGTCCGTGCCGACGCCGGATTCCGTCGCCACCGGCAGCATCAACAGCGCCGTGCCGATCAGCGTCGCCACGCCGAACGCCAGCACGACGATCCGCGCCGGATGTCGCGCGCTCGGCGACAACCGCCGCCACGGTAAAGCTGCTTTCGACAGCGATGTCACCAGGCTCCACCACGCAGGGTTCACGACGCACCCGGCGAAACCGAGCGATGGCGTGCGGCTCCTCAGCGCGCCACGCCTCATCAGTACCTGGCTCGGTGCCCCGATCCGCCCGGTCTCGGCCGATTCTTACGCGATCTTTGCGCGGTGACCGCTGGGCGGTCGTGGCAGTGCGCCGACCTGCCGAACCCGCGACCAGGGCTTGACGGTCCGCTGAGCGGAGGTTTGCGCCGGCACCACATTTACGGCATCTTTATGGGCGGAGCGCCGGGAAGCCTGGTCGGCCCGCTCGTCACAACACGGTGGCGGCGGCTACACGACTCGAGGTGGCATGCCCCGGCTTCGATCCTCCTCTTCCACGTTTCCCCTCCCCCGGTCGGGCAAGTCGGGACATCCGCCCGAACGCTGATCCGCGCGTTCGTCCGGCTTGGTGGCACTCGACGTCGAGTTGCCCTTCTTCTCTTGTCTTGCAAGGCGTT
This sequence comes from Lentzea alba, assembly GCF_047445655.1. Classification (GTDB taxonomy): domain Bacteria; phylum Actinomycetota; class Actinomycetes; order Mycobacteriales; family Pseudonocardiaceae; genus Lentzea; species Lentzea alba_A. Next base: position 71,520 of record NZ_JAJAEG010000005.1, read on the forward strand.
CACGCCGCTGGACCACTAGGGGTGAGGTGTGCCGTGGTTGTCGTTCCCCGCATGATTCCGATGGTCGACAGTCCACACGTGGCTGTCGCGCTGGCTGCGCGTTGGCATCGCGCGAGAGCGCTGGTACTGGTCTCGATGGTGGGTCTGCCCGCACTGCTCGGGTTGATCTGCCTGACGTTCGCGCTGCTGCCCGGCCAGGACGTAGCCGCGGTGAGGTGGTCGGTGATTCCCGTCGTCGCCGCCAGTCTGTCAGCCGTCGCGCTCGTGGCGTGGCTACGTCGCGACGGTCTCACCGATCCCGCTTCGTGGTTCCCCGCGACTGTGCTGATGACCAGCAGCCAGCTGGTGCTCGGTGTGGTGCCGGGATTCGGCGTTGCCCTGCGGTCGGCGACCGGAACCGCGGTGCTGCTGAAGGCCTTGCTCGCGCTCGGAGTTCTGAGCGCGGGTTCGGCGTGGTCGCTCGCTCGGCGGGCGTGCAGTTCGTTGCTCGCGTCGCCGGTGGCCGACCTCGGCTCCACTCCGCTCCAGCTGGTGTTCCGCAGTTCGTCGTCCCGCATCGTCATCGGCACGGATCGAGTCGACTGGACGTGCCACACGGCGGGTGGCCGACTCGATGTCGGTGTGTCCTTCCGCAACCTCCACGACGTCACCGTCACGATGACGGACGCGACGCTCGCTTTGGTGTTGCACACTTCGTCAGGCCGATGGACAGTTCCGACACGTGATGCGGCTGCGGTGTGCGCGGTGCTCGACCGGAGGAAGGCTTGGTGGGAACAGCGCGTCGAGACCGCGATCGAACACGAACGTGCGCGTTACCACGAGATGCTGCGATTGCTCGGCACAACGAGAGCGACTTCGTCCACTGACGACGGCTCCGTCTCCGTCACGGTGAACGCGGACGGGGTACCCACCGACATCGAGTTGACCGAAGGAATCCGCCGGAAGAGCCCCCAGCTCGTCTCCGCGGATCTCCTGGCGTGCATCGACGAGGCGCAGAGGGTTGTCCGCAAGCAGGTCCAGCACCTCATGGTCAGGCGGTACGTCACCGAGCAGGAAAGGGAGGAACTGCCCGCCCTCGCACAGCAGGTCTCCGAACAGATCGCCGCGTGAGGACCGACGTCCACAAAGGAGTGTGACTGCGTTGCCACGCAGGCGATCTGCCAAGCAGGCCCCGAACGACCTCCCCGCGGACGTGCCGGCGTTCGTCCAGGCGCTCCGCGAGATCAGTCTCGCGGGACGGGCCCTGTCGGCCAAAGAACGCCACGATCTGCACAACATCGGTGCCGACGCGGCGGAACGCGGTGTCCCGCTCCGTGAGCTGATCAAGGGACATCTCGCCGAGATGTGGCGATCATGGGCGACCTTGCCCGGCGTGGACGCCGCCGCGAACACCGACGCACTGAAACGAACCGGCGAAGCGGTGTTCCGGGCGGCCGAGGACGCGGTCGGTGAGCTGACCAAGGGGTATGAGGAAACCCAGCGCTGGACCGTGCGCAGGGATGAGTCGCTGCGTCGCGAGTTCCTCGACGACCTGCTCACCGGACGCGATGTCGGCCAGCTGGCGGAACGCGCCGAGCGGTACGGGCTGCAGCTCGCCGGCACGAACGTCGTCGCGGCGGCGTCCGCCTCCCGGCCGTTCCTCGAATCGAGCACGGCGACGTCGAGCGTCCAGGCCGCGATGAGTCTGCGGTTCAGCTCCCGCCACGTGCTCGTCGCCGCGCGCGACGGCCTCCTGGTGTGCGTGGTGCCGCACGACCTCATGGGCGCACCCGAGGAGTTCGCCCGTCAGGTCAGCGAGGTCGCGGGACGGAACTCCGGGTGGCGGGTTGGTCTCGGCCAGCCGCACTCCGGTCCCGGCGGCGCGGTCCGTTCCTTCGAACAGGCCCGCAACGCCCTCGACATCGCCGAACGCCTCGCGCTGACCGACAGGTTCGTCAAGGCCGCAGATCTCCTTGTCTACCAAGTACTTCTACGTGACAGCGCGGCACTCGGCGAACTCGTCACAGCCGTGCTCGAGCCGCTGCGAGCGGCACGCGGAGGAGCCGAGCACCTGGTCGACACGCTGGAGGCCTACTTCGCTTCCGGACGAGTCACGACCGCCACCGCGCAGACCCTCGGCATCGGCGTGCGCACAGTCACCTACCGCCTCAACCGGGTCCGCGAGCTGACCGGCTACCGCGCCGACGATCCCGCCCAGGCGTTCACACTCCAGGTGGCCGTGCTCGGAGCGCGTCTGCTCGGCCGGCCCCAGCCCGGACTCGCACCGTGATTGCCGGGCACCGGCAGACAACCGCGGTCCAACTGGCCGGGCGCACGCCTGTCCACCGGGCTGAATCGGATCGACCATGGAGGGGAGACGTCATGCGTTCGAGGCGTACCTCCACCCCAGGGAGGGTCGCACCATGGAACTTTGGCTCATCTGGCTGATCGTCGGTCTGGTGCTGGCCATCGCCGAGATCTTCACGCTCACCGCCGCACTGGGCATCCTCGGCGCCGCAGCGATCATCACGGCGGGGACGGCGGCGATCGGCCTTCCGCTTCCCGGACAGCTCGTGGTGTTCAGCGTCGTGTCCGCCGCGGGTGTGGTGCTCGTCCGGCCCTGGGCGCGGCGATTGATGCTGCAACCACGGCTCGAACGGTTCGGCGTCGACGCGTTGATCGGCGCTTCGGCCTACGTGCTGCACGAGGTGAACGACCACGAGGGAATGGTGCGCATCCGCGGCGAGGACTGGACTGCTCGCCCGTACGACGGGTCCCTCGTCATCCCCGCCGGAAGCACGGTCGACGTCCTGCACATCGACGGCAGCACCGCCGTCGTCTACCCACGGGAGTGAGCCATGTCCACACTGCTCGTCGCCGGACTCGTGCTCGCGATCTTCGCGGCGTTCACCGTCCTGCGCGCCGTGCGCATCGTGCCGCAAGCCCGCGCGCGCAACGTCGAACGCCTCGGCAGGTACCAGCGCACCCTCACGCCCGGTCTCAACTTCGTCATCCCCTACATCGACCGCGTCTATCCAGCGATCGACCTGCGCGAGCAGGTGGTCTCGTTCCAGCCGCAGCCGGTGATCACCGAGGACAACCTGGTGGTGCAGATCGACACGGTGCTGTACTTCCAGGTCACCGATCCTCGTTCCGCCGCTTACGAGATCGCCAGCTTCCTGCAGGCGGTCGAACAGCTCACCGTCACCACCCTGCGCAACGTCGTGGGATCCATGGATCTCGAGAAGACCCTCACCTCGCGGGACACGATCAACAACCAGTTGCGCGGGGTCCTCGACGACGCGACGGGCAAGTGGGGCCTGCGGGTCAACCGCGTGGAGATCAAGGCCATCGACCCGCCGCAGAGCATCAAGGAGGCGATGGAGAAGCAGATGCGGGCCGAGCGCGACAAGCGGGCCGCGATCCTGACCGCCGAAGGACAGCGGCAGTCGCAGATCCTCACGGCCGAGGGCGACAAGCAGGCAGCTGTGCTGCGTGCCGAAGGACACCGGGCCGCCACCATCCTCGAGGCGGAGGGCCAGTCCCGCGCGATCGACCAGGTGTTCCAGGCCGTGCACCGCAACGATCCCGACCCGAAACTCCTCGCCTACCAATACCTGCAGATGCTGCCCCAGCTCGCACAGGGACCCGGCAACACGTTCTGGGTGATTCCGAGTGAGGTCACGACCGCGCTGCACGACGTCTCGAAGGCGTTCTCCGAGGCGCTGCCGCGATCGGCCGCAGCCCAGACCGACAACGCCGTCGAGGCTGCTGCCGCGCAGGCCGAGAAAGACGTCGCCCAGGCGAGCGAAGCAGCCGCCGAAGCCGTCTCGGACGCCGCGGACGCCGCCAAGCCGGTGACCGCACTGCGCCCGGAACTGGCGGGTCGCTGACAGGACGCGGACAGTCGGTGGCGAGTTCGGGAGGTGCGTGACAATGGGATTGCCAGAGGACGAGCAGCGCGAGCTGGACGCCATCGAGCAACGTCTCGCCGAGGACGATCCCAAGTTCGCCGCCAAACTCGTCAAGACGCCGCCACCCCATCACAGGTTGCGGCCGGGCGTGCTGAGACTGATCGGTCTGCTGCTGATCTACGTGGTCGGGCTGGTGCTGGTCATCACGGGTGTGTCGCTGTCGTCGATCGTGCTGATCGCACTCGGCGCGGCCGTGACCGCGTTCAGCCCGGTGGCCATCGTCGTCCAGACCTGGCGAACCCGCGAAAAAGACGAGCCATCGGACTGATCCGCGCTCCGGCCAAGATCACATCAACGGCGCCGGGTGCCTGATCGTGGGGTACGGTCGGGCTGTTGCCGTGACGAGCGGCATGGTGTGCCGGGAAGTCTGGTCGGCGATGCGGCCGACGACACCCGGAGTGACCTGTGGAACCCGTGAAGACCCGGCTGTTCAGCCGCGCGTCCTGGCCCGAGGCCAAGCGCATCGCCGACCTGCTCCGCCTGGAAACCGTCGGCGGCGTCATCATGCTGGTCGCGGCGGTGGTGGGCCTGGTCTGGGCGAACTCACCGTGGGCGTCGATCTACGAGACCCTGCGCACTGTGGAGGTCGGCCCCGAGTCGCTGCACCTGAGGCTCAGTCTCGCCGAGTGGGCGTCGGACGGCCTTCTGGTGATCTTCTTCTTCGTTGCGGGCTTGGAGCTCAAACGCGAGTTCGTCGCCGGTGACCTCCGCGATCCTCGTCGTGCCGCCGTCCCGATCGCGGCGGCGTTCGGCGGAGTCCTCGTGCCGGCCCTGATCTACACCGCGGTCAACCTCGGCGGCGGCCCCGCGCTCGCCGGCTGGGCCATCCCCACCGCCACCGACATCGCCTTCGCGCTCGCGGTGCTCGCGGTGATCGGCAGGTGTCTCCCCTCAGCGCTGCGGACGTTCCTGCTGACCCTCGCCGTCGTGGACGACCTGATCGCCATCGTGATCATCGCCCTGTTCTACACCGACGACTTGTCGTTGCCGCCGTTGCTGCTGATGTTCGTTCCGCTGGCGTTGTTCACAGTGCTCGTGCAGCGACGAGTCCGGTCGTGGTGGTTGCTCATTCCCCTTGCGGTGGCGACGTGGGCGTTGATGCACGCCTCCGGGGTGCACGCGACCGTGGCGGGCGTGTTGCTCGGGTTCGCCGTGCCGGTGATCCGCAAGTCCGGCGAGGGCCCCGGTCTGGCCGAGTGTTTCCAGCACCGGTGGCAGCCTCTGTCCACGGGTGTCGCTGTGCCGATCTTCGCCTTCTTCGCCGCCGGAGTCTCGATCGGAGGTCTGAGCGGGTTCGTCATGTCGCTCACGGACAGCGTGACTCTCGGCATCGTGCTCGGTCTGTTGCTGGGCAAGCCGATCGGCATCACCGCGGCCACGTACCTCGTCGCGCGGTTCACCAAGGCTGATCTGGACGACGACCTGTCGTGGATCGACGTGGTCGGTCTGTCGATCCTCGCCGGCATCGGGTTCACCGTCTCACTTCTGGTCAGCGAGCTGTCGTTCGGCGAGGGCAGTGCGGACTACGGCAACGCCAAGGTGGCCGTGTTGCTGGGCTCCGTGCTGTCCGCGCTGATCGCGACGGTGATTCTGCGGGTGCGCAACAGGGTGTACCGCCGGATCTACGAAGAAGAGACCCGCGATGCGGACAACGACGGCATCCCGGACGTGCACCAGGGCGACGTCATCGGCGCCGACGAACGCGGCTGACCGCCCGCACAGGTCGGTCACGGCAGCGCTAGAGGTTTTCCTGTAGCCACAAGGCTTGGCGACGGCGGATGAGGTCGGCGACGAGATCCGCGTCGTGAACGGGGATCAGCCACTGGTCGTGGGTGGACGTCAGCAGGATCGCCGGTCCGGCCTGCGCGTACAACGTGATCCCTCCGGACAGGACGATCCACGGCCTCAGTTCGGGAACGACGGGCAGAGTCACCGGCATGACCTGCAGAAGTTCCCGGAACGACACCGACACGTCGGTCCGGGGACCACCACTGCGGCCCACGTGCAGGCTCACCGTCCACTCGACACGGTCACGCTCGACGACGATCTGTGCCGACACGAGTTCGGGTCCGGTGGCCGCGGCGCGCACGGCGACCGTCAGCCGCAGGTCGGCCGATCCCAGCTCGGCCACAAGAGGAGTCAGAAGAACCCGGCCGGCTCGGTGAGCCGACAGACAAGTCGCGACCGCGACCAACCAGCAGAGCAAGAACAGGACGGCCGGTCCGGTCAGCCCGTCAGGGGCGCTGCTCGTGGCGATGTCGTAGGCAGGAATCGCGACGGACAGCAGCTGCACCCCCACCACGAGGAACCCCGCGGGCAGCCACATCCGAGGATCAAGAGGGGCCTGGCGCCGCAGCCACTGCCGCAACGCCACTGCTGAGATCACAACGGGTACCAGCGGAATCGCAGCCGGCCAGATGCCTCCGTCGCCGGCCACTACGACGATCACCGTGCACAGCGCCAACTGCAGCGCCGGGAAGACAACGGAGAACATCGTGATGTGCCGCTGACTGCGCGACCAGCGGTCGCGGAGCACCGATTCTGCGGCCTCGTCAAGGCTCATGGCGATCTCGCTGCTCGGTGTCCTCAGGTGGCTTGACGAACCACAGCCAGAGCAAGCTGACGCCGGTCACCGCCAGTCCGAGCGAGTCCGTCCAGTGGCCGGCGAACTCGCCGTCGAACCACACCAGCGCCCACCCCAGGACCGCAGGCAGCTGGACGTACCAGTAGCGGCGCGGGATGGCGCAGAAGGACAGCATCACGAGCGCCGCCCAGACCAGCGTCAGGTTCAGCGAATCCATCACGGCTGGTTCCGCTCAGGCTGCCCCGTGGGCAGTCCGTCCGGTGGTTCGATGCTCAACGCCTTCGCCACGGGAACATCGGTCGAGGAGTGCAGCACGATCGACAACGCGATCGTGATCGCCACGAGGTCGAACACGTGCTCACCGGTCGGTATACCGGCTTGCAGCACCAGAAGCCCGTAGACGACCGACGCGAATCCCTTCGGCCCGAACCACGCGGCGACCGAGCGCTCGCGTGCGGGCAACGGAGTGCGCAACAGCGACAGCATCATCGCCGCAGGGCGCACGAGCAGGATCGCGATGATCGCGACAGCCCAGTCCCCCACGCTCAGGTGTGAGATGCGCTCCGGCGTGATCAGGGCGCCGAAGACGAGCAGCGCGGCGAACTTCGTGATCTCGGACAACAGGTCACCGAAGTGCTCGAAGTGTTCCGCCGCAACGCGATCGAGAGTCGCGATCGTCGATCCCGCGGCGAACGCGGCGAGGTAGGGGTTGGCGTGCGTGAGGTGGCAGGCCGCGTACAGCATCACCGCGATCGCCAGCGGTCCCAGCGCCTGCAGACGCGGTTCCGCGGTGAAGACGCGCAACCGCCATGCCAGCACCACGACAGCAGGGATGACGATGCCCAGCGCAAGCCCTGCTGCCAGTTCGATCCCGATCGTGGCGAAGTCGGTGTCCCTGTTCGCCGCCGTGGCCAGGAAGATCAGCACGAACGGCAACGCGAGACCGTCGTTGAGCCCGGACTCGACGTTGAGCAGCCGCCGCAGCCGCGCGGGAACGTCGGTGCGGCCCACGATGGCGGAGGCGAAGACGGGATCTGTCGGCGAGAGGATCGCGCCGATCAGAAACGAGGTGGTCCAGTCGAGGCCCGTCAGAAAGTGCGTCGGCACGGCGATGCCGACCATGGTCAGCGGCATTGCCAGGCCCAACGCCCGTCCGGACAGCCGCCAGCCCTGCTTCAGGTCCGGCAGACCGGCTCGCTGGCCGTCGGTGAAGAGAACGGTGAACAGCGCGAGATCTGCCAGAACGGTCACGAACGCGCTGTTGGACGGGATGTCGACGAGCCCGAGACCGCCTTGGCCGATCAGGGCACCGGCTACCAGGAACATCAACGCCGTCGACAGGATCGTGCGGGCGGCGAGACCCGACAGCGAGACGCTGATCAGCAGGACCACACCGAATGCAAGAACCAGCGCCATCAACGAACCCCGTCCACGTCGGCCCGGCCCACCACGAGATCCGTGATGAGCGTTGCCGACCAGACTTCCCGGCGCTCCGCGCGCAAAGATGCCGTAAAGGCCCTCTCAAAGCAAACCGGCAGGCCTCGACAGAGCTGAACGTCTGTTCAATACTTTGAACATGCGTTCAGCAACTGATCTCACGGCGAGGGCTCGCATCCGCGACGCGGCACTCGCCCGGTTCGGCACCGACGGCATCGCCGGAACCTCGGTCCGCGCCGTGGCCGCGGATGCCGGGGTCTCGCCGGCGCTCGTCGTGCACCACTTCGGTTCCAAGGAAGGACTCCGGCAGGCTTGCGACGACTACGTCCTCGACTCGATCCGCAGCGGCGGCGAGGCCGCCACCGAGGCCTTGGGCGAGATCTTGCAGGCGGCGACACCGGTCCGGCGTTACCTGGCGAGGGCGTTGCTCGATGACACGCCCGCGGCCAGTGCCCTGTTCGCCGAGATCGTCGAGCGCACCGAGGCGTGGCTCGCGATCGGCGAAGAGGAAGGCTGGGTGCGCGCTACAGCGGACGCCAGGGCGCGAGCGGTCACCTACGTGTCGTGGTTGCTGGCGCCACTAGTGCTTGGCAGCCAGGTGGGTCGCTTGCTGGGCGGTGACCCTGCCGAGACCGCGACCGCGGTGCGCGGAGCCCGTGCCGGCCTGGAGATGTTGACCCATGGCCTGTTCGCCGACGATCGCTGGCTGACGGCGTTCACCGACATCCATGAGAGGACAAGGTCGTGAAGGCGTTGCTGGTCGCGCACGGCACACGCGGAGACGTGCAGCCGTTGCTGGCGTTGGCGGTGGCACTCAAGAAGGCAGGTCACGAGGTGCTGCTGGCCGCTCCGGAATCGTTCGCCGCCAGTGTCCTGACGCAGGACGTCGAGTTCGCGCCACTGGACAACGGCCCCAACAGGTTGTTCGAAGATCCACTGCTGGCGGACGTGATCGAGGGCGGGTATCGCGGCGTCCGCGGCAAGATCACCGCCCTGTCGACCATCAGGCGCATCAAGCCGTTGATGGCCGACGTGCTGCGCGATGTCGGCGCGGTCGCGCGCACCAGCGGCGCGGATGTCGTGGTGCACACGCCGAGCGTCCCCGCACAGCACGCGGCGGAGATGCTCGGCGTGCCCGCGGTCCTCGCCGCGCTGCAACCCGGCTGGGTGCCGACGTCGGAGTTCCCGTGCCCGATGGTGCCGCTGCCCCGGCTGCCCCGGTTCCTCAACCGGGCCACCTACCTGACGGTGTCCGCGACCATGCGCGCCTACTCCGGCATCGTCAACGCGTGGCGCACCAACGACCTCGGCCTGCCACTCGGTCAGGGCCCACGTCGGGCCGTCGTTCTGCAGGCGTTCAGTTCCCTGGTCACGCCGGTTGATCCCGCGTGGCCGGATTCGGTGCACACCACCGGTTTCTGGTACCTGCCGCGTGAAGCGAGCTGGTCGCCGGACCCGGCCTTGCAGGCTTTTCTGGACGCTGGGCCGGCACCTGTCCACATCGGGTTCGGCAGCATGGCGGGACGAGACGCGCAGCGCACCGGTGACATCGTCGCTGAGGCAGCGCGGGCAGCCGGAGTGCGCGCGATCGTCGCGACCGGGTGGGGCGGACTCGCTGCGCGCTCGTCGGACGATCTCCTGGTGGTCGACCAGGTGCCGCACGACTGGCTGTTCGGCCAGGTGCGCGCTGTCGTGCACCACGGTGGCGGAGGCACGACCGCAGCGGCGCTCGCCGCGGGTGTGCCGCAGGTCGTGTGCCCGTTCGTCGCGGACCAACCGCACTGGGCTCAGCGGATGCATGCGGTTGGTGTCGCACCAGAACCCGTTCCGTACAAAAAGCTCGCCGTCGACACGCTGACCGAAGCGATCACCCAGGCCGTAGGTGACCCGGCGCTGCGACAGCGCGCAGGAGAGGTCAGCGAGCAGATACGAGCCGAGGACGGCGTCGGCGCCGCCGTGCACGAGCTGGAGAGGATCCACAATGGACGAGGCTGACCACCTCGCGCGGCGGTGGCGGATCGACCGCTTCGGCTGACTCCGCGAACTCCATCAAGATCAGCGGTCCTGATCGGCGTGGCGCCACCACAGTGCGGTCGCCGCCACCCCTGCCGCGCCGACGAGAACCACCAGCAGCACGCCGAGCGGACCGGGCACCGTCTGGTCCGGTCCCGCCAGGCCGCTCAACAACGCCGGCACCGACCACGGGAAGTACTGCCCATAACCGAGCGCGGCAACGACCTGCGCGCAGAAGATCGCGGCCATCAGCACCCCGACGCCGGGCAGGAAGCCGCGCCCGGCGCTGGCCGCGAAGGCGATCGGCGTGGTGAGCAGGACGGTCATCGCCGCAGTCGCCGCGACCGTCGCCATTCCCGATGCCACCAGCCCCGCAGACCACCCTGGTAGCGAGAGCGCCGTGCCGATCACCAGTCCGAGCACGACGAGCTGCACCGTCAGAGCCAGGCACCACGCGCCCGCCACGACGAACTTCGCCAGCACGATCGTGGTTCGCGCGGTGGGCAACGCCAGCAGGTCCTTCACGGTGTTCTGGCTGAACTCGCGCCCGAACAACCACACCGAGACCAGGCCGAAGATGAGCATGCCGCCGACGGCGGTGATCTGGGCCAGGAACGCCAGGTACGTGGGCCAGTCGGCGTCGCGACCGACCAGCGAGGCCTTGGTCCCGATCAGCCCGAGCGATCGCGCACGCTCCTGGTCCTGCAGGATGAACATGAACAGGCCACCCACTGCCGCGGCCACGGTGAACGCGAGCGCGGTCACCCACGGCACGCGGGATCGACGGGCCTTGAGCATCTCGGTCGCCACCGCGTTGATCATGACTCCACCACCCGCAGGAAGAACGTCTCGAGGTCGTCCTGCTCGACGACGAGCCGGGTCGGCGGACAACCCGCGGCGACCAGCACGGTCGCGACCGCGTCGGGTTCCGCGATCGCACGGTCATCGCGCAGGGCGATGTCGTGCGTCTCCGTCCTGATTGGACTGAAACCTGCTCGGGACAACGCGCGTTCGGCCGCCGCCTGGTCACGGGCCGACACGCTCAGGCGCGGGCGCAGGTGGGTGGCGAGGTCGCCGGCGTCGAGTTCGCGGACGAGCTGCCCGCCGTGGATGACGCCGATGCGCGTCGCCAGCCGCGCGACCTCGCTGAGGATGTGGCTCGACAGCACCACGCTCACGCCGTGCTCGCGGCTCAGCTCGTGCAGCAGGTCGCGGATCTCGGCCACACCGGCCGGATCCAGGCCGTTCGCGGGCTCGTCGAGGATAAGCAGCTCCGGCTTGTGCAGCAACGCTTTGGCCAGTCCGAGCCGTTGTGCGTTGCCCAGCGACAACGTCCCCGCCCGCCGGCCCGCGTACGCGGTCAACAGCAACCGCTCGATGACCTCGTCCACGTGATGCCCACCTGTCAGGCCACGCAGACGGGCGGCGACCGCGAGGTTCTCCCTCACGGTGAGCTCCGGGTATGCGGCGGGCGTTTCCACCAGGTAGCCGACCCGCGACCACGGGGCGTGGGCGCCGGGTCGCACCTGCGTGCCCAGCACCTCGACGGTGCCACTGCTGGGACGCACCATGCCGAGCAGCATGCGGATCGTCGTGGTCTTGCCCGCGCCGTTGAGGCCGAGCAGCGCGTAGATCTCGCCCGCGGTGATGCGGAGGGACAGGTCGTCCACCGCCGTGACGTTCGGGTAGCGCTTGGTCAGACCACGCGCGTGGATCACCGGGGTCATCGGTCAACGACCTTGACGCACCGCACGGTGCGTTCGAGCTCCGAGACCGGTAGCGAGCGACCCGACGGTGCGAGGTAGCGCTCGGTGAACTCCCCCGGCCCCAGCTGTTCGAACTCGACCCACCCGTACGGCGCGACGAACCCGGCCACCTCCTCGGGAAGCAGTCCGAACTTCCACACACGGCGCTTCACCACGAACTCGCGGTAGGCTTCCTCGCCACCGAACAGCGCGGTGCCGTCGAGGAAGTCCTTGCGCACGAACGTGAACACCAGCTCACTACCCGCAGGCGCCTGGGCGAGGAAGCCGAACGTCGCACGCACCGCCTCTTCGGTCAGGTACTGGGTGACCGCCTCCCAGACGAAGAACGTCCGCAGTTCGGCGTGGTAGCCGTGTTCGGCGAGCACGTCATCGATGCGCCGGCTTTCGAAGTCGACCGGAACGAGGCGGAGGTTCGGTGGCACCTCGCCGAAGATCGCGCGCAACCGGGCACGTTTGCTCTCGATGTTGGACGGCAGGTCGACCTCGAACAGCTGCTTGTCGCGGAGCCGGCAGCCGCGTGTGTCGAAACCGGCGCCGAGGACGACCACTGCCTCCGCATCTGTGACCGCGAGACGGTCGTCGACGTACCGCTTGCGGCACAGCATGCCGGCCCACAGCCCGGGGATCTTCTTCTCCGTCGCCGCGATGAGTGCGTTGCGCACCGGGCGCCAGCGTGCCGCCGCTGCGGCCAGACGTCCGGGGAGGGGCAGAACGCGCGCTGCCAAGTCGTCTTGAACGACCGGATGGGCGTCGTACTGGTCGGCTGCGACGATGACCATCGGGCCGATTGCCGTGCCCGCTACCGCGGTGTCCATGGAAGCTCCTGCACGTAGGCGTCGTTGAAGACGCCGACCAGGCTTCCCGGCACACCTGAGAGCACTGTACAGCCATGTCGCCACCGACATCGGTGAACCAGATCGACAGAACTCAGTCGCCGACCGGCACGCTGCTCAACACCAGCAACCTGTCGTCGCCACGCAGCGCAGCCACCGCGGGATCCTCCGCCCAGACGCGCCGGCCGTCCCGCACCACGGCCAGCACCTGGTGCCCGCACGTCAGCGGGGCACACCCGATCTCGTCGCTTCTCACCGCCCGTTCCGCCACCACCCATGCCAGGTCGGGCACCTCGACGTGCTCGAACGCCGAGCCTGCCGCGGTGAGCGTCCACTCGTCGGCCTGGTCCGCCGTGAGCACGTGATCGGCCCCGAGGAACTCGATGAGATCGCGCAGCTCCGTTCGGCGCACGACTGTGATGACGACTGCGGTCTCGTTCAGGGAACGCACCACAGAGGTGATGCGAAGTGCCATGGCGTCGTCGGTCACCGCGACGACCACGTGGTCCGCGACGTGTGCCGCCGCAGCCCAGAGGACGCGCAGGCTCCAGCCAGAGCCCGCCACGACGTTCACTCCGTCGAGCACTGCCTGCTCCACCCGCTCAGGATCCGCGTCGATGACCGTGAAGTCCGTCGCACGCCCGTCCCCGCAGAGCGCCGCGAGCAGAGCTCGGCCGCGGGTGCTGTAGCCGATGAGCACGGTGTGCGAGCCCAATCCCAGCTCCTCGTCATGACCGCTGTCGGCGCATTCACGCCGCGGTCACAGGAGCGGTCTGGCCCGCAACCGCGCCAGGCGGGTGCCGGCCGCCGATCCGCCGGCCGGCACCCGGTATCCCCGGAGTGGTTTGGTGCGGACACTCGCCCCGACCGGTTGCGTGTCCGCGTCGACAGTGTGCAGGAAACCCGCACTGTGCAACCTTGCGAGGTCCTTTCGAAGTGATCTCATTGTCGTGACGACCGAGAACGTGTCGGACGGCCGACCGTCCACAGGTAGATCCCACCGATGACGGCTGCGACCACCACGAGTCCGAGCAGGGCGTCGGTGCCGCCGCTTTCGTTCTCCTGCGCGACGTTCTGCGTCCTGGGCACGTTCGGAGCGAACTGCGGCACGGTGGTGACGGCGGTGGGTTTGGCCGCTGGTGCCGCGATCGCGGCCAGTGGGATCGCCTCGGTGTCGTTGAAGTCGACCATTCCGGTGGCCTCGAGCACCTGGATGTGGTCGAGCACGACCTCCATGCAGCGCTTGGCGAAATCACGGATCAAGGTGTTGCGCGTACCGGTGCGCACGACCGCGAGGAATTTGTAGACGCCGCCGTGTGCAGCGCGCAGCCGGTTGGCGAAGATGCGGTCGAACTCGACGCTTCCGGCCGGGGCGTTGGTCATCTCGGCGATCCAGCCGCGCTGGTCGGCGCTGGCTTCGGTGGGCAGCGGGACGTTCAACGTGCGGCCCAGTTCGAGGACTTTGGCGTCCAGCTCGTCGTGTCCGGCGATCAGATGCCGTCCGGCTTCCCGAACCTTCGGGTTCGACGACTTCTCCAGACCGAGTCGCCCCGCCGGTCCCTCCCACAGCCCGGCGAGCCGCACCTTCACGAGCATGTCCCGGCCCGCGGGTCCCATCGGGCCGAACTGGGTCGGCGTGTAGTCCGGGCCGAAGTCCGGCTGCGCGAACGCGGAGGGCATGGCGAGCGAGCAAAGAACCGCGACCGCCGTCATCACCTGTGTGAGACGTGTGAGCACCGGATCTCCCTTCGCGAACAACGGCGAACGTGTGCTCTGACACGAAGGGATACGGACGATTCAGGCGATCGCGATTATTGCACTATGCACATGTTATCTACTCGTTACCCGCGCAGACCGTGCAGTAGTGCGGACCGAGCGCCCGATCCGAACCGGTCCAGCCCGCGAGGTTCGCTTGCAGCCACAGAAGATCCCAGGCGATCGGGCCGGTGCTGCTGGTCCGGCGTGACCGTCCGCAGCCGTCGCACACGAGGATGGTTCCCGTGCTGCCTTCGTGCGTGGTCGGCATGCCTGTCACGACTGGTGCGGGCCTTTCGTTGTGGGTGCGGCAGGTGCCGGCCGCGCAGTGCGACCACCGACACCGGCCTTCCCCGGAAACGCTGGCGCGGGCACGCGCCCGCGACGGGCGTACACCCGCCGCGACAGGATGCCTGAAACATGCACTGTGCAACCTTACGAACTCCTTCCGATGGCGCGCGGTTCGCATCGAATGCAGCGACTATGACAACGTGATAGAAGCAGCACTTGAAACCAACGAGGAAAAGCGGGACATGGATTTCTCCGTGCTGCTCGTGGATGACGACGAGCGGATCCGTCAGGCGCTCGGTCTCGCTCTCGCGGACGAGGGCTTCGCCGTGGACGAGGCGGTGTCCGGCGAGGATGCGTTGCGGCGATTGGAGAACGACACCTACGACGTCGTCCTCCTCGATCTCATGCTGCCCGGTGTGGACGGTCTGCAGGTCTGCAGGACGCTGCGAGCCCAGGGAGACCTGCCGATCATCATCGTGACGGCGCGAACCGACACCCCCGACGTCATCGCGGGTCTGGAGGCAGGTGCCGATGACTACGTGACCAAACCGTTGGTCGCCAGTGAGCTCGCCGCCCGCATCAGAGCCCTGTTGCGGCGCCGCGGGGGTGCGAAGCAGAACATCTCGCATCGCATCGAGGACCTGGAGATCTGGCCGGACGAGGGCGTCGTCCAGCGCGGCGGTGAGGAGATCCGGCTGACCCGCACCGAGTTCCGGCTGCTCGCCGAGCTGGCCGCGTCGGGAGGGCGGATCGTGACCAGGGAACAGCTGCTGCAACGGGTCTGGGGTTATGACTACTACGGTGACACCCGTCTGCTCGACGTGCACATCCGCAGGCTCCGCACCAAGATCGAGCACAACGCCGACAACCCGGTGTTCGTGCTGACCGTGCGCGGCTCCGGCTACAAGATCGGGCCACCGCGGTGAGAGTGTCGTTGAGCCGCACCTCGTTGCGCTGGCGCGTCGCCGCCGCACTCGGCATCGGCTCGCTGCTCGTCACCAGCCTGATCGCACTCGGCACGTGGAATCTCGCATCGGACTACATGCTGCGGCAACGCGTGCAGGCAACGACACGACAGGCCGAGGTCAACCTCCGGCTGGTGGAGGAGGCCGTGCGCACGGATTCGGACGGACTGACAGAACTGCTGACCGGTCTGACCACGAATCCGGACTCCACGATCATGCTGTTCCGCGCGGACGAGGTGGTGACCAGCGGCCGTCAGGTCGACCCCGGCGTCGTGCCGGCCGACCTGCTCGCGATGGCCCGTGACGGCCACCCGGCCAGGCAGCGCCTGCGTGCCGACGGCATCCCGGTGATCGCCGTGGCCCAAGCCCTCGCCGACGGGCGGGGCGTCTACGTCGAGCTGTTCCAGCTGGTCCAGCTCGATCGCACGTTCCGGTTCCTGAGCGGCCTGCTGATCGCCGGAGCGGTGCTGAGCGGCCTGATCGGCACAGCCCTCGGGGCGTGGGCCAGCAGGCGTGCGTTGCGGCCGTTGACCGCGCTCACCACTGCGGCATCCCGCATCGCGGGTGGTGACCTCAAGGCGCGGTTGCCCGACCAGGCCGATCCCGACCTCGCGCCGCTCGCGCGCACTTTCAACTCCACCGCCGACGCCCTGGAGCAGCGCGTGCTGCGTGACGCGCGATTCGCGGGCGATGTCAGCCATGAGCTGCGTTCCCCGCTGACGACCATGGTGAACGCCGCCGCCGTACTGCGCCGCCGGCAAGCCGAACTACCCGGCACCGCCGGCAAGGCACTCGGTCTGCTCACGTCCGAAGTGGACAGGTTCGCGCGCATGGTGATCGACCTGATGGAGATCAGCCGGTCCGACCAGGACGGCGATCTGGAGGAACTCGAACCACTCGACGTCGGCGGCCTCGTGCGCGGTGCGGCAGGGCTCCGGCTCGGCGAGGACGTGGAGATCGTCATCGGATCACCACCGCCCGTTGTGCTCGGTGACCGGCGCAGGCTCGACCGGGTGATCGCCAACCTGATCGAGAACGCCGAACGCCATGCCGGAGGAGCCATCCGGCTCGGAGTGCTGCACCACAACGGGAACGTCAGGCTGGAGGTCGACGACGCGGGACCAGGTGTCCCACCTGACATGCGTGCTCAGGTGTTCGAACGCTTCACCCGCGGCACCAGGGCGGGCAGTCGCGGCGCAGACACCGGCAGCGGTCTCGGCCTGGCGCTCGTCGCCGAGCACGTGCGCCGCCACCACGGCCGGGTCTGGGTGGAGGACCGCCCTGGTGGCGGAGCCCGGTTCGTGGTGGAGATTCCAGAGGCCGTCACGTGAAAGCTGTCCTCATCACAGCGTTGTGCTTGTCCCTCACCGCGTGCGGGGTGTCCACACAGGATGAACCAGAGCCGCTGGGCCCACCGACCACGAACGGCGAGGCCCCGACTCCCGTCGTGACGCAACGCCGTCATCCGACACCCGCGAGCAGCACCACACCCGCCACACCGACCGCGACGACTCCACTGCCTTCGTCGAGCGATCGTTAGCCACTCGTCAGGTTCATCGCCGCGCGAATGTGGACAGGATGGGACAAATCCGCCGAGAGGACCGCCGTCTTGACCCGAAGCCGCTCCATGCCCGCCGACGCGGAGGCCGTCTTCGACATCGTCTCCGATCTCGAGAACATGACCACCTGGCTGCCCGGTTCCGTTGAGATAGAGCTGTCCAGCCCCAATCGCATCCGCGTGTGGTTGCCGGGCCGCCACGCCGAGTTCGGCTTGGAGCGCCGAGTCTGGATCGACTGGGACCGGCTCCGCGTCAAGTGGGGCAGCGAGTCCACCACAGCTTGCTCGGGCACGCTCCAGGTGCTCCGCCTCGCCGACGATCGCAGCGCGGTGACCGTCCAGCTGATCGGCCCTCCAGGTGCGTCCGCGATCCACGTGAACACCTGGGTGGAGTCGGCGCTCGACGCACTCGAAACGGTCATTGCGACCGAATGCGGCATCACGCAGCAGGTATCCCGAACTGCGGGGTGATCAACCCGGGGCAACTGCGGTAGAACTGTGGCATGTCCCGGCCCAAGGTCGACGCGAGCGACGTCGACACGCTCACCGACGCGGTGCTCACCGCGTCGCGTCTGCTGGTCGCCGTCTCCGCGCGGTCACTCGCCGCGGTAGAGGAGACGATCACGCTGCCGCAGTTCCGGATGCTCGTCATCCTGGACAGCAGAGGCGCGATGAAGCTCACCGCGCTCGCCGAACTGCTGGACGTCAACCCCTCGACCGCGACGCGCATGGTCGACCGTCTCGTGGCCACCGAGATGGTGGCGCGGCAGACCAACCCGGCAGCGCGCCGCGAGGTCGTGGTGGAACTCACCGCTGAAGGTCGCCGCGTCGTGCGAGGCGTGACACGACGCCGGCGGACGGCGATCGGCCGGATCGTCGCGAAGATGCCCGAGCACGAACGACGCGGGCTCGTCGACGCCCTCACCGCCTTCACCGAGGCCGGTGGCGAGCCCGCGGTGGCCGCAGCCGACCTCGGCTGGATCTGATCAGCCGAGCCACTCGCCGCCGGCGATCACCACCGCCAGTGAAGTCAGCGCGATCACCGCTCCCACCACGACTTGGTTGACCTGCACCACGGCGCTGGCGTCATCGTGGAACGACAACGCGATCACGACCAACGCTCCTGCCAGCACGACCGTAGCCGCCCGCAGCCATGGCACGTCGAGCCGTGCCACGGCACGGATCAGCCCAGTTGATGTTCCAGTCGTCGGCTCCGGTGTCGTTGTAGTAGTCGACGCCGTAGTAGTTGCCGACCAACGGGTTTCCGGTCTGGCCCGGCATCACGTGCCGCTTGGCCTGCCACAGGTTCGACTCCTGCCCCAGCACGCCCAGCAGGACCTGGACGGGCACGCGGTGGTTCGCGTCGCCGCTGATCCAGTCCCGCGGGAACAGGTTCTGCGGCTTGTAGGGGCCGAGGCCGTTGTTCTTCCCAGTTCGCCCCTCCGCTCGACCGCGAGCGTCTTCATGCGCTCTGTCCAGCGAGCGGACGTTCTTAACGGTCGAGGTCAGAGGCCTGAAGAATGAAACGGTGAAGAATCGCCCTCCGTCTACGGCGCGAGCGTCCGCTTGAAGTCAGGGCACTCGACCAACGGCTCATGCGTGCAGGTCGCAGCGTGTTCCAGGCTGTCGCGCATCCGTTGCAGCCGCGCGATGTCCTCGTCCAGGACCTTGGCCTTCTCGGCCATCTTGGCCCGCAGAACGGTGTCGTCGGGCGTGGCCACCAGGAACCGGCTGATCTCCGCGATGGAGAACCCGGCCCGGCGCGCGCAGTTGATCAGCTCCAGCCGGTGCAGCACCTCGGGCTCGTAGGTGCGGCGCAGACCGTTGCGGCCGCTCGATTCGAGCAGGCCCTTCTTCTCGTAGAACCGCAGAGCCGACGGCGCCAGGCCCGTCCGCTCGGCCACTTCACCGATGTCCAGCACCCGTTCGAGGTTAGCCCTCGATCTTGACGTTCTTCGAACATTTCCCGAACCGCGCCCGTTTCCCGGTCCGGCAACGTACCGCCCCGAACGTTTCCTTGAGAGGGGTAGAGCATGAAACTGAGACGGGTGGTCTTAGGTCTGTCGATCACCGCGGCGCTGCTCACCGGCAGCGTCCCGGCAACGGCGGCCGCACCGGCACGTCTCTCCGTGTCGGGCGCGAACGTCGTGGATCCGGCGGGAAACCCGATCGTGCTGCGGGGGTACAACTGGGGGCACTGGGGCACAGTTCAGCCGAAGGACCCGGGCGACCACGTGGCTGCGGGCGCCAACTCGGTGCGGATCCCGTTGCGCTGGTGGGGTGAGTGGAAGGACAACGTCGACAGTTACGACGACGACCCGGACAACGCCAGCCACATCAAGGACGAACACCTGACGCTGCTCACCAAGACCATCGAGCAGGCGAGCGCCGCCGGCCTGTGGATCACGCTGTTCGTCGACTCGGACTACGGCCAGGGCGCGAACGGGAGTCGTGAGAACTTCTGGACCAAGCCCGAGAAGAGGCAGGAGTTCAAGGAGGTCTGGCAGTTCCTCGTCCGGAAGTTCAAGAACACGCCCTACATGGGCGCGTTCGAGATCCTTCCCGAACCCAAGCCGATCAACCAGACCGACGAGGCGGTGCGGAAGTTCTACGAGGAGATGACTCTCGCGATCCGCGAGATCGACCGACGCACGCCGGTCGTGGTGGGTCCCAACGACAACTACAGCTGCAGCAAGCTGGAGGAGTCCTACACCTCGATCGACCCGAAGATCATCTACACCTGCAACTACTTCATCTTCGAGTACCCGCTCAACCGGATCCAGCGGATCACCGACTTCCGCCGCGACTACAACGTGCCGATGTGGATCAACCAGGTCGGCATCGAAGGCTGCGACACCGACGACGTGGCCTTGGGGAAGGCCAACACGGTGCTGGACGCCTTCAAGACCAACGCCATCGGGTGGGCGTGGTGGACCTACCGCCTCAACGGCACCAACGAGTGCACGCACGGCATCTACCACCTGGACCCGACCACGCCCACCGGCTGGAAGCTCAAGAAGAACTGGCGGAATCTCGTGAACGGCTACCTCGCCGCATAACGGGTTCCTCCACGTAACGCCAGCTCAGCGCCGCCGCCACGATCGTGAGCACCGCCGCGATCGGTCCGGCGGCGGCGCCCAGCTCCGGCCGAAGCCACAACGTCAGCGGGTAGTTCCACAGGTAGGCGCCGTACGACACCACGCCGAGCGCCACCAACGGCCGCAGCGGCGTGGACACCGTCTCCCACTTCGACCAGGTCAGCAGCAGAACGGCCGTGCAGCCCGCGATCGCCGGACCCGCCACGAGGTAGGTCAGCGCATGACCGCGGAGCGGGATCACCGAGAGGACGGCGAGCCCGACCAAAGCGACCGGCACCGCCCAGCGCGGAACGTCCTTGCCCTTGAGCCGCACAGCAGCGCCGATCACGAAACACACGAACCACGACGTCGGCAGCGCGTAGGCGTTGTCCGCGTTCGGCCACAGCCAGACGAGAGTCGCCGTGCAGGCCGCGAGTGCCGCCAGCGCCGTCACGGCCAGCGCGGCGCCGACCTTGTTCCTCGTCCACGCGAACGCCAGCAACGCAGGCCACAGCAGGTAGAACTGCTCCTCTGTCGCGAGCGTCCAGCCGTGGAACGCCGCCGGGCTCACCCCGCTGATCGGCAGGTTGCCCGTGAACGTCAGCAGCACCGCCACCGTGCGGACCAGCTTGTCCCGCTCCCCCAGCGGGTCGAACACCAGCGTGACGATCGCGAAGATCACTGTTAGCGCTATCAACGCCGGCAACAGCCTGCGCGCCCGCCGCAGGTAGAACTTCTTGAAGTCGACCTTGCCCTTGGTGGCGAGCTCCCGCTGGAGCACACCGGTGATCAGGTAGCCGCTGAGGGTGAAGAACACGACGACGCCGACGACACCCGCACCCGGAAACACGTCCGGGAACGCGTGCCGCAGCATCACCAGCAGGATCGCGATGCCGCGCAACACGTCCAGCCCGGCGATCCGCTTCACCTCATCGCTCCCCGCACGAGCTTGTCCAGCAGGTCCGCATAGGACAGACCCGCTGCCGCGAACATCTTGGGCACCTGGGACTCCGCCGTCATGCCCGGCATGGTGTTGACCTCGTTGAGCACCAGTCCGTGCTCCGTCAGGAAGAAGTCGACCCGCGCGAGCCCGCGACACCCCAACGCCTCGTACACCTTCAGCGCCGAGTCCTCCAGCGCCTTGAGCTCGGTGTCGGCCAACGGCGCCGGGATGACGAACTGCGCACTGCCGTCGTACTTCACCGTCGTGTCGAACAGCCCCGCGACCTGGATCTCCAGCGGCGGCCCGGTCCTGCGCCCCTCGTCGGGGTCGTCGAGCACCGCGATGTCGATCTCCCGGCCGTGCAGCACCTCCTCCACCAGCACCCGGTCGTCCAGCTCCAACGCCTGGCGCACAGCGGGTTCGAGGTCTTCCTCGCGTTCCACCAGCTGCACGCCGAAGCTCGACCCCGCCGCCACCGGCTTCACCACGACCGGCCCTGTGAAGTCCACAGTGGACGCGTCGGTCACCAGCCTGCCCTGCGCCGTGCGCACCCCGACGGCCTCCGCGACCAGCTTGGTGGCCCACTTGTCCATCGCGAGCGCACCGGCCCGCAGCGGTGACCCGACGTACGGCACCCCCGCCAGCTCGCACAGGCCGGCCAGCGTGCCGTCCTCGCCCAGCGGGCCGTGGACCAGCGGCAACACCACGTCACACGACGCCAGCACGTCGAGCGCGGCGGCAAGGCTGCCGGACGTCATCGTGTCGAGCACCTGGCCGCTCTGCCCGTGCCACCGGCCGTCACGGCCGATCGTCAGTGAGACGGCCTCGTACTTGGCCGGGTCGAGCGCCTTGCGCACCGAGGCGGCCGACGCCACCGAGACGTCGTGCTCGCAGTTCTGGCCGCCGCCGATCACGGCGACCCTGATGCCCCTCATCGCTCTGCTCCAGTCGTTGCGGTGTTGGTCGGCCTGTCCGCACGCAGGCCTGCACTCGTCGGCATTAATTTCGGTCTACACTGAAGTTATTGAGTCAACCAACGGACGGCTCGCCGCACACGCGCCCCGATCCCGGTGACGATCTCGTGCGGGATGGTCCCCGCCCATTGAGCCCAGTCCTCTGCCGTCGGTTCGCCGGAGTCACCCGGTCCGAACACCACGGCCTCGTCGCCCGGCAGCACCGGGTCGTCCCCCACGTCCACCACGACCTGGTCCATCGAGATCACCCCGACGACCGGCCGCCTGCGCCCCGCAAGCCACACCTCGCCCCGCCCGGAAGCCGCCCGCGGCAGCCCGTCCGCGTACCCGACCGGCAGCAACGCCAGCGTGGTCGCCCGCTCCGTGACGTGCGAATGTCCATAACCGACACCGGTACCGGCGTCGACCCGCCGCACCTGCACCACCGGCGCCGTGAACCGCAACGCGGACTTCAGCTCCGTCGTGCCGGACGGGTCGATCCCCACCAGCCCGGCCCCGATCCGGATCATGTCGAGGTGCGTGGTCGGGTCGGTGAGCGCGGCACTCGTGGCCGCCAGATGCCGCACCGACGGCCGCAGTCCCGCCTGCCGTGCCATCTCCACGCCACGGGAGAACGCGCGCTTGCCCGCCGCGCTGGCGGGATGTCCCGGTGTGTCCGCGCAGGCCAGGTGCCCCATCACCCCGACGACCCGGATCCGGCCGGCCACCTCCGCCCTGCGCGCCGCGGACATGAGGGAGAGCCACGAGTTCGCCGAGGCACCGTCACGGCTCATGCCGGTGTCCAGCTGCAGGTGGACCGGGACCGGCGCGGCCTGATCGATCGCGGCGAGGTGCTCAAGACTCGGTACGCTCACGTCGATCCCGTACCGCACCGCCAGGGACAAATCGGCGTCGACCGGGTTGAGCCAGCTCAGGATCGGAGCGTCCACACCGGACTCGCGCACCGCCACCGCCTCCGCGAGCGAGGTCACGCCGATCCACCTCGCGCCGGCCGCGATCGCCGTCCGTGCGACATCGCCCAGACCGTGCCCGAAGCCGTCCGCCTTCACCACGGCCATGACATCGCCGCGCGCCAGCTCCACGAACCGCCGGGTGTTGGCACTCACCGCGGCCAGGTCGATCTCCAGTGACGGCGCGGCCGAGACCTGGCGGATCGTCGTCACGGGCGCGCCCACGCAGGCACCTCCACCGGTCCGTAGAGGGCGTGGTCGGCGCGGGTGAGCAGCGCCCAGTAGCGGTCGCCGTAGGACCAGTGCCACCACTCGGTCGGGTAGTTGACCAGGCCGGCACCACTCAGCGCCGCGGCCAGCACCGACCGGTTGCGGCGGGCGATCTCGTCCACGGGCGCGGCGAAGAAGCACGCGCCGTCGCTCTGCTCGGGAGTCGCGTCGACCTCGGTGCCCATCCACAGCTCTTCGCCCGACGCGTCGACCAGCGTCAGGTCCACCGCGGCGCCCGCGACGTGCGGGGCAACGGCCAGCGGTGCGACGAAACGGCTCGACAACCGGTCCAGCTCGACGGCGTCCGCGAGGGGGTGCAACTCGCGCAGCTCGTCGGTGTAGCGCTCGATGATCGCGCTCTGGTCGGCGATGCTGCGGTGCCCCTCGATGACCCGCAGGTCCACACCGGACGGCAACGCGGCCCGTGCCTCGACCAGCCGGCCGGCGAGCCCTTCCCGCACGAGCACGTGAGGTGCGAAGTCGAGCGGTACCAGAGGATCTCCGTTGTCGAGCACGCGGACGGCGCGCACGACCGGATCGGCGAGCAGGATGGTCATGTGGCCAACCTAGGAACGAGCGGCTCGGCCGAACTCCTCCTCAAGGTCAACGCCGAACGCCGAACGGCCGGTTCGGCAGCGTCCACATCGGCCATAAGGACGAGGTCTTGACCTCAACCGCGGTTCAAGTAGCACCCTCGTCCACATGAAGATCCACCACCTGAACTGCGGTTCCGTGCGCCAGGTCGACCCCACCTACGAAGGTCTGCCCAGCGCCCCCGCCGTGAACCACTGCCTGCTCGTCGAAACCGGCCGTGGACTGGCTCTCATCGAGACCGGTCTGGGCCTCGGCAACGTCCGCAACCCCGACGAGACCCTCGGCGCGGCCTGGGTGCAGATGGCCCAGCCCGCTTTGTCCGAGGAGGAAACCGCCATCCGCCAGATCGAACGCCTGGGCTTCTCCCCTGCCGATGTCCGGCACGTCCTCGTCACGCACCTCGACGTCGACCACTGCGGTGGCCTGCCGGACTTCCCCCAGGCCACCGTGCACGTGCTGGAAGCGGAACTGACCGCGGCACTCGCCGAAGCACCGTCGTTCCGCTACCGCCCGGCCCACTGGGCGCACGGTCCACAGTGGCGCACCTACGACTCCACTGGCGACTCGTGGTTCGGCTTCACCGCGATCCAGCCGGAAGGGTTGCCTCCCGAGATCAAGCTGATCCCGTTGGGCGGCCACACCGCAGGCCACGCCGGCATCGCAGTGCACGACGGCACCCGCTGGCTCCTGCACTGCGGTGACGCCTACTACTACCACCGCGAACTCGACCAAGACCCCGAACCACACCCCGTGCTCGACATCGTGCAGACCACCTCCGAGGTCGACCACGGACTGAGGGTCGACACACAATCCCGTCTGCGCACCCTCGCGCGCGACCACGCCGACGAGGTGACGCTCTTCAGCGCACACGACCCGTGGGAATTCGGCAGACTGGCTTCGTGACTCCACTGAGGAAGGCCTGACGTGCACACCGCGGGCCTGGTGCTGCACCCGCAACGCGACTCAGCCGACGCCGTCGAGGCAATACTCGGCTGGGCGACCAACCGCGGTGTCGAAATCCTCGGCATCAAAGACGAGATCCAGCGACTCCGCTGCGAGGCCACCCCGGTCTCCGCGGAGGAGCTGGGCCGCCGCGCCGACCTGCTCGTGAGCCTCGGCGGCGACGGCACGATGCTGCGAGCCATGCGCCTGGCAGACGGCGAACGCGCCCCGGTCCTCGGCGTGAACCTGGGCAAACTCGGCTTCCTGGCCGAGGTGGACGTCCCGGACCTCCCCGCGGCACTCTCCGCCATCGACGCCCACGCCTTCACCGTCGAACCCCGCATCGCCGTCGACGCGGTCTTCAACGGCGCCAAGGTCACCGCCTTCAACGACGTCGCCGTCGTCCGCATCCCCGGCGAAGGCGGCGCACGGGTCGCCGTCCGCGTGGCAGGCCAGCCGTTCGTCAGCTACTCCGCCGACGCCGTCATCGTCGCCACCCCGACCGGCTCCACCGCCTACAGCTTCTCCGCGGGCGGCCCGATCACCAGCCCGTCGGTCGAAGCCCTGCTCGTCACCCCGGCCGCACCGCACTCCGCCTACAGCCGTGGCATCGTGCTGTCGGTCCACGACGAGGTCGAACTCGACCTGCTGCCCTCCAGCGGCCGCCTGGCCGTCGAGGTGGACGGGATGGTCGCGGGGTACGTGCAGGCGGGCGAGCGGGTGTCGTTGCGCGGCCGGCCCGGCGCCGCTCGGGTGGTCCGGCTCGGCATGACCACGTTCTACCAGCGGGCGCGGCGCAAGCTGCGGCTCACGGACTCGGCGGAGCTCGGGTGAAGCTCCGCGAGTGGACGGTCGAGGACGCGGCCTGGTACGCCGAGACGACGCGAGACCCTGAGGTCCAGCGCTACACCACCGATCCGCCCACGATCACGACCGAACAGGTCGCCGCAGCGATCGAAGCGCTTCCCGGCAACCCCGGCACCACGTCGTTCTGCATCGAGGACAACGGCGAGCGCTGCGGCAACGTGGCCGTCGACTTCGAGGACGGCATCGGCCACGTGTCGTACCTCGTCGCCGCTCATGCACGCGGGCGAGGCCTGGCTACCAAGGCGCTCACCGAGTTCGTCACGTGGATCCTCGCGAACCACGCCGTGACCGAGCTGCGGTTGTGGACGCACCGCGACAACACGGGCTCGCGCAAGGTGGCCGAACGCGCTGGGTTCGTCCGAGATCCCGCCCGCGACGAGGACCGCGAGATCAAAGGCACGATCTGGCCCACGGTCGCCTACCACCTCGTTCCCTGACCTCCACCCGTGCTCAAGCGCCGCTTGTTCGGATGACGGCGCCGAGCAACGGATGGGGGCAGGGACATGGAGTTGAACAGGCGCGGAGTGTTCGCACTGGGTGCCGCACTCGCGGCGAGCACCGGCGTCACCACCGCCGAAGCCAGGACGCCGGAGGCCGACTTACCCGGCTTCCGGCACAACTACGCGCAGGTGAACGGGGTGCGCCTGCACTACGTCACCGGCGGCCGGGGTGAGCCGCTCGTGCTGCTGCCGGGCTGGCCGCAGACCTGGTGGCTGTACAGCAAGATCATGCCCGCGCTGGCGACGAGGTTCCGCGTGATCGCGGTGGACCTGCGGGGCATGGGCGGATCGGAGAAGCCGCTGGGAGGCTTCGACAAGAAGACCATGGCCACCGACATCCACGAGCTGGTCCGCAAGCTCGGGTACGACGAGGTCAACGTCGTCGGGCACGACCTGGGCAGCATGGTGGCGTTCGCGTTCGCGGCCAACTTCCCCAGCGCTACCAACAAAGTCGCGTTCATGGACGTGCTGCACCCCGACGAGGGCTTCTACCACATCCCGCTGCTGCCACCGCCCGGCGGATTCAGCCTGTGGTGGTTCGCGTTCAACCAGGTCCAGACGCTGCCGGAGCAGCTGCTGGCCGGGCGGTTCCGGTTCCTGGTCGACTGGCTGTTCGCGAACACCGCGTTCAACCCCGCGGCGATCGACGAGCGGGCGCGGCAGATCTACGCGCGGGCCTACAACTCGCCGGACGCCATCCGCGCCAGCAACGGGTGGTACCAGGCGTTCCACCAGGACATCGCGGACGGCAAGACCTACGGCAAGCTCACGCCGCCGGTGCTGGGGCTGGCCTCGATCTCCTCCTACGACCAGTTCCTCGCGGCGCTGCCGAACGTGGCGAACCAGTTCGAGGTCGTGCGGGTCGACGGGTCCGGGCACTGGCTCGCCGAGGAGCAGCCGGACTTCGTCGCCCGTGAGATCACCCGGTTCTTCGGCTGAAGGACGTGGCCTGTCCACGACCGTGGGCAGGCCACTTGAGCTACCGGCGGGAGGGGCCCGGGAGGAACGCCGCCACTCCACCCGCCAGCAACGCGGTCGCCGCACCGAGCGCCATGATCAGGTGGAAGCTGCCCGGCACGGCCACATGGGCCAGCACCGCACCGGCCACCGCGCTGGAGACCGAGGTGCCGATCGCGCGCATCAACGTGTTGAAGCTGTTGGCCGCAGCGGTCTCCGAGGCCGGCACGGCGCCCATGATCAGCGCGGGCATCGCGCCGTAGGCGAGGCCGATCCCGGCGCCGATCACGGCGGAGACCACGACGAGCTGCCACACCGCGGACATCAGGAAGACACCGAGGCCGTAGCCCGCCGCGACCACGAGCGCCCCCACGATCAACGTCGCCTTCGGGCCTCGCGCGGTGGTGATGCGCGCGGACACCGGCGCCATCGCCATCATCACCAGCCCCGACGGGACGAGCACCAGACCGGTGGCGAACAGCGACTGGCCGAGCCCGTGACCGGTGGCGGCGGGCAGCTGCAGGATCTGCGGCAGCACCAGCGACATCGCGAACATCGCGAACGCGAAGATCGCCGAGGCGACGTTCGTCAGCAGCACCTGGGGACGGGCGGTCGTGCGCAGGTCGACCAGTGGTTGCCGGGACCGCAGCTCCCACCACCCCCACACCAGGAGCACGACCGCGGCCACCCCGAACAACCCCGCGGTGGTGCCGGCGCTGAGCTCACTGCTCTTGGACACGGCCAGCAGCAGGCAGACGAGCGCGACCGACAGGCCCAAGGCGCCCACGAGGTCGAAGCGGCCACCGGAGCGCACCGCGGACTCCGGTACGAAGAACAGCACCGCGACCAGCACCAGCACGCCGAGCGCCGCCGAGGTCCAGAACAGGACGTGCCAGTCGCTCCGCTCCGCCAGGAACGCCGCCGCGGGCAGGCCGAGCGCTCCGCCGACGCCCAGCGAGGCGCTCATCATCGCGGTCGCCGAGCCCAGCCGGTCGGCCGGCAGTTCGTCCCGCATGATGCTGATGCCGAGCGGGATGACACCGGCCGCCAGGCCCTGCACCGCGCGGGCGACGAGCATCGGCACGAGCGAGTAGCTGAGCGCCGCCACCACCGATCCCAGCACCAGCAGCACGAGGCTGATCAGCAGCATGCGGCGTTTGCCGTACATGTCGCCGAGCCTGCCGACCACGGGCGTCGCCACCGCGCTGGCCAGCAGCGTCGCGGTGATCACCCACGCCGTGTCGGCCTTCGACGCCCCCAGCAGGCCCGGCAGCTCGGGCAGCAACGGGATCACGAGCGTCTGCATGAGCGACACGACGATGCCGCCGAGCGCGAGCACGGCCACCACGACGTTCGGCTGGACCTGCCGGCTGGTCGGCGGAAGTACCTGTTCTCCGATCATGACGGAATCTTAAGTCAGTCGCTTGACTTAATCCGAGACTCTCGGCATCTTGGTGACAGACCTCCCGCCACGAAGGAGAACCCCGGATGTCCGAAGTGGACGAACTGCCCCGTTTCCCGTTCGAGACCGACGCCGCGCTCGAACCGCCCGCCGAATGGGCAGAGCTGCGGGCGAAGTGCCCCGTGGCGCACGTGCAGCTCGCAAGCGGTGACCAGGCCGCACTCCTGTTGCGGCACGAGGACGTCAAGCAGATCCTGTCGGACCCGCGGTTCACCAGGCCGACGCCTCAGGACGACGCGGCGAAGATGGCGGACGTCGAGTCGGGCGGCATCTTCAACAGCGAGATGGCGGTGGCGATCCCCCAGGAGGGCGAGAGGCACCTGACGTGGCGGCGCAGCATCGGCAAGTGGTTCACCGCCAAGAGGATGAACGCGCTGCGGCCGGGCATCGCGACCATGGCCGAGCAGCTCGTCGACGACATGGTGGCCAAGGGCGCGCCCGCGGATCTCAAGGCCTCGCTCGGCTTCCCGCTGCCGGTCTGGGTCATCTGCGACATGCTCGGCGTGCCCGACGCCGACCGCGACCGGTTCTCGCACTGGTCGGACGTCATGCTCAGCATGACCAAGTTCACCCAGGAGGAGATGGACGCCGCCCAGCGCGAGTTCTGGCAGTACATGGGTGGCCACATCGCCGCGAAGCGCGCGAACCCCGGTGACGACATCCTCAGCGCCTTGCTGCGGGAAGACGAGCCGATGTCCGACACGACGCTGATCGCCACCGGCATGGGCCTGTTGATCGCGGGGCACGAGACGACCGCGAACATGATCACCAAGATGGTGGCGATGCTGCTCTCGGACCGGCGGCTGTGGGAGGACCTGCTCGAGAACCCCGCGCTGGTGCGCACCACGGTCGAGGAGGCGCTGCGCCTGGACGCGAACGGCGGCCTCGGCATGTCGCGCTTCATCACCGAGGAGATCGAGATCGGCGGCGTCGTGCTGCCCGCCGGCACGACCGCGATGTGCAGCATGGGCGCGGCCAACCGGGACGAGACGGTGTTCGACCGCGCCGCCGAGATGGACCTGCGCCGCACCCCGAACCAGCACCTCGCGTTCGGCGCCGGAGCGCACGCGTGCCTCGGTCAGCCGCTGGCCCGCACCGAGCTCCAGGTCGTGCTGGAGGTGCTGCTGCGCAAGCTCCCGTCGCTGGAGCTAGCGGTGTCAGTGGATGATCTGCGTCGAGTCGAGGGGCTCGTCGTGGGCGGGCTCGTGGAACTACCGGTGCGATGGTGACGAGATGACCAAGGCCGACAACAGCCCGTCCAGGGCGGCGCAGACCCGCGAGGCGATCCTCGTCGCGGCGGAACGGCTGTTCGCCGAGGACGGAGTGTTCGCCGTGTCGAACCGCCAGGTCAGCGAGGCTGCCGGGCAGGGCAACAACACGGCCGTCGGCTATCACTTCGGCACCAAGGCCGACCTCGTCCGGGCGATCGCGCGCAAGCACACCGCCCAGGTCGAGGAGATCCGGGCGCGCATGGTCGCCGAGACGGGTGACAGCACCGAGCTGCGTGACTGGCTCACCTGTCTCGTCCGGCCCGTCACCGACCACCTCGCCGCGGTGGGCAGCCCCACCTGGTTCGCCAGGTTCGGTGCGCAGGTCATGACCGACCCCGTCCTGCGCCCGATCCTGGTCGAGGAGACGCAGACGCCGTCCCTGGCCCGCGTCCTGTCCGGTTTGGACAGTTCGCTGCCCGACCTTCCCGACGACGTGCGCGCCGAGCGCAAGGACATGGCGCGTCAGCTGCTCGTGCACATGATCGCCGAGCGGGAACGCGCACTCGCCGAGGACATCCCCACGCCCCGTGCCACCTGGCACGAGGCCGCGACCGGCCTGATCGACGCCCTTGCCGGGCTGTGGCGGGCCCCGGTCACCAACGACTCGTGAAGGAACCAAGCTCATGAAGATCACCGTGGACCAGGGCAAGTGCTGCGGAGCGGGCACCTGCGTGCTGCTCGCGCCGGACGTGTTCGACCAGCGCGACGACGACGGCATCGTGGTGCTGCTGGACGAGGCGCCGCCGCAGGACCTGCACGACCTGGTCCGCGAGGCCGCCAGCGTATGCCCTGCCGCCGCGATCGCGGTGCACGAATGAGCACGCTGATCGTCGGCGCCTCCGCCTCAGGCCTCGCCACCGCGGAAGCGTTGCGCCGCAAGGGGTATACCGGTGTTGTGACGGTCCTGGGCGCCGAACGGCATCTCCCCTACGACCGGCCGCCGCTGTCCAAACAGGTCCTGTCCGGCAACTGGGCGCCCGAGAAGGCCCAGCTGCGCCCGGTGGAGGCGTTGAACGGCCTGGACTTCGTGCTGGGTGATGCCGCGGTGAGCCTCGATGTCGCCGGCCGGAGCGTCCGCACGGCGTCCGGCCGGGTGTTCACCGCGTCGAACATCGTGGTGGCGACCGGGCTGCGGCCGCGCACCTTTCCCGGGCAGGATCAGCTGGCCGGCGTGCACACGCTCCGCACCGTGGACGACTGCTTGGCGCTGCGGTCCGAACTGACTGACGGTTCCAGGGTCGTTGTCGTCGGGGACGGTGTGCTCGGCGCCGAGATCGCGGCGACCGCGCGCGGGATGGGCGTCGCGGTCACCCTGGTCGGCCCGCAGCACGCTCCGCTGGCACTGCAGGTCGGGCCGCTCGCCGCCGGGTTGCTCGCCGACCTGCACGCCTCGAACGGCGTCGATCTCCGGCTCGGCGTCGCCGTGGCAGGGCTCGTCTCGCTTCGCGGCCGGGTCACCGGTGTGCGGCTGGAGACGGACGAGGTGCTGCCCGCCGACGTCGTGGTGGTGGCGTTCGGCTCCGCGCCGGCGACGGATTGGTTGCAGGACAGCGGACTAAGGATTGACAACGGTGTCGTCTGCGACTCCCGCTGCCGCGCGGCCGACGGCATCTACGCCACGGGCGACGTCGCGCGCTGGCACCACGAGACACTCGGCCGCCTCGTGCGCCTGGAGAACCGCACCAACGCCATCGAGCAGGCCATCGCCGTCGCCGCGAACATCCTCGGCGCCGGCGAGCCTTATTTGCCGGTGCCGTACTTCTGGACCGACCAGTTCGACGCGAAGATCCACGTCCACGGCACGCCCTCCGCCGACGCCGAGGTGTCCGTTGTGGACGGCGACGTGGCCGAACGTCGTTTCGTCGCGCAGTACCGGCGCGACGGTGAGGTGATCGGTGTGCTGGGCTGGAACATGCCCAGGCAGGCCCGCCTGCTCCGGCAGGAGATCGGCACGCGGGCACAGGAAGTCGCCTGAGGTCGGTCGCCTGAACCGGAAGTACTAGTGGACAGAAAGTGGTCACTTTCCACTTAGGACTACCGCATCGCCGCCTGGTTCGAGTCAATAGTCACGTTAGCGTTAACAACCGGTCGACATGACGCGACGTGACGGGTGGGCGGCAGGTGTGCGATGAGTGGCGATGCGCGAGTTCTGCACTGGATGACCGTCTGTCCGTACGTGTCCGTCACCGTGCTCGAGTGCACTGCGGACGATCTGCCTGCGGCATTCGGCAAACTCCGCGATCACCTCATCACGCCGGGCCGCGGTCGATCCGGGCGCCAGGTCGAGATCGTCGCGACCAGCGACGATCTCGACGTCGGGCAGGCGGCGGAGGACGTCGACCAGCTCACGGGATTCGTACGGCAACAGCGGGACCGACCCACATGGGCCACCTCGGATGCCGGTTTCGAGGACACGGTCCACCGCCTGACGATCGCGCTGCGCCGGCGGCGCCTCATCGCCGTGCACTGCGACACCGGATCCCACGACCGCCTGCAGCGGTGGCTGGACAAGGCGCCAAAGCCACCGTTCAAGCGCATTCCGCCGCGAGTACTGGAGGGTGCGCTGCACCGAGGTGACGCAAAGAGCCTCTGGCTGCGCGGTGTGCACCAGCCCCGCACCACGAAGCCCGACATCAAGAACACCGGAGGCCTGCGACTGCAGGACACCATCAGCCCTGCTGACGACGGTTCGTACGCGGTGGGCGCGGCACGCTCAGAGCTACCCGAATCGCCCGATCGGCTGGTGCTCAAGGGAATCGTCGGCAGCACACCCGGCGAGTCCTCCGCGTGGTTCAAGGCCGCACCGGACTTCCCGACGTTCGTCACCGCCGTGTGCGAACTGCTCGGGCTGATCGAGAAGGAACTCGCGGCCGGTAGCGGTGAGGAGGCCTTCCCCCACTTCGCACGGGAGATCTTCGACCTCGCCGGAGTCACCGGGGCCTACGAGGTCAGAGCGGTGCCGGCCGCGCACCTCCGGCCGGACGCCTCACCCGACCTGCTCGACGCCGCCGCACTGCTGGAGAACGCCGTGCTCGACGTCACGGGACGTCCCGACTCTGCTCGGTTCAGCATCGACGTGGGGCTCAACAACGCCATCAGCGGACAGTTGAAGGGAGGGCCGAAGGCCGAGGACACCCGCTTCACCCTCGACATCGGCCACTGCGGCGCGCCGACGGATCCCGAGCCGGTCCGGCAGGTGCTCAGCGCACTCGAGTACGCGGACGAGCTGCTCACCGTCTACTACAGCTCCGGCCACACGCTGGCGCACGGACGGATCTGGGCGGAGCGGCCCCGCGACTTCCCGTTCCCGAACTGGTCCTTCGAGGACTTCACGGGCTACAAGATCGAACGGGAGAAGCCTCCGTTCCGGGATCCTCAGAGCATCCACGACCAGATCGCTGAGCCAGGTGACAGTTCGTTGTTCGCCTGGGTCGTCAACAGGTACCGCGACGGCTGGCTGATCTGCGACGACGGTCCCGGGGAAACCGCAGACTTCCTTTACGTCTCAACGAGTGGCGACCTCAGCCTGATCCACGTCAAGGGAGCCAGGAGCGCGGCCACGCGCAGGCGGGTCGCCCTCGGACCGTTCGAGGTGGTGGTCAGCCAGGCCTTGAAGAACCTCGTCTACACCCAGCCGGACCTGCTCAAGAGCAGACTCTCAGCCCCGAGCCTCGACAGGCCGGCGTGCTGGGATCTGGGCGTGCGGTCGGGGTCCAGAGCGGAGTTCCTCGACGCGCTCGAAGCACGCGACTCGTCTCGCCGCACCGAGGTCGTGATCGTGCAACCGCACATGAGTCGTGCGATTCACGGGCGGCTCAGGGGCAGGGCCAGTCCGACGACCGAGGACTCGCTCCGGCTCATGTTGCTCGACGAACTGCTCAACGCCGCCCGGTCCACGATCACCGGTGCCGCGACAGACCTCGTCGTGGTCGGCAGTCTCGTCTGAACTCAGTTCTCCCGCAGGCGCCGCAGCATCAGCGCCAGGTGCAGCCTGAACCGGCCCGGCGCCGAGTCGATCTCGAACCCGAGCACCGACTCGGCCCGGGCCAGCCGCGCGGTCATCGTGCTGTGGTGCCGGTGCACCGCCGCCGCAGCCTTGCGCACAGACCCGGTAGCACACAACGCATCCAGCGCCGCCACGGTGTCCGCGCCGTGCGGTTCCGCGGCCAGCCGATCGAGCGCGCGCACGTCCTCGATCGCGGCAACGTCCGCGTCGTCGAGCCGTTCGGCCAGCGGAGCGAGTCCGCCGAGCCGTTCCCACCACACGACCGGCTCGACGTCAGCGGTGTACCGGTAGGCGGTCCGGGCGGCCCGCCAGGACCGCGCCAGGTCGATCGCCGGCACCAGCGGGCCGACGCCGATGCGGACGCCGGAAGTTTGCGGCACCTCCGCGCTCAGCACCGCCCGCACGCCGCCCAGCAGCACCGACCGTCCGGGGACGTCACCGGTCGTCGCCAGCACTCGCAGCGGTGCCGTGGCGGCGATGCCGAGCAGGTGCAGTGCGCGCGATCGTTCAGCGGTGCCAACGTTCTCCGACAGCACCAGCTCCACCAGCGCCGGATCGCCGAGCTCGGGCAACGGCACGCTGGAGTGGTCCAGCAGCACGGCGGCGGCGATCGCGAACCGCTCCAGCAACATGTCGTCCAGCGGTGCCGGCGCTCCTTCGCGGGCAACCCAGACGACGACCCCGCCTTCGAGCGGACGGACGGCTGCGCGCGGGGGCACCTTGGCCACGGTGACACCGGCACCCGTGTCGGCACGCAGCGAAAGACCTTGCCCCGGCGCGTGCAGGCCGACCGGGCATCCCGCCAGTTCGGCCGTGTTGCGCACCAGGGTGTCGAGACCCGCGCGCTCGGTGATCAGGCGGTCGAAGAACCCGATCACCCGCACCGCGCTCTCGGCGTCGGCGTCCAGTCCGGACAGGCGCAGCAACAGGCCCTTCATGACGTCACGATAGCCGTCAGAACGGCCGCTGAGCAGGTGCGTCGCGACGCCTGGCGACCAACCGGTCAACCGGCCGCCGAGCACGATGGCCACCCGCTGCCCTGCCGCGTGGGAGGGCCGGTGCGCCCTCATCACGTGCCACACGCCTGCATCGCCACGTGGCAAGCCCGACACGTCCAAGGGCCAGACATCTGCACCACCGCACGACGAGCCCCCTCCACGCGTACACCGCCACCTGGCGAGTCCAGCGTGCCAACTCCCCGCCACGTGTCGGATGCTTGGGCCCCAGCCGCGAGCAGAGGATCGAGACATGAGCTACGCCATCGACCCGGAGCTGCTCCCCTGGCTCGACATGATGCCCGCGGTGAGCCTGCCCGACTACGACGCGCTGCTGGCCGTCCGCGCCCGCCAGTCCGAGATGCTCGGCGCGCTGCCCACGTACGAGCCCACCAGCCAGATCGACGTCCGGGACACCACGGTGCCCGGTCCGTCCGGCGCGCCCGACGTGCCGGTGCGGATCTACTCGCCGGCGAACGCCGCAGAACCGTCGGCGGGCCTGCTGTACGTCCACGGTGGCGGGTTCGTCCTCGGCGACCTCGACATGTTCCACGCGCACGTGCTGCGCCTGGTCGACGAGCTCGGCATCGTCGTCGTGTCCGTCGACTACCGGCTCGCGCCCGAACACCCGTTCCCGGCCCCGGTCGAGGACTGCTACGCGGCCCTGCAGTGGACCGCCGCCAAGGCCAGTGAGCTGGGCATCGACCCGGAACGGCTCGGCGTCGGCGGTGAGAGCGCGGGTGGCGGGCTCGCGGCCGGCGTGGCGCTGCTGGCGCGCGATCGGGGTGGGCCGGCGCTCTCCTTCCAGTACCTCGGCATTCCGGAGCTCGACGACCGCCTCGACACGCCGTCGATGCGCGAGTACGTCGACACCCCGCTGTGGAACCGGCCCAACGCCGTCTTCAGCTGGGCCAGCTATCTCGGCAGCGAGAACGACGTCTCGCCGTACGCCGCGCCCGCCCGTGCCGAAGACCTGGCAGGATTGCCGCCGGCGTTCGTGACGGTCTGCCAGTTCGACCCGTTGCGCGACGAAGGCATCGAGTACGCGCGGCGGCTGTCGCACGCGGGTGTGCAGGCCGAGCTGCGGCTGTACCCCGGCACGTTCCACGGTTCCGCGCTCGTCGAGAGCGCGGCCATCTCACGGCGGATGTTCGCTGACGAGGTGGAGGCGTTGCGGCGGGGCCTTCGCGTGTCGTAGACGAACCGGCCGGGCGCGCCGCCCGGCCGGTTCGCAGCGACTACCGGCGCGTCACCGTGGAAGAAACGACCAGTGGGGCGAGCTGGACCCAGTCGACGTTCGGGCCCCACGCGGCGGGGTTGCCGAACGTCAGCGCGCCTCCCCTGGTGGTCAGGTCGAGCGGTGACGTCTCCGCCCAGAACCCGTCCCACGTGTAGTTGTGGCGGTAGGGCGCACTCGTCGCCTTGCCGCCCGCCTCGGTAGCCACCAACGTCCGCGTGATGATGTCGGTGTTGTAGGGATGGCCGGTGTTCTTGTCGGCATGGGCGTAGCCGACGGTCAGGTTGTACTTGCCAGGGCCCTCAAAGCCCGTGCGAGGAACCGTGAGCGTGCCGTTGTTGCCGAGCCATCCGACGTAGGAACCGCCGGAGGCCCACCGTCCCGAGGTCACCGCGGCACCTCCGGCGAGTTGTCCCGCCTCGGCTTCGACGCGGACGGCGTTGCGGTCGGCCGCGACATCGCGTTCCGCGGTCAACGTGCCCGCCACAAGAGGACTTCCACCCTCGTTGGACAGCACCACTTCGGTGATGCCCGCCTTGAGGTGCACGGTCGTGCTGCCGGAGTAGGCACCGGCACAGGCAAGGGAAAGGTCGGTCGCTCGGCGGCCGGACAGGCTGACTCCGAGCTTGCCGCGGCCGGTCGCGGTGAACGCGGTCGACAGCCGGTAGTAGCCGTCCTCGGCGGCCGACACGTAGGCCGTGACCGAGGCGCCGGCGCGCAGCACAGCGGAACCACGGGCGTCGGCCAGCGGGTACACCGTCCTTTCCGGACCGGTCACCTCGGTCAGGTCCAGGCGGTCCAGCGTGATGTCCGAAGCACCGCCGAGGAAGCCGCCGGGGCCGCTGGTGCGCAACGAGATCCGGTGCGTGCCCGCGGTGAGCTGGACAGGCGTGTCGTACCTGCCGCGGTAGGTCCAGCCCAGCGTCGCGGGCAGGGTCAGGTCGCGGATGTGCGCGTCGTCCACGTACAGGGCCTGCTGGCCGACAAAAGCGTTGGTGCCGTAGAGGACTCCGAGCGAATAAGCCCCGGTGCGCGGAACGTCAACGCTCACAGTGACGCGGGAACCAGGCTTGTTCATCGAGCCGACGTCCTTGCGGCCCGACGTGGTGTAGCGCATGGCCATGTCCCACGAGCCGGAGCCGTCGTCCTGCGTGTAGACGGTGGCGTTCTCGACCGTGCCGAGCTCGGCCTCGTAGCTGGCCTGCCACGGCGCGCTCGAAACCGGAGCAGCACCCGCGGCAGGCGTGATGACCACCTGATAGGCGGCGAGTGGATCACCGCCGGGGACCTTGACCGTCGCGCGGCCGTCAGTCACGCGTACGCGAGAAGCCGCCACGACAGGTGGCTGGCCGGCGTCGCCCTCGTAGCCGGACCAGGTGGTCTTCGAGACGCGCACGTCGACCTGGGAGCCGAAGACGCGGCGGTCCAGCCCGGTCACGGCCACGTCCACGGCGTTCGCGGTGCCGCCGAGCAGGACGGTGGCCCTGCCCTTGCCGAGGGTTGCCAGGCCCTGCAGCGTGTCCCTGGTGTTCGGCCGGGGCGGCGTCACGCGGACGGTGTTGCCCGCGAGGTCGGCGTACCACTTCGTCAGCCACCAGCCGCCGTTGGCGCGGCCCGCGCGGACGGCGTGGTCGCTCAGGTTGCCCGCCATGGACCAGTACGCCAGCTGACCGTCCACTTTGGTGTCTTCCAGCATGGTGATCCACTGGATCATCTGGCCGGGCACCGAGGTGTCGCGGCGGTTCGAGTACTCGTTGATGTTGATGGCGCGTGGCGTGATGCCCAGCGAGCGTTCGATCGCTCGGTAGTCCGCGTAGTGACCCCGATACAGCGCCAGCGAGTCCGGGTCCAGCTCGTGCCACGTCGTGATGTCGGGCAGCACGTCATTGGCCTTGGCATACGTCAGGAACTCACGCAGGTGGTCCGGGCGGTAGCGGGTCTCGCCGATGCCGGTGATGCGGGCGTTGGGCAGCACGGACCGGACCAACCGGTACACCCGCGCCCAGTCGGCGAAGAACTTCTCCTTCTTGTTCGCCCAGTCCGAGTACCAGATCCCGTCGGGTTCGTTGAAGATCGTCCAGACGAACCGGTCGCGGTCCGGGCGCAGCGCGACCTTCTCCAGCTGCGGGCGCAACCGGGCGACGTAGTCGTCGATGCCGAGGTCTTCGTACGGCCACTTGCTGTAGATGTCCTGCGCGTAGATGTGAACGTCGGTGCCGCCGGCCGCGAAGAAGCTGTCGGCGATCTTCAGCGCGTCGCCGTTCGGGTGCTGGTCGCCGTCCGGGGCCTTCTGCGAGATGGTGCGCGGCCGCATGCCCGCGATCAGATCGTGCGACGGCACACCGGGATCACCCAGGCCGTAGAGGATGCCGGTGGCACCGCCGTGGAACGCGCCCGTCGACGAGGCCAGGTCGACGCGCAGGGTTTCGGTCGCCGCGACGGCGACAGGTGGGGACAGCGATGTCAGCGCTAACGCGGCGACCACCGCGCAGGCAGGGAGACGCATCGGGACTCCAATCATTTGACCGCACCGCCGGTGATGCCGGAGATGATCTTGCGTTGGGCGACGGCGAGCACGACGACGAGTGGCAGGCTCATCAGGACGACGTAGGCGAAGATCAGGTGCCAGTTGTTGAGGTAGAGGCCCGCGCTGGCGACGCGGAACAGGTTGAGCGGCAACGTGTCCACTCGTCCGCCGATGACGAAGAAGGCGTAGAAGACGTCGTTCCACACGTAGAGGCAGATCAGGATCGTGGCGGTGGCGAGCACCGGCCGCAGCAACGGCAGCACGATCCGCCAGAACACGGTGAACGGCCCGGCGCCGTCAATCTGGGCCGCTTCCTCCAGCGAGGCTGGGATCGTGCGCACGAAACCGGTGACGAAGAAGATCACCGTGGACAGGTAGATGCCCGTGTAGACGCCGATCATGCCGACCGCGCTGCCCGCGAGCCCGAGCTGGCGCAACAGCAACACCACGGTGACCACGGCCGGCGGCAGCACGATCCCGCTGATCCCCAACGCGTACAGCACGGCGTTGAGCCGGGTTGCGCGTCGGGCCAGCACCCACGAGGCCATCGAGCCGAAGACGAGCAGCGCCGCGACCGTCGGCACGACCACGAGCAGGCTGCCGAAGAACGCGGCAGGCACCTCGCCGTCCGACCACACCTGCCGCAGGTTCTCCAGCAGCTGCCACCGGCGAGGCAACGACAGGTCCGGGTTGAGCGCCTCCCCCTGAGACTTGCCCGCGGTGACGACCACGAGCCAGAGCGGCGCGCCGATGAGCACGATCACAAGCGCGATCGCGGCGAACGGCTGCAGCTTCCTCACAGGATCGCCTCCCGCCGGCGCAGCGTGCGGATCACCGGGAACGCCAGCAGCGCCACGAGCAGGAACAGCACCAGGCTCATCGCGGTGGCCTGCGCGAACAGCCCCTGACCGAACGTGCGGTAGATGAAGATGTTCAGGATCTCCGTGGTGCGGGCCGGTCCTCCGCCCGTGGTGGCCTGGACGATGTCGAACCCGTTCATCGACCCGAGCAGCGCCGTCGTGACGTTGAACGTCACCGCCGGAGCCAGCAGCGGGAACCGGATCGACCAGAACGCCCTGGCACGCGAGGCACCGTCGATGCGGGCGGCCTCCAGCAGGTCCTCCGGGATCGTCTTCAGGCCCGCCAGGTAGATCAGCATCGACAGGCCCATCCACTTCCACGCGTGGATCAGCGCCACCACGACGATCGACCACGTGGTGTCACCCAGCCACGCGTAGTCGATGCCGAGCAGCTTGTTGACGCTGCCAT
Organism: Lentzea alba; assembly: GCF_047445655.1. Classification (GTDB taxonomy): domain Bacteria; phylum Actinomycetota; class Actinomycetes; order Mycobacteriales; family Pseudonocardiaceae; genus Lentzea; species Lentzea alba_A. Next base: position 111,516 of record NZ_JAJAEG010000005.1, read on the forward strand.
GGGGCTTCAGCAACGCCTGGAAGACGTAACCCACCGCGAGCGCGGACATCAGCACCGGCACGAGGAAGAACACCCGCGCCACGCGGTTGAGCCAGTTGTCGCGTTCCAGCAGCACGGCGAGCCCGAACCCGAAGAGGTTCTGGAACACCGCGACCAGCACCGCGTAGACGAGCGTGATCCGCACGGCCCGCAGCAGCGTGCCGTCCGAGGCGAGCTGGGTGAAGTTGTCCAGCCCGGTCGGGTTGATCGCGCTCTTGAAGCCGGACCAGTCGGTGAACGCGTAGACGAAGTTGAACAGCGTCGGCAGGAAGAAGAACACGAGCAGGATGGCGAAAGCCGGCGCCAGGAACCACAGGGGATGTGTCTGCCGGTGCACGGTCATCAGAAGCCCGGCGCCCCAGCCGCTTTGGCGAGCTGGTCGAACTGGTCCTGAGTGGACTTCGCGACCTCTTCGGGCGTCATCGTCCCGACGATCATGTCGGCGAGGTTGATGTAGAGGTCGGGGTTCGCGACCGCCAGCGCCTGCATGGACCCGACCGCCGTGCCCAGCGAGGCGTGCACGTCGAGCAACGCCTTCGGCACCCCCGCCGGGTTCGCGACCGCGGGCTGCAACGAGACGGTCTTGCGCGCGTTCACGAAGTCCGCGTAGCCAGGACCCATCCAGTACGCCAGCAGCTGCCGGGCGGCGGCCTCCCGCTTGGCGTCACCGGTGCGGAACGCGACCAGCGCGTTGGACTGGTCCGGGATGAACGTGCCGACGTGCCCGGACGGCGAGATCGGGAAGAACCCGATCTTCTGGTCGAGCGTCGCGGTGTCGGACTTCGCCTGCAGCTGCCCGAAGAACGAGTTGACCTGCACGACCATCGCGGCCTTGCCGTCCAGCAGCGCGGCACCCTGGTCCTCGAACTTCGCGGTCTTGACGTCGGCGTTGAACAACCCCTCGTCGATCAACGACTTGTACTTCTTGATCGCGTCGAGCACCACGGGGTCGGTGAACTTGGTCTGGCGCTGGTTCACCTTGTCCCACAGGCCGTTCTTCGCCTCGTCCGTGAGCAGGACCTGCACCCACCACTGGGTCGCCCAGCGGTCGCCGGCCATCTCGAAGAACGGCGTGACGCCCTTGGCCTTCAGCGACCGCGCGAGGGTGATCATGTCGTCGAAGTTCTTCGGCACCTCGGTGATCCCGTTGGCGGCGAAGACCTCCTTGTTGTAGTAGACGCCCTCGACGGCGGGGCTGGTGACCAGCGTGGCGTAGCGGGTGCCGTCGAGGATGCCGGTGATGTCCTTCAACTCGGGCGCCAGCTTCGGCAGCCACGGCGCGTCGGTGAGCGGCTGCAGGTTCGTCTTGGCGTTGATCGCGGTGAGCATCGACGCGGTGGGCTGCCAGAAGGCCAGGTCCGGCTTGTCACCGGTCGCGACCTTGGTCTGCACGCCCTGCTCGTACGGGTCGGGAATCGTCACGACGTCCACGTCGGCGCCGGTGGCCTTCTCGAACGCCGCCACCACCTGTTCCGGCACGGTGTTGCTGTTCTGCGCCGCCCAGACGGTGAGCTTCGTCCCGCTCAGCGAGGCGATCGGATCGGGCCAGGTGACCGGGCCGGAGGTGGCGCTGTCCGCGCCGGGGTCGCTGCACGCGCTCAACGTCAGCACCAGTGCCGCGGCAACGCTGATCCATTTCTTCATCGCGCTGTTCCTTCGGTGGGAGCGGGGATGGGGAGCTTGCGGCTGATCCGGAAGATCCGTGCCGACGCGTCGGCACGGGTGGGTTTGAGCGTCAGTGCGCCGTTGCCGCGGTCCCACCTGGCCGTCCAGGCCGGCAGGTGGACCGGGTAGAGCACCTCCACGTCGACGTCCGCGCCACACAGGTGCGGCAACGGGAACGTGACGTTCAGCTGGTCGCCGCCGCGTTGCCAGACAGCCAGGTACGTGACGGCATCGCACCTCAGGCCGAGGCTCAGCCAGTGGTCGCTCCACCGCGGCAAACCCAGTGGCCACACCGGAACCGCGTTGCACAGGTCGAAGCGGATCTCCTCGTACGCCTCGACCGCGGCTCGCAACGACGCCTGCTGGCTCTCCGCCATGTGGTCGACCCGCCCGGACAGGTAGAGGCGGCCGAGCATGCCGGTGCACAACGCGAACGCGAACTCCTCCGGCGCCATGCCCGGCTGCGGATAGGCCCAGCTCGCGCACTGCTCGGGCAGCACCGACAGCGGAGCGGACACCGCGATCGGCGGGTAGCGCAGGAAGTCCTGCTGGTCGCTGGTGGACTGCAGCTGCATCCGGGACAGCAACGCGTAGTCCATCCGCATCGCACCGGACGCGCAGTTCTCCAGCGTCAGATCGGGATGACGGTCCAGGACACCGTCGAGCCACGCGAGATGCGCGTGGTTGTGCGCGAGCAGACCCGCTCCGACGCTGTCCGCCGCCACGTCGGTGCCGGGGCCCGCGTCGATGTTGTAGTCGAGCTTGAGATAGCCGATCCCCAGCTCCCCCACCAGGCGGTCGATCACCGCGTCCAGGTGCGCGACCGCCAGCGGGTGGCGCAGATCCAGGTGGTAGCGGCCGTGCTCGACCAGCCGGACACCCGCTCGCTGCAGGAACGCCGCCGCAGGGAGCCGGTCAGCCACGGGGCTGCGCACGCCGACCACCTCGGGTTCCAGCCAGAGGCCGGACACCATGCCGCGGCGGTGGATGTGCGCGATCACCTCCTCGATCCCTTGCGGGAAGCGGGTTTTCGACGGTGTCCACTCGCCGACGCTGTCCCACCAGCCCGAGTCGTCGTCGTACCAGCCGGCGTCGATGCAGAACACCTCGGCGCCGGCGTCGGCGGCCGCGTCGACCAGCGGCAGCAGCTTCTCCGTGGTCGGATCCCCCATCAGCGTGTTCATGTAGTCGTTGAACACGATCGGCCGGGTGTCGTGATCGCGGTGCGGGCGGACGAGCTCGCGCCGGTGCGCGGTGAGCGCTGCCACCGCACCGTCCAGTCCGGCAGCGGACACGGCCACCGACACGGGCACCGTGGTGAACGACTCCCCCGGCAACAGCCGCTGTTGCCACTGGTGGTCGACGTCGGTCGGACCGAGCAGAGCGAGGTACGCGCAGTCCCTGCGCTCGCCGACCTCCCACCGCCACGCGCCGTTGTGCTCGATCTGCCACAGCCAGGCCACGTCGCCGCGGAGGTCGATCAACCCGCCGGTGGGCAGGCTCGTCCCGGTGGACCACGAGCCCGCGCTGATCACGGCGTGCCTGCCCCGGCCGTCCTGACCGTGCAGCTCCAGGCCGAGATCGGGGAAGACGTTCTCGCGCAACGGTTGCCGGCTCCACCGGCCTTCACCGAGCCACTCGCTGTCCGCCCTCAGCAGGTCGACGTCCTCGACCGGGATGCCGCCGAAGCCCGCGGCGAAGGACGTCACCCCTTGCAGCACAACGGACCCCGTGGCCTCGTTGGTCACCGTGGTCGTGACCTGGCAGGCGGGCACGCCGTCCACCGAACGGAAACTGCTGCGCACCGCCAGACCTGTCCGCTCGTCGCGGAGGTCGATGTGCAGCACTCGCCACTTGCCCTCGGTGCGGCGCGTCTGGCCGACGTACGCCAGCCGCGCTCCGACCGCGGTGTCCGCGAACCGGTGCGACGCCCTGGCCCGCCCCTCGCCCGCGACGAGGACCTCCACGAGCGGCTGCGTGCCCCGCGGACATTCCGGCGGCAGCCCGTTCTCCGACAGGCTCCGGACGCTCACCGGGCCGTCCGGAGTCACGTCCACCACGAGCTCCAGCGCCGAGTGGCCCCACACCACGCTCGCCACGAAGTCGGTAGAGCTCACTCGCGCCCCCATCTCCTCCGACCAGCCGTGTGACCGGTCACACGGCTGCTGAATGCCGAGTAGTGTGAGCGCTAACACTGTCGGGTGAGAAGAGCGTGTTACCCAGTCGTTACGGGCGAGTGCGGGCTCGCGCAGTCGACTCGCGGACGACCAGGGCCGGCGGCGCGAGGACCGTCACCTTCCGCGGTTCACCCGCCAGCTCGGCGGTGATCGCCGCGAGACAGGCCCGCCCGAGTGCCACGAAGTCCATCCGCACGGTGGTCAGCGCGGGCGTCCAGTACGCCGCACCCGGAACGTCGTCGAACCCGACGATGCTCACGTCCCGCGGCACGTCCTTGCCCGCCTCGTGCAGCGCGCGGCGGACCGCGAGCGCGGTGTCGTCGTTACCGCACAACACCGCCGTGACCTGCGGATCCGCCGCCAATCGCAGTCCCGCCAGGTAGGCCGACCGGATGTCCCACCCGACCGGCAGCACCTCGCACACCGGCGCACCGGACGCTTCGAGCGCGGCCCGCCATCCCCGCTGACGCGCGCTCGCACCGGTCTCCGAAGGGATCGCGACGTGGTGCACCGTGCGGTGACCCAGGTCCAGCAGATGGCGTGTCGCGTCCTCGGCCGCCTGCCGTTCGTCCAGGAAGACCACCGAACGGGTGCTGCCCGCCAACCCACCCGCCTCGGTGGCGGCCACCGCGGGCACGTGCGCGGGCAGAGCCCTCAACACCGCCGCACCCGCGGAGTCGAACGCGATCACCACGACTCCGCCCGCGTTGTGATCGCTCACATGCTCGACCGCACACCGGACATCCGCCGGGGCGTCTGACTCCACCACACGGACACCGACGGCGAACCCGGCCGCCCGCGCCGCCTCCTCGATGCCCTGCAGGGTCGAGGCGTAGCCGTACAACGTGGTGTTGGAGGTGACCACCGTGACGGTGCTCGACTGCCCCGAACCGAGCGCGCGTGCCGCCCGGTTGGGCCGGTAGCCGAGCCGTTCGATCGCATCGAGAACCTGCCGCCGGGTATCGGGGTTCACCCTCGGCGAGTCGTTCAGCACGCGCGACACCGTCTGGTACGAGACGCCGGCCGCGGCCGCGACGTCGCGGATGCTCGGGGTGCCGGAAGACCGTCGTGTCACCTCGACATCGTGATCGTTCCAGCTCACGGCGTCAAAACACTCCGCGCGTCTTACAGCTCGGGTGGACGGAGATCCCGTGACCAGTCGGTGCGCTGCTGCAGGTTCGCCTGCGCGACGTTGCCGCCCGCGCAGATCCCGGTGCCGGGCTCCAGCACACCCGCGCGTTCGGCGGCGGGGAGCTGCCACCAACCCGAACAACCGTTGACGCACGGGTGTTCGACCTGACTCAGCGACCACCGGCCGTCGGGGCCGGCCATCGGCTGCTGCCAGGTCATCGTGCCCGTGTCCTCACACAGGTCGCAGTCGGGTTCTGGCGGCGACATGAGGATCAGGTTGCCATCTTCAAATTGCAGGCGCACTCGATTGCCCCCGAACGGGGGAGACACTGAACCGGGACGGGTGCCCGGCGTTCAGCTCAGTAGCAGACGAACGCTACCGATCTGTGAGCGCTAACATCAATTTGGTTTCGGCTCCTCACCAGTCTTGACGACGGAGATGTTAGCGATAACACTCGCCGCCTGTGGCACTCGTGCCGCAGCGTTTCCGGACACCGAGGAGAACCAATGAGGTTTCCCCAGATCGCGGCCGCGGCTGCGCTCACCCTCAGCCTCACCGCCTGCGGTTCGGCGGAGAAGACGATCGACCAGCAGAGCGGGTCGAGTGAGGGCGCACTGGTGGGCGTGACCATGCCGACCCGGTCGTCGGAACGGTGGATCCACGACGGCGACAACATCAAGAAGGCTCTGGAGGCCAAGGGCTACAAGGTCGACCTCCAGTACGCCGAGAACGACATCCCCACCCAGGCGAACCAGATCGAGAACCAGATCACCAAGGGCGCCAAGCTCCTGATCGTCGCCTCGATCGACGGCACCGCGATCACGTCGCAGCTGCAGCAGGCCGCAGACGCGAAGATCCCGGTCATCGCCTACGACCGGTTGATCCGGCAGAGCCCGAACGTCGACTACTACGCGACGTTCGACAACTTCAAGGTCGGTGTGGAGCAGGCGAACTCGCTCCTGGCAGGACTGAAGACGCGCGGCGAGGGGCCGTTCAACATCGAGCTGTTCGCGGGCTCGCCGGACGACAACAACGCCACGTTCTTCTTCAACGGCGCCATGTCCGTGCTCCAGCCGTTGATCGACCAGGGCAAGCTGACCGTGAAGTCCGGCCAGAAGGACTTCAAGACCGTCGCGATCCTGCGCTGGGAGCCGGCCACCGCGCAGAAGCGCATGGAGGACCTGCTCACCTCGACCTACGGTGGCGCCAAGGTCGACGGCGTGCTGTCCCCGTACGACGGCCTGTCGATCGGCATCCTGTCGGCGTTGAAGAGCAGCGGCTACGGCACCGCCGGCCAGCCCTACCCGATCGTGACCGGGCAGGACGCCGAGGTCGCGTCGGTGAAGTCGATCATCGCCGGTGAGCAGTACTCGACGATCCACAAGGACACCCGCAAGCTCGCCGACGTCACGGTCACGATGGCCGACGCCGCGCTCAAGGGCGGCAAGCCCGAGGTCAACAACACCAAGGACTACGACAACGGCGTCAAGGTCGTGCCGTCGTACCTGTTGCAGCCCGTCACCGTCGACAAGGCGAACTACCAGAAGGAACTGATCGACACCGGCTACTACACCGCCGACCAGATCAGGTAACACGAGGTGTCCGACGAAATCCTGGTGATGCGCGGCATCACCAAGAGGTTCGCGGGCGTCACCGCGCTGCACGACGTCTCGTTGAGCGTGCGGCGCGGTGAGATCCACGCGATCTGCGGAGAGAACGGCGCCGGCAAGTCCACGCTGATGAAGGTGCTGTCCGGGGTGCACCCGCACGGCACGTACGACGGCGAGATCGTCTTCGACGGCGAACCGTGCGCGTTCCACGGTGTGCGCGACAGCGAGCGGCGCGGCATCGTGATCATCCACCAGGAGCTGGCGCTGTGCGGTCAGCTCTCGGTCGCGGAGAACCTGTTCCTGGGCAACGAAAGGGCGCGGCGCGGGTTCATCGACTGGAACCGCACCAACCACGAGGCTCAGGCGTTGCTCGACCGCGTGGGGCTCCGGGAGAACCCCACGACGCCGGTCAACGACCTGGGCGTCGGCAAGCAGCAGCTGGTCGAGATCGCCAAGGCACTGTCCAAAGAGGTCAGTCTGCTGATCCTCGACGAGCCGACGGCGGCGCTCAACGACGACGACTCGCAGCACCTGCTCGATCTGCTCGACGGGCTGCGCGCGGAGGGCATCACCTCGGTGATCATCTCGCACAAGCTCAACGAGGTCACCAGGATCGCGGACACCGTCACGGTTCTGCGCGACGGCAAGACCATCGAAACGCTTCCGGCGAAAGGCCTGAGCGAGGAACGGATCATCGCCGGCATGGTCGGGCGCGACCTGGAACACCGGTTCCCACCGCGCACCCCGGACATCGGCGACGAGGTCCTGCGCATCGAGGACTGGACGGTGCACAGCCCGGCCCAGCCCGACCGGGTCGTCGTCGACAACGCCACGCTGTCCATCAGGCGTGGCGAGATCGTCGGCCTCGCCGGGCTGATGGGCGCGGGCCGCACGGAGCTCGCGATGAGCGTGTTCGGGCGGTCCTACGGCGTCGGCATCTCCGGCCGGGTCCTCAAGGACGGTGTGGAGATCGACACCCGCACCGTGCAGTCGGCGATCCGCAACGGGCTCGCGTACGTCAGCGAGGATCGCAAGCGGTACGGGCTCAACCTGATCGAGGGCGTGCAGCGCAACGTCTCCGCGGCGGCGCTGGACAAGCTCTCCAGGAAAGGCTGGGTGAACGAGAACGAGGAGTTCTCGGTCGCGGAACGGTTCCGGCGCTCCATGAGCATCCGCACCCCGGCCGTGTCGACCCAGGTGGGCACGCTGTCCGGCGGCAACCAGCAGAAGGTCGTGCTGGCCAAGTGGATGTTCACCGACCCGGACGTGCTGATCCTCGACGAGCCCACGCGCGGCATCGACGTCGGCGCGAAGTACGAGATCTACTCGATCATCAACGACCTCGCGGCCCAGGGCAGGGCGGTGCTGGTGATCTCCTCCGAGCTTCCCGAGCTGCTCGGCCTGTGCGACCGGATCTACGCGTTGTCCGAAGGGCGGATCACCGGTGAGGCCGACCGCGCGGACGCCACGCAGGAAAGCCTGATGCAGTACATGACACGAGGACAGAACTGATGACGATCAACCTGCGGCAGTCCGGCATCTACGTGGCGTTCGCCCTGATCGTCGTGCTCTTCGCGTTCCTGACCGACGGGGCTCTGCTGCAGCCGCAGAACATCTCCAACATCATCGTGCAGAACTCGTACGTGCTGATCCTCGCCATCGGCATGATCCTCGTGATCATCAACGGGCACATCGACCTGTCGGTGGGCTCGACGGTGGCGCTGACGGGTGCGATCTGCGCGGTGCTGACCGTCCAATGGGGACTCCCCTGGCCGGTTGCAGTGCTGCTGACCCTGTTGGCCGGCGCGGTCATCGGTGCGGCGCAAGGCTACTGGATCGCGTACTTCGGCATCCCGGCGTTCATCGTGACGCTGGCGGGCATGCTGGTGTTCCGCGCGCTCACCCTGACCACGCTGGGAAACCAGGGCATCGGGCCGTTCCCGGACGAGATCCGGTCCCTGGCCAACGGTTTCACCGGCGGCTACCTCGGCAACATCGGGCTCGGACCGCTCGGCGGCGCCGACCTGGTGAGCCTGCTGGCAGGTCTGGCCTGCGTGGCCGGGTTCGCGCTGTCGCAGTGGCGCAAGCGCGCGGCCCGGCTCGGGTACGGCCAGACCGTCGACCCGATGCCGGTGTTCGTCCTCAAGATCGTCGGCTTGGCGGTCGTCGTGATGGCGGTCGTGGTGCAGCTGGCCAGGTTCCGCAACCTGCCGTGGGTGCTGGTGCTGCTCGCGGCGCTGGCGCTCGGCTATTCGCTGATGGCCAACAACTCCGTGTTCGGCCGGCACATCTACTCGATCGGCGGCAACCTGCAGGCCGCCACGCTGTCCGGCGTGAAGGTCAAGGCCGTCACGTTCTGGGTGTTCGTGAACATGGGCGCGCTGGCGGGGCTCGCCGGCGTGATCTTCGCGGGCCGGCTCAACCAGGCCGGGCCGACCGCGGGCACCGCGTTCGAGCTGGACGCCATCGCGGCGGCGTTCATCGGTGGTGCCGCCGTGCAGGGCGGTGTCGGCAAGGTCGTCGGCGCCATCACCGGCGGCCTGATCATGGGTGTGATCAACAACGGGATGTCGCTCATCGGCGCGCCCAGTGAACGCGTGATGCTCGTCAAGGGCCTGGTCCTGCTCGCGGCGGTCGCTTACGACGTGTGGACCAAACGAAGGGCCTGATCTTCTCCCTTTATCCGAAAGGCAGACAACAACGATGTTGTTATCCCTGCGCCATTTCGGCGTCGTTGTGGCGGTGGCGGCCGCCCTCTTACCAGTCCCCGCCAACGCGGCCGAGTCGGTGGTGAAGACCGCGGCCGAAGCGTTGTCCGTGCCGAACATCGATGACGTCCGCGGACACCTGACCCTGCCCACCAGCGGAACGAACGACACCACAATCACGTGGACGTCGTCGAACCGCTCGGTGATCACCCCGACCGGCGAGGTCACCCGCCCGGCCACCGGCACGAAACCGGCCAAGGTCGTGCTGACGGCCAAGGTCAGTCGCGGATACCAGAGCACGACCCGCAGGCTGACGGCCACGGTCGCGCCCCTGCCGGCCAAGGAACCGTTGGCGGGCTACAGCTTCTTCTACTTCACCGGCGAAGGCAGCCCGAACGGCGAGCAGATCTACGCCGCCGCCAGCAACGGCAACAACCCGCTGAACTTCACCGAGCTCAACAACGGCCAGCCGATCCTCAAGTCCAGCCTCGGCGAACTCGGCGTGCGCGACCCGTTCATCCTCCGCTCCCCCGAAGGCGACAAGTTCTACCTGCTGGCAACGGATCTGAAGATCAACGGCGGCAACGGCTGGGACGCGGCGCAGCGCACCGGCAGCCGGTCGATCATGGTCTGGGAGTCGACGGACCTGAGGAACTGGTCGCGTCAGCGCAGCGTCCAGGTCTCGCCGCCGACCGCGGGCAACACCTGGGCCCCGGAAGCCCACTGGGACGCCAAGCGCGGCACCTATGTCGTCTACTGGGCGTCGAAGCTGTACGCCGAGAACGATCCCGGTCACACCGGCAACAGCTACAACCGCATGATGTACGCGACCACGCGTGACTTCGTGACATTCAGCGCGCCGAAGGTGTGGATCGACCCCGGTTACTCCGTGATCGACTCGACGGTCATCGAGCACAACGGGACCTACTACCGCTACACCAAGGACGAGCGGAACAACTCGTCGTCCTCGCCGTGCAGCAAGTACATCACCGCCGAGAAGTCGGCCGATCTGCTTGACCTGAAGTACGACTTCGTGGCGGAGTGCATCGGCAAGGCCACCTCCACCAGCCCAGGGCTCAACGCCGGTGAGGGCCCGACCGGGTTCAAGTCCAACACCGAGAACAAGTGGTACCTCTTCATCGACGAGTACGGCGGCCGCGGCTACGTGCCGTTCGAGACGACCGATCTCGCGTCCGGCAAGTGGACCATGTCGACCGGTGCCAGGCTCCCCGCTTCCCCGCGCCACGGCACGGTTCTGCCGGTGACGCAGGCCGAGCTCAACCGCCTGACCGCTCCCCCGGCGCCGGTTCGCGCGGACAGCAAGGGCCTCGTCGCGCACTGGCCGCTCAACGCCACGTCTGGACAGGTCGCCAAGGACGCCACGGGCCACGGCTACGACGGCGCGCTCGCCGGTGACGTGAGCTGGTCCGGCGGTGCGCTGCAGTTCGGCGGCCGCACCGGGCACGTCCAGCTGCCGAACAACATGCTGACCGGCGCCTCGGCCGTGACCGTCTCCGCCGACGTGCTCGTCGACGCGAACCAGCAGACGCCGTACTTCCTCTACGGGTTCGGCAACACCGCGCCGAACGGTGTCGGCAACGGCTACCTCTTCAGCACCGGCAACAACTACCGCGGCGCCATCGCCACCGGGAACTGGACCACCGAGCAGGGCGTCGACTCCGGCAGCGCGCTGGCACGCGGTGTGTGGAAGAACGTCACGCTGACCGTCGGCAACGGCGTGGAAGTGCTCTACCTCGACGGCAGAGAGGTCGGCCGCAACACCAACGCGACGATCAAGCCGTCCGACATCGGCGGCGGCATCACGGCGGCGAACTACCTGGGCCGCTCGGTCTACGCCGCCGACAGGACCCTGACCGGCAAGATGAAGGACGTCCGGCTCTACAACCGCGCGCTGTCAGGGGCCGAGGTCGCCGCGCTGCCGTCGAACAGCACCGTGATCACCTCGGTCGAGCTCGCGTCGCTCAAGGTGCCCGCGGTGATCGACTCCGGTGCCGGCACCGTCGTGCTGCCCGTCAAGCCCGGCACCGACCTGCGCCGGCTCACACCCCGGTTCGGACTCGCGCCAGGGTCGACCATCAAGCCCGGTGGCACGGTCGACCTGAGCAAGCCGCGCAAGTTCACCGTCACCAACACCTCCGGTGACCGTCGCGAATGGACGGTCGAGGCCCGCGAGATGCGCAGCCCGGTGCTGCCTGGGCTCAACGCCGACCCGAACATCGTCGCGTTCGGCGACACCTACTACATCTACCCGACCACCGACGGCTTCCCCGGCTGGAGCGGCACGAAGTTCTCCGCCTGGTCGTCGAAGAACCTGGTGGACTGGAAGGACGAGGGCGTCATCCTCGACCTCGGCCCCGACGTGAGCTGGGCCGACAGCCGGGCCTGGGCGCCGACGATCACCGAGCGCAACGGCAAGTACTACTTCTACTTCTGCGCCGACGCCAAGATCGGCGTCGCGGTGTCGGACTCGCCGACCGGCCCGTTCGTCGACTCCGGCCAGCCGCTGATCGCCCGCAACCCCGGTGGTGGCCAGGCCATCGACCCGGCCGTGTTCATCGACAAGTCGGGCCAGCCGTACCTGTACTGGGGCAACGGCGAGGCGTACGTCGTGCCGCTCAACAACGACATGGTGTCGTACGACCCGGCGCGCATCACCCGGCTGACCGGCCTGACCGACTTCCGCGAAGGCCTGTTCATGGTGGAGCGCAAGGGCACCTACTACCTGAGCTGGTCGGTCGACGACACGCGCAGCGAGGACTACCGCGTCGCCTACGCGACCGCGCCCAGTCCGACCGGCCCGTTCACGAACCGCGGCCTGATCCTGAGCAAGGATCTGAAGCTCGGCATCAAGGGCCCGGGGCACAGCTCGATGCTCCAGGTGCCCGGCACCGACGACTGGTACCTCGTCTACCACCGCTTCGCCATCCCCGGCGGTGACGGCATGAACCGCGAGACCACGATCGACAAGCTCGTGTTCAACCGCGACGGCACGATCGCCCCGGTCGTCCCGACGCTGGAAAGCGTGAAACCGCAACGGATCCGGCCGAACTGCCGGAACTACCACTAGGAGTTCGATGTCCCAGCGTGTACCCGAGCTCGGCCGGGAGCTCTTCGGCCGGCTCGGTGACACGGACGTGCACCGGTACGTCCTGTCCTGGCCCGGCGCCCTCACCGTGCGCGTGCTCGACTACGGCGCGGTCATCCAGTCCCTGGAGGCGCCGGACTCGCAGGGCGTCCCGGCCAACGTCGTGCTCGGCTACCCGACGCTCGACGAGTACGTGGCGAACAACCGGCCCGGCGCGTCCAGGGTGTTCTTCGGCGCGGTGATCGGCAGATGTGCCAACAGGATCGCCGGCGGCCGGTTCACCCTGGACGGCGTCGAGCACACGCTGCCGCTCAACGACGGCCCTCATTGCCTGCACGGCGGGCCCGCCGGGTTCGACACGCGGGTGTGGTCGGCCACCGAGCTGCACGACGCCGGCAGCGTCGGTGTCCGGCTGGAGCTGGTCAGCCCGGACGGCGACCAGGGCTTCCCCGGCACCGTCACCACCTCCGTGACCTACCGCCTGGAACGAAAGCGGCTGATCATCACCTACCGGGCGACCACAGACGCGCCCACTGTGCTCAACCTGACCAACCACACGTACTGGAACCTGGCCGGCAGCGGCGACGTCTACGGCCACTCGCTGCTGATCAACGCCGACCACTACTGCCCGGTCGACGACACGCTGATCCCGCTCGGTGCCCCCAAGGCGGTCGAGGGCACCGCGTTCGACTTCCGCCGGGCCAGGCCGATCGAGCACGGGTTCGACCACAACTGGGTGCTCAACGGGACCGGCCCGGCGGCCGTCGCGCACGACCCGGTGTCCGGGCGCACGCTGTTCATGTGGACCACTGAACCCGGCCTGCAGTTCTACGCCGGCAACTTCCTCACACCGACGCCCGGCGCGGGTTTCGCGCTGGAGGCACAGCACTTCCCGGACTCACCGAACCGTCCGGACTTCCCCAGCACCGTGTTGCGACCGGGTGACGTCTACCACCAGGAGACGATCTTCGAGTTCCCCCGCTGAGACGTCACGGGTTGATCCTCGTGTAGGCGGGCTTCGGCCTCAGGTTCGTGTCGTACAGACAGGCCGCACCTTCACCGGGGAACGTGCCGGGCACCCACGAGTGGCGGTCGGTGAACCCCCACGTGGTGAACTCCACGCACCGCGAGACCGCGTGACAGGCGTCCCAGATCTGCTTGTAGTAGTTCGCCTGCGTGTTCAGCTTCCCCGAGTCGGCCGGCAGCGGGATGCGGACGTCGGCCTCGGTGATCGCGATGTCGACGCCGAGAGCGGCGAGCCGCTCGATGTTCTGCCGCAGGCTCGTCGGGAACCCGTACTGCGTCGACAGGTGCGTCTGGATGCCGACGCCGTCGATCGGCACACCTTGTTGTTTCAACGTGCGCACGAGGTTGTAGAGGGCGTTGCTCTTGGCGTTGATGCCCTCGGTGTTGTAGTCGTTGATGTAGAGCTTCGCCGACGGGTCGGCGGCGCGGGCCCAGCGGAAGGCGTCCGCGACGTACGAGTCACCGAGCCGCTGCTGGAAGATCGACTGCCGGCGTGAACCGTCCTCGTTGAACATCTCGTTGACGACGTCCCACGCGCGGATCCGGCCGCGGTACCGGCCCATCTCCGTGTTGATGTGCTGCTGGACCACGCTGCGCAGCTCGCCGCCACCGAGGTTGTTCAGCCAGCCCGGGTACTGGCTGTGCCACACCAGCGTGTGGCCGCGGACGGACTTCCCGTTCTGCTGCGCGTAGTTCACGATCGCGTCCGCGCCGGACCAGTTGAACTGGCCGCGGTTCGGTTCGACCACGGCCCACTTCATCTCGTTCTCCGGCGTGACGCTGTCGAACTCCCGCGTCAGCACGGACCGGTAGTCCGCTTCGCTGTTCAGGTGTTGGGCGGCCACCGCGCTGCCCACGTACCTGGTGGTGATGTCCTTCAACGGACCCGCGGCCGATGCCGGAACCACCGGCACCAACAGCAATGCCGTCACTGCCACTGCTAATCGTGCGAACATCTCTCATCCTTTCACCGAACCGGTGAGCCCGCCGACCATCCGTCGTTCGGCGAGCACGAAGAACGCGAGAGCCGGAAGCATGGACAACGCGGTGAAGGCCAGCACCTTCGCGGTGTCCTGGGTGTGCTCCGACTGGAACATCGCCACGCCCAGCGGCAGTGTGAAATGGGCGGAGTCGTTGAAGACGAGCAGCGGCAGCAGGTAGAAGTTCCAACTGGTGACGAACGCGAGCACGGACACCGTGATCAGCGCGGGACGGGACAGCGGCAGCAGGATCCGCCAGAAGAACCCGAGCTTCGCCGCGCCGTCGAGCAGCGCCGCGTCCTCGAGTTCGGACGGGATCGCCCGCATGAACGGGCGCAGGATCACGATCGTGACCGGCAGCGAGAACGCCGCCTCGGGGATCGCGACCCCGAGAGGGTTTTCCAGCAACCCCAGCTGGCGCAGCCACAGGTACAGCGGCAGCGTGGCGACGCCGATGGGGAACAGCAGACCCAGCGTGAACAACGTGTAGACCGACTCGCGGCCCTTGAACTCATAACGCGACAACGCGAACGCGGCCATCGAGCCGAACACCACGGCCAGGACGGTGGCGATCACCGCGATCAACGTGCTGTTGCCCAGCAACCGCCAGAACTCCGGTGCGGCCAGCACCGAACGGTAGTTCTCCCACACCCAGGGGCCCGGCAGCCCGGCCGGCGAGGAGTTGATCTGCGCGGTCGTCCGGAACCCGCCCAGCACCACGAACAGCAGCGGCACCACCGTCACGCCGACCACCAGGAACGCGGCGAGGTACCCAACGGCGTTGCGGCGCATCAGCCGATCGCTCCTTCGGTGTCCCGGCGCAGGGCGAACCTCTGGTACAGCAACGCGAACAGGAAGCACACGATGAACAGGATCACCGCGACCGCGCTGCCGAACCCGAACTCGTAGCGCTTGAAACCGTGGTCGACCAGGTAGGTCGCCATCGTCGTGGACGCGTTCGCCGGACCGCCCAGCGTCATGATCCAGACCAGGTCGAACAGCTGCAGCGACCCGATCACCGACAGGAAGATCCAGACCCGGATCGTCGGGCCCAGCAACGGCAGCACGACGTTGCGGGTGATCTGCCAGCTCGACGCGCCGTCCAGCGCGGCGGCCTCACGCAGCTCGACCGGAACGCCCTGCAACCCCGCGAGCAGCAGGATCACGCCGAACCCGATGTACTTCCACGTGATCACGACGAACAACGTGTAGAGCACGATGGCCGGATCAGCGAGCCACTGCTGCACCAGCCAGCCCAGACCGAAGAACCGCAGCAGCGAGTCGACGAACCCGCCTGGTTGCAGCATCAGCAGCCAGATCACGGCGGTCACGGCCTCGGAGAGCACGTACGGCGCGAAGACCACCATCCTCAGGAACGTCCGGCCGCGCAGCTTCCGGTTGAGCAGCAACGCCAAAGCGATGCTCAACGGCAGCTGCACCACGATCGACAACGCAGCGATGATCAGGTTGTGCCCGATCGCGCCCTGGAACACCTTGCCGGACAGGGCCTCCACGTAGTTCTGCAGACCGACGAAATCCGTCAGCGGGCCGAACCCGTTCCACGAGTACAGGCTGTAGAACCCGGCCACGCCGATCGGCACCAGCACGAACCCGGCGAACAACACCAGGCCTGGAGCCAGCAGCAACGCGAGCTCGAACCGCACCCGCCGCCGCGACCGCCGGCGGGTGCCCCCGGCCGCGGGCGCGTGCGGCGCGGGGGCGGTCTCCGGCCGCGTGGTCACCGCGGTGCTCATCACTTGTTCCCGGCGGCTGCTTTGCTCACCGACTGCACGATCGTGCTCGGATCACCCTGACCGGCGAAGAAGTTCGCGATCGCGTCGTTCAGCGCCTGGCCGACGTTGGTCGGGAACGCGGTGTCGAAGTAGAACTGCAGGTGCTTGGCCTTGCCCATGTGCTCGGAGATCGTCTTGTGCGTCTCGGTCTTCAGCGACGCCACGGCCGCGGGGTGCACGGGCAGGCCGGATCCGGTCGCGGCGAGCTTCTTCTGCACTTCCTCGCTCACCAGGTGCTGCAGGAATCCCTCGCACGCCTTGGCAGCGCGGGTCGTGCAGGAGAACCCGTCACCACCACCCAGCAGCACGCTCGGATCCCCCTGCCCACCGGGCACCGCGGGGAACGGGAACCAGCCGAGCTTCGAGTCGAGCTGCTTGTCCTCGGTGAGCGCGGTCATCACGTCCGGTTGCCAGTCGCCCTGCAGCTCCATGGCCGCCTTGCCGTTCGCGAGCAGACCGGCCGAGCTGCCCGCACCCTGCTGCGCGGGCGTGCCGACGAACCCGTCCTGGAACGGCTTGGTGTCGAGGAACGCCTTGAGGTTCTCCCCCGCCTTGGTGAAGCACGGATCCGTGAGCTCGGTCTTGGCGACGGCGTTCTTCAGCGCGTCCACCGAGCACTGCCGGACCGCGAAGTAGCCCCAGTAGAACGCGTCCGGCCAGCGGTCCTTGCCACCGATCGCGATCGGCGTCTGCCCGGCGGCCCGAAGCTTCGCCACCGCGGTGTTGAGCTCGTCCAAAGTGGATGGTGGCGAGGTGATACCGGCTGCCGCGAAAAGGTCCTTGCGGTACCAGAAGCCGACCGCGTGCATCTGGTACGGCAGGCCGTACTGCTTGCCGCCGACCTGCCAGCCCTTGCCGTACTCGCCGAGCGACGCCGGAGCGATCTCGGCGATCTTGCCGGAGCGGATCTGGTCGGCGAGCTGACCACCACCCCACTGCTGGAACAGGTCCGGTGGCGTGGAGGACTGCAGCGCGAGCGGGACCTTGGTCTGGAACTGCTCGTTCTGGATCGGCTCGACCGTGAACGAGACGTCCTGATGTGCCTGGTGGTAGTCGTCGGCGATCTTCTGCCACACCGACTTCATCGGCTCGGTGGTCCGGTTGTGCCACCACGTGAGGGTGACCGGGCCGTCGGTGGAGGCATCACCGCCACCGCTGCACGCCGCCAGCGCGAGCGTCGCCGCGGCGAAGAGGGCAAGGGGCATCTTTGAACGCATCGGGGTCCACTCCTGACGACTTCGGCCGAGTTGGACTGCGTGTCGGGGCCAGAGACTCTCGTGCAGGCCGGGGTCGTGTCAATCGTTGTCGATAACGTTTTACACGGCTAGCCTGGGCCGGTGCCCCCAAGCTCTCGCGTCACGATCAGGGACGTCGCCGCCGCGGCCGGCGTCTCGGTCGCCACCGTGTCCAAGGTCCTCAACAACCGCTACGGCGTCGCCGCGGAGACGTTCGCGCGGGTCACGACCGTGATCGAGGAACTGGGCTACGAGGCGAGCCTGGTCGCGCAAAGCCTGCGCAACCACCGCACCAACGTGATCGGGATCCTGGTCGCCGACATCGAGCCGTTCAGCACCGAACTGCTCAAGGGCGCGGCGGACGCGATCCGCGGCACCGGGTTCGAGCTCGTCGTCTACTCGGCGGGCGGCCGCACGGGTGACCCGCAGGGCTGGGAGCGGCGCTACCTGACCCGGTTGAGCGGCACCCTGGTCGACGGGGCCGTGCTGGTCACCCCCGCCGTCGACCTCGAAGGCCTGCCCGGCACGCCGGTCGTCGCCGTCGACCCGCACACCGGCCGCTCACCGCTGCCGACCGTCGACTCCGACAACCTGCACGGCGGGCAGCTGGCCACCGAGCACCTGCTCTCCCTCGGTCACCGCCGGATCGCGCTGCTCACCGGCCGTGAGGACCTGAAGTCCGCCCAGCAGAGGGAAACCGGCTACCGGCGCGCACTCGCCGCCGCGGGCGTCCCGGTGCACGAGGACCTGATCCTGCGCGGTGACTACGACCACGACATCGCCGCCAGGTCGGCGCACGAGCTGCTGAAGGGCCTGGACCGACCCACGGCTGTGTTCGCGGCCAACGACATCAGCGCCATCGCCACCATCGAGACGGCTCTCGAACTCGGCCTGCGGGTACCCGACGATCTTTCGGTCGTCGGCTTCGACAACATCCCCGAGTCCGCGCTGTGCAGCCCACCGCTCACCACCGTGCAGCAGCCGATCCGCGAGATGGGACGACGCGCGATCACGTTGCTGGTCAAGCTGATCGACGGCGAGATGCCGGACGAAACCCACATCACCCTCGGCACCGATCTGGTGATCCGGCGGTCGACCGCGAGGTTGTCATGACAACGGAGACCACGGCGCCGGACGAGCCCTGGCGCGACCCTCGCCTGTCCACGGCCCGGCGCGTGCGCGATCTCGTCGCGCGGATGACGCAGCAAGAGAAGATCGCGCAACTGCAGGGCGTCTGGACCGGGATCGACGCCGCCGGGGAGATGGCACCGCACCAGCACGAGTTCGCCGTGACACCGCACGACTTCGACGAGCTGACCAGGCACGGCATCGGCCAGCTCACCCGCGTGTTCGGCACCCGGCCCGTCGCGCCCGAGGTCGGCGCGCACAGCCTCGCCCGCACCCAGCGCAAGATCGTCGAGGCCAGCCGGTTCGGGATTCCCGCGATGGTGCACGAGGAGTGCCTGACCGGGCTGGCCGCGTGGCAGGCGACCGTGTACCCGTCGCCGCTGTGCTGGGGCGCGACCTTCGAACCCGATCTCATCCGGCGCATGGCCGCGAAGTTCGGCGAGTCGATGCGCCGCCTCGGCGTGCACCAGGGCCTGGCGCCCGTCCTCGACGTCGCGAGGGACCTGCGGTGGGGCCGGGTCGAGGAGACCATCGGCGAGGACCCGCACCTGGTCGGGCTCATCGGCTCCGCGTACGTCGCGGGCCTGGAGTCGGCGGGCGTTGTGGCCACCCTCAAGCACTTCGCCGGGTACTCGGCTTCCCGTGCGGGACGCAACCTCGCGCCGGTCCCCATCGGGCCGCGCGAACTGGCCGACGTGCTGCTGCCGCCGTTCGAGATGGCACTGCGCGCCGGTGCCCGGTCGGTGATGAACTCCTACGCGGACAACGACGGTGTGCCGGTCGCCGCCGACCAGACGATGCTCACCGAACGGCTTCGCGACGAGTACGGGTTCACCGGCACCGTGGTCGCCGACTACTTCTCGGTGGCGTTCCTGCACAAGCTCCACGGTGTCGCGGCCGACCGGGAGGACGCGGCGGCGCAGGCGCTGACCGCGGGCATCGACGTCGAACTGCCCACTGTGGACTGTTACGGCGAGCCACTGCTGGCGGGCCTCGGCTCCGGCCGGGTGGACCAGGCGCTCGTCGACCGGGCGCTGACCCGCGTGCTGACGCAGAAGTGCGACCTCGGCCTGCTCGACCCCGGCCACTCCCCCGTTCCCGAGGCGGGCGTCGACCTCGACGACCCCGAGTCGCGCGCGCTCGCCCGTGAGATCGCCGAGCGCTCGATCGTGTTGCTGCACAACGACGGCGTGCTGCCGCTGACGGGCAAGCGCCTGGCGGTCATCGGTCCCCGCGCGGACGAGCCCGGCGCCATGATGGGCTGCTACTCCTTCCCGCTGCACGTCGGCGTGCACCACCCGGACGTGCCGATGGGTGTCGAGGTGCCGACCGTGCTGGACGCGTTGCGCGCCGAGCACGACGTCGTCTTCGCACGTGGTTGTCCGGTGCTCGGCGGCACCGACGACGAGATCGCCGAAGCCGTCGCCACCGCACGGCTGTCCGAGGTGTGCGTCGTGGTGCTCGGTGACCAGGCGGGGCTGTTCGGCAAGGGCACGTCCGGCGAGGGCTGCGACATTCCGGACCTGAAGCTGCCAGGACGCCAGGAAGAGCTGCTGGAGGCCGTGCTCGGCACCGGCATGCCGGTCGTGCTCGTGCTGCTGTCCGGCCGTCCCTACGACATCTCCCGGCAGATCGACCGGCTCGCCGCCGTCGTGTGCGGCTTCTACCCCGGTGAGGAGGGCGGTCCGGCGCTCGCGGGCGTCCTGAGTGGACGGATCAACCCGTCCGGGCGTCTCCCGGTCGGCTTTCCCGGCGCCGGGTCCTCCCAGCCGTCCACCTACCTCGCGGCCACGCTGGGCACCCGCAGCGAGGTGAGCACGGTCGACCCGACGCCGCTGTTCCCGTTCGGTCACGGACTTTCCTACGCGCCCGCCACGTGGGTCGCGGTGGGCTGCGAGGAGCGCGAGTGGCCGACCGACGGCACGTGCCGCGTGCACGTGGTCCTGCGCAACGACATGGAGATCGCGACCAGTGAGGTCGTGCAGATCTATCTGCACGATCCGGTGGCCGAGGTCGCGCGGCCCGTCCGCCAGTTGATCGGCGCGGTGAAGGTCGACCTCGCCCCCGGCCAGACCCGCACCGTCACGGCTGAACTGCACGCCGACCTCACCGCCTACACAGGACGGACGTATCAGCGCCAGGTCGACCCCGGTGACGTCGAGCTCCACGTGGGCACGTCGAGCGCGAACGTCCACTCCCGGCTGCGGCTCACGATGACAGGAAGCCCGCGCGTTGTCGGGTTCGATCGCGCACTCGTCCCGGAGTTCGACACACCCTGATCGTCGAACGCGTTCGAGTCGAACGGCGTCGAACGTGGAAAGAGCTTTCCGCGAAACGCGAACGTCCCTTAGATTCCCTTTCCGCTCGCCGTGACGAAAAGGCGCGTTCAGCACTACGCGGGGGAACGATGAGATTGCTCGGCCGGTACCGCCCTGTCCTCTACCCGTCGGCGGCGGTGCTGATCGTCGCGGCGTGTGCGACCAGCGCGGTGGAACCCGTTTCCAACACGTCGCCCGTGTCGCCGCCGCCCTCTTCGTCACCGCAACAAGTCACCGTCCTGCCTCCGCCGCCGGACCAGGTGGCGGACGTCGTCGACGCGAGGACCGTCCTGCTGTCGAACGGCCTCGAAGCGCGCATCCTGGGCTTGGCGCCCGCTGACGAATGCTGGTCGGCCGCTGCTCTCAAGTTCACCCGGGAGACCTTGCTCGACCGCCAGGTCCGCTACAGCCGCGCGTCGGCGTCGGTCATCACCTTGCGCCTCGCCGACAACGACGACTTCGCCACTTTGGCGGTGAGCAAGGGCATGGCGCGTGCGGAGAAGGACGACCCGGTGCTGACCGAGGTCGAGAAGTCCGCCGCGAAGGCCGGCCTCGGCCTGTGGGGCCCGCCGTGCAAGGGATCCGCGACGAGCGCTCCTCCCCCGCCGCCACCCGTCCAGACCACCACCCCGCCGCCTGCCCCGCCGGTGGAGACGAAGGACTGCGCGGTGTCGTACCGCGTCGCCAAGGAGTGGGCCGGCGGGTTCCACGTCGAGATCATCGTCCGCAACACCGCCCAGGCAGCGGTCTCGCAGTGGGTGCTGCAGTGGAAGTTCCCCGGTGGCCAGAAGATCGGGCAGACCTGGAACGCCTCCGTGCACCAGCGCGGAACCGACGTTGCCGCCATGAGCGCCACCGGTCCCGCACCGCTGGCCCCTGGCGCCACGGTCGCGTTCCGCTTCAACGCGGAGGGCCCGACCGCGACGCCTGGAGCCTTCACGTTGAACGGCAAGACGTGCTCGCTCTGACCCACCTCGGAAAACCTTCCGGCTAACGCGGAAACCCCGGTCCGTGCGCACTCGACGTGATCTGCACCGCCGATGCGCACCACCACGACGTTGTTCACGGCCGTCCTGCTCACGGTGTTCTCCGGTCTGTGCGCGAGCGCGTCCAACGTGACACCCCACCACGCCCTGCGCGATCCGTTCGCGTTGTGGACGGTGGACCCGGCGCAGGCACCCGCCCAACGCCCCGACCTCGCCGCGATCCGGCCGGTGATCGACCGACTCGACCACGAGATCGTCGAGTCGCTGGCCGCGACGGCTCCTCTCCAGACGTCTCAGGGCTGTGTCGGCGAGCTGCGCGGCGCCAAGGCGATCGCGACGGCGAAGCACCGGCTGCGCCACTTCCAGCGCGTCGGCCTCGGGCGCTCGTTGCGGCACTTCTGCGCGATCGGCCAGCTCAGGTGGCTACCGGACAAATCCATTATCTGATTTTCGTTCGAACGCATTCGACGCCGACGGTCCAAATGGGATCGATCGAACCGCTATGCAACTCCAGCCGTACCCCACAGTGACAATGAAAGTCCGACGGGGGAATGCGTGTGAACGAAGATGCGGAAGTGCCGCTGCTGCGGGTGTTGTGGATGCTGGCGCAGGGCATGGTGTGGCAGTGGCTCATGACCGGCCTCTGCGAGAAGGAAGCCGTGGACCGGGCCATCGCCGAACGGCTGGTGCGTCCACCCGTCGGCGATCACCTCGGCTACCACCTCACCGACGAAGGCCACCAACGGCTCGTCACCTGGTATCTCAAAATCGCGCCACAACGCGATCACGAGAATTTCGCGCAGCAGTGGAAGAAAGTCACCTACCGATGACCGCTCACGCCGCGTGGGAGCACGTGGCGCAGGTGCAGTCAGCGCACGTGCAGTTGGCGCAGGCGTCCGTGCAACCCTCGCACGAACACATGGCGTGGTTGCAGGTCGGACAGTCACACTCCGCGCAGCTGCACTGAGCGCACGAGTCGCTGCAGTGCGCACAGCGGCACTTGTCGCACTCGTCGTAGTGCACGCCGCTTTCGGTCACGTGCTCACGATGCACGTGACCGTCGTGCAGGTAGTCGACGTGATCACGATGCACGATCGCATCGTGTCCACAGCCAGGACCGTGCGTGTGGCGATGCGTTTCCGCCGGGGCGTGCTCAACCGTCGTCATTGGACTCAGCCTCTCTGCCTGATGCCGAGATGCTCATATGCGCAGAGGTGCATGACAAACGGAAACGGCACACATCATCCGTCCAGGTGACGGGTTCAGGCGCGGCGAGCCACACCCAGCTCAGGGGTGCTCCCGCGCCGCACCAACCGCGGCGGCAGCAGCATCAGCGGGGGTGACTGCCGCCCGTCGAGCTTGCCCACCAGCAGATCGACCGCTCTCCTGCCCAGTTCCGCGACCGGCAACCGCACCGAGGTCAGCGGCGGTGACGTCTGTTCCGCGATCTCGTCGGGACAGATCGCGACCACGGCGACATCGCCCGGCACGGTGCGGCCGGCGGCGCGCAGGCAGCCGGTGATCCAGCCGAGCGCGGGCTCGTTGTGCACGACGAGTGCGGTCATCGACGGGTGGGCTCGGAGCAACGCCTTGGTGGCCCTGAGCACCGAGTCGTGGTCCTCCTCGGAAGGCAGGGCGGTCACCGCGACGCCACGGCGCATCGCCGCCGCGCTGAAGCCGGCCATCGTCCGGTGTGCGAAACCCGCGTTGCGACGGTAGACCGCGCCCGGCGCGCCCAGGAACCCGATCGAACGGTGCCCCAGATCGGCCAGGTGGTCGACGCACAACGCGCCGGCGGCCTCGAAGTCGAGGTCCACACAGGTGAGGCCCTTGGTCGACGCCGGATGTCCGATGAGGACGGACGGCTTGGTCAGCTGCCGGAGCACCGGCACCCGCTCGTCGTCCATCTCCACGTCCATCACCAGGAAACCGTCGGCCTGCGCGCTGTCCGCGACCCGGCCCAGCCCCGGCGCACCGTCGTCCGCGGTCACCAGCAGCAGGTCCATACCGTGCCTGCGCGCCGCCACCGCCACCGCCGCCACGAACCGCATCACGACCGGCAGGTGCACGCCCGCGCGGAGAGGCAGCACCAGGCCGAGCACGTTCGTCCGGCCGGCCGCGAGCGACCGGTCCGGCGTCTGCGGACGGTAACCCAGCAGCCGGATGCTCTCCCTGACCTTCGACTTGGTGCCCGCCGAGATCGACCGGTTGCCGGTCAGCACGTAGGAGACGGTGCTCGGAGCGACACCCGCGTGTCGTGCGACGTCCGCGATGGTGACCACACCCACCCCTTTTCACGACTTCACACCGAGGCGTGTCCCGTCACCATAGGGACCGCCCCGGCACCGTTCAAGAGTGATGTTCGCGTTAACAATTCCCGTGGTCAGTGGTCCAGACGAATCCGCTAACAGGAAGCAAAGTTGCCCGTGTGTGCACGCTCACATCGATCAGCCCTGACCGCGGCGGAGATCGGGCAGGAACGTCATGGCGATCGCCGCGCGGGCGACGAAGCCGGCGGACACGGGCAGGCCGGTCCCGAACCCGGCCGCGGCCGCCAGCGCGCCGAGGGTCAGCGGAGCGAACGCGGACACACCGCGCCCGACGTTGAAGCAGAACCCGGCGCCGGTCGTGCGCACCCTGGTCGGGAACAGCTCACCCTGGTAGGCGCCGAAGATGCCGGCGAACGCGGCGAAGAACGCGAACAGCGGGCCCAGCCACAGCAACGCGGTGCGGTCGGCGATCAGGCCGAAGACGTGGTAGCCCACGAACATCCCGAGGTTCAGCACGATCACGAACACGGCGGCCGTCGCGGCCGGGACACCCCTGTCGCCCTGCAGGAACGCCGGCAGCCAAGTGGAGGCGCCCCACCAACCGAACAACGCGAGCCCGGCCACGGCGGCCCTGGGCAGGGTCCGCCCGCGCACTGCTGCTGCAGATGATGCTCGTGCACGGGTTCGCCCTGCCGTCGAAAGCTCGCGTAGCCGACGTCGCCGACATCGTCCCGCTCGCCCTGTGGTGGCCCGTGCCCGACACCGCGGCCCGCGTGAGGATCGCGGCGCCCTGGTTCGTCGCCACCGCGGCGGGGTGCGCCGTGGCCCAGCCGCTCCGGCCGTCCGCCGACTTCCCGAGCTGCTTCGTGTTCGCTCTGACCGCGGTGTCGTGGCCGACTTTCTGCACCTCGTCGACGAACTCCACCACACTCACGTCAGCGTTCCCCGGTCACGGCGCTCGAAGAAGTCGGCCAGGATCTCGTTGTCCTCGTAGCCCAACTCGTGAGCGGCGATCTCGGTGCGGGAGAACCACTTCAGGCGTTGTCCCTCGGTGAGCACGACGGCGTCGAGGTCGAGGTCCACCACCGTCCAGAACGTGTGCTCGATCCCGTACGAACGCTGCTCGGACATCAACGGCCGCACCTCCTCGGGGGCGAGCAGGACGCCGATCTCCTCCTCGATCTCGCGACGGATGCAATCGTGTGGCGCCTCGCCCTCCTCCAGATAGCCGCCCAGCAGGCACCACGTGTTCGGGAACTTGATGGTGGGCTTGTCGTCCCGCAGGTACAGCAGCACCTCCTCCGCGGAGTTGACCATCACGATGTTCGTGCCCTCGTCCACTTCACAGCTCCGATCAGTTGGCCAGCGGCCGGCATCCTGACCGACGGGTCACCTACTGCATAAGATGTGCAAGTGCACAACTATGGCATCAGAGCGGCGACGGCGGAGGACCTCGGCGGTGCGCGGGCAGTGATGCTCGACGCTCTCTACCGCGACTTCGGCACCGGATACGTGCCGGAGTGGCACGAGGACGTCGTCGACCTGACCGGGCACTATCTGACTCCGCGACGCCACGCCCTGCTGGTCGCCGTTGACCAGCAGGGCGTGATCGCCGCGACCGCGGCGTTGGATTCACGCGGTCCGCGTGAGCCGGACTGGCTCGTCGAGCGGTATCCGTCCGGCGAGACAGCTCAGCTCAGGCGTGTGTACGTGCGGCCGGAGCACCGGCGGCGGGGGCTCGCGCGAGCGATGGTCAACGAGCTGGTGGAGTTCGCACGGGCGGATGGCGGCTACCGCTCGATCTACCTGCACGCCTACCGCCACTCCCCCGGAGCGCTGGATCTGTGGCGCGCTCTCGGGAAAGTGGTGTGGGAGGACGATGACGGCGTGGTGCACTTCGAGCTCATCTAGGCGATCACGCAGGGGTTTCCGTTCAGCGTGAACGAGGCCGGTGCCGGGTTGGCACCGTTGTGCGTGCCGTTGAACCCGATGCCGGTGGAGGCGTTCGGTGCCAGCGCGCGGTTCCAGTCCAGGTTGGTCGCCGTGACCTGACCGCCCGACTGGGCGAGGGTCGCACCCCAGCCCGGCAGCGTGACCCGTTGGCCCGCCGGATAGCTGAAGGCCAGCGTCCAGCCGTTGATCGTGGCGGCACCCGTGTTCGTGACCGTCACGGAAGCGGTGAACCCGTTGCCCCCGCCCCAGTTCGGTGCGGAGTAAGCAACCTTGCACGTCCCGGTGCCGCCCGCGCCCGTCGTGACCGTGACCGTGCCCGACACCGCCGAGACGTTCCCGGCGGCATCCCGCGCCCGCACCTGGTAGCGGTAGGCCGTCGACGGGGTGAGGCCGGTGTCGGCGAACGTCGGAGTGCCGCTGGAACCCACCACGCTGAACGAGCCGCCGCTGGGTGCGCGCAGCACGTCGTAAGCCGTCACACCGACGTTGTCGGTCGATGCCGTCCAGTTCAGCGTCACGCCGGTGGACGTCACCGCCGACGCCACCGGAGTGCCCGGTGTGGACGGTGCCTGCGAGTCGCCACCGCCGTAGACGGTGGCCTCCTTCGAGGTCTGCCGAACCCCGTTGACGCCGTTGAGGAAACGCTCGCCCCACGGCGTGAGCGTGGCGGGGTTGAAGGACACGGCCATGTCGAGATACGCGACGTCGCCGCTGTTGCCGCTCCACGACCACCCGAGGTAGCCGAGACCGCGGGCCTGTGCCTGGGCCATGATCGCGTCCTCGTCCGGATCACCGTCGGAGTGCATGCTCCCGAACTCACCGACCACCAGCGGCAGCCCGGCGGTCCGGAACGCGTCGAAGTAGGCGTTGATCTCGGCCGCCGTGTCGTAGACCCCGTACATGTGGATGGAGAACACCGTGTTGCGCTGCGGGTCGGCGTTGAACACCGAAGCAGCGTTGTCGCGCATGATGTTCTGCCAGTCCTGGCCCCACATCGGCGCGTCCGCCATCAGCAGGTGCGTCAGGCCCGCGCCGCGCAGCCGGGTGATCGCGTTGCTCGTCGCACTCGCCCAGGTCGCGCTCACCTGCTGGTTGTTGCCGAACGGCTCGTTGCCCAGGTTGATCACGACGTGGTTCTCCTGGCCCTTGAGCGCGTCGGCGACGCTGATCCAGTAGCTCGCCGCCTGGTCCAGGCTCGCCGCCCCGCTCTGCTCCCCGAAACCGGTGGTGTCGTGCACCTCCAGCACGCAGATCAGCCGGGACTGCTTGCACAGGCCGATGACCGTCGACACCTCAGCAGCCGATGTCGGGCCCCATCGCTGCCCGCTGCCGAGCACGACCCGCACGGTGTTGGCGCCGAAGGACTTGATGTTCGCGAACGAGCTGGTCTGGTTCTGGTACCAGACGTGCGGGTGGTTCACGCCGCGCATCACGAACGCGGTGCCGTTCGCCTCGACGATCCGCGTGCCGTCGACGTGCAACCCCGGGGCCCCCAGCGCCGCGACCACGGCCGGGTACCAGCGGCTCTCGATCTTCTGGATTCCGGTGGAGGAGTTGGGATGCACGCCGTCGGTCGTGTCGGCCGCGGTGGAGAACCCGGTCCACTGGTCGACGAAGGTGATCGGTGAGGCCGTGGTCGAGTTCGCCCGCGCCCACCCCGGAATGGCGGTGTTCAGGTCCACCACCCGCTGCGCACACGCCGTGCAGTTGGCCGGGTTCATCGGGATGATCTGCGCGACGACGAGCTTGACCGCCGGGTTCACGGCCCGCATCTGGCCCAGCATCGTGGTGTACGCACTGAGGATCGTGTTCGCCGGGATGTTGCTCCACACGTCGTTGGTGCCGAGGTGCATCAGGACGAGGTCCGGACGTGTCGCCGACAACCAGCCCGGCAGCAGGTTGTCGCGCACGATGCCGGTCGCGAGGAACCCGCCGTGTCCCTCGTTCTCGCCGTCGTGCGCGAACCCGCACCCGGTGGACGGCTGTGTGCCGACGAAGTCGACGTCCGTGTGCCCGGTGTCCTGCAGGTGCTTCCACAACAGGGCTCGCCAGCACCCCGGCGAGCCGGTGATCGAGTCACCCAGTGCCATGATCCGCGTGGGTGCCGCCGCGCTGGCGGGCGCCACCAATCCGGCGATCAGCAGCAGGACGACCATCAGCGTCTTCATCATCACCCTCCCAGTGCCGTCGCGAGCGCCCGGTAGGCGGGCTTGGGCTGGAACGCCGCGTCGAACGGCAGCGCCGCACCCTGCCCCGGGAACACCGACGGGATCCAGGAGTGCTTGTCGGACAACGACCACGTGGTGAGCCCGACGCATCGCGTCACCGCGACGCAGGCCCGCGCGACGGCACCGTAGTCGTTCGCCTGGGTCGCGAGCTTCGCCGAGTCCGCCGGCAACGTCATCCTGACGTCCAGCTCGGTGATCGCGACGTCGACACCGAGGTCCGCGAAGCGCTGCAGGTTCTGCTGCAGCGTCGACGGAACCGCACCCAGCAGCAGATGCGCCTGGAACCCGACACCGTCGATCGGCACGCCCTGCTGCTTGAACGACCGCACGAGCTCGTACACCGCGTCGCTCTTCGCGCCGAGTCCGTCGGTGTTGTAGTCGTTGTAGTACAGCTTGGCGCCCGGGTCGGCGGCACGCGCCGCGCGGAACGCCTCCGCGATGTAGCCGTCGCCGAGTTTCTGCTGCCAGAACGACTGACGACGTGACCCGTTCTCCTCGAACGCCTCGTTCACGACGTCCCAGGCGAACACCTTGCCCCGGTAGTGCCCGGCCACCGCCGCGATGTGGTCGAGCATCGCCTGCCGCAACTGGTCCGCGGGCAGGTCGTGCACCCATTGCGGCGTTTGGCTGTGCCACACCAGCGTGTGCCCGCGCACGCGCTGGCCGGCGGCGACCGCTCCCGCCCGGATCCGGTCGCCGCCGGTGAACGTGAACTGACCGCGAGAGGGTTCGGTGGCGTCCCACTTCAGCTCGTTGCCGACGGTGATGACACCCGCCTCGCGTGCGGTCAGCTCACGGTTCTGCGTGTCCTCCAGCTCGGACACGGTCATCGCGCTGCCGAAGTACTTGCCCTTGGCGGCGGCCAGGTCCCGCAACGGCCTGGCGGCACCGGGCGTGTCGCACAGCTGCCCGTTGAGCTTGAACTCGGCGGGCGGGCTGTTCGTGCCGCTGTAGGTGGCGTTGAACCCGAGCCCGCTCAGCGTCGCGCCGGGTGCGATGGTCCGGTTCCAGTCCAGCGCGGTCGCCGAGGTCCGGGTCCACGTCGCGTTCCAGCCGTTGGTGATCCTCTGGTTGCCGGGGAAGGAGAACGCGAGCGTCCAGCCGTTGATCGGCGCGGTACCGGTGTTGGTGATGGAGACCGCGCCGGTGAACCCCGAACCCCAGTCGTTCGGGACGCTGTAGGTCACCTTGCACGGCCCGCTGGGCTCCGGTCCTGGTGGCGCGCCGCCCAGATAGGGGTCCAGATAAGCCTGTTTGGTGGCGTTCACCGTGGTCCAGTCGTCGTTCAGGATACCGCCGGTGTCACCGGAGTTCGGGTTCCACGACCAGAACGCGAAGCTGAACCCGTTGTTCAGGTACTCCAGCAACGTCTTCAGCCACACCCGGTCCCGCGGATCTGCGAGCGTGGTGCCGAACTCGCCGAGCCACACCGGCGCGACGTTGTTCTTCACCAGGTAGCCCCAGTTGCGGTCCCAGATCCCGGCGAGGTTCGAGGGGAACGCCGGGTCGGAGAACCACGGCTGTTCGAACACCGAGGTCGCGTAGTCGTGGGCCGAGTACACCAGCCGGTCGGGCACGTTCAACCGCACGGGCGCCGCCGCCGCGCCCTGCAGGTTGCCGCCCCACCAGTAGTTGTCGCCGATCCCCTCGACGATGATCAGCCACTGAGGATTCGCGGTGAGGATCGCGTTGCCCGCGCGTTCGGCGGCCAGACGCCAGTCGCGCGCGACATCACCGCAGCCCCAGCACGCCGGGTCGTGCGGTTCGTTGTGCAGGTCGGCGCCGATCACCGTGGCGTTCCCGGCGTACCGGCGGGCGAGCATCACCCAGTCGTTGACCCAGCGGGATTCCGGGTAGGCGTCGGTGTACCAGAGCGCGGACTGGCCGGAGGAGCTCGGCCGGTGCCGGTCCAGCACGATCTTCAGGCCGATCCGGCCCGCGTGCTCGACGATCTTGTCCATGACCTGGACTCCGGACAACCCGGCGAGATCGGGGTTCTTGGTGAAGTCGATTCCGTTCGGGGTGCTGCCCGCGTCGAACAGCTGCGACGCGTACGGGAGCCGGACCACGTTGTAGCGCAACGACTTGATCTGGTCGAGCATGTCCCGGTAGTTGCGCGCCCACAGGCCGTGCGGGCTGTAGGTGTCGGTTTCCAGTCCGAACCAGTTGATGCCGGTCATGCGCACCGGCGCACCAGCGGAGTCGAGCAGCCGAGCACCGCTGGTGTGCCAGTAGCCGTCGCCGGCCGCCGTCGCCGCCGGGGTGGCGACGACGGCCGACAACAACAGGACCAGCGCACAGAAGAGACTTTTCACGTGCGCGTCTGTCCTTTCTAGAGGGCCGGGTACGCGTTGCGCATCAGTTCCTGGAACTGCGCGGAGAACCAGTGCCCGGACAGCGGGGCGTCGCCCAGCGCACCGGACATGCTGTTGCCGTTGCGCGGGTTGCCGGTGTACGTCGGGTCGCACATCCGGTCGAAGCCCTTGCCCTCGTTGTTCGGGATCTCCTTGCTCGCGCCGTCGGACTCACCCGGCGGCTTGATCCACACGTAGGCGTCGACGCCCGCTTCCGGCGCTGCCTTCGGCCGTTCCCCGATCCCCGCGCCGGACTGGTTGCACCAGTTGCCGAGGTGGATGCGGCGGTCGAGCCTGCCGCCGTTGACGAACGCGTCCGCCGTCGTGCGCGGGCCGGGTCCGGTGGGACGGGCCGCGCCACCCCAGCCGTTGCGGCTGGTGTCGATCAGCATGCCGACTCCGGCGTCGAAGCCCGCCTGGACCGCGCGCTGCCGGAACGCCTGCGCGTAGCCGAGCTCGTCGATGTAGCGGTTCCAGTCGACCCACTTGGCCTTTTCGCGCACGACCTCGCCGTTGATGTTGTCGTCGACCTTGAAGTACGGCTCCTTCAGGATCCCGTAGTTCGCGGTGTTCGCGATGAAGCCGTGCACGTTCGCCTTGGTGCCGCCCTGGGCGTTCGCCGCCTGGAACAGCAGCTCGGCCGTCGGGCCGAAGTTGTCGTCCCAGCCCAGCCAGCCGTGGTGGCCGACGTCGAGGTAGTTGTAGACGTTCGGGATCGCACCGAGCTTCGCCAACGCGTAGCCGACGCCGGTGATGTAGTTGCCGTTGGCCTTCATCACGTCGCACTGCGGGGTGAACGTCGGCCGCGGCGTGACGTTGGTGATCAGGTTGGGCAGCGAGTCGATCTCGACCACGGTGACGATGCGGAGGTTCGCGTACGCCGGCCGCGCCAGGATCGCCGCGATCGGGTCGATGTACTCGGTCTTGTACCTGTCGATCTCGGTGGCCTTGAGCTCACCGTTGGACGCCAGTGCCGAGCAGTCGCGACCGGGCAGGTTGTAGATCACCAGCTGGATGACCAGCGGTGAGCCCGCCGCCTGGCGCACCGCGTCGTCGAGGTGCGCGGCCAGCCCGCGGGCGCCCGTGGTGCCGTTGATCGCCGCGATCCGGTCCATCCACACGCCGGTGGGCTGGTTGGCGATCCTGCTGCCGCCCGGTTCGGCGTTCGCCTTCGCCGACCAGTCCGCGTTCACGTACACCTTCGCGCCGGCGTACGGGTTGTCCACTCGGGTCCCGGGGTTGGGATTGCCCGAGGTCGTCGTTGTCGTCGTGGAGGTCGGTGGCTGCTGGCCGGTGCACGTCGTGCCGTTCAACGAGAACGACGCGGGGTCGACGTTGCTCGAACCGGTGTAGCTGCCGTTGAAGCCGATCTCCGTCGACGCGCCGGTGCCCAGGTTGCCGTTCCACGACATGCTCGTGGCGGTGACGTCCGCGCCCGACTGGGACCAGTTGGCGCTCCAGCCCTGGGTCACCTTCTGCGTGCCGGGGAAGGTGAACTTCAGCGTCCACGAGGACATCGCGTCACCGAGGTTGGTGATCTTCACCTTGCCGCCGAAGCCACCACCGCCCCAGTTGTTCGCGGTGTAGTCGACGCGACAGCCCGGTGCGGCGCCGGCGGAGGGCGCACTCAGCGCGATCCCCGCTGTAGCGGCGGCAGTGGCGACCACCACTCCCGCTGAGGCCCACCGCCTTCGTCCGTTGAACATCATTGTCCCGGATCTCCTTCTGTTAATGGTGTTCGATCTGGACGTACGAGCACACGGCCGGCGTGCATTCGAGTCGTCGCAGTCCCAGGTGTTCCATGCCGATCGAGCCGGTGAGCGCGAAGCCGTCGCCGAACGCGAGATCCGGATCTCCCCGGACCTCGCCGTTCGTCAACGCCCTGCGCCAGGCCTCTTCGATTCCCGGGCGCAGCACGATGAGCCCGAGCCGTTGGTAGGGCTCCTTCGTGCACGTGCCCCATTCCGCGACGAACGGCTCGTAGACCTTCGCGCGGACCGGACCGGCGAACGACGTGAAGTCGTTGTCCCGCAGGACCTTCGAGCATTCACCGGTCAGGTCGTTGAGCCACGCCGCGACGCCGTCGACGCCCTTGGTGAGGTCCGGGGCGGGGTCGGCGCGTGCAACGAGGAGGGCGCACGCGACCGAACCCGCCACCAGGAGGGCGATCAGCGCCCTCTTCACCCTGTGGAACAGGCGGAACCGTTGAGGGTGAAGGACGCCGGGTCCGTCACCGCACCGGTCGTGTTGGCGTTGAACCCGAAGCTCACCGAGCCACCGGCCGGAACGTCGGCGTTGTACGACGCACCCTTCGCCGTCGCCTTGCCGTTCGCCACGGTGATCGTGGACGACCAGGCCTGCGCGAGCGTCTGGCCGGCCGGGAAGTCCCAGGACAGCTGCCAGGCGGGCACCGCCACCGAGCTGGCGATCTTCACGTTGGCCGTGAAGCCGCCGTTCCAGGTGCTCGGTTTCGTGTACGTCACCGTGCAGGGACCGACGCTGCCCGTTCTGAACGCGACGCTCGGCGAGGCCGGTGACGCGTTGCCCGCCGCGTCCAGCGCGACCACGGTCAGGCTGTAGTCCGTGTTCGCCGTGAGCCCGGTGACCGTCGCGGAGTTGGTGCCGGAGGTCGCCACCACCTGGCTGCCGTTCTGCACGCGGTAGCTCGTCACGCCGATGTTGTCCGTCGCCGCCGGCCAGTCGAGTTTCGCCGAGTTGCCGGTGATCGCGGACGCCACCGGTGCGCCGGGTGCGGTAGGTGGCTGCGCGTCCGGCACGCCGCCGCCGAACACGACGTCGGAGCAGCTGTAGAAGGCTTCCGGGCTGTCGGAACGCTGCCACAGCGAATAGATGATGTGCCTGCCGGACTTGTTGGGCAGCCTCGCCTGCCAGCTGTACTCACCGTTCGCCAGCGGCGGGTTGGTGATCTTGTCGAACGGCACGGGCTCCAGATCGGACCACTTCAAGGGCTTCGTGACGTCGAAGCCGTCCCTGGTGACGTACTGCTCCCACGTGCCGGGGTGCGGCGCCCACGCGTTGTACCGCAACGTGACCGTCTGGTTCGCCGTGAGCTGGGTGACCGGCCAGTCGGCGCGGGCGAGGTTGTAGGCGTCGTACTTCGTGGTGGGACCGCAGAGATGACCGTCCGGGATGATCTCCCGGTGCCGCCCCGCCGCGTTGCTGATCAGGTTGCCGAACCAGTCCCACAGCGGCTGCTTCCCGCCCTGCGCCACCGCCGCGACACACGCGGGGTTGGTCGGCTGGAGGTCACCGCCGCCACTGCCGGCGCGGCCGTTCTCGTAGCAGAGGTAGGTGCGGCTGCCGGGCCAGACCATCGACCCGTGCGCGACCGCCGTGCCGCCGGTGTGGACCAGGACCGCGGCCGTGCAGGCGACCACGGTGAACAGCGCTAATCGTTTCCTCATCTCGGTACTCCTCAGCCGAAGAGCTCGGTGTGCAGGGAGAACGCGGTGGCGATCTCCGCCTGGGCCCAGAACCGGTGGTAGGTGAACGTCGGCACCGGACCACCGTCCAGATAGGACTGGACCTTGGGCCACTGCGGGTCGTTGCGGAACATGGACCGGATCGACAGGAACGACGCGCCCTGGGCGATCTGGTCGCCGTTGGGCATCCGGCCGGTCCAGCCCGGCGGCACGTACGGGCCCTCGCCGTTCGACGCGTTGTAGACGTCGTCGAAGCGGTTGTAGTCCGCGCGGGTCTCCGGCGTCGCGATGCCGAGGTTGTCCTGGTGGGACAGCAACGACGTCAGCAGCGCCTCGCCGGTGGCCTTCGCCTCGGCGTGCCCGGACCTGGACGCGTAGTTCAGCAGCACCTTCGCGTAGGAGGCGGCGATGCCGACGTCCTGGTTCCGCGTCGCCACCCGGACCCGCAGGTTCGCGTTCGCGCCGGGGTTGGTCGCGTTCCACGTGTCCGGCGCGCCCGTCCACTCGAGGTCGGCAGGGATCTGGAAGTTCGTGCCGGTCGTGGTGTTCGCGAGCGCCCAGGTGACCCACTTGTCGAGGATCTTCTTCGCGCGGGCGTCACCGGTCATCCGGTACAGCGCGGCCGTGCGTTCGAGACCCCACACCTGGAAGCCGAACCACCGGTTCGACGGCGGATCGCGCCACACCGGGTGGGCGTCGAAGAACATGCCGTAGAACGTCGGCGTGCCCGCGGGAGGCGTGCCGTACTGGCCTTCCCAGGAGTTCGTGACGCCGCCGGCCAGGCCACCGTCGGCCGACTGCAGCCACTGCAGCAGCTCCATCTGCCGGTTCAGGCTGGTCGCCCAGTCCTGCTGTCCGGTGGAGGACAACGGCTTGAGCGCCGGGACGTTCGCCAACGCGTGTGCCGCCAACGGGTTCTGGTAGCCCTGGTGCGAGGCACCGTCACCGATCCGCCACGCCCAGCCGGCGCTCGTGTCGGTCGCGCCGCCCCACGCGTAGTACCAGGACATCAGGTAGTGCGCACTGCTCTTGCCCGTGCCACCGGGACAGGAGCTGGGGCTCGTGCAGTTGCCGATGCGCTTGAAGTACTTGTCGAACATGGCGTACCGCAGGTAGTCGCCCATCTTGGCGGCCTTGCCGATCTCGCTGGAGATCTGCCCGGCGTTGCCCTGCGCCGTGGCCCACTGCTGGGCCAGCAGTGCCACCTGCACCACGCGGGCGTCCGCGTCCGGCGCGTTGGTGTACTTCCACTGCTTGGCGTAGGACGCGTCCTTGGTGAACAGGTCGAGGAACCCGTTGGGACCGCCGTGCTTGAACGTGTCGCAGGACGGCTGCGGGATGGTCTCCCACACCGACTCCGACGAACCGCGCTGATAGGTGTTGATGTACGACGGTGCCGTGGTGCCGTCGCCGCACCGGCCGAAGCCGTAGGTGTTGTCGACGTCGAGCAGCCAGTGCATGCCGTAGATGTCATCCGTGCCGTACGCGGACTTCAGCTCGGCCGCGATCGGGTCGGAGCCGACCGGGGTGCCCGCGTCGAGTTGTGACGGATAACGGTCCATGCGCGGGTGTTCCGGCGCGTAGGTCGCCGGTTTCGAGGCGTTGTACTTGTCGTTCGTGGGCTGGTCGGCCTTGGCCGGGATGATGAACTTCTCCATCGACGCCCACGCGGACTTGAACGGTGCCCAGTCGCCGGTGTGGCGGCCGTAGCTCGCCTCCAGCCACAGGTAGTAGCTGAACGCCTCGGACGTGGTCTGGTGACCGTGGTCCGGTGCCTCGACCATCAGCGTCTCGACCGAGTGGTACGGCACGAGCAGGTCGCCGAACTTGCGGAAGTAGCCGCTGGCCGGGTCCTTGATCTTGTTGTACTGGTCCAGGAACGCCTTCGCGAAGTCCGAAGTGGACTGCGAGATCTCCCGCACCGCCACCGAGGCCGGGCTGTACCCGGTCGCGCTCGCGGTGAACGTCGCCGTCGCCAGGTCCCCGCCGTTGTTCGCCGACGTGACCGTCACGGTCTGCTTCGCCGCGCTGGAGAACGTCAGTGAGGTGGGAGTCACCGTGAGATCGGCGCTGCCGCTGCGACCGATCGTCACGGTGACGGGCTGGGATGGTGCGGTGGCCAGTGACACGTCGAACGTGGCTGCCTGGCCCTGCCGGACCGTGAGCGTGCTCGGCGTTGCCAGCACGGCGGGTCCGGCCAGCACCTTGACCATCGCGGGTGCTGAAGTGCTTGCTGCGCCGCGGTTGTCGAACGCTCTCGCGGTGATGCGGTGATCACCGGCCGGCGCGGTGGTCCAGCTGCCGCTGAACGGTGCCGCGCTGTCCGTCGCGATCAGCTGGTCGCCCGCGTAGAACTCGACCCTCGCGATGGTGCCGTCGGTGTCCTGCGCGGTCGCCGCCAGCGGGATCGTGGCGGGCAGGGTGTAGGTGCCGCCCGTGGCAGGCGCGGTCAGCGCCACGGACGGCGGCTGGTTGGGTCCGGTGCACGCCACGCCGTTGACCGCGAAGTCGGTCGGTGGCCGGTTCGCCGAGCCCTTGCTGCCGTTGAAACCGACGCCGGCGCTTCCGCCGGCCGGGATCGTGCGCGCCCAGTCCGGGTTGGTGACGCTCACCACCGCGCCGGCCTGGCTGAAGTTGCCGTTCCAGCCCTGCGTGACGCGCTGCCCGTCGGGGAACGTCCAGGTCAGTCGCCAGCCGTCCAGCGCGTCGCCGTCGTTGCGGATCGTCGCGGTCGCGCCGAAGCCGTTGTTCCACTCGTTGGTGATCTCGTAGGTGACGGTGCACGCGACCGCCGCCGGAGCCGCCACCGCGGGTGCTCCACCGGCCGCCATCACCACCGCAGCCATCATTGCCACTGTTCGCCGAGTCATGCCGCCGCCCTCTCGACCTGGGAGCGCTCCCAGATTTCACGGCACTGTAACGTGGGTCACGTGGGCCAACCGGCGGCACTGAAAGTAGTTGCTCAGCCACTCAGCGCTGTCCGTTGAGCTTTCCAGCTCAGCGATCGTTCGTCCGCACGTTCCCCTTACCAGCCTCTTGCTGCTCCCTTCGAGTGGAATCTCCGGGAACGCTCCCAGGCCGCCGATAGAGCCCTCCCGGGAACACCTCGAACAGTCGAACAATTCGACGATTTCGATTCGAACAACGAACCCGTAATTGACAGGAAACACGTCGCCGGTCCTACCATCGAAATACCGCCGCGCATCCGGAGCAAACGGAGCGCACATGAAAAAACTCGCAGCAATGATGTTCGTCGCTGCGCTGGCCGCAATGCTCGCGCCCCAGGCACAGGCCGCGGGAAGCACGTTCCCCACCCCCACCGGACCGAAGCCGGTCAGCGCGACCATCAAGGTGCCGGCGGGCACCTACGACGGTGGCCTGAAGCGGTTCTACGGCACCGGCAACCTCGGGTCGGGCGGCCAGAACGAGAACCAGGACCCGATCTTCCAGCTCGCCGACGGCGCGACGCTGAAGAACGTGGTGCTGGGCGCGCCCGCCGCGGACGGCGTCCACTGCCTCGGCACGTGCACGCTCACCAACGTGTGGTGGGAGGACGTCGGCGAGGACGCGGCCACGTTCAAGGGCACGTCGTCCTCGCAGACCATGACCATCAGCGGTGGTGGCGCGCGCAAGGCGTCCGACAAGGTGTTCCAGCACAACGGACCGGGCACGATGATCGTCCGCAACTTCCAGGTGGACGACTTCGGCAAGCTCTACCGGTCCTGCGGCAACTGCAAGACGCAGCACAAGCGGCACGTGGTGCTGGAGAACATCACCGCGTTCTCGCCCGGCAAGACGCTGGTGGGCATCAACACCAACTACGGCGACACCGCACGGCTCTCGAAGATCACGATCGTCGGCGACAGCAGCCGCAAGATCGTCGCCTGCGAGAAGTACCGGGGTGTCACGAGCGGTGAGCCGAGCAAGATCGGCAGCGGCCCGGACAGCACGAACTGCCTCTACAAAACGTCCGACGTGACCTACCGCTAGGTTCACGATGAAGGGATCTTTCATCCACCTCACGTGGATGAAAGATCCCTTCATCGTTTTCACCACATTTCGGCGGTCTGCGAACCGATGTGCCCGAAATTCCAGTCGTCGCCGATTCCGTGGCGCATCGGTAGCGTCACGTCGCCGTTCTCGTCTAGCGCATCGGCGATGGAGTTGCGGTGCGGCGGTACCCGGTCGAAGTCGACGTGCGGGTGCAGCAGGCCGCGTTCGTACCAGCGGCCCGCGTCCGTGGCGCCGAGCACGGCGAGGCTGGCCGTGCCGTTGCCGTGGATCTCGCACTCCACGTTGAACGACTCCGCGAGGTGCACGGTCTTGAGCACCGGCGTGATGCCGCCCGACCCGGCCGGCCCGGCGCGCAGGATGTCGCACGCTCCCGTCGTGATCCACTCGGCGCGGGTCAGGTGCTTGCCCCACGCCACCTCCGGGCCGATCACCGGGATCGCCAGCTGCTCCGCGAGCCACCGGTACGAGCTGATCGAGGCCTCCTCCATCGGTTCCTCGAACCAGTAGAAGTCCAGCTCCTCCAACGCTCTACCGAGTCGAAGCGCTTCGATCCTGGAGTACCAGTGGCTCGCGTCGAGCATCAGCGCGACGTCCGGTCCGACCGCCTCCCGCACCGCCCTGCACGCCGCGATGTCACGGGACACGTTCGGCGCGCCCGGCACCGGCGGCATCCAGGTGTGCAGCTTGATCGCCCGATAGCCGGCCGACACCAGGTGCTTGGCGAAGTCCGCGTAGTCACCCGGCGTCGCGAGGCCGTCGGTGTCCCCGCACATGGTGCTGGCGTAGGCGGGGATCCGGTCGCGGGCCCCGCCGGCCAGCTTCCACGCGGGCAGTCCGGCCTTGCGCGCGACGAGATCCCACAACGCCGTGTCGACGAACCCCAGCGCACGGTCGGTGAACCCGCCGCCGGAGCCGCGTTGCCGCCTGGCCAGCAGCCGCCACAGCCGTTCGCGGTCCCACGGGTCCTGCCCGTGCAGCACCGGCCGGACGTGCCTGTCCAGCACGGCGGGCCGGAGGTGGTCGGGCTGGATCTGGCAGTACCCCGTGGCGCCGTCGGTGTCGGTGATCTCCAGCAGTGCCTCGGTCACCTCGTGCTCGGGCGCGGGATGCCGATGCCCCTCGGGATCCACGGCCGTGTGCGCTGTCGTGGTGAACGTGCGCACGGCCACCCGTTCGATCAATTCCGCTTCTCCCATTCCTGCTGGGCGGTCGTGAGCTTGCCCGCGAGCTCGTCGAGGAACTCCTGCGCGGACATCTGGCCGAGCAGCACCTTCTGGTAAAGCGGCTCGGTGTCGGTCTTGGTGATCGACGAGTACTCGGGCAGGTAGACCGGCGCGGGCACGAGCACCGTCGCCGGGTCCTCCAGCACGCCGAGCGCCATCTTCACGGCCGGGTTCTTCTGGATCCACTCGGCGCCGCGCACGTCGGTGTTCGCGGGGATCTGGCCGACCTTCTCGTTCCAGTACCCGTTGCTCTCCGCCGATGTCAGGAACTCCACGAACTTCCAGGAGGCATCCCGGTTCTTGCCGCCCTTGAACACCGCGAAGCCGTCGGTCGGGTTCGGCACGACGGTCCGCTTGCCGGACGGGCCCTTCGGCAACGGCATGGCACTGACGCGTTCCGGGCCGAGCGCCTTCATCACGTCCGCGGTCGAGCCGAGGTTGTGGTGCATCATCGCCACCGTGCCGCCGGTGAACTGCGCGACCATCTGCGTGTAGTTGTTGTTGA
Organism: Lentzea alba; assembly: GCF_047445655.1. Lineage (GTDB taxonomy): Bacteria > Actinomycetota > Actinomycetes > Mycobacteriales > Pseudonocardiaceae > Lentzea > Lentzea alba_A. The sequence continues at coordinate 151,409 of NZ_JAJAEG010000005.1, forward strand.
CGTCCGCCTCCGGCGTGGCCTTCTTGTACAGCTCCGCGACCTTGCGCACGAGGTCCGCGTTGCGGGAGTCGTTGACCGTGCTCTTGCCGCCGTCGTAGAACTTCTCGACGCCGGAGTAGGAGTAGGCCTCCGACAGCAGCTGGAAGATCGACCCGGCGCCGCCGCGGATGGTGAACCCGTACTGGTTGTCCGCGGGCTTCGTCAGCTGGGCCGCCGCCTTGGCCAGATCGTCCCAAGTGGACGGCTCGGGGATCTTGGCCTCCTCGAACCGGTCCGAGCGGTACCAGATGACGTCGAGGTTGCCCGACGCGGGCACGGCGTAGAGCTTGCCGTCCGGCGCGGTCTGCCGCACTGTCTCCAACAGGCCGGGCAGCAGCTTCCCCTTGAGCGGGCCGCTCTCCAGCCGGTCGTCGGCTGGTTCGAGCGCGTCCTGCCCCACCAGGTGCGCGAGGTAGGAGGTGGTGACGCCGCCGACGTCCGGTGTCGATCCGCCCGCGATGGCCGTGTCGTACTTCTGCTGCACCGACGAGCTCGGCACACCGACGTACTCGACCTTGATGTCCGGGTTCGCCGCCTCGAACCGTTTGATCAGCTCCTGGTAGATCGGTGTGCGGCCGGGACCGCCGTTGTTGTCCCAGAACGTGATCGTCGTCGGCCCGTCCTGTGCGGCGGAACATCCGCTCAGCACGAGCGCCAATGCGACCAGCAGTGCTCTCATCAAGACTCCTTTGTGGACGTCAAAGCCTTCAGATCGGCGATAGCACGCAGACTCGCGCCAAAAGGAAAGACAGTCATCGGCCGAGCCGATGCTGCGCACGCCCGGCAGGACACAGTCCAGAAGCCGCTGTCCCAAGGCGCTAGGTTGTGGGAGTGAGGAGTGTGCCGGTAACGCGGGCGTTCAAGTTCCGCTTCTATCCGAGCGATTCGCAAGCTGCAGAGCTGTTGCGCACGTTCGGTTGCGTGCGCACGGTCTACAACCTGGCGCTCGCTGCGCGCACCGAAGCGTGGGTAGAGCGACAGGAACGGGTGAACTACTACAGCACGTCGGCGATGCTGACAGCGTGGAAAAAGACCCAGGACCTGGCGTTCCTCACTGAGGCGTCGTCGGTGCCGCTGCAGCAGTCGTTGCGACACCTGCAGATGGCTTTCGCGAACTTCTACGGCAAGCGGGCGAAGTATCCGCGGTTCAAGTCTCGGAGGAAGTCCCGCCGCTCGGCCGAGTACACGAGAGGCGCGTTCCGGTATTCCGATGGCCGGTTGACACTGCCGAAGATGGCTGAACCATTGGACATCGTGTGGTCGCGTCAGCTGCCCGATGGAGTGTCTCCGTCCACGGTCACCGTGTCGCAGGACAGCGCTGGTCGTTGGTCCGTGTCCTTGCGGTGTCAGGACCCAACTGTGACAGCGCTGCCTCCGGCCACGAACACAGTCGGTGTGGACGCCGGCCTGAATCACCTGTTGACGCTGTCCACAGGAGAGAAGTTCACCAACCCCCGGCACGAACGCCGTGACCGAGACCGCCTCGCACGCGCCCAACGGGCCCTGGCACGCAAGGCGAGCGGTGACGGAGCGAACCGGATCAAGGCACGGCGCAAAGTGGCCCGGATCCACGCCCGGATCGCGGATCGCCGCCACGACCACCTGCACAAGATCACCACTCGGCTCGTGCGCGAAAACCAAACGCTCGTGATCGAGACCCTGTCCGTGCGAACCATGGTCAAGAACCGAAGCCTCTCGCGTGCCATCAGTGACGCGGGATGGGCACGGTTCCGAGAAATGTTGGAATACAAGGCGGTCTGGTACGGACGAAATGTGATCGCCGTGGACCGGTGGTTCCCCTCCTCCAAGCGGTGCTCGTCGTGCGGAACACGCCGCGACACCATGCCGTTGAACATCCGCGTGTGGACGTGTGCCTGCGGTGCCGAACACGACCGCGATGTCAATGCAGCGCGCAACATCATGGCCGCCGGGCTGGCGGCATCGGCCTGTGGAGCTGATGTAAGACCTCAACGGAACACTCCGAGCGGGCGATCGGCGAAGAAGCAGGAATCCACTCCCTCAATGAGCGGAGAAGTCAACCCTTGACCGCGCCGGCGCTCAGTCCCTGCACCAGGAACCGCTGCACCACGGCGAAAACCAGCACGACCGGCACCGCGGCGACGACTCCGCCCGCCGCGAGCGCCCCGAAGTCGGTGTTGAACTCCCCCAGCGCGTAGCTGAGGCCGACCGGGAGCGTGAACTTGTCCTGCCTGCTCGCGAACATCAGCGCGAACAGGAAGTTGTTCCAGGCCCCGATGAACGCGAACGACCCGACGGCCACCAGCGCCGGACGCAGCTGCGGCAGCGTCACCGCGAAGAACGCCCGCAGCCGTGAACACCCGTCGACCATCGCGGCCTCTTCGAGCTCCACCGGGACGTTGCGCACGAACCCGCTCATCAGGATCAGCGCGAGCGGCAGCTGGAACGCGGTGTCCGCGATGACGAGCCCCGTGAGGCTGTTGAGCAGACCGGCGCTCTTGAAGATCACGAACAGCGGGATCAGCATCATCGCGCCGGGGATGAACTGCGTGCACAGCAACGCGAGCAGGAACACCCGCTGGCCGCGGAACCTGAAGCGCGCCAGCGCGTAACCGCCCATGAGCGCGAACACCGTGACGGTGACGAGCGTGCCGAGCCCGATGATCAGGCTGTTCTGGAAGAACAACCCGAAACCGACGCCGTTCCACACTGTGTCGAAGTGCTCGAACGTGATCGGCCACGGCACGAGCGAGGTCTCCCCCGCCGGTCGCAGCGCGAACACGAGCATCCAGTAGAACGGGATGAGCGTGAACAACAGATAGAGCACCAACGGCAGGTGCAGTCGCAGGTAGCGCGATGGATCGCGGTGTTTCTTCCGTCGCGGTGGCACCGGCGGTGGCGGCAGAACCGTTTCCGGGCGGGTGAGGGGCTGTGTCACTGTCTGGGTCATGCCCGGCTCCCGAACTTGGACAGCCTCAGGTAGAGGATCGAGAAGAACAGCAGGATCACGAAGCCGGCCATCGTCAGCGCCGAGCCGTAGCCGAAGTCGTGCGAGTCCACGGCTTTGCGCGCCACGTACAACGGCAGCGTCGTCGTCTGGTTCGCCGGGCCGCCGCCGGTGAGCGTGTAGATCAGGTCGACGTTGTTGAACTCCCACACCGCACGCAGCAGCGTCGACAGCACGATCGCGTCGCGCAGGTGCGGCAGGGTGACGCTGATGAACTTGCGCCACCGCCCGGCGCCGTCGACCGACGCGGCCTCGTACAGGTCGTTCGGGATGGTCTGCAGGTCGGCGAGCAGCAAGATCGCGAAGAACGGCACCCCGCGCCACAGTTCCGTGACCACGGTGGCGGGGAAGACCGTCGCCGGGTCGCCGAGCACCGACGTGCCGGGATCGCCGATGCCCCACTGCGCGAGCTGCTGGAAGATACCCGTGGACGGGTTGTAGAGCAGGATCCAGATGCCGGTGGTGAGCACACCGGACACCGCCCACGGCGAGAACACCAGTGCTCGTGCCACCGCGCGGCCGACGAACGTCTCGTTGACGATGAGCGCGAGAACCAGACCGAGCACCAGCTGCAGGCCGACCTCGACGACGACCCACTTCGCGCTGAACACGAGGCTCTGCCAGAACAACGCGTCGTCGAACAGCATCCGCCGGAAGTTCTCGAACCCGATGAAGCCGTTCTTCCACGGCTGGGTGACGGTGTGCTGACGCAGGCTGAACCACCCGACCGACGCGATCGGGTAGACCAGGAACACCGCCATCAGCAGCAGCGTTGGGGCGATGAGCGCGTACGGCGCCCACGTGCGGGTCCTCACGCCGGGATCCACCCGCCCAGGTAGGCGCTCTTGGTGAACCGCTTCGACTGCTCGTCGGTCAGCTGCGGCCGGTCGGTGCCCCTGCCCGAGCCGGGACCGGTGTTCTCGTACTCCGCGAACCTGGCCCCTCGCCACGGGAAGCCCGACATGTCCGTCCACGGCGCGGGCTTGATCGCGGCAGGCAGCGAGGTGTTGCGGATGACCACCTGAGCGATCGCGTCCGGGTCGCCGCCGGGGTGCCACGGCCGGCCGAGGTAGTACGTGCCCGCCGGTGCGTCGCTGCGGATCTGCGAGTCGACGATCAGGAAGCCGTACGGGTTGCCGCGCTGGGTGCTGGCCGCGGTCACGTAACCGTTCGAGTTGCTGCCGCGGGTGAGCGCGGTGATCGTCGCCCGTTCGAAGACGGCGGTGGCACGGCCGAAGATGAAGTCGACGTCACCGGTGATCGCGCAGTCGCGGTAGTACTGGCGGGAGCGTGTGGTCACGTTCGGGGAGTCCGCGTAGAGCGTGTCCTGGTGGCCATCGAAGCGCACTCGGTCGAAGAACATCCGGTCGCCGGTGGCCTTCACCGCGACGGCCTGGGTGTTCGTGATCTCCGGGTGCTTCTTGCGGTCGAACGAGTTGCGGAACGTGAGGTCGCGCGCCTTGAAGTCGTCCGCGGCGATGGTCGCGGTGGCGCTGCCGGACGTGCCGTAAGTCGTGCCGTCGGGCTTCTTCGTACCGTTGGCGTTGTCGTAGTCGATCACGACGTCCTGCGCGCGACCGGTGGCGCCGCGCAGGGTCAGTCCCCGCTTGCTCGCCGGGATCTTGATGACCTCGCGGTACACGCCCTTCGGCAGGGTGATCACGCCACCGGCCGGAGCGGCGTCGATCGCGGACTGCACGGTCGCGAACCCGTCGCCGACCACCAGGTGATGGCCTGCCGACTGCGCGCCTGCCTGCAGGTGCCGGATCCGGTGCGCGGGTTCGAGGCCGCGGTTGAGCGTCGGCGTCCAGCCCGCGTCCGTGCCGAGTCGTTTGTCGGAGAACGCGGCGTTGTGAGCGTCCACCAGGCTGGCGGGCTTGCCGTCGACGAGGTTGCCGGTGTCGGTGATCGCGGTGCCGCCCCAGTTGTAGACGATCTTCTCCGGGGCGATGCCCCGGATGTAGTTGTTCTGGGCGTAGATCTGCGACTGCACGCCGACACCCCAGCTGTAGACCGGCAGGCCCTCGTAGAGGTTGTTGTAGACGTGCACCTGGCCGAACCGGACGCGCGGGGCGCGCTCCTGGACGTTGCGGAAGACGTTGTGGTGCACGGAGACCCGCAGCTTGCCGGGGTCGGTCGTCGAGGTGTTGGACCCGCCGATCAGCATGGTCTTGCCGTGCGCGGTGAAGACGTTGCGCGACACGGTGACCAGGTCGGAGGCGGCGGTGATGTCGAGCTGGCCGTCGTGCACCTGGTAGGGCCTGCCGAAGTAGAGCGGCTGAGTGCTGTCGACGTTCGGTTCGTCGGTGAACGTGTTGTGGTCGATCCACACGTTCTCGGACTTCTGCAACGACACCGAGTCCCAGAGCGAGTTCCAGTTGCCGGGCGGGGCACCGGGGCTGTTGTCGGTCGGGTCCCAGGCGGGGAAGCAGTCGCTGGTGTCGCGGAACGTCAGGTTGCGCACGATCACGTTGCGTGCGCCGTGGATGCGCAGACTGCCGCCGGTGATGCCGGCGCCGGGACCGGCGCCGATGATCGTCGTGTCCGAGCCCACCTCGAGACCGATCACCGCGAGCTGGTTGCGCGCCGAGGCCGCCCGTGCGTCTTCGAGTGGCCCCTGCGGCTTCCGGTCACGCCCCCAAACCGCGGGGTCGTAGGCGGCCAGATACGCGGGCAGCGTGTAGCCGCCGGTCGCGTAGTCCTGGCACGCCAACGGTTTTCCGTCGGGGCCGGTGTTCGCCTCGATCACGCCCTTGATCCGGATGATCCGCGGCGCCGGTGCGGCCAGCGCGGCGACCAGCTCGGCACGGGTGCGCACGGTGTGCACGCGATCGGCGGCCGACCCGCCGGTGGTCCCGGGACCGCTCGAAGCCCATCCGTCCCCGGCGGGCAGCACCTGCCTGGCCGGGTCATGGCCGGCGTGCGCGGGTGCGCTCGCCAGTCCTGTGCAGGCACACGCCAGCACTAGCGCACGTACGAACAATCGCATGGCGCAATACCCTCCGAATGGAAGTTCATATTTGTGAACGTCGTCCACGAGCGTGAACCGGATATTACGAACGCGTGCGCCAGGCGTCAACGAAATGAATGCATTCGACAATTCGACGTGAAATTCGACCGGAATTCGAGTCGAAGCGCTCGAATTCCACATTCGACCCCGCCACCCCCAGTTCAGGTGACGTGCTCATCACGATCCGCCAGGCTGTCGAATACGGCCACACCACGACTACCAGCCTGTTCGATGCGATTCGACAGCGGAATCGTCGAACGGAACTCATCAGTATCGTATTGACCGCGGCCGCCGTCTGGCCTAACTTCCCCGCCACTGCCCGGCTCCACTCGTACTACCGCAGTACCGGGGGAAAGAATGAGACCCAGATCGACCATTCTGGTGATGGCCGCGATAGTGGCCGCCGGATGCACCGGATCGCCCGCTCCGATCGCTTCCGGTCCACCGACCACCCATCGCCTCGTCGCACCGCCGACCATCGCGAACACGCTGACCGTCCAGGGCGTGGAGGACGGCCGCACCGTCCTGCTGTCGGACGGCACGCGGATCCGCATGGCCGGCCTCGCGGCGCCGGAGGAGTGCTGGGCGAAGGCCGCGACCGCGTTCGCCAAGGCGTTCCTGCTGGACAAGCCGGTCAAGGTCGACGCGGGTGATCCCACCATCGTCGACGAAGCGCCGCTGTGGCTCGACGACGGCACCGAGTACGCCCTGCTCGCTGTCAGCCAGGGAATACTGCGCGGCGACTCACCGCACGACCCCGCGTTCCGGGAAGCCGAGGCCGCCGCGACCTCAGCCGGACTCGGACTGTGGGGCGATCCCTGCAGGGGTCAGGCCAAGCCACCCGCCGCCACAACGCCACCACCTGTCGTCGTCACGGTGCCCTCGCCGGTGACGACGACAGCCCCGGCACCCGTGTTCGGCTGCGCCATCGGCTACCGCGTGACCTATCGATGGAACGGCGGCTACAACGCCGACGTGACGATCACCAACACCGGGACGGCGCCGATCAACGGCTGGACACTGCGCTGGAAGTTCACCCGCGGCCAGATCGTGACGGACATGTGGAACGCGACCGGCAAGCAGTCCGGCGCCGATGTGAGCGCCACCAACGTCTCGTACACCGCGACCATCGCGGTGGGCGGCACCCAGGTCGTCGGGTACACGGGAAACCACCGGGCCGACAACCCGGACCCGATCGCGTTCTCGGTGAACGATCACCCGTGCCAGGTCCGATGAAGTCCACTTAGGACGGACGGCGGCCCCCGGTGGAGCGTTCGGCGCGGGCCGCTGTTCGACGCTTCGATGTAAAACGTTGTCGATAACGTTTTATGTCACTACCGTCGACCGCCGGGGTCCAGCGAAGGAGGATGCGATCTGTCATGAAACGCAACGGGATCAAGGCACTGGGTGCCGCCGTCGTCGCGCTCCTCGGCCTGGTGGTCGCCCCGCAGGCCGCCGCGGCGACGCTCACCGAGGTCACGAACTTCGGCACCAACCCCAGCAACCTGCGCATGCACCTCTACCGCCCGGACCGGGTCGCCGCGAAACCCGCCGTGCTGCTCGCCGTCCACTACTGCGGCGGCTCCGGGCAGGCGTTCCACTCCGGCACCGAGTTCGCGCGGCTCGCCGACCAGCACGGGTTCGTCGTGATCTACCCGACCGTCACGAGGAACAGCAAGTGCTTCGACGTGTCCTCACCGCAGGCGTTGCGGCGCGACGGCGGCAGCGACCCGGTCGGCCTGATGTCGATGGTCAGGTACGTGCTGCAGCGCCACAACGGTGACCCCGCAAGGGTGTTCGTCACCGGCGCGTCGTCCGGCGCGATGATGACCAACGTCATGCTCGCCAACTACCCGGACGTCTTCAGCGCGGGCGCGGCGTTCGCCGGCGTGCCCGCCGGATGTTTCGCCACCACCAACGGCTCCGAGTGGAACAGCCAGTGCGCCAACGGAACCCTGCTGCGCACCCCGCAGCAGTGGGGCGACATCGCCAGGTCCGCCTACCCCGGCTACACGGGCAAACGGCCGCGCGTGCAGCTCTGGCACGGCACCCAGGACGAAATCCTGCGCTATCCGAACTTCGGCGAGGAGATCGACCAGTGGACCAACGTCCACGGCCTGCCGCCGACGCCGACGTCCACCGACTCCCCGCAGCCGAACTGGACGCGCACGCGGTACGGCGACAGGGTCGAGGCGATCTCGTTGCAGGGCACCGGACACTCGCTGCCGGCCGGCGGGATGGCGTTGCGGGCCATCCAGTTCTTCGGGCTCGACACCGGCCAGGAGGCGGCCGCCCTGCCGAACAGCTTCCGCTGGTCCTCCAGCGGTGTCCTGATCAGCCCGAAGCCGGACGCCACGCACGCCAACCTCGCGGTGAAGGACCCGACCGTGGTCTTCCACAACGGCCGCTACCACGTGTTCGCGTCGACCTACACCAACGGCTACAACCTCGTGTACCTCAGCTTCACCGACTTCTCCCAAGCCGCTGCGGCGCCCCATCACTACCTCGACCGCACGGCCATCGGCGCCGGCTACCGGGCCGCCCCGCAGGTGTTCTACTTCGCCCCGCAACGCCTCTGGTACCTCGTCTACCAGACCGGCGCAGGCGGCTCGTACTCCACGACGACCGACATCAGCCGGCCGGAGACCTGGTCCGCGCCGAGGAACTTCTACTCGTCGATGCCGCAGATCATCCGGGACAACATCGGCAACGGCTACTGGGTGGACTTCTGGAACGTCTGCGACTCGGCGAAGTGCTACCTGTTCTCCGCCGACGACAACGGCCACCTCTACCGCTCGGAGACCACGGTCGGCGAGTTCCCCAACGGCTTCCGCAACACCGTGATCGCCATGCAGGACGCCAACCGCTACCGCCTGTTCGAGGCGCCGAACGTGTACAAGGTCGGCAACCAGTACCTGCTGCTGGTCGAGGCGATCGGGACGGACGGCAGGCGCTGGTTCCGCTCGTGGACCGGCCCCGCGATCACCGGCCCGTGGACCGCGCTCGCCGACAGCGAGCCGAACCCGTTCGCGCGCGCGAACACCACGACGTTCCCCAGTGGACAGTGGACCCGGGACATCAGCCACGGCGAGCTGATCCGCAGCGGCACCGACCAGGCGATGGAGATCAGCCCGTGCCGGTTGCGCTTCCTCTACCAGGGCCTCGATCCGAACGCCGGCGGCGACTACAACCGCCTGCCCTGGCGGCTCGGGTTGTTGTCCCAGACGAACTCGGCCTGCTGACTCACCGCGACCAGCCTGCGGAACGTGCCGACGTCGTTCCACTCCTCGGCCGACGCCGGGACAGCGAGAGCCACCGAGCCGGCGGTGAGGGCGAGGCCGACGAGCAGGCGTGAGACGAGCTTGCGCATGGATGTTCCTTCCTGGTCAGGATCAGCTCGTCCTCGGGCAACGCCGACCCGTGGAGGCGCGGATCACCGGTCTCCCCGAGGTCTTCCGCACAGTGCGGAACTCAGAGGTCCTCGTCCTCGTGCCACTCCCCGAACGGGTCGACGAACTCCAGCTCGTCCATCAGCGCCAGCTCCTCGTCGGTCACCACGGCCTCGCGCAGGGCCGCGGTGATCACCTCGGGCGAGGCCGACGTCGTGATCACGACGAGCTCCTGCGACGGGGCCGCCGGCCACGGTCCCAGGTTCCCGACCCGCAGCCCGCCGCCCGCCGACTCCAGCCACAGCGCCTCCTCCGGCTGGCTGGCCACCCACACCCGGCCGCGGGTGCGCACGACGTCCTCCAGCAGGACGTCCACGGCCTTGTGCAGCCGCATCGGGTGGAACGGCCGGCGTTCCGAGAAGTGCACGACCGAGACACCGCACGCGGACTCCAACGTCGGCTTGCCGTACAGCAGCGAGCCGAACCCGTCGTCGAACCTGCCGCGGCGCGCGTTGACGGGGATCGCGGCGAGCAGTGACGTCACGTCCAGCGCGGCGAGGTCCTGGCGGGGTGCGAGCGGGTTCAGGCGGTCCAAGACCGCCGTCAGCAACGGATCCGTGCCGGTCAGCACCAGCGCGTCGGCGAACTCCGCCTGGCCGACGACCACCTGCGCCACCGTGCGCTCGTCCTCCTCCGCGGCGCCGAGACCGCGATCGGCGAGCGTGTCCGAGCCGGTCGCGTCGGCCAGCCACGTGTCGCTGTCGACGACCGTGATCACCGCCTCGACCCGGATGTCGGTCTCGCTCAGCGCGAAGCAGACCGCCTCCGGTTCGAGCGCGGGGTCGAGGTGCACGACGACCCGGCCGTTCAGCTCCTCCAGCAACGGCAGCAGGTCGAGTCGCAGGGTGCACGACACGCAGCCGTGGGCGAGCGTCAGCTCCGTCAGCCGGCCGTCGATCCAGCGGCGCACGACGCCATCGGCCAGCCCGCTCAGATCATGGCGGACCAGCACCGAATCCGGCGATGCGAGCCACAGCGCGTCGGCCACGTCGTGGTCGGTGAATCCAGCTACCAGTACGACCTCGGTTCCCATGCCGAGCAGTCTAACTGAAAACGATTATCGTTCTAAGGCAGGTCTGCGTTGATGCGGCAGATCCGCGCGGTCGCTCTCCAGGCGTCGGGTCTTCCTGGGTAGCGGCTCAGCAACACGTCCGGAGACCACCGGGGGTCGAGAGAACCACTTGACCTCCACTTAGCAGGAGGTAGCACGCTGGCACCATGGACACCACGACGATCGATGAGCCCACCCGCACGACGGACATCGAGGCGATCAGGCAGGTGGTCGCCACGGTCCAGCACGCCACCCAGAACGAGAACGTCGAAGAGTTCCTCAGCCTGTTCCGGGCCGACGCGATCTGGACGACCGGCGGCGGCAAGAGACTCTTCGGCCTGGACGAGATCTCCGCGTTCACCCGCCAGGTCCTGCCCGGCGGGATGGCAGGTCTCACGATCACGATGGAGGTGGTGCGCGTGCTGTTCATCCGGGCCGACGTCGCCGCCGTCAAGGTGCGCCAGCTGTACGTGAGCAGCACCGGTCAACCGTCCGAGGACGAGGGCGAGGGCACACCCCTGTTCGTCATGTCCAAGGAGAACGGGCAATGGCGGCTGACCGCCTGCCAGAACACCGGGGTGGCGGCGTGAGCTCAGCCCTTCGGTGACGCGAGCACCTCGGTGAGCCGCGCGATCCCCGAAGGGCCGACCTGGCAACAACCCCCGACGAGCCGCGCCCCGGCCGCGACCCACCGCAGAGCCGGTTCGGCCACGGGAACCGCGCCACCTTCCCAGGCGCGCGCCGTGGCGTTCCACTGCTCACCACTGTTCGGGTACACCACCACGGGCAGCCCGGTGACGCGGTGCGCGACCTCGACGGCCTCCTCGACGTCCTCCGGCCGGCAGCAGTTCACGCCGACCGCGACGACCTCGGAAACCCCCGCTGCAACAGCGAAAGCCTCCGCGAGGTCCTGCCCGGCGCACGTGCGGCCGTCCCGCACGCTGTAGGACAACCAGATCGGCGCACCGCTGCCCGCGACGACCCGCAGCACCGCCTCGGCCTCGTCCACGTCCGGAATCGTCTCCACGGCCAGGAGATCCGCATCGGAGGAGGCGAGCACCTCGATGCGGGGCCGGTGGAACTCCTCAAGCCGGCTCACGCTCAACCCGTAGCGGCCGCGGTACTCCGACCCGTCCGCCAGCATCGCGCCGTACGGACCGACGGACGCCGCGACCCAGCGCTCTCCGTCCACTGACGACGCGGCCGAACGAGCCAACGACACACTGGTGCGCAACAACGTTTCAGTCTCCGCGCGCGACAGCCCGCGTGCGGCGAAGCCCTCGAACGTGGCCTGGTAGCTGGACGTGATCGCGACCTGCGCGCCCGCCTGGAAGTACGCGAGATGCGCCGAACGGATGGCGTCCGGGTCGGCCAGCAGCAGGCGCGCGGACCACAGCGAGTCCGACAGGTCGTGCCCGGCCAGTTCCAGGGCGGTCGACATCCCGCCGTCGAGCACGACGACGTCGTCCGTCACGGCTTTTCGCAGTTCCACCGGCACGACGCTACTACTTGACGAGGCACGCGCCGTTCGCCCGGCCGCCGCCGACGCGGAGGACCGGTCGGCAAGTCGTCCGAAAGTTGCGGAAATGTTTGCTGCTCAACGGGCTGCGCGGCCACAACTGTGCACAGGGTGTCTTCGTCGCCCTGTGCCCGTCGTCGGTTTCGCAGTCAGACCGTGCGCTGTGCCATGGTGGCGAGACAGACGTCACCCACCGACGAACGGACCTCACGTGCGGGTCCGCTTTGCCTCGAAGTAGGTTTCGATCATGACTCCGCAACTGCAGGAAATCGCGTCCGGCGTCTACGCCTGGATCCAGCCGGACGGCACGTGGTGGATCAACAACGCCGGAGCGGTCTGCTCCGACGGCGAGGTCGTGCTCGTCGACACCTGCGCGACCGCCCGCCGCACCAGACTGTTCCTCGACGCCCTCGACGCGGCCACCGGCGGCGCCCCGATCCGCCTCGCGGTGAACACCCACCTGCACGGCGACCACGTCTACGGCAACGCGCTGCTGCCGGACTCGACCGCGATCGTCGCGCACGAGCACACCCGCCAGGGCATCCTGCAGGACTTCATCCTCGCCAACACCCCGCCCGTGTGGTCGCCCACCCCGGAGTGGGGCGTCGACGCCGTGCGCGCGCCGACGATCTCATTCCGCGACGAGATCACCCTGTACGCCGGCCGAACGCCTGTAGTCGTGCGGCATCCCGGCTATGCGGCGCACACCGTCGGCGACGCGGTGGCGTGGCTGCCGGAAGAGCGCGTCCTGTTCACCGGCGACCTGGTGTTCCACCAGGTCACGCCGATGATCGCGATGGGTTCACTGGACGGCGCTCTGCGGTCGCTCGACTGGCTGGCAGGCTTCAACGCCGCCGTGGTGGTGCCTGGCCACGGGCCGCTCGTGTCCGGTTCGTCGTTCGCCGACGTGCTTGCGGCGCATCGGCGGTACTACGAGTTCGTGCGCGATGTCGCGGTCGCGGGCCGGGAGAAGGGCCGGACGCCGCTCGAAACGGCACGAGAGACGGACCTCGGCGAGTTCGCCGAGCTGCCTGATGCAGAACGACTGGTGCTCAACCTGCACCGCGCCTATGCCGACCTCGACAGCGCCGACATCAACGTCGCAGCGGCATTGGGCGACGCGATCGCCTACAACGGCGGACCACTGGCTTGCGCGGTGTGAATCGTGGGCATCCGTGGCGGTGACCGGGGTGCGCGGCAGGCTCCGGTAACGTCCTTTTAAGACGGACTGGCTGTCGAAGGGGTGCTCTGTGCTGGAGATCAGCGGACTGACGTGGGCGGTCACGATCGGCTTGATCGTGCTGCTGCTGGCGGTCGACCTCGTGCTCGCGGCGTGGCGGCCGCACCGGATCGGTTTCCGCGAGGCCAGCCTGTGGTCGATCTTCTACATCCTGGTCGCGATCGGGTTCGGCGTGTGGTTCGCCAGCGCCCACGGCGGCGGGTTCGGCGCGGAGTACTTCGCCGGCTACATCGTCGAGAAGAGCCTGTCGGTCGACAACCTGTTCGTCTTCGTGATCATCATGACCACGTTCCTCGTGCCGGAGGAGCACCAGCACAAGGTGCTGACGTTCGGCATCGTGCTGGCGTTGATCATGCGCGGCATCTTCATCGCGGTCGGCGCGACGCTGCTGTCCTTGTTCTCGTTCATGTTCCTGCTGTTCGGCCTGCTGCTGATCTACACGGCCGTGCAGCTGTTCCGGCACCGCAACGAGGACCCGGACGTCGAGAACAACGTCGTCGTGAAGACCGCCCGCAAGCTGCTGCCGGTCACGGACGACTACGTGGGCGGCAAGATCTTCACGCGCCTCGACGGCAAGCGCATGGCCACTCCCCTGTTCGTGGTGCTGGTGGCCATCGGCGGCGTCGACCTGCTGTTCGCGCTCGACTCGATCCCCGCCGTGTTCGGTGTGACCGAGCAGCCGTACATCGTGTTCACCGCCAACGCGTTCGCACTGCTGGGTCTGCGGGCGTTGTTCTTCCTGGTGAAGGGCTTGCTCGACCGGCTCGTCTACCTGTCGGCCGGCCTCGCGATCATCCTGGCGTTCATCGGCGTGAAGCTGATCCTGCACTGGGGCCACGTCGACATCTCCGCTTCGATCCCCGAGGTGCCCACCCCGCTGAGTCTCGGCGTGATCATCTCGATCCTGGTGATCGTGACCGTCGCCAGCCTGATCAAGACGCGCAACGATCCGTCCGCCAAGGCACACCCCGGTTCACTGCGCGGACATCGCGAATCCCGCGAATCGGAGTGATCGTTGTGGGATCCTGCCCGCACGCGATCCGCTGATCCCGGAGGTGCACCTTGGGTGCCGGCACGTACGGAGACGCCGCCTACCGCTTCCTCGTTCCCGATGCGCCGCACCACAAGCGCACCGACCGGGACCCGGCGTTCGGCTCCACGCGGGTCGCGACGCTGAACGTGTTCCGCGCCAGGCCCGGCGTGCAGCGTCCGAGCCTGATCTCGTCGTGGTCGGGAACGATCGACAGTCTGCTGCTCTCGTTCCCCTCCTACGGCGTCCACACGCCCACGCTGACGGCGGGCTACCGTTCGGTGATCAACGCGATGCGCGTCGGAACCCGGTTCGTGGTGGTGCACCACGAGAGTGACCGGCAGGTCGTCGAGGAGTGGTTCCGCGGCCATCCCGAGGGCAACGTGGCGTACGTGCCGATGCCGGATTACGTCGACTTCACCGACTGGGCCGAGGACGGCTACCTGGCGCTGGTCGACGTCGAGGAGGACCGGACGTACCTGCTGGAGCCGTGGTCGTTCCCGCGCTCCGGCGACTCGCTGATCGCGGACAACGTCGAGGAGTACACGTCCGTGCGCGCGAGTCAGGCGCCGCTGGTGTTCCAGGGCGGGAACTGCCTCATCGGTGACGACTTCTGGTTGCTGGGCACCGACTACTTCCTCGACACGCTCGAGCTGATCCGCAGCGGTGAACTGCCGGTCAGCGTGCCGCCGGGCCACACGGAGGTCGAGTTCGTCCGCCAGCTGTTCAGCCGGCACGTCGACAGCGCGCGTGAGCTCCAGCTCGTCGGCACCTCACGACCGTTGGGGCTGAAGAACTACTACGCGACCGTGGCAGCCGGGGAGTACTTCCTCGACCTGCCCGGTGGCGGCACCGGCGATCTCCAGCCGATCTTCCACATCGACATGTTCGTGACCCTGGCGGGTCCCGGCGACGACGGCCGGTTCCGCGTGCTCGTTGGCAGCCCGGACCTCGCCGACGCCGCGCTCGGCACCAAGTCCCCGTTCTCGCTGCAGACCGCCTACGACGAGATCGCCGCCGAGTTCTCGCGACGCGGGTTCGACGTCCAGCGCAACCCGCTCGTGCACCGGCCTCAGGTCACCCAGCAACTCACGTTCGCCGCGCTGCGCTCGTTCGCCGACTCTCCGGACGGCGCCGAACTGCGCGAGGTGGTGGCGTCTTTCGCTGCTGCGGGCGCTCAGCCGGAAACTGTGATCAAGGTGCGGTCCTGGCACCACATCACCTGGAACAACTGCCTGGTGGAGAACAGCTCCAGCGGCCGGACCGTCTACCTGCCCACGTTCGGGCACGGGCCGGAGGCCGACCTGGCCGTGATCGACGACTCGATGGAACAGCTGTGGACCGGCCTCGGGTTCACGGTGGTGCGGCTCGCCGACTTCAACGCCTTCGCCAGCAGGCTGGGTGTCGTGCACTGCATCAAGAAGTACCTGGGGCGGGGCGCGTGATCGACCACCTCGTCTACGCGGCGCCGGAGCTCGACGCGGCCGTGGACGCGATCGAGGAACGCTTCGGCGTGCGTGCCTCGGGCGGCGGCCAGCACCTAGGCCTGGGCACGCACAACAGGTTGCTCGCACTCGGCCCCACCACGTACCTGGAGATCATCGCGCCGGATCCGCGCCAGCCGGAACCGGCGCTGCCGCGACCGTTCGGAGTGGACGGTGTGACGACTCCCCGCCTCGTCGGATGGGCGGTCACGTGCGACGACATCGTGCAGGCACGGGACGCGGCCGCTCGCGCGGGCTTCGATCCCGGTGAGGTGATCGACGGGCGGCGGCGGACCGACTCGGGCGACGTGCTGCGGTGGCGCCTCACCAGCAACGCTCTCGTCGGCGGCGTCGTGCCGTTCCTGATCAGCTGGGGCGACACACCGTCTCCGGCGCTGTCCGCACCCGGAGGCCTGGTGCTGGAGTCGCTGCACGTCGAACACCCCGATCCGGCCCTGATCACCACACGTCTGCAGGCTCTCGGAGCATCTGTCGAGGTACGGCTCGCATCCGCGCCCGCTCTCGTCGCCCACATCTCCGGCCAGATCCTCCAATAAGTAACACTTGAATACTTAGTAACATGTGCGCATGATCTGAGGTGTGGATCTGCGCGAAGTCGAACCTGCCCGCGATCGCCGGGTGCGCCGCACCCGCGCTGCGGTGCTCCAGGCGACGTTCGACCTGGTCACCGCCCGCGGCACGACGGCGGTCACGTTGTCCGAGATCGCCGAGGCCGCCGACGTCAGCCGCCGGGTCGTCTACCAGCACTTCGGCGATCTCGACTCGGTACTGCTGGAATCCGGTCTCGACCTCGCACGCCGCGAGCTGCTGCCCCGCCTCGCGCAGCTCCACGAACCCGTTGACCCGCGTGCGGAAACCCTCGCCATGGCCCGGCACTTCGCCGAGCACCAGGTCTTCTACCGCGCCCTGCTCACCGGTCCCTGCGCGTTCGCACTGGACCGCGGGCTGATCAGCTTGCTGCTGCCGATCAACCGGCAGGGCGTCGTGCACCTGTACGGCGACCGCCTCACCGCTGCCGCCGTCGACGATCTCGCCGCGTTCATCACCGGCGGCGCGGGGTCGTTCGTCACGGCCTGGGTGGTCGCCGGGGCACCGGATCCGGAGGCGTTCACCGACCGGCTGATGGGCGTGCTCGCCCTGCTGATGGAGGTCCGATGATCAGCTACCTCATCCAGCGCAAGCTGAAGCTCTCGCCGCCGCTGACCCGCAACGTCGTGGTGCAGCGCGACTTGCGCGTGCCGATGCCCGACGGCGTGGAGCTGCTGGCGGACCGGTGGACGCCGCGTTCCGGTGGGGACGGGCTGCCGACCGCGTTGATCCGCTCCCCCTACGGCCGGCGCCTGTTCGGCGAGATGCTGGCGCGCCCGCTGGCCGAGCGCGGGTACCAGGTGGTGATGCAGAGCGTGCGCGGCGGGTTCGGGTCCGGTGGCACGTTCGATCCGATGGTCCAGGAACGCGCGGACGGGCTCGCGACGCTGGACTGGCTGGTCGCGCAGCCCTGGTCCGACGCCATCGTGCTGTACGGGCTGAGCTACCTCGGGCACGTGCAGTGGGCGGTCGCCGACCGGTTGCCGCCGCAGGTCAAGGCGATGATCCCGGTGGTGACGGAGTCCGCGCTGACGCTCGAGTTCCTGCGTTCCGACGGCATGTCGCTGGAGACGCCGTTCGAGTGGGGTGTGCTGGTCGGCACCCAGGAACGGCCGCTCGCGATGCTGCGCAAGCAGTTCCAGGGCAACCGGGTCGCTCGGGCGCTGCACACGCTTCCGTTGCGCGAGGCCGACTTCGCCGCGTTCGGTGAACGTTCCGCGTACATCCAGGACATCCTCGCCCACGACGCCGGCTCGCCGCGGTGGGACGGGTTCGACCACAGCGCGCGGGTCGCCGACGTGCGGGTGCCGGTCAGCTCGATCGGCGGCTGGTACGACATCTTCCTGCCCGGTCAGCTGCGGGACTTCCAGGTGCTGCAGGCTCATGGGCGTGCCGCCCGGCTGACCGTCGGCCCGTGGACGCACGCGCAGTTCAACTCCACGCCAGTCCAGGAGGCCGTGGAGTTCGGGCTCGCCCACGCTCGCGGTGAGCAACCGCCTGACCGCGCACCCGTCCGGCTGTACGTCATGGGCGAGGACGCGTGGCGTGACTTCTCATCGTGGCCGCCCGAGGGCTGCTCACCGCAGCGCTTCCACCTCGGTTCCGGTGGTGTGCTCGGTCCCGAGCCTGCTGCTGAGTCCTCAGTGGACACCTACCGGTACGACCCGGCCGATCCCACTCCGGCGGCTGGCGGTGTGCGCATGGTGGACGACAGCGGCCGTGTCGACAACACCGCGCTGGAGGCCCGGCCGGACGTCCTGACCTACACCACGCCGGTGCTGGCCGAGGACGTCGAGGTGGTCGGTGAGGTGAGTGCCGAGATCTGGTTCTCCTCCAGCCTCTCGCACGCCGACGTGTTCGTGCGGCTCTGCGACGTCGACCCCGACGGCCGGTCGTGGAACGTGTGCGACGGCCTGGTCAGCCTGACCGGGGCCGACGAGGTTCAGCGCGCCGCCGTCAGGTTGTGGCCGACGGCGTACCGCTTCCGGCGCGGGCATCGCCTCCGGGTTCAGGTGTCCAGCGGTGCTTTCCCGCGCTACACCCGCAATCCCGGTACCGGCAAGTCCCGCGCGACGGCCACCGTGCTGCTCGCCGCCGACCAGACCGTGCACCACGGTCCGGCGCGGCCGTCCGCGATCGTGCTTCCCGTGCTGCGCTGACTCAGGGCTTGCCCTTGCCGTTGCCCTTGCCCGGCTTCCCCTTGCCCTTCTCGTCTTCCCGCGCCGGTGGCGGCACGGTGGTCTGCAGGACCGACTCCGGCAGGACCGACTGCTGGACGACCGGCTGTTCGGCGACCGGTGTCTGCTGGACGGTGGCCGGCTGCGTCGACGTGGGCGGTGGCGCAGACTCGGCCGGGGTGGCGCGGTTCTGCAGGACCAACCCGGTTCCGACCGCCGCGACCAGCACCGCGGCTGATGCGGCGACCAGCGCTCCACGGGAACGGACGGGACGCGGCGCGACGAGCGTGGGCGGATCCGTCGCCAGCAAAGCCTCGGCGCACTCTTCCGCAGAAGGTCGACGAGCCGGAGACAAGGACGTCATCGACGACAACAACCGCGTGAGGCCGAACGGCAGATCGGCGGGGATGTCCGGTGGCCGGTGCAGCCGCGCGACGGCCGCCTCGATCTCCGCGCCCTCGTACTCGCGGTGCCCGGTCAGGCACTCCAGCAGCACCAGCCCCAGCGCGTACACGTCGACCGCCGAGGTGATCTTCCTGCCGCGCACCTGTTCCGGTGCGAGGTAGGCCGCCGTGCCGACGACCTGGTCGGCCCGCGTGAGACGCGCACCGTCGGCCAGACGTGCGAGGCCGAAGTCGGCCAGGCGCGGAACGCCGTCGTCGTCCAGCAGGATGTTGGACGGCTTGACGTCACGGTGGATGAAGCTGTGAGCGTGCACATGCGCCAGCGCGTCTGCCAGCGCCGCGCCCAGCCGACGCACCTCGTCGACGTCCATCGGCCCGCTCGCGATGTGTTCGCGCAAGGTGCGGCCCTCGACCAGTTCCAGCACCATGAACGGGGTCTCACCGGACGTGTCCGCGTCGTACACGGTCACCAGTCCGGGATGCGAGAGCCCGGCGAGCGTGCGGATCTCGTTGTCGAACCTGCGCACGTCCGCGATGTCCTGACCGGACCGGAACAGCTTGACGGCGACATCACGCGCCAGGACGACGTCCCTGGCTCGGCGCACCTCCGCGACACCACCCGTGCCCAGAAGCGCGCCCAACCTGTAACGGTCGGCGAGAAGACGTCTGTCCGGCATGATCGGGGGTTCCCACCGGACAGACACCTCAACCGTCAGTCGGCAACGGCGAACGCCGCTTCGAGTGGTGGCAGCACGGCGCGGGCGTCGCCACCCGCGAACCACAGCCCCACGACGAACGCCGACATCGCCTCCAGGTACCGGGCTCGCTGCAACCCGCCCGCCCTCACCGGCTCGGCTTTCAGGTCACGGACGAGTTGCTCGACCTGACCGAGCGCGTCCGCGTCGTCACCGCACAGCGGCACGGCCAGCCGACGCCCCTCGAACACGCGCTCGTCCGACTCCCACACCTCGGCGGCGCACAGGTTGAACGCCTTCACCACCCGCGCGCCCGGAGCCTGCTTCGCGATGCGTTCGGCGACGGCGTCCTCGCCCAGCATCATGTCGCCCTCGTCCGGTTCGAAGGCGTTCGTGCAGTCGATCAACGTCTGTCCGTCGAAGTTCCCTTGCGCCAACACGTCTGTGAGCGCCAACACGGGCACCGCCAGCAGCGTGACGTCCCCGAACTCCACGGCGTCGCGGACCTCGCCGCGCTTGCCGTACCTGATCTCGTGGCCGGCCGCGGCCCAGCCGTTGCCCAGTGCTCGTGCCATCTGCCCGGCACCGATGATTCCGATTCGCATGCCGCAGACGGTAGGAAGTCCGAAAGGCACCTGCGGGTGCGCAACGGCACTGGCAGGCTGAACGTCGTGACGCTCGAACAGACGGACCTGGGGCCGTACGGCGACTTCGAGGCCGACTGCCCGGCCAGGATCGCGGTCGACCTGTTCTCCAACTCCTGGCTGACAGTGATCGTCTACACGTTGCGCGAGGGCCCGATGCGGCCCGGCGAGCTGCGGGAGACCATCGGCCACATCAGCCAGAAGATGCTGACGCAGACGTTGCGCCGCATGGAAGGCATGGCGCTCGTGGAACGCCGCCGGTACGCCGAGGCGCCGCCGCGGGTCGAGTACTCGCTGACGGAGCCGGGGCGGGATCTGCTCGGGCCGATCTTCGCGTTGGGCGCCTGGGCCGATCGGCACGGCGACACCGTGCGCACCGCGATGCTGGGCGAGCTCGACTGACGGTCAGCGGGTGGTCCGGTAGCGCTCGAGCAGCTCGGCGAAGTCGCCGGGTGACCGGTCCAGCCAGACCGGGCTGATGCCGATGTCGTAGCCGTACGTGTCCCGGTTCCACCTCAGCTGGTCGCCCTGCCCGTCGACCTCGGTGAACCGCCGCATGCTCGGGATCGCGCGGAGGACGTGCGCGAACGGCTTCAGGAAGCGGATGGTGCGGTTGGCTTCGCGCGCGCCCTCCCGGCTGAGGGACGCCAGGTACCTCTCACGGCTGTGCAGCCGCAGCGCCACCATCGTGGTCGGATCCTTCACCACACCAACGGATTCCACGTCGGCCCACGGGATCACCCCGCCCTGGAACTCGAAGCCGTCCCGCGTCAGGGCCATCCGGCGCGCGCTCGCGTTGGCGACCACGAGCACCAGGAGGCCGCCGAAGAACGCGATTCCCAGCAGCCCGGCGATGAACCCGGACACGCTGCCCGACATCAGCAGGAGCACACCGATCACGACGAACACCACCGCGCCGAACAGGTACAGCGCGAGCTTCCACGGTCTGGGCCGCACCACGAGTCGATCAGCCGAGGTCGTCACCGGCCTCGGACACCCACGTGCGTTCACCCTTTAACAAATGGCCTGCCGCATTTGGCCCCTCGCCCGGTTGATCAGCCCGTGGCTAATGTTGTGCCGCGGCCGCAAACAGCCATCGACAAAAACGAGGTGAAAATCGTGCGTGCTATTTCGACGTTCGTGGTGACCGCAGCCGCGATAATGGCCACCGCTCTGCCGGCAGCAGCGGCCCAGGTCGACGCCGAGATGACCATCCAGTCGCAGGGGCGGCTGACGGCGCGCGGAGCTGCGGTGATCGTGCCCATTCGGGTGATGTGCCAGAAAGGCGCGACCGGGTCGCTGTGGGTGCAGGTCACCCAGAACGTGCGCGGTGAGCTCGCGATCGGCGACAAATACACGCCGAGCGTGGCGTGCACCGGCCAATTCCACAAGGTCGACGTGACCGTGGTGTCGCGCACCAAGGCGTTCCGGCAGGGCGTCGCATTCACGTCGGCGTCGTTGAACGTCTACCTCCCGCCGGACAATTCGAGCACCGTCGAAGACGAACGGGAAATGATGCTCGTCCGGTAATTCACCGTTTTACGGCGCTTGACGCGCGGACCACGAGCTCCGGCTGGAACTTCACGTGCCGGTGCTCGTGGTCCGGCTCGTTCTCCGCCAGCAGCAGCTGGGCGGCCGTGCGACCGAGTTGCTCGCGCGGCTGGCGCACCGACGTGAGCGGCACCGCGGCCGCCGCGGCGAACTCGATGTCGTCGTAGCCCACCACGGCCAGGTCGTCCGGCACGCGCAGGCCTTGCTGGGTCATCGACTGCAGCAAACCCAGCGCGAGCAGGTCGTTCGCGCAGAACGCCGCGGTGGGCCGGCGTGCGGCAGGCAGTCCCACGAGCCTCTCCCCCGCGCCGCGTCCTTCCGCGACCTGCAGGCCTTTGGTCTCCAGAAAGGTGAGCGCATCCGCTGGCAGACCAGCGTTTGTTACCGCTCGCATCGCTCCCTCGTGCCGATCACGCACCTGCTGGATGGACATCGGGCCACCGACCATCGCGATCCGGGTGTGGCCGGTCTCGATCAGGTGGGTCACCGCGAGCTCGCCGCCGAGCACGTCGTCGACCGCCACCGAGCAGTGGGTGCCGTTCGACTCGCGGTCGACCAGCACCACCGGGGTGCCGCGGTCGGTGAGCTGCTCGGCGTCGACCGGGGTGATCAGGATGCCCTCGACCCGTTGCTCGTGCAGCAGCTCCAGGTACTCGCGTTCGCGGCTGTCGTCCGACGCGCTGTTGCACAGGAACAGTGCGAGGCCCGCCTCCCGCGCCGCGTCCTCCACGCCCCGCGCAACGTCGGTGAAGAACGGGTTCGCCGCGTCGAGCGCGACGTAGGCGATCACCCGGCTACGACCCGCACGGAGCTGACGCGCGGACTCGTTGCGCACGAAGCCCAGCTCCTCGATCGCGGCCAGCACGCGCTGCCGCGTCGCGGGCGCGACGACGTCCGGTCGGTTCAGCACGTTCGACACGGTCGCGTTCGACACGCCGGCGTGCTGCGCGACGTCGCGGATGCCCACTGACGGCTTCACGGGCGACTCCTTTGTTGAAACGTGACAACGGATCGTAGCTCCCCACTCTTGACATGTCGCCCCGCCGCGCCCAGGCTGCACGTAACTCGGCTGTTAAAACGTTTCAACATCGAGGAGACGTCAACGTGGACCGACCTCCCGTGGTGGCACTGGACGAGGTGAGCAAGTCCTTCGGCGCCGTCCGCGCGTTGTCCGGGGTGTCGCTGCGACTGCTGCCCGGCGAGGCCCACGCGTTGCTCGGGGAGAACGGCGCCGGCAAGTCGACCCTGATCAAGACCCTGGCCGGCGTCCACCGCCCGGACGCGGGCCAAGTGCTGGTCGACGGCACCGTGCGCCGCTTCTCCGGCCCCGCCGACGCACTCGCCGCGGGCATCGCGATCATCTACCAGGAGCCCACGCTCTTCGGTGACCTGTCGGTGGCGGAGAACGTCTTCATGGGCCGCCAGCCGCTGGGTTTCGGCCGCCGCATCGACGTTTCCGAGATGCACGCCCGTACTTCGGAGTTGTTCTCCCGCTTGGGTGTCCGGCTCGACCCCGCCCGCCCGGCGCGCGGACTGTCCATTGCGGACCAACAGCTGGTGGAGATCGCCAAGGCGCTGTCGTTCGACGCCCGCGTGATCGTGATGGACGAGCCGACCGCCGCGCTGTCGGCACACGAGGTCCAACGGCTTTTCGGCGTGGTGCAGGCGTTGCGGGCGCAAGGCGCGGCCGTGCTCTTCGTGTCGCACCGGCTCAACGAGGTGTTCGACCTGTGCCAGCGGGCCACCGTGCTGCGCGACGGCGAGTTCGTCTGGTCCGGTCCGCTTGACGAGGAGACACCGGACTCCTTGGTGCGCCGGATGGTCGGCCGCGAGCTGTCGCAGCTCTTCCCCAAGGAGGACACCACCGCGGGCGAGGTGCTGCTCTCGGTCCAACGGCTGACGCGCGAAGGCGTGTTCACCGACGTGTCGTTCGACGTCCGGGCGGGCGAGATCGTCGCGCTCTCGGGCTTGGTCGGCGCCGGCCGCAGCGAGGTCGCACGTGCGGTGTTCGGCATCGACCGCCCAGACGGCGGCTCGGTCGTGGTGCGCGGCCGCAGGCTGAAGTACGGCTCACCCACTGCCGCGATGGCCGCGGGCGTCGGCTTCGTGCCGGAGGACCGGCGCCAGCAGGGGCTCGTGATGGACGCGTCCATCGAACGCAACACCGCACTCGCCTCCCTGGGCCGGCTGTCGACGTTCGGGCTGCTGCGACGGCGTTCGGAGCGCACTCTGGCGCAGGACTGGGCGGTGAAGCTGCGGCTGAAGTTCGCGCGGCTGAGCGACCCGGTCGGCGTGCTGTCCGGCGGCAACCAGCAGAAGGTCGTGCTCGCCAAGTGGCTGGCCCGCAAGCCTTCGGTGCTGATCGTCGACGAGCCGACGCGCGGCATCGACGTCGGAACAAAAGCCGAGGTGCACCGCCTGTTGTCCGAGCTGGCCGGGCAGGGTGTAGCCGTGTTGATGATCTCGTCGGAGCTGCCCGAGGTGCTCGGGATGGCCGACCGGGTGCTGGTCATGCACGAGGGGCGGCTGGTGGAGGAGCTCGCCAGGGCCGACGCGACTGAGGAACGGGTGGCGCTGGCGGCGGCCGGGCAGGTGGTGGCGCGATGATCGTTGCATCGCATTCGCGGCGTGGCGGTAGCGGCCAGCGGGCAGGTGGGCGTCCATGACCACTCAACTCAACCCCGCCGTCGC
The DNA here is from genome assembly GCF_047445655.1 of Lentzea alba. GTDB lineage: Bacteria > Actinomycetota > Actinomycetes > Mycobacteriales > Pseudonocardiaceae > Lentzea > Lentzea alba_A. The sequence continues at coordinate 175,988 of NZ_JAJAEG010000005.1, forward strand.
CCCACCCTCGTCCCGCCGCACCGCCGCCCGCCGCCTGTCCACCCGAGTAGGCCGCGTCCGCGAGCTCGGCATCGTCGTGGCCCTGGCCTTGGTCGTCATCCCCACGGCGATCGTGAACCCGCGGTTCATCCAGCCCCAAAGCCTCCGCGACCTCCTCCTCAACGCTTCGATCGTCGCCCTCCTGGCAGTCGGCCAAACCCTCGTGGTCATCACCAGAAACGTCGACCTGTCAGTAGGTTCCGTCCTGGGCCTGTCCGCTTTCCTCACGGCACAACAGTTCGCCGACCATCCCGGCACCCCTCTCGTAGCGGGCATCGGGTTCGGCGTAGCGGTAGGCCTGGCCTGCGGACTCCTCAACGGCCTCCTGGTAGCGCTCGGCAACGTCCCCAGCCTCGTGGTCACGCTCGGCACGCTCTACGTGTTCCGCGGCATCGACTACGCCCTGGCCCAGGGTCGCCAGGTCAACGCCGCCAACCTCCCCGACGCCCTCCTGAACCTGGGCAGCAGCCGCATCCTGGGCATCCCGATCCTGGTCCTGATCACCATCGCCGTGATCGCGGTAGCCGCCGTGTACCTGCGCTCCTACCGCTCAGGCCGCGAGCTGTACGCGATCGGGTCGAACCCGGAGGCCGCCACCCTCGCCGGCATCCCCGTGGCCAGGCGCACGCTCACCACGTTCGTCCTGAGTGGACTGATCGCCGGCCTCGCCGGCGCGCTCTGGGTGGCCCGGTACGGCACGGTCGACGCGGCCGCGGGCACCGGGCTGGAACTCCAGGTCGTCGCGGCCGTCGTGGTCGGCGGCGTCGCGATCTTCGGCGGATCGGGCACGGTCGCCGGCGCCGCACTGGGCGCCCTCCTCCTGGGCACGATCACGAGTTGCCTGGTGGTGCTGCAGATCCCCGCGTTCTGGCAGCAGGCGATCGCGGGCGCGCTCCTGCTCAGCGCCATCACCGTCGACCGCGTGCTCGCGCTGCGGCTGGCCAAGGCGTTGCGCAAGACCGAAGGGACCAGCCATGCGTAGCCTTCTGCGGTGGGAGACCGCACTGGTGTTCCTGCTGATCGTGGTAGCGCTAACAGGCCAGGTCAGCACTGGCGGCTCGTTCCTGGACGGCAGCAACCTCTTCTACCTCGGCCTGGACATCGCCGAGATCGCACTGATAGCGCTACCACTCACGCTCGTGATCGTCGCCGGCGAGATCGACCTCTCCGTCGCCTCGGTGCTCGGCCTGTCCAGCGCACTGATCGGCTGGCTGTGGAACGCGGGCTGGCCCCTGGAGACGATCCTGCCGACCGTGATCGTCGTCGGCGCGATCTGCGGAGCGTTCAACGGACTGCTCGTCACCCGGCTCGGACTGCCGAGCCTCGCCGTCACCATCGGCACGCTCGCCCTCTACCGCGGCCTGGCGCTGGTGGTGCTGGGCGACACGGCGGTCGCGGACTTCCCGGCCACCTACACCGAGTTCGGCACCACTCCGGTGCCCGGCACCAACATCCCGTACCCGATCGTCCTCGCGGCAGCGCTGGCGATCCTGTTCGGCGTCGCACTGCACGCCAGCTCGTTCGGCAGGTCGGTCTACGCGATCGGCGCCAACGAGGAGGGCGCCCGGTTCTCCGGCATCCGGGTCAAGCGGATCAAACTGACGCTCTTCGTGCTCGCCGGGGCGGTGGCCGCGATCGCCGGCATCGTCTACACGTTCCGCTTCTCCAGCGCCCGCGCGGACAACGGCGTCGGACTGGAGCTCGCCGTGGTCGCCGCCGTGCTGCTCGGCGGGGTGTCCATCTTCGGCGGCAAGGGATCGCTCTTCGGCGTGCTCGCGGGCGTGCTGTTGCTGGGCGGTCTGCGCAACCTCCTGATCCTGCAGGACACCTCGACCGAGGTCCTGACCATCGTCACCGGGCTCCTGCTGCTGGTGAGCGTTCTCGCCCCCTCGATCACCCGAACCCTCCGAAAGGCAACGACATGAACACACGTCTAGTGGTCGCTCTGGTGGTGTCCGGGGCCGTCGCACTCACCGCCTGTGGTGGCACGACGAAGGACAGCTCGAGCCAGCAGACCGGCGGCACCACCAACGCTGCCAAGGCCGACCCGAACGCGCCGCTCAAAGAAGGCCTGAAGATCACGTTCCTGCCCAAGCAGGTCAACAACCCGTACTTCACGGTGGCGCAGAAGGGTGCCGAGCAGGCGGGCACCGCGATCAAGGCCGAGGTCAAGGCGACGGGACCGTCCGACGCGGCAGCCTCCTCCCAGGTCACCTACATCAACACCGCCGCCCAGCAGAAGCAGAACGCACTGGTGATCTCCGCGAACGACGCCAACGCCGTCGCGCCCGCACTCAAAAGCGCACGTTCACAAGGCCTGAAGGTCGTCACGTTCGACTCCGACGCCGCACCGGACGCCCGCGACGTCTTCATCAACCAGGCCACCTCGAACGAGATCGCGGCCGGCCAGGTCAAGCTGATCTCGCAGGCGGTCGGCGGCAGCGGCGAGATCGCGATCCTGTCCGCGACCCCGAACGCCACCAACCAGAACGCGTGGATCGAGGTCATGAAGACCGAGCTCGCGAAGCCCGAGTACGCGGGCCTCAAGCTCGTGGAAACCGCGTACGGCAACGACGACGACCAGACTTCGTTCCAGAAGACGCAGGGTCTGCTGCAGGCGCACCCGAACCTCAAGGGCATCATCTCGCCGACCACCGTCGGTGTCGCCGCCGCAGCCCGCTACCTCAGTTCCAGCGAGTACAAGGGCAAGGTCCAGCTGACCGGCCTGGGCACCCCGAACCAGATGCGCAAGTTCGTGCAGGACGGCACGGTCAAGGACTTCGCGCTGTGGGACCCGACCAAGCTCGGCTACCTCGCCACCTACGCCGCGGCCGCGCTCGCGTCCGGGCAGATCACCGGTGCGGAGGGCGAGAAGTTCAAGGCCGGCGACCTCGGCGAGTACACGATCGGCGCCAAGGGTGAGGTCGTGCTCGGCCCGCCGACGGTGTTCAACTCCGGCAACATCGACAAGTTCGACTTCTGACATGCGCGTCTGCTTCACCCTGCGGGTCCGGGCCGACCGGCTCGACGAGTACAAGGCACGGCACCGCGAAGTGTGGCCCGAGATGCGGGCCGCCCTCAGCGAGGCGGGCTGGCGCAACTACAGCCTCTTCCTCGCCGGGGACGGCCTGCTGATCGGGTACCTCGAATGCGACGACTTCGACTCGGCGCTCGCGGAGATGGCCCGCACCGAGGTGAACGCGCGGTGGCAAGCCGAGATGGCGGAGTTCTTCGAAGGCGACGGCAACGCCGACGAACGCATGCGACCGCTCGACGAGGTCTTCCACCTCGCCTGATTTCTCGGGGACTGAAAGCTTTGGGGAGAACCATGAGTGTGAAAGACGCGTTGCGCGAGCAGCGGATCGAGACGCCGTCGTGGGCGTACGCGAACTCGGGCACCCGCTTCAAGGTGTTCGCGCAGCAGGGAGTTCCGCGCACGCCGTACGAGAAGATCGACGACGCGGCGGTCGTGCACCGGCTCACCGGCGTCGCGCCCACGGTCGCGCTGCACATCCCGTGGGACAGGGTCGACGACTACGGCAAGCTCGCGTCCTACGCGCGGGACCGCGGGGTCGCGCTCGGTGCCATCAACTCCAACGTCTTCCAGGACGACGACTACAAGCTCGGCAGCGTGTGCCACCCGGATGCTTCCGTGCGGCGCAAGGCGATCGGGCACCTGCTCGAGTGCGTCGACATCATGGACCAGACTGGCTCGCGCGATCTGAAGCTCTGGTTCGCCGACGGCCTCAACTACCCCGGCCAGGACAACATCCGGGCCCGCCAGGACCGGCTCGCCGAGGCACTCCAGGAGACCTGTGCACGGCTCGGCTCCGACCAGCGGATGTTGTTGGAGTACAAGCTGTTCGAGCCCGCGTTCTACACGACGGACGTGCCGGACTGGGGCACGGCGTACGCGCATTGCCTGCAGCTGGGCGAACAAGCGCAGGTCGTGATCGACACCGGGCACCACGCACCCGGCACGAACATCGAGTTCATCGTGTCGTTCCTGTTGCGCGTGAACAAGCTCGGCGCGTTCGACTTCAACTCGCGCTTCTACGCCGACGACGACCTGATGGTGGGCGCCGCGGACCCGTTCCAGCTGTTCCGGATCATGCACGAGATCGTGCTCGCGGACGCGCTCACACCGGCCGCGGGCATCGCGTTCATGCTCGACCAGTGCCACAACCTGGAGCCGAAGATCCCGGCGATCATCCGCTCGGTGCTCAACGTCCAGGAGGCCACCGCGAAGGCACTCCTGGTGGACCACGATGCACTGGAAACCGCGCAAAAGGCCGGTGACGTGCTCGCCGCGAACGGCGCGTTGATGGATGCCTACAACACCGATGTCCGCCCACTGCTGCGAGAACTCCGCGAGGAGATGGGCCTCGACCCCGACCCGATGGCCGCCTACGCGCGGTCCGGGTACGCCGAGCAGATCGTCCGTGACCGAGTCGGCGGCGAGGCCGCCGGATGGGGTGCCTGAAATGACCGAGGTGGAAGCGCTTCTCCACCGTTCCAACCGGCTGGGAGCCGATCCGCGCAACACCAACTACGCGGGCGGCAACACTTCCGCCAAGGGCGAGCAGCTCGACCCGGTGACCGGCCGGCCCGTGGAACTGTTGTGGGTCAAGGGATCCGGCGGAGACCTGGGCACACTGACCGAGTCCGGCCTCGCGGTGCTGCGGCTGGACCGGCTGCGTGCGCTCACCGACGTCTATCCAGGCGTCGAACGGGAAGACGAGATGGTCGCCGCGTTCGACTTCTGCCTGCACGGCAAGGGCGGCGCGGCACCGTCGATCGACACGGCCATGCACGGCCTGGTGGACGCCCCGCACGTCGACCACCTGCACCCGGACGCGGGCATCGCGTTCGCGACCGCCGCCGACGGCGAAGCGCTCGTCAAAGCCTGCTTCGGCGAGCGGGTGGTCTGGGTGCCGTGGCGGCGGCCAGGTTTCCAGCTGGGTCTGGACATCGCCGCCGTCAGACGCGACAACCCGCAGGCGATCGGTGTGATCCTGGGCGGGCACGGCATCACCGCGTGGGGTGCCACCAGCGACGAGTGCGAGGCGAACTCCCTCGACATCATCAACACCGCCCAGCGCTACCTCGACGACCACAGCCGCCCCGACCCGTTCGGCCCGGTCGTCCACGAGCCGCTGCCCGAACGAGAACGCCGGGTGCGGGCCGCCGAACTCGCGCCGGTGATCCGCGGCCTGGCCTCCACGGACAGCCCGCAGGTCGGGCACTTCACCGACACCGACGCGGTGCTCGACTTCCTGTCCCGCGAACGGCATCCGGAACTGGCCGCGCTCGGCACGTCCTGCCCGGACCACTTCCTGCGCACCAAGGTCCGGCCGCTGGTGCTCGACCTGCCCCCGACCGCGCCGCTCGACGACGTCGTGGAGCGGTTGGAACGGCTGCACGACACCTACCGCGAGGACTACAAGGCCTACTACGAGCGGCACGCCGAGCCGGACAGCCCGCCGATGCGCGGCGCGGACCCGGCGACCGTGCTCGTGCCGGGCGTCGGCATGTTCAGCTTCGGCAAGAACAAGCAGACCGCACGCGTAGCCGGCGAGTTCTATGTGAACGCCATCAACGTGATGCGTGGAGCCGAGTCGGTGTCGAGGTACGCGCCGATCGAGGAACGCGAGAAGTTCCGCATCGAGTACTGGGCGCTCGAAGAGGCCAAGCTGCAGCGGCTGCCGAAGCCCAAACCGCTCGCCACCCGCGTCGCGCTCGTCACCGGCGGCGGCTCGGGCATCGGCCGTGCCATCGCGCAACGCCTCGCCGCCGAGGGCGCGTGTGTGGTCGTCGCCGACCGCAACGGTGAGGCAGCGCGCGAGGTCGCCGAGCGAATCGGTTCGACAGACGTCTCGGTGCCGGTGACCGTCGACGTCACCGACACCGCAGGCATTGTCGAAGCGTTTCGACAGGCCGCGCTCGCGTTCGGCGGCGTCGATCTGGTGGTCAACAACGCCGGCCTGTCGATCTCCAAGCCGCTGGAGATGACCACCGAGGCCGACTGGGACCTCCAGCACGACGTGATGGCCAAGGGTTCGTTCCTGGTGTCCCAGCAGGCGGCGAAGATGATGCGCGCACAGGCGATGGGCGGCGACATCATCTACATCTCCAGCAAGAACGCGGTCTTCGCCGGCCCGAACAACGTCGCGTACGGCGCCGCCAAAGCCGACCAGGCACACCAGGTCCGGCTGCTGGCCGCCGAACTGGGCGAGGACGGCATCCGCGTCAACGGCATCAACCCGGACGGGGTGGTCCGCGGTTCCGGCATCTTCGCCGGCGGCTGGGGTGCCCAGCGCGCCGCGGTCTACGGCGTGCCCGAGGAGGAGCTCGGCGAGTTCTACGCCCAGCGCACCCTGCTCAAGCGCGAGGTGCTGCCCGAGCACGTGGCCGCCGCGGTGTTCGCGCTGACAGCGGGCGATCTGTCCCTCACGACCGGGCTGCACGTGCCGGTCGACGCCGGTGTCGCCGCGGCGTTCCTGCGATGAGAGCGGTCGCCGCGGTCGATCTCGGGGCGTCCAGCGGCCGCGTCGTGCGCGGCCTGATCGGCGACGGCCTCAAGGTCGAGGAGGTGCACCGGTTCCCCAACGGGCCGGTGCACCTGCGCGACACGCTGCACTGGGACGTGCCCGGGCTGTACCGGGAGGTTCTCACCGGGCTGCGACGAGCGGGTGAGGTCGACAGCATCGGCATCGACAGCTGGGCGGTCGACTACGGCCTGCTCGACGCGCGCGGCCGGCTGCTGGACAACCCGGTGCACTACCGCGACTCCCGCACCGAGGGCATCACGCCACCGGACGGCCTGTACGAGATCAACGGACTGCAGTTCCAGCCGTTCAACACGATGTTCCAGCTCATGGCGGAACCGCTGCTGCCCCAGGCCGCGCAGCTGCTGCTGATCCCCGACCTGCTCTCCTACTGGCTGACCGGCGAACGCGGCGCTGAGTACACCAACGCCACCACAACGGGCCTGATCGACGTCCGAACCGGACAGTGGTCGTCCGAGCTGACCCGCGATCTGCCCTCGAACCTCCTGCCGGACTTGCGTCATCCCGGCGATCCCGCGGGTGTCTACAACGGCGTCCCGGTCACGGCCGTTGGTTCGCACGACACCGCGTCCGCCGTCGTCGCCGTGCCGGCCGAGAACGAGCGGTTCGCCTACATCTCGTGCGGCACCTGGTCGTTGGTGGGCGTCGAGCTCTCCGCACCCGTGCTCACCGCCGAGAGCAAGGCCGCCAACTTCACCAACGAGGGCGGCGTCGACGGCACGATCCGCTACCTGCGCAACGTGATGGGCCTGTGGCTCCTGCAGGAGTCCCTGCGGGTGTGGGACGCAGGCCTGGAGCCGTTGCTGCGGGAAGCCGGGCACGCGACCGGATCCGTGTTCGATCCCAACGACCCGGTGTTCGTCCCACCGGGCGACATGCCCGCGCGGATCCAGGAGCGGTGCGGGAAGACCATGACGAGACCGGAGATCGTGCGGTCCATCCTGGACAGTCTCGCGATCGCGCACCGCGACGCCATCGCGGACGCCCAACGGTTGTCCGGCAAGGAAGTCGAGGTCGTGCACATCGTCGGCGGCGGCTCCCGCAACGAGCTGTTGTGCCAGCTCACCGCCGACGCGTGCGGTCTACCCGTGGTCGCGGGGCCAGCCGAGGCGACCGCACTCGGCAACGTCCTGGTGCAAGCTCGTGCCGTGGGCGCCGCACAAGGCACGCTCACCGATCTCAGGAAGCTGGTGAGGGAGTCTCAGCCGCTGCGGCGCTACCTCCCCCGCTGAACCTCCACCGCCCGTGCGGCACCTTCACCACGGCGGTGCCGCTCGCGTGCGGCACGTGCACCTCGGCGGTGGAGCCCACCGGCACGTCGACGGTCAGCCTGAGCACACCGTCGACCTTGGCCCACGCCACCCCGATGCGCCCGCGCACGCTCTCGAACTCGAACCGCGCCCACGAGACGCCGTTCGTGGCGTTCGGCCGGACGGTGAACGTCCGGTACCCCGCATCACCCGGCACGAGCCCGGCGACGTGCTCGTACAGCCACTGCGCGACCGTGCCCTTGAAGTAGTGGTTGCGCGAACGGGTGCCGGTGTCCCACATCTCCCACATCGTGTCGGCGCCGTTCTGGAACCAGTGGCCCCAGCTCGGATACGACCGTTCAGTGGCCGTGGCACTGGCGACATCCGCATGCCCGTTGTCGCTCAACGCCTTCAGCAGCACGCTCGCGCCGAGGCAGCCGACGTTGACGTGGTTGCCGTTGGCCTTCACCTCCGCCGCGAGCCGGTCCGCGACGGACTGGACCGAGCCGGCGGGAACCATGCCGAACGCCAGCGGGATCGCGTTGGACGTCTGCCGGTAGTCCGGATCTTTGGCCGTGCGGTAGTAGCCGTCGAGGAACGTCTTGTTGAACGCGGACAACAGGCCGGCGGCGACCTCGCGATAACGCGGCACCGGCCTGCCGATCACGTCACCGAGCTCGGCGGTGTGCAGCAACGCGCGGTAGAGGTACGCGGTCGCGGTCAGCCGGGTGTCCTCGGGCGGCAGGCCACCGGAGCCGGGCGGCAGGAAGTCGCCGAGCGCGGTGACCGCCAGGCCGTTATGGAGCCTGCCGATCTCCCAGTCCAGGTACCGCGTGAGCACCGGCCAGTGCTGGGCGGGCAGGCGTTCGTCGCCGTAGATCCGGTACATCTCCCGCAGCACGAACGGGTACACCGTCGTCCACTCCGGCGCGGGCGCGAGCTCGCGGTAGCCCCAGCCACCGCTCGGCACGATCACCGGCAGCTGGCCGGCCGCGTCCTGGCTCTCCGCGAGGTCGCCCAGCCACTTCGTGAAGAACTTCGCCATGCCGAACTCGCCGAGCATCGACGGCGCGCCCACCTGCGCGTCACCGGTCCAGCCGTTCTTCTCGTAGGTCGGCGTGTCGGTGGGGATGCCGTGCAGGTTGTTCAGGACGGTGCGGCGCATCGCGGCGTCGTACTGCTCGAACAACGGCTCCGAGCAGCGGAACGTGCTGACCTGCGGCACATCGGAGTGCACGACACGGCCGACGAGTGCCGGTGCGGTGGTCAGGCCCGTCACCTCGACGTAGCGGAAGCCCTTGTAGGAGAACTTCGGTTCCCACGTGTCGTCGCGGCCGGCGCAGACGTACTCGTCGAGCTGGATGCGATTGCCCGTGACGTGACCGTTCTCCATGCGCACGGTGCCGTCGGGGTTCAGCGTCTCGCCGTGCTTGAGCCTGATGATCGTGCCCGCGGGCGCGGTCGCGGTGAGCTTCGTCCAGCCGGACATCGTGCGACCCATGTCGGCCACGAACACTCCGGGCTTCGGTGACGTGACGGTGGGCGTGACCGACTCGATCACCCGGATCGGTTCGTGTTCCTGGGCTTTCAGCGTGCCTTTGGGAGCCGGCCGTTGCGGTGCTGTCGGCCACGAGCTGTCGTCGAAGCCCGGTTTCGTCCAGTCACGCGGGGCGAGCCGGGCGTCGTAGGTCTCGCCGGTGTAGAGCGAGTTCGACACGGTGGGGCCGTCGGTCAGACGCCAGGTCTCGTCCGACGTGATGGTCGTGCGCGTCCCGTCCGGGTGGTCGATCTCCAGCTGGGCCAGCAGTTTCGGCTCGTCGTGCCACGGCGGGCGCTCCCAGTGCCACACGTTCGGCGTCTTCATGCCGTAGAAGCCGCGGCCCAGCGTGACCCCGATCGCGTTGCGACCTCTGCTGACCAGCTCGGTGACGTCGTGCGTCGCGTACAGGACGGTGTTGTCGTAGTCGGTGAAGCCGGGATCGAGCACGCGGTCACCGACGCGGCGGCCGTTGATCTCCGTCTCGTGGTACGCCAGCCCGCTGACGTACAGCCGGGCACGCTTCACCGGCTTGCCCAGCGCGAACTCCTTGCGCAGCAACGGCGCCGGTTGCTCGACAACACTGACGTTCGATCCCCACGGGCCCTGACCGTACGGGTCGAGCACGGTCGCCGGCGCCCATGCCGAGTCGTCGAAGTCCGTTGCCCGCCAACCGGGTTGCTCGATGTCGGTCACCTTCCAGCCCGGACCGGTGACCAGCTCGCGCTGTCCGTCCGGCAGGTCGACCAGCAGTCGCAACAACAGTCCCGCCGGTCCGGGAGACCGGTTCGTCGCTCGCGCGGCCAGCACGATTCGCCTGCCGCTCAACAGCCGAGTGACGTCAGCACGTTGGCCCACCTTCCACACGTCCGTCTGCTCCGGCACGTGCAGAACCTCGGACCCGTTGACGTACAACGTGAAGTCGTCGTCCGCGGTCGCGACCAGCCGCGCGCGGACCGCGTCCGCGGGCAGGTCCAGCCGGGTGCGGAACCACCTGCTCTCCGGTGGCGTGGTGGCCGACCAGATCCACGAGGCGCCGGTGAAGCCGATCGACGTGTCCGGGGCGCCGATCCACCGCGCCTGCCACGGCGTGCCGAGCAGGGCCGTCTCCCACCACCCGTTCGCACTCCACGCCGACACCCGGTCGGCGCCGTCCCACACCCGCACCCGCCAGTGGTAACGCGTGCGCGGCCGCAACTCCGTGCCGCCGTAGGGAATTCCTGTCGTGCGGTCCGATCTCACCCGGCCGGACCGCCACACGTCCGCACGTCCGGGCGCGGTGCCCACCTCGACCTGGTAGGCCGTCTGCCGCGCGCCGGAACCGCCCGCCGCCAGCACCCAGCCCAGCCGCGGTGCCGTGACGTCGGTGCCCAGCACGGTCTCCGCGTACTCGACCGTGGTGCGCACGACCCGCAACCCACCCGCCCGGTCCCCGCCCGCCCAGATCCCGTCCGACTGGTCCCGCGCCGCCTGCGCCACCCCGACCGGCAGCGCCGTCGTGGACAGCCCGACCGCCGATGTCTTCAGGAACTCCCGTCGCCGCACGTCGTCTCCACCTTCGTCGCTGGATGAAACGTTTCAATTCCTGAGGCGACAGCCAGGGTGTTGGGCGCAGCGAGGGACGTCAAGACGTTCGTCGGAAGCCTGTCCACAACCGGACAAGCAGTTGAAACGCTTCAATCGTGCGCGCCGATTTTGAATTCGACGTCGAATTCGACAGGGGCGGCCGCACGACCGCTTTGTTAGCGCTCACACATCGTGGATCATCGTGCCGCGTTCGTGGTGCGAACGCTCCCATCCCTGCGAGGAGCAGCATGCGACGATCCACCCTGCTCGTGATCCCGGTCGTGCTGGCGGCGCTCGTCCCGCCCACCGCCGCAGCGTCCACAGCTGCCGCCGGCGGCAGCTTCGAGGTGCTGACCTACAACGTGGCGGGCCTGCCGGAAGGCCTGTCGTCCGGCAACCCGGCCGTGAACACCCCGTTGATCAGCCCGCGGCTGGCGCCCTACGCCGTCGTCAACGTCCAGGAGGACTTCAACTACCACGCGGCCCTGTACGCGGGCGACAACCACGCCCACCGCACGCCCACGAGCGGCGGGGTGCCGTTCGGCAGCGGTCTGAACACCCTGTCCCACCTGCCCTACAGCGACCTCCAACGCACGAAGTGGTCGTCCTGCAACGGCACGGACTGCCTGACGCCCAAGGGCTTCACGTACAAGCGGATCAGGCTGGCCGACGGCGTGCACGTCGACCTCTACAACCTGCACCCCAACGCCGGCACCGAGAACGCCGACCTCGCCGCGCGCCGGTCGAACATCAGCCAGCTGTCCCGGTTCATCGCCGCGAACTCCGCGGGCAACGCGGTCATCGTCATGGGCGACACCAACACCCGCTACACCCGCGCCGACGACAACATCCGCGAGCTGATCACCACCAACGGTCTCACCGACGCGTGGGTGCAGCTAGAACGCGGCGGCCAGGCACCGGCGGCGGGCAGTCCGGCCGTGCTGTGCGACCCGGCGGCGCTCACCGACTCGTGCGAGGTGGTCGACAAGATCCTCTACCGGGGCAACCGGCAGATCACGCTGACCGCACGGGACTACCGCAACGACAACGCCGCGTTCGTCGACGCACAGGGCAAACCGCTGTCCGACCACTACCCGATCGCCACCCGGTTCGACTGGACGGCCGACGACGGCATCAAGCTCAGCGCCGAGCTCGGCGGCCCGCACGGCACCCCGTTCACCGACCTCGCCGCGGCCGACCTGGGAGCCGTGCGCACGCTGACACTGCGCGGCGGCAGCAGGTTGGACCAGATCGCGGTCACGCTCGCGAACGGCGCGACGTTCAGCCACGGCGGCACCGGAGGCACGGCGACGACCCTCACGCTCGAACCCGGCGAGCACCTGGTCTCCGCGAAGCTGAGCCAGGGCAAGCACAACGGCCACACGCGGGTGTTCTCGGCCGCGTTCACCACCAGCCGAGGCCGCACGCTCTCGGCAGGTCAGCCCACCGGTGAGACGCTGACCGTCACCGCACCGGCGGGCTGGCGGATCGCCGGCTTCACCGGCCGGGCGGGCGCCGAGGTCGACCGGCTCGGCGCGATCTTCGTACCGGCCTAGCCTCGTGAGTGGTTTCCGTCGCCGCGGCGACGGAAACCACTCACGACCTCACCGAAGGGGCGCGTTGCGAGCCGTGCGGATCACGCGGTCGTGGTCGGCGACGGACATCAGGCCCTCCCCCACCCACCGCCGCGCCACCGCGCTCACCCGGTCCAGGAACACGCTCCTGGCCGAGAACGGCGCGGCCACCCACACCTCGTCGAGGAACGTCGAGGTGTCCACACGAACCGGGTTCGCCACACCGGAGTCGACGCCCGCGAACACGATCTTCGGCTCCGACCGGCGGAAGTACGAGTGGAAGGCGTGCTCGGTGCCCTCGAAGAACGGCGCGAGCTCGACCTCGCCGAGCCGGAAGTGCAGCGGGCTGCCCGCGATCGGCTGGAGGTTGCCGGCCAGGTCCCCGGACAGCGCAGCGCGACCGTGCAGCCCGAACTCCAGGAACTCGCGCCGCGCATCGCGCGCCACCAGATGGACCGGGCCGTACATCAGCGACTGCACGAGAGGCTGGTCCGGCGTGCGCTCCGCCCGCAACGCGAACGGCATGCGCACGCGCACAACGTCCCCGTCACGCCATGATCGGGTCAACGTCACGTAAGTGCCGGGCAGGGCGTTCACCCGCTGCCGCTCGCCGTTGACCGTCACGGTGAACTCCCCCGCCCACGCCGGTACCCGCAGCGACAGCTCGAACCGCGCCCGGCCGGTGATCCGCAGGGTGGTGCCCTGCTCCGCCGGGAAGCCTGTCGTCTGGGTGACGGTGACGCCCTTCCACCTCAGCACCGACGGGCTGTACAGGTTGACGTACAGCCGCGAGTCGTCGGCCGCGCGGAAGTACACCGAGTCCTGGTACTTAGTCGCGCTCTCCATCCCCGTGCCCTCGCAGCAGGTCGTGCCCTGCTTGGGTGTGAAGTCGCGCACGGCACCGGGTGTGAGGCCGATGAAGTACGTCATCAACGGCAGCTCGGCGTCGGCACGGTCCTGTTTGGACCCGAGGATCTGGTTGTAGAGCGCGCGTTCGTAGTAGTCGAAGTACTTCGGCGACTGCTCGTGCAGGAACAGCTGCCTGCTGAGCTTCAGCAGGTTGTGCGCGCAGCAGGTCTCGGCCGTCGTGTCGCTCAGCGCACCGGCGACGACGCCGCGCGCCCGCCAGAACTCCCCCGTGCTGGTGCCACCGATGCCGAACATCCGCGGCGGCACGACCATGCCCCAGAAGTTCTTCGCCGCCAGCCAGTAGCGCTGCTCCCCGGTGGCCTCGTAGAGCCGCAGCAGGCCGGTGAAGATCGGGATGTGCTGGTTGGCGTGCAGGCCGTCGAGCACGTCCCGGTTCTCCGCACAGGCCGTGGTCAACGAGTCGAGGTCGAACAACCTGGCCAACTCCAGGTGCTTCCCGGTGATCGAGTGCAGGTCGGCGATCGCCTCGACCATGCCCCCGAACTCACCGCTGGAGAAGATCCCCCACATCCGCTGGCGCACCTCGGCGGACAACTTGCTCAGCCGCGAGTACATCCAGTCGCAGAGTCCGTCCGCGAGGTCCAGCGCCCGCGCGTCCTGGGTGTTGAGGTAGGCGTCGACCAGGCCTTTGAGGATCTTGTGCGCGGTGTAGTACGGCGCCCACACGACGAGATAGTCCGGACGCGTCATCGTCTCCAGCGTGATGAACTGGGTTTCCGGGTACGCCGCCAGGAAACCGGGGTGGCTCGGGCCACCCCACGTGCGGCGCAGCGCCGCCGTCCGGCCGCGACCGGACGCATCGGCGAACGTCCCACCGGTCGTCTCGTCGAACGAGTAGGAACCCAGATCTCCCTTGAGCGGCGCCATGACCTCCTCCGCCGTCAGCGCACGGGAGAACAGGTTCACGTCGTCGAGCGCGCCCGCGAACACCGGATCGCCACCGAAGTGCGACCGCCCCAGCCAGTGGTGCACCACCGTGCCCAGCGCGGCGGGGTTCAGCGACATCGCGGTGTTCGAGCCGACCGGCACACCGTTCACGTAGAGCGTGCCGACGGTGCCCGCGATCGTCAGAGCGACGTGGCTCCACTCGTTCAACGGCAGCGGGGCCGTGCCGTTGATGCCTTGCTCGCCTCCGGGGCCGTTGGTGGTGATGGCGAAGCGGGGCACGCCGGACCCGTTGCGGGCAGCCAGGTACAGGTAGCGGGTGTTGTCGTTGCCGAAGTCGAAGATCCGCGTCCAGTTCGCGTTGTGCGACGGCCGGACCCACGCTGTGAACGTGAACATCGCGGGCAGCGGCGCGGCCGGCAGGTCGACGAACTGGTACGACCCGCGCACCTGTTCCACCGCACGACCGGACTTGCCCGGCACGCTCAGCACCTGCGGATCACGGCGCAGCGCGGCCCGGCACTCGGTGAGCGCGCCCACCATCGTGCGGATCTTCTCCAGGTAGACGGCGTCGCCGGTGCTGCCGTACGCCTGGGCGAGCATCGACAGGAAGTGGCCGGTGTAGTGGCCGCGGAGGTTGCCGTTGGCCTCACCGTCGAGGCCTTCCCAGCCGCCAGGTGCGATGGCGCCCAACGTGTCCAGGCCCGCGTTGGCCCGGAACACCTGCAGCAGCCGATTCACGTCGTACCCGCGCGCGTAGCTCAGGACGAGATCGCGCTTCTTCGAGAACAGGCCGTCCGCGAGGGCGACTTCGGACAACTCGAAAGGCCTCAGGTTTCCCGGCGCGAGAGCACTGGGAGCTGCCGAGGCCTCGGCGGCCGCCATGCCGAGCAGTGGTGCGGTGGCAACCACAGAGGTCGCCTTGAGGAAGTCCCGCCGTGCGAACCCGCTCACCATGCGCATGCCCTCCAGAGGTCCGAATGTGAGCGCTAACATACGATGGGGACGAGCGACCCGTCGAGCATCAGATCGAAGTCCCGCGAAACCTTCACGTCGGCCGTGCGGGCGGCGTACGTCACGACGACCGTCTTGGCACCACCAAGGCCGCGCAACGCGACGGCCTGCAGCAGTCCGTTGTCCCACCACAGGTCGACCACCACGCCGCCCCGCGCCCGCAGCCCTCGCACCACACCCGTCGGCCAGGCCGCAGGCAGTGCGGGCAGCAACCGCAGCTCGCCGGTGTGGCTCTGCAGCAACATCTCCGCGATCGCGGCGGTGGCACCGAAGTTGCCGTCGATCTGGAACGGCGGATGTGCGCACAACAGGTTGCGATAGGCCCCCGGGCCTCCGGCCGTGGCGTCGGTCAGCAACATCGACAACAACGCGTGCGCGCGGTCGCCATCGCCCAGACGTGCCCACAGCGCGGCTTTCCAGGCCAGCGACCAGCCCGTGCCCGCGTCTCCCCTGGCGACGAGCGCACGTTCCGCCGCCTCGGCCAGCTCCGGGGTGAGGACACGATCGATCTGATCACCGGGGTAGAGCCCGAACAGGTGGGACAGGTGGCGGTGGTCCGGCTCGGCCTCCGGCACGTCGTCCGCCCATTCCAGCAACCGGCCGTGTGATCCGACGGGCGGTGGCGGCAGCTCCACCTCACGCACCCTGTCCACCAGGTCGTCTCGCACACCCAGCACCTCGGCCGCTTCCAGCAACGTCGCGAAGAGGTCCGCCGTCAGGGCCAGGTCCATTGTGGACCCGACACCGACCGCGACCGCCCTGCCACCGGCCAGGTAGTGGTTCTCGGGTGACGTCGATGGCGCGGTCGTGACCACACCGTCGCGCAGAACCAGCCAGTGCAGACAGAACTCGGCGGCACCACGCAGCACCGGCCACGCGTGGCCGCGCAACCAGTCCACGTCGCCGGTGAAGGCGTAGTGCTCCCAGAGGTGCCGGCACAGCCACGCCGCCGCCATCGGCCAGTTCGCCCAGGCCGGGTCGCCACCGCCGTTCCCGACCGGCGTGGTGAGACACCACGGATCACTGTTGTGGTGCGCCACCCAGCCTGGCGCGCCGTACAGCGCTTTCGCGGTCGCCGCACCGAAGCCGGACAGCTCGGCGACGAACTCCAGCAGTGGCTCGTGGCACTCGGGCAACGCGGTGACCTCGGCCGGCCAGTAGTTCATCTGCAGGTTGACGTTGAGCGTGTAGTTGCCGCGCCAGGGCGGATCGGTGTGCGGGTTCCAGACACCCTGCAGGTTCGCGGGCAGCGTGCCCGGCCGCGAGCTGGTGATCAGCAGGTAGCGCCCGTACTGGAACAGCAGCGCCGGCAACGCCCGGTCCGGCCGCGCGAGCCGCTGATCGGTCGGCAGGTCCGGCACGGGACCCAGCTGCAGGCTCACCCGGTCGAACAACGTCCGGTGAGCTTCGACGGCCTGCTCGCGGAACGTCTCCCAGCCGAGCCCGCGTGCCTGCTCGACCCGCGCGAGCGCCAGCCGGGAGCACTCGGCCGGGTCGTCGTCCGGCGCGGTGCCAGGCCCGCGGTAGCCCGTTTCGGTGGCCACGTAGACCGTGTCGCCGTCCACCGCCACGACCACAGCCCAGGCCATGCCGTCCGGCACCCGGCCGCGCACCCCCACGACGCGGCCCGACGAGGTGAAGTGCTCGCCGGGCAACGAGCTCCGCACCAGCAGGCCGGTCCGGACCCCGGTCACCCGCAACGCCAGGACGTGCAACCCGGAGTGGCACACGGCCTCCCTCCGCACCTCCGCAGCCCCTGTGCGGTACGACACCGAGTAGACGCCCGTGCGCAGGTCGAGCTCACGCCGATAGAACTCGGCCTGGGCCGGGCCACCGACGAGCATGACGTTGGCCAGCGGCAGGTACTTCGCCGTGTCAGGCCCCTGCATCTGCCGCAACGCCTCTTCAGCTGCGGCAGGCGCACCGGCCAGCACGTGCGAGCGGGCCCGTGCGACCAGTTCCGGATCACCGGACGGCGGCGGCATCGGTGAGCCCGTCCACAACCGGTCGTCGTTGAGCTGCACCAGCTCGGTGTCGAGGCCTCCGAAGCACATCGCGCCGAGCCGTCCCGTGCCCAGCGGCAACGCTTCCTCCCACGCCCCCGCGGGAGCCGTGAACCACAACCGGGTCACTTCAACACCCGCACGCCGTAGCGAGCCAGCTCGGTCACACCGGTGACCCGTTCGCCGCTGAGCAGGTCGACCCGGACACCGTCCACCACGACCTTCGCGGGTTCGGGCCGGTGGTTGATCACGAACAGCAGGTCACCGCGCCGTACCACCTCCACACCTTCCGGCTGCGGGGACGAGGTCACGCCCGCCTGTGAAGCGACGTGCGCCAGCAACGCCCGCAGCGCGGCGGGCTCCGGCCTGGTCGCCACGTACCAGGCCGTGCCCTCCCCGAACCCGTTGCGCAGCACCACCGGTGTGCCGGCGAGCTCGCCCTCGGACACCGTGGCAACGGCCTCGGCCGTGGTCGCGGCGAGGTCGTCGGCCCAGAAGTCGGCGGTGAACTCGCCGAGCAGCTCCGAGGCGCACGTCACCGGGTCGCGCTGCGGGAGGAACTCGTCGATCCGCAGGCCCATCACGTCGGCCAGCAGCGCGGGATAACCGCCCACCCGGACGTGGTCGTGCTCGTCGACCACACCGGAGAAGAAGCCCATCACGAACGTGCCACCGTCGTCCACATAGGACGTGATGCGGTCGGCGTCGCAGGCGGTCAGCAGGTAGAGGTTCGGCGCGAGCACGACCCGGTACTTCTTCAGATCATCGGACGGACGCACGAAGTCGGCGACGATCCCCAGCCGCCACAACGGTTCGTAGAAGTCGCGCAGCCTGGCGAGGAGGTCGATCGACGCCGGCAGGTGTGCGCCGCTGACCGCCCACCAGTTGTCCCAGTCCATCAGGATCGCGACCTGCGCGGGCACCGGCTCGCCCGCCACCTCCGCCAGTTCGGCCAGGTCGCGGCCGAGCGCGGCGACCTCGCGGAACACCCGGCTGTGCGGACCGCGGTGGGGCACCATGCCGGAGTGGAACTTCTCCGCGCCCGCACGGGAGGCCCGCCACTGGAAGAAGCACACCGCGTCCGAGCCGCGCGCGATCGCCTGCAGCGACTGCGTCCGGAGATGGCCCGGTGGCCGGCGGGCGCCGTGCGAACCGCTCGCGGACTGCTCCATCAGGAACCACGGCTTGCGCCCGGCCAGGCCGCGCATGAGGTCGTAGCTCATGGCGGTCTCGACATGTGCGGTCGGATCGGTCAGGTCGGGATACCAGTCGTGGGACACGAAGTCCTGCTCCGCCGCCGCCTGCCAGTAGTCGAGCGGCGCGTACAAGCCCATGAAGTTCGACGTGACCGGGACGAGCGGCGTGGTGTCGCGCAGGATCTCGCGCTCGGCCCGCAGGCACTGCAGCAGCGCCTCCGAGCAGAACCGTTTGAAGTCCAGCACCTGGGTGGGGTTGCGCAGGTACGGCGCGGCGCGTGGCGGCAGGATCTCCGCCCACTCGCCGTAGTGCTGGCTCCAGAACGCCGTCGCCCACGCCTCGTTCAACGCACCGAGCGTCTCGTACTTCTCACGCAGCCACCGCCGGAAGTGCTGTGCGGTCCCGTCGCAGTGGCAGACCTCGCAGTACTCGTTGTTGACGTGCCACATCTTCAACGCCGGATGCTCGCCATACCGGATGGCCAGCGCCGTGACGATCGCCCGCGCGTACTGGCGGTAAACCGGCGACGAGGGGCAGTAGTGGTTGCGCGAACCGTGCGACATCCGCACGCCGTCCGCCGTCACCATCAGCGTGTCCGGGTGACGCAGGCTCATCCACGGCGGCGGCGAGGCCGTCGGGGTCGCGAGGCTGACGCCGATCTCGTTCTCGTGCAACAGGTCCAGCACGCGGTCCAGCCAGTCGAAGTCGAACACGCCCGGCGACGGTTCGAGCCTGCCCCAGGAGAACACGCCGACGGTGACCAGGTTGACGCCGGCCTCCCGCATGAGCGCGACGTCCTCGAGCCACACCGCCTCCGGCCACTGCTCCGGGTTGTAGTCACCTCCGTAGATGAGGCGGCCGCGCGTGACATCGGACAACTTCGGCATGTGTCATCCCTTGACGGCGCCGAGAATGACGCCCTTGGTGAAGTGCTTCTGCACGAACGGGTACACGAACAGCACCGGCACGACGGCGATGACGACCACGGCCATCTTCACCGCGAGCGTCGGCAACGGCGCGACGCCCTCGATCACCGCCTCCCCGCCGGTGCCGGGAATCGGCTGGCCCTGCAGGACGTACTGCCTCAGCACCAGCTGGATCGGCCACTTCTCCGGCGTGTTGAGGTACAGGAACGCGTTGAAGAACGCGTTCCAGTAGCCGACCGCGTAGAACAGCGCGATCACCGCGGTGACGGCCTTGGACAGCGGCAGCACGATCCGGGTGAGGATGCCGAACTCGCTCGCCCCGTCGATGCGGGCGCTGTCGACGAGGTCCTGCGGGATGTTCATGAAGAACGACCGCAGCACGACGAGGTTGAACGCCGCCACCGCGCCGGGCAGCACCAGCGACGCGTAGGTGTCGAGCAGACCGAGCGAGCTCACCAGCAGGTAGGTCGGGATCATGCCCGGCCCGAACAGGAACGTCAGCAGCACCACGAACAACAGCGGCCGGTGCGCGAACGAACCCGGCCGCGACAACCCGTAGGCGGCGAGCAGCGTCAGGACGGTGCTGAAGAGCGTGCCGAACACCGCGAGCCCGGTGCTGACCAGCACCGCCCTGCTCACCACACCGCCGGTCAGCAGCTCGGCGTAGGCGGCGAGGCTGAACCCGTCGGGCACCATCACCAGCCCTCCGGCCTTCGTGATGGCGGACTGCGGCGACACGCTGGTCAGGATCACCACGTACAACGGGAAGAGCACGGCCAGCACCACGACGGCGACGACCACGCCCTTCGCGGCGCGCCCGAACAGCGTCGGTTCCTCGTCCCACAGGGGCCGGACGGCCTGAACGCTCACCTCTGGTACACCCCCTGCTGGCCGAACACGTGCGCGAGCCGGTTGGCCCCCAGCACGAGAAGCAGGCCTACCACGCCCTTCACCAACCCGGCGGCCGCCGCGTAGGACCAGTCGTTGTTCACCACGCCGGTGAAGTAGACGTACGTGTCGAGCACCTCTGCCGTGTCCGCGCCGACCGCGTCACGCTGCAGCAGGAACTGCTCGAAGCCGACGCTCAACGCGTCACCGAGCCGCAGGATGAGCAGCAGCACGATCACCGGCACCAGCGCCGGCAGCGTGACGTGCCACAGCCGTCGCCACCTGCCGGCGCCGTCGACCGCGGCGGCCTCGTACAGGCTCGAATCCACAGTGGACAGCGCGGCGAGGAAGATGATCGTGCCCCACCCCGCGTCCTTCCAGACCGACTGCAGCGTCACGAGCCCGAGGAAAAGATCCGGGTTGTTCATGATGTCGACCGTCTGCGCGCCGTGCTCGCGCAGGAACGTGTTGATCGCCCCGGTGCCGCCGAACATCTGCTGGAACAGCGTGATCACCAGCACCCACGAGAAGAAGTGCGGCAGGTAGACCACGCTCTGGATCAGCATCCGCAGCCGGGTGCTGAGCAGGCTGTTGAGCAGCAGGGCGAGCAGGATCGGCACCGGGAAGTAGAACACCAGTTGGAACAACGTGATCGTCACAGTGTTGACCGCGGCCTGCCAGAACTCGCCGTCGGTGAAGATCCGCTCGAAGTTGTACAGGCCCGTGAACGGGCTCGCGAGGATCCCGGTGTACGGCGAGTAGTTCTGGAACGCGATCACGTTGCCCAGCAACGGTATGTAGTGGAACACGACGTACAGCGAGATCGCCGGTGCCACCATCACCAGCAACGGCCAGTCGCGCCTGAGCCGCCGCCGCCACGGCTTCTCCTGGCGGCGGGCGGCGGGCGGCGCGTCGGCCGTTGCCGGTCGGGTCAGCACATCAGCGACCGGCATCGGCCAGGACCTTCGTGTGGAACTCGCGCAGCTTGTCGCCACCCTTGCGCCGCCACTCGTCGGCCAGCTTGGTGACCTCCTCGACCGGGGTGCGGCCGAAGATGATGTCGAAGGTCTTGTCCTGGAACTCCTTGCCCATCTTCGAGAACTCCGCCGGCTCGTCCACCTTGAGCCCGAACTCCAGCGGCTTGATCTGGTGGGAGTACGTGTCGGCGTACCAGGCGTGCGAGGCCTTGACGAAGTCCGGGTACACGGGGTTCGTGACGATCTGCGGCGGTCCGGCGAAGAACCCGTAGGTGAGGGTGATCTCCTTGCGCCCCAGGTCGTTGAGCTGCGGTTCACCCTGGGCGTCACGCGTGCTGTGCGTGCCCTCGGTGCCGTAGTTGACCAGGTGGTACTCCTGCGTGCCGATCGGGCTCGCCGCGAAGTTCGTGATGCGCAGCAGCTCCTCGATCCGGTCCTTCGACAGGTCCTTGCGGAACATCGTGATCATGCTGGTGGGAGTGGAGATCGGGTACGTGGGCTTGCCGCCGTCGTGGTTGAACAACGGCATGGCGGCCATGTCGAAGCTCGGGTTCGACGGCCGTTGCGCGGCCAGTGCCTCCTTCCAGGCACCGACTCCGTCCTGGACGATCAGCATCTGGCCGCTCGCGAAGAGCTCCTTGTGCTTGCTGGTGCCGCTGAGGGCGCCCGCCACGTAGTCGGGGTGGGCGTACCCCGCGGCGCACAGCGACCGGGTGAACTTCACCGCCTCGACGTAGGCCTCGGTCTCCAGCTGGTTGACCACCTTGCCGGACGCGTCCCGGCTCCAGTCGCCCTTGCCGCCGAACATGCGGACCATCGCGCGGAAGACGTCGCCGAGGGCCCAGCGCTTGGCCGCCGGATCGGTGATCTTCTTGCACAGCTGCTCGAACTCGGCTGCCGACTTCGGCGGCGCGACCCCCAGCTGCTCGAAGACGTCCTTGCGGTAGTAGATGGTCTCCGGGAAGGGCGAGCCGGGGAACGGCACGCCGTAGAGCCGTTTGTTGAACGCGCAGCCCAGCCAGTTGTCGGTGGGGATGTTCGCGAGCATCGGGTACTTGCGCACCTCGTCGCCCTTGAGCAGGTCGGTCAGGTCGGCGAACACGGTGCCGACGCCCTCGGTGAAGCGGGCGGGAACGGTGAACGACGGCATCACGACGATCTCCGGCACCTGCTTGGCCGCCATCATGGCGCTCAGCTTCTGCTGGTAGTCGTTGCCGCTGACCTGCTCGAACTTGATGGTCGCACCGAGCTGGGCGTTGACCGCGTCGTAGTAGGCGTTCTGCCCGAGACCCGGTGGCACCGGCCAGAACGACGGCGTCATCGCGGTGAGCTGACCGCCGGTGCCCGGCTTGTCCTTGATCGCCTGGACCAGCTGCGACGGGTACTTCAGGTAGGCCGCGGGCGATCCGTTCACGCCGGGGAGGTCCGGTTTCACGAAGTCCACCGGCACGT
Source organism: Lentzea alba (assembly GCF_047445655.1). Lineage (GTDB taxonomy): Bacteria > Actinomycetota > Actinomycetes > Mycobacteriales > Pseudonocardiaceae > Lentzea > Lentzea alba_A. The sequence goes on from NZ_JAJAEG010000005.1 coordinate 198,795, forward strand.
GGGCCGGCAGCACGCCGTCGGCACCCCCGAGCGCGCTACCGGTCTGCGGGGCCGACGGAGTGCTGCACGCGCTCACCCCGCCGCCCACCGTCGTCGCGAGCACACCCGCGCCCACCAGGGAGAGGAACCCCCTGCGGTCTAAGCCGTGTTCACCAGCCACGTCAACGCTCCTTTGCGCCACATCTCGAAGTTTCAGCAAGCAGGACAACCGTCGAAGCGCTTCGACGACCAGTACGCCCGAGCCGCCCCTGATCGAATGGTCGGATCAGGCGCGGCGGAGGCGGGGTGCGGTGCTCGCGCGGCCGGAGAGCTTGGGCGGCAACAGGGTCAGCGGCGCCGTCGGCTGGCCGTTCAGCCTGGAGACGAGCAGTTCCATCGCCTGCCGTCCCAGCTCCTCCGCAGGCAGCTGCACCGAGGTGAGGTGCATCTGCTCCGCGAGCTCGTCCGGGCAGATCGCCACGACGGCCACGTCGTCGGGCACCTTGCGGCCCAGTGCGCGCAGGCTGCTCGCGACCCAGCCGAGCGCCGCCTCGTTGTGCACGACGAGCGCGGTCATCGCCGGTTGCGTGCGCAGCAACGAGCGCACGGACGCCAGCACCGACTCGTAGTCGTCCTCGGCCGGAAGCGCCGTCGACGCGATGCCCCGCCGCATGGCCGCCGCGCCGAACCCCGCCATGGTGCGCTGCGCGTAGCCGGCGTTGCGCTGGTACACGACGCTCGGTGCGCCGAGGAACCCGATGTAGCGGTGCCCGAGGTCGGCCAGGTGGTCGACGCAGCGCGCACCGGCGGCCTCGAAGTCGAGGTCCACGCAGGTCAGTCCCTTGACCGCGGCCGGCCGTCCGATGAGGACGGACGGCTGTCCCATCTGCCGAAGCAGGGGCACGCGGTCGTCGTCGAGCTCCACGTCCATCACCAGGAAACCGTCGACCTGGGCGCTGCCCGCCACCCGGCGCAGGCCCTGCGCGCCCTGGTCCGCCGTCACCAGCAGCACGTCCATGTCGTGCCTGCGGGCTGTCGTCACCGCCGCCGTGACGAAGCGCATCAGCACGGGCAGGTACACGCCTGGGCGCAGCGGCAGCACCAGCGCCACCACGTTCGTCCTGCTCGTCGCGAGAGCCCTGGCTCCGGCGTGCGGGTGGTAGCCCAGCAACCGGATGCTCTCCCTGACCTTGGTGCGGGTCTGCGTCGAGATCGACCGCTTGCCTGTGAGCACGTACGAGACAGTGCTCGGCGCGACGCCGGCATGCCTAGCCACGTCCGCGATGGTGACCACGTCGGCACCTCCGAGTGTTGAAGCGTTTCGACTACTCACGTTGACGACCGACAACCGAAATCGAGGGCGGCCAGTCGCATCCCCGGGGCGCTGAACACGGCGACGATGTCGTGCACGCCAGGCACCCACTTCGCCCGCACCGTGATCTCGTGCCAGGCACGGGGCTCGGAATCCGCCGGAATCGTGAACGTGCACAGCACACGTCCTCGCTCGTGGTGGCCGATCCGCAGCTGGACCACCCCGCCGCGACCGGCCAGCCGGGCGGTGCAGTGCGTGGCCTTCTCCTCGATCCGCGCGTCACCGAGCAGGATCCAGCCGCCCGCCTCGGTGCTCTCGACGACTGTGCCGCGTTCCCTGGTCTCGTCCGCGAGAGTGATCCCGGCACAGTCGTCGAAGCGTTCCGCGCGGATCTGCGCGTCGCGCGTTGCGATGCCTTCGCCGATCACCAGCACCTCGGCCTGCGACTCAGGCCGGCGTGCGGACGACGGTCCGGCCCACAGGTCGTGCACGGACGTTTCGACGACCCGCCGGTCACCGATGACGTCCCAATGCCAGAAGTCACTGCCGTGCAACGAGAACCGGACCACCCGGCTCTCCCCCGGCGCGAGCTGCACCCGCTCGAACGCCAGCAGCCGTCGAAGCGGTTGAACGACCCGCGACTCCCGCTGCCTGCCGTAGAGCTGCACCACCTCTGCGCCCGGCCGGTCACCGGTGTTGGTGACCTCGACCGAGACCTCGAACTCCTCGTGCTGCCACACCGAACCGACGGGGACGCTCAGCCGGCCGTAGCAGAAACTCGTGTAGCTCAGCCCGTGGCCGAACTCGTAGAGCGGGTCACCCTCGAAGTACAGGTAGGTGCCGCGCGCCCGGATGATGTCGTAGTCGAACAGGTCCGGAAGCGCTTCGACGCCGCGGTACCAGGTCTGGGTGAGCTTGCCGGACGGGGTGACCTCGCCGAAGACGACCTCGGCCAGGGCCCGCCCGAACTCCTGGCCGCCGTGCGACGACCACAGGATCGCGGGGACGTGCTCGTCCTCCCAGACCAGCGCGTACGGGTAGCTGCTGACCACGACGAGCACGGTGCGCGGGTTGGCCTGCCGGACGGCGCGGACCAGTTCCGCCTGCCTCGGCGGCAGGTCCAGGCCGGTGCGGTCCTGGGTCTCGCGGCCGTTGATGTGCGGATCGTTGCCCACCACGACGATCGCCGCGGCGGCCGCCGCGGCCTGCGCGACGGCCTGGTCGAGACCCGAGCGGTCGACCTCCAGTCGCCACCGCGCCGCCTCGTTCCTGTTGGCCACGAACACGATGTCGTCACCGCGCACGGCCAGGTACCGGTCGAGCACGGTGTTGCGCAGCAGGCACGTGCCGGGCGACGGCCGGACGATCTCGAACAGTTCGCGGACGTCCCACCCGCCCGGCATGGCCCGTTCGGCGACGAGCGCACCTTCCGGCGTCGCGGCCAGGTACCTGCCGGTGCGGGCGCTGCGCAACGTGGCCACGTCGTCGCCCCATTCGAAGAGGTCGAACGCGCCGGCATCGCTCCAGTGGTCCGCCAGGCCGGCCACGCCCTCGTCGGGCACCACGGCGAGGAACCGGCCGTCCTCGGTGGACAGCGAGATCCGGTCCACTCCTTCGCTGAACGTCACCTCGCCGCCGCCCAGCCGCCGGATCCCGTCCAGCGGCGTCACCGAGTACGGGAGCGTGCCGCAGTACCAGTCCTCGAACAACGTGTCCGCGTGCGTGCCGATCACGGCGAGCTTCCCGCCGTCGTGCCGGTCGAGCGGCAGCAGACCATCGTTCTTGAGCAGCACGATCGACTGCCGGGCCGCTTCCAGCGCGAGCGCGCGGTGCTCCGGCGCGTCGATCACCTCCTCCGTGATCTCCGCGTACGGGTTGAGCTCCGGCGCGTCGAACTCACCAAGCCGCATCCGCAGCGTCATGAGGCGCCCCACCGCGCGTTCCACGTGTTCCTCGGTGATCAGCCCCCGGTCCAGTGCCTCGGTGACGCGTGCGGCGGTGATCCCACTGCCCGCGTCCTGGTCGGTGAAGCTGTCGACGCCCGCCCTCAGCAGCGCGGCGTGCCCAGCGGCGTGGTCCTCGCAGTAGCTCTGCAAACCGGCCACATTGGATGGTGCCCACGCGTCGCTCACGACCGCGATCTCGTCGTTCGTCCAGCACCGCAGGTGTTCCTCGATGTACGGCGTCAGATGCGCGGGCCTGCCGTTGACGAGGTTGTACGAGGGCATGACGGCAACCGCGGCACCCGAGGAGATCGGGCCGCGGAAGCAGGGGAACTCGTACTCGTGCAGCACGCGCGCCCGCATCGCCGACGACGTCGTGCACCTGTCGGTTTCGTTGTTGTAGCCCAGGAAGTGCTTCAGCGTCGGCGCGGTCTTGAGGTACACGGGGTGGTCGCCGCGCAGGCCGTTCGCGTACGCGGTGCCCATCACGGAGGTGAGCAACGGGTCCTCGGAGTAGCCCTCCTCGTTGCGGCCCCAGCGCGGATCGCGCAGCGGGTTCACCACCGGCGCCCACACGTTGAGCCCGTGCGCCACCGGATCCTTGTGGTGGAAGCCGCGCACCTCGGTCCCCGTCGCGTCGCCGACCGCTCTGACGAGATCCGGGTTCCACGTGCTCGCCAGGCCGATCGCCTGCGGGAACACCGTCGCACGACCCAGCCACGCGACGCCGTGCAACGCCTCCGTACCCGTACGGAACGCCGCCAGCCCCAGCCTCGGTACGGCGGGCTGCCACTGGTGCAACATCGCGATCTTCTCGGCGGCGGTCAGCCGGCCCAGCAGATCGGCGACCCGCTGCGGCAACGGCAGGTCCCGATTCCGGAAAGGCAGGTCCCCGTTGAGGTTCTCGATGCTCAAGGCACGCCCTTCTTGGTCACCGAGGTTGAATCGAATCGCTTCGACCGGACTTCGTGAACGTGGCACGGCTCACAACGGCCGTCAAGAAGGGGCGGGCCCGTTTCGACTTGTTCGACACATTTTTCTGTCGAACGCCGCGCTCGATTCGACAATTCGACGGGAATCTCTTTCCACATTGCGCTGCAACACATTCGAGCACATGCTTCACGTGTCGGAACGGTTCATCGTGGCCGCCGTTGATCTGCCCGGCCGGGAAGCCGCAGGCCTCGCCGGACCCCGATTTCGTCCTCTGCCGCGACGAAAAGCGCATCGCCATCGTCGCCGCCAGCGCCACATGCGTTGATGCAAAAGCAACACCTGGTGTCGCGCTACTCGACGTCCAGAGGGCGGAGGCCTGGTGTTGGAGTCGATCGCAAGGGTCCGAGCTCGTGTGCGACACCCACAGCCTGCCGTCTCCGTCGACTCTTGACGGGTTCACCGACCGCTGAAGCATCGTGGCGACGGGTATTCGCTGGTGTCCCAACCGACTTCAGCCTTGGCGACCCACGCCTCCTCCGTGACGAACCTCGGCACCATCGAGGTCAACGACGGCCTGGTGCCGGTGGCGTACAACGGAACGGCCCACCAGCTGGAAACGGAGGTCAGCTGGACCCAGCTCGACAACATCGGGGTGCAGCCGCTCCGTGGAACCCCGCGAAACCACCGCACACCTGCGGATCCTGGTCAACCGGACGACGAGGCGTTCGTGAACGAAGGCCGCCACGTGCACTCCAGCCAGGTGTTCGCCGCCCCCTCGGAAACCGGCATCAACCTCTACGCCACCGGCAGCTTCGGCACCGGGCCGTTGCCCTGGTACCGGCCGGGCATGGTCGGCAACGCGGCGCTGGACACGTTCGCCGGCGGAACCGACTGGGATGTCAGCGACCTGCGGGGACAGAGCGCCCAGGTGCAGCTCATCGACCAGGCCACCGGCGCGCGGGGGCACCTCCTGCCGATCAGCTGCTCCTGAGCGACTGATTCGCCCGAAACTCGCCCGTCGGCCGCAGGTCTTGAGCTAACGTCGATGAGGCCCAAACGACGAGTCGGGGGTTCACGGCATGGCGCAGTTGGTCAGGATGCCCCTGGAGGACGGCGGCACGCTGCTGATCGAAGCGGCCGGTGACCAGGGCTCGGTGCCGGTCAGCGGTGCGGGGAAGATCGTCGTGCAGGCCTCGGAGACGGTGCGGAAGGCCATGAGCGGTATCCGTTCCGCTGCCGATGAGGTGCTCGGCGAACTCCGCGCGACGGAGCAGCCGCCGTCGAAGGTCACCGTGCAGTTCGGCATCAAGGTGAACGCCGATGCCGACTTCGTGGTGGCCGCGTCAGCGGCCGAGGCGAACTTCACCGTCACGATCGAGTGGAACGGTGCCGGTACGAGCCGATGAGCGGACTGGGCGCTGATCCCCTCGACTCCGCCCTGATCCGGTTGCGCACCGGGAACCGGCTTCTGGGCGCGGGTTTCCTGATCGCGCCCGACGTCGCCGCCACTTGCGCGCACGTCATCGACGGTGAGACGCCGGTGGCGGACTTCCCGATGCTGCGCAGCCACGGCCACGCCGTCGAGGTGCTGGACCGCGACGACGAGGCGGACGTCGCGATCCTGCGGCTGGCCGATCCGCCGCCGGGCGCGCTGCCGATCCCGGCTCGGATCACCGGCGACGTCCGCGACCACCGATTCCGGACCTTCGGTTTCCCGCACGACCTGCCGGACGGCATCTGGGTGACCGGCCGCCTCCTCGGCGCTCAGGGCACCGGCCGGATCCAGATGGCCCAGGACCCCGACCACTGGCGGGTCGAGCCGGGTTTCAGCGGCGCGCCGGTCTGGGACGAGGAACTGGCCGGTGTCGTGGGCATGGTCGTGACCTTCACGGCTCGCAACAACACCACGGCGCACCTGGTGCCGACGACCGCGCTCGGCCACGTGTGGACGACTCCGGCTCGCAACCCGTACCGGGGACTGCGCCCGTTCGAGGAGGAGCACGCGGCCCTCTTCCACGGCCGCGACGAGGACACCGACCGGCTGGTCAACCTCCTGGCACGGCAGGACATCGTCGCCATCGCCGGTCCGTCCGGCAGCGGCAAGTCGTCGCTGGTCCGCGCAGGTCTGATCCCGCGGCTCAGGCAGGCTGGGGCGACGGTCGTCGATCTCGGCGCGGACGACGGCGTGCCGGAGTCACCCGAGGCCGGCACGGTGCTGGTGCTGGACCAGTTCGAGGAGGCCGTGGCCGCGAACCCAGCCGCGGCGAGGGAGAAGCTCGCGGCGATCACGCGGCTAGTCGCTGGTCAGCACCGGCAGCCGGGCGAGCCCGCGCCGGTGCGAGCCGTGCTCACGCTGCGGTCGCGCTCACTGGACGACCTGATCTCCAAGGAGACCGTCGCCGAGCTCAACCGCGCGGTGTGGCTCCTCGAACCGATGTCCCGCCTTCAACTCGCGGCCGCCATCGAGAAGCCCGCGGCGGTGGTAGGCGGCTTGGCGTTCGAATCCGGCTTGGTGCAAAGGATTCTGGACGACACGAGGGACGAGCCCGGCACGCTGCCGCTCGTCTCGCTGGTACTCGACCAACTGTGGCGGCACCGCCACGGCGGCTGGCTGCCCCACCAGGCGTACGACGAACTCGGGCGCGTGCAGGGCGCGTTGAGCAACGCGGCGGACGACGTGCTGGCGTCGCTGACTCCCGCACAACGGAAGGCAGCCCGTCAGCTGCTCACCGGGCTCACCCACGCGGACGGCGAAGGAGGCTACGCACGCCGGAGTGCGCGGCTGACAGATCTCGACCCTCAGGGCCAGGACATCGCCCACGATCTCGCTGCCAAGCGCCTCGTCGTGATCCAGGACCAGACCGTCAGCCTGACGCACCAGGCCCTGATCGACCACTGGCCGACCCTGCGCGGCTGGCTCGTAGAGGACACCGAGTTCCTGACCTGGCTGGCGAAACTCCACGACCTCCACGGCGCCGGCGGTCAACTCGTCGACGCGCCGCTCTCCGAGGCGTCCGCTTGGCTCCGTGATCGGTCCGACGACATTCCCGCGGCACAGCGCGCCTTCATCCGCCACAGCCAAGCCGCTCAACGCCGAAACCAGCGTCGTTGGCGCGTCATCACGGCCGTGTCCGTCACGTTCGGGCTGCTCGCCTCACTTCTCGCCGGGGTCGTGGTGAAGAACCTCGCCGAACTCGACGACCGGCTCCGCTCCAACAACGCCGCCTCGCTCGCACAGGCCGCGAATCGTGACATGGAGAAGAATCCCGCGGAGACGTTGCAGCTGGCGCTTGCCGCGTATCGCGAGAAGCCTGGCAACGCTGACGCTTACGGTGCGTTGTTCCAGCAGCGGATCTACTGGCGCGGGGTCGACCGTGTGCTGACCGATCCGCGTTTCACCGGCATCACAGAGCTCCACGCCAGTGCGGACGGGCGGATCGTCGTCCTGAGGAAGGTCGGCACCATGACGGTCTGGTGGGACCCGCAAGGCCCCGACGCGAGGCATCGCGAGCTGCCTCGGATGGCCGGTGACACCGCGATCACGCTGAGCCCGGACGGCCGCTGGCTCGCGGAGGCCGGCAGCACCAAACCAGGCCTGCGGGTGTGGGACCTGACCCGTCCAGGCGATCCTGCCGTGCTGGATTCGACCACCACGTTCAGGGCCGCCACCTTCAGCGCCAACAGCCGATTCATGGCCGTGGAGGAGTTCGTCGGGATAGGCGATCAAACGCCCTCCCGCGTCCGCTTCTGGGATCTTCACACCTCGCAGCAACTTCCGAGCGAAGTGACGTACGCCCGACAGGAACGGGGTTTGGACGACGCGTACCCGACGTCCGACGGCGTGTCACTGGTGACAGTCGAGAAACCGGTGTCCCCTGAAGGAGCCCCGATGGAGGTCGTGGTGCGGGACCGGGCGACCGGCAAGGGCACCCGCACCTTCCAGGCGACGGGCACCGGCTCTCTGCCGCTCGTCGGAAACGGGACGGGACTCGCCTCCTGCGGCGGTAACACGCTGAGCCTGTTCGACCCGGTGTCCGGCACGACCCAACGCGAGTTCCCGGTCCACGCGTGTCCGTTCGAGTTCGGCAGGGACGCCACCGGGCGATACCTGATCAGCGGCTCTCCCCTGGACAACACCCAGCCGCCCTTGTTCTTCGATCTGAAGACCGGTGAGACCAGGAACCTCGCGCTCACCTGGAAACCAGGTCCCAGGAACTCGGTCGTCACGCCCGCGGCGGACGGGCTCCACGCGATCACGCTGCGAGGTGGCGCAGTGGAGATCAGATCGGTCACCACCAGAGCGCACGTGCCAAGACCGAAGCTTTCGACCAGCTGGCAGGCGCGAAGTCCTGACGGCAAGCACTGGGTGGGCCTTCTCGACGATCGCACCGTGACAGGCAACTGGATCATCCTCGTCGACGCGGACGGCGTGCAGCTGCATCGCCGCTCGGTTCCCTTCGCCCCTGACGGGGTCGAGTTCGACGCCACCGGGGAACGAGTGATCGTGGTGAACGGTCCGACCGTCCAGATCTACCGCACGGACGGCATGGTGCTGGAACGAGAAGTACCCCTCCCCACCCCACCAGGACACAGCGGCCACAAGCTCTACAGCACCCACCACTCCGGGGTCGCCGCGGGCCCGGACGGGCTGACCTTGATCGGTCACCTCGGAATTCTGTCCAGCTGGGACATCCGCACCGGCGTGCAGACACGTCCCCCGCTGACGCTGGCGGGAAACGACCGCACCGAAGCGTGGCAGGAACTCGTCGGAGGGCCGGGCCTCATGGCGCGGCCGGGACATCCTGACCAGATGCTCGTCGGCCACATGACGAGGCTGTCCCTGTGGGATGTTCCGACCTTGACCGAGGTGCACCGCTTCGACGTGGGCAACGCCTCTGTGGGGACCGTGTCCGGCGACGGGTCTCTCGCCGTCACCTCGGGGGACGACAAGTTGGTGCTGATCGATCTCGAGAACAACCAGAAACTCCCCCCGCTGAACGCCCCAGGCCAATCGATCATCGACGCCGCCGGGGACTACCTGTACACGCAGAGCACTGCGGAACTGATGGTCTGGCATTGGCGGGAACGACGCCAGGTGGCGACGGTGAAGCTCAGCGGCGCCGAAGACGTGCAAGCGATCGAGGGTGGCAGTTTTCTGCTCAACGACCAGCCATGGCGGCGAGAGTCCATTCCGCTCGACCCCGAGCAGTGGTTCCGCGATCTGTGCCGCGTCTCCGACCGCGAGTTCACCCAGCAGGAGAAGGACACCTTGCCGAAAGGTGTCAGGACCGAACGTCCTTGCGCCAGCTAGTGGCTTGCCGGTGTTGCGAGTTGCCGAGCCGACGCTCCGTGCGCTGCCCATCGCACAAGTTCACGGAACGTCGGGTTCAGGAACTCGCTCAGGCTAGAAGCTGACCGGCTTGCCGCCGAGCGTCACCCGCAGCTTGCCATCCGACGCGAACGACCAGCCGAGAGCGCCGCTGAAACCGGAGCAGCGCGACCCGTTGGCACCGGTCCAGAACTGGTTCGAGCTGTCCGCGTTGCCGACGGTCTTGTCGTTGGAACCCTTGCTGCTGCGGCACGACGTGTTGCCGCGGTACACCGAGGTGCCCGTGTCGAACGAGAAGTTGCGCTCGTCGTTGTCGATGCTGAGGTTGCTCGACACCGTCATCGCGCCGGGGTTGCGGTTGTAGGTGAAGCCGTGCTTGCCGTTGTCGAACGCGATGGTGCGACGGACGACGTGCGGCACGGCGATGTCCTCGCCGCCGAGCTTGAACCCGTTGCGGTCGCCGTTGCCCGCCTGGCCGCCGTCGCTGAGCGTGCCGTTCTTGTACGCCAGGGAGTCCTCGACGGTCACCGGGCCGATCGCACCGGTGTCCGTCTTGGTGTAGAGGTCCCACCCGTCGTCGATGTTGTTGTGCGCCACGGCGTACCGGAACACGTTGCCCGCGCCGACGGTCAGCTTCGCGGCGAACCCGTCCGCGTCCTCGCCGTCGGAGTCGCGGTTGTCGTGGGACTCGGCGCTGAGCACGAGGTTGTTCGCCGGCCACTGGGCCTTCGGTGTGCTGGACGCGATCCGCGAGAGCTGCAGGCCGGTGTCGCGGTTGAACCGGGTGATCGTGCGTTCGAGGATGTTGTTGCTACCGCCGACGAAGATGCCGTTGTCACCGGCCCGTTCGACGGTGACGCCGTAGACGTGCCAGTACGAGCCGTTCACCGCGAGGCCGCGGTTCGCCGGGTCTTCGGTCTGTGCGGAGAAGTTCAGCACCGGCTTCTCGGACTGGTATGCGGTGAGCTTCTTGCGCGCGCTCGCCGTGCCGTTGTTGGTCGGCGGAATCGTCACCGTCTTGGCGATGCTGTAGGTGCCGCCGCGCAAGAAGATGGTGCCGCCGGCGGCGATCCGGGTGATCGCCGAGGTCAGCGTGGTCGGGTCCGAGATCGTGCCGGTCGCGCCGTCACGACCGGACGGCGACACGTACAGCACGCTGTCCGCGGCGGACGCGGGTAACGGCAGCGCCAGCACCACGGCTAATGCCACACCTATGGACTTCATCATTTTCTCCCTGAGTGCGAAAGGATTCGGGGAGCGCTCCCAGGCAAGCTAACGCACCCGCTTTCAAACCCGCAATAAATCGCCAAAAGATTCACAACGGTGAAAAGCGTGCAATTCACGGACATAAACCTGGGGAATAAATGCGGGCACGCCGGATCCGCGGACGAGGGGAACCCGTCCGCGGATCCGCTCCCGGAAACGTCAGGGAGTGGCGAAGCTCGGGTGCGGCGGCTGGTTGTACGCGGTGTTCTGCCAGGCCACCGCCTCCCGGTACTGCCGGTCCTCCATCAGCGAGGGCCGCCGGATCGAGGTCGGCTCGGTCGTGGAGTAGATCCGCAGCGCCCGGCTGTCCGACGTGCGCCAGATGACCTCCTCGCGCCAGTCGCCGAGGATGTCGGCCTGCAGCGCCGGCGTGGACTTGGTGCCGTTGTTGGAGGCCACGCCCGAACCGGTGAGCAGCCGCGTGTCACCGTTGGGGCCGTACTTGTCGATCGTGGTGCCGTTGAGCAGCTCGCGCTGCGCGTCGCCGTCCCACCAGATCACGAAGTTGATCGAACCCGGCTTCCGCGCCGCGACCTGGCCGCCGGTGGTGGCGGACCTGAGACCGCCCACCGAGGCCGACCACGCCTCGGCGCCGGGGTTGCCCGCCCAGATGTCGGCGGCGACCGCACGGCCGTTGTCACAGCCGCAAGACGGTGCGCTCCAGAGAATCTGGCCGGTGCGCGCGTCACCCATCCAGTGCGAGACCTCGTTCGTCCACTCCGACGGCTTGAACACCTCCAGCCCGGGCCTGGCCGGGATGAGGTCGCCGACGTGCAGGGCGTCGCCGTGGTGGGTGTTGTTCTGCCACAGGCCGCGGCCGTCGTCGTCGATCGCCATCGAGCCGTAGATGATCTCGTCGCGGCCGTCGCCGTCCACGTCGGCCACGGAGAGGTTGTGGTTGCCCTTGCCCTCCCAGGCCGAGCGGTTCGACTGCGACGCCGAGTCGAACGTCCAGCGCCGGGTCAGCTGCCCACCGCGGAAGTCCCACGCCGAGATCACGCTGCGCGTGTAGTACCCGCGCGCCATGACGATGCTCGGCCGCGAACCGTCCACATAGGCCGTTGCGGCCAGGAAGCGGTCGACGCGGTTGCCGTAGTTGTCGCCCCACGACGAGACGTTCCCGCGTGGTGGCACGTAGTTCTCGGTGTCGAGCACCGCGCCGTCCGTGCCGCGGAACACCGAGAGGAACTCCGGCCCGGTCAGGACGTAGCCGTCGCCGTTGCGGTGGTCGGCGTTCGCGTTGCCGATCACCTGCCCGGTGCCCGACCGCGTGCCGTCCGCGGTCTTCACGGCGATCTCGGCCTTGCCGTCACCGTCGTAGTCGAAGACCTGGAACTGCGTGTAGTGCGCGCCCGCGCGGATGTTGCGGCCGAGGTCGATGCGCCACAACCTGGTGCCGCTCAACCGGTACGCGTCCAGGTGCACGTTTCCCGTGCGACCCGCGTGCGCGTTGTCCTTGGCGTCGGCGGGATCCCACTTGAGGACGATCTCGTACTCGCCGTCGCCGTCCAGGTCGCCGACCGACGCGTCGTTCGCCACGTAGCCGGATCCCGGGCTCTGGATCGGGACGTCCCTGCTGGTCGCCAGGGTGCCGACGGATCGCGTGGCCGCCGATTCCACGCCTCCGATCACCTGACGCACCGAGTAGGACGCCGTCGCGGGCGCACCCGCGTCGAGATAGCTCGTCGCCGTCGTCACCGGCGCAGGGTTGACCTTCACCCCGTCGCGGTAGACGTTGAACGCCACGTCAGCGGCATCGGAGCCGAGCAGCCGCCACGACACGAAGTTGCCGTTGCCGTGGACCGACCGGGTGCTGACGAGCCCGCGGTCCGAGGCGACCGCCGGTTCGGCCGTCGCCGGCACGCCGCCCGCCACGAGAACCGCCACGAGCAGGACCGACGTCGTCGTCCGCCGCATCGCCGATCACCCGCCCGACACCGAGTAGCTGTTCGTGGTGAAGTTCTTGCCACCGCTGGACGACGTGATCTCGTAGCCGAACTGCACCTCGCCCACGGTGACGTCTCCCCACCAGCCGCGGCTGCGCAGCCAGTTCATGACGGCCTTGAGGTCCACCGAGCCGGCCGACGTGTTGGACGTGCGCAGGAACGAGAACACCGCGTTGGCACCGTTCGAACCGCGGTAGACGTCCCAGGTGTGGCCGCCGACGGAGAACGTGCCCTGGCGCGACCCGATGGCACCGACCGCACCGGTCCTGTTCATCCAGATCATGACCTCGTACGCGTTGTTGTTCGCCCAGATGTCGTAAGTGGTCGCGTAGGCGCCCGATCCGGGCACGCTGACGTTGAAGCTGCTGGTGAGCGAACCGATCGAGCTCAGGCGCCGGTTCAGCGCCTTGCCGGCGTGCGGGTAGGACTTCACCCCGCCGGTGTTGGGGTGGTCCGCCCAGACCCCTCAGTTGCTGTAGGAGTTCGCCCAGATCGTCTGCGGGCCGGCGCCGCCGCCCCAGATGTTGTTGCGGACGATGTAGCCGCCGTTGTTCCAGGTGCCCCACTTGTCCGACGACTGCCACGTCGCGGCGGACGCGGTGGGAGCACCCAGCGAGAACGCCAGTGTCGCGGCGAGTGCCGCCACCAGTGCACGCCCGAGATTGTTCATGGAACTTTTCCTTCCTGGAAATCGAAACGTTTCACCAGGAGGAAACATTAGCGTCGAATAAATCGAATGTGTCGCGAACAATTTTTCGACCTGTATTCGACGTCGACCTGCCGGGGATGTCAGACCCCGGCGCTAAAGTTGCCCGGACAACGACATGCGCCCGGGAGGCCGGTTGATCACCATCAAGGACGTCGCCAAGCACGCCGGTGTCGCCATCAGCACGGTGTCCTACGTGCTCAGCGGCAAGCGGCCGATCTCGGCGGCCACGTCGCAGCGCGTCCACCGCAGCATCAGCGAGCTGGGCTTCCACCCCAACGCGGGAGCCAGGGCGCTGGCCAGCAGCCGCACGAACGTCCTCGCGCTCGTCGTTCCACTGCGGACGGACCTGAACCTGCCGGTGATCATGCAGTTCGTGTCGTCGATCGTCACCGCCGCCCGCGGCCACGACTACGACGTCCTGTTGCTCACCAAGGAGTCCGGCGCCGACGAGGTGCACCGGGTGATCGCGTCCGCGCGGGCCGACGCGGTGATCGTGATGGACGTCGAGGCACGCGACCCGCGCATCTCCGGCCTGCGCGAGCTGGACGTGCCGGTGGTGCTGATCGGGGTGCCGGCCGACACCGCCTGGCTCAACTGCGTCGACCTCGACTTCGCGGCGAGCGGCGCGTGCACGGTGGAACACCTGGCCGGCCTCGGGCACCGCGCGGTCGGGCTGATCGGCTCCCCGCCTGCCGTCTACGAGCGCAAGACCGGCTATGCGAAGCGGTTCCTGTCCGGGTTCACCAAGTCCGCGCGCAAGCACGGCGTGACGGTGCACGTGCAGCCCTGCGCGCCGTCCTACACCGCCCTCAGCGCCTGCCTGGACAGTCTGCTGGAGTCCGAGCTCGCCATCACCGGGCTGGTGGTGCACAACGAGGCCGTGCTCGCGGACGTCGTGCTGGAGCTGCGGCGCCGCGACCGGCGGGTGCCGGAGGACATCTCGGTGATCGCGCTGTGCCCCGACGCCGTCGCCGCCACCCAGCCGGTGCCGCTCACGTCGGTCGCGGTCCCGGTCGAGGAGGTCGGCTCGATCGCGGTGGAGATGCTGATGCGCGGGCTGGCGGGCGAGCAGTCGCCCGAGGTGCGGCTGCTCGACCCGCAGGTGACCGATCGGGGCACCACGCTCACAGCACCGCACACGGCCGTTCGTTGAGGCTGAACGACACCGGCTTGGCGTTCGTCCCCGCCCAGCTCGCGGAGAACCCGAACCCGACGGTGCCGTTCGGCTTGATCTCCCTGTTGTAGCCCTGGTCGGCCACGGACACCGCAGCGCCGGTCTGGGTGAGCTTGCCGTTCCACAGCTGACTGATCACCTGGCCGTTGGCGAACGACCACTTCAGCGTCCACCCGCTGACGGCCGCCGTTGCGGTGTTGGTGATGTCGACACCGCCCTGGAACCCGCCCGGCCACTGGTTCTGCACGGTGTACTTCACCGAGCACCCGGTTTCGGGCTGCGGGCCGGTGGTCGTCGTGGTGGTTGTAGTCGTGGTGGTTGTAGTCGTGGTGGTGGGCGGGGTTCCGGTCGTCTCGCCGAGCACGACACCGCGTCCGTTGGTGCCGAGGTAGACACGGCCGTACACCCGCGGGTCCCCGGTGATGGCGTCCCCGATGTTGCCGTACTGGTGGCGGTCGTCGTTGATCCGCACCCAGCTCGCACCTGTGTCGTCGGATCGGAAGACGCCTTTGACACCACCGGTTTCACCGATCAGGTACAGCGCGGGATGAGCCCGTCCCGCGGCGGCCTTGCCGAAACCGATGTTGAGCGAGCTCGTGATGCCGGAGACCTTCGCGAAGGTCGCACCTGAGTCCGTGGACCGCCACAGGCCACCCGTGCCCGCGAGCCAGACGTCGCCCTCCCGGCCCGTCACCGCCTTGAAGCGCGCAGACGCGGGCAGCCCGGTCGCGGCCGACGTGGTGAAGGTGACCCCGCCGTTCGTGCTCACGTAGAACTTCCCGGCGGAGAAGCCGTAGAACTTCATCGGGTTCACCCGGTCCGACTCGACTACCGCGCCCGCCGGGATACCGGTCGACGCCGTCCACGAGTTGCCGAAGCCGGTCGCGTGGTGCACCCCGGTTCCTCCCGGGCTCCAGACGAACCTGCTGCCGTCGGCCGCCGCGGCCACGGTGCCGCCACCGGTGACACCACCCGGTTCCTGGCCCTGGAACCAGTTCGCGCCGCCGTCGGTGGAGAACGCCACCCGGTTGTCGTTGGGCCTGCCGATCTTGTCGAACTCGCCGGCGCGCACGATCGTCGCGGGGCTGAGCTCGGCGAAGTCCAGGCTGCGGGTGGTGGTGAAGTAGGGCTGCTGGAAGGTCCTGGCCGGCACCGCGTCCAGCCGGTCGTGCCGGAACCCGCCGATGTCACCGAGCGCGCTGATCAGCGGTGGCCCGGACGGCGGGCTGATCAGGTCGTTCACCGCGGTTTCCTCGAGTCCTGCCGCCATCGGCCGGATCGTGAACTGCGTGCCGCGGTCCCACGCCGTGAGGTCGGTGGTGCCGTAGATCGTCGCGCCCGTCCCGTACATCATCCGGTCGGAGTTGAACGGGTCGATCTCCACGGACTCGGTCATCCAGCCGAGCTTCGGCGAGACCTCCGGTGGTGCGGGGTTCGCGCCGAGGTCCAGCCACGGCGACGCGCTGATGTCCATCCGGTAGCGGAAGCTGCGGTTCGGATAGCTCGTCCAGTCCCACACGCGCGTCCACGTCGCACCGGAATCGGTGCTGCGGAAGAAGACCACGTCCGGCCACCAGGCGATCTGCGTGGCGACCATCAGCGTGCCGGGCTTCCTGCGGTCGACGGTCAGGCCGCTGTAGCCGAACGTGTTGTCGGCGCTGCTCGACGGCACGGGGCTGATCTGCGTCCACGCACCGGTCGCGGTGTTCAGCTTCCAGACGTCGCCTTTCCCACCGTCGTAAGGGCCTCCGGTGTCGCTCGTGGCGAGGTAGAGCGTGTCGCCTTCCAGAACTCCCTTGTGCGGCAGGAAACCCGTCGGTTGCCCCGCCACCCGTTCCCACGTCGTGCCGCCGTTCGTGCTGCGGTAGACGTTGTTCTCCTTGTCCGCGACGCCGACGTAGATGGTCCGGGTCGGCGTCGAAGCGTTTCCGGTGCGCGGGTCGAACGTCACCCACAGCACGCCCTGGTTGTCGTTGAGATACCCGTTGGGGTCGTTGGGGTCCTGGACGTAGTTGCCGGGGTTCGGGAACGCGGTGACCTTGCTCCACGTGACACCGAAGTCCGTGCTGCGCCACAGGCCGTTGCCGCTCGGCGCGCCGAAGTACAGCACGCTGTTGCGGTTCGGGTCGATCGCGAGCCGCTCCCCCGTGCCACGTCCCGGCATGTTGCCGCCGACCTTGAACGGCAGCGGCGTGCTCTGCCACGTGGTGCCGCGGTCCGAGGAGCGCAGGATCGCTCCGTTGTTCGGATCCCAGCTGTTGGTGTACATGCCGGCGGCGACGTACACGCGGTTCGGGTCGACGGCGTCGGTGGCGAGGCTCGCGACCCCGTTGAACCCCCAGTTGTCGAGGCCGACGTGGTCGAGCAGCGGGATCCACCTGTTCGTCTGCGGGTTCAACCGGTATGCGCCGCCGATGTCGGTGCGTGCGTAGACCAGGTTCGGCTCGCGCTGGTTGAACACGATGCCGGGCACGAACCCACCTCCGGCTATTTCCGCGTTGCCCCACGAGTAGGTCTCGGCCGCCACCTGACCCGCGCTCGTCGTGTGCGCCACCACGACGAGCGCGGCCGTCGTCACCGCCGCCAGTGCGCCTGCGAGAGCTCTCCGCATTGAGAATCCCTTCTCGCCGATTTCTGCGAATGGTGCCCCTCGCCCGCACGGCAATTCAAACAGAACTCAGATTTCGACTCGATTCGACTTCGCGAACACCTCGATCTCGCCAAGGGTGAGATATCCGGCTGGACGGGCGGTGAGCACGATCCGGACGGCGGTCACCGGTCCGGGCGGGCTCAGCGGCACCGCGGTCGCCGCCGGGGTGACCTCGATGTCTCCACTCGCGTCCGCCCAGGCACCGTCGGCCGTGCGCACCTGAACCTTCAGGCTCTGCGCGATACCTCCGTCACCGTCGCGATGGGAATGAACCGTGAGACGGGTGAGATCGCGTGCCTTCTGAAAGGTGAACGTGATCGTGTCGGACGGGTTCTTGGTGCCGGATTTCCAGTTCGACCACGCCTTCTCGTCCGTGACGCCGTTGCGCAGCCGGTCCGCGGAATAGCCGGACTCGGTGTACGTCGCCGTCACGGCCGCGTCCAGGGCGGCGTTCACCTCCACGGGTTCGGTGACCTCCACGACCGCGGTGGCCGGGACCGTGCTGCCGTCGACGATCTGAGCCCGCCCGGTCACGATCACCGTGCCGACCCGGTCGAACACCCCGCCGTCCCACGTGACGGGCAGCTCGGCCCGGCCACCCCGCTTGCCGATTCCCTCGACGGTGGAAGGAAGATCCGGCCGCCCGCCGACGTAAGTACCGGCACGGGCGGGAATCGTCGAGACGATCGTGTCGACCGTGACCACTGCCAGCGCGGACAGCTTCCGTCCCAACGGATCCGTCGCCGTTCCGCGCACCCGCACGGTGCCGGGCCGGTTCCACCGCACGTCGGACGGGAGCTCCCACGCCACGGGGAGGGCGCCTCGCCCGCCATCGCGGTGGACCGGTGTGACGGTGTGCGGCAGCGCGGGACGCAGCTTCGGGACGGTGAACACCGCGGCGTCCTCGGTCCGCAGCACGGTCTCGTCGGCCACGGTCCAGCGCTGGCTCGCACCCGACGTCGGGCCCTTCGCCGACACCGTCTCGCCGGTCGCGTCGATCAACCCGCCGGTGGCCGCGTTGACGAAGGTCCAGGTGCCGTCACCGGTCGTGGACATGATCCATTCCGCGGCGGGGTCCTTCGCCGACTGCAGCACCACGGCCTCGCCCGCCGCGGCCAGCCGGGTGCCGGAGACGGCGTTCACGATCTCGTACCGCTCGCGGTTCCCGTTGCCGCGGCTGAGCTTGCGCACCGCCCACAGCTGCCGCGCGCCGGCGGTGTCGGTCGTGCGGGCGACCACACGCGACCAGTCGTCGGACGGTTGCAGCGACTTCCCGCCCATGGCCAGCCGGTACACGTGGTCCGGCTGGATCAGCGCGGCGTCCCCGGACACTCCGGAGACACCGTCGACGAGGAACGTGGTGACCGACTTCGCCGGCACCGCGAGCGTCGCCGAACCGCCGGAAACACGTACCGGCTTGCCGCGCACCAGAGCACCCTCCGCGCTCGTGACCACCGGGGTCACCCGCGCGGTCGTCGAAACGCTTCGGAACCGGGAGAGGTCGAGGGTGACCGCACGGGCTGCGGAGCCGTTGTTGACGTGCACGACGCTGGCACCTCGGTCGAAGCGTTTCACCGCGGCGACGGTCGACGGGTCGTCGGTCTTGACGAACCTGTCACCGGGCCGCACGAAGTGGGTGAAGTTGCGGATGGTGTTGAACTTGGTGTTGGTCCTGATCGGGCAGGACTCCGGGGTGTCGATCGCCGTGCAGTTGAACGGGATGTGGATGCTGCCCCAGTTCTTGCCGGCTGCCTGCTGCGGGATCGAGTCCTCGATCGGCTGCCAGAACACCCAGGCCGACGGTTCGAGCTCGCGGATGTCCTCGAGCATCCGGGTCGCCATGCCCAGACCGGGTTCCATGCCCACGTAGTCGGTGGTGCCGTTGCCCCACGTGCCCTCGACCTCGCTCATCCAGAGCTTCTCGCCGGCACCCTTGGCGATGTCGCGCACGCTGGTGCGCTGGCCGGTGCCGTAGGTGTGCACGTTGAGCTGGTCGATCACCTCACGTGCCGGGCCGTAGCCGTTCCAGTTGCGCACGAACGTGCCGGGGTTGGTTTCGTCCATTGCGGACACTCCGACGTCCGACTTCAGCCGGTCGAGCGCACGCCGTGACGCGAGCAGAACCTCCTGTTGCAGTTCGGGTCCCGCGTGAGCGCCCTCCTGTCGTCCACCGGTGGGCTGGCCGTCCGGTCCGATCTGGGTGCCCCAGTAGTTCGTGTTGGGCTCGTTCAACGGGGCGAGGGTGTCGAACTTGATGCCGTGCGCGCGCTCCAGCTGCTGGGTGACCCGCGCCAGGTAGGTGGCGAAGTCGTCGACGCGGTCCCTGCGGATCTGGTCGGTGTTCGCGTCGAAGCCACCGGAGACGTAACCGCTGACGGTCTGGAACCACGGCGGTGAGTTGCTGAACGCCTCCCACCTCGTGACCTTGCGCTTGATCTGGTCGACCCACCAGCGCTGGTTGGCGTCCGCGCCGAAGTTCCAGTGGCCGGGGTTGTCGGCCCGCCACCAGTCCACGTCGGTGCGTGTGGTGCCGGGAGGCGCCTTCCAGAAGCCCTCCATCGTCGCGCCGGCCTTCATGTAGTCCTTGCGGACGTCCGGTGCGTTGCCGCCGCCGATGTTGTAACGGGCGATGTTCAGCCGCAACCCGTCCTCGCCGAACAGCAGGTCGACGAGCCTGCGGCGGACGGGCTCGGGGTAGCCGCCTGTCACGTTGGCGAACCACACCAGGCTCGTTCCCCAGCCCTCGAACTCCGGCTGCTGGTAGGACGGGTCGACCCGGACCGTGACCCCGTGCTGCGGCAACGGTTCCGCGAACGCGGCCGTGGGCACGGCGAACATCCCCGCACCCACGGCCAGACACAGCGCGAACGCTGCCAGACGTGCGATTGTCATGTACGTCCTTCTCAGTAGACCTTGATCTCCGTCATCTCGGTCCGGAACCCGGCTGCGTGCGTCATCACCACCCGCAGCCGCTGTGTGCCGACCGGGGTGAACTGGACGAGGTTGTGGTTCGCGCGCGGCGCCGCCGGTGTCCTGGTCTGCCCGGCGACGTCGGCCCATCCGCTGCCGTTCCAGCACTGGACCTGGTACGAGGCCGGCGTCCGACAACGGTTGCTCGGCACGACCGCCGTGACGCACCTGTTCGCGGCGCTCTCCGGCACGCCTGCCAGTGGTGTCGTCCGGCAGCCGTGCCGGTTGGTCGTGCGCGAGTCCACCGCCTAGCCGAGCCGGAAGTCGGCGACACGGATCGCCGACGGTGTCGTGCCGGTGGAGACCTGCTGGTACTGCACGGACAGGATCCCTTGCGACGCAACGCGCGACGTGTCGACGTTGACCTCGCCGAAGGCCTGCAGCGACGGCCGGTCGAACACGGTCGTCCAGTCGGTCCAGCCGCTCGCCTTGGTGGCAGCCACGATCTTGCCGCGCGGCATCACCAGGTACGCGTTGTCGTTGCGATCGAGCACGATCTTGGTGCGCTGGGTGTGGTTCGGCGGGATCGGCACCTCCATCTTGGTCCACTTCCCGTCGGCGCCGCGGAAGACGTGGAACGTGCGGCCGTACTGCGCGCGCTGCTGGGCGTAGTTCGAGACGCACTGGGTGAAGCGGCCGGGCACGTAGCTGATCACCACGTGCGGCCGGCCGCTCGTGTCCACCGCCTGGCTCTCCTGGTTCATCAGGCCGTGGTTCGGGTCGAGCGGGTCGGCCACCAGTCCCGGCGAGGTGACGCCGACCGGGGTACCGCCGGTCGTGCCGACGACGGTTCCCGCACCGTTGCCCCAGGTCCGGCCGCGGTCGTCGCTGTAGACGTAGCCGGTGTCGTGGTTGGTGAGCCCGCCCGAGTTGCACAGCACGCCGGTGTTGCCTTCACGCCAGGTGAAAGCGGCGTGCAACCGTCCACTTCGGTCGTAGTTCAGACCGTGCAGGTACATGTTGCGGGTGGTCGACACGACGCCGTTCGGCCCGGTGTACGAGCCCGTCGCGGACGACCAGCCACCGAGCTTGCGCCAGGTGCCACCGGAGTACTCGGCCAGTTCGTTGACGCCGTTGCCGGAACCACCGCTGCGGTAGCTGAACTGCAGCCTGCCCTCGGGCGTCACGACGAACTGCGGGTAGGTCATCGAACCGAGCTCGACGGTCCCGAGCGTTCGCTGCACCGCACCGAACGACTCCGCGCTCCACCGCTGCGCGCCGATCGCCAGTCCCGGCTTCGAGCGGAAGTAGAACAAGCGCGTGTTGTGCGTGTCGAGCGCGACGTGGATCGTGTTGTCCTGCGGGGAGATTCCCAACGAGATCACGTTGTGCGAGTCGTCGGCGCTGAGCCGGTGCGGCAGGACCACGGCCTCCCAGCGGGTGCCGCCGACGCTCCTGCGCGCGATCACGGCGTTGCGGCTCGCGGTGTACCAGGTGGCGTACTGGCGTCCCTGGTAGGTGAGGATCGCGTCCTGCTGGAACGAGTTGTTGTTCACCACCCCGTCGTACGAGACGAAGTACAGCGCCGAGGGATCGAGCAGCATGTCCCCCACGAGGCTCACGCCCGGTGCCGCGTGAGCGATCCCCGGCACGGACAGAGAGGCGGCGACAACGGCCGCGGTCAGCAGGCGAGCGATCATGCCCTCGGAGCGTGCTGTCGAACGAAATCGAACACAAGGGACGAACCATTCGATAACAACGCGTGGGTGTGAACGGCGCGGACCACGCGGCCCCTTGTCGCCCCCCAGCACCGACTGTTCACTTGTGTGCACTTATGTCTGAACATGGAGGTTCAGCGTGCGGCGCGCGATTGTTCTTGCGACAGTCTTGTTGGTTGCGGCAGGTTCGACGACACCGATCGCCGCCGCCGTCGATCCCCCTCCCGACGTGCACACCTATCTCGAAGATCCGCGGAAGATCGCCGAGGGACAGGAGCCGCACCACGCGTTCCTGCGCCAGGAGCCGGAGTTCACGCGCACGCTCGACGGCAAATGGCGCATCGCCATGGCGGACAAGCCTTCCGACGTACCGGCACGGTTCTACTCCGACGACTACGACACGTCCGGCTGGCGCACGGTGAACGTGCCGCACACCTGGCAGACCGACGGCCTGGACCACCCGATCTTCCGCAACATCGCCACCGAGGTGCAGCCGGACGACCCGCCGCGCGTCCCCCGCGACATCAACCCGACCGGCGCGTACGTCCGCGACTTCGACGTGCCCGCCGACTGGACGAAGCGCGCGACGTTCGTGCGGTTCGAGGGCGTGACGTCCGCCTACCTCCTGTGGGTCAACGGGAAGTACATCGGCTACGACCAGGGTGGCTACACCCCGGCGGAGTTCGACATCTCCTCCGTGCTGCGACCGGGCCGCAACAAGATCGCCGTGCAGGTGCACCGCTGGAGCGCGGGCTCCTACCTGGAGGACTACGACCAGTGGCGGTACTCGGGCATCTTCCGCTCGGTGTCGCTCTATTCGACGCCCAAGGCGTTCATCCAGGACGCCACGCTGAAGACCGATCTCGACGTCACCTACACCGACGCGACCCTCACGGCGGACGTCGAGCTCCGCGGCATCACGAGCACACACCGCCTCACGGCCGTCCTGCGCGACTCTCGCGGAGGCGAAGTCACTTCGACGAGCCAGGAAGTGTCCGGCAGCACCGCGCGCCTGACGTTGCCCGTGCGCAACCCGGCCAAGTGGACCGACGAGACGCCGAACCTCTACACCGTGGTGTTGACGCTCACCTCGCCGGACGGCACGAGCCACGTCGTCAGCGACACCACCGGTTTCCGTGAGATCGAGATCCGCGACCGGACGTTGCTGGTCAACGGCAAGCGCGTGCTGTTCAAGGGCGTCAACCGGGCCGAGACCGACCCAGACCACGGCCGGCACGTGCCCCGCGCGGCCCAGGAACGCGACGTGGCGCTGATGGAGCAGCTCAACGTCAACGCCGTCCGCACCTCGCACTACCCGAGCGACCCGTACTTCTACGAGCTCGCCGACAGGCACGGCATCTGGATCGACGACGAGGTCGACATCGAGACCCACAACCACGAGAACTGCACGCGGTGGTGCCAGGCGAACCAGCCGGAGTGGCGCGACACGTTCATGGACCGGCTCATCGGCATGGTCGAGCGCGACAAGAACCACCCCAGCGTCTTCATGTGGGACACCGGCAACGAGGCCGGCCTCGGCGCGCACCACTACGAGATGGCGAAGTGGCTCAAGGCCAACGACCCGTCGCGGCCGATCTACCACCAGTCGAACAACCCGGACGGTGACGCGCCGTTCGCCGACGTGTGGGGGCCGCGCTACCCGTCGCCGGAGCGGTTCGCCGAGCAGGCCAAGAGCACGACCAAGCCGTTGATCTTCGGCGAGTACGCGCACGCGATGGGCAACAGCCTCGGCAACTTCCGCGAGTTCTGGGACATCATCCGGGCCAACCCGCAGACCCAGGGCGGGTTCATCTGGGACTGGGCCGAGCAGAACATCAAGCAGAAGACGCTGATCACCCCGGACACGTCCGGTAACAACATCACCGCGTTGCTCTCCGGCGCGCCGAAGCTCGTCGACGGCCACCGCGGCAAGGCGCTGTCGTTGTCGGGGCTGGACGACTTCGTCGAGGTCTACCGCGACCGCAAGCTCGACATCACCGGCACGGCGCTGACGCTGGACGCGTGGGTGAAGCCAGGTGAGTGGACCGGGCAGTTCCCGATCATCGCGAAGGGCGACCACCAGTGGACGCTCAAGATGAAGAACGAGACCACGCTGGAGTTCTTCATCCACAGCGGCACGTGGCGGGCGGTGCAGGCGAAGGTGCCCGCCGACTTCTACGGCAAGTGGCACCGGGTCAGCGGCACTTATGACGGCACCGCGGTCCGGCTGTACATCGACGGCACCGAGGTCGGCAGCCTTCCGTTCAGCGGCCCGATCGACTACTCCGCCGCCGACGTGAACATCGGCCGCGACTTCGAGATGTCGTGGAACGACCCGTCGAACGTCGGCCGGCTGTCCCGCGGTGACGTCGACGACGTGCGGATCTACAACAGGGCGCTCTCGCCGGCCGAGCTGAACGCTTCGACTCCCGCCGGTGGAGCCGTGCTGGCGCTCGACTTCGACCGCGTGCAGGACAAGGGCACGCACTTCGCGTACGGGTCCACGCTGTCCGGTGTGGACGGACTGATCGGCACGGATCGGGCGCTCCAGCCCGAAACCGTGCAGATGGCGTGGGCCCACCAGCCGATCCGGTACGCCTACTCCGGTGGCGTGCTGTCGGTGACCAACGAACGGCAGTTCACCGGCACCGACGACTTGACGCTGCGCTGGCGGGTCACCGAGGGATCGCGCATGGTCAAGAGCGGCGAACAACCGTTGCGGGTCGCCAGCGCTTCGACTGCTCGGATCTCACTGCCGGTTCCGGTCAACGACGCCGACCGCGAGCGGTTCCTGACCGTCGAAGCGGTTACCTCCGGGCACGTGCTCGCGCACGACCAGTTCTCACTGGGTGGCAGCCGGGTGCCCGGCCTGGACAAGGCGCCGCTCGACTGGGCTGTCGTCTTCACCCAGGAGGACGCCGCCAAGGTCACCGCGACCGCGGCCGGCACGACCTACACGGTCGACAAGAAGACCGGTGCGTTGACGTCGATCAAGTCGTGGGGCCGGGAGCTGCTCACCAGCGGGCCGAAGCTCGACGCGTGGCGCACGCCGATCAGCAACGAGACGTACACGTGGGGCCGCGCGGAGGGCGAGGACTGGCGCAAGGCCGGCCTCGACCGGCTGGAGACCAGTGTGACCGGGGTTCGCGTGGAGAAGGACGGTCACAAGGCCACGCGGATCATCGTGGACAGCACGGTGGCCGCGCCCGGTGTGAGCGGGGCGTGGTTCGACCAGACGATGGTCTACTCGGTGGACTCCGCCGGTGTGCTGCGGCTCGGGCACCGGGTGACGCCGCAGGGCTCCCTGCGGACACTGCCCTACCTGCCGCGCATCGGTGTCCAGCTGTCCGTGCCGGACCGCTACTCCGAGTTCTCCTGGTACGGCCGGAAGGCGGAGAGCTACGTCGACCGCAAGGACGGCACGCCGATCGGGGTGCACACCAGCTCGGTGGCCGACCAGTACGTCGAGTACCACCGCCCGCAGGACCACGGCAACCACACCGACACCCGGTGGGCGCTGCTCACCGACGGCCGGACGTCCGGCTTGCTGGTGTCGGGCGCGAAGGACGTCAGCGTGACGCAGTACGACGACCTCGAACGGGCCGCGTACCCGTTCATGTTGCAGCGCAACAAGGGGTACTTCACGCTGCACGCCGATCATGCCGTGACCGGTGTCGGTGACACGCCGAACCCGGTGCGGCAGCGCAGCCAGGTGCGTCCAGACGTCACCTACGAGTACACGCTCACGATGCGGCCGCTGACCTCGCAGGAGGCCTGGTCGGGGCGTCCGGCCGGAGCGTGATCGAGGGGTGGCCCCGGAGTTCGCCGGGGCCACCTCGCTTCACGCCCGCGTACGTCCTATGTAGACGTTGCGTGCCCGGTAGATCGTGTCCGCGGTCGGACCGGGGCTGCCGGACGAGCCCTCCATCTGCAGGTTGATGATGACCCACAGCGGTTTGCCGACGAAGTTCTTCCCGGTGTGCTGGGCGATCCACTTGCCGTCGAGGTAGTAGTGGATGTCGACGTCGGTGTTGTTCACCTTCGTGATCCACGCCCGGTAGGTGTGCCACGAGCCGGGCGAGGACACCCCGACGATCGAGCTCGACACGTCGCTGGACGTCCGGAAGGTGTTGAACCAGTTCCGGTTGTCACCCTTGAACTCCAGGACGTCGCTCTCCGGCGGCCAGCTGTTGACCCCGGTCAGCCAGAACGCGGGCCACGTGCCACGGGCCGACGGCGCCTGGAAGTCGCCCTTCACCTCCCAGTTGGGGAACTGGTCGTTCACGACGACGTGCTCCTTGGCGTGGATCGCGCCGGAGTGGTAGCGGATGGGCAGGTGCGGGTCGGCGCCGCTGTTCCCCTCGTCCCAGGAGATCCTCGTCGCCTTCAACGTCAGCACACCTCCGGACAGCGACACGTGGTTGTGGTCGGTGGCGCTCGCGTACATCCGGGCGGTGCCGTTGTGGTCGGACCCCCACGGATAGCGGTAGTTCCACTCCGACTGGAGCGCGCCGTAACTGGCGAAGGAACCGGTTCCGATCACGTCCTCCCACGTGGCCGCCTGAGCGGTACCGGGGACCGTGATCACGAGGACGAGTACTGCCGCTGCGATTCTCATTTTTTCACTGTGAACCACGAAGTTGCTGTGGCATAACAGCTTCGTCGATTCGATGAATGTTCGACTCGACGTGAACGATCTGCGGGTGTGTCTCGTTCAGAACGGGTGACCACGCTTCGCTCCCGGAAGGGAACCCCGCAGTGAAAGCCGTGTTCCTCGAATCTGCCCTGCGCGACCTGCCGCCGTCCGACCGCGCGTTGTTCCAGTCGTTCGGCGCCGGACCCGTCCGGACTCCGCCGTTCCACCACATCCACCACGCGGTGGAGAAACAGGCCGTGCGGCAACCGGACCGCACGGCCGTGGAGCACCTCGGCGAGTCGATGACCTATGCGGAACTGAACCGCAGAGCCGAACTGCTCGCCGAGTTCCTCATCCGCGCCGGGGTGCGTCCCGGCGACCGCGTGGGCCTGTTCCTCACCCGGTCGATCTCGATGGTCGTCGGCATTCTGGGCGTGCTCAAAGCGGGTGCCGCTTATGTTCCACAGGACGTGCGCATCGCACCCGAAGTCCATTTGCGACACATCGTTCGCACCGCGCGCATCGATTTCGTGCTCACCACGAGCGCTCACGAGTTGCCGGATGATCTCGGGAAGATCATCGCGATCGACCGCGTACCCGACGCCACGTCGTTCTGCCGCACGATCACCGAGGACTCGGACATCGCGGCCGTCATCTTCACCTCCGGCACCACCGGCCGGCCCAACGGCGTGCAGGTCTCGCACGCCAACCTGTGCAACGTCCTGCTGACCGCACCCGGAAGCCTCCAGATCACGCCGGGAACCAGGGTGTCGCAGCTGCTGAACATCGCGTTCGACATGGCGATGTGGGAGGTCCTCGGCACGCTGGCGAACGGCGGCACGCTGGTCATCCGCAGTGACGACATCGAACAGACGGCGCGCACCGTCGACGTCGTCATCGCCACGCCCAGCGTGCTGGCGTCGCTCGATCCCGCTGTCTGCCAAGGGGTCCGCACGGTCGCGGTGGCCGGTGAGAGATGCCCGCAGGCTCTGGCCGAAACGTGGTCACGGCAGGCCGTCTTCCACAACTCGTGCGGGCCGACCGAGGTGACCATCGTCAACACCGTTCAGCGCTACCGGCCCGGCGGTCAGCTCACGATCGGCCGGCCGGTGCCGAACACGACCGTGTACGTGCTCGACGAGAACCTGCGACCGTGCCGCATCGGCCAGATCGGCGAGATGTGGGCCGGCGGCGTGTGCGTGACCGCCGGCTATCTGGGTGATCCCGAGCTGACGGCCGAGCGCTACCGGCCCGACCCGTTCCTGGGCGGCGAGCACCGGATGTTCCGCACGCGCGACCTCGGCCGGTGGACGCGCGACGGCCAGCTGGAGCACCACGGCCGCACCGACGACCAGGTCAAGGTGCGCGGGTTCCGGGTCGAGCTGGACGCCGTGACGTCGGCGCTCGAACGCGCGGTGGACTGCGCGCGGGCGACGACGTTGCTGCACAACGGCAAGCTCGTCGGGTTCATCAGCCCTGCCGGCGCGGTACCCGAGCAGGCCCGCAGAGCGGTGGCGGAGCGGCTGCCGTACTACTGCGTGCCCACGTTGATCGTGCCGGTCGACACGCTGCCGACCACGGACCGCGGCAAGGTGGACAGGCGGGCGCTTCTGTCGCGTTTGGACGGACAGGAGGAGACGGTGGCATGACCTCAGTCGACGCCGTCAGGCTGCCGCCGGCCGACCGCTCCTGGCGCACGATCCTGCGCAGGAGGCCGTTCACCCATCACAACCGGCTCGTCGCCCTCGTCGTGCTGGCCAACCTCGGGTTCGCCGGCTGGTGGGGTGATGCCGAACGGCTGACCGCCCTGGTCGTCGCCAACCTCACCCTGGCCGCCCTCGTCCGCCAGCAGCTCGTGATCAACCTGTTCTTCCGGCTCGCCACCAGCGCGCCGACCCGCTGGCCGTTGCGGATCCGCTGGACGCTGGGCAAGGTCTACCACTTCGGCGGCCTGCACGTCGGTGCCGCGATCTGCGCCACCGCCTGGTTCCTCGTGCTCGCCGTCACGACGACGGGACCACCGCTCGTCCTCGCGCTGACCTGGACGATCATGGCGGTGCTCGGCGCGCTAGTCGTGCTCGCGTTGCCCCGGCTGCGGGCCGGGCACCACGACCTGTTCGAGCGGTCGCACCGATTTGGCGGGTGGGCGGTGCTTGTGCTGTTCGGCCTGCTGGCGGCCGTGTCGAACCCCGTCTTCCTCTGGCCGCTCGCCCTCGTGGTGGCCAGTGTGGCGGCGCCGTGGTTGCGGCTGCGGCGAGTTCCGGTGCACATCGACAGCCCGTCAGCGCACGTCGCGCTCGTCTCGTTCGACCACGGCGTCACGCCGTTCGCGGGTTCGTCGACGACGGTGAGCCGCAACCCGTTGCTGGAGTGGCATTCGTTCGCCAACGTCCCGGCGCCGGGCCGCAGCGGCTTCCGGCTCACGATCTCCCGCGCGGGCGACTGGACGGCCCGGTTCATCGCCGACCGGCCGGGTCACGTGTGGGTCAAGGGCATTCCGACCGCCGGGGTCGGCAACATCGACAAGCTGTTCACCAGGGTGGTGTGGGTCGCGACCGGCAGCGGCATCGGCCCCTGCCTGCCCCACCTGCTGGCCGCCGACACGCCGTCCGTGCTGGTGTGGTCGACCCGCAACCCGCGCCGCACGTACGGGGACGCACTGGTCGACGAGATCCTCGGTGTCCAGCCCGACGCCGTTGTCTGGGACACCGAGAGCCGCGGCAAGCCGGACCTGGTCGCGCTCGCGTACGAGGCTTCGAAGCGCTTCGACGCGGAAGCGGTCATCTGCATCTCCAACAAACCCACCACCTGGCACGTCGTCGAAGAGCTGGAGGCCAGGGGGATCCCGGCCTACGGCGCGATCTGGGACTCGTGAGGAGACCACTGTGGACTATCAGACACTCGCACTCGACGAGCACGACGGCGTCCTCACCGTGACCGTCCACCGTCCGCCCGCGCGCAACGCGTTGTCCCAGCGGACTCTCACCGAACTGCGCCATCTCCTCACCCATCTCGTGGTCCCACGCGGGGTGCTGCTCTCGGGTTCGGAAGGGCCGGCGTTCATCGCCGGAGCGGACATCCGCGAGATGGCGGCCATGACGCCGGAGGAGGGCGAGACGTTCGGCGCGCTGGGCCAGGAGGTGACCCGGCTGCTCGAACGGCTGCCGGTGCCCGTGATCGCCTGCGTCGACGGCTACGCGCTCGGCGGCGGCTGCGAGATGGCCATGGCGTGCGACTTCGTCTACGCCACCCGCAAGGCCGTGTTCGGTCAGCCGGAGGTGCTGCTGGGTCTCATCCCCGGCTTCGGCGGCTGCGTCCGGCTGTTCCGCCGGGTCGGTGTGGCCAAGGCGCGCGAGCTGATCTACTCCGGGCGCCGCGTGGACGCGGTCGAAGCGCATCGACTCGGGCTCGTGAACGAGGTCTTCGACAGCCGCGAGGAGATGTTCACCGCCGCCCGGCGAGTGCTCGCCGACATCGCCGCCAACTCCCCCACCGCGGTCTCGGCCTGCAAGTCGGTGATCAACGCGGTCGACGGCCTGGGGGTCGACGACGGGCTGAAAGTCGAGCTCGAAGCGTTTCGACATGCGTTCACCACCACCGACATGCGTGAGGGCACAGCGGCGTTCTTGGCCAAGCGCACGCCTGAGTTCCGAACCTAGGGGGTGCGCCATCAACAACGACCACAGCACTCTCCTGCGCGCATTGCACGACGGTCATGCCCAGGCTCTCTGGCGGTACGCACTCCGCCTCACCGGCAACAAGGAGCTCGCCGAGGACGTCGTCCAGGAGGCCCTGCTGCGCGCGTGGTGCAACCCGGACATCCTCGAACAGGGCACCGCGGCGTCCAGGGCGTGGATCTACGCCGTGGCCCGCAACTTCGCCATCGACGAGTGCCGCAGCGCCCGCGCCCGCTGGGAGATCGGCTCGGCCAGCCCGCCCGAGCGCCCGAGGTCCGACCACACCGACACGACGCTGGACACCTGGCTGATCGCCGACGCGCTGTCCCAGCTCAAACCCGAGCACAGGGTGGTGATCGTGCGGGCGTACTACCGGAGTGAGTCGATCGCCGAGCTGGCCGAGGCGCTGGGTGTGCCACCGGGAACGGTGAAGTCGCGCCTGCACTACGGCCTGCGCGCGCTGCGGCTCGCGCTGGAGGAGAACGGGGTGACCGGGCGGTGACGTGCCCGTTCCGCGAGTGGGACGTGGCCTACGTGCTGGGGTCGCTGTCCTCCGGTGACCGGCACACCTATGAACGCCACCTCACCGCGTGCCCGTCGTGTGAACACGAGGTGTGCCGGCTGACGGGGACGGCAGGTCTCCTGGCCCGCGTGCCCGCCGAGTGGGCGGTCGAGTCGCTGGCCGCCCCGCCGGTACCGGCCACGGTGCTGCCCGGTCTCGCACGAGCGGCGCGACTGCGGCGCCTGCGGGTCACGACGACAACTGTCCTGGTCGCAGCCATGATCGGCGCCGTCCTCGCGTTCTGCCTCTGCCCGTGAACACCTCAGTCGTGCGGGGACCTCCCCTCGGCCGGATCGTGCACGTCGAGCCTTCCGCACATGCCGAACCGCTGCGGACCCTCCGCCCTCATCACGTGGATGTCGGCCTCGGCCAGGTGCGCGATGTCGCCACCCCGCAACAGGTCCAGGTGCTCGCCGGTGCGTTCGGCCGACGCCAGCGCACCGGCGCGCCACCGCTTCTCCCAGTCGTCCACCACGCCCTGCTTGAGCCGCACGGCAGCGCGGTAGAAGTCGTCCAGCGCCCCGTCCTCGCCCGCCTCGACGCGGCGCCGCAACTCGAGGAACCCTTCGAGGGCGAGATCCCGGCGCCGCCGAGCCGACTCCTCGTCACCGGCCTGAGCGTGTGCGGCGTAGTTCCCGGCCAGCACAGACGCTGGGAACGTGAACACCGCGTCACCGGCCTCGGGCAGGCCGCTGTTCTGCATGATCACGATGATCCGCAGGTTGTCGGCGTTCACGAGGCGGTGGATCGTGCCCGGCGTGAACCAGGCGACCGTGCCCTCGCGCAACGGCGTCTCAGCGAACCCGCGCCGGGTCAGCGTCTGGACCGAGCCCTCTCCCCCGACGACGAAGTAGCACTCCGCGCAGGTGAGGTGGACGTGCGGCGATCCTCCGCACAGCCCGTCCACCGTCGGCCAGTCGTACACCCGCAGGCCGGAGATGCCGACCCCGCCCGGAAACGGCGTCACCACGGGTGGGCCTCCACATAGGACTCAAGACGATCCCGGTCCCACGCACCGGAGCCGACGACGAGCCGGTAGCGCAGGCTCAGCTCCTCGCCGGGCGGCAGCTCCACCGTGTCGTGGAAGGCGAACGACGGGTTGACGGCCGCGAACGGGCTGCTGCGCACGAACCAGTGCGTGCCCTTGTTGTCCGGGTGGTCCAGGAACAGCAAAGTCGACGACCGGTCCACCTCGTCGTGCCGGCCGACGAAAGCGAGCCACCTGGCGGCCTTGCCCATCATCTCCTGGCCCGTTCCGCCGTCGGCCGCGATGACCTCGCCGTCGGTGAACGACCGCGGCCCGCGCCAGAAGAACCCGGTGTAGCCGGCCAGCTCACGGCCGTTGGTCGTCGGACTGCCGAACACCAGCGGCTCCGAGCGCAGGTTCGTCAGCGTCGTGGCGAACTCCAGCGTCCACGAGTCGGCCGAGACATCCCGCACCTCCAGCGAACGCGTCTCGTGGACCCAGTGCTGCCCGGACTCGGTGAACCAGGACAGCAGCTCCTCGAACCGGGCCTCGTCCTCGAAGACGGTGAAGTCCTCATGGCGCATGCTGCCCACGTTCGGCAACGCCACATACCCCTCGTCGCGCACGTAAGTGACGCCGCCCCAGAAGTTCTCGCCCGACACGTCGGTGGCGGTCATCTGCACACCCTTGTGCCACCGGTGGTCGTGCGGCCGGAACGCGGTCACCACGTCACCGGCCAGCGTCCGCACCGGGTGCAGATACGGTTTCGGGCCCTCGAACGCGGGTGTCGACGGCCGGTGCACGTAGGTGAAGAGCTCGACGTCGCCCACCGACACGACGAGCACCTCGTCGTCCTGCCGAGTGATCACCGGGCGTTCGCCCATGGGGCACCGATTCCTTCCATCGTCGCGTAGAACGGGCTGTCCGGGCCGATCTGACCGGCCTTCACCACGGTGCCGGTGAACGCCGAGGCGTACAACGCCGCGATGAACTCCATGGTGTTCCGGGTGTCCGCGAGCGTCACGGGCGGCGTCTCACCACTGTCCAGCGCGTCCAGGAACGCCTCCAGCTGACACCTGTGACCGCTCACCATCCCCGACTGCTCCTCGCGCCACCGAGCCACGACCTCATCCTGGCCAGGCGCGGGAGTCACGGTCCAGTGCTCGTCGCTGTAGCCGTAGAGATGCTCGACCTCCACCGTGGCACGCTCGAAGTCGAACCGCAGCTCCGAAGTTTCGCGCGGCGACAGCAGTGAGTTGATCACCGACGCGACCGTGCCGTCGGCGAAGGTCACCAGCGCCATCGACACGTCCTCGGTCGCGACGTCACGTGCCTGCCGCGCGGCGAGCGCCCGGATCTCCTGCCACGGCCCCAGCACGGACAGCAGGAGGTCGAACTGGTGGATGCCGTGCCCCATGGTCGGCCCACCGCCCTCGTTCTCCCACGTCCCCCTCCACGGCACGTCGAAGTAGGCGTCGCCGCGGTACCAGAGCGTGTCGCACTTCGCCACCAGCGACCTGCCCAGCACGCCCTCGGCGGCCAGGCGCCGCAACCGGATCGCGGCCGGCCCGAACCGGTGCTGGAACACCGTGGCGACCCGGCCCGCGGACCCGTGTTCGGCGGCGATCAACGTGTCGATCTCGCTCAGCGACAACGCCGGCGGCTTCTCCACGAGCACGTTCACATCGGCGGCGAGGCATTCGAGCGCCAACGGCACATGGGAGCGCGGTGGCGTGCAGATGTGCACCACGTCCAACTGCTCCGCGTCGAGCAACGCCGCCAGGCTCGGGTGGACGCGCACACCCCACTCGCTCGCGAACGCGGACGCCCGATCGGCGTCCACGTCCACGACGGCGACCAGCTCGATGCGCTCTCCACAAGCCCGCAAAGCCTCGGCGTGGGAGGTGGCGATGGCACCCGTGCCGACGATGGCCGCGCGCCTCACCTCGCCGCGTCCACTTCGGACTGGACTTCCTCGATGAACGACGCGGCCGCCGCCTCGGGGGTGGTCCGGCCGAACAGGACGTCCTCGGTGTGCCGCTTGAGGATCGCGTCGACCGTGCTGGCACCGTTCGGCGTGATCCTGGGCGGATCGCTGACCGGGACGGTGTCGAGGTACTCCTTGGCGGCCTTGTCGGTCTCCTTGAGCTGACCGGCGATGGCCTCGCGGATCTTCTGGTTGGCGGGCACACCGCGTTCGGTCAGCAGGATCTTCGCCGCTTCCTCGTCGTTGGCGAGGAAGCTCACGAACGCGGCCGCCTCCGCAGGGTGCTTCGAACGCGACGACACCGACCAGAACATCGACGGCTTGTAGTACGCACCAGGTGACTTCGCCTGCGACTCACCGGGCAGCCGCAGCAGCTTGAGCCTGGCACCGCTGGCGGCGGTCAGCGCGGTGAGCTGGGTGTTCCACCACAGGCCGAACGCCGCGGTGTTCGTCGCGGTCGCGGACTGGTTCAGCCCGGCCGAGGCCTTCTCCACGGTCACCGACGGCGGTGCCGCGATCCCGGTCTTCGCGAGGTCGGAGATGTAGGTCCAGTACTGCGTCGCGATCTCCGGGGGCAGGACGACCTCGCCCTCCGCGTCGAACAACGCCTTGCCCTGCTGCCGGGCCCGGATGCTCAAGCCCGCCGTGTCGTTGATGCCCGGCGACTGCACGCCGAACACCTGACCACCGCCCGCCTTGGACACCTGCTCGCCGATCGACTTCAGGTCGTCCCACGACCACTTGGTGTCGTCCGGCACCGGAATGTTGTACTTCGCGAGCAGGTCGGTGTTGACCATGATCGAGTACATGCCGAGGCCGACCGGCAGCCCGTACTGCTTGCCGTCGACCGCGCCGGTGGCGAGCGCCTTCTGGTCGAAGTTCGTGGTGTCGAGGTGCTTCTTGGCCTCGTTCAGGTCGAGCAACGCGCCGCGTTCGGCGTAGGACGCGATGTACAGCTCGTCCATCTGCATGATGTCCGGCGCGTCGTTCGCGGCCATCGTGGTGGCGAGGCTGTCCCAGTACCCGTTCCACTCCTTGAACTCGCCTTTGACGGTGATGTTCGGGTGCTTGTTCTGGAACATCTCGATGACCTGCTGGGTCCGCTTGTGCCGGTCGTCCGCGCCCCACCACGTGAAGCGCAGCGTGACCTTCTCCGTCGTGAGATCACCTCCCGCGTCGGAACCGGACCCGCACGCGGCGAGCAGCGACGCGGTCAGCGAAAGCACGACCGCCCACGCGGTACCGGATCGAGGCATGTCCGTTCCTTTCGGCTACTTGCCACCGGTCGTGGCGATCCCCTTGACGAGGTACCGCTGGCCGATGAGGAAGGCGAGGAAGATCGGGACGATCGACACGACGCTCATCGCGAACTGGGAGCCCCAGGACGTGGCGACCGTGGAGTCGACGAACGAGCGCAGAGCGACCGGCACCGTGTACATGTCCGGGTCCGTCAGGTAGATCAGCTGGGTGAAGAAGTCGTTCCACGTCCAGATGAACGTGAAGATCGTCGTGGTGGCGAGCGCCGGTGTCATCAGCGGCAGCACGATCTGCGCGAAGATCCGCGGATGGCCGCAGCCGTCGATGCGCGCGGCCTCGTCGAGTTCCCGGGGCAGACCGCGGATGAACTGGACCATCAGGAAGACGAAGAACGCGTCCGTGGCGAGGATCTTCGGCACGATCAGCGGCAGGAACGTGTTCACCCAGCCGATCTGGGAGAACAGCACGTACTGCGGCACGATGATCACGTGCACCGGCAGCATGATCGTGCCGAGCATGATGCCGAACCACCACCGCTTGCCGCTGAAGTGCAGCCGGGCGAACGCGTAGGCCGCCATCGAGCACGACACCAGGTTGCCGACGATGCAGCCCAGCACCAGGACCGCCGAGTTGAGCAGGTACGTCCCGAACGACGGGCTGAGCGCGTACCAGCCCTCGGTGTAGTTCTCGGTCTTGAGGCTGTCGAGGATCAGGCCGGGGCTGCGGAAGATCTCGTCGCCGGGCCGCAGCGAGCTCACGACCATCCACAGCACCGGGTACAGCATCACGAACCCGATCAGCACGAGTCCGATGTGCTTGGCCAGCACGGTGAGGCGACCAGAAGAAGACCTCTCAGTCTTCATAGAACACCCAGTACTTCGCCGCCCAGAAGTTGATCGCGGTGAACGCCGCGATGATCAGCAGCAGGAACCACGCCAGCGCCGAGGCATAACCCATGTCGAACCGGCTGAAACCCTGCTGGTACAGGTAAAGCGTGTAGAACATCGTCGAGTCGGACGGCCCGCCCGTACCTCCGGAGACCACGAACGCCTGCGTGAACGACTGGAACGCGTGGATGATCTGCAGCACCAGGTTGAAGAACAGGATCGGCGACAGCAGCGGCAGCGTGATCCGCCAGAACTGCGACCACCTGCTCGCGCCGTCGATCGAGGCGGCCTCGTAGTAGACCGCCGGGATCTGCCGCAGTCCGGCCAGAAAGATGATCATCGGTGAGCCGAACGTCCACACGTTCAGCACGATGAGCGTCGACAGCGCCGTGTCCGGGTCGGAGATCCAACCCCTGCCCTCGACACCGAAGAACCCCAGCACCCGGTTCACCAGGCCGTCGGTGCCGAAGACCTGCGTCCACAGCACCGCGATCGCCACGCTCGACCCGAGCAGCGAGGGCAGGTAGAAGGCCGAGCGGTAGAACGCCAGCCCGCGCAGCCCGCGGTCGAGCAACAGCGCCACGCCCAGCGCACAGGCCAGTTGCAGCGGTACCGACACGAGCACGTAGGTGAACGTGACGCCCAGCGCGTTGTGCAGCCGCTCGTCGCTGAGGATGCGGGCGAAGTTGTCGAGCCCGATGAACTTCGGCGGCTGGATCAGGTTGTACTTCGTGAAACCGAGGCCGAAGGACGCGAGCACCGGACCGATCGTGATGAAGACCAGTCCGGCGAACCACGGCGCCAGGAACCAGAACGCCACCCTGTTGTCGCGCTTGCGCACCTGGACGCCGCCGTGGCGCAGGTGACGCAGTTCGTCCAACGCGCTCATGAACCCCCGACCCCGACGTCTGGAAAACGCTTTCCGGAGTCTGCAACGGGGCTTCCCGAGCGTCAAGCAAGGCAGTCGAACAACGTCGAACGAAGTCGTCGAACGGCACCGTCACCGTTCGACAACAGTCCTCAGTGGACCACGCGCACCGCGAGCCCCGCCGGGCTGTACCTGGCCTCGACCCGATGCTCTCCCCCGGGAACGGTGATCCTGGCGAACCTGCCGAGCAGGCCCGGTGCGGCGAGCACCGGCACCACGTCGCCGGCGCGCAGGTCCTCCAGCGAGATCTCCAGCACGCTGCCGGCCGCCAGCCTGATCAGGTGCGCGGCGGTCAGCACGGCGCAGGTACCCCGCCGCACCGTCACCGCGAGCGTGGCCCCCGCCCCCTGTCGATAGCCCCGCACCCGGACCGCCGTATCGAGCCGCAAGGTGCCCGACCGCAGGTCGACGTCGCCCTTGCCCAGCGCGGACGGCGAATCCGCCACGAGCATGCCGCCTTCGACGCGCGTACTGCCGGCGTAGGAGTTGGTGCCCGCCAACGTCAGCGCGCCCGTGCCCCTCTTGACGAGCCCGCCGCGGCCGCCGATCGCGTTGTGCCAGGTGTCGGCGGCGTGGAAGCCACCGCGGTTGGCGTCCATGTCGACGCGCACGTCCGAGTCGAACGCGCCGAAGCCGTCGGCTGCAGCGAAGAGGTTCAGCCGGCCCCAGTGCTCCGGGCCGTCGAGCAGCGCGTGCCCGGACGGGAGTGCGGTCGTGCGCAGGACTTCGCGGCGCTGGTTCGCGGTCAGGTACGGCTGCCTGGTCTCCAGCAACACCTCCGCGCCCTTCGGCACGCTCATCGGGATCCGCCGTCCGGTCTTCGGCAGCCCGTAGGTGAACAGCGGCGCCACGAGACGGGCGTTCGCCTCGCGGTCGGCGTACGGGTCGGTGGAGATGCCCGCCGAGTGCGCGTACTCGAACACGTCGACGCCGACGCGCTGCCGGAAGTACTCGCTCGCCTGCGCCCTGGCGGCCGCCTTGAGCGTCGCGTTCTCCGGGTCGGACAGCGTCGCGGCGGCCAGCGCGGTCGCCAGGATCCGGCCGCCGATGACGTCGGCCGGTGAGTGCATGCCCGCCGTGATCCGGGTGTCGGCGAGGTCGAACGCCCTGGTCACCAGCTCCTGGAACCGTTCGGGGATCGCGTAGGCCAGCGCCAGGCACGCCAGGTGCAGCGCGTTGGTGTGGCCGCTCGGGTAACCCGCGTCGTCGGCCGGGCTGAGGTTGCGCTGACGCAGCAACTGCGGGGCGACCACGACGTCCGATCGGTAGACCGGGTAACCGAACTCGTCCGTCTCACCCGTCGGGACCACCTGGCTGTCCGGGGTCATCCGCCACGGCCGCGGGTACTGGTAGGCGTACTTCGACGGGTTGCCCGAGGCGAACGGCCCGCGCAGGGTGTTGACCAGCAGCACGACCTGGCCCAGCGCGGAGTCCGGCGAACCCGCGCCGAGCGCCGATCCGGCCGGCGCGTCCGGCGGGAGCTTCTCGTCCACTGTGGACGGTGGGGTGCCGTCGGGTGCCGAGGTGATGCCGGTGACGGCCTTGGCGCCCGCCTTGTACGGCTCGGCGAGCGGGCCGAGCCCTCCGATCGCGCTGTAGCTCTGGTGCTGACGGTCCACGATGAACGCTCGCTTGGCCTGATCGGCGGTCCGCGCTCCGGTGATCCGCGCGACGTGGCGGACGTTGGCCCTGAGCACCTCCCGGTTGAGCACGACTCCGGTGTTCCAGCTGCTACCGGTGCGCCAGAGGTCCTGCATCCCGGACAGGGCGCGGACCGCGGCGTTGGTCTCCGGTGTCAGGTTGGCGGGCACGTTGGTGCGGTAGGAGTCGACGAACGGCGCCGCACCCGTGGGCAGTGCGGCGGCGCTCGCTTCGAGTGCCAGGTCCAGCGCGGCCGGGCCGAGCAGCATCCCGGCGGACAGCATCGCCGAACGACGCAACAGGGTTCTGCGGTCGAACCCGTCGACAGTGGTCATGTTAACGCTCCCAATTGTCCCTGAAGGACGCGTGTGGCGGCACGGGGATTGTGGTGCACAATACGCAACGAGACCGGACCGTACTCGAAGCTGAGGTGGTGTGAGCGTTAACAGTTCACGATGCGGCGAGGCGCAGCACCGGCTCGCCGCCCACGTCACCGGCCGGGTGACCGACCAGCGCCGTGAAGAACGGCGTGCGCACCCGCACACCCTCCAGGGGCTCGTCCGCCGACACCTCCAACGCCACGGGCTCGGGCCCGTAGCAGAGGGCGAAGACCGCTCGCCCGTGCGGCGTGGCGGCGATCGGATCGGCCAGCACGAGGTTGGTCGAGACGACCCGGCGCCAGCCCGCGTCCGGGTCCCCGTAGCCCCTGGGGTCGTCGCCGAGCCAGAACGACAGCTGCTCCTGGGTCATGCCCGCGGTCCGCGGGCTGTTGAAGTACGCGGTGCCGTCCGGCGGGTTCTCCACCCGCAGGCCGGCGGCCGAGCTCAGCGCGAGCCCGCCCGCGAGCAGCGCTGCACCGGTGGTGAGGGCCCGCCAGGGTTCGCCGAGGTCGAACGGGCTGCCACCTGGCACGCCGACCGTCCGGATGCGACGCTGCCGCGAGCCTTCGGCCGTCGCATAGGGAAGACCGGCGAGAAAGCTCAGCTCGGCGTTGAGGGGCAACGCCGCGCGGTCGAGCACCGCGACCACGAACAGCCGTTCGCCGTCGGTGACGTACAGCTGCTGCACGGAGAGCATGACCTGGTCCCAGGTCACCACCGCCTTGGTCACCAGCTTCGCGCCCAGCCCGCCCTCGGTCACGTCACGCACGCGCGCGGGACCGAGCGGGCGGGTCAGCAGCAACCTCCTGCCGTCCGCGTAGTGCACCAGCGGCCCGATGCCGTGCTGGTGGTCCACGACCGACTCGATCACCGCGGTCCCGCCGGCGTCGATCAGGTACGGGGTGAGGCCGGCGGTGAGCGACACCGACGCCTTCCCGTGCCGCAACGAGTAGCGGGTGTGCACGGGAGCATCGGCGGGCTCGCGGTACCACCGGTGGCCGTCGAGGAAGAACCACACGGTGGTGAAGGCGAAGTGGCCGCTCGGCAGGCCGGGCGTCGAGGCGCAGTAGTAGGCCACCCGCCGGTCACCGAGGTACCGGCCGAGCTCGGCCCGGACGCGACCGCTGAAGAACCGCAGGCCGAACATGCCCTCACAGCCGCAGTGCTGCTCGCTGTAGCGGGGCCCGCCGTAGTCGAAGCCACGGACCGAGAGCCGCGTCTCCAGGTGCCGGGCGATCTCGTCGCCGTCGTCGAGGAAGCACTGCTCGCCGCTCACCTGGTGAGCCCTCGCCAGGAACGTCAGCGAGATCGGCAGGTAGTTCTGGTCGTGCCCGGCGCCGTGCTCGACCGGCAGCCGCAAGCCGCGGTCGACGACGCGCTTGGTCCTGACCTCGCTGTGGTACAGGAACATCGCAACGTCCACGATGGACTTCTCGGACAACAGCCGCCCCAGGGTCAGACCCGCCACCACGGCACCGATCGCCTGGTTAGCGGTCTGCTGCGGGTTGAACATGCTCGCTTCGGTGAGCCAGCGCCAGTAGCCGACCGCCAACTCCGACAAAGCCGCCCACTGAGTCTCGGTGATCACCTCGCGGCCGAACTCCAGCACGTTCACCGCGTGCAGCAGCGCCCACACGGTGCTGGGCCAGTCACCGAAGGGGTGGTCGCCGGACTCGAGCACGTAGCGGGCGTACGGCAGACCGCTGTCGCGCACGAGCAGGAACGGCTCGCCGGGGTTGTCGGCGCGGAAGACCCGTTCGGCCAGCACGAAGTCGAGCCCGCGCCGGGCCGCGTCCACCAGCTCGGGATCGCGCCGATCGCCGCGGTGCCAGGCCAGGCACAGCAGCGACACCACGCCCAGCGCCATGTCACCGATGTCGTCGACCGCGGCGTGGTCCTCCAGGTTGCCGTCCGGGCGCTGCCGGCCGATCGCGGCGGTCACCGCCCGGCCGAGCACCATCCGCAGTTCTTCGTGGTCGTCCGGCAGGTCGTGCACGCTCGCGTGCTGGCTCGGCAGGTACACCGCGGCGGCGGTCATCGGTACTCCTCACGCCCAAGATCGAAAGCTGTGGTGGGCGTGCGTGGCCGGAGTGCGTTGCCTCCCCGTCGTTTCCGTGTGCGTCGCGGCTGGGACCCGCCTTGTTGGTTTAAACGTAAACTTGTTCACCCGGTCGGCGTCAAGCCTCAAGTTCGACCGACCCCTTGGGTAACAAGGTTTCCAGAAGATCTTCTTGACAGCCGGGTAGCCGGTTCCTACAGTCCCGGAAAGCGCTTTCCGGCTCCCTGGGACGGACCACGGGAAATGCACCGTGCGTGGCATCGATGCAAGACCCAACGGTCCAGCGATGACGTCCCAGGAGTGGCATGTCAGCAACACCCGTACGCAAACACAAGCGGCACAAGCACAATCTCGCGGGCTACGCCTTCCTCGCGCCCTGGCTGATCGGCCTGTTCGCGTTCACGCTGATCCCGATGGTGTACTCGCTGTACCTGTCGCTGACCAAGTTCAACCTGCTCACCGCTCCACAGTGGACCGGCGTCGACAACTACGTCCGGCTGTTCTCCGACGAGCGGTACCTGCAGTCGATCAAGGTGACCCTGCTGTACGTGTTCACCTCGGTACCGCTGAAGCTCGCCGCGGCGTTGCTCGTCGCCGTCGCGCTCAACCGCGGGCTGAAGGCGCTCGGCTTCTACCGGGCGACGTTCTACCTGCCGTCACTGCTGGGCGCGAGCGTCGCGGTCTCGGTGATGTGGCGGCAGATCTTCTCCCGTGACGGCCTGGTCAACCAGTTCCTCGGCCTGTTCGGCGTCGAGGGCGCCGACTGGATCGGCGATCCGCGCTACGCGATGTGGACCCTGGTGTTGTTGTCCGCCTGGCAGTTCGGCACACCGATGCTCATCTTCCTGGCCGGGCTCAAGCAGCTGCCCCAGGACCTCTACGAGGCGGCGGCCATCGACGGCGCCGGGCGGTTCACGGTGTTCTTCAAGATCACGCTGCCGTTGTTGTCCCCCATGGTTTTCTTCAACCTCGTGCTGGAGACGATCAACGCCTTCCAGACGTTCACCCCGGCCTACGTCATCTCGGGCGGCCTCGGCGGGCCGATCGACTCGACCTTGCTCTACACGCTTTACCTGTACCTCAAGGGGTTCGGCAGCATGCAGATGGGTTACGCCTCCGCGATGGCGTGGGTGTTGTTCGCCGTGATCGGTCTCTTCACCGCGCTCTACTTCTGGTCGGCCAGGAAGTGGGTGAACTATGCGGACTAGGACCCACTGGCGTGCGCACGCCCTGCTGCTGCTCGTCCTGGTGGCGATGATCTATCCGATGGTGTGGCTGGTCGGCGCGTCGTTCAAGCCGGAGAACCAGATCTTCACCACGATGAACCCGCTGCCGCTGGGCTTCACCATCGCCAACTACGTCAGCGGCTGGACGGCGACGGGCACCTCGTTCACCGTCTACCTGGCCAACTCGATGACGGTCTCGCTGTGCACAGTGATCGCGAACGTGGCGTCGTGCTCGGTGGCTGCGTATGCGTTCGCGCGCCTGGACTTCGCGTTCCGCAGGTTCTGGTTCGCGGTGATGCTCGGCACGATGATGCTGCCGTTCCAGGCCACCCTGATCCCCCAGTACGCGATCTTCTACCAGCTGAACTGGATCAACACCTTCCTGCCGCTGGTGGTGCCGTACCTGCTCGCCTACGACGCCTTCTTCATCTTCCTGATGGTGCAGTTCATCCGCGGCATCCCGCGCGAGCTGGACGAGGCGGCGGCGCTGGACGGCGCGGGGCACGTGCGGGTGTTCTTCAGCATCATCCTGCCACTGCTCAAACCCGCGTTGCTCACCACGACGATCCTCACGTTCATCTGGACGTTCAACGACTTCCTGCGCCAGCTGGTCTACCTGTCCGACCACTCGCGCTACACCGCGCCGCTGGGCCTCAACGCGTTCGTCGACCGGGCGAGCGGCTCCAGCTACGGCGGAATGCTCGCGATGTCCGTAGTCACGCTCGTGCCCACCGTCGCCGTCTTCCTGATCTCGCAACGCCGGCTCGTCGA
Source organism: Lentzea alba (assembly GCF_047445655.1). Classification (GTDB taxonomy): domain Bacteria; phylum Actinomycetota; class Actinomycetes; order Mycobacteriales; family Pseudonocardiaceae; genus Lentzea; species Lentzea alba_A. The sequence goes on from NZ_JAJAEG010000005.1 coordinate 241,642, forward strand.
CGGCGTCGCGACCACCGGCATCAAGTAACGCCTTTCCCCGCCAAGAAAGGGAGAACCCATGTCCATTTCCAGGAGAGGCCTCTTCGGCCTCGCCGGTGGTCTCGCCGCGGCCTCGGTCGCCGGCTGCGGTTTCGCGCCGACCAGCGGTGGTGGCGCGGCGAGCAACTCGCTCACGTTCCGCTGGTGGGGCGGCGAAGCGCGCAACAAGGCCTACCAGGCCGCCTTGAAGATCTTCACCGAGAAGACCGGCATCAAGGTCGACGCCCAGTACTCCGGCTACGACGGGTACTTCAACAAGCTCAACACGGAGTTCGCGGGCGGCAACCCACCGGACCTCTTCCAGATGGACACCGCGCTGGTGAGCACCTACGCCGCCAAGGGCGTGCTGACCGACCTGTCGTCGTTCATCCCCGGCACGATCCACCTGGACACCCTGTATCCCGCGGTGCGCTCGGCGGGGTCGGTGGACGGCAAGCCCTACGGTGTTCCGTCCGGCTCCGGGATCGCCCCCGTTCTCTACGACAAGACCATCTTCGAGCAGGCGAAGATCCCGGTGCCCTCCGACAACTGGACGTGGAACGACTTCGCGCGGATCGCCGGCGAGCTGTCGAAGGCCATGGGACAGGGCAAGTACGGGTCGCTGGACGCCTCCAAGGACGACTCCGGCGCCCTGCAGCCGTGGCTGAGGCAGCGCGGCAAGGACCTCTACAACGCCGAGGGCAAGCTCGCGTTCGGCAAGGACGACCTGGCCGAGTGGTTCACCTTCTGGGACGGCCTGCGCAAGTCGGGTGCCATCTGCCCGCCCGAGATGCTCTCCAACACCGACTCGGCGACCGGCAACCACCCGTTGATCGCGGGGCAGATCGCGATGACCACGGGCTGGGGACTCGCGCAGATGGCGCCGTTGACCCAGCACACGCTCGACATCGTGGTGGTTCCGCGCAGCAGCGACGGCAAGACCGGGCAGGCGATCAGCGGCGGTGTCCTGCTCTCCGTGCCGGTCAAGAGCAAGAACGCAGAGGGCGCGGCCAAGCTGATCGACTTCTTCATCAGCGACGTCGACGCGATCAAGGCGATGGCCATGTCCCGCGGCATCCCGCCGTCGAGCAAGGCGTTGGAGACCCTGACGCCGACGTTGACCGCGGCCGACAAGCGGGACGTCACCTACGCGCAGTACGTCGCCGACGAGGTGGCGAAGGACGCGCTGCCGAGCGCACCGACCGCGCCGCCCGGTTACAACGACGCGAAGACGGCGCTGGACGCGGCGGCCAAGCAGGTCGCCTTCGGCAAGATGTCGATTCCCGACGCGGTCGCGATGTACTTCCGCGACGCCGAGGCAGCACTGAACGGGGCCAAGTAGCACCGATGGTGGAAAGCACGGATCTCTTCGTCGGACCGGTTTCCGCACCGCGCCAGCTGATCCGGGTCACCGTGGCGGTGCCGCGGCCCGAACCGGCGTGGGTGCGGATCACCGGGCCGTTGGTCCGCACACCCGAACCGGTGCGCGTGGCGGCGGGTCAGGGTGAGGTCGTGGCCGAGGTCGGCGTGGTCTTCTCCGCGCCGACCACCGCCGGCACGTCCTACCCGGCGACCGTGCTCGTCGCGCCGGTCAGCGGTGCGCCGCCGTTCGCGTGGGACGTCACAGTGACCGTCGCCGAGACCGGGTGGACGATGTGGATGGTCTCGCACTTCCACTACGACCCGGTGTGGTGGAACACCCAGGCCGGCTTCACCGAGACGTGGCTCGACCTGCCCGGCGCGCAGGCGAAGCGGATGCCGTTCCAGCTCTCGGCGTTCGACCTCGTGCGCGCTCACCTCGACGCAGCTCGGGAGGACGAGGACTACCGGTTCGTGCTCGCCGAGGTCGACTACCTCAAACCGCACTGGGACGCCTTTCCGGCGGACCGGCACGACCTGCGGCGGTTCCTGCGCGAGGGCCGGATCGAGATCGTCGGCGGCAACTACAACGAGGCCAACACGAACCTCACCCATCCCGAGTCGACCGTCCGCAACGCGGTGCACGGCGTCGGTTTCCAACGGGACGTGCTGGGCGCCGACCCTCGGTCCGCCTGGATGCTCGACGTGTTCGGGCACGATCCGTCCTACCCCGGACTGATGGCGGACGCGGGGCTCACGTCGAGCGTGTGGGCGCGCGGGCCGTGGCATCACGTCGGGGCCAAGCGGCACACCGGCGACATCACCAGGATGCAGTTCCCGTCCGAGTTCGAGTGGATCTCGCCGAGCGGGCGCGGGGTGCTCACCGCCTGCCTGGCCGACCACTACGTCGCCGGGTGGGACATCGAACGGAAGTCCACTTTGGACGAGGCGATGGCGGAGGCGTACCGGCAGTTCAGCACGTTGCGCCAGGTCGCGGCCACGCGCAACGTCCTGCTGCCGGTGGGACACGACCACAACGTGCCGTCCCGCTTCTGCACCGAGATCCACCGCGCGTGGAACGCCCGGTACGTCTGGCCGCGCTTCGTCGTCGGCCTGCCGCGCGACTTCTTCGCCGCGGTGCGTTCCGACGCCGCCGCGCGGTCAGTGACGTTCAGCCCGCAGACCAGGGACATGAACCCCGTCTACACCGGCAAGGACGTCTCGTACGTCGACACCAAGCAGGCACAACGCGCCGCCGAGGTGGCGGTGCTCGACGGCGAACGGATGGCAGCGCTCACAACCCTGCTGGGAGCGGGGTATCCGGCGTTCGCGCTGGACAAGGCCTGGCGTCAGCTGATCTACGGCGCGCACCACGACGCCATCACCGGTACCGAGTCCGACCAGGTCTACCTCGACCTGCTGACCGGGTGGCGGGAGGCCGACGAGCTCGGCCGTTCCGTCCTGACCGGTGCGATCTCGCACCTGGCGTCCAGTGCCGACACCTCCGGTGCGGGTGAGGCGGTGATCGTCGTCAACACCCTGGCGTTCGCGCGCGATGCCGTTGTGAGCGTTGAGCTCCACCTGCCCGGTTTCCGCGGTGCCCGCGTCACAGATCCCGACGGAGGGCAGGTCCCGGCCGTGACCGAGGCCGTGATCAAGCACCCGGACGGCACGCTCGAACTGACGCTGACCTTCCTGGCGCGGCAGGTGCCCGCGTCCGGGTATCGGGTGTACCGGGTGGTCGACGCGTCTTCGGTGCCGCCGCGCTGGACTCCGCGCACCGGCGTGGCGATCGCCTCCGAGTCGTTCCTCGTCCAGGCTGATCCGGCCAGGGGCGGCGCGTTGACGAGCGTGTACGACCGGACGGCTCTGCGCGAGCTGGTGCGGCCCGGCGGCCTGGCGGCAGAACTGCTCGTGCAGGACGAACACGCCGGGCATCCGGTGTGGGGCGAGGGGCCGTGGCACCTGCTGCCCAAGGGTCCCGGTGCCACAGCCGGTCCGGCCGACGTGCACGTCGAGACGAGCCCGATCGGCGAACGCCTGGTCAGCCGCGCTGTCCTCGGAGACCTGCGGATCACCCAGCAGGTGACGCTGTGGCACGGGTTGCCGCGCGTCGACATCCGGTCCCACGTGGACGGTTCGATCGGCCAGGACCGGTTGCTGCGCAGCCGGTTCGCCTTCGACCTGCCCGGCACGCTCCCCGTGGCCGAGGTCGGGTTCGCCGCCGTGGGCAGGTCGTTCGGCTTCGTGGACGTCGACGCGGCAGCCCACCTGTGGACGCTCGACAGCCCCGCGCACACGTGGGCAGGTCTCTCCGCTCCCGTGCGGCTCCGGCTGCCGGACGGCGTCCTGCACGCCATCGGTGTCGCCGAGGTCGTCGCCGAGGACGGCCGGGAACTGCTGGCCGCGTTGGTCGCCAAGGGCGTCACCGCCACGTGCACGCGCCCGGCCGGCCCGCGTTACGGTGCGCTCGACGTGGACTCGAACCTGCCCGATGTGCGGATCGTCGTGGGCGACAACGCGTTCACGGCCGCGGTGCTCGACAGCGCGCCGGCCGAGTACCGCAGCGCGCTCGCGGAGTCCGGCAGTGTGTTCGTGCCCGCCTGGACCCCGCGAGCAGAACAGTGGAAGCCGCACGCCGACCTGCGCGGCCGGCGCGATCTGCCCGTGCTCGTCGTCACCGATGTGAACGCGCTCATCGAGGACCTCGCCGACGCGTGCGTGGAGGTCGCCGGGCCGGGCGGCACCACCGACCCCGCGACCGACTACTCCGTGGCCGTCGTCAACCGCGGCACGCCGGGCTTCGTCGTGACACCGGACGGCACGCTGCACGTCTCGCTGATGCGGTCGTGCAGCGGCTGGCCCGCCGAGGTGTGGATCGACGGCGACCGCCGCACCGTGCCCGACGGGTCGAGCTTCGCCTACCAGCACTGGTCTCACACGTTCGAGCTGAGCCTGGTCGCCGCAGCGGGTGACTGGCGCCAGGCGGGATTCGCCCGCGCCGGTCAGGACGTCAACCACCCGCTGCACGCCCACCAGGTCCCTTCGACGACGGGAGCTCTGCCGGCCGAGCTGAGCCTGCTGTCCGCGTCACCGCCGAACGTCCTGCTGACCGCGGCGAAGAACCGAGGCAACCCGATCGCGTCCTGCACCGCGGAGCACGGCTCGGATCTCGCGGTGCGGCTGTACGAATCGGCCGGCACCCCGACCACCGCGTCGATCTCGCTGTACGGCGGTCTCTCCGCGGCCCACCGCACGGACCTGCTGGAGCAACGCGACCTGGAGCCGTTGACCGTCCACTCCGGACAGATGGAGGTTCGGCTGGGCGCTGCGGACGTCGCCACCCTGCGGCTGACACCCGCGTCCGCGCTTCCGGTGACGCCGACCGAGTCCGTGGAACCGGTCCAGCCGATCTACACGAAGTACTGGCGCCACAACGCGGGCCCCGCACCGATCGGTAACCTGCCGGTGACCGTGCACGTCACCCCGTCGTTCGTCCGGCTCGCCCCCGGCTCCACCGGGCAAGCGTCGATCAGCGTCAGCTGCAGCGGCACCCCGGCCAAGGGGCGCCTGGAGTTCGCCGACGGTCAGTCGTGGGACTACGACCTGGCAGCCGGCGAGTTCGCCGAGTTCACCGCCACCGTCAAGGCGCGGCCGGGGCGCCATCTGCACGCCGCCCGCATCCGCGACCACCTCGGCCAGGTGCTGGAGGACACCGTCGAGGTGGTGTCCGGCCCGACCACCGACCGGGAGTTGGTGGACGTCGTGCTCAGGGCGGGCGCTCTCCTGCTCGGTCCGGGCGAGCACGCTCTCCTGCCGGTCACACTGCAGAACCGGGTGCAGAGCGAGGTGCGCGGGGAGGTCGCCGTGATCAGCCCGTTCGGCACCTGGGACGGCGACGTCGCGATCGGCCCGCGAACCCAGCCGTTCGTCATCCCGCCGGGCGGCAAGATCACCGTGCCGGTGACGGCCACCGCCGCTCCGACCGCTCGTCGCGGCGCGCACTGGTGGGCGCTGGTGCGGGTGGCCGCCCACGGCCGGCTGTACTACTCCCCCGCCGTTCCGGTCAGCGTGCGGTAGGTGAAATCGCGGAAGTCGGCCCACGACTCGCTCGGCACGCCGTCGCTGGTCGCGTACAGTCCGATGTGGACTCCGGTGAACCCGCCGGCGACGGGCGTGCTGAGGAACCGGCCGTCGAACGGCTCGCCCAGCGGTCGTCTGCCGATCAGCGCCTGGTGCTCCTGCCCGCGCGCCTCCACACCCAGCCGCACGACACCTTCCGCGACCTGTGTCTCGGCGAGCACCTCGTCCTGACCGCCGGACCGGCGCACCAGCGTCACCACGCGGTCGGCACCGAGCAGCAGTCGCACGTGGTGGTCGTTGTTCTGCAGCAACACGAGCCCGGCTGCCTCGGTCGATCCCGCGGGCGTGAAGTCCAGCTCACACGAGGCGTGGAACGACTGGTGTTGCTGACGACGCAGGACGACGCTCGGACTGACGAGGTCGGTGATCGACTCCGGCCGCACCTTCAGCCGGACGTGCCGTTCGGTCAACGAACAGAAGTCCGATTCCGGTGTGCGCAGGAACATCCACGCCGGGTCAGCCTCCGGCCACGGGTGCGGCGGCAGGTCCGGCACGGGATACACGGCCTCCACCCGTCCGGTGCCGGGGCTGAACACCGGCCCGTCGTCCTCCCACGTCACCGGCACGAGAAAGGTCTCGCGACCGAGGTTGTAGTAGTAGCCACCGTACGGCCGGGTCGCGAGCAACACCGCGTACCACTGACCGTGTTGCGTGCACACCAGGTCGGCGTGCCCGGTCGCCGAGATGGGGTGTGAACGGCCGAGATGGCGATGCGTGAGCACGGGGTTCAGCTGCGAGCCCCGGTACGGACCGGTGATCTCGTCGGCGAACGCCACGACGACCGAGTGCGCGAAGTCCGTGCCGCCTTCCGCACACACCAGCACATACCGCCCATCCACTTTGTACAGATGTGGTGCTTCGAGCCACAGCGAGTCCGCCATCGCCCCGCGGAACACCACGTGCTCCTCGCCGACGAGAGCCAACGACTCCGGGTCGAACTCGCGCAGGTAGATCTCGTTGCGGCCGTCACGGATCTCCCGGGTCGCCGTCCACCACGCCCGTCCGTCGTCGTCGAAGAACAACGACGGGTCGAACCCGGCGGCCTCGGGCAACCACGTCGGCTCGGACCACTGTCCCGCCGGATCGGTTGCGGTGACCACGAAGTTGCCGGTCTCCCGCGTGCCGTGCACGAGTGTGCACACCACGTAGAAGACGCCGTCGTGGTGCCGGATCGTCGGCGCGTACAACCCGCCGGACGCCCGCACACCCTGCAACGGCAGCTGCGACGGCCGGTCCAGCACGTGTCCGAGCTGCCGCCAGTGCACCAGGTCGCGGCTGTGGAAGACCGGCAACCCGGGGAAGTACTCGAAGGTGGACGTGACGAGGTAGTAGTCCGGTCCCACCCGGCACACGGAGGGATCCGGGTGCGAGCCGGACAGGACCGGGTTCGAGAACTGTGCCAAGTGGACTCTCCAGCTACGGGTTGAGTCTGGTGCAGGCAGGCTCGGGCCGCTCGATGTTAGACCGGAGGCTCGTCGGGAATCCGCACTGCGTCGTTCCGAGCGTTGACGCCCTCGGTGTTGCAGTCGTCAATATAGAGCTTGGCGGACCGCCAGGAAACGGTTCACGAGCTGTCCGTCCGCTGAAGCGGGTCGAATTCGAGTCGAAGAAGCTGTCCGGATTGCTTGCACCGCAACGGTTCCACCACTCTGGATGAATGACATCAGCGGTGGTCGCCACAGCGGTGCTTCTCCTGGGCACGCTCGTCACTCCGGCCGCGCCGGCCACGGCGACCATCGACGGTGCCAGACCACACCAGCAGATCGACGGTTTCGGGTTCTCCGAGGCGTTCGGGCGTGCCGAGATCATGCACGGCTCGCAGGGCCTCTCCGCGTCCGAACAGCGCGAGATCCTCGATCTGCTGTTGTCGCGCAACACCGGCGCCGGAATGTCCATCGTGCGACTGGGCATCGGGTCCACGTCCACCAACTCCATCCAGCCGACGGACCCCGGCGGCCCCAGCGCGCCCCCGCGCTACGTCTGGGACCGCGACGACGAGAGCCAGGTGTGGCTCGCCCAGCAGGCCAAGGCCTACGGGGTGAACCGCTTCTACGCCAACGCCTGGAGCGCGCCCGGTTACATGAAGACCAACGGGGACGAGGCCAACGGCGGCAGTCTCTGCGGGCTGGCCGGCGCGTCCTGCGCGAGCGGTGACTGGCGCCGTGCCTACGCGAACTACCTGGTGCAGTACACCAAGTTCTACGCGCAGGAGGGCATCAGGATCACCGACATCGGGTTCACCAACGAGCCCGACTACACCACCGACTACTCGTCGATGCGCTTCACCCCGGCCCAGGCGGCGGAGTTCACCAAGGTCCTCGGACCCGTCGCCGGCGGGCTGAAGGTCGCGTGCTGCGACTCGTTCGGCTGGAACCAGCAAGCCGCCTACACCAGGGCGATCGAGGCCGACCCGACGGCGCGCGGGATCGTCGCCACGCACACCGGCCACACCTACGCGTCGCAGATCACCGGCCCGTTGCCGACCTCGCGCCGCAGCTGGATGTCGGAGTGGTCGCCGAACGGAACGACGTGGAACGAGAACTGGGACGACGGCAGCGGCTACGACGGCCTCACCATCGCGAAGGCAGTCCACACCGCGCTCACCACCGGCAAGGTCAACGCTTACGTGTACTGGTACGGCGCGTCGGTGGGCGCCACCCGCGGCCTCATCCAGATGAACGGCGACAGCTACCGCGTGTCGAAACGGTTGTGGGCGCTGGCGAACTACAGCAGGTTCATCCGTCCCGGCGCGACGCGGATCGACGCGACCTCGTCGGGCGGGCTGCTGCTGTCCGCGTTCCGCAACACCGACGGCACCCTCGCCGTCGTCGCGCTCAACACGGGCACCAGTGCCAGCTCCGTCTCCTACACCCTCAAGAACGTCGCCGCCGGCACCGCGACCCCGTACCTGACGAACACGACCGCCAGCACGACAGCACAGTCCCCCATTCGCGTCGCGAACGGCGCGTTCACCGCGACTGTGCCGGCACGGTCGCTGATCACCTACCGGATCACGCCATGACGCTGGCACGTTTCGCCAGCCCGGTGAACACCGCCGGCTCGTACAACATCGGCCTGCTCACCCAGACCCACTCCACTGCTAGTGCACACCGGCGGGCCGCCTGCCGGCGACGAACCACAGGATGCCGCCCAAGAACGGGAGGGAGAACACCACCAGCAGCCAGAGGATCTTGGCGCCACACCCGATCGGCGCACCCAGCACGCTGATCAGAGCGGCGCCCCAGAAGACCAGGAGAGCGACAGCCCCGAGCACGACGAGCACGAGGCCGCCGCCCTCCAGCAACCTGAGCTGCTGATCGGACAGTGCCTGCACGACCTGAGGTGACATGAGCGCGAGGTCAGGTCCGTTCGGACGCATCGGGCATCGTCCTGAGGGACGATCGCCCGTCCTGCCTGGAGTGGATGTCAGAGCGCTCTCACGCGGTGCTGCTGATGCTGGCCACCAGGTTGATCGTGGTGGCCAGCACACCCGTGCCGAACAGGTACGACAGCAGCGCGTGCCGCAACGCCGTGCGGCGGATCTCCCTGGTGGACAGCGAGGTGTCGGAGACCTGGAACGTCATGCCGATGCTGAAGGCCACGTAGGCGAAGTCGCCGTAGTCGGGCGGTTCCGGCTGGTTGAAGTCGATACCGCCGTCGACGTCGACGTAGTACAGCCGGGCGTAGCGCAACGTGAAGATCGTGTGCACCACCGTCCACGACAGCACGACCGACAGCACACCCAGCCCCACGCGCAGCAGTTCGGACGTCCCGGTCGTCTCCGCGGCTCGGGCCAGCACGAAACCCACCGAGACCAGGCTCGCGGTCGCGGCGAGCAGCAGGACGATCTCGGCCGCGGTGCGCGTGGGGTCGTTGCGCACCGCGTGCTGAGCGGTCTGCTCGGCGTCCATCGGCCAGATCAGGCTCCACACCCAGACCAGGTAGACCAGCGTCGCCACGTCCCAGCCGACGAGCGGCCCGAACTCGGCGTGGCCGAGCAACGACACCACAACGCCGGCCGTCACGCCCGCGGCCAGCACCGTCGCGAACTTGGCCCGCGCCAGGACGAAGCCGTCGTCGGACAGCGGGCGGACCGGAAGATCAGCAGGCATGAGACCCGAAGGTACGACATGCCCCGACCTGCCGGTCGCCCGCGCCGCCCTAGCTCACGTGCACACCACCCCGTTCAGCGCGGGTGAGAGGAACGGCGGGGTGCCGCCGCCATAAGTCGCGTTGTAGCCGATGGTGGCGGTCCCGCCGGTGCCGAGAGCACCGTTCCAGGCCGCGTTCACGACCTCGACGACGTCACCCGTGTCCCTCCACGTGCCGCTCCAGCCCTGGGTCACGGTCACACCGGGCGCGGAGAAGGTGAGCTTCCACCCGTTGATCGGCGCCGCCCGGTTCTCGATGACGACCTCGGCGCTGTAGCCGCCCTGCCAGGTGCTCGTGACCTTGTGCGTGGCTTTGCACCCGGCCGTCGGCGGAGGGGTCGTGGTGGTCGGCGGCTGGCTGGCCGCACTCGCGAGCTCGTAGGCGCGCTGCGGCACGAACTGGCCGGCTCCGGCGATGCAGCCGTCCGCCTCACCGGGCAGCTTCACCCACAGGAACGCGGCGATCCGGCCGTCACCGGTCTGGTCGGTGCTCGGCGTGCCGATCGCCCGACCGGCCGGGTCGCACCACTCGCTGCCGGCCGGACCGTTGCCGTTGCGACTCGTGTCGACCACCGCTCGCAACCGGGAGTCGCCCAGGGAGCTCAGCACCGCCTTGGCGAACGCCACCTCGTCGTTGGTCCAGCGGTAGTTGGACACGTTGGTGGAGATGCCGTCGGCGCTGTTCGAGATGTCGGCCGCACGCAACCGTGCCGCCGCTTCCGCGGGTGCGAGCCACGCCGAGTGACCGATGTCGAAGTAGACCCTGGCCTGGCCCGACCCTGCCTTGAGCCGCTTGCCCGCGTACGCCATGGACGCACTGGTCTCGGCCTGCTGACCGGCGTTCTGGCAGTTCGTCATCAGCGGCAGCACGTCCGGCTCCAGCACGATCACCGCCGGCCGTCCCGCCAGTCCCGCCGCGACCTGGTCGACCCACGCCCGGTACGCGCTGTGGCTGGGCGCGCCGCCGCCGCTCGCCCCGCCGCAGTCCCGGTTGGGGATGTTGTAGACGACCATGATCGGGACCTTGCCCGCGGACGCCGCCGCGCCCACGAACGCGTCGACCTCGCCTCGCACCGTGCCGGTGTTGGTGGTGGTGAACCACCTCGCCTGCGGCACGTTCGCGATCCGGTCGCGGATCACCGGGGTGCGCCAGTCGCCGGGGTTCTGCGCCACCCACCTGGCCGCACTGGTGTTCGGGTCGACGTAGAACGGCGACGCGGCCGCCTCCGCACTGCCCAGGACCGCGGCCGCGGTGGCCGCGAGCGTGGCCATCGCGATGCCGGCGGCAACTCCTTTGTTGCGCATCCTGCCTCCTCATTTCTGGGAACGCTCCCAGACTGGCGGCACACTCTATTCACGGATCGGCCACCCGGAAAGACCCCGTCGAACACCCGCCGGCCGCTTGATCAGCACGGAGCGTTAGTGCCAGACGCCAATCGCCCAGGCCTGGATCACTTCTCCCTCAAGGCAAGAAGCATGCAAGAAGACCCACAGTGGATCGTTTCTCAGCGCGATAGGCCGTTCCGGCGGCAGCAACCCGGATCGCCCGCTTGAAAATCCATCGCGAAGTTGCAGCCCTGGGAGCAACGCCGAGTGGACCGAACGGACTGGGAACGTTCCCAGAACTCAGCGGGCGGCGAACTGCAGGCCCGTCGGCTGGACCACGTCCGGTTTGACCGGCACGGCGTTCACGACCAGGCGCTCGCCGTAGATGTCGGTGATCGCGACGGCACCGCCGCAGCCGGCGCCGTTCTCGGAGAGGAAGTAGTTGTACTCCGTGCGGCGCAGTTCCTTCCACTGCCCGGCGACCTGGACCTCCAGTCGTGCCACCGGGTTGCGGTGGTCGATCGCCTGGATCGCGCACCACCACTGGCTGGACCCGCTCTTGTGGCGCAGGGAGATCTTCTTCTCCAGCGCCGGGCTCACGAGCGTCCACGTCACCGGGATCTCCCCCACGCCGGGGTCCGCCAGCCGCGCGAAGGCCTCCCTGCTGAGATCGAGCTGCCCGGCCCGGCACGGCGCCGGGCAGAGGTTCGTGACCCGCACCGTGATGCTCTTGCCGTTGGCCCGCACCAGGATGTACGCACCGCAGGCCTTGGAGTCCTCGTAGTCCGACCAGTTCATCGCGACCGTCAGCGGATCCGGGCTCGGGTCGTACGAGCACGCGCCGCCGCCGTCGGAAGCGTAGAACGTCGCCGGACCGGTGCGGGGAACGCCGGGTTGGACCTTGCCTGCCGCCCCCGCGACAGGCGGCGGCTGCTCGGATGACGTCGGCGGCGGTGATGGTGGCGAGGACGGCGTGGACGGCGTGGACGGCGCAGTCGGCGGCGACGTCGTGGTCGTCGCGGTCGTCGTGACAACCACATCGGCGGCCACAGGGCGGCCGGTCACGCTCGCGTTGCCCTGCAGCGCAACGCCGGCGGTCACCACCACCAGCGCAGCCGCCACCAACACCGCGAGACGACGTCTCGTCACCAAGCCAGCCCCAATCGCGCTATGTAGTCGTTCAGCAGTCCGGAGATCAGCCGGTGGTCACGCTGCGAGAAGTGCCAGTCGCAGCCGAGCCGGTCCAGCGCCGGGTCAGCGTAGTTCCAGTACCGGACCCGGCTGTCGCCCCGCTCCCCCACGACCTGCGCGGCCGCGTCGGCGAACGTCCCCGAACCCTCCGGGACGCCCACGACGATCGTCGTACCGGAGCCGTAGCGGGCGCGCAGCTTGTCCAGAAAGCCGTGGTACGCCGACTTGAACGCGGCCACGAGGCTCTGCTGGGTCGGCCACTGCTCGCCGGGCTTCAGCGCGGTCGAGAAGTCGTTGGTGCCCAGGCCGACCACGACCAGTTGCGGGCGCCAGGTGCCGGGGTTCTGCCACACGTCACCGTCGACGTTCAGCAACGCCCGGTCGTAGTAGGTGCGGTAGCTGGTGCCGGGCTCGCCACCCCCGTAGTTGCGCACCATGCCGCGACCGGAGAAGGCGTTGATCTGGTAGTCGGCGTTGAGCGCACGCGAGGTGATCGCGCCGAAGCTCAGGTCCGCGTTCGTGTTGCGGTCGACGCCGCCGTTCGTGGAACAGTCCCGGGTGGTCGACATGTTGCCGTAGCCCGCGGTCAGCGAGTCGCCGATGAACTCGATCTGCCTGGTGCGAGCGGCAGGCCTGGTCAGCATCGCGCCGACGAACCCGCCGAACTCCCCCGCGGCCCACGGGCTCTCGGACCGTTTGACGAGCCGGACGCTGTGCTCGGCGTCGCCGAGGTCGCGGATCCAGTGGGTGGTGCGGCCCGGCTTCACCAGCGTCGAAACGGTTCGCCCGTCGATCTGCACGTCGTAGTCGCTCATCGCGTCGTTGAGCGAGACACCGACGCTGGTGCCGCGGAACCGGCCCTCGAAGTAGACGCCCGGCCAGGTGTACTGGACCTGCTTCGTGACCCGGCCGGCCGTGTGCGCGTGGTCGAGAGCCGCGGTCGCCCCTGCCACGGAACTGCCCGACCTGGTGACGTGATAGGCCACCTTGGTCCCGCTCCAGTAGTGGAACGTGAGCGTCACCCGCGCGTTGTCCCTGACGGCGTCGAAGAACTCCGGCCTCAGGAGCGTCGCACCGCCCGCGTAGTCGGGCGCGAACGTGCGGTCGTACTCCTTGAAGGACGTCCAGTCCTGCGGCCCGGCGTTGGTGCCGTCGTCGTACTTCGCCTCCATCGTGGCGATCTGGTCACCGCGGAACGTCGTCGGGATCGCGAACGAAGCCGTTGTGCCGCTTGCGTTCGACAGCACCGGAGGGTCGTAGGTGATCAAGTCGAACCGCCACGGCACGCCACGGGAGAAGCGAGCCGTCAGCTGCGCGTTCGTGCCGTACTCCCGCGAACCGCTCAGCCTCGTCAACGCCGCCGCGGTCAAGGTGAGCCGGTCCCCGGCGACCGTGTAGTCACGGCCCCGCACGAGGGCCTGGTTGCCGTGCCACAAGCCGGTGAACGACGTGCCGTTGAGGTTGAGCGTGACCGTCTTGGCGGTGACGGCGCTGGACCGCGCGCTGAAGATCTGGTCGCTGTACGCCGTGCCGGAGCGTTCCTTCCAGCTCGACCTGATCTGCGCGTAGAGCGCGGGATCCTGCCACCGGAACGACGTACGACCGAAGTGCTGGCCGTTGTCCCACAACATCGTGGTGATCTTCTTGGTGCGGGCGTAGTGGCCGAGGTGCTCGAAGAACTTGAGCTTCTCGCCCTGCTCGACGGTCCCGGTGTGGCGGTCGAAGCCGAGCAGGCCGTACTCGCCGAGGATGACCGGAACGCCCTTGGCCACGAAGGCGTTGTGCACGCGGTCGAAGTAGCCGGTGAGGTCGTTCTGCGCGGTGGCGTCGTATCGTGTGCCGCCCGCGATGTTCACGCTGAACGGCCAGTAGCCGTAGTAGTGCACGGTCGCGGCGAGGTTGGGGTCGTTGAAGCTCCGCATCTGGCTCGCGAGCGCGTCGAGCAGGGGCTGGTCGGCCGACGTGTGCAGGGTCGGCAGGATCAGGAGGCGACCGGTGTTGTTGCCTCCCGACCGGCGCACGATGTCGCGGAACGACGCGTTGAGCTCGTTCAGCAGCGCGATCTCCTGCGCCTGGCCGGAGCTGCCGGCGAACTGCGGTTCGTTGACGCTCTCCAGCGTCAGTTTCGGCCCGAAGTCCCGGAACGCGGCCGCCAGCTGTGTCCAGACTTTGTTGAAGCGGTTCAACACACCGGTGCGATCGGCCGGCATGGTGTTGATCCACTGCCACGAGTCGTGGTGGATGTTGACCATCACGTGGAGGTCGCGCGCCAGCGTCCAGCGCACGACCTCCTTGACGCGGTCGAGGTACGCCGCCTCGATCGTGCCGTCCGGCGCGAGGTGAGCGCTCCACGTGACCGGCAGCCGGATGCTCCTGAAGCCTTGGGCCTTCACGTTGTCCAGCAAGGCTTCCGTGATGCGCGGGTTGCCCCAGGACGTCTCGTCGCCGCCGGTCGAGTCGAGCGTGTTGCCGAGGTTCCACCCCGGTTGCATCGCCGCGACCTGATCCATCGCGCCACGCGCCCGGAACTCCGCCGAGGCGGCCACCGGCACCGCGCTCACGGCCATGACCGCTGCCGCGGCCACCGCCGCACTGATCCATCGTCGGAACCACTGTGTTTCAACGAAAAGCCGCGACATGAACCGAAAACTGGCACGGCGCCCTGACCTCGTCAAGACGCCTGCCAGAAATCGATGCGCTTCGACGGATTCGATCTGCCGAATCGTCGAACGACGTCAGAACAATTCACTCCCGGCACTTCTTGCCGGTGTTCACGCAGTTGACGAGCCTGTCCATGATCTGCTGCGACATCACGTTCGCGAAGTCGTCGTGGTCGGAGAACGGGTTGTGATCCTCCTCCGGGAAGGAGTCGACCGCGTACTGGCCGCGTTGCTGGATGTCGCGGGGGATGTTGTAGGTGAGCGAGATGCGCAGCTGGGGAACGGCCTTGAAGCCGTTGCGACACTTGCCGTTCCCGTCGGGGAAGACGATGTGGTCGCGGTGGTTCTTCGAGTCGATGTTCTTGCCGTCCCAGCAGCTCGGGAAGTCGTGGATGCGCTTGACCTTCGAGCCCTGCGGGCAGATCGGGTACTTGTTGATCAGAACCTTGTCCTCGAAGCCCGTGCAGGTCCACGAGTCGCGGGCGTTCTTGGTGCCGTTGGTCGAGACCTTGGCGTCGCCGTACAGGACACGCAGGAACTTCGGCATCGCGACCACCTTGCCGACCGGCGAACCGCGGAAGGTGAGGTCGACGACCTCCGGACGCTGGATCTCGCCGTCGTTGCCGGGCAGTTCGTTCTCACCGCCACCCTCGCCGCCCTCGAGCTTGCACGGCGCCAGTTTCTCCAGTCCCTGCGGGCGTTGCGCGTTGCGGCCGATCGCGATGGCGATCCGGTCGATGGTGGCGACCCGCTTGTCCTTCAACGGTCCCACGATCGCGTTCTGGTTGAAGTTGGGATCGCGCGGGTTCTCGTTCTTGGCCAGCCGCTTGTTCGCCTCGTCGATCTGGGTCTTGAGCAACTCCAGGTTGCGATCGACCTCGGCCTTGGCCTGGCCCGGCACGTTCGGCAGCTTGCTCTTCACGTCCGGGCAGTTCACCACCTTGGCACCGGCTTCGGCGTCATCGTCGTCGTCAATGCGCACCACCGGCCAGAAGTAAGCCGACTTGTCGCCGTTCTTGCACGTCGTACCGGCCGCTTCCAGCGACTTGTTGTTCGAGTCCGCGTCGGTCGACAGGTTGCCGACGTAGTCGTGCAGGTGCTGGGCACCGTTGCGGACACCGGGCTGCGCGATGAAGTTGTCCGGGTTGAAGTGCCCGTTCTCGTTCCGGCCGCAGTCGACCGTGAACGTGCCTGTCGTGGCGCCGTTGCCCGGTCTGGGTTTCCTGACGTTCGGCTGGACCTTCGTGATGTCGACGAACAAGCCCTTGTCCGCCCCGTCGGCCAGAGCGGACTCGCCGCTGCTCGTAGTAGCCACCACGAGCGCACCGACCGCGGTCAGGCCGAGCAGGCCCGCCGCGACCTTCAGCACGAGAGGCTGTCCTTTGTAGAGGCTCATGCCACGGGGTACGGACGGGGGACCCGATCGGCTCATTTCGACCTCGTTCGAGTCGAATGACTGTCGAACGGCTTCTCTCCGCAGCCGGAAAGCGCTTTCCCAGCTACGCTCGGGCATCGTTTTCCTGTCGTCTGAATCAGACAACCCTGCCGTCTGGAGACAATCGTGCGGAAACGTGTTCTGACCTTGGTCGCGCTCGCCGTCCTGCCGTTCGTCACCGGTGCCCGTCCCGCATCGGCTGATCATCCCGACTGCTCCCCCGCCACCGGAACGTCCACCACCGCGGCGAGCGTGAAGGTGTGGCTCGCCGGTGACTCCACGATGTCCGACCCGCGGTCCAGCTGCCCGGCCGGCTGGGGCAGCCAGTTCGACCCGCTCTTCACCGGCGACGTCACCGTGGTGAACAGCGCCGTGGCGGGCCGGAGCCTCCAGACCTGGCTGTACGAGTCCAACGTCAAGAACACCAAGGACTCCGCCGGTGAGTGCGTCGTGAGCCCCAGGACCTTCCACCCGCGGTGGCAGAACATGCTCGACCCGGCGAACGGGATGAAGGCCGGCGACTACCTGATGATCCAGTTCGGGATCAACGACGGCAGCCGCGACTGCCCCAGGCACGTCGGTTCCGCGCGGTACAAGGACCTCCTCGCCCTGATGGCCAAGGCGGCCAGGGACCGCGGGGTCACCCCGATCTTCCTCACCCCCGTCTCGGCGATCAGGTGCAGCGGCAGCTCGGCCGTCGGCACCCGAGGCTTCCTCACCGAGACGTTCGACGCCGGCAGGGCCGCGGGTGTGACCGTCATCGACCTGCACAAGCTGAGCTACACGCTCTACAACACGCTCAAGCTGTGCCCCAACGACGGTGACTACACCAGGGGCGCGGTCGGTGCCTTCTTCTGCAACGACCACACCCACTTCGAGGCTGCCGGAGCCAGGCAGATCGCCGGTGTCGTCGCCAAGGCCCTGCGCGACCAACGGATTCCGCTTTCCAGTTACCTCAGGTGACCTGACCACCGGCCGTCGCCGCCCGCGATCGGCTCTCCGCCGGGGAACTGGACCTGCCACGCGGACGGCGGCGCCTCGGCATCGACGTCGATCCGGTTGCCGCGGCGGCGAGTGCGGAACGTGGAACCGGCGACCTCGGTGGTGATCGAGGCGCCGTCGTCGAGGTGGTGGATCCGCAACGTGACGCCCTCGGCGTAGTCGTAGTCCGGCCGATCGTCGACGCTCCCGAGCGGCAGAACGGTGTTCGGCCGGACGAGCAACGGCACGGTGAGGAAGTCGCAAGTCATCGTTGTCCACCGGCCACCGGGCACCTCGGCGCCGGTGAAGAACTCGGTCCAGGTGCCCTCCGGCACGTAGAACGACACCTCACCGCTGTCGGAGAACACGGGTGCCACCAGAAGGCTGTCGCCGAGCATGTACTGGCGTTCGAGGTGCGTGCACGCGGGGTCGTCCGGGAACTCCAGCGCCATCGCCCGCATCATCGGCGTTCCCTCGGTGGCGGCTTGCAACGCGGCGTGGTGCAGGTACGGCATCAGCCGGGCCTTGAGCTTCGCGAACACCCGCAGCACGTCGACGGCCTCCTCGTCGAACAGCCACGGCACCCGGTACGACGAGCTGCCGTGCAGGCGGCTGTGCGACGACAGCAGGCCGAACGCGATCCACCGCTTGAACAACGCCGGGTCCGGGGTGCCCTCGAAGCCGCCGATGTCGTGGCTCCAGTAGCCGAACCCGGACAGTCCCAGGGAGAGTCCGCCGCGCAGGCTCTCGGCCATGGCCTCGTAGGTCGACTCGCAGTCTCCGCCCCAGTGCACCGGGAACTGCTGCGATCCCGCGGTGGCCGCGCGGGCGAACACGACGGCGTCACCGTCGCCGCGACGTTTGCGCAGCACCTCGAAGACGGTCTTGTTGTAGAGATAGGCGTAGTAGTTGTGCATCCGCTCGGGGTCGGAACCGTCGAAGTACTCGACGTCGGTCGGGACGCGTTCGCCGAAGTCGGTCTTGAAGCAGTCCACGCCCTGATCGAGCAGAGCATCCAGTTTGGACGCGTACCACTCGCGGGCGGCCGGATTGCTGAAGTCCACCAGGGCCATCCCCGGTTGCCAGAGATCCCACTGCCACACGTCACCGCCGGGACGCTTGAGCAGATAGCCGCCCTCGACTCCCTCGGCGAACAGCGGAGACCGTTGCCCCACATACGGGTTGATCCAGACGGAGATCCGCAGGTCGCGCGCTTTCAGCCGCTCCAGCATGCCGACCGGGTCGGGGAAGGTGCGCGGGTCCCACTCGAAGTCGCACCAGTTGTACTCGCGCATCCAGAAGCAGTCGAAGTGGAAGACGCTCAACGGCAGGTCGCGCTCGATCATGCCGTCGATGAAGCCGGACACCGTTTGCTCGTCGTACGACGTCGTGAAGGACGTGGACAGCCACAGACCGAACGACCACGCCGGCGGCATCGTGGGGCGGCCGGTCAACAGGGTGTACTTGCGCAGGATCTCCTTGGGGCTGGGACCGTGGATCACGAAGTACTCCAGCGTCTGCCCCTCGACGCTGAACTGCACGCACGACACCTTTTCCGAGGCGACCTCGAACGAGACGTGGCCAGGATGGTTGACGAACACGCCGTAGCCCGCGTTCGTCAGGTAGAACGGCACGTTCTTGTACGCCTGCTCGCTGCTCGTGCCACCGTCCGCGTTCCAGATGTCGACCACCTGACCGTTGCGCACCAGCGGCCCGAATCGCTCGCCGAGCCCGTACACCACCTCGCCGACACCGAGAGCGAGCTGATCGCGGACGTAGTGCTTGCCGTCCACGGCCATGAACCCCATGCCCTTGACGGAGCTGGACGTCAGCACCTCGCCGCCGGCCGCGAACTCGACCTTCCAGTCGCGGCTGACCCTCACCTCCAGCGCACCGGACGTGAGCGAGTCCTCCGTGAGGTGCACATGGGGCTCCGCGGTGGCCAGCGCGAACTCCGGCAGCCGGCGCCGTTCACCCTCGAAGTGCGTCAGGCTCACCCCGATCACGTCCGGCATCGGCGAGGAGAACCGCACGGTCGCCACCGGACCCTGCAACAGGTCACCGCGGTGGCGGATCGGCCGGGTCGGCGCGTGGACGACCAGCTCCCCCGCCGACTGCATGATGTCGTAGACCTCGACCGGATGCGCCGCCTGCACACCGTCGCGCAGCAGCCAGTACCCGTTGCTGAATTTCATTCGACCGCTTTCGCCGTTCGAATTCGAATCGAATCGCTTCGATTACCCTTTTCTGGAAGGAACGTTAGCGATAACGTGCCTGGTGAGGAAGCCCCCGCCGATTCCCTGCATTCCCTTATCGGAGGGAGATTTCGCATGTTCTCCAGCAGGTGGAGAGTGGGTGTGATCGTCGCCGCGACCGTGCTCGGTGGCGTGTCGCCCGCGGGCGCCGAACCCCGGATCCTGGCGTGCGGCGACCGTGCGTTCAACGCCGAGGCGGTGCTGAACGGCAGCACCTGGACGGCCCGCAACGGTGGCCGGACCGTCTACACCGGCGGCGACCTGCGCGCCGCCGTCCAGGCCGCGGTCGGCAGCCTGACCGCGGGACGCACCGCGAAGCAGTGGGTGCTGGTGCGCGGAAGCGGTTCGATGAGCGCCGGTTCGCGGATCTCGTTGCCGAGCTACACCGGCATCGACGTCTGCGGCACGATCAACGTGACGGGTACCGGATCCGGTGACCAGGCGCCGATCTACTCCAGGGGCACCCGCGACGTCGAGGTCCGCTACCTCAGCCTCACCGGCCGGCCGCTGTACGGGATCTTCATGCGCAACGTCGACAACCTCACCCTCGGGCAGATCGACATGCGCCTGTCCGGCGGCCTCGGCGTGCGCGTCGACAACCGCGGCAACACCAGCGTGCGCAGCCGGAACATCAGGATGGACAACGTGTTCGTGTCCGGCGCGAGCAGCCACGCCGTCGAGACGTACGGCGTGGACGGCATCACGATCGGCACGGTGACGGCCCGCAACGTCGGCGAGTCCGGCTTGCTGCTCAACGACACCGTCAACGCCACCGTCGGCACGGTCGACGCCGAGAACGCAGGCGCGGGCACCGGCTACGCGGCGTTCCGCACGGCCAACCGCAACGGCCGCATCGGTTCCAGCTACCCCACCAACATCCGGGTCGGCACAGTGCGGGCCCGCGGCGGCGGCCGTGGCGTGTTCTGCGTTTCGGAGAGCGGCGGGCTCACGATCGACCACGTCGATCTCGCGAACACCGGCAACAACGCGGTGCTGATCGAGAACTGCCAGAACGTGAACCTCGCCGCGCAGAGCGGCACCGTGACCGGTGGCGGCGAGATCCGGCTGGCGGCCCGCTCGGAGTTCCCGAACAACCGCGACATCACCGTCCAGAACCTGACGGTGACCAACTCGTCGGTCCGCGAAAGCCCTTGTGGCACCAACACGACGTTCCGCGACCTCAAGCTGAACAACAGCACGTCGAACGTCTGCCCGTGACGGTCAGACGGCGCCCCGCCCCAGCTGACTCGGACGGTAGGCCGCCTTGCGTGCGCGCATCACCTCACCCAACGGCCGGTGTTCCACGATCGCGTTCCACGGGTCGAACTTCGCGGCCTCGACCTCGGCCGCGAACTCCTCGTCCGGCTCCTGCCGCCCGATCACCAGTCGTGCCACGGTCTGGTACGGCGAGTCCCAGATCGCCGCGGCGTCCTCGATCGGAGTGCGCTCCTCGTCGAGGAAGAACTGCAGCTGCACCTCGTACACCAGCGGAGCCTCGGCCAGGCGGGCGTAGATGTCCGCCGACCAGTCATCACTCGCCTGAGGATTCAGCTCACCGGACGCCGCCCGCACCCGGACGCGCACCGCGTACGGGCCGCACGAGATCGGGGCCGCGCTGAAGAAGTCCTCCGTGGCGAACCCGCTGAACGGCTTGTTCAACGCACCGCGCACTTCCTTGAGATCCCTGAACAACCGCGGCGACCGCAGCAGTGCACGGAGGATGCCGCTCAGGCCACCACCGCCGGCGAGGGTGACCTGGCTGAACTCCTTGCTGGTCGAGGAGCTGAACTTCTCGTGGTTGATCAGCACGAAGTCCTGGCTCGCGGCCGGACCGCCGAACACCGACTGACCGTCGACACCGAGCACCTTGAAGGCGAAACCCCGGATGTCCGGCACGCGGTCGGGAGCGCGGTCGAAGCCGCCGTTGGACAGCCGGACCCACACCTCGTAGTTCGCCTCGGTGGCGAAGATGCCGTGCTTGGCCTCCTGCGGCAGGTCGGCCGGCACCTCGAGCGTGGCTCGCAGCGCCGGTCGTTGCTTGCGGTGCAGCGCGCGGCCGGTGCCGAACCGGCCGGACTTGCGCCGCTGCATCTCGGCGAACAGGTCCGCCTGCCGCTTGTGCCGCTGTTCTTCGTCCGGGGCAACGACTTCCTGCCACCCCGTGCTCGGCGTTGTCATGAGCTCCCCGTCAGATGTCGGTGCTGCTGGGAATCCGGGACGGCCGCAGGTGCGGTCCGCCACGAAACATTCCGCGACGTGCTCGCCCGTCCCAAATCGCCCGTCTCAAATCGCTCGACGACAGACAGCAGGAATGATGCCAGGAGTTGGAGAAAGTGCAGCGCGAGCCTCACTCAACCGAGCATTGGGCTCCGTTGAACGTGAACGCGGTGGGCACTGCGTGTGAACCGCGCGAATTTCCGTTGTATCCGATCTGCACCGAGCCGCCCGGTGCGATCTGCGGGTTGTAGTCGGCGTTCACCGCGTTGACGGTCGCACCGGACTGCCGCGCCGACGCGTTCCACATCTCCCGGACGGAGTCGCCGTTGGTCATGGCCCACCGCAGCGTCCAGCCGTTGGCCGTTGTGGTGCCGGTGTTGCGCACGGTCACACTGGCCTGGAAGCCGCCCTGCCACTGCCCGGTGATCCGGTAGGCGACGGCGCACGTCCGCGCGGGCGGTGGCGGGGTGGTCGTGGTGGTGGGCGCCGGGCGAGACACCGGCTGCGTTGTTGTGGTCCGGGAAGGAGATGGCGGCGCCGTGGCCGACCCGTCGCAGGGCGGGCCCCACAGACCGCGCTTGGCGGCGGAGGCCTCGGCTTCGGCGTTGATCAGCGGTCCACCGTCGACACCTTCCGGCCGCAGAGCGCCTTGTTGCACGGCCAGGACCGCGTAGTCGGTGCCGTCCTCCAGCACCAGGTGCACCTCGCCGGGCGCGATGCCGGTGGTCCGGACCGACCCGGCCAGCAGGGTGGTCCTGGCGAACGTCAGCGCGGCCTCTGACCAGCACGCGGCGGGTGCTGCCAGCAGGGCGACCCGCACGCGGGAGCCGTCGGCCAGCTCGACCGTGCGGCCGTCGATCACGTCGCGCACGACGGTCAGGACGTCCTGCGGCGGCACCACCTCGTTGATGAGCGTGGGCGGTTTCATCGAAGGGCGAGTGGACGGTGGCGGCGCGGCCGGATCAGCCGTGCACGCTCCGGTGAGCAGTACCAACAACACCAGCAACTGGCTGCGCGCCACCGTCACTCCCGACTAACTGGCTTTCCGGACTATCTGACTGAAGAAGCTGTCCAACGTTGGTTCGCACCGGAAGTCGCGTGGTACAAACCGATTCTCGCACCGTCCTCACGCGACTCCCCGACCACGTCGAGCAGCGCGCCGGTGGCGGCGTTCACGAACGTCCAGCTGCCGTCCCCGGTGGACGAGAGCACCCACCTGGCTGCGGGACTGTCGGTGGAAGTCAGCGCGGCGTTACCGTTCACAGCGGCGATCCGCTGCCCCGTCGCGGCGTTGACCACGGAGAACTGGACGTCGTTGCCGTACCCGCCCGTCCGCCGTTCCAGCTTCCACACCTGGTTGGTCGCGTTCACATCAGTGGTGCGCTGGACCAACGAGGTTCCCGAAGGCGCAAGGGACTTGCCGCTCTGCACGCCGGTGAGCCGGTGGCTGCCGCCCAGCGCCTCGGCACGGTTCAGGCCGCTGACACCGGTGACGTCGAACGTGACGACGGACTTGGCCGGCACGGTGAGCGTGGCCTTCTTGTCCTTGACGCGCACCGGGGCGCCCTTCACCAGCGCGCCGAACATGTCGGTGACGATGGGCCGCACGGAAGCGTTCGGCCGCACCGAACCGAACGCCGAGACGTCGAGCGTCACGGACTGCGGCTGCTCGGACTGGTTCAGGTGCACCACGGTCTTCAGCTCGGTGTTGCGCACCGCCGCGAGATCGGTCCTGGTGTTGACCTTGATCATGCGGTCGCCGGGCTTCACGTAGTGGGTGAAGTTCCGCAGCGTGTGGAACTTCGTGTTGACGCGGGCCGGGCACGTGGCGAGCGTGTCCTGCGGGCCGCAGTTGAACGGGATCTGGACGACGCCCCAGTTCATGCCGTTCGGCGTCTCACCACCGGGCTTCATGTTGTCGTAGTCCTCGATCGCCTGCCAGAGCAGCCAGGCGCTTGGCTCCAGCTCCCGGACGTCGTCGATCACCCGTGCGGCGATGCCCAGGCCGGAGTCCATCGCGGTGAAGTTCTGCGAAGTGCCCCACGACCCGTCGACCTCGCTCATCCACAGCGGCTTGTTCGCGCCCTTGGCGATGTCGCGCGCGGACGTGCGACGGTCCTGGCCGTAGGTGTGCACGTTCAACTGCCCGACCTTCTCGCGCACGGACGCCGGGTAGCCCGCCCAGTCCTCTGCGAAGATGCCGGGGTTGGTCTCGTCCGGAGCGGACACGACGGCCTTCAACCGGCTGGCGCGCAACGCTTCCGCCATCGCGGGCACGACCTTCGCCTGCAGCGCGGGGCTCATGTGCGCACCCTCCTGCCGGCCACCGGTCGGGTTGCCGTCCGGGCCGAGCGTGGTGCGCCAGTACGGGGTGTTCGGCTCGTTGAACGGATCCACCGTCGCGAACCTGATCCCGTGTGAGCGTTCAAGTTCGGCGGTCGCCTGCGCCATGTACGCGGCGAAGTCCTTGACGCGGTCCTCGCGCAGCTGGTCCGCGGTCGCGTCGAAGCCGCCTGAGACATAGCCGCTGACGGTCTGGAACCACGGCGGGGAGTTGCTGAACGCCTCCCACTTGGTGACCTGCGACTTGATCCGGTCGACCCACCAGCGCTGGTTCGGGTCCGCCGAGGCGTCGAAGAAGCGGGGATCACCGGGCTTCCACCAGTCGGTGTCGGTGCGCTTCGTACCCGCGGGCGCCTTCCACCAGCCGGGCACAGCCGCACCCGCGCGGAGGTACTGCGGCACGTCCGGGGCGTTGCCGCCGCCGATGTTGTACCGGGCGATGTTGAGGTTCAGCCCGTCCTCACCGAACAGCAGCTCCGCGAGCTGGTTGCGGATCTCGTCCGGGTAGCCCCCGGTGGCGTTCGCGAACCAGATGAGGCTCGTGCCCCAGCCCTGGAACGGCTCTTGCTGATACGTCGGATCCGGCCGCACGGTCACAGATTCCACGGCGGCCGCTGCAGGAAAGCTTGAGACCACTGTGGACAGTGCGAGCGCCGAAGCGGCGAGAAAGGCAGGGATTCTGGTCATCGGTTCTCCGTTGAACGGGACGATGTTCGCGTTAACATCTACCCACCTGCCGGTAGTGCGTCAAGGTCCTGCCGAGCGGTGGCGCGTCCGCTCAGCAGGACCCCTGGCAACGCTCGCCCCCGAGGAGGCGGGCCTGGCGCTCGAACCCCGAGGAGAGTTACTTGAGCGAACAGGTGGCGAAGCGTTCCAGTCCCTGAGGCCGCGTTCCCGCGCGGCCGATGGCGATCGCGATCCGGTCGAGCGCGGCGGTCCGCTTGCTCGCCAACGGCCCGAGAATCGCGTTCTGCACGAAGTTCGGCCCGCCCTGCCCGGCCGACGTGCGCAGCCGGTCGTTCGCCTCGGCCTGCTGCTTGCTCAGGTTCGCGAGCTCCCGGTCCACTTCGGCCTGAGCCCTGGCGGGAACGTTCTGCAGCACCGGCAACGGACACTCGATCGTCTTCCCCGACGCCGACGACCCGGTGCCCGACCCCGTTCCGGTGGACGACGAACGAGACGTCGTCGGCGGCGAGGACACCGCGGGCGCCTGACCAAGTCCGCAGGTGGCGAACCGTTCGAGACCCTCCGGCTTCTCCGCGACGCGACCGATGGCGGTCTCGATCCGGTTCAACGCGGCGACCCGCTTGCTCGCGAGCGGACCGAGAATCGCGTTCTGCACGAAGTTCGGCCCGCCCTCGCCCGCGGACGTGCGCAGCCGGTTGTTCGCCTCGGCTATCTGCTTGTCCAGATTGGCCAGTTCACGCTGCACCTCGGCCTGCGCCTGGGCCGGAACCGCGGGCACGACGGGTTGCGGACAGGCGATCGACTGAGTGCTGCCGCCGTCGTTCATCGCGAACGCCGCGACCGCTGTCGCAGCGGTCAGGGAGGCGGCGACGGCGATTCCGGCAACGAGCACCCGCTTGCCGCGCTCTGGTTTTGCATGTGCTCTCGACATGTTCGAACCCTCACGAATTGGTGGACGAAATTTGCCGGCACACCGGGATACGGACCGGGACGGTCAAGGGTTCAACTACTTGTGAGCGCTCACAGCAGGTGCCATGCTGCATGTCTCGTACCGCAGATCGCACCTGCGCAGAATTCGGGGACCGACATGCCGCTGGGGCAAAGAGTCGTGCACGAACTGGTTCGCCTGAGAGTCCAGGGCGTGAACCTCAAGATCGCCGCGGTGCACCGCGGCGGAGACACGGAGCCGATCGTGTTCCTGCACGGCTTCGGCACGAGCAAGGAGGACTACACCGACATAACGCAGCGGCACGACTTCGCCGGCCGCGCCTTCCTCGCCTACGACGCACCGGGCTGCGGTGCCACGGAATGCGCCGATCTCGGGGCGATCGACGTGCCGTTCCTGGTGGACACCGCACGCGCGATGCTCGATCGGGCAGGCATCGGCAGGTACCACCTCGTCGGGCATTCGCTCGGAGGTCTCACCGCGCTGCTGCTCGCGCACCGCGAACCGGGCCGGGTCCTGAGCTTCGTCAACATCAAGGGCACGCTGGCCCCCGAGGACTGCGAGCCGACCAGGCAGGTGCTGTCGCATCAGAACCAGGGCGACGTCTTCGGACAGTTCGTGGAGGGCATCCGCCACGCGCCGGGGTACTCGAGCGGCCTGTACGCGGCGAACCTCCCGCACAAGGTGCGCCGCGGCGCCGTGCACAGCATCTTCCGGTCGGTGCTCGAACTGGCCGACCACGGCGACCTGCTGAACAAGTTCCTCGCACTCCCCTTCCCGAGGATGTACCTCTACGGCGAGGAGTGCGCGTCACTGTCCTATCTGCCGTCCCTGGACGCGCACGGGGTGGAGCTCGCGGAGATCCCGCACAGCGGGCACCTCCCGCTGTACTCCAACCCCGTGGCGACCTGGAAGCGGATCGCCGCGTTCTACGCCGGCGACCTCAGTCAGCGCATCCCCGCGGCCAGGCGGTGGTAGGCGGAGTTCCAGCGCAGCCGATCGCCGAACTGGTCCGGGGTCGTCGCCGCGTCGATCAGCACCAGTTCGGTGGCCGCCATGGTCGCGAAGTCCCGCAACGGTTCCGCGCCGACGGCCTGCGTGAGCACGGTGTGGTGCGGGCCGCCCGCGGTGAGCCAGCACTCGGCGGACGTCGTGAGCGACGGCGCCGGCCGCCACACCGCCCGCGCGACCGGCAGGTTCGGCAGCGGCTCGTCCGGGCCGACGACCTCGACC
Organism: Lentzea alba; assembly: GCF_047445655.1. Taxonomy (GTDB): domain Bacteria; phylum Actinomycetota; class Actinomycetes; order Mycobacteriales; family Pseudonocardiaceae; genus Lentzea; species Lentzea alba_A. Next base: position 268,587 of record NZ_JAJAEG010000005.1, read on the forward strand.
TCGTTGGCCACCAACCGGAAGCGGTCGCCGAGGTCGGCGAGACCGATCACCACGGCCGGGCCGGCCGCCGCGTCGAACACCAGCCGCACCGGGTCCTCCCGGTCGCCGATACCGAGCGGGTGGATCTCGCACGACGGCACGCCGTCCGCGATCGTCGGGCACACCTCCAGCATGTGCGCGCCCAGCACCTTCGGCACACCCGGTCCGAAGTGGTAGGTGTAGTCCTCCATGAACGACGTGCCGCGACCGGTGCCGGCGCCCATCACCTTCACGGCGGCCAGCAACGCCGAGGTCTTCCAGTCACCTTCGCCGCCGAAGCCGTAGCCGTCGGCCATCAGCCGCTGCACGGCGAGGCCCGGCAGCTGGCGCAACCCGCCCAGGTCCTGGAAGTTCGTCGTGAACGCACCGAACCCGCCGTCGTCCAAAAAGGATCGCAGACCGATCTCGATGCGGGCGGCGTACCTGAGTGACGCGTGCCGCTCTCCTCCGCGCGCCAGCTCGGGCGCGAGCCGGTACGCCTCGGCGTAGTCGGCCACCAGCAGGTCGATGTCGGCGTCCGGCACCGCGTCGACCACGGCCACGAGGTCGTTGACGCCGTAGGTGTTGACCGAGACGCCGAACCGCAGCTCCGCCTCGACCTTGTCGCCTTCGGTCACCGCGACGTCGCGCATGTTGTCGCCGAACCGCGCCAGCTTCAGCCCGCGCAGGTGCGCGAGACCGGCGGCGGCCCGCGCCCAGCCGTCGATCCGCTCGGCCAGGTGCGGATCGCCGGCGTGTCCCGCCACGGTCTTGCGCGCCACCCCGATGCGCGTCTGCACGTAGGCGAACTCGCGGTCACCGTGCGCGGCCTGGTTGAGGTTCATGAAGTCCATGTCGATGCTGGACCACGGCAGCGCCTCGTTGAGCTGGGTGTGCAGGTGCAGCAGCGGCTTGCGCAGCAGGTCGAGCCCGGTGATCCACATCTTCGCCGGCGAGAACGTGTGCATCCACGCGATCACGCCGACGCACGACGGGTCGTTGTTGGCGTTCTGCATCGCCGTGCGGATCGCGGCCGTGTCCGTCAACACCGGTTTCCACACGATCTCGGCGCTGATCCGGCCCGACTCGCTGAGCATCCGCTGGATCTGCTGGGACTGCGCGGCCACCTGGTCGAGCGTCTCCTGGCCGTACAGGTGCTGGCTGCCGGTGAGGAACCAGACCTGTGGCTTGCCCGCGAACGACATCTGCTCTCCTCGTGGGCTCACTGCCCGTAGACGTTCTGGTAGCGCTCATAAAGCCGGTCGACGTCCTGCTGGTCGATCGCGGGGGCCTTGCCGAGCTGGAGTGCGAAGTGGACAGTGCGTGCGACGTCCTCCAACATCACCGCGGACTTCACCGCCGACCGCGCGCTCGGGCCGACGGTGAACGGGCCGTGGTTGCGCATCAGCACGGCTTTCGACCTGCTGGCCTTCAACGTCTCCACGATGCCCTTGCCGATCGAGTCGTCGCCGATCAGCGCGAACGGTCCGACCGGGATCTCGCCGCCGAACTCGTCCGCGATCATCGTCAGCACGCACGGGATGGGCTCGCCGCGCGCCGCCCACGCCGTGGCATAAGGGGAGTGCGTGTGCACGACACCGTTCACGCCGGGCATGTGCCGGTACACGTACGCGTGCGCCGCGGTGTCCGAGGAGGGGCTCAGGTCGCCTTCCACGAGGTTGCCGTGCAGGTCGGTGACGACCATGGCGTCAGGCCCGAGCTCGTCGTAGGACACCCCGGACGGCTTGATCACCATCAGCTCGTGGCCGGGCACGCGCGCGGAGACGTTGCCCGCGGTCCAGATCACGAGCTCGTACTTCGTCAGCTCGCGGTGCAGGTCGGCGACCGTGCGGCGCAGCTCTGCCGTGGCGGACATCAGTTCTTCCCCTCCAGCGCGTCACGACGGAGCTTGCGCAGCCGGCGCATGACATCGTTGCCACCGCGACCGAAGTGGTCGTGCAGCTCCTGGTACTCCAGGAACAACCGTTCGTAGGCGTCGACGTTGTCCGGGATGGGCGTGAAGACGTTGCGGCGCACCGATCCCATGGCCTTCGCGGCTGCCCGGACGTCCTCATAGGCGCCCGCGGCGACCGCAGCGTGGATCGCTGAACCGAGCGCGGGTCCCTGGGCGGAGCCGATGACGGACAACGGCAGGTCGGTGACGTCGGAGTAGATCTGCATCAGGAGCGTGTTCTTGGTGAGGCCGCCCGCGATCACCAGCTCGGTCACCGGCACGCCCGCGTCGGTGAACGCGTCCACGATCACCCGCGTGCCGAACGCCGTGGCCTCCAGCAGTGCGCGGTAGACGTCCTCGGCCTTCGTCGCCAGCGTCTGCCCGAGGACCACACCGGACAGCTCGTGGTCGACCAGCACGGACCTGTTGCCGCTGTGCCAGTCCAGCGCGACCAGCCCGTGCTCGCCGACGGCCTGCGTCGCCGCCAGCTCGGAAAGCAGTTCGTGCACGCTGATCCCGCGCTCGCACGCCTCGTCGTGGTAGGCGGGCGGCACCTGGTTGTTCACGAACCACGCGAAGATGTCGCCGACGCCGCTCTGCCCGGCCTCGTAACCCCAGAGGCCCTTGATGATCCCGCCGTCGACCACGCCGCACATGCCCGGCACCTCGCGCAGCACGTCGCCGCTCATCACGTGGCAAGTGGAAGTGCCCATGATCGCGACCATCTGGCCCGGCTCCACGGCTTGCGCGGCGGGCGCGGTGACGTGCGCGTCGACGTTGCCGACCGCGACGGCGATCCCCTCCGGCAGCCCGGTCAGTTCCGCTGCTTTCGTGGTGAGGGTTCCGGCCTTGTCGCCCAGCGCCGACAACGGGTGGTCGAGCTTGTCCTTGACGAACGTCGCGAACTTCGGGTTGAGCTCGGCCAGGAACTCCTCGCCCGGATACGCGCCGTCCTGGAGGATTCCCTTGTAGCCGGCGGTGCAGGCGTTGCGGGTGTAGACGCCGGTGAGCTGCCAGATGATCCAGTCGGCGGCCTCGACCCAGCGGGCCATCGCGTCGTAGACCTCGGGCGCTTCCTCCAGCACCTGCAGGCCCTTGGCGAACTCCCATTCCGAGGAGATCAGCCCGCCGTAGCGCGGCAGCCACGGCTCTTTCCGTTGGCGCGCCAGGTCGTTGATGCGGTCGGCCTGCGGCTGGGCGGCGTGGTGGCGCCACAGCTTGACGTACGCGTGCGGGTTGCGCTCGTACTCCGGCAGCTCGCACAACGGCGTTCCATCCACCGTCACCGGAACCATCGTGCAGGCCGTGAAGTCCGTACCGATCCCGATGACCTGCTTCGCCCCGACACCCGCGGCCTCGACGGCCTGCGGGACGGCGAACCGCAGGACGTCGAGGTAGTCGGCGGGGACCTGCAGCGCCCACTCCGGCGGCAGGGCCTCGCCCGTCACGGGCAACACGCGGTCCACCACGCCGTGGCGGTACTCGTGAACCGCGGTGCCGAGCTCGGCACCGTCACGAACACGAACCACCACCGCGCGACCGGACAGGGTGCCGAAGTCGACGCCCACCACACAGGCGTCGGAAGCATTCGTCTCGTCAGTCACGAGCTGAGTGTTATCGCTAACATTCCGTCCGTCAAGATGCCGTTCGAACGTCCTGAAACCCTTGATAGAACCGGTATGAGCACCGGAGTGAACGCACGACAAACAACCCGCGCCGACGTCGGCACGGGCTTGTTGTCCGATAGCCGGCGGTAGCCCGACGCCCTCCCGCCCCACCGCCGAGAAACAGGACGGATCGTCGTGAGCGGAACCGTCCACAACCAAGTCACGCCGCGGGTGGACCCACCGTGCCCCGCACCACCAGCACCCGCGCTGACCACAGCAATGTCAGGCCGCTGGCGGCCCCACGCTCTCCCGTTCGACCAGAACCGGAGCGATCGTCCGCCGCGGCCGAGCCGACTCCCCTTCGCTGACCTGCTCGAGCAGCAGCCCGAGCGTCTCCCGCGCCACCGCCGCGAAGTCCGGGCGGACTGTCGTGAGCGGCGGGATGAAGTAGGCCGCCTCCGGCACGTCGTCGAACCCGACGACGCTGACGTCGTGCGGCACCCGGCGGCCGCGCTCGTGCATCGCCCGCAGCACCCCGAGTGCGAGGTGGTCGTTCGAGGCGAACACGGCGGTGACCTCGGGCATCCTGGCCAGCATCTGCCCGGCCTTGTACCCGGCCGCGGCGCTCCAGTCGGCCGCCATCACCGGCGGCACCTCGGCGTGCACCGACTCCAGGGCCTGACGCCAGCCCTGCACGCGGCCGGCCGCGTCGAACCAGTCCGTGGGCCCGGACACGTGCCACACCGTCTCGTGTCCGGCCTGCAGCAGGTGCGTTGTCGCGTCGAACGCACCCGACCGCTGGTCCACCGTGACCAGCGGCGTCGGGCGTTCGGGGTCGCCGTCCACGGTCACCAGCGGCAGTTCGGCCGGCACGTCGGCCAGCGCGTCGGCGGCCGACGAGTTCGGGGCGATCACCACGATGCCGGCCACGCGCTGGTCGCGGTGGCGTTCGACCGCGGCTGCTATCGACTCGCGGTCGAGCACCTTGACCCTGCCGACGCTCACCGCGAACCCGGCCTCGTTCGCCGCCTCCTCGAAGGCGGACAGCAGCGAGGCCGGGCCGTACAGCGTCGAGTTCTGCGCCACCACGCCGATCAGCTGCGTCTTGCCCGTGACCAGCGCGCGAGCCGCCCGGTTGGGGCGGTAGCCGAGCTCCTTGATGGCGGCGCGCACCCGCAGGCGGGTCTGCTCGCGGACGTTCGGGTGCTCGTTGAGCACACGCGAGACCGTCTGGTGCGAAACCCCGGCGAGGCGGGCGACGTCGGTCATCGCGGGGTCACGCTGAGTCTTCTGCTCCACGGACGATCTCCGATCCTTTGGTCTAGACCGATGATGTTAGCGATAACACCCGTCGGCCTCGCTTCAGCGCACCCATTGTGACCGCTATTCGAGCCGGAACGTCGCACGTCGGCGCGCGTCGCGGTCATTTCCGGGTCCGCCGATCACCAGTCTGCCCCGGTCGTGGATGAGATAAGAATCTGCTCCAACATTCAACGAAATCGCGGTCCCGTCGGCCAGTCCCGGAACCCGGCGGAAGCTCGCTGACCGGCCGTAAGCGTCCGTGTCCTCGAACGGGTCGATGCGAACGACCTCGCCATCAACCCGCACGTACCGGTCGGGGAAGTTGACCGACTGCAGCGCGACCGTGCCGGAACCGAGAAATCCCGGTACGAACCGGAACTGCGAGTCGGCGAGCTCGCGGACGTTGCCGTCGACCCGCAGCCGGTACTCGTAGTGCCGCAGCATCAACCCGTCCAGAGTGGCCAGCCGCACGATCGGACCGCCTCGACCGACCGGGACACCGAACGACGGCGTGCCGTCGGCGTTCCAGTGCAGCCGCTGCACGCGAGTGTGCCGGTTCGGGTCGAACAGCGGATCGCCGTTGATGTCGCGGTAGTCGCGGGCGTGGTAGACGAGCACGTCCACATCGCCGACCGTGGTGAACGAGTTGTGCCCCGGCCCGTACTGCGACGTCGGCACGTGAGTGGCGAACACGGGCTGAGCGGACTTGGTCCACGACCGCGCGTCGAGCAGGTTCGCGTTCTCATCCGCGGTCAGCAGGCCCATGCAGTAACGGGCGTCGGTGGCGCTCGCGGAGAACGTCACGAACACCCGGCCGTTGCGGATCAGCACCGCCGGACCCTCGTTCACCCGGAACCCCTGCACCTCCCACGACAGCGTCGGCGTCGCGATCCGCACCGGGGCGGTCTTGAGCGCCAGCGGTGAGGCCATCTCGGCGATGTAGAGGTTGGTGCCGGAGCCGACGCTCGGCTCGTTCTGCGCCCACAGGAAGTAGCGCTTCCCGCGATGCGCGAACGTGGTCGCGTCCAACGTGAACGTGTCCAGGTGCGTGACGACCTGCCCGCGCAGCACCCAGCCGCTCTCACGCGGATCGGCGTTGGCCGACTCCAGGACGTAGGTGCGGATGCGGAACGGATCGTCCTTGTCACCGGCGGCGAAGTAGATGTACCACTTGCCATCGATGCGGTGGAGCTCCGGCGCCCAGATGTAGCCGCCCATCTTCCCGGTGGCCGGCCGGCGCCAGATCGTCCGTTCCCGCGCGGCCGTCAGACCGTCCAGAGTGGACGCTCCGCGAACGACGATCCGGTCGTACTCCGGCACCGAACCCGTCAGGTAGTACATGCCGTCGGTCGGCGGCGTGATGAACGGGTCAGCGCGCTGCTCGACCAGCGGGTTGCGGGTCGGCAGCTCGGCGGGCGGTTCCGGTGCGGCCACGACAGGAGCCGAGGCCGCGAGCGACAACGCACCGGTGGCAGCGATAACACCGCCCGTGCCCAGCAGCAGGGATCTGCGGTCGATCACTTGCGGCTCCTGTCCTTGACGCGGAAGACCGTGATGGAGTTCGGCGGGAACGTGTGGGTGAACGAGCTGCGCACGCTCACCTGCTGGGTGCGGGGCTTGATCGGCTGGGCGAACTCGGTGTTCACGTCGTCGGGACGTCCCTGCATGACGGTCACCCGCGCGGTCGACGCCACCGGCACACCGAGGTCGATCTTCGTACGGGCGGCGTTGTCCTGGGCGTTGACGACCTTGACGATCAGCTCGCCGGTCGCGAGATCGCGGGTGACGACCTGCCGGAACGGTTCGGCGCGCGAGTCGTCGGTGAACTCGCCCCACTTCTGGCCGTCGAGGAACAGCGAGACCTGCCGGCCGCGCACCTCGACCCGGACGTCGTAGGTGCGGCCCGTGTCGACGCGCGTGCCGTTGCTGATCAGCGTGCTCTTGCCGCCACCGACGGCCTTTTCCACGGCCGACTGGGTGTTGTTCCAGCCGCCGAGGTTCCACCAGTAGTAGTTGCCGGTGTCCTGCACGCCGAACGCGACGAGGAAACCCTCGCGGCCGGATTGCTTGGTGGCCTTGACGTTCAGCGTGTAGTCACGCCAGGTCTTGTCGCCGGCGGTGACGAGCGTGTCCTCGGCGGCGGCGTCCGACTGGACGTAGGCGCCGTTCACTACGTTCCAGGCGCCGCGGCCGTTCTTCGTCCACTGGGCGTCGGTGCCGGAGAAGTCGTCGGCGAACAGCTGCTGGCCGGAGGCGTTGGTAACGCGCACATCGTCGTACGCAGCCGCAGTCGCCCACGTCGAGAGGCCGATCGCGCCGGTGATCGGTGCCTGGGTCGACGGGGTGGCCGACGCGGTGCTGGGCACGACCTCGTCGCCCACGTTGTTCATGAACAGCTTCTGCGTCTCGTAGCTCGCCGAACCCCACGACGCGTGGTTGTTGAACCAGATCATGTCCGGTTTCCACTGCACGTAGTCCTCATTGGACAGCAGCGGTGCGTAGGAGGCGAGCTTCACGACGTCGGCGTTGCGTTCGAGGCCAGTCATGAACGCGGCTTCGCTCAGCGCGTTGAAGTACTTGTTGTCCAGCGAGGCGTACTCGCCGAGGAAGACCTTCGGCCCGTTGCGGTCGTAGGAGTCGTAACGGTTGTTGTTCTCCAGGAACCAGTTCGGGCTGTTGTAGTAGTGCTCGTCGACCATCTGCACGCCGGCCTGCTTGTTGAGCTGCCACAAGCGGTCGAACGTGCCGCCGGTGTCGTCCGGGCCGGAGTTGCTGACGACGGTGATGTCCGGGTACCTCGCGTTGATCGCCTTGCGGAACTCGGTGAACCGGGCGAAGAACTCGTCCGGCAGGTTCTCCTCGTTGCCGACCGCGAGATGGGTGAGCTTGAACGGCTTGGGGTGTCCCATTTCGGCGCGCTTGCGGCCCCAGGTCGAGTCGGCGGGCCCGTTGGCGAACTCGATCAGGTCGAGGGTGTCCTGGATGTGCCGCTGCAGCAGCGCGGGGTCGTTGGTGGCGCGGTTCTGGCCGCAGCCGGTGACGAGCGCGGGCACGACGGGCAGCGGCATGGCGCCGACGTCCTCGGAGAACTGGAAGTACTCGTAGTAGCCGAGGCCGTAGGACTGGTTGTAGCCCCAGAAGTTCCAGTTCGTGGCGCGTTGCTCGACCGGGCCGATGGTGTCCTTCCACTGGTACGAGCGGCGGCGCTCGTAGTTCGGCGCGTCGTAGCCGTAGTGGCTGCCGGTGTTGACCAGGCAGCCGCCGGGGAACCGCACGAAACCGGGCTTGAGCGCGGCGATCTTCTCGGCGAGGTCGCGACGCAGGCCGTGGCCCTTGAAGGTGTCCTGCGGCATCAGCGAGATCATGTCGAGCCGCAGGGTGCCGGTTCCGCCGCCGGTGACCAGCAGCCGGCCGGTCGTCGTGGACTTCCTGGCGCGGACGGAGCCGGCGTAGCGGGCCCAGCCGTCGCCCCTCACCTGGATCTTCACCGCGTCGCCGAGCGGGTTTCCGGCAGGGTCTGTGATCGTGGCGGTGAGCGCGGTGGCGGCCTGGTCGGTGCGCGCCCAGACGGAGAAGTCGTAGCGCTGGCCCTCCTGGACCGCGATTCCGCTGTTGTAGCCCGAGTTGATGACACCGGCGGGCAGGCCGAGCTTGAGGTAACGGCGGTTGCGCTCGTTCATCCGGCCGTTGTCGTCGATCACGTCGACGGTGCCGCTGTGCGGTGCCCACGCTGTCAGGCTCGTGTAGGTCGCGTTGTCGGCCTTGTCGTACTCGAACGAGCGGTTCTGCACGAGCTCGGAGTAGAGGCCACCGTCGGCGGCCCGGTTGATGTCCTCGAAGAAGACGCCGTACATCGTGTCGTCGATGGTCGCGCCCTTCTTCGTGGCGTCGACTTTGAGCGTGTAGTCGGTCTCGGCCGCCGCACCCGAACCGGGGACGGCGGCCAGCAGGGAGGCCGCGAGCGCGGCCGACAGCAGAACGTGCCTGGGGGACATCGATGAGCTCCCGGCGTTCGGGGGTGCCAGCTGCAAAAGTGAGCGCTAACATAGTTGCGCTCACATCCCGGGTCAACGGTCAGAAGTCGTTATGGCCGGGGGCTTGACGGCACGGATGTGAGCGTTCACTCTTACCCACCACAACGCGGGCTCCACGACACCGTCGTCACCTCGGAGGAAATCCCAGTGCTGAAGAAGATCACGACAGTCGCCAGCGTGGTCCTGATGGGCGCGCTCTCAGCGTGCGGCTCAGGCGGCGGTACGGCCGCGTCGAGCGACACCATCACGATGGGCTTCGCCCAGGTGGGCGCCGAGAGCGGCTGGCGCACCGCGAACACCAAGTCGATCCAGGACGAGGCCCAGGCCGCCGGCATCGACCTGAAGTTCTCCGACGCGCAGCAGAAGCAGGAGAACCAGATCAAGGCGATCCGCTCCTACATCCAGCAGAAGGTGAGCGTGATCGCGTTCAGCCCGGTCGTCGAGACGGGTTGGGACACCGTGCTGCTCGAAGCCAAGCGCGCGAACATCCCGGTGATCCTCACGGACCGCGCGATCGATTCCGACGACACGTCGCTGTACAAGACGTTCCTCGGCTCGGACTTCGTCGAGGAGGGCCGCAAGGCCGGCGACTGGCTGGTCGCCAACGCGTCCGGCCCGACGAACGTGGTGGAGCTGCAGGGCACGACCGGTGCCGCGCCCGCGATCGACCGCAAGAAGGGCTTCGAGGAGAAGATCGCCGCCAAGCCCGACATCAAGGTCGTCGCCTCGCAGACCGGTGACTTCACCCGGTCCGGCGGCAAGCAGGTGATGGAGGCGTTCCTCAAGTCCCAGCCGGACATCGACGTCGTGTACGCGCACAACGACGACATGGGCCTGGGCGCGATCGAGGCGATCAAGGCCGCGGGCAAGGTGCCCGGCAAGGACATCAAGATCATCACCGTCGACGCGGTGAAGGACGGCATGCAGGCGCTGGCCAACGGCGAGATCAACTTCATCGTGGAGTGCAACCCGTTGCTGGGCAAGCAGTTGATGGAGCTGACCAAGAAGGTCGTGAAGGGCGAGGAGGTGCCCGCGCGGGTCGTGACCGAGGAGGGCACGTTCACCCAGGAGCAGGCCAAGGCCGCACTCCCCCAGCGCCAGTACTGAGGTTCTCCCCCAGTCCGCGGGACCCGTCATGGCCGCCCAAGTGGTGACGGGTCCCGCACCCCAAAGACTCGCGGGGCCCGTCGCTCTCTCCCATCCGGTGACGGGTCCCGCGCCCCAGCAACGAAGGCGCTCGCTATGACCGAGTCACCGCCACCGGTCGTGGAGATGCGGGGCATCAGCCTCGCGTTCCCCGGCGTGAAGGCGTTGCAGGACGTCGACTTCCGGCTGTTCCCCGGCGAAGTGCACGCTCTCATGGGCGAGAACGGCGCCGGCAAGTCCACCCTGATCAAGACGCTCACCGGCGTCCACACCCCCGACAGCGGAACGGTCGCGCTGGCCGGGGACACCGTCGCGTTCTCCTCCCCCGGCCAGGCCCAGCAGGCCGGGATCAGCACGGTGTACCAGGAGGTCAACCTCTGCGCGAACCTCACCGTCGCGGAGAACATCCTGCTGGGCCGCGAACCCCGCCGGTTCGGCGGCGTCGACTTCCCGGCGATGCGGGTGAGGGCCGCCGAGGTGCTGGCCCGCATCGGCGTGCACATCGACCCGGCGTCGGTCCTCTCGTCGCATCCCATCGCCGTGCAGCAACTGGTCGCAATCGCCCGCGCGATCGCCGTCGACTGCCGCGTGCTGGTGCTCGACGAACCCACGTCCAGCCTGGACGCGGGCGAGGTCGCCGAGCTGTTCCGGATCATGCGGGTGCTGCGCGACGAGGGCGTGGCGATCCTGTTCGTGTCGCACTTCCTGGACCAGGTCTACGAGATCGCGGACCGCATGACGGTGCTGCGCAACGGAACCCTGGTAGGCGAGCACCTGACCGCCTCGCTGGACCGCCGCTCGCTGATCTCCCAGATGATCGGCCGCGAGCTCGGCACCCTGGAGGCGATCGAGGACGCGAGCGAACGCCGAACCGCCTCCGGCCCGGTGCTCGTGCGTGCCGAGGGCCTCGGCCGGCGCGGGGCGATCGCCCCGTTCGACCTCGACATCCGCTCGGGCGAAGTGGTCGGCCTGGCCGGCCTGCTCGGCTCCGGCCGCACGGAACTGGCGCGCCTGCTGTTCGGCGCGGACCGCGCGACCGAGGGCCGGCTGCTCGTCGACGGCGCACCGCTGCACCTGCGCGGCCCGCGGTCGGCGATCGCGCACGGCATCGCGTTCTGCTCGGAGGACCGCAAGGGCGAAGGCCTGGTGGCGGACCTGTCGATCCGCGACAACCTGGTCCTGGCGATGCAGGCCGCACGCGGCTGGAGCCGCCCGGTGCCCCGCCGGCTCAAGGACCACCTGGTCGAGAAGTACCTGGCGGCGCTGGACATCCGCCCCGCGAACCCGGACGCACTGGTGCGCACGCTGTCCGGCGGCAACCAGCAAAAGGTGCTGCTGGCGCGCTGGCTGGTCACCGAACCGCGGCTGCTGATCCTCGACGAGCCCACGCGCGGCATCGACATCGGCGCCAAGGCCCAGATCCAGCAGCTCGTCACGCAGCTGGCCGCCGACGGAACCGCGGTGCTGTTCATCTCGGCGGAACTCGAGGAGGTCGTGCGGATCGCCGACCGGATCGTGGTGCTGCGCGACCGCCACAAGATCGCGGAGCTGGCCGGTGGGTCGAGCCTGGACGAGGTCGTGGAGCTGATCGCCGGCGAGCAGGGCGACCAGGTGCCGGAAAGGACTGCGTCATGAACCCCGGCCTTCCCCCGGTCGACGGCACCGGTCGCGACCTCAACACCCCGCCACGGCGCGACCAGCCAGATGCAGGAAGGACCGCTGCCGTGCCGAACCTGCGGCCCACACGCGTGCTCACCTGGACGGCAAAGGAGGTGGCGTGGTGAAGAACCGCCTCCTCTGGCCACTCCTGGCGCTCGTCGCCCTCCTTCTGCTCAACCTCGTCGTCACCCCGTCCTTCTTCTCCTTGCGCATCCAGGACGGCCACCTCTACGGCGGCCTGGTCGACGTTCTCAAGAACGGCGCCCCCACCCTCCTGATCGCGCTCGGCATGACCCTGGTCATCGCCACCCGCGGCATCGACCTGTCCGTGGGCGCGGTAGCCGCCATCGCGGGCGCCGTCACGTGTGTCCACATCGGATCGTCCCCGGACGCGGGCACGGCATTCGTCGGCATGGCGATCGCACTGGTTCTGTGCGCGGTGCTGGGCCTGTGGAACGGCCTTCTGGTGGCAGGCCTGGGCATCCAGCCGATCATCGCCACCCTGGTGCTGATGACGGCCGGCCGCGGCATCGCCATGCTCGTCACCGAGGGCCAGATCATCACCGTCAACAACGACGCGTACCGGCAGGTCGGCGCCGGGTTCGTGATCCTGCCGATCTCCATCCTGATCAGCCTCGCGGTCCTCGGACTGGTAGCGCTCACCACTCGCAAGACCGCGCTGGGCATGCTGATCGAGGCGGTGGGCGTGAACCCGGAGGCGTCGCGGCTGGCCGGTGTCAAAGCGAAGACCATCATCTGGACCGTGTACGTGTTCGCGGCGGTGTGCGCGGGCATCGCGGGCCTGATGATCAGCTCGAACGTCAGCGCGGCCGACGCCAACAACGCCGGGCTGTGGATCGAGATGGACGCGATCCTGGCCGTCGTCATCGGCGGCACGTCCCTGGCCGGCGGGCGCTACTCGCTCACGGGCACGTTGCTCGGGGCGTTGATCATCCAGACGCTCACGACCACGGTCTACACGATCGGTGTGGCGCCCGAGGTCACGTTGGTGTTCAAGGCGGTCGTCGTCATCGCCGTGTGCCTGGTCCAGGCGCCGAAGGCACGCGCCGCGCTCAGCTTCCGGAAGGTGGCCGTCTCGTGACCGCTCTCGCTACCCGGCTGCCGTCGCGGTTCCTGCCGGTGCTCGCGACCGTGATCCTGTTCGCGCTCACCTTCGGTGTGGGGTCGGTGAGCTACGACGGGTTCGCGTCCGGGCAGGTCATAGCGAACCTGTTCATCGACAACGCCTTCCTGATCGTGCTCGCGGCGGGCATGACGTTCGTGATCCTCAGCGGCGGCATCGACCTGTCCGTCGGCTCGGTCGTCGCGCTCTCCACGATGGTCACGGCCGCAGGGCTCAAGGCGGGCTGGCCGGTACCGCTCGTGGTCGTCGCGGTGCTGGTGATCGGCAGCACGCTCGGCCTGCTGATGGGGCTGGTGATCCACAAGTTCGACATCCAGCCGTTCATCGTGACGCTGGCCGGCATGTTCCTGGCCCGCGGCCTGTGCTTCCTGATCAGCGTCGAGTCGGTGTCCATCAAGGACAGCACGTTCCGCGACGTCGCGACCGCCACCATCGACCTCGCAGGCGTGACCATCACCTACAACGTTGTTATCGCTCTCATCGTGGTCGCGGCGGCACTCTGGATCCTGCACCGCACGCGGTTCGGCCGGACGGTCTACGCAGTGGGCGGCAACGAGTCGTCCGCGCTGCTCATGGGCCTGCCGACGGCACGGGTCAAGGTCGGCGTGTACGTGATCAGCGGTTTCTGCTCGGCGCTGGCCGGCCTGCTGTTCAGCCTCTACATGCTGTCCGGCTACGGCCTGCACGCCGTCGGCATGGAGCTGGACGCGATCGCCGCGGTCGTCATCGGCGGCACGCTGCTGGCGGGCGGCGTCGGGTACGTGCTCGGCAGCCTCGCCGGCGTGCTGGTGCTCGGCACGATCCAGACGCTGATCTCGTTCCAGGGCACGCTCAGCTCGTGGTGGACCAAGATCGTGATCGGGGCGCTGCTGCTGGTCTTCATCGCGGTCCAGCGCACATTGGTCCGGCGTCCACGTATTTAGCGGACCCTCCCGTCCTCCGCACTAGGGTGAAGCAGGGGGCGGACGGGAGGACCGGTTGGCATCGGCGGTCGAGATCGCCCTGCTCGGAGAGGTGAACGCGCGGGTCGGCGGCCGGATCGTCGAGCTCGGGCCGGCCCGGCAGCGGTGTGTGCTCGCGGCACTGGCGGTCGACGTCAACAAGGCCGTGTCGGTGGCGCAGCTGACCCACAGGGTCTGGGGTGACGACCCTCCGCCGCGGTCCAGAGCGACGCTGCACAGCTACCTGTCGCGGTTGCGGCAGGCGTTCGCCGGGACGGACCAGATCACGCTGGCCAGCCGGTCGAACGGCTACGTGCTCATCGCCGATGCGCAGACGGTGGACCTGACCAGGTTCCGCAAGCTGCGGGACGAGGCACGCCACCACAACCACAGCCAGGACGTGGCCCACGTCCTGGAGCAGGCGATGGCGCTGTGGCGAGGCGAACCGCTGACCGGCATCGGTGGCGAGTGGGCCGACGTCACCCGCGAACGGCTCGCCCAGGAGCGCGACGCCGCCGAACTGGACCGGATCGACGCACGGCTCCGGCTCGACCAGGGCCCGGAGCTGCTCGCGACGACCTCTGTGTTCGTCACGACCTGGCCGCTCGACGAACGCGTGGCGGGCCAGCACATGCAGGCCCTCGCGCAGGCCGGGCGGATCTCCGAGGCGCTGGAGCACTTCCGGGCCGTGAGGACGCGGCTCGTCGAGGACCTCGGCACGGAACCGGGCGCGGAACTGCGCAGGCTGCACGAGAAGCTGCTGATCAGTGACGAACGGCCCCAGCAAGTCGACGTGCCGCGGCAGCTGCCGTCGGCGCCCGCGCAGTTCGTCGGGCGAGAGCAGGACCTGATGCAGCTCGACAACGCGATGCGCACCGTCGGGGTCGCGGCGATCGCGGGCGCGGGCGGCATGGGCAAGACGTGGCTCGCTCTGCACTGGGCGCACCGCAACCTGCACCGGTTCCCGGACGGCCAGCTGTTCGTGGACCTGCGCGGGTTCAGCCCTGACGAGGCGCCGATGGAACCGGACGTCGCGATCCGCGGGTTCCTGCACGCGCTCGGCCTCGACGCGAACCGCGTCCCGGCCGACCCGCACGCGCGGGCGACGCTGTTCCGCAGCCTCACCGCGGACCGGCGGATCCTCATCGTGATCGACAACGCGGTCGACGCCTCCCAGGTCGTGCCGATCCTGCCCGGCGGCGGCACCTGCCGCGTGCTCGTGACCAGTCGCAACCGGCTGCTCGGGCTCGTCACCGCGCACGGCGCCCGGCCGGTCGGGCTGGACGTGCTGGCCGAGGGTGACGCGAGCACGTTGCTGGCCAACCGGATCGGCGCGACCAGGCTGACCGGCGAACCGCTCGCGGTGGCGCGGCTGGTCGACCTGTGCGGCGGGCTGCCGCTGGCGTTGAGCATCGTCAGCGCGCGGGTCCTCACCGAACCGGAGCTGTCGCTCGCCGCCATCGCCCAGCAGCTCGAAGAACTCGGTCTCGGCGCGCTCGACGCGGATCCGAGTGTGAGCGTGCCCGTCGTGCTGTCCTGGTCCTACCGCGCGCTCTCCCAACACCAGAAAGACATGTTCGCGCTCCTGGGGATCGCACCGGGCGAGGACATCGGGCTCGACGCCGCAGCCAGCCTCACAGGTGTGTCCAAAGAGGACGCACGGAGAACGCTCAGAGCCTTGGAACAGGCGTCACTGGTCACGATCGGCAGCGGGTTCCGCACCCGGATGCACGACCTGGTGCGGGCTTACGCCGCTGAGAAGGCCAAGCAGACCAACAGCGACGAACCGCTTCGACGGCTCGTCGACCACCACACGCACTCCGCCCACGCGAACGACCGGCTGATCGACCCGCACCGGCCGTTGATCGAGCTGCCGGACCTCACCGACAAGGCCTTGGTCACGTCGGCGAACGACAAGGCCGGCGCGCTGGCGTGGTTCGACGCGGAACGCGCCACGCGCCAGGCCGTGCAGCAGGCCGCGGCAGCACGGGGCTGGAACGACCGGGTCGTGCTGCTGGCCCGGATTTCCCATGCGTACCATCAGTTGCGCGGTCATCTCGACGACGAGCTGACCATGTGGCAGACCGCGATCGACGCCGCCGACGACCCCGCGCAACGGGTCGTCGCCCACCGGATCATGGGCAGCAGCCTCGGCCAGGTGCAGCGCTTCGACGAGGCCCAGCACCACCTCGACGCGGCGCTGGAGCTGGCCGAGCAGGTCGGCGACCCGCTGCAGCTGGGCGACACCCGCGGCACGCTCGCGTGGCTCTGGGCGAACCGCGGCGAGTTCCAGCGGGCGATCCAGCACGCCGAAGCCTCCCTGCCGCACTACCGCGAAGCCGGCAACCAGATGCTGCTCGCCATGGCGCACAACAACATCGGCTACTGCGCCGCCGAGATCGGCAACCTCGACCAGGCACGCGAGCACGCCACCACGGCGTTGGACATCTTCGTGCGGCTGGCCGACCGGTACGGCCAAGCGAACGCGTTCGACACGCTCGGCCGCATCGAGCACCAGAGCGGCAACCACGCCGAGTCCATCAAGCTCTACCGCGACACCCTCGCGATCTACCACGAGGAACAGGACTCCTACCACGAGGCCAGCACGCTGCGGGACCTCGGCCACCCGCACCTGGCGCTCGGCGACCACGCCGCGGCCGAAGCGGTGTGGCGTGCGGCACTCGACCAGTTCGAGCAGCAGGGACGCACCGAAGAAGCTGATCAGGTGCGCAAACAACTGGCCACCCTGGACCCCCAGGGCCCTTAGACCAGGGTTCCTCACGGGCGCGAACAGCCCCCGTGCCGGACGAAAGTGGTTCCTGCGAACAACATGAGGAGCCACGAAATGTCCACCATCGTCCTGACCCAGCACACCACCGCGACGCCCGAGCAGTTCATCGCCGGGCTCACCGACTTCGGGCCGGGTCGCGCCGAGCTGTTCCCCAACAGCGCCGACGACTTCCTGAAGGTGCACGAGCAGGGCGACGAGTTCGCCGACGTGACCGAGGGGTCCGGCGGGATCTGGGAACGGCTGCACTACGACTGGTCCGACCCGGGCCACGTCGTGCTGACCACCGTCGACTCCAACGTGTGGGGCGGCAGGTCCGGCCACACCTACACGTTCACGCGCCACGCCGACGGCACGACCGAGGTGCGAGCCGAGGTGGTGCGCGAGGGCAAGAACCTCAAGGGCCGCCTGCTCGGGGTCGTGCTCGGGATCTTCGGCAAGAACGTCCTGGGTGGAGCGCTCGCGAAGACCGTGAAGGCCATCGAGGCGTCCGTTCCAAACAGTTAGGTAAGGGTGCCCTGGGTTTCTCCGGGGCCGGGCGGCTAACGTAGCCCGTCGTGAGCACAGTGGTGGAGCAACGCGGACTGGAGTCCGCACCGGCCGCAGAGAGCCCGCGCAGGCGGCGTCTCCTCGGTCTGGCCGGATTGGTGGCGTTGCTCGCCGTCGCGGCGGTGCTGTCCCTGGTCGTCGGCGCACGGGCCCTCACCCCCGCCGAGGTGTGGCAGGGCCTGTTCGGCGATCCCGGCACGGACCAGCGGCTCACCGAGATCACGCTCATCGTGCAGACGCTGCGGATCCCGCGCACGATCCTCGCGATCGTGGCGGGCATCGCGCTCGGCGCGGCGGGCGCGTTGATCCAGGGCCACACCCGCAACCCCATCGCGGACACGGGTCTGCTGGGCGTCAACGCCGGGGCGTCGTTCGCGGTGGTGCTCGCGGTCTACCTGTTCGGGCTCGGGAACCCGTTGCAGTACATGTGGTTCGCGTTCATCGGGACCGCGGTCGCCGGGGTGGCCGTGTTCGGGCTGTCCAGTCTCGGGCGCGGCGCGGGCAACCCGTTGACGCTGGTGCTCGCCGGGCAGGGCGTCACGGTGTTCCTCGCCTCGATGACGGTCGCGGTCGCGTTGTCCGACACGCAGTCGCTGGACGTGCTGCGGTTCTGGAACGCGGGGTCGGTGCAGGGCGTCGGGTACGACGTCATCGGGGTCGCGGCGATCTTCGTGGTCGTCGGGCTGGTGCTGGCCGTGGTCAACACACCCACGATCAACCTGCTCAACCTCGGTGACGACGTCGCGCGCGGGCTCGGCGTGAACATCGCGGCGGGCCGGACGATCGGCGTGCTGGCCGTGACGTTGCTGGCGGGTGCGGCGACGGCGGCGTGCGGGCCGATCGCGTTCCTCGGGCTGATGGTCGCGCACGTGGCGCGGTGGCTGACCGGGCCGGACTACCGCTGGCTGGTCCCGTTCGCGGGGTTGCTCGGGGGTGTCGTGCTGCTGGTGTGCGACATCGCGGGCCGGCTGGTCGTGCGGCCGGCCGAGCTGCAGGCAGGCATCGTCGTCGCTCTTCTCGGCGCACCTTTCTTCGCGGCGCTGGTGTGGCTCGGAAAGTTCAGGCAGGCATGATCACCGAACCCCAAATGCACTCTGGCGTCCGCATCGGCGGCTGGTCCTGGGTCTGGCGGCCCTGGATCGTGCTCGCCACGGCGGTGCTCGCCGCGCTGACCTTCCTGATCTTCTGCATCTCGATCTCCGTCGGCGACTTCACCATCGAGCTGTCCGCCGTGTTCCAGACGATCTTCGCCGAGGGTGCGCGGGTCGACGAGTTCGTGATCATGGACCTGCGGATGCCGCGGGCGCTGGTCGGCCTGATCGTCGGGACCGCGCTGGGGATCTCCGGCGCGCTGACCCAGTCGATCGCCCGCAACCCGTTGGCCAGCCCCGACGTTCTCGGCATCACCTCGGGCGCCAGTGCCACCGCGGTCTTCCTCGTCACAGCCACCGGCGGCGCTGCGATCACCAGTTCGATCGGGCTGCCCGCGGCGGCGTTGCTCGGCGGCCTGCTGACCGGGCTCCTCGTCTACTTCCTGGCGTGGCGCAGGGGCATCGACGGGTTCCGGCTGATCCTGATCGGCATCGCGGTCAACGCGGCGATGCAGGCGCTCACGACGTGGCTGCTGGCGCTGGCGGACATCCGCGACGTCGCCCGCGCGCAGGCCTGGCTCGTCGGGTCGCTGGACGCGCGGTCGTGGACCGAGGTGTGGACCTCGCTGTGGATCACCGTCGCGCTGGTCGTGATCGTGCTGGTCACCGCCTTCCAGCTGCGGCCGATGCACTTCGGTGACGACGTCGCCGCGGGCTTGGGTGTGCGGTACACGGCCGTGCGGGCCGTTCTGCTGCTGTGCGCGGTGCTTCTGGCCGGTGTCGCGGTCTCCGCGGCCGGGCCGGTGCCGTTCGTCGCGCTGGTCGCGCCACAGATCACCATGCGACTGCTGCGCACGCCCGTTCCGCCGTTGCTCGCGTCGGGGCTCTTCGGTGCGTTGCTGCTGATCGGCTCAGACCTCGTCGCACGGGTCGTGCTGCCGAACGACCTGCCCGTCGGCATCGTCACGGCGATCATCGGCGGACCGTTCCTCGTCTACCTCCTGGTGCGCGCGAACGTGAAGCGCGCGGCCTGAGGTAAACCTCAGTTAAGTAAGGTTGCCCTATGACCGCGCTGCGCAACGATGCCGCCCGATTGGGTGCCGAGGGCGTCACGGTCGGGTACGCCGACCGGGTCGTGCTCGACAACCTCGACGTCGCCATCCCGACCGGGGTGATCACCACCGTGATCGGCCCCAACGGCTGCGGCAAGTCGACGCTCCTGCGCACCCTGTCCCGCCTCCTCAAGCCCCGCAAAGGCACGGTGCTGCTCGACGGCAACGACATCGCGCGGCTCAAGACCAAGGACGTCGCGAAGCGGATGGGCCTGCTCCCGCAGACCCCGATCGCGCCAGAGGGACTGACCGTCGCCGACCTGGTGGCCCGCGGCCGGCACCCGCACCAGAGCTGGGTGCGCCAATGGTCCAGCGACGACGCGGATGTCGTGGCGAAGGCGCTGCAGATGACCGGCGTCGCCGATCTGGCCCACCGGCCGGTCGACTCGCTCTCGGGCGGTCAGCGACAGCGGGTGTGGATCTCCATGACGCTCGCCCAGGGCACCGATCTGCTGCTGCTCGACGAGCCGACGACCTATCTCGACCTCGCGCACGCGATCGACGTCATCGACCTCGTCGACGACCTGCACGAGGGCGGCTGCACGATCGTGATGGTCCTTCACGATCTGAACCTGGCCGTTCGTTACAGCGACAACCTGATCGTGATGAAGTCGGGATCGATTGTCGCGCAAGGACATCCGAGCGAAGTGATCACGAGCGAGTTGTTGCTGGACACGTTCGGTTTGGTCGCAAAAGTCATCGACGACCCCGTCAGCGAACGCCCGTTGATCGTGCCTATCGGTCGGACTCACGTGGTATCGAAGAGTGACCAAGGACTAGGTTAGCCTGCCCTAACCGGGTGATAAGGTTCGCCTGTCCTAATTTCCCCCGCCGCGTGGGCAGCGAAGAACGAGGTGCCGAATGGGCCAGAGAACGACCATGACCTGGAAGCGATTGACCGCTGTGGCAGCAGCCGTGGTGGTCGGTGCCAGCGTCCTCGCCGGGTGCGGTTCTTCCACGCCTGCGACCACGACTGACTCGAACAACGCCTCCGGTGGCACGTTCCCGACCAAGGTCGAGCACTTCTTCGGCACGACGGAGATCAAGGAAGCGCCCAAGCGCGTCGTCTCCCTCGGCTACACCGACGACCAGACGATGCTCGCGCTGGGCACCGTCCCGGTCGGCATGGTCGACCAGTACCCGAACCCCGAGGGCAAGAAGCCCGACATCAACACCCAGTGGGCCTGGGTGAAGGACAAGTGGGGTTCGACGACGCCCGAGGTCGTCATGAAGAACGGCGACACCGAGCCGAACTACGAGAAGATCGCGCAGCTGCGCCCCGACCTGATCATCGCGGTGTACTCCGAGGCCGACCAGGCCTGGTACGACAAGCTGTCGAAGATCGCCCCGACGGTCGGCCGCACCAAGGCCGAGACCGAGCCGTTCAGCGCGAAGTGGCAGGACAACGCCCTGCAGATCGCCAAGGCGCTCGGCAAGGAGTCCGAGGGCGCCAAGATGATCAAGGCCGTCGACGACAAGATGGCCGAGGCCAAGAAGTCCAACGCCGCGTGGGCGAACGAGACCGCGGTCGTCACCTCCTGGTACAAGGACGCCATCGCGCCGTTCACCACGACTGACGTGCGTGGCCAGGTCGTCACGGGCATCGGCTTCAAGGGCAACACGAAGATCGACGAGCTCGCGGCCGGCAAGTTCTACGTGCAGCTGTCGCCCGAGCGCATCGACGTGATGAACGTCGACCGCATCTTCGTGATCGCGGACAAGGCGGACGCGGACGCGCTGAAGGCGTTCCCGCTGTTCGCGAACCTGCCCGCGGTCAAGGCCGGCAAGGTCCACTGGATCCTCGACAGCGAGGGTCCCGCCGTGGGTGCCGCGATCTCGCAGGCCACCCTGGCGTCCATGCCGTACGCGGTCGACGAGCTGGTGAAGGCCGCCAAGTCGGCAGCCTGATCCACACAGCTCAACCCTCCCCCGAAAGGCCTCCCCCTGTGAGCACCGCTCTGTCCGCACCCGTGTCCAAGCTCAACACGGCGACCGGACGGGAGGCCCTTCGCTGGGTGCTCGACCACTGCCGGGCCGCCCCCGGCCTGCCGCTCGCCACCGTGCTGGCGACGGTGGCCGGGGCGGTGCTGCAGATCGTCCCGGTGTTCCTGCTGGGCACCGTGGTGGACGGGTTCGTCGAGAAGCGCGACCCGTCGATCCTCTGGTCGATCGGCATCGCGACGGTCGTGGCCGCCCTCGGTGGCGCGGTGATGACCGCGGTGTCGACCTACCTGATCGGCCGCGTCGGCGCGGAAATGCTGGCGCGGCTGCGAGAAGGTGTCGTGCGGGCCGTGCTCGGCATGCCGAGCACGCGGATCGAGCAGGTCGGCCGCGGTGACGTGCTGTCGCGCGTGGGCGACGACGTTGCCGTCATCTCCAAGGGTTTCCGCACGGCGATCCCGACGATCTTCTCGGCGACCGTGCTGGTCGTCATCGCCACCGCCGGCATGTTCGGGCTCGACTGGCGGCTCGGCATCGCCGGTGCCTGCGCGCTTCCCGCGTACGCGCTGGCGCTGCGCTGGTACCTGCCGCGGTCGGCGCCGCTGTACCGGGCGCGGTCCGAGGCGCAGGCCGACCGCGCGCAGGCGTTGATCAGCGGCCTGGACGGCATCGCTACCGTGCGCGCTTATCGCCTGGAGAACGCGTTCCGGGACAAGGTGACCGCCGAGTCGTGGCGGGTGCGCAACATCGGCATCGACGTTTTCCGCTTCTTCGGGCGGTTCATCGGCCGGGAGAACCGCGCCGAGTTCATCGGGCTCGGACTGATCATCGTGGTCGGCTATCTCCTGGTGACCAACGGGCAATCGTCGCTCGGCCAGGTTTCCGTTGCCGCGCTGTTGTTCCACCGGTTGTTCAACCCGCTCGGACTGATCATGGCGTTCTTCGACGAGGCGCAGAAATCCGGCGCCGGTCTGACGCGATTGGTCGGCGTGCTCAGCGAATCCGACGGCGACAAACTCGTGCGCAGCGCGGTGGCGGTTGATGCCAACGCCGAACCACTTCCGGTGTCGGTGCGCGGGCTTTCCTTCCGGTATCCCGAATCCGAGCACGACGTGCTGATGGACATCGACCTGGAAATCCCCGCGGGCACTTCGCTCGCGTTGGTCGGCGCCACCGGTGCGGGCAAGACGACGTTGGCCGCACTCGTCGCCGGAACCGGCACTCCGTTGACCGGATCCGTGCACATCGGGCCGACCGACCTCGCCGACGTCGACGAGGCCGGTGCCCGTGCGCTGGTCAGCATCCTGACCCAGGAGGCGCACGTCTTCGCGGGTCCACTCGCCGAGGATCTGCGATTGGCCGCGCCGGACGCCACGGACGCCGAACTTCTCGACGCTCTAACGGTTGTTGGCGCTGACACGTGGGTCGAAGCGCTTCCGCAGGGGCTGCAGACCGATGTCGGCGAGGGTGGCGAACGCCTCGACGTGACCAAGATCGCCCAGATCGCGCTGGCCCGGCTGGTGCTCGGCCGCTCCCCCGTCGTCGTGCTGGACGAGTCGACGGCCGAGGCGGGCAGCCAGGGTGCCGCTCAGCTCGAACGCGCGGCGCTGGCGGCCTGTGGTGGCCGCACAACGCTTCTCGTGGCGCACCGGCTCACTCAGGCCATCGCCGCGGACCGCATCGCTGTGCTCGACGCCGGACGGGTCGTGGAACAGGGCACGCACGAAGAACTTGTGGCGCGTGACGGGCGTTACGCGGCACTTTGGGCCGCTTGGCGATTCGGATCCGCAAATACTTAGGTTAGGCTCACCTTCACCGAAGATGAAGGGATGGCTGAGTCGTCGATGGAACTGATGGCCGACCGTGACGTACTTCTTTCGACCGCCCGGATCGCCTCCGTTCGGCGCCGTGCCGGTGAGTACCCGCAGCGGACCATCGCCGTCGCGAGTGCCGTCGCACTGAACCACTGGGCGATCCCCGGTTTCCAGGTCGACGGAATCGAACTCAACGACGCCACGCTCTTCGGCGACCTGCTCGTGTGGGCCGACAAGGGTCAGCAGTCGGACGTGGCCGAAGACGTTGACGGCTGGCGGATTCCGCTTCCCCAGGGGGTGGAGGCGGCGGACGCACAGCGGGCGCTGGACGACCTGGCCGAGTTCCCCAACCGCGCCATCGGCACGCTGACCGCCCAGACGCTCGACGAACGGCTGGCGGAGCTGGCGCGGTGGAACGACAACGAGTTCCCGCGCGAACGCCCCAGCATCGTGGAGCTGTTCCGCGCGCAGGCCGCCCAGCGCCCGGACGCCGTCGCGATCAACGACGGCGAGCGCGCTCTCACCTACGGCGAGGCGCTGGCGCGGTCGAACCAGCTGGCCCGCCACCTGCTCGACCGCGGCCTGACCGCCGAGCAGGTCGTCGGCATCTCGCTGGACCGCTCGGCCGAGATGATCGTCAGCCTGCTCGCCGTGCTGCAGGCCGGTGGCGCGTTCGTGCCGCTGGACCCGCAGTGGCCGGCCGCGCGCCGCGAGTCCGTGATCACCGACGCGGCGGTCGTCCTACTCCTCGGCACCGGCTCCGAGGGTGAGCCCGAAGCGATCGCTGTTGATCTGGCCGCGTGGGCTTTCGGTGCGTACTCGGAGGAGCCGACCGAGGTCACGATCCTCGGGGCGCAGCTGGCGTACGTGATGTTCACGTCCGGCTCGACCGGTCGCCCCAAGGGCGCGATGATCCGGCACGAGGCGATCAGCGAGCGCCTGCTGTGGCAGGTGCACCACATCCTCCACTTCGGACACGACGACGCGTCGCTGTTCAAGGCACCGCTGTCGTTCGACATCTCCATCAACGAGATCTTCCTGCCGCTGGTGTGCGGTGGCCGCACGGTCGTCGTGCGGTCCGGCGGCGAGCGCGACCCGCACCACCTGCTCGGCACGATCGCCCGGCACCGCGTCACGTTCGTTTACCTGGTGTCGTCGATGCTGGACGTGCTGCTGAACATCGCCGGCGACGGAGAGCTTTCGAGTCTCCGGCACGTGTGGTGCGGCGGCGAGGTGCTGACTCCTGAGCTGTACGAGCGGTTCCGCACGCAGCTCGACATCCCGATGTACCACGGTTACGGCCCGGCCGAGGCCACGATCGGCGTCTCGCACGTGATCTACCGCGGCGAGGCCGAGCGGCTGTCGACGTCGATCGGCAAGGCGAACCCGAACACCGACCTCTACGTGCTCGACGACGAGCTGCGGCCGTGCCCGGTCGGGGTCGGCGGCGAGCTGTACATCGGCGGATTCCTGTTGGGGCGCGGCTATGTCAACGCTCCCGGCCTGACCGCGTCGCGGTTCGTGGCGAACCCGTTCGCCTCGGACGGCTCACGGCTCTACCGGACCGGCGACCTGGCGCGGTTCGCGCCGGACGGGTCGCTGGACTTCCTCGGCCGCGTCGACAACCAGGTCAAGATCCGCGGCATGCGGCTGGAGCTGGAGGACGTCGAGTCCGGGCTCGCCGAGCACCCGCAGGTCCGGCACACCTGTGTCGTGGTCAAGAAGAACTCCGCGGGCGGCAACTACCTCGTCGGGTACGTCATCCCGGCGGAGGACGGGCTGACCGCCGACGCGGTGAAGCAGTGGGCCGTCGAGCACATGGTCGAGTACATGGTGCCGACGCACATCGTCGTGATGAGCGAGTTCCCGTTGACCGCCAACGGCAAGCTCGACCGGCGCGCGCTGCCGGAGCCGACGGTCGACGCCGGTCCGGTCACCGCGGCCGCGAACGACGACGAGGCCGAGATCTGCGCGGCGATCGCGTCGGTGCTGCGGGTCGAGCAGGTCGGCGCGGACCAGGACTTCTTCGAGCTCGGCGGCGACAGCATCCTGGCGATCTCGCTGCTCAGCGCGTTGCGGGCGGCCGGCATCTTCGTCACCGCCACCCAGATCTTCGTCAACCGCACGCCACGCGCACTCGCGGCCGTGGCGTCGCGCGACGGTGCCTCGACCGTTGATCACGACGACGTCCCTGTCGGCCCAGTGGCCGGTCTGCCGATCGTGCAGTGGCTCGGTGAGACCACGGACGCGATCGACGGGTTCGTGCAGTCCGTCGTGCTCAACACGCCCGCCGAGCTGACTGCTCCGGCACTCACGCAGATCCTCGACGCTGTGGTCGACCGGCACGACATGCTGCGCGCCAAGCTGGTGCGGGGCGAGCGCTGGTCGTTCGACATCCCGGAAACCGGTGTCGCGCAGTGGGAGGAGAGCAACGCGCCGCTCGACGAGTGCGTTGCCGCCGCGACCGAAGGGCTGAACCCGGACGCCGGAATCATGCTGCGGGCGGTGTGGCGTTCCGAGGCGCGCCAGCTCGTCATCGTGATCCACCACGTGGTGATCGACGGTGTCTCGTGGCGCATCCTGTTCGACGACCTCGCGTTGGCGTGGCAGCAGGTTTCGTCCGGTGCGGCCGTGGAGCTGCGGCCGGTCGGCACGTCGTTCCGGCGCTGGACCCAGCTGCTGGAGAAAGCCGGGTTCGATGGGGACCGCGAGTACTACCAGCGCGCGCTGCCGGGTGTGGACCAGCTGCTCGGCCGGCGTGAGCTGGCCGATGATGACGTCGTCGCGGACGAGCAGGTCCGCACGGTCACCGTCGGCTCCGCGGCCACCTCGGCGCTGCTGGGCGACGTGCCGGCGTTGTTCCACGCCAAGGTCAACGACGTGCTGCTGACCGGTCTCGCGGTCGCGCTGGCGCGCTGGCGGCGGGACAACGGGCAGGACCAGACGTTCGCGCACATCGAGCTGGAGGGCCACGGCCGCGAGGGCCGGTTCGTGCCGCTCGACCCGGACCTGTCGCGCACGGTCGGCTGGTTCACCACGCTGTTCCCGGTCACCGTGGATCCGGGCTCCGACGACCTGGCCTCCGCTTTGAAGCGGGTCAAGGAAGACCTCGCTCAGGTGCCGAGCAACGGTGTCTCGTACGGCGCACTGAAGTACCTGGGACGCAACGACTTCGCCGCGTCACGGCCGCAGGTGCTGTTCAACTACCTCGGCCGGTTCAGCGGCGGCACGACGGGCGACTGGCAGCTCGCGGAGAACGCGGGCCAGCTCGGCGAGAAGCGCGACCCGGCGATGCGGCTGCCGCGTGCACTGGAGTTCAACGCCTCCGCCGAACCCGGCGCCGATGGCTCGTTGGAGCTGGTCACGGTCATCTCGTGGCCGTCCGGTGTGTTCACCTCCGACGACATCGCCCGGATCGGCTCGTACTTCGTCGAGGCGCTGGAAGGGCTGGCCGCGCTGACGAAGGGCGGCCACTCCCCCAGCGACTTCGACCTGGTGCCGATGACCCAGGCCGACGTCGACTCGCTGGACAGCCCGGCGCTGCGCGACGTCCTGCCGATGACGCCGTTGCAGGAAGGCCTGTACTTCCACTCGATCTTCGACGACGAGTCGTCGCACCGGTACGTCGAGCAGCAGCTGCTGACGTTGACCGGTGCCGTGGACGCTTCACGGCTCGAAGCCGCCGCTGCTCGGGTGCTGGAGCTGTTCCCGAACCTCGCGGCGCGGTTCGTCGGGCTGCCGGACGGCCGCGTCGTCTCGGTGCTGGAGTCCGGGGTGCGGCCCGAGTTCTCCACTGTGGACGGTCAGGGCATGACCGACGAGGAGATCCGCGAGTACGCCGAACGGGACCGCGTCGCCGGGTTCGATCTCGCGCGCGGGCCGTTGATGCGGTTCACGCTGATCCGGACCGCTCCTGGGCGCTATGTGCTGGTGCAGACCGTGCACCACATCATCGCGGACGGCTGGTCGGTGCCGCCGATGCTGCGGGCGCTGCTGGCTGAGTACGACGCGCCGGGTTCGGTGCACGTGCGGGGCAGCTACGCGGACTACGTGCGTTGGCTCGTGACGAGTGACGCCGAGGAGAGCGACCGGGTCTGGGCCGCTGAGCTCGCCGGCCTTTCGACGTCCTCGCTGGTCGCCGAGGGACACACGCCGTCGGAGCGCTTCGACGACCTGGTGGTCGACGCGGCTCCTGACCTGGACTCGGCGACTCGGGCGGCCGGGGTGTCGCTCAGCGTCGCCGTGCACAGCGCGTGGGGTGTGACCCTGGGCGGTCTGCTGGGCAGCCAGGACGTCGTGTTCGGTTCGACGGTTTCCGGCCGTGACGCCGATGTTCCCGGCATCGCCGAGATGGTCGGCCTGTTCATCAACACGATTCCGGTGCGCGCCAAGTGGTCTTCTGACACGTCCGCCGGCGAGTTGCTGGCTTCGGTGCGCGACCACCAGACCGCTGTGCTGCCGCACCAGCACGTCTCGCTGACCCGGATCGGACGTCAGTCCCCCAACGGTTCGGCGTTCGACACGCTCGTGGTGTTCGACGTCGCCACGGACGTGACGTCCCTGCAGGGCCCGTTCACGATCGCCGAGGTCGTGAACGAGGGTGCGCCGCACTACCCGTTGACGCTGGTCGTGGAGCGCGGGAACGACGGCGCGCTGCGGTTCAACCTCATCTACGACACGACGGTCGTGCGCGAGGCCGGTGCCCGCACGATCCTGGAGGCGTTCGTCGAAACGCTTCGCTCGTTGCTCACCGGGGGCGTTGTCCCCACGCCGCAGCTCACCTCGGCTCGGGAGGCCACGGAGATCGAGCCGAAGACGCTGGCGCAGCTGTTCGACACCGCCGCCGAGCGCGACCCGGTGGCGCGGGCTCTGACGATGTGCCACCTCGACGGTCGCATCGACGCCATGTCGTACGGACAGCTCGCGGAGACCAAGACCCGCCTGGCACAGTCACTGGTCAACGCCGGTGTCGGTCCGGACCAGCGGGTCGCGGTCGCCATCCCGCGGTCCCTGGAGCAGGTCGTCGCGCTGGTCGCGATCGTGTCGGCCGGTGGCGCGTACGTGCCGCTGGACCTCGCGTACCCGGACGAGCGACTGGAGTACATCCTCGCCGACTCCGCACCCCAGGTGGTTCTGGTGGAACGGGAGCACCGGGAGCGCTTCGAACGCCTGCTGGCTCAGGCCGGTGTCGCGGCACGGGTTCTCGTCCACGGCGAGGAGGTTCCGGGCGACGCGGAGCTTCGGGAGTTCGACTGGCGGAACCCGGCGTACGTGATCTACACGTCCGGCTCGACCGGCAAGCCCAAGGGCGTCGTCGTGTCGCACGCGAACGTGGTGACACTGCTGGCGAACACCCAGCCGGACATGAACTTCGGGCCTTCGGACGTGTGGACGCAGTTCCACTCGTACTCGTTCGACTTCGCGGTCTGGGAACTCTGGGGCGCGCTGGTGCACGGCGGCGAACTGGTGATCCCGGACCACGGCCTCACCCGGTCGCCGGTCGACTTCCACCGACTCGTGCGCGCGAAGGGCGTCACGGTCCTCAACCAGACCCCGTCGGCCTTCTACCAGTTCATCGAGGCCGACCGGCTGAGCGAGCCGCTGCCCGCGTTGCGGCGGGTCGTCTTCGGCGGTGAGGCGCTGGACCTGTCACGCCTGCGCGGCTGGGTCGAGCGGTACGGCACCGGGCGTCCCGAGCTGGTCAACATGTACGGGATCACCGAGACCACGGTGCACGTCACCCACCGCGTCCTGGACGACCTGGACTTCGCGGCCGGTGACGTCAGCCCGATCGGCGGGCCGATCCCAGGTCTGCGCACCTACCTGCTGGACGACTCGGTGCGACCGGTCGCACCGGGCCAGGTCGGCGCGATCTACGTGGCCGGCGACCAGCTCTCACTCGGGTACCACAACCGGCCGGAGCTCACCTCCACGCGGTTCGTCGCCGACCCGTTCGCGGGTGACGGCTCGCGCATGTACAACTCGGGCGACCTCGCCCGCCGCAACCTCGACGGTGAGCTGGAGTTCGTCGGCCGCGCCGACGACCAGGTGCAGCTCAAGGGTTTCCGGATCGAGCTGGGCGAGGTCGAGGCGGCGATCCGTTCGGTGCCCGGTGTCGTCGACGCCGCCGTGACGGTGGCCGACACCGCCGACCACCTCGTCGCGCACGTCGTGGGCAGGCCGTCCACCGACGTCGCGGTCCGGCTCGGCGCGACGCTGCCGGTGCACATGGTGCCGCAGCGGGTGATCCCGGTCGACGCGCTGCCGCTGACGGTCAACGGCAAGCTCGACCGCAAGGCCCTCGAAGAGCGCGCCCGGCGGGAGCACCCGCCGGTTCCGTTCGCGGGCTCGCCGACGAACGACTCGCCGGCGCTGGACTCGCTGGTCCGAATCTTCGCGGACGTGCTGCCGGGGTCCACTGTGGACGCTGATACGGACTTCTTCGTGGCCGGTGGCGACAGCATCATCGCGATCGGTGTGGTGAACCGGGCTCGTGCTTTGGGCGTCCAGATCGCGCCGCGTGACCTGTTCCTGCACAAGACCCCTCGGGCGTTGGCGGAGAAGTTCGCCGTCGCGCCGGTGGCCGCGCCGGTCGCGCCGGTGGAGCAGGGCGGGCAGCTGGTGCCGACGCCGATCGTGCTGCGCCAGCGGGAACTGGGCGGGAACCTCAAGCGGTTCGTCCAGGCCAGGCAGGTGCACGTGCCGGAAGGCGTCGAGCTGCGCGAGATCGGGGGCGCCGGGAAGGCCCTGATCGACACGCACCCCGCACTGCGGACGCGGTTGCAGGTCGAAGACGGCGTCTGGTCGCTGCACACCGAGCCCGAGAAGGACTGCAACATGGTCCTCGCGGACACGGACGACGACCCCACCGCGGCGGCGAACCTCGCGCGGGACTTCATCAACCCCGAGACCGCGAACATGATCGCGTTCGCGTGGATCGAGAACACCCGGACGCTGGTCGTCGTCGTGCACCACCTCGCCGTGGACGCGGTGTCGTGGCTGATCCTGCTCGACGACTTCACCGCGGCCCTGCGCGGAGAAGAACTCGCGCCGCCGACCACACCGTTCGCGGCCTACACCAGTGCGCTCACGATCCAGGCCCAGTCCGGCGGCGATCTTCGCCGGTGGATCGAGGTGCTCGACACCCCGGTCCTCACCCCGCAGATCGGTGACCAGCGCGAGATCACGGTCAACCTGTCCGCCGACATCACCGACCGCGTCGTGCACACCGCGCCGACAGCGCTCGGCATCGGACTGACCGAGCTGCTGTGCGGTGCCCTTCGGACGGCGCTGACCGAGATCCAGGGCACGCCAACGGATCTGGTGATCGAGCTGGAGCGGCACGGCCGCGTTCCAGTGCAGGAACACCACGACTACACCCGCACGGTCGGCTGGTTCACCTCGATCGCGCCGGTGAAGCTCAGCCCGCACACCAACCCCGTCGACGCCGCTCGCGAGCTCGTTCAGCGACAGCCGGACGAGCAGGCACACGTCGGCTACGGGCAGCTGCGGTACCTCAACCCGCAGACCGCGCCCGTGCTGGCGGCGCTGCCCCGGCCGCAGGTGTTGTTCAACTACCTCGGGCGCGGCAGCGAGTCGCAGGCGCTGCACGTCGACCTGGGCTCGCAGCCCAGCCCGTACGCGGTCGAGGTCAACTGCTGGGTCGACACGACGACAGGGAGTCTGCGGGCGACGTTCGCGTTGGCCGAGGACGTGTCCGACGAGATCGCGGCACGGTGGTTGCTGGCGCTCGAACGGATCGCGGACGCCTCGGTGAGCGCGCGCCGGACCGCGCCGGTGTCGCCGTTGCAGCGCGGTCTGCACTTCCAGGCGGAGCTGGCCGGCAGCGCCGGGCACTACGTGGCGCAGAGCTACTTCACGTTCGACCGCCGCCTCGACGTCCGAGCGCTCCAGAAGGCGATGGCGCACGTCATCGCGAAGCACCCGGTGATCGGCGCGGGCTTCGAGGACGAGGGCGGCACGCCCGTCCAGGTGCTCACGCCCGGTGGCGAGGTCGAGGTGCGCACGGTCGACGTGCTCAACCAGGAAGCCGTGGAGGCGCTGCGGACCGAGGACCGCGGCACGGGCTTCGACCTCACCCGGCCGCCGCTGGTCCGGCTGACGGTGCTGCGGTTGCCGGACGGCCCGGACGCGTTGCTGTTCAGCTACCACCTGCTGCTGTGGGACGGCTGGTCGCGCGAGATCGTGCTGCGCGACCTGTTCGGGGCGTACCAGGCGATCCTGCGCAACGAGCCGCTCGACTCCTCCCCCGCCACGCCGAGCTTCGAGAGCTACACCCGTGCGTTGGCGGCGAAGGACGCGCAAGCGGCGGAACGGTTCTGGGCGCAGTACCTCGCGGATCTGCCCGGCCCGACGATCACCGGCACCGCGTCCACTTCGGACACGCTGCCCACGAAGATCGTGCGGACACTGTCCGAAGAGGACTCGCAGAGGATCCGTGAGGCCGCGAGCAAGCACGGGGTGACGCTCAACTCGGTCGTCACCGGCGCGCTCGGGTTGTTGCTCGGCAGCGAGACCGGGCGCGGGGACGTGGTCTTCGGCGTCACGGTCTCCGGCCGTGAGGAGGAGGGCACCGACGGGATCGTCGGCGTGCTGCTCAACACCGTGCCGATGCGGGTGTCCGCCCGGCCCGACGACACCGCGGCGCGGTTCCTCGCGAACGTGCAGAACAGCCGGGTCGACGCGATGGAGCACGAGCACATCGGGCTCGGCGAGATCCAGCGGGCCAGCGGGCACGACCAGCTGTTCGACAACCTGTTCGTGCTGCAGAACTTCCTGGGCGACGACACGTTCGACGAGCTCAACGCGGCGAACGGGATCATCGACCACGAGTCGGAGGACTCGACGCACTACCCGTTCACGTGGGTCGTGACGCCGGGCAGGCAGCTGACGGTCAAGCTGGAGTACCGGCCAGAGGTCACCGACCCCGCGCTCGCGGAGCGGCTGTTCGAAGACTACGTGCGCGTTCTCAACGACCTTGCTGCTGGCGAAGGCCCGGTCGGGGCGATCAAGAGCACCGGGCCGACGCCGGAGCTCAACCCCGCCAACGACTTCGGCAACCAGACCGTCGTCGACCTGTTCGACACCGCGGCCGACCGCAACCCGGACCGGATCGCGTTGGTCGCGCACGGCAAGACGATGACGTTCGCCGAGCTCAGGGACCGCAGCCGGCACCTCGCGGGTGTGCTGTCGGACAAGGGCATCGGGGTCGAGACGTCGGTCGCCATCGCGGTGCCGAGGTCGCTGGAGTGGGTCGTCGCGCTGTTCGGAATCCTGCGCTGCGGCGCCGCCTATGTGCCGTTGGAGCTGGACCACCCGGACGAGCGGATCGCCGCGATCGTGGACGACGCGCAGCCGGCGTTGATCATCACGACCAGCGCGGTGGCGCCGCGGATCCGCGGCGACGTCTTCCAGCTGGACGAGCCGTGGCCTGCCGCGGAGCCGGTGATCACGTTCGAGGAGAACAACCCGGACCGGCTCAAGCACGCGGCCTACACGATCTACACGTCCGGTTCGACGGGCAAGCCCAAGGGCGTGGTGACCGAGTACGCGGGCCTGACGAACATGCTGGTCAACCACCAGCGGCGGATCTTCGAGCCGGTGCTGGCCGAGCACGGACACCGGATGTTCCGGATCGCGCACACCGTGTCGTTCGCGTTCGACATGTCGTGGGAAGAGCTGCTGTGGCTGGCTGACGGCCACGAGGTGCACATCTGCGACGAGGAGCTGCGCCGCGACGCGACCGGGCTGGTCGAGTACTGCCTGAAGCACGAGATCGACGTCATCAACGTGACGCCGACCTACGCGCAGCAGCTGGTGGCCGAGGGCCTGCTGAACGACCCCGAGCACAAGCCCGCGCTGGTGCTGCTGGGTGGCGAGGCCGTGACGCCGACGCTGTGGCGGCTGCTCGCCGACACTCCCGGCACGGTCGGCTACAACCTTTACGGGCCAACGGAGTACACGATCAACACGCTGGGCGTCGGTACGTTCGACTGCGTCGACCCGGTGGTCGGCGTGGCGATCGACAACACCGACGTCTACGTGCTCGACGCGTGGCTGCGGCACGTGCCGGACGGTGTTCCCGGCGAGCTTTACGTGTCCGGCGTGGGTATCGCACGCGGTTACCTCGGGCAGCCGGGGCAGTCGGCCGAGCGGTTCGTGGCATGCCCGTGGGTGCCGGGTGAGCGGATGTACCGGACGGGCGACCTCGTGATCCGGCGTCCCGACGGCAACCTGCTCTACCTGGGCCGCACCGACAAGCAGGTCAAGATCCGCGGTCACCGCGTGGAGCTGGGCGAGGTGGAGGCCCGGTTCGCCGCGCATCCGGACGTCCGGTTCGTCGCCGCGGTCGCGCAGTCCGACCCGCAGGTCGACGGCGCGTACCGGCTCGCGGCCTACCTGGTGCTCGCCGACGGCGCGGACATCCCGTCGATCGCTTCCGCGGTGGGCGCCGGGATGCCGGACTACCTGCGGCCGTCGCACTACGCCCAGGTCGACGCGATCCCGCTGACGGTCAACGGGAAGGCCGACACCTCGGCCTTGCCCGAGGCCCGCCCGCTCGGCACGCTGATGACCAAGGCCGAGGACCGCGAGCTCACCGAGACCGAGACCGTGGTGCGCGAGATGTTCGCCGAGGCGCTCGACCTCGACGAGGACGAGGTGGGCATGGCGAGCGGCTTCACCGACCTGGGCGGGCACTCGATGCTCGCGGTGCGGCTCATCGGCCTGCTCCGCCGCGAGTTCGGCCCGGTGATCACGATCCGCGACCTGCTCTCCCTCTCCACCCCCGAAGCGATTGCGCAGCACATTGACGAATCCTGAGAACGTGCACACCGGCCCGGAGATCTTGCGGGTCGCGTTGCGCCGCAACGTGGGCGCGATGGTCAAGGGCACCGTGCTGATGGGCATGTACCAGGGCGCGGAGACGGCGGTGCCGATCGTGCTCGGTGCGATCGTCGAGTACGCGTTGCGCGGCGGTGAGCTCAGCTCGCTGGGGCTCGCGTTGCTGGCACTCGGGCTCGTGATGGCCACGGTGTCGTACTCGTGGCGGTTCGGCATGCGCGCACTGCAGAAGGCGAACACGACGGAAGCGCACCGGTGGCGGGTCGCGGTCGCGGACCGCGGCCTGCAGCCGGTGGCGCGCGACGTCGACCTGAAGTCCGGCGAGGTGCTGACCATCGCCACCGAGGACGCCGACCAGACCGCGGACATCATCGAGGTGCTGCCGCTGCTGATCAGCTCGCTGGTGTCGGTGGTGATCACGGGTGTCGTGCTGGCGGTGATCAGCGTGCCGCTCGGTGTCCTCGTTTTCGCTGGTACAGCCGCGATTCTGACCGTGCTGAGCGTGATGTCACGGCGGATCGGCGCGTCGACCCAGTCGCAGCAGGCGAAGGTGGCGAGGGCCGGTGCGAAGGTGTCCGACCTGATCGCCGGGTTGCGGCCGCTGCACGGTTTCGGTGGCAGCTACCAGGCTTTCCAGGCCTACCGCCGGGTGAGCACCGAGGCCAAGAAGCAGTCGATCGTCGTGGCTCGGGTCAACGGTGTGTACGCCGGCACCGCGCTGGCTTTGAACTCGTTGCTGGCCGCGACGGTCACGTTGTGGGCGGGCTGGCTGACGTTCCAGGGCCAGATCACGATCGGTGAGCTGGTGACGGCGGTCGGGCTGGCGCAGTTCCTGATCGAGCCGCTGAAGATGTTCTCCGAGATGCCGAAGTACGTCATGATCGCGCGCGCCTCGGCCGAACGGATGGCGTTGATCTTGGCCGCTCCCCCGCTGATGACGCCCGGTGTGGAGGAACCCGGCCCGGACAGCGGGCTGGAGCTCGATGGTGTCACGCACGGATCGTTGCGGGACCTGACCTTCTCCGTGCGGCCCGGTGAGTTCGTGGCGATCGCGGCCTACCAACCGCAGGCGGCGGCCGAGCTGGCTTCGTTGCTGGCGGTCGACGTGCCGCCGGCGTCGTACTCTGGCGTGATCCGGGTGGGCAAGCGGGAGATCGCGTCGCTGACGATCACCGGCGTGCGGACCTGCTTGCTGGTCAACCCCTCGCACCACGAGGTGTTCGCGGGAACGTTGCGCGACAACGTGGATCCGGCGGGCA
Organism: Lentzea alba; assembly: GCF_047445655.1. GTDB lineage: Bacteria > Actinomycetota > Actinomycetes > Mycobacteriales > Pseudonocardiaceae > Lentzea > Lentzea alba_A. Next base: position 303,809 of record NZ_JAJAEG010000005.1, read on the forward strand.
CCAGCGCGTTGGTCTCGGAGGCCGTTGATGCCGCAATGTTGACCGACGTCGTCGCGATGCACTCCGAAGGCCTCGACTACGCCGTCCGCGACCGCGGCGCGAACCTCTCCGGCGGTCAACGGCAGCGGTTGTCGCTGGCCCGCGCACTCGCCGCGAACCCGGAGATCCTGGTGCTGCACGACCCGACCACGGCCGTCGACGCGGTGACCGAACAGCTCATCGCCCGCAACGTCACGGCGTTGCGCCGCGGCCGAACCACCATCGTGATCACCAGCAGCCCGGCGCTGCTCGACGTGGCCGACCGCGTGATCGTGCTCGACGACGGCACGGTGACCGGTGAGGGCACGCACCGCGACCTGCTCGGCCGTGACTCCTCGTACCAGCTGGCGGTGGCCCGATGAACCCCTCGTCCGTTCCTTCCGGTGACGGGTACCTGACGACCTTCCAGTGGACCGGGCCTGGCGAGGTCCGGTTCGAGAGCGTCCTGGAACCGGTCGCGTTGCAGCAACGGGGCGAGCTTTGGTTCGCCGAGGTCGAGATGCCCGCCCGGCTGCGGGTGACCTACCACTTCTTCGACGGCGACGAGCTGGACGGCGAGCACGCCGATCCGCTCAACCCCTGTGGTGCCGGCCCGAACCGGTCGATCTTCGCCACCCCGGACTTGGAGCCGCAGCCGCACTGGCCCGTCGTCGGGCCGGACGAGGTGCTGGACGTGCCGTCGTTGCGCATCCGGTGGAACGGTGCGTTGGGGCGCAAGACTGTTCGCGTTCACCAGGGCGGCGAACCTGTCGTGCTGCTGCTCGACGGCGACGACTGGATGTACGTGCACCCGGCTGTGGCTGCGTTCGAGTCGGCGGTGAAGAACGGCGAGATGCCTGCCGCCACGCTGGTCTTCCTGCCCACACCACGGGATCGGGACGCCGAGTACAGCAGTTCCGGGCTGTGGCAGGCGATCCGGGACGAGCTGCTGCCGTTGCTGGGCTCGAACGGCGTTGCCGTCGATCCGGCTCCGTTCGTGGTCGCGGGGCAGAGTCTGGGTGGGCTCAGCGCTGTCCAGGCGGCGCTGGACTTTCCGGATCTGGTGACGCGGGTGGCTTGCCAGTCCGGCTCGTTCTGGCGGTCTGCCGATCTGCCCGGTGCCGGGATCTCGCTCGACGGGCCGGCCGGTGGTGACACCGCGGAACGGTTGCGGGCACGCCCTGATCTGTCCGGTCTGCGGGTGGCGTTCGACGTCGGCGAGCACGAACCGCGCATGCACCGGCACTGCTCGGTGGTGGAGGAGCTGGCGGCATCGGCGGGCGCGACGGTGCGAGTGCACCGGTCCCCCGCCGGGCATGATCGGGCCGGGTGGCGGCACGCGCTGGTGCGTGATGTGGCTTGGTTGCTGAACGATCTCTGACACGATTCCCCGGTGGATGAACCAGAGGGGTGCGTGTTCTGCGCGATCGTCGCCGGCGAGGCCGAGGCGAGCGTGGTGCACGAGGACGACCGGGTGGTCGCGTTCATGGACCTGGGTGCGGTGACACCCGGTCACGTCCTCGTCGTGCCGCGTCTGCACGCCGTGGGGCTGGAGGACCTCGACGAGGACACGGGCGCGCACGTCTGGCGAATCGGCCACCGCGTCGGCCGCGCGCTCCGGCGCTCGGGTCTGCGGTGCGAGGGCGTCAACGTGTTCCTCGCCGACGGTGAAGCGGCGTTCCAGGAGATCTTCCACTTCCACCTGCACGTCTTCCCGCGCTTCGACGGCGACAGCTTCCGCATCTCCGCGGACTGGGCCACCCGTGCCCGTCACCTGCTCGACGAGGAGGCGCAGGCCGTTCGCCGCGGCCTGGCTGGCCTCTAGCAGTCGTGCGACGCTGTGCGGCATGGAACCGCCGGTGATCTCAGTGATGCTGATCGTGCCGGACGCCCCAGCCGCACTCGCCTGGTACCGCGACGCGCTGGGTGCCACCGAGCTGTGGAACCTCGGCACCGTGGCAGGCCTGGAGATCGGCGGCGCCGCGTTCTTCCTCCACGAGGACAACCCGGACAACCCCGCGGAGACCAGCCCGGGCCAGGTGACGAGCGTCCGCGTCGAGGTGTTCACCGACGACCCCGACGGTTTCATCGCGCGCGCCGTCACCGCCGGAGCCACCGCCGGATCGGAGGTCGTGAACCACCAGATGCCGTGGGGCACGCACCGGCAGGGCGGCTTCACGGATCCGTTCGGGCACAAGTGGTCCGTGGGCGACAGGTCACCGCTGCGCTCACCCTGACAGCGGCCACACCTCGACCACGCCGTGGGCGACCGCGCACGGGGTCTTCGACACGAGCTCGACGGCCTCTTCCACCGACCCGGCCTCGATGATCGCGAAACCCGCGATCGGCAGCGCGGAAGACAGGAACGCCCCTTCCTGCACACTCACCCCCGCGCCGTCGGGGTTGCGCACCTGCACGGGCGACCCGGCGATGCCCATCTCCACCCCCGCCGCGCGCAGCCGCGAGTCGTGCGCGTGCGCCTCGTCGCGGACGGACACCGCGGTCCGGTCATAGCCCTCGCGGTCGCCGTACCCGATCGTCACGAACTTCGGCATGGGTTGCTCCTTCCGGTCCAGTCGAACCCTTCACCCGTACCGACTCGGGTAGCCGCGAGAACTCATCGGGTAACGCCGAGGCCGTTCATCGAGAGTTCACCTCACGATTGCGACGACCGCCCCCATCGCGGCGTCGAAGTGACGAAAGATCTGTTTCCCGACAGGGTTTCAGCAGGGTTGGCCAGAAAGAAGTGGGCCCAGTGAAGAGAACGCTCGGCATCGGGCTGGCGGTAGTGCTGTTGGTCGGGGTCGTGACCGCGATCGTCCTGGGACAGGGCGACGAGAAGACGGCCCAGCTCACGACGGTGCGCGGCGTCATCGGTTCGGAGAAGCTAGCCTTCTTCGCCGACCAGCGGGTCAAGGACGTGTTCGCCAAGCACGGGCTCAAGGTCGAGGTGGATCCGGCCGGGTCGCGGCAGATCGCGACGGCCACCGACCTGAACTCGTACGACTTCGCGTTTCCCTCGTCCGCACCCGCCGCCGAGAAGATCCAGCGCGACCGCAAGGCCGCGCGGACGTACGCGCCGTTCTCGTCGCCGATGGTGGTCGCGACGTTCGACCCGATCGTCGACCTGCTGACGAAGGCCGGTGTGGTCAAGGACGGCCCGGGCTACCGGACGTTCGACGTGCAGGCCTATCTGGACCTCGCCGCCAAGGGCACGCGCTGGGACCAGTTGCCCGCCAACACCTCCTACCCGGCGCGCAAGAACCTGCTGGTCACGACGACCGACCCGCGTGACTCCAACTCGGCGGCGATGTACCTGGCGATCACGTCGTTCGTCGCGAACGGCGGGGTCGTGAGCACGCAGGACGCCGAGGCCGAGGTGCTGCCGGCGGTGTCGAAGCTGTTCCTGGACCAGGGTTACACGCAGAGCAGCACCGAGGGGCCGTTCGAGGACTACCTGTCCGCGGGCATGGGCAAGACGCCGCTGGTGCTGGCGTACGAGGCGCAGTTCGTCGACCGGGTGGTGCGCGGCGACTCGACGATCCGGCCGGACATGAAGCTGCTCTACCCGGCGCCGACCGTGCTGTCCAAGCACACGGTGGTGCCACTGAGAGAAGCCGGCGACAAGGTCGGGCAGTTGCTCACGAGCGACGCCGAGCTGGGCAAGCTCGCGGCGACGTTCGGGTTCCGCACCGCCGATCCCAAGCACTTCAACGACATCGTCAAGGAGAAGAACCTGACCGTGCCGCAGACGATCGTGGACGTCGTCGAACCGCCCGCGCACGAGACCCTGGAGCGGATGCTCGAAGCGATCGCGAAGCAGTACTGACATGTCCGACTTCGTGCTCACGCCGCCGGAGCCCGTCGAACCCGTGCCGGTCGACCGCGCCGCCGGCCTCATCCCCGTCGCCGACGACACCAAGGTCGAACTCTCCGCAAAAGCCGTGGAGTTCATCGAAGCGCTGGCCGCGGTCGACCCGCAGTCACCGGACTTCAGCCGGATCGTCGACGAGGCGCTGGTGCTGGGCGAGGCGGAAATGCGGGTGGCCGCACAGATCGCCGGCCGCCTCCTCGACCGCACCCTCGCGTCGGTGTCGTCGCCGAACACCACGCAGGTCTCCACCAGCCTGACGGAACTGCGGCGGTCAGTCCGCGAGCTCGACCCGCAGGACCTCACCAAGCTGACCGGCCGCAAGATCCTCGGGTTCGTCCCCAGCGGCAACGCGGCGAAGGGCCTGCTCGCCCGGCTGCGAGCGGCCGACGAGCCGGTCAACCGGATCGTGCTCAAGCTGCGGTCCGGCCAGGACTCGCTCAAGCGCGACAACGCCGCCATCAAGGGCGAGCGGCAGCGGTTGTGGGACCTGATGACCAAGCTGTCGCAGGACGCCGCGCTCGCGGCCGAGATGGACGAGGCGGTCGAACGGCAGGTCGCGATCCTCGACCTGTCCGATCCCGGCCGTGCCAACGCGTTGCGGGCAGATGTGCTGTTCGGGCTGCGGCAACGGCATCAGGACCTGCTGACCCAGCTCGCGGTCTGCGCGCAGGGCTACCTGGCGCTGGATGTCGTGCGCCGCAACAACGACGAGCTGATCAAGGGCATCGAACGGGCGGTCAGCACCACCGTCACAGCGCTGCGGATCGGGGTCGCGGTCGCCGCGGCGCTCGCAGGGCAGCGCGAGGTGATCGACCAGGTCGACGCCGTGCGCGGGCTCACCGACTCGATCCTGAAGTCGAACGCCACGCTGATGTCGTTGCAGGGACCGGACATCCAGCGCATCGCGGCGACGCCGGCGGTCGGCATCGAGGCGGTGCGCACCTCGTTCGACCAGATCTACGCGGCGATCGACGCCATCGACACGTTCAAGGCCCGCGCGGCCGACTCCATGTCCAGCACGGTGTCCGCGTTGGACACGGAGATCCGGCGCGCCCACGACCACCTGAGCCGCGTGCGCGGCGCCGAGGAGCAAGAATGATCCGCCGCCTCATCCCCGCAGCAGCCGTCCTGGTGCTGCTGGCGGGATGTTCCGACGAAGCCGACCCGTCCAGACCTGTCGGCGACCCCGAGCCGGGTGTCCTGCGCGTGCTCGCGGGCAGTGAGCTGGCCGACCTCCAGCCGATCCTCGACGAGGCCGCCAAGGCCACCGGGATCACGGTGAAGTTCAGCTTCACCGGCACCATCGAGGGCGCGGACAAGGTCGCCGGCGGCACCGCCGAACAGGGCTTCGACGCCGTCTGGTTCTCCTCCAACCGCTACCTCGAACTCGTGCCGGAGGCCCAGAAACGCCTCGGCACGCCGACCAAGGTGATGTCCTCCCCCGTCGTGCTGGGCCTGCCCACCGCGAAGGTCAAGGAGCTGGGCTGGGACACCAAACGCGTCGGCTGGACCGAGATCGCCGAGGCGGCCGGTGCCCAGAAGTTCACCTACGGCATGACGGACCCGTCCGTCTCGAACTCGGGCTTCTCCGCCCTGGTCGGCGTGGCGGCCGCGTTGTCCGGCTCGGGTTCGGCCCTGGACGCGGCCAGGATCGCCGCCGTCGCACCGCAGCTCAAGCAGTTCTTCTCGGCGCAGCAGCTGTCCGCGGGCTCGTCCGGCTGGCTTTCCGAGGCCTACCAACGCCGGGCGAAGGGCGAGGACCCCGGCGCCAAAGTGGACGGTCTGATCAACTACGAGTCGGTGTTGTTGTCGCAGAACGAGCCGTTGACGCTCGTCTACCCGAGCGACGGCGTCGTCACCGCGGACTACCCGCTCACGCTGCTCACGGCGGCTTCGTCGGAAGCCCGCGACGCGCACCAGAAGCTCTCCGATCACCTGAGAAGCGCGGACGTCCAACGCAAGATCATGGACACCACGCACCGCCGCCCGGCCGTGCCGCAGGTCCAGCTCGACCCGAAGTTCGCCGTGAAGGACCTCGTAGAGCTGCCGTTCCCCGGCAGTCAGTCCGCTGTGGACGGTCTGATCACCACGTACTTCGACCAGCTGCGCCGCCCCTCCCGCACGCTCTACGTGCTCGACACGTCCGGTTCCATGGAAGGCGATCGCATCGAGAGCCTGCGTCAGGCACTCGTCGGGCTCACCGGCGCCGACGAGTCGCTCGCGGGCAAGTTCAACCGGTTCCACGGCCGCGAGCAGGTGACGTTGCTGCCGTTCAACAGCACCGCGCAGCCGGCGTTGAAGTACGAGGTGCCGGCGGACAACCCGCGCCCGATCCTCGACCAGATCCGCAACACCGCGACGTCGCTCGACGCGTCCGGCGGCACGGCGATCTACAGCAGCTTGCGGGGCGGGTACGACGTCCTGCGCGAACAGATCGACGCGGACCCGGACCGGTTCACGTCGATCGTGCTGATGACCGACGGCGAGAACACCGGACCCGAGGACGTCAACGCGTTCGCCACCTTCCACGCCGGCCTGCCGCAGCACCTCAAGGGCATCCCGATCTTCCCGGTGCTCTTCGGCGAGAGCGCGACGGCCGAGATGGACGCGGTGGCGAAGATGAGCGGTGGCAAGGTGTTCGACGCCCGCAGCCGGTCGTTGTCCGCGGCCTTCAAGGAGATCCGTGGCTACCAGTAACCCGGTGCTGCGCTATCTGGCGTCCTGGAAGAACCTCGCGGGCTGCACCGGCGGGCTGATCGGCCTGCTCCTGCACTTCGCCGGGCTCGCGGGCTCCTACTGGGTGCTCGTCGTGATCGGCCTCTACGGCGTGGGCGCGCTCGCCGCACCGCCGGAGCGGATCATCCTGGTGACCGACCCCGAGGAAGAAGCCAGCCAGCTCAGAACCGAGCTGGACGCGTTGGTGCAACGGGTGCGCGGCTTCGGCGGCCGGGTGCCCGGTGAGGTGGCGCCGAAGCTCGCGGAGATCGCCGAGGTCCTGCGCGGCATGCTGGACCGGCCCCGCGAGCTGCGCGCCGACCCGGACGCCCTGCACGCCGTGACGCGGCTGGTCGGCACGGATCTGCCGCTGTCGGTGCAGACCTACCTGAACCTGCCGTGGTGGTACGCCGCCGCACGAGGTTCCGGCACGGAGCTCGTGCGGCAGCTCGACCTGCTCAAGACCGACGCCGTGCGCGTGGCAGAGCGCTTCCACGCGGCCGACGCACAGAGGCAGGCCGACCACACCCGTTATCTGGAAGACCGCGAATGAGGCTCAGTAACCGAATCGGGTGCCGATGGATCGTTCGTTGAGGACGGCACCGTCCCCGGTCTCCAGTCGCATGGTGACGGTGACGTCCGCGCCATCGGTGTGCGCGGGACCGTCACCCGGCACCGAGATGGTGGTCCGGGCGGTGCCGGACTCGCACGGCGTCAACGGGCTGCGCGTCGCGCCCTTGGGCCCGTCGGCTTCCCACACGGCGAGCCGGACCCAGTACTGCGCACCGACCACGCACTTCAGCGCCACGTCGATCTTCGCCGCGGCTCCCGCCGCGTCGGCCTTGAGGATGTAGGACTCCCAGTCGGGCTTCGCGTCCGCCCAGTCCACGGAACGGTCGGCGGTGACGTACTCCAGGACCTCGCCCTGGGCGCCGGTCAGCCGCACCTCGGCGGTGCCGGGCCGGCCGGGGATGACCAGGTCGTCGAGGGGCACCTCGACCGTGAAGGCCCGCGCCTTCGGGCCGCAGTACAGCCCCTGGGCGAACCCGGAACCGTCGGCGGGGTCCAGGTGGCCGAGGTAGCCGGCCTCGAGGTCGACGGTCGTCCGGTACTCGCACGAGTAGCTGCCGCCCACCACCACCGAGCCGTTCTCGGTGGCGTGCACGCTGTCGATCGTGACGGTCGCGTCCTCCACGGTCTTCACGGTCGAGCCGTCCGCGGCGAGCGCCGGAACGGCTAGCGATGCCAACAAAACTGGAATAAAAGCCACACCCAGTCGGGACATGGACGAACTGTAATACGCCGCCCGGTCGACGGCCGACCACAGCCCGGCAACCAGACCGGAACCAGTGCTAAACATGCGTTTCGTTCGCATTTTGCCGACGAGAACAGCAGCTCACAGCCATCCTTTGTGGATCACCGACGTGAGGACGACGTCTCAAATCCGCTCAGGAGACGGAAAAACCCAAAGTCGTGAATAGATCTCGTGCCGCACCGGCCACGACCCGCCCCAGTTTGTCCAATTGGGAACCGATGCGTTCGCGACGTAGAGCCGACGCCTTCACGCTCACCCCAACGTAACCGCGCGATAACGCACCGATCACGGTGAGGTATACCGACCGAGCACTCGGTCGGTACTCTCCCAGGTATGGACATCGAGAAGGCGATCGCGAGCCTGGACCTGCCCCGGAAGGTGCGACTGCTGACCGGTTCCGCGCTCTTCGCCCTGTGGCCGGAGCCGGCGATCGGGCTGGCCGAGCTGAAGCTGTCCGACGGGCCCACCGGGGTGCGCGGCGCCGAGCTCAGGGGCGGTGTGATCGCCTGCGTCCTGCCGAACGCGACGCTGCTCGCCCAGCACTGGGATCCCGCGCTGGCCCGCGAGGTCGGCGAGGTGCTCGCGGACGAGGCGGCCGCACAACAGGTCCACGTCGTGCTCGGGCCGACGATCAACCTGCACCGCACACCGCTCGGTGGCCGGCTGTTCGAGGCCTACAGCGAGGACCCGCTGCTGACGGGCGTGCTCGCCGCCGCCTACGTGAGTGGCTTGCAGGACAAGGGCATCGCGGCGACCCCGAAGCACTACGTGGCCAACGAGTCGGAGACCGAGCGGCGCACGGTGAGCTCGGCGCTGGACGCGAGGACGTTGCGCGAGGTGTACCTGCTGCCGTTCGAGATCGTCGTCGAGGACGCCTCTCCGTGGGCGATCATGGCGGCCTACAACAAGGTCAACGGCATCCCCGCGACCGAGCACACCGAACTGGTGGAGGGCGTGCTCAAGGGCGAGTGGGGGTTCGACGGCCTGGTCATGTCCGACTGGTTCGCCACCTCCTCGACGGCCGCGAGCGCGAACGGCGGGCTCGACCTGGTGATGCCCGGTCCTGGCGGGCCGTGGGAGGACAAGCTCGTCGCCGCGGTCGAGGCGGGCGAGGTCGCCGAGTCGGTGATCGACGACCACCTGCGCCGCCTGCTGCTCCTCGCCTCCCGCACCGGCGCTTTCGGCGGCGAACGCGCGTGGCCCGTCGATGTGCCCGCGCCGGACAGCGCGGTTCGCCGTGAGCAGCTGCGCAGGTTCGCCGCGGGTGGCATGACCGTGCTGACGAACAACGGCGTGCTGCCGCTCTCCGACACCTCGCGGGTCACGTTGATCGGCAGGCACGCGCTCGACACCGTCGCGCAGGGCGGTGGTTCGGCCGGGTTGCGGCCGCCGCACGTCATCAGCATCGCCGACGGCCTGAACTCGGCGCTGAACGACGTGTCCGTTGTGGACGGTGTGGAGGTGCGGTTCCGACACGCCGCTCCCAGTCCCGGAGTGCTGCGCGACATCCGCGCCACGACGTTCGACGCGTCCGGAGCGGTGCTGGCGTCGCGGGAGATGGAGATCGCCGAGCTCGCGGCGTACGGCGGCTGGGCGCAGGGTGCCGCGTCGATCGAGGTGTCCGGCGAGGTCGTGCTGTCCGAGCCGACGCGGATGCTGGTCGGCGTGCGCGGGTTCGGCGACTGGACGCTGGAGGTCTCCGGTGGGCAGCACGCCACGCGCCTGGCCTGGGCGGACGGCATCGTGGAGGAGGCGCTGCTGAAGCCGCCGTTCTGGACGACCGAGGTCGTCGTCTCCCCCTGCGACCGGATCACGGCTCGCGTGCGCGAGGCTGCCGCGCTGGTCGGCCTGATCGCCCAGCCGGTTCCCCGCCCTCCCGCCGAGGTGATCGGTGCCGCGGTGCGGGCCGCGCGCGAGGCGGAGGTGGCGGTCGTGGTCGTCGGCCTCACCGACGAGCAGGAGACCGAGGGTTTCGACAAGACCACGCTCGCGTTGCCCGGTGAGCAGGACGCGCTCGTCGCGGCGGTGGCGGCGGCTGCGAAACGCACTGTGGTCGTGGTGAACGCCGCGACGCCCGTGCTGATGCCGTGGTTGTCGCAGGTCGACGCGGTGTTGTGGGCAGGATTGCCGGGACAGGAGGCAGGGGACGCGGTGGCGGCGGCGTTGCTCGGGCACGTCGAACCTGCCGGGCGACTCGTGACGACCTTCCCGCGCACCGACGAGGTGGCTGAGGCCGGTGCAGGGGCGGCGGTGTCCGACGCGGTTCTCCCGGTGCAGCCTGTCGACGGCGTCCTCCCCTACGCCGAAGGCACCGCGATCGGCTACCGAGCCGCCACCAACCCCCTCTTCTGGTTCGGCCACGGCCTCGGCTACACCACCTGGACCTACGGCCCGGCCACACTGTCCACTGTGGACGGGATCGTGAGCTCGGTGTCGGTGGAGCTGACGAACTCAGGTTCCAGGCCCGGCCGCGAGGTCGTCCAGGTCTACCTGCGCCCAGAACACGAACCCGTCCGCCTCATCGGCTGGGCCACTGCGGACCTCACGGCCGGTGAGACCACCGTCGTCGAGGTCCAGTGCTCACCGCGCGTCCAACGGGTCTGGGACGACGGCTGGCACCCGTTGACCGGCGGTGAGGTGCTCATCGCGCGGGGTCTGGGCGACGTTCGCGTTACCCTGCGGGCCGATCAGGAGTGAGGTGAGCCGTGTCGTTCCCACCGAAGTACCGGGCCAGGTCGCGGGTCGACATCTCGGGCGAGGAGTCCAGGGCCAAGGCCGTGGCCGTCGCGACCGAGCTGTTCGCCACGTCCGGGTTCCGCGGCACGTCGGTGGCGGCGGTGGCGGCGAAGACCGGGCTCTCGCAGTCCGGTCTGCTGCACCACTTCCCCAGCAAGGCGGCGCTGCTCGCCGCGGTGCTCGAGGAACGCGACCGGCAGGACGGCGACTTCCTGTCCGGAACGAGCGAGCCGCCGCTGGGCTGGGCGGCGTTCGACGCGCTGACGGCGCTGGTGGCCCGCAACTCGACCCGCCCGCAGCTGGTCGGGTTGTTCGTGCGGCTCGCGGCGGAGGCGATCGAGCCAGGCCACCCCGCGCACGCGTGGGTCCGCGAGCACTACGACAGCATCCGGAACTGGCTGACCGACGCCGTCCACATCGGACAGGAGCGCGGCGAGATCAGCGAGGACGCCCCGGTCGGCACGATCGTGCGCACGACGATCGCGGTGATCGACGGCCTGCAGCAGCAGTGGTTGCTGGAGCCCGAAAACGTCTCGATGGCGGCAGAATTCGAGGCGTTCACGGACACGCTGCGCGCTCGGTGGGGTACCGTCGTCAGCGGGTGAAGTCGTGTGGCAGTAGTAGTTCCGAACTTCCACGGCAAGCAGGCGCTTGACGCGTGGCTGGCAGGCCACGACGCGGGGTTGCTCCTGCAGGGTCCGGATCCGGACAGTCCCCATCCCCTGATGAACGGCGTCGTGGTGGCGCAGCGCCCTGCCGCGGGCACGCACGCCGAACGCTGGGATGTCGTGACCGTCTGGGTCGAGGGCGGCGGTGACGGCAGCGGGGTCCGTGAGCCGCGTCGTCCGCTACCGCACCGTCGTGAAGCCACTAAGTGTTCCGACGAGTGTGGTTGAACAGCAGGTTGAGCAGGAACGCGGTCAGCGCCGCACTGGTGATGGCGCTGCCCGCGATCACCTGTGCCCAGGCGGGGAACGAGTGGTAGATCTTCGGTGCCACGACCGGGAGCAGCCCCACTCCGATCGTCACGGCGACGATCAGCAGGTTCCCGGTGTTCTCGAAGTCGACCCTGCGCAGGATCCCGATGCCCAGGGCGGCGACGGTCGCGAACATGACGAGCCCGGCCGCGCCCACCACGGGTCCGGGCAGGGCCGCGACGATCTCGCCGAGCTTCGGGATCAGCCCCAGCACCACCAGGATCCCGCCGGCGACCGCCGCCACGTACCGGCTGCTCACCTTCGTGATGCCGACCAGCCCGACGTTCTGCCCGAAAACGGTGTCCAGGAAGCCGTTCATGGCCCCGCCCAGCACGCCTGAGACGCCCTCGGCGGCCAATCCCCTGGCCAGGTCGCGGGAAGTCACCTGACGCCCGGTCATCTCGCCCACCGCGAGCATCGACGCGGTCGACTCGGTGAACGTCACCAGCATCACGACACACATGGAGATCACCGCGGCGAGCGGGAACTGCGGCGCGCCGAAGTGGAACGGCTGCGCGATCCCGAGCCACGCGGCACCGCCCACGTCGGAGAAGTCGGTCATGCCCAGGAAGATCGCCGCGATCGTGCCGCCGACCAGCCCGATCAGCACACCCAACTGGCCGATCAGGCCGCGGGCGAACCGGCCGACGAGCACGATCACCAGCACGATGCCGAACGCCAGCGCGAGCTTGCGCGGCGACGCGTAGTCGGCGGCCGCCGGGTCCTGGCCGGTGATCAGCCCGGCGCCGACCCCGATCAGCGACAACCCGATCACGGTGATCACCGAGCCGGTGACCACGGGCGGGAAGAACCGGACCGCGCGAGCGAACGGCACCGCGATCAGGATCCCGAACACGCCCGCGGCGAGCATCGAGCCGTAGACGGCCTGCACGCCGTACTGGCCGGCGATCAGGATCATCGGCGTCACGGCGGTGAACGTCGCGCCCGCCACGACCGGCAGCCGGATGCCCAGGACGGTGCCGATGCCCAGCGCCTGCAGCAGCGTGATCAGGCCCGCTACCAGCAGGTCCGCGTTGACCAGCAGGCCGATGGTGTGGGTGTCGAGGCCCGCGGCGGCGCCGAAGACGAGCGGCACCGTGACGCAGCCGGTGTACATGGCGAGGACGTGCTGCAAACCGAGCAGTCCCAGCCGGGCAGGTGGCAGCACCTGGTCGACCGGATGCTTCACGGCGGTTTCCATGCACCTCTTCTAGTGCCTTCGAGTTGCGGCCGCGTCACGTGGACGAGAACTCGCCCGCTCAGCGGTACGTTCGGTGCCATGACGGAGCCGGTGACGCCGTTGACACCGCGTCCTGTGCCGTTCGCCGCGGTCAGCCAGTGGTGGCGTGACGTCACGTTCCTGCACTGGGCCGCGCGGCCCGAGTCGGTCGCCGGGTTCATGCCCGCCGGCACGGTGCCGGACGTGCTGGACGGCGTCACGTACCTCGGGCTGGTGCCGTTCCGGATGCATCCCATCGGCGGGCGGGTCGGGCCGCGGTTGCCGTACGTGGGCACGTTCTGCGAGACCAACGTCCGGCTGTACTCCGTCGACTCGGCGGGCAGGCGCGGGGTCGTGTTCCTGTCTCTCGACGCGAGCAGGCTCGTGCCCGTGCTCGGTGCCACGATCAGCGCGCGGCTGCCGTACAAGTGGTCGTCGATGCGGCTGGAACGCGCTGGTGACGTGCTCACTTACACGTGCCGGCGCATCTGGCCGGGGCCTCGTGGCGCGTCGAGTCGCGTTGTCGTCAGGACCGGGCCTGCACTGAAGGCCGGTGAGCTGGAGCGGTTCCTGACCGCGAGATGGGGACTGCACGTGGCGTGGCACGGCCGGACCCTCTACCTCCCGAACGACCACCCGGAGTGGCCGCTGCACGAGGCCGGGCTGCTGGAGCTGGACGACGGGCTGGTGGCCGCGGCCGGTCTGGACGCCCCCTCGGGTCCACCGGTCAGCGTGCTGCACTCGCCGGGCGTGCCCGTTCGGTTCGGCGTTCCCATGGCGGTGCGCGAGTAGAGGTGGTGGCCCGGTGCAGTCTGGGGGACCCGTCCGGGCCACCGGTCTCTACGAGGTGGCCGACGTGTGCGGTGACTTTCACACGCCGGCCGGGTTCTTGGGGGAACCGGACCAGGCAACTGCGCCGACCCCCTGTCCCGGGTGTTCGGGCCCGGACGGCGCAGGTACCGGATCTGGGGACGACAGTGTCACGCGGTGCGCACAGATTTCGCCCAGGCCGCGCACAGAAGCCGTTGAAGTGCGCGAGGATGACTCGGATCCGAACGTTCTCAGTGCATCGAGGAGAGATACACCGGTGGAGTTCCTGCTGCTCGGCTCGCTGACGGTCCGGCGGGCTGGCACATCGCTGGAGCTGGGCGGCCCCCGGCAGCGCGCGGTGCTCATGATGCTGTTGCTGCACGCCAACGAGGCGGTCAGCGTCGCACAGCTCACCGACGCGGTCTGGGACGCGCCGCCGGTGTCGCCCGAGTCGAACCTGCGCACGTACGTGGCGGGGTTGCGCAAGGTCCTGGGCGACCGGCTGATCACCCGGCCGGGCCACGGCTACCAGCTCGTCGTCGAACCCGGTGAGCTCGACCTGGACACGTTCAACGCCCTTGTGCGCCAAGGCGAGGAAGCCGCCGCCGAGAGTGATGCCGAAGCGGCGGCGGACCTGTTCGCGCAGGCGCTGGCCAAGTGGCAGGGCACTCCTGCGCCGAACGCGGGACCGTTGCTGCACGCGGAGTTCACGCGGCTGCGGGAACGTCGGCTGGCCGCCGTCGAGCGGTACGCCAGGGCGGCGCTGGAGCTGGGCCGGTTCGACGACGTGATCGACCGGCTGCGGCGGGAGACGGCACAACAGCCGTTGCGTGAGGAACTGTGGGCGCAGTTGATGCTCGCGCTGGACCGCTCCGGCCGGCGTGGCGAGGCGCTGGAAGCCTATGCGGCAGCGCGGAAGCACGTGGTCGAACAGCTCGGGGTCGAACCAGGCGCGCGGTTGCGGCAGCTGCAGCAGGTGATCCTGGAGAGCCGGGTGCCATCGCCCGCGGCTCTGAACGCGCACCGCCAGCTGCCGATGGACATCGCCGAGTTCACCGGGCGCGAGGCGGAGCTGCGGCGGCTGTGCTCTCCGGAGGCGCACACCACCGTGGTGATCTCCGCGATCGAGGGCATGGCGGGTGTCGGCAAGACGAAGCTCGCGGTCCGGGCGGCACACCAGCTCGTGGAACGGTATCCGGACGTCCAGCTGTGGGCCGATCTGCACGGGTTCGACGCTGATGAGCTGCCTGCCGATCCTTCCGCTGTGCTGGAGAGCTTCCTGCGTCTGCTGGGTGTGCCGGGCGGGCAGATCCCGGAGTCCTTGGCGGAGCGGGCCGCCCTGTACCGCGACCGGCTGGCGGGCAAGCGGGCGTTGGTGCTGCTGGACAACGCGGCGGGTGAGGACCAGGTCCGGCCGTTGCTGCCGGGTGGTGCCTCCTGTCTCGTGCTGATCACCAGCCGCCGCAGCCTGATGGGGCTCGACGGGGCGAAGTCGGTCTTCCTGGACGTCTTCACCGCTGACGAGGCCATCGCGTTGCTCTCGCGCATCGCCGGTGCCGACCGGATCTCGGCCGATCCCGGTGGCGCCGCGCGGGTCGCCGAGCTGTGCGGGCACCTGCCGATCGCGGTCGCCCTGGCCGCGAAACGACTCGCTCGCCGACCACAGTGGACTGTTGCCGATCTGGTGGCACAGCTGGAACGAGGGGGCGGTCTCGGTGTGCGAGGCGTGTTCGACCTCTCGTACCAGGCGTTGCCGGACCACCAGAGGCGGTTTTTTCGACTTCTCGGTCTCCACCCCGGCGAGGACGTCACCGCCGACTCCGCCGCCGCGCTCGCCGGGCTGACCGCGTACGAGGCCGAGGACCTGCTGGAGACGTTGCTCGACGAGCACCTGCTCCAGCAGCACACTCCAGGCCGCTACAGCTTGCACGACCTGTTGCGCACCTACGCCGTTGAGCAGGTTGTCGCCGCGGAACCACCGCCTGCGCGCGCGTTGGCACGACGCCGCGTGCTCGACTGGTACGTGCACACGTCGTGGCACGCCTCACTGCAGCTCAACCCGGTGCGCAAACTCGACATCGCCACCGCTGATCCATCCGTGCACCCGCGCACGTTCGACGACCGCGACGCCGCGCTGCGGTGGTGCGACACCGAGCGGGCGAACCTGGTGGCGGCTGTGCGCGACGCGGCGCAGCACGGCCTGCCGGTGCATTCCTGGAGCCTGGCTCAATGCCTGTGGGACTTCTTCAACCTGCGCAAGCACTGGGCCGACTGGATCGACACCCACACGGTGGCCCTGGCCGCCGCGCGTTCGGCCGGTGACCGCGTCGGCGAGGGCCTGACGTTGGTCACACTCGGCATCGGTCTGCGCGAGATCCGCCGCCACGACGAGGCGATCGAGTGCAGCCTGCAGGCACTCACGATCTTCCGCGCGCTCGGCGACCGGGCCCGGCAGGAGCGGGTGCTCAACAACCTCGGCATCGCGTACATGGTCACGGGCCGGGTCGACGACGCGTTGGAGTGCTACGAGCAGTCCGCCGAGATCGCCCGCTCGCTGGGCAACTCGCACACGGAAGCGGTGCTGCTGAACAACATCGGCCTGATGCACGCCGACGCCGGCCGGTTCGATCAGGCATTGGCGCGGTATCTGCGTTCCTTGGAACTTCGAGCCTCGATCAAGGATCCCTACAGCGAGGCCATCCTGCTCAACAACATCGGCGAGGTGTACCGGGGGCTGGCCGACTTCCCCTCGGCGGTCTCGTACGTCGACCGCGCGCTGGAGACGTTCCGGCGGATCGGCGACCTCTTCGGGCAGGCCGAGTCGCTGGACAACCTCGGGCTGGCGCTGGAGGGCCTCGGTGACCGCCGTGGTGCGGAGAAGTGCTGGGTGGAGTCCGTGACGCTGTTCGAGGAGCTCGGCGAGCCCAAGGCCGACGAGGTCCGTTCGCGGCTGTAGCGGCGCGATCAAGTAAAGCGCGATCCGTGCCGGATCGCGCTTTGCCAACCTGCCCGAACGGCCCCCCGGCCATTTTCGGGAAGGACAACTTAATGAAAGACCTCTCGTTCGACCTCGACGACCTCGAACTCGGCGAACTCGCCGTGACCTCCATGAGGGATTCGGTGGCGCTGCCCGAGTCCGGCGCCTCCGGCGGTGGCTCGTGCAACTCCTGCTCGTGCGGCAGCTCCTCCTGCTGTTGCTGCCAGCCCCAGCCCGAGATCCCCGCCCTCTGAGAGGACTGCCCTCATGAAGGACCTTTCGTTCGACCTCGACGACCTCGAGCTCGGTGAGCTCGCCGTGACTTCCATGCGGGACTCCGTGGCACTGCCCGAGTCCGGTGCGTCGGGCGGTGGCTCGTCCTGTTCCTGCGGCAGCTCCTCGTGCTGCTGCTGCCAACCGCACCAGCCGCAGCTGCCCGCATGACCGATCGCGTGCAGGGAGAACTCGCGCCATACGCACTCGTGCGCCTGGCGGCCCTGCCGCACCCGGACGGCGCTGCCGAGGCGGCGCCGTTCCGGCGGGCGGTTCTTGAGCTGGCGCGTGTGGAGTCGTCGTTGCTGGAACTCGCCGGTCCGGTGTCCGTTCTGCTGCACGACAGCGCGGGGACCCATCCGGATTCGTACCACCAGCGCGTCGTGCTGCCGTTGCGCCGTGACGTCCACAACGGACGGACGCCGCGCCCCTCCTTGCTTGCCGCCGCTGACTCTCTGGTGTCGCGGTTTCCGCAGCTGGGGTCGTGGTTGTCGTTGATGTCGTCGCGAGCCTCGCTGATCTCGGAGATCGAACGTGCGCTTCCTGCCGCTCTGGCCGCGGAACGCGAGGTGCTGGCCTCGGTGTGCTCGTCGGAGGCGGTGCGGCGGGCATCCGTCCTCAGTGGACGTGACCTGTGGCAGGGGCTGGCCCGTGCGGGGGCTGGCGATCGCCGTGCCCGCAAGGCCGAGCCGACCGTGCTGCGATATGCCCTGCGCGCCACCTCGAAGACCAGTCCGTTCTCCTGGTACGCCTCCGTCGGCTGGGGCACCTGGTCTGCCCACGCCGGCGATCCCGACTGGGGCTCGCCGGTCGCCGTGACGCGGGTCAACGGGGTGTTGCTGACCCGGTTGATCGCCGCGTTGGTCGCCGACCGCACTCGGCTCTTCGACCTGCCTCACCGCCTGGCGCCCGACGTGTTCGAGGACGACGGTTCGCTGCATTTCCGGCGGGATGTGCCCGCCAGTGGCGCGGTGCGTGCGTACGTCGGCATCGAGGAGAGCGTCTCGGTCGCCGCCTCGCCGCCGTTGCGGTTCCTCGTCGGGCTGACCGGCGCGAACCCCAAGGGCATCAGCCCGGCCGAGCTGACGACCGCGCTCGCCACCCGGCTGCCCGACGGCGAGTCCGAACGCGCCCAGCACTACGTCGCGTTGCTCCTCACGATCAAGCTGCTCGTACCCGTGTGGCCGGTCGACCCGCAGGACCCTTCTGCCTGCCTCGCCCTGGCGTCCTGGCTCCGTGATCGAGACCAGTCCGCTGTTGCGGATCTTGTGACGTCTTTGTACCGCGACACCACGGCTTTCGGCTCCCTCGACGCTGTCGCGCGCCCCGCCGCCCTGGCCGCGTTGACCTCGCGCTGGGAGCAGCTCGGCTCGCTCGTCGGGTTCGAGGTGGGCGACGTGGTGCCGTTGAGCGAGGACGTCGTGCTCCCCCAACCGGTCCGGCTCGGCCGCGCGCACGGGTACTCGTCGATGCGCTCACTGGCCGACCTGACGCCGTTGCTGATGCTGTTCGACCGCCAGCTGGCCGTCCGCCGGTTCGCCCGCGACCGCTTCGTCGTCGAGTTCGGCCACGGCGGCGTCGCCCGCCCGGCCGCGTGCGCGCCGTTGTTGCAGGCCGCGCTGGTCGACGCGTTGACCGGCGGGTTGAGCGCCAGCCGGGCCCAGGTGGCGGATCTGGTGACGGACGGCGTGATCACCGACGAGGCCGTGTCCGCCGCCGCGGACCTGTTGCCCGCGTGGATGAAGACCCGCCCGGTCTCCTACTCGTTCTTCACCCAGCCGCTATCCGACGGCCTGGTCGTGAACCACGTCTACGACGGCTTCGGCCGGTTCCCCGGCCGTTTCCTGGACCTGCTGCCACCCGAGGCTTACGCGTCCGTGCGCACCCAGCTGGACGGCCTCTTCCCGCGCGGCTTCACCGAGTACCGCCCGGTCCAGGGCTTCAACCCGAACCTCCACCCGATGCTCGGCCGTTTCGACGTCGGCGAGGACCCGCGCTGGTCCGACCACACCCCGGACGCCCTGGAGGTCTTCCACGACCCCGGTGCCGACGAGCTGCGCCTGCGCCGGGGCGGCACTGTCGTGGACGTCCTCTACCTCGGCTACCTCATGCCGATGTCCTTGCCTGACCGCGTGGCCGCCCTGCACGCCGACCTGGCCTGCGGCTGGGCCGATCTCTCCCCGTTGCAATCCACAGTGGAGCGTGACGGCGCGCGTATCGCCGACCGCTTGACGTACCGAGACGTCGTGCTTTTGCGTCGCTCGTGGGAGTTCTCTTCACTGCCAGTGTCTTCGGCGGCCTCGGTCGCCGCTCTGCGCGCCCGGTACGACCTGCCGGCGTCCGTCTTCGTCGGCACCGGTGGCTCCATCACCTCACGCGCCGACTTCGAACGCCGCCTCAACGCCCCGAAACCCCAGTACGTGGACTTCACCAACGCCCTGCACCTGCACTGCCTGCCGCGCCTGCTCACCCGCTACCCCGACCGCGTCCAGCTGACCGAAGCCCTCCCGGCCCCGTCCGGCCAGGTGCTAGAGGTGATCGCGGAGACCTACCGGAGGGCCGGATGACCGACGTCGTCTGCTACTACCACGACCCTCTCAAGGCCGCACTGCTCCACGACGGCGTGCTCCCGGCCCTTTCCACGGTGACAGCCGCGTTCCCCGGCACGGTCGGCCACGTCGAACGCCACTGGCTGCACGGCCCGCACCTCCGCGTGAGCCTCTCCAGCTCCGCTCCCGCTCGACTTCTGGCCACCCTGCTGCGATCTTATCTGACAACACATCCCTCCACTGTGGAGCTTTCGGCGGACGCCCAGCTGGCCCACGCCCGCTCGGCCGCGGTCGCCGAACTGCTGCTGCCGCCGTTCACCCCGCTGTACCCCAACAACTCCGTCCGCATCGAACCCACCTCCTCACCCCGGTTGCCGGCCTTCCTCACCCCCGCGCAAGTCGAGCTGCGCGCTGTCGGCCTGCGTCTCGGCGTGCCGGCTCTCCGCGCGTCTCTTTCTTCATCCGGGGTCGTGCTGGCTCTGACCGCGATGGCCGTGCACGCCAGCCGCTTCCCGCCCGGCCTGGAGTACGGCTACCACTCGTTCCTCTCGCACGTCGAAGACTTCCTGCTCGCCAGCGACCCTTCCGGCGAGGTCCGCACGTCTCTGGACGCGGTGTGGGCCAAGAACTCCGACGCCGCCTGCGCGTTGGCGTCGCGAGTGGCTTCCGGCCATCCCACCGACTCGTTGGAAGCCGCCTGGCAGACGTGGACGATCGCCATGCGCCTGGCCGCCGAGGAGCGCTACGACGCCGGCCTGCTGGACTCCGGCCTGAACCCTCGCTACGGCGAACGCGCCTACGAGATCGGCGACCCCGCCGCCATCCAGCGCTACAACTACGCCGAGCGGCCGCGGTTCAGCGACTACCACACGGCTTTGTGGACCGTCGACGTCGAACAGCCGGCCGTCCGCCGCCCGCTGACCGTCTACCGCTTCGGCACCAACGTCCTCTACCAGCTGCTGGCAATCCTCGACATCACTCCGATGGAACGCTACGCAGCCGCCCATCTGCTCGCCCAAGCCGCTCAGGAGGTCATGGGCGTGCGGTGGTCCGACCAGTTCGCCGCGATGTCGAAGGCCGGGTGACGGCTCTTGTTGGTACGTCTGCGTCCTGTCGTCCACGCCTCGCCCGCGCCCGACGGCCTGCACCTGCGCGGGTGGGCGTCCAGCTGCACGATCACGGGTGGCGCCGGGCTGTGGAAGGTGTGGCAACGCCTCGCTCCACAACTGGCCGAGGGTCTGCCGGCCTCCGACCTGGGCGTGCCAGAGGGGACGGCGCCCGCCGTGCGGGCGGCGGTCGAGATGATCCTGGAGCAGTTGCGGGCGCACGACATGCTCGTCGAGGTGCCGGAGGAGTGGGGTCCGGACGCTCCGGCTCCGGACATCGCGGCCTGGCTGGAGTCGGTGGCCGATCGTCCGGTGGAGGCTTGGCGGCGACTGCGGGCCGTGACGGTCACGGTTGCCGGGACCGGGGTGCTGGCGGGGATGGCGGTGCGGGCGGCCACGGCGGCCGGACTTGCGGTCGTAGTGGTACCGGGCGGGGAAACTGCCGCGGCAGGGTCCGTGGCGGTGGAGACGACCGGAGGCACCCCGCACGTCGGCGCGGCGGACACTTCTCTCGTAGCCGCCGACGACTCCTCGCTCGTCGTCTCGGCAGGCAAGTTCCTCGTCCTGGCGGGTTGTGGTGCCGATGTCGGTCATGTCCTACCACCCACCGAGCCGCGCTTGAATTTGGTCAACACTGAAGCTATTGATGTAGCTGACCGGCTCGGTCTCACCGGCGAACCGACCGAGGTGCTCGCCGCACTCATCGGATCCGCGGCAGTACACCGCCTGATCTGTGCGGTGGCCGGCCTGCCCGACCCGTCCACGGAGTTCGTCGTCCACCCCGGTGAAGCCGTGCCAGAGACCACCTTCCCGATGGCACTGGTCGCGCGGCTCGACCCACTCCGCGCGACGTACCACCCACTCCTGACCCGGTCTCAGCGCACACTCGACGCCACCCACCTGACGACCGACGACCCATGGCGAGCCTTCGAAGCCCTCGTCGACCCTGAACTCGGCCCCGTGGAAACACCGAGGTTCGGCGCCCTCCCCCAGGTCCCGGCAAACCTGGCCACCAGCGGCGACGCCCTGGGCATCGGCACCACCGCAGAAGCCGCCCGCCTGGACGCCGCACTCAACGCCATCAAGACCGACGGAGTAGTCGGCCTCACCAAGTCCCACGCCCGCGGCTCTGCCCTGCGCCTGGCCGCCCGCTTCCATCAAGGCGAGCCAGTCCCAGAACGCGAATGGGCCACCCACGCAACAGCCCGCCGCTGGTGGAAAGCACTCACCCTCAGGTTCGCAGTACCAGCCGAGGCGACCGTGGAACGCCTGGCCCCGAACGCCTTCAAAGCCGAAATCCGCCACCAGCAGCGAATCCTGGCCTGGAGCATCGAAGCAACCGCCGGAGACGCGGTCGCGTTCGCCGCCCTGGCCGCCACCGGTTACGCCCAGGCCGGACGCGACGGCACCGCCCACCTCAACGGCGCCGCTCCCCAGAAAGTCGACGACGAACAGCCCGACTGGATCACCCCGGAATGGCTGTGGCCCGCCGACGTGCGTGACCGCGAGGAAGCCCTCCAAACCACCCTGGCAGCGCTACCGAACATCAAGATCGAGCCATCGACCCTGGACGGTGCGAGGTGAGGCTGGACGGCAGCCTGGTCCTGATCGGCCCGACCAGCGGCACCTGCGTGGCCTGCGCGGAAGACGCAAGACTGGCCGCACTGGGCCCGGAAGTCCCACGCGACAACCTCAACACCGGCGGGCTCATCGCGCCGGCGTTCACCCCGCTGATCGAGGTTCTCGCGAAGCAGGACTGCGAAGACACCGTGATCGCCGTTCGCACCGATCTGGGCGTGGTCGCGACCCATCACGTCAACGACAGCTGCGGCCCACCACCAGAAGAGACCGCTAACGGACCCGTCCCGGTGGAGAAAGGCGCGCTGCGGCAACCGAACGAGAAGACCACGGTAGAAGGCCTGAAGGCGGCACTGGTCGACCGGCGGCACGGCCCGATCATCGGCACGTTCCGGACCGGGCACCTGCCCTTGGCCATGATGAGCGCCGAACTGGTCCGCGACTTCGCCACGCCCGAAGCCGGCTACGGGCGCACGTACACGTTCGAAGAAGCCGAGAGAGTCGCTCTGTTCGAGGCGGTGGAGCGCCACAACGGCATGCGCCCACGCACCAAGCCCGGCATCGAAGCCTCCTACGCCCAACTGCAGCACGCCCTCGACCCAGAACGCCTCGGGCTCCCCGATGTTGGCCACCGCTACACACCGGACCTGAAGATGCGCTGGGTAGAAGGTTGGTCCTACACCCACAACAGGCCGATCGCCGTGCCGGAGCAGGTCGCCTACTGGGCGACAAGAACGCCGCCAACCCAGCGTTTCCTCTACGAGACGTCCAACGGCTGCGGCCTGGGCAACAGCCTGACGGAAGCCGTGCTGCACGGCCTGTTCGAGGTCGCGGAACGAGACGCGTTCCTCATGGCCTGGTACGGCAAGACGCCACTCACACGACTCAAGACACCGGACTCAGACCCGGTCCTGCCGCACTTAAGAGACCGACTCGAAGAACTCGGCTACGAACTGCTGTTCCTCGACGCCACCAACGACATCGGCATCCCCGCGGTCCTCAGCCTGGCCCGCACCGACAGAGACCTGCCACGAGCGTTCTTCGCGGCAGGCGCCAACCCGGACCCGCACAAGGCGATGCTCTCAGCGGCGGCCGAGGTCGTGGTGGACGTCGAGACGATGGCCGACCGAGTCAGGGCGAACCCCGAGCAGTACCGCAGAACCAGGGAACTCCTCGAAAACCCCGGCCTGGTCAGGACGATGGACGACCACGTCGCAGTCAACACCCTGCCGGAAGCGCAGGCCAGGCACGCGTTCCTGGTCAGCGACAACGACCCGGTCGAGCTCACCGCGAAGCTCGAACACACAGACCTCCGAGACCTGCTCGGCCACCACACCGAGCACCTCCGAAACCTGGGTCTGGAGCTGATCGCGGTCGACCAGTCCGACCCGGTGATCGTGAACAAGCTGGGCCTGCACTCGGCCAAGGTGATCGTGCCCGGCACGGTTCCGATGACGTTCGGCCACCGAAACCGCCGCACCACCGGCCTCCCCAGGCTCACCCCGGCCCACCTGCACCCCCACCCGTTCCCATGAGCAGCCAACTCGAAGCCGCCTACGCGCACGGCCCGGGCAAACACATCGAGCCGGGGCCGACACCAAGAACACCGCCGGCACCGGGCCCCCGGATCCCGCTCCAAACCCTGCAAGGCGAGTTCCCCGCAGCCGTCGCACAGCTGCTGATCGACGTCATGACACCCCAGCGCTGGGAGCCGTGGAACCAGTACAACGACCACCGCGCCTACCCGTCACCCCGAGCGGCCTACCTCGTCGACGTCACCCTGAACAACACTCTGCTCGATCCCGCCAGACGAGCGTTGATCGGCACAGCCCCGAAGCACCTCACCCGAGCAAGGCTGGAAATCACCACCCACCCGGAACGCCTCTCCGAAGGCTACGGCGACTTCCGCGACGCCCTGGCCGAACTCGAAGCCGGACACGTCCTCGCAGCCCTCACGAACCACGCGAACCGCATGGGCCTCAACACGAAGACCGACCCAGAGGGCATCACGCTCCAGCCCGGTGAAACCACACGGATCAAGACACCACCAAGAACGTCAGGTATCGGCCCAAGAGGACTGTCAGCCGACCCAAGACCGTTGCCGAACAAGGCCTTCCACAAGTTCATCGCCGCCATCGACCACCACCTGACGCACAACCTCGCCGTGCGCAACGTCGAAGGCGTGGAGGACGGCTGGTACCGCCTCAACCCGCTAGAACACACCCTGAAAGACGCCATGAGCGAGGTCCAGAGCACGTACGGCCACCCGAGGACCAACACCGACGTGGCCGGCATGAACCTGGCCCTGGTCATGACCGCGGACGTCCGGAAAGGCAACTACCGCAACCTCCTCAGGCAAGCCGGCAGCACCGCCCAGAACGTGTGCGAAGCCGCGGCGGAGGCGGGGATGTTCTGCAGACCGGTCCGCAGCGTCGAAGACCAGAGCCTGGAAGCCAAAGCAGGAGCCCCAGCGAGCCACAGCCTCCTGTACGTGCTCCTGGCCGGCAGGCAGAGAACAAGATGCTTCCCCTACGACCTGACCCCGTTGGAGCAGCTGTGACCTGGACCGGCCTGCACTGCAGGGTCTCGTGGAAACGAGCGGACGTCGACATGTTCATCGCCGACACGCTCGCCCCCGCCATGGCCGGCCGCGAGTGGTACTTCCTCAGGTACTGGGAAACCGGCCCACACCTGCGCATCAGGGTGAACGGCGACCCCGGCGAACTCCAGAGCGTCGTACAAGACCTGATCGCCCAGCAGGACTTCGCCACGGAGCCAGACCAACCGGACTGGCTGCCGCACGGCGACGTCCGCGAGGTCGAGTACGTCCCGGAAACCACCCGCTACGGCGGCCCGGCCAACCTCCCCATCGCCGAAGAAGTGTTCTGCCGCAGCACAGAAGTAGCCGTGGCGGTGCTCAAAGCCGCCCGCACGGACAGCGCCCGCCTCACCGCCGCGATCCAGCTGACCATCGACACGGCCAAAGCCCTGGATCTGACCCAGCCCAAAGCCGCCGCCTGGCTGCGCAGCCTCGGCACGGGTTGGCGCGACGTCCAGGAACACCCGATCAGCCTGGGCACCCACGCCGCCGCCCACCAGCTGATCGCCCAACGCGGACAAGCGATCGCCGACAGGTGGCACCGCGAGCCGAACGAACACTGGGCCACCGCGATCCGCACGGCACAGCACAAGATCGGCACCTGGCTCCCCCACGTCTGGGCCTCCCAGCTGCACATGCTGCTCAACCGCCTCGGCATCAGCCCCGACGAGGAACGCATGATCTGCTGGGCCACCGCGGCAGCCGCCCTGAGCCCGACCGGCCTGGGCGACTTCCACGAGGACAGCGCCACCGCCCCGGACCGCCGTTACCTGGAGGCGAGCAAGTTCCTGCCCGGCTTCACCGACCAACTCCCCCGCAAGGCCACCCCGCAGCCGTGGATCGCACCCCGGCCACCAACCACCGACCTCAAGTCCACAGTGGACCCAGCGGTCAGTGAGATCTTCCAAGCACGCAAAACCAGCCGAAACCTGCAAGGCACCCTCAACGCCGACCAGCTCGGCAAACTGCTGTGGACAGCGATGTCCCCCACCGACGGTCGATGGCCGTACCCGAGCGCCGGCGCCCAGTACTGCGCGCGACTGAGACTGACAGCGCTGAACGTGGAAGGCCTCGAACCAGGCCGCTACGAGGTCAACGAGATCGACCGGACCCTGATCCGGCTCGGCAACGCCCCCACCGTCGAAGACCTGGAAGCCACCTCGATGTGGTTCGGCAAGGACACCACCGAGCTCACGGAAACCCCAGCCGTCCTGGCGCTCTACGTCAGGATCGGCAGCCTCAGACAGACCTACGGCCTAAGAGCACTCAGGTTCGCGTTCACCGAAGCCGGGCATCTAGCCCAGAACCTCACCGTCGCAGCGGCGAACCAGGGCATCCGCACAGGGCTGATCGGCGGCTTCTACGACGACATCGCCCACGACGTCATGGGACTCGACGGCGTGGACGACGCACTCGTCTACCTGCTGCCTCTGGCCTCAGGCCCGGCCGACCAGGTTGCCGAGCGCGATCGCCCCGATGGCCAACGCCAGCAGTGACAGCATCGCGCCGATGCCGGCCAGCGGCTTGCCCTTGCACTGTCCCAGGAGACCGAAGACCGCGACCACGATTCCGGGCCACCCGAACATCCACGCCACGTAGGGGCGCACCAGATCCAGGTTGATCGGGAGGAACGTCGCCACAACCCCGACCGCCCCGAGGATCAGTGCGAGCACCCCCAGCAGAGGTCCTTTGACAGTGACCTGCGGTCCGTTGGACATGCCCGCGACCCTGACCAACGAGCATTTAGATCTCCACCGAATCCAACAGGGAGTCGACGGTCGGCTCGATCGCGGCGGCCGCCCGCGCGTCCCGGAACCTGCGCTCGATCCCCAGGTCCCGCCGGAACGCCGCGTCCCCGCACACCTTCATCGCCAGGTCCGTCACCGCCACGGCGGCCTCGGTGGCGGTGACCGCCAGGAGCCGAACCCGGTCGGCAGACCGGTCCGGATGCCACGTCACGGCGGAAAGGGTGTCGTTGTAGAGCACCCGGACCGAGTCGGTCCGCAGCCGCATCCGAGCGAGGTCCGACCGCGTCCGTGAGTCCCCGCCACCCAGGTGCCCCACCGCCGCGGCCAGCGCACCTTCCATCAACCCCAGCGACACGGCAGCGCCCAGCACCAGGAACCACGGGTACGCCAGCTCCTCGGACCACAGCCGGTTGGACGCCGGCACCCGCACGGGATCCGCCTCCACACACGTGGCGACCGTCCCCCGCAGCCCCATCCCGGCATGGTCCGCGGGGACCAACAGCCCCGGAGCCTCGGCCGGGACCAGCAACAACTCCGAGCCGCACGACCAGACGTAACTGTCCGCCTCGCCCGCCGCGATCACCCAGCTCTTGCGCGCCCGCACCTGCACCACGTCGCCGTGCGTCGACATCGCACCGGACGAACCGAAAGCCGCCAGCGTCGACAGATGCCGGCCGGCCGCGATCTCCGCCCGCAGCCAGTGTGGCCCGGAACGATCCAGGACCGCGGCCGCGGAGTAGTGCGAGCGCAGCACCGAAGCCGTTGCGCCACAGACCTGAGCGACGTGCTCGACCACCCGGCCGGCCGACCGGAGATCCTGTCCTCCCCCGCCGACCGTGCGGGAGATCGTCATTCCCAGCAGGCCGCGCGCCCCCAGAGCGTTCAGGGCGGCGCGCGGGAATCTGGCGTGCTGGTCGACATCGGCGGCGGACGGCGCCACCACGTTCTGCACGATGCGGAGCAAGTCCGCGCGGTAGGTCACGTTGGCGGGTAGAGCGAGTAGGAGGGGAAGTTGCCGTACGGCTGTTCGCCGGGAGGTCCCTCTGTCACGGCGTGGACCAGCAACTCACCGCCCACGAACGCACCGCGCCAGGAAGCCCCGCGCCCACCGAACACCTCGTCCCGGTCACCACGGGAACGCGGCTTGTTGATGCCGACCTTGAAGGCCTGGACGTCCGCGCTCAGCCGGCGGGCCGTCGCCTCGTCGTCGCAGGCCAGAGATGCGACCAGAGCGCCGTTCGAGGCGTTCATCGCGGCCAGCAGCTCGGCCTCGGTGTCCACCAGGACGATCGTGTCGACCGGCCCGAACGGCTCCGCGTGGTGCAGCACCGAAGACCGCGGCGGGTCGAGGATCGCCACCGGAGCCAGGTACGCGGCGGTCTGCTGGCCCGGCAGGAAACGGCCGGAGTCCGGCGATCCCCGGTACAGCGGCACGCCCCCGGCCCGGATCGCCTCGTCCACGACGTCACCGAGCTCCTTGGCCTTCGCGTCGTTGATCAACGGCCCGAAGTCCAAGGAGGGCAACTCGTCGCCGGGCGAAGCGACGGCGAGCGGGTGCCCGAACGTCACGTCCCGCACCGCGGGCAGGTAGACGTCCAGGAACTTGTCGAACAACGACCGCTGCACGACATACCGCGGATAGGCGGTGCAGCGCTGCTTGCCGTAGTCGAACGCCTTGCGGATCTGGGTGCCGAGCATGTCCCAGGAGTCGGTCTCCCAGATCCCCCAGCAGTTCAGGCCCTCCTGCTCCAACACGTGCCGCCGGTTCGAGTCGACCAGCCGAGCCGCGATCGCGCTGCCGACATCGCGACCGCCCACAAAGGACACACAACCCAGGAAGGACGACCCGACCAGCACCGGCGCGAGTTCAGCGCCGCTACCGCTGACCAACGTCAACGGCAGGCCGGACCGCACCGCCAGCGCCGTGGCCAAAGTCAGGCAGCTGACGCCACCGTCGGTCGGCGCCTTGGCGATGACCGCGTTGCCCGCCAGCGCCTGCACGAGCATCGCGTGCATCAGCACGCTCATCGGGTAGTTCCACGAGGCGATGTTGCTGACCGGGCCGGACAACGGCTCCCGGCCCGCCAGCATCGAGTCGATCTCCTCGACGTACCAGCGCACGCCCTCGATGCAGCGGTCGACGTCGGCCGTCGCGAGCCGCCACGGCTTGCCGATCTCCCAGACCAGCAGCAACGACAGCAGGTCGCGGTGCTCGGTCAGCGCGTCCAGGGCCGAGGACACACGTGCTTTGCGTTCGGCCGGCGGCACGTTGCGCCACTCGATGTGCTGGTCGACAGCGGCCACCACCGCGCGGCCCGCGACGTCGAAGTCGAGGAACGGCGGGCCCGCGATGGTGGAGCCGTCGACCGGAGTGGTGGCGGGCATCGGTTCGCCGGAACGACTCCACCCGCCGCCGAAGTGGTTGAGCAGCCGATCGTCGTGGAACGCTTCGGGTGCGATCTTCACGCACTGCGAGTAGACCTCGTCCCACGAGGTGCCAGGCTTCAAGATCAACGACATCGGAGCGCCCTCCCAGCCAAATGGATCTGGCCCAGTTGATCAGCGGTTTTGCACGTGCTGCCAGCCGAATCGGCCCTTGATGCACAGGTTTCCGTGCGTGACAGTGCTTTCGTGCGGAGACGTCACCTTCACGATCTCGTTGTCCTGCACGTGCAGGGTGAGGTTGCACCCGACGCCGCAGAACGTGCACACGGTGGTCGTCTCGGTCTGCTTCGACTCGTCCCAGGTGCCGTCTTCGCGCTTGTCGTGCTCGCGCTTGAAGCTCAGCGCACCGGTCGGGCAGACCTCGATGCAGTTGCCGCAGTAGACGCACGCGCTGTCCGGCAGCGGCGTCGCGAACTCCGTGGAGATCCGCGCGTCGAACCCGCGGCCGGCCACCGAGATCGCGAAGCTGTTCTGCCACTGGTCGCCGCACGCGTCGACGCACTTGTAACACATGATGCACTTGCCGTAGTCGCGGACGTACAGCGGATTGTCCACTTTGGTCGGTTGCCGGACCGTCGCGGCCACCGAACCGTCAATTTCCTCGTGCTCACCCGGACGGCGGTCGTCGCGGTCCTCCGAGGGAGGAGCGGAAGGCCCGAACCGGGAGGGGTCGGCACCGCACGCGGACATCCACTCGTCCACGTGCGGCGTGGTGGAAAGGTCCGTGGCGGACCCCAGAAGTTCCAGCACCAGCTTGCGGCTGTGCTTGGTCCGGTCAGACTCCGTGTGCACGACCATGCCCGGCTCGACCTTGCGCGAGCACGACGGCACGAGCGTGCGCGATCCCTCTACCTCGACCATGCAGACACGACAGGCGTTGGCGGGCTTCAAAGTGTCGCCGTAGCACAGCGTCGGGATCGACTTCCCCACAGCCGTGCACGCGTCCAGGATCGTCGCACCTTCAGGCACCCGAACGCTTTCGCCGTCCAAAGTCATCTCGACCAGTCGCTTCGGAAGGCCGATCTCGACGATCGTCATGACGTCGCCTCCTGCGCGTAACCCAACCGGTCGAGGGCTGATTCGATGGCGTTCCAGGCGGTCTGCCCGAGACCGCAGATGGACGAGTCGCGCATGACCTGCCCGACTTCCCGCAGCAGCTGGAGATCCTTGGCACTGGTGCTCAGCGGACGCTTGCCGACGAGCCGGTGCATCGCCTCTTCCTGCCGCACGGTGCCGATCCGGCACGGAACGCACTGCCCGCACGACTCGTCGCGGAAGAACGCGGCGATGCGCAACAGGAAGCTGCCCAGGTCGGCGGTGTCGTCCAGCACCAGCACGACACCGGAGCCGAGGGTGGTGCCGGCGGCGCGCGCGTCCTCCAGGGTGAGCGGCAGGTCGAGCTCGTCCGGGCGAACGAACCCGCCTGCCGCCCCGCCGAGCAGTACCGCTCGCAGCTCCCGGCCTGGCGGCACGCCACCCGCCAGATCGAGGAGTTCCCCGAGCGTGGTGCCGAACGGCACCTCGTACACGCCCGGACGACTCACGTTCCCGGACAGGCAGAAGAGCTTCGGGCCCGTGGAGCCCTCGGTGCCCATCCGGGTGTAGGCCTCGCAGCCCTCCGTGAGGATCACCGGCACGTTGACCAGCGTCTCCACGTTGTTGACCACCGTCGGTTTGCCGAAGAGACCGACCTCCACCGGGAACGGCGGCTTCGAGCGCGGTTCCCCGCGGAAGCCCTCGATGGAGTTGAAGATCGCGGTCTCCTCACCGCAGATGTACGCGCCGGCGCCGCGGCGGATCTCGATGTCGAACGAGAAACCCTCGTGGCCCATGATGTTCTCGCCGAGGAAGTTCCGTTCGCGCGCCTTCGCGATCGCGTTGCGCAGCAGGTGCAACGCCCGCGGGTACTCACCGCGCAGGTACAGGTAGCCGCGCGAGCACCCGGCCGCGAACCCGGCGATCGTCATGGACTCGATCACCGCGAACGGGTCGCCCTCCATGAGCAGCCGGTCCTTGAACGTGCCGGGCTCGCTCTCGTCCGCGTTGCACACCAGGTAGTGCGGCCGGACCGGCTGGCGGGCGGTCGCGTCCCACTTGCGTCCCGTCGGGAACGCCGCGCCGCCACGCCCCATCAGCTTCGCGTCGCTGACCTCGCGGATCACCCCGGACGGCCCGAGCAGCAGCGCCGTCCGCAGCGCGTGATACCCGCCCGTCGCCCGGTAGTCGTCCAACGACTCCGGATCCACGACACCGACCCTCTTGAGCAGCCGCAGGCCGGGGTCACCGGCCTGCGGCACCTCCGCGCGCTCACCGTCGGAGTGGGAGGGACCAGCGGCCGCCACCGCGATCACCTCACCGGCGTGGGTGGGCGCCAGGAGCTGCTCCTTCGCCACCTCCCCCGCCTCGAACGCGAGCGCCGCCGGAGCCTTCTCGCACACCCCTAGACAGGGGCTGCGCAGCCAGCCGCTCTTCGCACCGGCCGGACCGAGCTCGTCGGTCAGCCTGTCGCACAACGCCTTCGCGCCGTTGACCTGGCACGCCAGGTCGACGCAGACGTGCGTGATCTTCGCCGGGCGTTCGGTGAGCGAGAACAGCGAGTAGAAGCTCGCCACCCCGTACGCCTCGGCCGGCGGGATGTGCAGGACGCGGCAGATGTGGTTCAGCGCGCCCTGGCTGATCCAGCCGACCCGGTCGTTGACCGCGTGCAGGGCTGGCAGCAGCTGGTCCCGCCCCATGCCGGTGAACAGGTCGACGACGACCCGTTCCGCCTCGGTGGGTTCGACGTCGAGCAGTTTGAGGTCCACTCAGCCCACCTTCACCGGAAGCTTGTCGATGCGGATCGCCGCCGCCTTGTACTCCGCGGTGCCCGCGATCGGGCAGGTCGCCTCGATCGTGATGATGTTGACGTCGATCTCGTCCGGGAAGTGGAACGTCATGAACACCAGGCCGGGCGTCAGACCGTCGTCGATCCGCACCGGCGCCTGGATCTGCCCGCGCCTGGACGTGATCTGCACTTCCTCACCGTCCTGCACACCGAGTGCCTCGGCGTCCTGCGGGCAGAGGTCGAGCGTCTCGCCCTTGCGCAGCGGCGACTCGAACCCGTGCGACTGCACGCCGGTGTTGTAGGAGTCGAGCCGGCGCCCGGTGGTGAGCCGGAACGGGAACTCCTCGGTCAGCTCGTCGACCGGTGGACTGTGCAGCACCGGCGAGAACGTCGCGGGCATGCCGCGCTTGACCGGGTCCTCCTCCCAGAGCCGGCCGTGCAGGAAGCTGGGTTCCAGCGAGTCCTCGCTCGGGCACGGCCACTGGATGCCGCCGAGCTCTTCCAGGCGCTGGTAGGACATGCCGGTGTGCAACGGCGACAGGCTGCGCAGCTCGTCCCACACGGCCTCACCGGTCATGTGCTGCCACTTCGCCCCGAGCCGCGCGGCGATCTCGCTCATGATCTCGATGTCGTCGCGCGCCCCCTCCGGCGGGTTGAGGGCTTTGCGGACCCGTTGAACGCGACGCTCGCTGTTCGTGAACGTGCCGTCGGTCTCGCACCACGCGGCCGCGGCGGGCAGCACGACGTGCGCCATCTTCGCCGTCTTGGTGAGGAAGATGTCCTGCACGACGATGTGGTCCAGATTGGACAGTCGTTTGATCGTGTGCTCGCAGTCGGCTTCGGACTGCACCGGGTTCTCACCGATGATGTACACGGTGGTCATGTCACCGCGTTCCATCGCCTCCAGCATCTGCGTGAGGTTCCAGCCCTTCTTCGGCTGGATGTTCGAGCCCCAGGCGGCGTTGAACTTGGCCGCCACGTTCGGGTCCGTGATGTCCTGGAAACCCGGCATGCGGTCCGGGATCGCCCCCATGTCGCCGCCGCCCTGGACGTTGTTCTGCCCCCGCAACGGGTTCAGCCCCGCGCCGTAGCGCCCGACCTGCCCGGTGAGCAGCGACAGGTTGATGAGGCTGAGCACGTTGTCCGTGCCGTTGTGGTGCTCGGTGATGCCGAGCGTCCAGCTGAGCTGCCCCCGGTCGGCCTTGGCGTAGGCGTGCGCGAGCTCGCGGATGAGCTCGGCCGGCACGCCCGTCTCCAGCTCCGCCACCGGCAGCGTCCACGGCTCGACGGCCTTGACGAACTCCTCGAAGCCCTCGGTCGCCCGCTCGATGAACGACATGTTCGTGAGCCCCGACGCGACGATCTCGCGCGCGATGGCGTGGGCCAGCGGGATGTCCGTGCCGACGTTGAGCCGCAACCACTTGTGCGCCCACCTGCCGGTGCTGGTCAGCCGCGGGTCGACCACGTACAGCTTCGCGCCCTTGTTGACCGCCTTCAGCACGTGCTGGAAGAAGATCGGGTGCGCCTCACGCGCGTTGGAACCCCACAGAATGATGAGGTCGGCGTCCTCGATCTCCTGGTAGGAGGAGGTACCGCCGCCACTGCCGAAGACCTTCGCCAATCCCGCCACGCTCGGCGCGTGACACGTGCGGTTGCACGAGTCGACGTTGTTCGTGCCGATGACCGCCCTCGTGAACTTCTGCGCCATGTAGTTCATCTCGTTGGTGGCCCTGGCACAGGAGAACATCCCGAACGCGTCCGGTCCGTGCTTGGCCACGTTGCGCTGGAACCCCTCGGCCGCGCGGTCCAGCGCTTCGTCCCAGGTGGCCGGGCGCAGGATGCCTGCGTCGCGCACCAGCGGCTGGGTGAGCCGCACGTAGGGCTCGGTCTTCTTCCGCCTGCTCATCACGACACCTCCTGCGTCCATACTGTATGCAATCTGCGGTATGCGCTACCCCCTGCCGTGTTTTCTTGACGCGGTCGCAGCGAGAAAACGGTTGCCGCGACCGCGTGGGAGAGGAGCAGCTTCAACCGCGGACGGGCAGGGAGAGGTGCGATGGCCGTCCGGCGTCGTGGTGGACCGTGCGGGCGGCCGCCCGCACGGTCGTGCCGGTACCGGGATCGTCACCGGTGCCGAGGTTGCGGGCGAAGCGGGGAAAGGCACCACCGGAGACCTGCAGCCGCACCCGGTGACCGGCCTCGAACCGGTGGGCCGTGGGATCGAGGGTGATGCGCACCGCCTCCCGGCCGTCACACCGCACGATCTGGTCGGTGACGTTCGTGGACCGACCGGCCGGGCTCACGTCGCAGAGCCTCGCGAACAGGTCCGCGTTGGCGTTGTCCGAGGTCACGTGCAGCTCGACCACGGGTGAGCCGTGCACCTCGACAGGGGTGGTGAGCGGTTCGGACGTGAAGACCAGCACGTCCGGGCGTGCCTCCAGCTTCCGGTTGTCCTTCGCACCACCGCTGAGCGCCATCACCCGTCCGCCGACCGACGGCGTGGGGTCCCGCGGGTCGTAGCGGAACGCCGTACCTGAGGAGTCCTGAGTGGAGGGCTGTTCGGCGAGCCGCTGCCCTGAGTGCAGGTACCAGGTCGCGGACCGGGTGTCCGGCGGTGGCCAGGACCGGTGGTTCTGCCAGCCGGCGCCGCCGACGAACACGCGCACCGGTGTTCCGCGACGCGCGGGAGCTCGCCGGGCGGTGTGCGCGTCGAACCAGGAAATGCCTTCTGTCAACGAAATCCGGTTGTCCACGTTCAGGTGAGTCCACGGTCCGACCGTCATCGCGACGTCGACGTCCCGTGCTCGCAAGGCTTCGTACTGCTCGATCGTCTGGTTGAGGAAGAAGTCGTGCCACCCACCGATGAGCAGAGTTGGCACGGTGGACCGCCGCAGCGCCTCGGTGACCCGGAACCGTTCCCAGTACGGGTCGGTGAGGTCCGGCCGCCGGGCCCAGTCGTCGTACCACGGCACACCGGTTCCGCTCAGCGGCAGCCGCGTCATCTCGTCCGCCAGCCTGCGTTCCGCGCGCATCGCCCTGACCAGGCCCCTGAGCGGGCCGGTGGACTCCTGACCGGCGATGAGGTCCGCCCACGAGCGTCCGTTGTAGAGCTCCAACGGTCCCTGGCGGTACATGGCGGCGCCGAGGTCGTGCACGCCGATCATCACCACCATCGCGGTCAGCTCGGGCGGTGGGTCGGCGGCGAGCGCCCAGCCCGTGAACCCGAGGTAGCTGCCGCCGAGGACCGCGAGCCTGCCGTCGAACCAGTCCTGGTCACGCAGCCACGCGACGGTGTCCTGCGCGTCCCGGGTCTCGTCGACCCCAGGCGTGAAGACACCGCCGGATCCGAACGTGCCGCGGCAGCTCTGGAACAGCACGTGGTAGCCGCGTTCGGCGTAGAAGCGCGCCTGGAGCAGGGTGTAGGGCGCGCTGCGGCCGTACGGGCAGCGGACCAAGATCGTGGGCGCGCGCTCAGCGGTCACGGGCACGAAGTGGTCGGCGAGCAACCGCACCCCGTCCCGCATCGTCACCTCGATCGCCCGGTCCACCCGCACCCGGTTGCGCCTCGGCGGCAGACCCCACACCCGGCCGAGCACCGCACTCGCCACGCTCATGGTCAGTACCTCGTGCCCGAAGCGAACATCGGCAGCATCGTGGACGACCGGCCGTCGACCGCGGCCCCCGCGAACTGCAGGTGCGGGGCCAGCTCGCGGTTGTTCTCCGCCGGGAAGTTCAGCTTCGGCGTCGAAACCTCATCCAGCACGGCCCGTTGTGCGTCGGTGAGCGTCACGTCCAACGCACCGAGGTTCATCTCGAACTGGTCGAACCGCCGCGCGCCGATCACCACCGAGCTGACCCCGGACCGTCCGCGCAACCAGGCCAAAGCGACCTGAGAGGCAGGAACACCGATCTCCGCGGCCACAGCGTTGACCGCGTCGATCACCACGAACTCCTCCGGACTCGGCACACGACCGCGACCGGAGACCGGAGCGCCGCCCGAGGTGTACTTGCCGGACAGGAACCCGCCGCGCAACGGCGACCACGGCATCACACCCATCCCCATCGCCTGCGCCATCGGGATGAGCTCACCTTCCGGGGTGCGTTCCAGCAGCGAGTGCTCCAGCTGCAACGCGATGATCGGCGACCACCCGTGCCACTGCGCGAGAGTGGCGGCGTGCGCCGTCGCCCAGGCCGGCACGTCCGAGAACCCGATGTACCGGATCTTGCCGAGCCGCACCTGGTCGTCCAGGGCCCGCAACGTCTCCTCGACCGGGGTGACGGGGTCGAAGTTGTGCAGCCAGTAGAGGTCGATGTAGTCGGTTTGCAGGCGGCGCAGGGAGTCTTCGAGCTGGTGCACGATCGCCTTGCGGCTGGGGCCGCCGCCGTTCGGGTCGCCGGCGTGCAGGTTGCCGAAGAACTTCGTGGCGAGCACGAGCCGGTCGCGCAGCGAGGACCGGCCGGCGAGGAAGTCTCCGATGATCTTCTCGGAGTGGCCGTTGGTGTAGAGGTTGGCGGTGTCGATCGAGTTGCCGCCCTGGTCCACGTAGGACCCCAGGATCTTCGACGACTCCTCGGGACTGCTCCCCCAGCCGTGGTCCTCGCCGAAGGTCATGGTGCCGAGGGTGAACGGGCTGACGCGCAGGCCTGACCGGCCGAGAGTGATGTACGAATCCAGCGACATGGCTCAATTCAAGGCGCCCCAAGGCCCATCACCTAGGCCGATGGGCTCGAACCGTTGCACGATCCGCTCAACTTCGCGCCGATCACTCCACAAGCGTGCAAGACTGCGAGGCATGGACCACCTGGACGAGATCCGCCGGCGGATCATCCGGCACGCCGGGCCGAACGGTCGTCCACTGTGGACCGAAGGCGTGCTGACCTTCGTCTCCGACCGGGTCACCGAGCCGATGGGCACGGTCACCGAACCAGTACTCACCCTCGTCGCCCAAGGCACCAAACGCACGATGCTCGGCGACCACGTCTTCGAGCACAGCCCCGGCAAGATCTCGGTCGTCACGGTCGACCTGCCCCTGACCGGCCACATCACCGAAGCCAGCCCGTCGAAGCCGTTTCTGGCGCTCGGGCTCAGGCTGGAACCCGCGACCATCGCGCAACTGCTGGTGGAGGGCGGCCCCGGCCCGATCCGGCCGCACGACGGGCCCGGAATGCAGATCAGCGACGCCGACGACAAGCTGCTCGACGCGCTCGTCCGGCTGTTGCGGCTGCTCGACGAGCCACGTGACCTGCGCGTGCTGGGGCCGTCCGTGCGCCGCGAGATCCACTGGCGGCTGCTGAACAGCCCGCAGGCGGCGCTGATG
This sequence comes from Lentzea alba, assembly GCF_047445655.1. Classification (GTDB taxonomy): domain Bacteria; phylum Actinomycetota; class Actinomycetes; order Mycobacteriales; family Pseudonocardiaceae; genus Lentzea; species Lentzea alba_A. The sequence continues at coordinate 340,890 of NZ_JAJAEG010000005.1, forward strand.
CGACAGGCGGGCACGGCCGACAGCCGCCTGGCCCTGGTCGCCGCCGCGATCGCCTGGATCAAGAACCGCTACGACCAGGTGATCCGCATAGACGACCTCGCCGCCGACATCGGCACCAGCGTCTCGACGCTCAACCGGCACTTCCGCACGGTCACGGCGATGAGCCCGCTGCAGTACCAGAAGCAGATCCGGCTGCAACGGGCCCGAGCCGCCCTCGTCTCGGCGCCGCACGACGTCGCCGCGGTCGGGTACTCCGTCGGCTACGACAACCCGTCGCAGTTCAGCCGCGAGTACCGGCGGATGTTCGGCGCACCACCGGGACAGGACGCGCTCCGGCTGCAGAACGCGTCCATCGTCCAGGAGTGAGTCAGGCCTTGAGGAACGGCTCCGCGACGATCGGCAACACGAATGAGAGCTGCCCCGACAGGGCCTTCTTGCTCTGACCGCTGATGGACACGAGCGCGAAGACGTTGCCCCGCGCGAGCGCCACCTGGCAGGTCCACGGAAGTGCACCGGCACCGTCGTTCGGCTCGCAATAAGCGAACGACTCCTCGACACCCTCAGGCGTGGTCACCGCGAACTCGCCGCCCGGCGCGCAGACGCCTGCCTGCTGTCGCACCACCGGCACCAGCGCCTTCGCCGGCTGCTCAGACGTGACGTGCACCCGTTCGAGCAGGTAGACCCCGCCCGACCAGGAACGGGAACGCGCCGCCGACGTGCCCTTGTCCACGCGCAACAGTGCGCCGCAGACCTCGCCGATCGCCTGGCCTTCCAGGGGCATGGGCAGGTCGTCGAGAGCAGCGGTGGCGTCGTCGTACTTGCCTCCGAGAGCGTCAAAGGCCGCAGGCGCAGGGAGGGCTGCCTTGGCTCGCGCGTCCAGCTCCGCCAACGTAGGAGCAGCGCTGGTGGTGGTCGTCGGCGGCGGGACGGGCGCAGGAGCTGGAACCGGAGCCGCGTTGGTGCAGGCTGAAGTCAGCGCGGCCACAGCCGCGACGGCAGCACAAAACCTCATGAACAACTTTGCTTCCCCCCAGAAAACCGCGGGCCGCTCGGCCACACGCCCCGAGAGCCTACCTCCGCGTCACAGGTGGCGTCTGTCGAGATGTTTGTGCAGCATGCGATCCAGCTCACCCCGCAGGTCGAGGCCGCGCGTCAGCCCCAGCATCGCCCGCGCCAGCACCGAGACCTGGCCCCCTGCGACCAGCCCGATCTGCGGCACCCGCTGCGGATCCTCGATCCGCACCACCCGCATCCCCTCCGGCGTGCCGAACATCTGCAGCCAGGCGTGCGCGATGACCGACGACCACTTCCGAGTGGCCACATGGGCGTACAACGTCGCCACCGTGTCGGCCTCGATCACCGGCACCGGCTGCACCCCGGCATCGGCGAAGATCCCGTCCAGGATCCGCCGGTTCCGCATCTTCGGGGACAGCAAGCACAACGGCAGCGCCGCCACATCGGCCCACCGGGCCACCGGCCGCGCGGCGATCTCCTCGTCGTCGGGAGTCAGCAGCACGTACCGCTCCTCGTACAACGGCACGGCGCGTGCCGAACTGTCCACATAGGTCATCGCGATGTCGAGCTCGAACTCGTCGAGCCGTCGCACGATCTCCCGCGAGGACAACGACTCCAACGTGATCCGCACGTGCGGGTACCGCTCGCAGAACGGCGTGGTCAACAGCGGAGCGGCCGGCAGGGCGGTCGGGATCGCGCCGATCCGCAACACCCCGGACAGGGACTCGCGCATGCGCGACAGGTCCTGCTGCAGGGCATCGCGATCCGCGAGCATGCGATGCGCCCACAGCAGGACCCGCTCCCCCTCCGGCGTCAGCGACTCGAAGCGACGGCCCCGGGACACGATCGGCACCCCGAGCTCGCGTTCGAGCTTGCTGATCGCCGCCGACAGCGACGGCTGGGACACGTGACAGGCCTCCGCGGCACGGGCGAAGTGGCGTTCGCGGGCCAGGGCGACCAGATATTCCAGCTGTCGCAGCAGCAACTAGGACACCAACGAAGTGCGCGACAGCAGGTCGATCGCCGCGTAGACGTGCCGCAACGTCGGTGCCGGCACACGCGTCAGCTCGGCGATCTCCACCACCGCGCCGATGATCGCGTCGATCTCCAGCCGTTTGCCGGCCTCCAGGTCCTGCAGCATCGACGTCTTGTGGTGCCCGACCCGCCGGGCCCCGTCGATGCGCTTGTCGATGGAGATCTGCGGGTCACAGCCCGCGGCCCGCGCGATGGTCAGGGTCTCGGCCATCATCTGGGCCACGAGGTCGCGGCTGTCTGTGTGGTCGCAGATCTCCACCATCGTCGCGCGGGTCAGCGCGCTCAGCGGGTTGAACGCCACGTTGCCCATGAGCTTGATCCAGATGTCCTCGCGGACGTCCTTCTCCACCGGGCACTTCAGCCCGCCCGCGATCATCGCCTCGCTCAGCGCGACGCACCGCGGGGAGATGCTCCGATCCGGCTCCCCGATCGAGAACCGCGTGCCTTCGAGGTGCCGGATGACACCCGGCGACTCGATCTCGGTAGAGCAGTAGACGACGCACCCGATGGCCCGTTCCATCGGCAGCACGGCCGTCACCGAACCACCGGGGTCGACGGCCTCGATCCGCTGTCCTTCCAGCGGATGCCCCGCCATGCCGTGGAAGTACCACCACGGGATCCCGTTCTGCGCCGCGATCACCGCGGTGTCGGGTCCCAGCAGCGGCTTCAGCAGATCGCCTGACGACGCGTACGAGTACGCCTTCAGACCGAGGAACACGTAGTCGACCTCGCCCACCTCCGACGGTGAGTCCGTCGCATGTGGACGCGCGGTGAAATCACCACGAGGACTCAGCACCCGCACGCCGTGCTCCCGCATGGCGGCGAGGTGGGCTCCCCGCGCGATCAGGTGGACCTCCACGCCCGCACGATGCAACGCCGCACCGACGTAGGCACCGATCGCTCCGGCTCCGAGAACAGCGATCTTCATGTCACGCCCCGCTCTGCCACATACCCTGGCAAGATTGCATACAGTATACGGACAACCCGACGATTCCTCCAGTGCCCGCCTCGGGGGTCTCGTTCGATGAGAGTCAGGCCTGAGGTGGTTCCTGGCGGCCTCAGGTCCGACTATCGCGAACAGGACCCATGAGGCGGGCACTTACTGCTTTTTGTATGCCAAAAGCTGTATTCTGTCCCGCATGACCTCTTTGCCCAGTGGCCGCCGGGCCGCCCGCGGCCCGCTCAGCGCCGCGGCGAGCCGCCGGGTCGAACGGCCGGCACCGCTGCGACAGGCCGTTTACGACGCTCTGCTCGAGCTCATCGTCAACCGCACCCTCGCGCCCGGCCAGCACCTGGTGGAGGCCGAGCTCGCCGAGTACCTGGGCGTGAGCAGGCAGCCGGTCCGCGAGGCCCTGCAACGGCTTCAGACCGACGGCTGGGTCGACCTGCGCCCCGCCCAGGGCGCCTTCGTGCACACCCCGACCGAGGAGGAGGCCGACCAGCTGCTCGCCGTGCGCAGCGTGCTGGAGACCTACTCCGCCAAGCTCGCCGCCGAACACGCCACCTCGGGTGACGTGAAGCAGCTCAAGAAGCTGCAGAAGGCCGGCGAGGACGCCCTGGCCGCCGAGGACGTGGAACGCCTGGTCGAGGCGAACGCCAACCTGCACGCGGCCGTCGCGGCGATCGGCCGCAACAAGGTCCTGTCCGAGATGATCGGGCTCGTCGACCGCCGGGTCCGCTGGTACTACACCCCGATCGCCCGTCCGCGCAGCCGTGACTCGTGGAACGAACACGCTGAGTTGATCGCGGCCATCGCCGACGGTGACGCTGAGCGAGCAGGCGAGGTCATGCACCGTCACGCGGAGCAGACCCGGCAGACCTACCACGACCGGAAGACCACCGAGAGTAAGTAAGTCATTACGCTCAGATCATCTGAAATCGGTCATTTGGTGCCACACGGGTGATCCGCGACACGATGGCGGCCGATTGCATACAAAACGCAGTATGCTGAATCGCAGCGAGGGTGGGGTCGAAGAGGACCCGTAGTGGGTACCCGGTGGCGAAGGCCCCAGCCGCAACCTCGCTACTCCCGTGCGACAGTCCCAGTTGGGCTTCTGCGCGCCCCGGGAGTGACGACCATCGACAGGGAGAGTAGGAAAACCATGTCTCGCTTGAAGAACTTCGCGCGCTCTCTCACCGAGCCGCGAGCCGGTTTCTCCGCCGACGGCCGCGCGCTCGGCCTCGGACTGTCCACCGCGCTCAACGAGCAGCGCAAGGACTCCGAGGCCGTCGCGGCCGTGGCGAAGACGCTCCGCAAGGACGCCGAAGGCCACACGATTCACGGCTGAGTGTCCTTCACGGGAGCCTCTTCGCTCCTTTGTGCACTCTCAGCGCCCTCCACGGCGGACTGGGCGGCCCGCCGGGAGGTGTGGAGGCTCCACACCGTGGTGATGGCGAGCGTCACCACGATGACCCCGAGCGACACCACGATCGGGATCTCCGGAGCCCACGAGACGCCGTGGTGGTGCATCGCCTCGAAGATGAGCTTGAGCCCGATGAACGCGAGCACCACCGCGAGGCCCTTGCTCAGGTGCACCAGGCGATCCAGCAGGCCACCCACCAGGAAGAACAGCTGGCGCAGGCCCATCAACGCGAACGCGTTGGCGGTCAGCACCAGGTAGGGCTCCTTGGTGAGGCCGAAGATCGCCGGGATCGAGTCCACCGCGAACAGCAGGTCCGTGGTGCCGACGGCGACCATGACGATCAGCATCGGCGTCACGAAGCGCTTGCCGTCGATCACGGTCGTCAGTGAAGCGCCGTGATAGGTCGTGGTCGCCGGCACGACCTTCTTCACCGCGCGCAACGCGGCGTTCTCGGAGAACTCGGCCTCCTCGGTCTCTTCCTGCCGCAAGAGCTTCCACGCGGTGTAGATCAGGAAGGCGCCGAAGAGGTAGAAGAGCCAGTCGAACCGCGCGATCGCCTGTGCTCCCAAGGCGATGAAGACAGCGCGTAGCAACAGGGCCAGCACGATGCCGACGATGAGTACCTTTTGCCGGTACTCCCGCGGCACCGCGAACCTGGCCATGATCAGCACGAACACGAACAGGTTGTCGACGCTCAGCGAGTACTCGGTGATCCAGCCGGCGAAGAACTCACCGCCGTGGCCAGGCCCGGCGAACAACGTGACGCCGAGTCCGAACAGGACGGCCAGGCCGACGTAGAACAGCACCCAGTACAACGACTCGCGGAACGACGGCTCGTGCGGTTTCCGTGCTACCAGATAGAAGTCGAACGCGATCACGGCGGCGATCCCGCCCATGGTCGCGACCCAAACCCAGACAGGCAGATCCAACATGCATGGCTCCTTCGGCGGAAGGGAAGGTCAGCGGGCAGCGGTGGTCTTCGAACGCAGCCGCATGGCGATGCGTTCGTGCAGCCACAGGAATCCGATGGCCCAGCCGAAACTCACGATCCCCTGGTAGGCGAGGAAACCGGCCAGGTCCGAGGGCAGTCGAACCTGACCGGTGAGCACGAGGCTCACGGAGATCTCGTGCAGCAACCTGGCTGCCGGGAACGCCACGAGCCAGTAAAGCGCCACGGGGGCGAACCGCCCGGCAGGGAGCCGACCGGCCGCCACCAGCAGACCGAAACCGCCGCCGAACGCGCCCAGCGGCAGCCCCAGAGCGACCATGGTGACGAGAGCCCACCCGAGCGGCTGGCCGACGAGCGCGGCCAGCCCTCCCGCGATGAGCCCGGCGGCCAGCCCGACGAACGCGCCCGGCACAGCCTCTTTCAGAAAGCCTTCGCGGATCTGCATCATCAGCCCACCACGACACCGAACTTGACGAGACTGAAGAACAGCATGCCCAGATAGAACACGGCACCGAAGCCGATGATGACGTTCGTGATCAGCTTGGGCCGGATGGGTTTGGGCAGCATCCGGTTGTTCACCAGCAGGAGCACCACGCAGTAGGCGCCCATGGCGAACGTCGACAGGAACGCGAGCACGTCGAGGATCGCACCAGGTCCGTCGGCAGGTCCGAACAGCAGGATCAGGATGCCGAACGTGATGACGCCCCACAGGAATCCCGCGTAGAGGTGGGACATGCGGAACCTCTTCGCGCCCTTGACGAAGTGGTACGTCATGTCCGCCTGGCCGCGGGAGAACGAGTCGAACAGACCCAGCGTCGCGTTCAGGCCGATCAACGCGATGAACCCGAGGAACACGCCACCCAGTACCGGTCCGCCTGCTGACGCGAAGGCGTCCGACATGGCGTTGAGTGCCGCCTCGCGTTCACCGGACTCGATCAACGCCTTGACGTCGGGTGAAGTCCGGCTCGCCGACTGCGCGAGAACCGTGAACGAGACCGTGACGAGCATCGTGATGCCCCAGAACAACAGCAAGGCGTCGAACGTCACCCAGCGCCGCCAGCCCTTCCACTTGGCCAGCTCCGCCTTGTCGTCGGTGTCGAACATGAAGCCGCGGGACGGCATCTGCTCTTCCTCGCCCGCGTGCCGCAACCCGCGCAGTTTCGGGATGTGCGCGCCCATGCCGGCTCCGCTGTCGCGCAGGTGCAGCGTGTACCACATCTGCTGCATGCCGGACGGGCCGGCGAACGCGATCGAGCCGACGATGATCGGGAACCACTCCGGTGACATGGCCTGCGCCGGGAAGTACCCGAACTGGAACATGCCGGTCACCGTGCTGGTCAGGTCGCCCCAGGTGCCGACCATCGCCGCCACCACGGCCGTGCTGACCACGAGCAGTCCGATGAGGATGGACAGCAGGTTCTCGAGCAGGTTGTAGATGACCTTGGCCAGGCTGAACAGGATCCCGACCAGGATCAGGCCCACACAGGCCGACACCGTCCACGGTATGCCGGTTATCTTCTCCAGGGCCGCCGCCCCGGCGGAGAGATGGCCCGGCCAGATGTAGACGAGTATCGCCACTACGAAGAAGAACCACATGATCGGTTTGAACACGCGTGCGGCGCCGAAGAAGATGCTCTCCCCCGTCGCCATCGCGTACCTGGCCATCTCCAGCATGACGACGGCCTGCAACGTCACGCCGACCAGGAAGAGCCACCTGATGTCCGGTCCGAAGACCAGCACCAGGCGCGGCCACATGTAGGACTCGCCCATGCCCACGCCAAGCGCCACCAGGAACACCGTGGGGCCGAGCAGGTGGATCGACGGTGGTGCGTCGGGCAGTTTCCTGATGGGCATCGCTTCCAGCCTGCCCGCAGGCCACACGCGTTCCTTTTCAGGCGGTGTGGTGACGTCGGTGCGGGCGACCAGATTTGGATCATCCACGGTTAACAACCTCCAGAGGACCGGCTGTCTTCGTTGACCTCCCTGGCGGGTTCGCGACCGTGGGCGTGACACGGTCGCGGACGGGCCATCTCTCCCTTACAAACTCACGCTGCCGCTAGCCCAGCAGTCCGGCGGCCCTCGCCCACCGATACTTCGCGCCCAACACTGCGACAGGCTTCTCCGTTGTGTACGGATACGCAACTACCCCGTTCCGGTACAGGTACTCGCTGGCCTCCTCCACCTGGACGTCGCCCGCGAGCGACGCCACGACAGGCTTGTGGATCCCGTTCGCCCGGTACTCCTCCACGACGTCGACCACGAGCTTCGCGAACACCATCGGTGGCGTGACGATGGTGTGCCAGTAGCCCAGGATCAGCGAGTGGATGCGCTCGTCGGCGAGACCGAGCGCGATCGTGTTCCGGTACGTCGACGGCGGTTCCCCGCCGGTGATGTCGACCGGGTTGCCGGCCGCGCCGAAGGGCGGGATGAACTTCCGGAACGCCGCGTCCAGATCGTCCGGAATGGTCATCAGCGACAACCCGTTGTCGACACAGGCATCCGAGAGCAGCACGCCCGAGCCGCCCGCGCCGGTGATGATGACGACGTTCTCGCCCTTCGGCGTTGCCAGCAGCGGGATGCCGCGCGCGTACTCCAGCAGGTCGTTCAGGCCGGGTGCGCGGATCACGCCGCTCTGCTTGAGGATGTCGTCGTAGACGCGGTCGTTGCCGGCCAGTGCGCCGGTGTGCGAGCTCGCCGCCTTGGCACCCTGGTCGGTTCGTCCCGCCTTGAGCACCACGACCGGTTTCTTTGTGGACACCCGCTTCGCCGTCTCCGCGAAGGAACGACCGTCTTTCAGGTCCTCCAGGTGCATCGCGACGAGCTGGGTGTTCGGGTCCTGCTCGAAGAACGTCAGCAGGTCGTCCTCGTCGATGTCGGCCTTGTTGCCCACACCCACGATCGCGCTCACGCCCATGCCCGCGGAACGGCTGAATCCGAGGATCGCCATGCCGATTCCGCCACTCTGCGACGAGAGTGCGACGCCGCCCTTGACGTCGTACGGCGTGCAGAACGTCGCTGAGAGGTTCTCCGGCGTGTAGTAGTAGCCGTAGATGTTCGGACCGAGGATGCGCACGCCGTGTTTGCGCGCGATGCCCACGATCTCGTCCTGCAGCTCCTGGTTGCCCGTTTCACCGAAGCCGGACGGGATCATGATGGCGCCGGCGACGCCCTTCTTGCCGACCTCTTCCAGGGCGGCGGGCACGAACTTGGCCGGGATGGCGAACACCGCGACGTCGATGTCTCCTGGGACATCGGCGATGCTCGCGAACGCCTTGCGGTCGAGAATCTCGTCGGCCTTGGGGTTGATCGGGTAGATCTCGCCCCCGAACCCGCCGTTGACGAGGTTCTTCATCACCGAGTTGCCGATCTTGCCCTCTTCGTTCGAGGCACCGATCACGGCCACGGCGGCCGGCTTCATGATCCGGTTCATCGAGGTGAGGATCTCGTCCTGCGTGAAGCGATGCGGTTCCTTGCCCGCGTTCTCGTCCACGAGGATCCGCACGTCGACCGCGGTGGCCCCGGAAGGCGTCGCCAGCACGGGGTTCAGGTCGACCTCGGCCAGCTGCGGGAAGTCCGTCACCAGATCCGACACGCGGTGGATCAGGTCGGCGAGCTTGTGCGCGTCGACGCCCTCCGCGCCGCGGACACCCTTCAGGATCTCCGCGGCGGCGATGCCGTTGACCATCGACAGCGCCTCGGAGTTGCTCGTGGGCGCCAGCCGGAAGGTGACGTCCTTGAGCACCTCCACCAGGATCCCGCCGAGGCCGAACGCGACGATCTTGCCGAACGTCTCGTCGGTCGTGGCGCCCACGATGACCTCGTGGACCTCGTTCCCGGTCGGCAGCTGCTGCTGGACCTGGACGCCGGTGATGTCGGCGTCCGCCTTGTAGTTCTCGGCGTTGTGGATGATCGTGCGGTAGCCCTCGGCGACCTCGGCCGAGTTCTTGAGGCCCACCAGCACGCCGCCGGCCTCGGTCTTGTGCAGGATGTCCGGCGAGACGATCTTGAGCACGACCGGGTAGCCGATCTCCTCGGCGAACGCGACCGCGCCCTCGGACGACTTCGCCAGCGCCTCGGCCGGGGTCGCGATCCCGTAGGCGTCACAGACCCGCTTGCCCTCCGGTGCGGTGAGGGACGAGCGTCCCTCCGCCCGCACCTTCGCGAGTACGTTCTCGACCGCGGCGCGGTCGTAGCCGTTGTCCGGCATGAGATTTCGTCTCCCTAAAGGATTCTTAGATGACGCCGGCGGTGCGAAGTTCGGCCAGCCTGTCGGCGCTGTAGCCCAGCGCGCTCAGGACTTCGTCGTTGTGCTCACCGAGCAGCGGCGGACGCTGCACCTCGGTCACCGAGTCGGAGAGCTTGAGCGGGTTGCCGACCGTCTTGAACGTGCCGCGTTCGGGGTGGTCGACCTCGACGACGGTGCCCAGCTCGGCCAGCGTCTCGTCCTCAATGATCTCCTTTGTGGACAGAATGGGTCCGCACGGGATGTTGTGGGCGTTGAGCTTGTCCATCACCTCCCACTTGGTGTGCTTCTCCGTCCACTCCTCGATCAGCGCGAACGCCTTGTCCAGCTTGGAGAGCCGGACTTCCGGCGTCGCCCACGCGGGGTCCTCGGCGAGCTCCGGCCTGCCGATCAGCTCGGTCAGCGGCTTCCACCCGACCGGCTGGATGATCACGTAGATGTAGTCGTTGGGGCCGCCGGGGGCACAGCGCACCGCCCAGCCGGGCTGGCCACCACCGGATGCGTTGCCGGAGCGGGGCACCTCGTCCCCGAACTGCTCGTTCGGATACTCCCCCAGCGGCCCGTGGGCGAGCCGCTGCTGGTCGCGCAGCTTCACCCGGCACAAGTTGAGCACCGCGTCCTGCATCGCCACCTGGACGCGCTGCCCACGGCCTGTGTTCGTGCGTTGGTACAGCGCGGCCAGGATCGCGGCCACCAGGTGGATCCCGGTGCCGGAGTCACCGATCTGCGAACCGGTCGCGAGCGGCGGGCCGTCCTCGAACCCGGTGGTGCTCATCGAACCGCCCATGGCCTGCGCGATCACCTCGTAGGCCTTGAAGTCGGCGTAGCGGCCGGGGCCGAAGCCCTTGATGGACGCGTAGATGAGCTTCGGGTTGAGCTCGTGCAGCTTCTCCCACGGGTAGCCGAACCGCTCGACCACGCCGGGGCCGAAGTTCTCGACGAGGATGTCGACGTCGGCGATGAGCTTCTCGAAGACCTCCTTGCCTTCGGGCGCCTTCATGTTGAGCGTGATGCTCCGCTTGTTGCAGTTGAGCATCGTGAAGTAGAGACTGTCCACATCGGGCAGATCGCGCAGCTGGCCGCGGGTGATGTCGCCCCGTCCCGGCGTCTCCAGCTTGATGACGTCCGCACCCAGCCAGGCGAGCAGCTGGGTCGACGACGGACCGGACTGCACGTGCGTCATGTCGAGGACCTTGACGCCCTCCAAAGCCTTTGTCCCAGAAGCAGTCACAGGGCTCACCTACTTGTACATCGTCTGGTTCATGGTTCCGGGCGCGTACACATCGGGGTCGATCCACACGTTGATCAGAGACGGCTTGCCGGACTCGCGGGCGCGCTGCAGCGCGGGACCGATGTCCTTGGGGTCGCGCACTTCCTCGCCGTAGCCTCCGAGCATCTTGGCGAACTGGTCGTACTTCACGTCGCCGAGCGTGTTGCCGACGCGCTCCCGCTCCAGGCCGTACTTCGCCGCCTGGCCGTAGCGGATCTGGTTCATCGACGAGTTGTTGCCGACGATGCCGACGAACGGCAGGTTGTAGCGGACGAGTGTCTCGAAGTCCCAGCCGGTGAGGCTGAACGCGCCGTCACCGAACAGGGCGACGACCTCCTTGTCCGGGCGCGCCAGTTTCGCGGCGAGCACGAACGGGATGCCGACGCCGAGCGTCCCGAGTGGACCGGGGTCCATCCAGTGGCCGGGCGACTTCGGCTGCACGACCTGGCCGGAGAACGTGACGACGTCGCCACCGTCACCGATGTAGATGGAGTCCTCGGTGAGGAAGTCGTTGATCTCGCTCACCAGGCGGTACGGGTGGATCGGCATGTCGTCGGAGCGCAGGTGCTCCGAGCGCTTCTGCCGGGCCTTCTCCTCGACCGCCTGCAGCTCCTCCAGCCACACCTTGCGGCCCATCGCGCCGTTGTCCTCACGGCCCGACGCGGCCTGGGTGACGCTGGAGAGCACGAGGTCCGCGTCGCCCACGATGCCGAGGTCGACGTCGCGGTTCTTGCCGACCGTGCGGTAGTCGAGGTCGATCTGGACGACCGTCGCGTTCGCGGAAAGCCTTCGGCCGTAACCCATCCGGAAGTCGAACGGCGTGCCGACGATGACGATCACGTCGGCGTTGTCGAAGGCGTAGCGGCGCGACAGCTGGAAGTGGTGCGGGTCGCCGGGAGGCAGGGTGCCGCGACCCGCGCCGTTCATGTAGGCCGGGATGTTGAGGGTGCGGACGAGCTCGATCGCCGAGTCCGTGGCGCGCGTCGTCCACACCTGGCTGCCCAGCAGGATCGCGGGCTTCTTGGCGTGCACCAACAGGTCCGCGAGCTTCTCGACGTCCGCCGGGTCACCGACGCTGCGCGTGGACGCGCGGTAGTGGCCGGCCTGCGGGATGCGTGCCTGCGACACCGGCACCCTGGCGTCCAGCACGTCGCGCGGGATCTCCAGGAACGACGGGCCGGGTGCGCCGGCGTTGGCCTCGCGGAACGCCATCGACACCATGTCCGCGATGCGGGCGGTGTGCTGGACGTTGGCCGCGAACTTGGTGATCGGGGTCATCATGTCCACGTGCGGGAGGTCCTGCAGTGAGCCCATCTTGTGCTGGCTCAACGCGCCCTGGCCGCCGATCAGCAGCATCGGGCTCTCCGCGCGGAACGCGTTCGCGACACCGGTGACGGCGTCGGTGGTACCCGGCCCCGCGGTGACCACGGCGCAACCGGGCTTGCCGGTGATGCGTGCGTAGCCGTCCGCCGCGTGCGCGGCTACTTGTTCGTGTCGGACGTCGACGACGGCGATGCCCTCGTCCACGCAACCGTCGTAGATGTCGATGATGTGTCCACCGCACAGCGTGAAGATGGTGTCGACGCCCTCAGCCTTGAGCGCTTTGGCGACCAAATGGCCCCCAGAGATCGACTCCGGCTCCGCGGAACTCGTCATCGGCGATCAGCCCCTTAGCGCTCGACTGTAGATTGCATACCGTATGAGGTAGGCATATCGTTACTCCGCTGCCAACCGGATGTCCATAGATGGCCGCAAGTTTTCGGCGAGAGGACGTAGACGGTGGATCTTTTCGAACACGAGGCACGGGACCTCTTCGAGCGGTACGGGGTCCCCGTTCCGCGTGGTTTCGTGGCGGACACTCCTGAATCCGCGCGCGAGGCGGCCGCAACGCTGGGCGGAACCGTTGTCGTGAAGGCTCAGGTGAAGACCGGCGGCCGCGGGAAGGCCGGCGGCATCAAGCTCGCTTCGTCGCCCGACGAAGCATTTGCGGCGGCCTCGGCCATCCTGGGGATGGACATCAAGGGCCACACCGTGCACAAGGTGCTGGTGACCGAGGCGAGCGAGATCGCCGAGGAGTACTACCTGTCGTTTCTTCTTGATCGTGCCAACAGGACATTCATCGCGATGGTGTCGGCGACCGGTGGCATGGAAATCGAGGAGATGGCGGATTCGATCACTCGAATGCCAGCTTCGTCCTTCGACGCATCTGCGGTGTTCTCACCGGAAATCGCCGCCCAGGTGAACGCTGTCGCTTCCGCTTTGTGGAAGGTCTTCGTCTCCGAGGACGCGACATTGGTCGAAGTGAACCCGTTGGCGCTCACGAAATCCGGCAAGGTCCTGGCGCTGGACGGCAAGGTGACGCTGGACGACAACGCGTCGTTCCGGCACACACGGCCCTCAGACAGCGCGGAGGGCGACCCGCTGGAGGTGCGGGCGGCCGAGAAGGGGCTCAACTACGTCAAGCTCGACGGCACGGTCGGAGTGATCGGCAACGGCGCCGGGCTCGTGATGTCCACATTGGACGTGGTCGCGCTGGCCGGCGCCGCGCCCGCGAACTTCCTCGACATCGGCGGCGGTGCCTCGGCGCAGGTGATGGCCGACGGTCTCGACGTCATCCTGTCCGACCCGTCGGTGCGCAGCGTGTTCGTGAACGTGTTCGGCGGCATCACCGCGTGCGACGCGGTGGCCAACGGAATCGTGCAAGCGCTCGGGCTCCTGGGCGACCGCGCCGACAAGCCGCTGGTCGTGCGGCTGGACGGCAACAACGCCGAGGCCGGGCACCGCATCCTCGACGACGCACGACACCCGCTGATCACCGTGGCGCACACGATGGACGACGCGGCCGGGCGTGCCGCCGCGCTCGCCGGCGCCGGTAAGGAGTCCTGATGGCGATCTTCCTCGACGAGAACAGCCGCGTGGTCGTGCAGGGCATGACCGGGTCGGAGGGCTCCAAGCACACCCGTCGCATGCTGGCGGCCGGCACTCAGGTCGTGGGCGGTGTGAACGCTCGCAAGGCCGGTACGTCGGTTTCGTTCGACGACGTGTCACTGCCGGTGTTCGGCACGGTCGCCGAGGCGATGGAGCAGACCGGCGCGAACGTGTCGGTGCTGTTCGTGCCGCCGGCGTTCACCGGCGACGCGGTGATCGAGGCGATCGACGCCGAGATCGGACTTGCGGTGGTGATCACCGAAGGCGTGCCGGTGCACGACACCGCGCGGTTCTGGGCGCACGCTCAGGGCCGCTCGACGCGGATCATCGGGCCGAACTGCCCCGGCATCATCAGTCCTGGCAAGTCGAACGCGGGGATCATTCCGGCGGACATCACCAAGCCTGGGTCGATCGGGCTGGTGTCGAAGTCCGGAACGCTGACCTACCAGCTGATGCACGAGCTGAAGGACTTCGGCTTCACGACGTGCGTGGGCATCGGCGGCGACCCGATCGTCGGCACCACGCACATCGACGCGATCGCGGCGTTCGAGGCCGATCCGGAGACCGAACTGATCGTGATGATCGGCGAGATCGGTGGCGACGCCGAGGAGCGGGCCGCGGAGTTCGTGCGGGACAACGTGTCCAAGCCGGTCGTCGGGTACGTCGCCGGCTTCACCGCGCCCGAGGGCAAGACGATGGGCCACGCGGGCGCCATCGTCTCGGGGTCCTCGGGCACGGCGGAGGCCAAGAAGCAGGCCATGGAGGCGGTGGGAGTCAAGGTCGGCAAGACGCCTTCCGAGACCGCCGCCCTGGCCAGGGCCATCTTGACCAGCTAGCTGCCCGTTGAGCAGAGCGCCTTGTCTGCCACGTCGAACGAGGAGGGCTTCGAGTTCATCCCGTTGTTGTTGGTCACGACCGACGCGTACCGGCCGTCGTCGGTGACCAGCGTGAACGAGTGGTGGCCCGTGGGCAGGGCGCCGTTGTGGCCCCACGCCACGCCGCCGCAGGTCAGCGGCAGCTTCACCAGGGCGAGCCCGTAGGTGCCGTTCTGGCCCCAGGTCGTCTTCATCTCGGCGAGAGCCGCGGGTGAGACGACCTGGCCGCCGATCAGTGCGCGGTAGAACCGCTGGAGGTCGTCCAATGTGGACGACATCGCGCCGGCGGTGCTCCAGAACGACAGTTCGATCGCGGTGGTCGCCTCGGTCCAGAAGAAGATCGGGCCGAGGCGGCCGCCGATGTAGCCGGGCAGGAACGGGTTCGGCAGCGCGCGGTTGCCGGGTGCCGGGAACTTCGTCTGCGTGAGGCCGAGCGGGCTGATGATCCGTTCGGTGATCGCGTCGGCCGCCTGCTTGCCGGTGAGCTGTTCGATCAGCAGGCCCAGCACCAGGTACGCCACGTTGGAGTAGAGCTGCGCGGCGCCGGGCGCGGCCTGGGCCGGTTCGTCCATGGCCGAGCGGACCAGTTCGGCGAGGCTGTACGTGCCGTCGGGGTTGGCGCGTGCGTCGCGCACGTAGTTGACCATGCCGCTGGTGTGCTGCAGCAGCTGGCGGACGGTGATCACGTCGCCGTTGTAGTTGCCGTTCACAACGCCTGGCAGGTAACGAGAAATCGGCGCGTCCAGCTCGACCCGGCCCTCGTCGACGAGCTGCAGCACCACCACGGCGGTGAACGTCTTGGTCTGGCTGCCGATCCGGAAGTGGTCGGCCGCGGTGATCGCACGCTGTTCGTGGATCTTCGCGGTGCCGGCCGAGCGTGTGCCGCCACCGAAGTGCACGGCGGCACCGGGTCCGGCCTGGGCCTGGAACTGGTTGAGCACCGTCTGCACCGCGTCGTCCGCCTTCGCGGGCGCGACGCTGATGGCGAGCGCGACGCCCGCGACGATTGCGATCAGCCGCTTCACGCGGTCGCCTCCTGGGAAGTGCTCTTGTCACCGATGACGGACAGCGCCTGCTTCACGACCTTCAGCACGGCCTGCGCGCCCTCGACCAGCTTGATCAGGTTCTCGCCACTAGCCAGCAGCTCGGCGAGCTTGCCCGCGATCTGCACGCCGCAGTCGACGGCGATCTGCACGCACTGCGGAATGGCGGCGGCGATGCTCTGCCCGAACGTCGCCGGCGCCGCCGCGATCGCCTGGGTCATGATCGGCACGATCTTCCCGAGCGCCTCGGTGATGAGCCGGGTGACCTCGGCGACGACCTGGGCCACCACCTCGCCGGCCTTGATCATCGCGGTCGCGTTGGTCAGCGCGGTCTCGGCCACCGACAGCACGCCGTCGGCGATCTCCTTGCCGGTCTTGGCGTAGTCCGTCGCGCTGTCGCCGGTCCAGCCGCTGGTCTCGCTGCTCGCCTTCTCGCGGTAGGTGTCGGCGACCGTGGTCGCCGACTTGCTCGCGTCCTGGAACTCCCCCGCGCCCTGCTGGACGCCGTCGGGGTTGCCGCGCAGCTGATTCAGCGGTTCTTCGAGGAACGAGATCATCGGCGTGAGGAAGCCGACACCCGCGCTGTCCAGCGCCTGCAGCGGTTTCCCGCTCGAGCCGAGCTCGTTCATGTTCGCCTTGGGCGTGGCAGCGAGGTCTTGAGACAGCCACTCGTCGTTGGCGATCGAGCTGGTGGTGGTGCGCAGTTCGTTGAGCAGGGCGGCGATCGTGCCCGCGTCCGTCGCGGTGGTCATCGGGCGGCCCCGTTCAGGTTCACGACGCTGTCGTCGTCGGTGCGCTGGTACAGGTCTGCGGTCTGCCGCATGCCCTCGCCCACCTTGTCCATTGTGGACGCCACATGCGCGAAGGCTTGCAGTGTCTCGTTCATCGCGTTGCCCAGCCCGGACGTGAGGAACTGGGAGAACGAACCGAGTGACTCCTGGCCCAGCTGGTTCGGCAGCGCGGTACCGGTGTTGGCGAGCTGGTCGGCGCAACCGGCGAGCGTCGCGGCGTGCCGGCGCAACTGCTCGTGGTCGACGGTGAACGTCATCGCACGGCCTCCGGCTGGTGCGAGGTGATCTGGTGCAGCGCGTCGCTCTCGCCGAGGTAGTTCGCCATCACCTCGGTCATCCTGGCGCTCGCCAGTCGTTGCGCCTCCCGCGCGGTGCTGACGATCAGCATCGCGAGCGTGTCTACGTCGAGCTTGCGGGCCGCCGGGGTCAGCGCGACGTCGCCGAGGACGCCCGCCGCGTTGACCGTCACGGTGACCTCACCGCGTGGCGAGGTCGCGCTGGCGCCCACCTCCGCGAGGCTCGCACTGACGCTTCGTGCGCCGTACGCGGCCCGTTCGAGCCGTTCCTGGTAGTCCGCCAGCCACTGTGCTGGATCCACTTCTCCCCCTCTTCTACGCTCGCGCCATCGCGGCGAGCTCACCTATCACGCGGATCAGGTCGTTGTGCCGCATCGGGTTCACGCTGACCCAGCCGTCCTCGCCGCGGTCGACCCTGACCCGGCCGGTCGCACTGTCCAACCAGGACACTTCGCGCCGCTCGCCTGCCTTGATCACCCCGGCCTGGCCCTGCCCGGTGGGCTCCAGGTCCAGCGCCGCACCCGGTGGCAGGGTGATCGGCATGAGCTGGGCGGCCCTGGCTTCCGGGACCAACGCGGCGAGCTCGTCGCCGCAGGTCTCCGCGGCGACGTGGATGACGCGGACCGTGCTCTCGGACTGCGCGCACACGACCGCCTGGTCCTCGTAGACCATCGCGACCGCACCCGTTGTGCCTGTCACGAGGTCCACGACGCTGGTGTGTCCTCTCAATGCGGTGACCAGTTCGGCGGCCATCCCGATCGGTCCGTGGGCTTCGGCGAGGCCGCGGGCCTGCAGTCCGCGGGCCGCCTCGGCGAGGAGCGCGTCCCGTTCACTCGCTCGGGTGCCGAAAGACGGCACCCGCAGCGGGAACGGCCAGCGCACCCCGGCGTGGGTGGCGAGCAGGTCCATCTCCACGAGGTCGAAGGCGATCATCGCGGCGTCCTCGCGGCCTGCTCCTCGGCCGCGGTGTAGACCGTCTTGATCTCGCCGAGCATCTGCTGGAACGCCCGGACCTCGCCTTCGGCGGCCTTCACCTCGTCGGCGAGGCCCGACCCGGCCGACTTGAGACGGTGCGACAGGTCCTGGGCGGGCGGGGCGGTGCCGAGCAACGGCTGCCGCTCGGCGAGCCGGCTCGCGGTCGCGACCAGGTCACCGGTCAGCTCCGCGAGCCTGGTCAGGGTCTTGATCCGGTCGTGCAGCAGGTCTGGTGCGACCTCGTAGCCGTTCACGCTTCTTCCCCGATGACTGCCGGAGACACCCGTCCCTCGACCACGAACAGGCCGTGGTCGAGCGTCGGCATCTGGTTCTCGTGCGGTTGGTCTTCGTCCTTGCGACCGGCTCCCGCTGGTGGGGCCATCCCGCTGGCCTGCGCGTTGGAGCGGGCGGTGTTGTCCGCCGTCATCTGGCCTGACATGGCGAGCGCTGCCGGGTGGCCGATGACGCCGGTGCGCATGCCCGGGCTCAGCTGGGTCTGCTGGCTGACCGGGCTGATGGCGCCGGTCGTGGGCACGCGCGTGGTGGCCGCGCCGCCACCACCGGTCAGGCGTTGCCACGGAACGCCGCCTGAGCTGGGGGTTTTCACCGGTGACGTGGCTCTGGACGGTGGTGTGGTGGTGGCCTGGGGGACGTTGCCGCGGGCGTCGTCGATCAGGCGGCCGCTGCCGTTGAGACTGGTCTCGTAGGTCTGCATCGCGCGCACGGCCTGGGCTTTCTGCTGGTCCGCCGAGGCGGCACCGAAGTAGAAGTAGAAGCCCGAGGTCGCACCGGCCGGCATGGTCGGAGCGCTCGGCAATGCGAACGGGGCGGGAGCGCTCGGCAACGCGAACGGCGCCGGAGCACCCGGCAGCCCAATCGGCGCGGGCGCATTCGGCAACGCGAAGGGCGCTGGAGCGCTCGGCAACCCGGCTGGCGCGGGACTTGCCGTCGGCAATCCCGCGAAGGCCGGCATGGTGGCCGTGTTCGGCGGTGGCGGCATAGCTGCCCGAGCCGCCGCCAACGCGTCGGCCGAGTCCTGCGCGGCCTTCTGCCCCGCAGCAGCCAGCGCACTGATCTTCTCGATCCGCTCGGCCAGCTTGGTGAGCCGGCCCGCGGCCTCCTCGGCGGCAGCACCCTGCCACCCGTCGAGCAACGCCGTGCGCTGCTCCCTCAGCACCTCGGCGTGCGCGTCCAATGCGGCGCGGTGGCGCGTCCACTCCTCGGCGACCGTGCTCACGTCCGCGACATCGGCGTCCTGCCACAGCATCCGATGCAGTTCTTCGTGGCTGTACGCCTCCCAGTTGATCGCGTCCGGCGGCGGCGTTTCGTTGCCTGACACCCCTGCGTTCCCCTCCCTCGTCCGGCAGGGGAAACGATCACAGCAGGGCCAAACGAAGGACAGGCCAGACGACCGGCCACTTGTGGCCGGTCGCTCTGATCAGCGCAAACGTGCGAAGTGATCCTGAAGGCGCGCGTGCCGGAACTGGTAGACCGCACCGGCCCGCCGCAGCACGCCACGCCGGTACGCGTCGTCGAGGAACGCCGGCAGCCCCCACGGCAGCCGTCCGGTCAACGGCAACCAGACGCGGGCGAACACCACCCACTGCCCCCACGCGGTCAGGCTCAGCACGTACGCCAGCCCGCCCCCGATACCGCCGACGAGCCCGAGCGCCAGCGCCGTGAGCGGACTCCACGCGACGTCGAACCGCAGCGCCGTCAGCCCACCGGCGACCACCCCGGTCACCGCCGCCACGAACACGGCGAACACCGGCACGCACATCGCCACCATGACGAGCACCGCCCGCCGGTTCGCCTTCAGGAGACTGAACGGGCTCCCCGCCGACCGCACGTCCAACGGCGCCTCGGCGGCGGCCACGAGCCCGAACACCAACCCGGCCCCGACCCCGAAGACCACGGCGAACACCCCGACGTCGACCAGCACCCCCACCGACATCCGGTAGTCCGTGACCAGCCAGTACGCCATCGCGCGCACCACCCCGTACGCGGCCCCGACCGCCCCGCCGAACCGCAGCCCGAGCCAGATCCGCTCCCACACCCGCGGCCCTCCCGCCGCGGAGCCGGATGACCCCGCCCTGCTGCCCAGCAGGCGCAGCCGGGTCCGCACGGGTTCGAGCGGCGCCATCCTCACGGCCCGCCAGTGCGCCAGGCCGGAGAACACCCCGGTGACCGCCCCGATCATGACCGCGAACAACAACCCGCGAACGGTCAGCGCCCCGAGCAACGCAGCCTCGACCAGCAGGTCCGCCACCCCGACCGCGACCCCGACACCGAGCCCGATGATCGACGCCCGGCGCTTCGACGTGGTGCCGATCTGCCACCACGCGAGGTCGTGCGAACCGAGCCCGCTCAAATGATCAGCCAGGTACCCGAGCCACGGCTTGACCTGCTCGGCCTCGGATCCGTAGACCGCCGGCACGAAGCTGCCCAGCAGGTGCCGTTCGATCTCTTCGGACGAGTGGAACCGCAGCAGCTCCGCCGGGTCGTGATCCGGGGTGTCGCTGTAGATCCGCCGTGCCAGCGCCACCATCAACGGCGTCTTCAACACCGCTGCGAGCGGTCCGCCGATGCGCACCTCGTCGAGCACCGGCTTCCACACGTTGCCGGCCGGCCCGCTCTTGCGCGTGGTCCGCGGCAGGTAGTCCGCCAGGTCGTCGCACGTCAGGTCCACCAGCACCACCGCGGCCGCCGACGTGAGCACGTCAGTGCCCGCCACCGCGTCCCGGTACTCGTCAACACGGCTCGTGAGCAGCAACGGCAGAGTGGTGGTGTTCAACGCGTTCAAAGCAGGTCGGTGCAGCCCGGCCGCGATCTCGTCGAACCCGTCCAGCACCGGCAACACCCGCTGCGCGTCCACCAGAGCCGCGGCCAGCGTGCCGCCGCTGGGTCCCGGCGCCCCGAGGAACGGGTGGTCCCTGATCAGCTGCTCGGCCAGCCAGTCGCGCAGCCCGACCCGTTCCGGATGCCACGACCCGAGGCTGAAGATCACCGGCACGGGATCCGAGACGTCCTTCGCCGCCAGCAGGTCGAGCACGAACCGCGTGGTCAGCACCGTCTTCCCGGCACCGGCCCTCCCGAGCACGACCAGCCGCCGCGACCCGACCCGCCGGTGGACCTCGACGACCTGGTCGAGCCGGGCACCGAGCTCCACCTCACCGCCGATGTTGAGCCAGCTGTCGCGAAGTTCCTCAGGCGCCGCGTCCCACCGCACCGGCAACGGCACCGGGTCGTGGATCTGCCGCTGCTCCTCCTCACGCCGCCACCGCGCCTCGACCGCGGCTTTCAACGTCTCGGCGGCCTCACCCAACGGGTCGAACCGCACCGGCTCGACGGGCATCGGCTCGTCGCGACCCGCCGCAGCGAACAACTCGGCCCGCTCGGCCCCGGTCAGTTCCAGGGCATCGGCCAACGACCGCACGGTGCCCATCCGCGGATCGGTTCGCTCGCCCGTCTCCAGCCCGCGCACGGTGCGAATCCCCACGGCAGCGCGCTGGGCGAGCGCCTCCTGGCTCAAGCCCGCCCGCTGCCGCCACTGACGCAGCAGTAAGCCGAACTGGCTCGCCACAACCGCCCCCTCGTCCCAGTGATCCACACCTTATCGAGCCTGGGGCGTTCCCCTGCACGGATCCGGCCATCGGAGGAAGATCGAGAGTGTGCTGACGCAGTGGCTCCACACCGTTCCACCGCTGCTGGTCTACGTCGTCGTGGGCCTGGTGGTGGGCATCGAGAGCGTCGGGATCCCGTTGCCGGGCGAGATCGTCCTCGTCACGGCGGCGCTCATGGCCTCACACCACGACGGTGTCTCGCCGATCCTGGTCGGCGTCTGCGCGTCGGCGGGCGCGATCATCGGCGACAGCGTCGGATACGCGCTGGGCAAGCGGTTCGGGCCGCGGATCTTCGGGTGGGCGGGCGAGAAGTTCCCCAGCCACTTCAGCGCGGACAAGATCGGCCGCGCCCAGGCGCTGTTCGAACGCTACGGCGCCTGGGCGGTCTTCTTCGGCCGTTTCGTGGCGTTGCTGCGGATCCTGTCCGGTCCGCTCGCGGCCACGATGGGCATGCATTACGGAAAGTTCCTCCTGGCCAACGCCGCTGGCGGCATCGCGTGGGCCGGTGGCACGACGGCGGCGGTCTACTTCGTCGGCGAGGCGGCCGAGCACTACCTCGCCGAGTTCTCGTGGATCGCGCTGGTCGTCGTGCTGCTCGTGGTGATCGGGTTCAGCGTCCGAGCCCGGCTCCGCCGTTCACCCCGATGACCTGGGCCGTGATGTGCCCGGCCTCGGGCGAGGTCAGGAACGCCACCGCGGCAGCCACGTCGGCAGGCGTCCCGGCACGGCCGTTGGCGGGGTTGCCCACGAGCTTCTTGCGCCGCTCCTCGGACAGCGTCCCGCCGAAGAACTCGGTGTCCTCGGTGACGCCGGGCGACACGACGTTGACCGTGATCCCCCGTGCTCCGACCGCGAACGCGAGGTCCGCCGTCCACGCCTCGACCGCCGACTTCGCCGCGCCGTAGGCACCAGACCCCCGCCGGCCCGCGATCGAGCCGAGCGTCACCACACGGGCGTTGTCGGCCAGCCTCGGTTCCAGCGCGGTCGTCACGAGCACCGCGCTGATCACGTTGGACTCGTAGTTCGCGAGCCACAGGTTCCGCACGTCCGCCAAGTTCTCCGGCGCCGGCAGCCTGCGAGTCATGTTGCCGCCCGCGTTGTTGACGAGAACATCCACGCTCGCGGGCAGATCGCTCAGCGCCGCCTCCACCGCGTCCGGGTCCGCCGCGTCGAACACCACCGCCCGCGCGCCGATCTCCTCGGCCGCCGTCTTCAGGACGTCCTCCCGTCGTCCCGTGATCACCACGTCCAGACCCTGCTCCACGAGCCGGGCCGCCACCGCTTTGCCGATGCCCGTGCCGCCGCCGGTCACCACTGCTGTTCGCGTCATGCGATCTTGATAACAGCCGAATACATGCAGGTCGATCGGCCTATCAGCCGATACGGGTTCACGTCTGTGACTAGGCTGCTCACACCTACTCCACTGGGGAGAATCAATGGCGACTCACGTTCTCGAAACCGACAAAGCGGCCATCACGTACGACGTGCACGGCGAGGGCGGCCGTCCGTTGATGATGATCGGCCAGCCCATGGACGCGAGCGGCTTCAACGCGCTCAAGGAGCAGTTCCGCGACCGCACGGTGATCACCTACGACCCGCGCGGCCTGGGCAGAAGCACTCGTTCGGACGGCAGCACCCTGAACACGCCGGAGCTGCAGGCCGCGGACGTGCACGCGGTGATCCAGGCGGTCGGTGGCCCGGTCGACCTGTTCGCGTCCAGCGGCGGCGCGGTCACGGCCCTCGAACTCGTCGCGACCTACCCGGACGACGTGGTGACGCTCGTGGCGCACGAGCCGCCGATCATCGACGTGCTGCCGGACGCCTCCGACGCCCGCCGCGCCCGCGACGGCTTCATCGACGCCTACTTCGCCAGCGGGTTCGGCGCGGGCATGGCGCAGTTCATGGTGATGTCGTCGTGGCAGGGCGAGTACACCGACGAGTACTTCGCCCAGCCGCCGGCCGATCCCGCCCAGTTCGGCATGCCCTCCGAGGACGACGGCACGCGCGACAACCCGTTGCTGTCACGGGACTCCCTCGCGATCACCGACTACCAGGTGAAGGTGGACGCGCTCGCGGCCGCGCCGACCCGGATCGTGATCGCCGTCGGTGAGGAGACGGGCAACGCGTTCACCGCGCGGACCGCCGTGCACACCGCGAAGCTCCTCGGTCAGGAGGCCACCGTGTTCCCCAGCCACCACGGCGGGTTCATGGGCGGCGAGTTCGGCTACGCGGGCAAGCCCGAGGAGTTCGGGGCCAAGCTGCGCGACGTGCTCGGCTGAGGATCACGTCGGCGGCCCGTGGGGCGCCGCCCCGGCTTTGCCTCGGCGCCGCACGAGCTCCTCGACCACCGCGAGTGTCGGCGTGACATGGCCGCGCCCCGCGAGCGTGACGACCAAGATGCCCGTTCCCCGATCCTGCCGAACCAGGTCAACGGACTTTTCGTTGTGTAGCGTGAGGTTCCGTTGATCAAGTTCGGGAGGACGTTGTGACGGAACGAGTCGTGGAGACCGGAGAGGTCCGGCTGTGGAGCGAGGACCTCGGTGACCCGGCGGCCACGCCGATCTTCCTGATCATGGGCGCGAACGCGTCCGCGATGGGGTGGCCCGAGGAGTTCGTCGGGCTGCTGCTCGACGGCGGGCACAGGGTGATCCGGTACGACCACCGCGACACCGGGAAGTCGACGACGGTGCCCGACGCCACCTACGACTTCGCCGACCTCACCCAGGACGCGGTGGCGGTGCTGGACGCGCACGGCGTCGAGAGCGCGCACGTCGTCGGCGTGTCGATGGGTGGACTCATCGGTCAGCTGCTGGCCGTCGACCACCCCGAACGCCTGCGCTCCCTCACGCTCGCCATCACCGGTTCCCTCGACATGGGGTCGACGGAGGAGGCGCAGGACCAGGGCGAACGCATCAGCCGGATGATCGCGCTGGCCGAGCCGGGTGCGGACGAGGAGTCCGAGCTGGCGCGCCGGGTCGCGCTCTGGCGAGTGCTGCACGGCGACGTGTTGCCGTTCGACGCCGCGCAGTACCGGCGGCTGGAGGAACGCGCCATCGCGCACGCGGGCACGTTCCTCCCGGCCACCGGACACGTTCGGCTGGGCGCCACTGCGTTACCGCGCGGCGCCGACGACCTGCGCAAGGCCGAGACCCCGACCCTGATCCTCCAGGGCGGCCAGGATCCGTTCTACCCGCTCGGTTTCGGCCGCCACCTGGCGAACCTGCTGCCGAACGCACGACTGCGGGAGTTCGAGGGCCTCGGACACAGCCTCCCGGCGGCGATGCACCCGGTGCTGGCCGAGGCGATCCTCGAACACGTCCGCGGGTCCTAACGCAGGAAGGCCTCGATCACCTCGGCCACCCGCAGGCCGCTCTCGAAGTCCGCCAGGTCGCGCGGGTGCTCGCCCCGCACGGCCTGCGCGAACAGCGTGAGCCGGGAGTAGTCGGAACCGGTCTGCTCCAACGACACCGGCTCCCACGGCCCACCGTCCGAAGTGGACAGGGAGGCCCACTGGTCGAGGCGCAGCGAGCGTTCGGTGCCCCACACCGTCCACTCGTAGATCTCCGGACCGGCCGGTCCCGAGAACGCCGACACGTGCACCGGCACACCGCTGCCCCGGAGCACGCCGCGTGCCGCCACCTCGGCGGCACCGGGCTCGGGGAAGTCCGAGGACACCGACTCGACCGTCAGCGGCCCGAGCACGCGGTCGGTCAGGTAGATGAAGTGCGACAGCACCTCGCGGACGAACCCGCCCTGCTCGGACCGCGCGAGCCAGGCCGCCTCCGCCTGGAACGCCCGCGGCCAGCGCGGGAACTGCAGCCTGATCTCCACGCCCCGCAGCGCGCCGAGCTCCGGCAGCCGCCGTTCGATCTCGATCGTCGCGACCATGTCCGACAACGCGAAGTTCACCGCGTTCGGGCGTCCCTGTGCGGCTTCGGCCATCGCGCGGGCCTCGCCGAGGTCGACGGCCAACGGCTTCTCGCAGAACACCGCCTTGCCCGCCGCGAACGCCTTGGCCGCAAGCGACGCGTGCAGGGCGGGCGGGGTCGCGATGTACACCGCGTCCACATCGGACAGCACGTCGTCCAACGAGCTCACCACGGGAACGTCGAGCGTGCGGGGTACGACGTCGACGCCGGCGACCACGGTGTAGTCGGGATGTGCCTGCGCCGCCGTCAGCATCCGGGTGCCCATGGCGCCCAGGCCGACGACGGCGAGACGAATCGGATCAGCGATCATGCGCCTATTCTGCAGGTGCCCACGCGCGGGACAGCTTCACCCGCCCGCCGGTCTGCAACAGCGAGCCGGTGTAGAGGCGCGAGGCGATCAGCAGGATCACCGTGACGGTCGCCGCGAGGATGCCGAGCGAGGCCAGCGCCTCCCAGGGCTGGGCCTGCTGCGCGAACATCCGCACCGGCATCGCGACCCCGGCCGTGAACGGAACGAACGACAGCACGGCGAGCACAGTGGGGTTCTCGAAGAAGAACTGCACGGCGAAGTACGGACCCATCACCGCCAGCATGACCAGGCCCATCGTCGAGCCGAGGTCCTCCTGCCGGCTGACCAGCGCGCCCGCCACCGCCCACATCGACGAGACCAGCACGAACCCGAGCATGAGGAACGGCACGAACCACCCCAGCGCGGGCGCCACCACCGCCAGCAATTCGCCCTGGCCCGCGACCCGCAGCGCGATCGGTGCGGTGAGCGCCAACACGACCACCTGGCCGAGCGTGAGGATCACGTGCCCGAGGATCTTGCCCGCGAGCAGGGCCCGCACCGGCACCGTCGACACCAGGATCTCGACGATCCGGGTCTGCTTCTCGGTCACGGTGCTCTGCGCGATCGCCGCGCCGCCCATGCCGAACATCAGGAAGATCAGCCCGAACACCACCACCGTCACGGACCGCTGGCCGGAGCTCACCTCCGAGGCGTCCAGCAGTTCGACCGGCGGCGCCGCGACGAGCTGGGAGATCACGTCGTCCGGCGGGTCGTTCAACGCGAGGACCTTGATGCCGCTGCCGTCCGGCACGATCGCGGCCTCGACCTCGTCGTCACGGACCAGCTCGGACGCGGTGGCGACGTCGGCGACCTCGCGGACGTCGAGCTGCTTGCCCTGCACCACCTGCACGGCCGAGCCGACCGCCGCGACCTTCGGGTCGTCGCCACCGAACACCGTCGGCAGGATGGTGAGCGCGAACAACCCGACGATCGTGGCGAGGAACCCGATCCAGAAGCCCTTCGTGGTGACGAAGGTCTTCATCTCACGTTCGGCGACAAGCCAGGTCGCCTGACTGAACGACGCCTTGGCCATGTCAGCTCACTTCCTTGAAGATCTCGTCGAGCGTGGGGACGACCGGCGTGAACGAACGGACCTCGCCGCGCTTCACGGCTTCCGCGAGAACGTGCTGAGGTGCCGCCTCGAACACCGCGCGCGGCCCGTCGAGCTCCAGTACCGTCGTGCCGGGCACGTCGCGGACCCAGCCGGCGTCCTCCGCCACGACGATCTCGTAGCGGTCCCCCGCGTGCTTGCCGCGCAGCTCCTCGCGCGATCCGTTCGCCACGATCCGTCCCTTTGAGATGATCACGACGTCGTCGCAGAGCCGTTCCACGATCGCCAGCTGGTGACTGGAGAACAGCACGGGCACACCGCTCGCGGCCCGTTTGCGCAGCACGTCCAGCACGGTGTCGACGGCGATCGGGTCGAGGCCGGAGAACGGCTCGTCCAGGATCAGCAGGTCCGGGTCGTGCACGAGCGCGGCCGCGATCTGCACGCGCTGCTGGTTGCCCAGCGACAGCTGCTCCAGCCGGTCGTTCGCGCGGTCGGTCAGCTCCAGGTCGTCGAGCAGCTGGTCGGTGTTGCGCTGCGCGACCGTCCGCTCAACGCCGTGCAACCGCCCGAGCCACGTGATCTGCTCACGGACCTTCATCTTCGGGTACAGCCCGCGTTCCTCCGGCATGTACCCGAAGTGCGGCCGGTTCTGCGGCGTGATCTCCACGCCCTGCCAGCTCACCGAACCCCCGTGCGCGGCGAGCACCCCCAGCACGATGCGCATCGTCGTCGTCTTGCCGGAGCCGTTGGCGCCCAGGAAGCCGGTCATCCGGCCTGGCCGCACGTCGAAGCTCACCTCGTCGAGGACGCGGTGGTCGCCGAAGCTCCGGCTGATCCCCCTCACAGTCAACATGGGAGGAACGGTAGGCGGCGGCGTTCAAGATCGCGTCCGCCGCGCGGCATCATCCGCGCGGAGGACGCTGATCGGGCTAACGCGCCCCGGCCGTGACTCCGAGGCGGTGCCCTCCTGTGTAGACGTTCATCGACGTGCCGCGCAGGAACCCGACGAGCGTCACGCCCATCTCCTCGGCCAGGTCGGCGGCGAGCGACGACGGCGCGGACACCGCCGTGAGCACCGGGATGCCGGCCATGACCGCCTTCTGCACCAGCTCGAACGACGCCCGTCCACTCACCATCAGCACGGTGCTCGTCAGGGGCAGCCGGCCGTTGCGCGTGGCCCAGCCGACGACCTTGTCCACCGCGTTGTGCCGGCCGACGTCCTCCCGCAGGCACAGCAGGTTGCCCTGAGCGTCGAACAGCCCGGCTGCGTGCAGGCCACCCGTGCGATCGAAGACCCGTTGTGCCGCCCGGAGTTTCGTCGGGAACTCGGTGATCATCCGCGGGTCGATCCTGATCGGGTCGGCCGCCACCTGCCAGGTCGCCGTGGTGCGCACGGCGTCCAGGCTCGCCTTGCCGCACAACCCGCAGCTCGACGTCGTGTAGAAGTTGCGCTCGATCGACGGATCCGGCGGCGCGACACCCTCCGACAGGCCGACGTCCAGCACGTTGTAGGTGTTGGAACCGTCCGCCGTCGCACCCGCGCAGTAGCGGATCGAGGCGATGTCGGACGGGTGCCGCACGACGCCTTCGCTGACCAGGAAGCCCGCGGCGAGGTCGAAGTCGTCACCCGGCGTGCGCATGGTGACGGCGAGCGACTTGCCCCGGACGCGGATCTCCAGCGGTTCCTCGACCGCCAGCGTGTCCGGCCGGGCGGTCACCGCGTCGTCCACCAGCCGCACCACGCGCCGCCGGCTCGTCACTCGTCCCATCGGCATCCATCCTTTCGGGAGCCTCCCTGCAGATCGCGACACACTCCCCGAGCAGGCGCCGCAACACCTCGTCCCCGGTCAACGCCCGCACGGACCTGGCCACGATCCAGTTGCGCGGCCACCACCTCGGCACGACGATCCCGGCCCTGCGCACACAATGTGCCGTGAGCCTGTTCCCGACCGGTGCGCTGTCCGTGCCGATAACCTTGATGGCGAACGGCAACAGCTTCTGCCGACCGTCCGCCGTGGACTGATCGTTGACACACCGCGCCACGCACGCCAGCACCGGATGCACGCAGGCGGGCCGGTCCGACCACACCTCGCCCGCGAGCACCGACGTCAGTTCCATCAGGCAACAGCCCTCCGCGGGAGTCCGATGCCAGCCCTTCGACAGCGTCGGCACCCGGCTCACAGGCGCGGCCTCCCCGGTTGCGAGAGGTGCCCGGTGAGCACCGCACCCGCCAGCCCGAGCACCCCGGCCGCGATGAACGCGAACGTGGCCCCTTGCGACGCAAGGACAATCGCGGCGATCAACGCTCCGGCAGCCTTCGCCGTGTAGAGCACGCCGAAGTTCTGCGCGCCGTTCGACTCGCCGAAGTACTCCCGGGTGACGCCGACCAGCAGCGAGTAGCAGCACCCCGTGCCGAACCCGGCGAGCGTCGCGCCGATGAGCAGCCCCGTGACGTTCTGGCTGTACAGCAACACGAACTGCGCCAGCCCACCCGTCGCCAACGTCCAGACCAGCGCCTTTCTCCTGCCGACCCGATCCGAGATCCACCCGACCAGCACGCGTCCGGTACCCGTGGCCGCAGCGAGCGTGGCCAGCGCGACCACGCCAAGCACCTTGTTGCCCACGAACAACGGCAGGTAAGCCAGGTCGTAGAGCGACACCGCCGCCGCGAACGCCACCCCGCCGTACAGCCACCAGAACGTGCCGCACCGCATCGCCTCGTCCGGCCGGAACTCCTTGAGTGCGGCCCGGTTCGGCACCCGCGCCCGGTCCAGCGCCCATTCGCGCGGCTGGATGTGCGGCGGCCACCAGTGCTCGGGCGGTTCCTTGATCAAGGCTCCCGCCACCGCGAGGACGACCGTGATCGCGATCGCCGCCTGCGTGAGGAACCCGTTGCCGGACCAGAAGCCGGCGGCGAGCACGAACGGCACCGACCCGTACGGGAAGGCGGCGCTGACGAACGCGACCTTCCGCGTCACCTTCTCCGGATACCAGCGCACAACAGTCCCAAGGCACGTCGCGTAGACGAGCCCCGCACCAATGCCGCCCAGGACCGCGTAGCCGATCAGCTGGCCCTGCCCGAGTGTCAGAAGTCCCGCGCCGCACAGGATCGCGCCGATCCACATCGCCCCGGTGGCCGTGAGCCGCTTCTGCTCTCTCAACCAGGCCGCGGGAAACGCCGTGCCCGCTTGGCACACGGTCCACAACGCCAAGGCCCAGAACAGCTCCGGCACACTCCACCGGTCCTGCAGCTGCGGGATCAGCGCCCCGAACCCGTACTGCCCGATGCCGGCCGCGAGCATCGCCGCCCAAGCCGCCCACAACACCGTCCGGCGCGAGCGACCCGACACCTCTACGTCGGTCTCCCCCACCCGGTAGAGCCTGCCGACGTGGTCACGTACGTAAGTCGCGACTGGCATGCCCTTCACCCCGTTCCGAGGATTGCATACAGTATGAGGTAGGCTATACCACGGGAGCCCACATGAACATGCCTTGGACGCTCGCCCGTCAGACCGCACTCGAAGCGGCCAAGCCACTGGAGGCCGTCGAGGTCGCTCTCGCAGAGGCTGCCGGCTTCGCGCTGGCCTCCGGAGTGCAGGCCTTCGTCAGCCAACCGAGCTGCGACACCTCGGCGATGGACGGTTACGCGGTGCGCGGGCCGGGGCCGTGGACGGTCGTGGGACGGGTGACGGCTGGCGATCCGGTGCCCGGGGTGCGGATTGGGGCTGGGGAGGCGTTCGCCGTGGCCACCGGGGCTCCGGTGCCGGACGGGTCGGACCTGGTGATCCCGGTGGAGTTGTGCTCGGTGGAGGGCACGCGGCTCATCCAGGTCGACGCCCGCACCGGCGGCCGGCACCGCGGCTGCGACACCGACCACCGGCCGGGCGGCAACGCCGACCTCCAGACCAGTGGCGACACCAGCCACCAGCCCAGCGGGCGCACCGGTCACCAGTCCGGTGCCACCACCAACCTCCAGCCCAGCGGGCAGACCGGTCACCAGTCCGGCGCTACCACCAACCTCCAGCCCGGCAACGCGAGCCGCCGACCCGGCGCCACCAACCTCCAGCTCGGCAAACACATCCGCCGCCGCGGCGAGGACTGGTCAGCCGGCGACGAGCTCGTCCCCGCCGGCTCCCTCGTCACCGCTGCTGTCCTGGGCCTCGCCGCCGGAGCCGGCCACGACACCCTCCTGGTCCACCGCCGCCCCCGAGTGGCCGTGGTGGTGACCGGCGACGAACTCCTCCACTCCGGCCCACCCCGCCCAGGCCGGGTCCGCGACGCCATCGGCCCCATGCTCCCGAGCCTGCTGACGGGTGCCGACCTCCTCGGCACCACCCACCTGCGCGACGATCCGGCCGCCCTCGCCGACGCGCTTTCGTTCGACCAGGCCGACCAGGCCGACGCCGTCACGTTCGACCAAGCCGACGTAATAGTCACCTGCGGAGCCACCTCCGTCGGCCCGGCCGACCACCTCCGCCGCGTCCTGGCCGACCTCGACGCCGACATCCTCGTCAGCGGCGTCGCCTGCCGCCCAGGCCACCCGATGCTGCTCGCCGTCCTCCCCGACGGCCGCTGCGTGGTCGGCCTCCCCGGCAACCCGTTCGCCGCCCTGGCCGCAGTCCTCACCCTGCTGAACCCCCTGTTGAACACGCTCGGCGGCCACACCACCCGCCCACCGATCACCACCTGGCTCCCGGACGTCGGCGCCCACCCCGAAGACACCCGCCTGGTTCCCGTGACCAGGTCCGGCGTCCCCGTGGGCCACGACCGCCCCGGCTCGCTGTGGGGCGCCGCACTGGCCGACGCGATCGCAGTAGTCCCGCCCGGCCACCACGGCGGCGAGGTCGAACTGCTCACTTTCGCGAGCGCCAGCTGACCTTCGACGACCCGACCTCCGGCGCGTCCTTCACCAGGGTCCGCACCGGCAACCCCAAGAACGAGCTGAACCGCTCGACGTGCGAGTCCAACGACGAGACGTCGAACCCCGGCAACGGCCGCAGCTCCACGTCCACCGAGGTCTTCTTCATGACCCGCTTCCACAGCCCGGCGATCTGCCCGTCCTCGATGATCGTCGCGTAGAACATGCCGTTGTAAGTGGAGATCGGGATCTCCTCGTACCGCGTGAAGAACGCGCCGCGATCCTTGTACCCGATCACGAGCTCGTCGTACGCGGGCACGATCAACGCCCCCGAGCCCGGCACCAGATCAGGCGGCAGCCAGTACTCCTTGCCGTCAAACGCCTCCCGCACGAACGACCCGCGCACCGGATCGAACCCGCGCGTGGCCTCCCGGATCCCGATCCCGGCCCAGTTCGCGAAGTCCGCCACCGTCGCCGGCCCGTGAGACCCGAAGAACCGCGACGCCAGCACGGACAACGCCTCGTCCGGGTCCAGCGAACGTTGCTGAGGAGCCCACTCCTCCAGCAGCACGAACGTCTGCTCCTTGCCCCGCGGCGGACCGGGCACCACCAGCCCCTCCTGGGCGAGGTGGATGAACGTGAAGTAGCTCTGCTGCCGGTCGTCCGGGATACCCGCGGATGCCATCAGGTCGATCATCTCGCGCCGCGTAAGACACCCGCCGCCGCTCAAGGCCTCCACGAACGTCTTGCGCGCCAACGACATCAGCTCGGGCGTCATCCGGTGGTACTGCCAGGCCTTTGGCGTGAGCCGCGCGAGATCGCGGGCACCGAAGAGGTCGAGCATCCACCGGACGTCCTCAGCCGGCACGTAGTGGATCGTGCCGCGCATCAACCACGTGCGCACGATCCGCCCGGCCTTCAGCTCCTCCTCGACGTCGGAGATCCCGCCGGAGGTGCGCAGGCCCAACGCCCACAACGACTGGCCGTAGTCCTGAGCCTGCACGGCGCCCAGCGACCGGACGACGTCCAAGGCCGACCCGAGCTGCCCGATGTTGCCGAGGCGCAGCGCCGCGATGTCCATCAGGGCAGTCTGGACGACGGCGCTCCAGCCTCGCTCAAGCGGGCCAGCAGCCGGTGTAGCCCTCGGCCAGGAACCGCGACCCCGCCTCCGACGCGACGACCGACCCCAGCTCACCGAGCTGGCGCCGCACGTCGAAGTCCGTCGCGCCCGGCAACGCGTGCAGCATCGTGGTCATCCAGTACGAGAAGTGCTGAGCCTTCCACACGCGGTTCAACGCCCGCGGCCCGTACTCGTCCAGCGCGTCGGGGTCGTTCTTGAGCAACGCCCGCTCGATCAGCTCACTGAGAACGCTGACATCGGCCAGCGCCAGGTTCAGCCCCTTCGCACCCGTCGGCGGCACGGTGTGGGCGGCGTCGCCGGCGAGCAGCAGGTTGCCGTGGCGCATGGGTTCCGCGACGAACGACCGGAACCGCAGCACGGTCTTCTCGGTGATCGGGCCCTCGTTCAACGTGAACCCGTCGGGCCCGGCCACGCGCGCCTGCAGCTCCTCCCAGATGCGGTCCGCCGACCACGCGGAAGGATCGGTCTCCGGGTCGCACTGGAAGTACATCCGCTGATGGGTCTCGGTGCGCTGGCTGATCAACGCGAACCCGCGCGGCGAGTGCGCGTAGATCAGCTCGGGTGCGCTGCGCGGCGCCTCGGTGATGATGCCGAACCAGGCGAACGGGTACTCGCGGAAGCTGTGCGTGCGCAACGCTTCCGGCACTTCCGCGCGGCAGATCGACCGGGACCCGTCCGCGCCCACGAGGAGATCACACCGCACCTCCTGCCGCACCCCGTCGCTGTCGACAAACCGGATCGCGGGCTCGTTGATGTCCACCGACGTGTCGCTGACACCGAACCGCACGTCACCACCGTCGCGCTCACGTGCGTTCGCCAGATCCACGAACACGTCCGTCTGCGGGTACAGCCACACCGACTCACCGACCAGCGCACGGAAGTCGACGCGATGGCTCTCCCCGCCGAACCGCAGATCGATGCCCTCGTGCGGATGCCCGTCGCGCAACACCCGGTCGGACACACCCGTGTCGACGAGCAACCGCGCGCTGTCGGCCTCCAGGATGCCCGCGCGGACCGTGTTCTCGATCTCCAGCCGCGTCCTGTTGTCGATCACAACGCTGTCGATCCCGTTGAGGGACAACAGATGCGAGAGCATCAGCCCGGCTGGCCCCGCGCCGACGATGCCCACCTGGGTCTTCACACGTCCTCCTTGAGAACCTGCCGGGCGACCGCGAACGCGTGGTTCGCCGCGGGCACACCGCAGTAGATCGCGCTCTGCAAGATCACCTCACCGATCTCGTCGTCGCTCAACCCGTTCCGCCGAGCCGCGGCAACGTGCAACTTCAGCTCTTCCCAATGCCCCCGCGCGATCAACGCCGTCAACGTGATCGCACTCCGCATCCGCCGGTCCAGCCCCGGCCGCGTCCAGATCTCGCCCCACGCGTACCGCGTGATGAACTCCTGGAAGTCCTTTGTGAACTCGTCCGGCGCGGCGCGATCAACGTGCGCGTCCCCGAGCACTTCACGCCGAACCTTCATGCCGTCGTCGTAGGACACCGCGTCTCCTCGAACACCTTCATCAGCACCGTCGCCACCGCCGCCGGATCCTCGGCCGGTGGCAAGTGCCCACACCCGCCGAGAACGTGGTCTGCGCCTTCCGCCGACACCACCACGTCGTGCTCCCCCACCAACACCGACAGGGGCCTGACCGCCGCACCGGCCTCGAACCGGCCCAACGCCTCACAGGCCAACG
The DNA here is from genome assembly GCF_047445655.1 of Lentzea alba. Classification (GTDB taxonomy): domain Bacteria; phylum Actinomycetota; class Actinomycetes; order Mycobacteriales; family Pseudonocardiaceae; genus Lentzea; species Lentzea alba_A. Next base: position 375,316 of record NZ_JAJAEG010000005.1, read on the forward strand.
CGTAAGACTCCTGGTCCGCATCGGCCAACGACCGCAGCAAGGCCCCAGCCACCCGCGGCGCCCGCTCGACGAACCCGGGCGCGAACCACCGCTGCGCGGACCCCTCGACCATCACCGGCGTCCCGGCCCGCCGCACCAACGCGGCCCGCGCCTGCCACATCTCCGGCGACCCGATCCGCGGCGCCGCCCCGATGCACGCGATGTTCTCGAACGGCCCTTCGCTCCGGCTCGCCAGCTCGAACCCGACCGCGCCACCGAACGACACCCCGGCGTACGCCACCCGTCGTCCACTCACCAGCGCCTCAACACGTTCCACGAGCTCGTCCGCGATGTCCTCGATCGTGAACGGCCCGGTGGCCGGACATCCGGAGCCGTGCCCAGGGATGTCCCAGCCGATCACCTCGAACTCAGCCCCGAGCACCATCGCGCAATCCCGCCACAGCACCGCCACCGACGTGCCCAGCGAGGGACCGACGAGCAGCAGCCGGTTCGAGGACTCCGACCCCGCGAGCCGGGTCAGGCTCAGCTCAGTCGCCACGACGCACCTCCCACCGCTTCAGCACCTCGTCCACGAACGACCCCGCGGCGCCGAGATACGCCGTCACGTCCTCGCCCCCGCCCGCCTCGGCCAGCAACTCACCTGCCGCAGCCTCAGCCCGGCGAGCCATCACGTCCTCGTGCACCTCAAGGCCCTCAACCAGTTCTGCGGCCTGGGAAGCGGCCACCACCGCCAGCTCCAGCAACGACCGCAACGCCGGCCACTCCGCGTGCCAAGCTCCGTCCGGCCGCTCGTCGACCGCCCGCGCGGCACACAGATGCAACTGCGCCCCCAACTGCGGAGCCTGCAAAGCAGCGCTGTTCACCAGCACGGACAACACCGGGTTCCGCTTGTGCGGCATCGTCGACGACCCGCCCCGCCCCGCAACCGCACCCTCACCGACCTCGCCGATCTCCGGACGCCCCAACGTCAGCACGTCCGCAGCGAGAACCCCGAGCACGGAGCACACCCGCACCAACTCATCCCCAAGGCGGGTAACAGGTGCGCGGTAGGTGTGCCAAGGCATCCCCGGCCACACCAGCCCCAGATACCCCGCGAACGACGAAGCAGCCGCAACCGGATCCACAACAGAAGCCGCCCGGGACAACGTTCCCGCCGCTCCCCCGCACTGCACCGGCAGGTTCCGCGACACGGCCTCCAGTTCGTCGAGCGAGTCCAGCACGCCCGCCAACCACCGCGCGGCCTTCAACCCGAACGTGATCGGCACCGCGAACTGCGTCAACGTCCGCCCGGCCATCACACTGTCCCGGTGCTCGCCCGCAAGCCGAGCGAGCGCCGCAGCAACCCGTTCCAAGTCCGCGGACACCCGCGCCAAGACGTCACGCGCCAACAACATGAACGCCGTGTCGAGCACGTCCTGAGACGTCAGTCCGGTGTGGACTGTCTCGGAAACCTTCGAACGCAAGGCAGAAACGAGCGGCAGCACCGGATTACCGGCGGCCTCGACCTCCGACGGGTCGAGCGTTGGAACCCAGGACCCCAACGAGACCGAAGAACCGAGAACACGAGCCCAGGCCACTTCAACCGCCACCATCGCGCGCACCAGCGCAGCATCGTCGACGAGGCCGGCAGCGCGATGGGATCCGGGCAGCACGATCAGGCCCGCGGGAACTTGAGGAACACCGTCTCGGACGGCCCCTGCAGATGGATGTCGAACCGCAGCCGCCCATCGGCTTCGCGCGAAGCCACCAACCCGTCGAGCGCACCTTCAGCACCAGGCAGGTAGATCCGCGTGAACAACCGATCGAGCAGCCCTCGCGCGAACACCGTCACCGCGAAGAACGACAACCCAGGTTCAACTGTGCTGAACCAGTAGTGCCCGGCGAAGTCCGTGCACGATCGGCCCCACCCCGTGAACCCGGCCCCGCCCCGCCGCAACGACCCGCCGACTGCCGGCACCACACCGGAAGCGTCAGCCTGCCGGATCTCGATCATCGCGTCCGGCACGACCGCACCCTCGCCGTCGTACACGTACCCGTGCAGCACAACGGATCCCGCCGAGCCGAACGGCACCAGCTCGGAGTCGCCCGGATAAGCCATCGCGTGGTGGAAGAACGGCCCGACCGTCTGCCCCGGAGTCGCCCCGGGAACCACCTCAGTCATCGGACGCCTCCATGTGGGTCGCGTGGCTGCCGGTCAGCACGATGTCCCAGCGGTAACCGAGCAGCCATTCGTGCTCGGACAGCGAGTGGTCGTACGACGCGATGAGCCGCGCCAGCGCCGCCGGATCGCTGATCGACTGGGCGATCGGGTCCAGGGCCAGCAGCTGGTCGCCGGGGAAGTACATCTGGGTGATCAGGCGCTGTGTGAAGTCGGTGCCGAACAACGAGAAGTGGATGTGCGCGGGCCGCCAGGCGTTCTGGTGGTTGCGCCACGGGTACGGGCCCGGCTTGATCGATGTGAACGTGTACCAGCCGTCGTCATCGGTCAGGCACCGGCCGACGCCGGTGAAGTTCGGGTCCAGCGGAGCCGGGTGCTGATCACCCTGGTGGGAGTAGCGGCCGGCGGCGTTGGCCTGCCAGATCTCGACGAGCTGGCGGCGCACCGGGCGGCCGTCGCCGTCGGTCACGCGGCCGTGGACGCGGATCCGTTCGCCGATGGGCTCGCCACCGCGCTGGACGGTCAGGTCGGACTCGACCGGAGCGACGTCGGAGTGCCCGAACACCGGAGCCAGCAGCTCGGCGCCCTCGGGGTCGACGTGCAGGAGCTCCTTGGTCGGATGGCGCAGCAGGGAGCTGCGGTACGGCGGGAAGTCCAGCAGCGGCGCACCCGTCGGTGAGTCGGCCTGGATCTTCGCGATCTCGTCGCTGATCTCGTGCTGGCTGGTCGTCACGAGATCGAACGCTAGGGACGAACGCCACCGCACGTCGACGGTAGGCTTCCACTGAGCGGAAGGATCGCGCCGAATGGCAGGCAACACCTCAGTTCCCGGCGCCACGGTGGTGGCACGCACGATCGCGCTCCTCGCCGCCTTCGACGAGGCACACCCGAGGCTCACGCTCACCGAGCTCAGCCACCGCGCCGACCTCCCGCTCACCACCGCACACCGCCTGGTCAACGAGCTCACCAAAGCCGGAGCGTTGACGCGAACATCGAACGGTTACGTCGTCGGCCAACGGCTCTGGCAGCTCGGCACGCTCGCACCTGTGCAGACCGACCTGCGCCGCCTCGCGTCCCCGTTCCTGCACGACCTCTACGCCGGCACGCTCGCCACCGTCCACCTGGGCGTGCGCGACAAGCTGAAAGTCCTGTACCTCGACCGCATCTCCGGCCAACGTTCGGTGCCCGTCGTCAGCGAGATCGGCTCACACCTGCCGTTGCACGCGACCGGCGTCGGCAAGGTGCTCCTCGCGCACGCACCCGAAGCGCTTCGACGGGAAGCCCTCCAGAAGCTGGACCGCGTGACCGCGTACACGATCACGCAGCCCGCACAGCTGGCCAAACAGCTCGACCGGATCATCGAGGACGGATACGCCACCACCTACGAGGAGATGTCCCTCGGCGCGTGCAGCGTCGCCGTCCCGATCAGGCACAACGAGAGCGTCGTGGCCTCGCTCGGCGTGGTCGTGCCGTCGCTGAAACGGGACAAGGTGCGGCTGGTCTCGGCGCTGCGCGTCGCGGCGCACGGCATCGAACGCAGCCTCTCCAGCGGTGTGACTCACCCCTAGACGCCGAACAGGTCGACCGGCACGAGCTCCACGCAGCGGCCGTCGTCGTCCAGCAGCCGGCCCATGTGCTTGGTCGTCCTGACCACGACCGACCGATCGCGAACGTCCACCGGCAGCCGCGCGCTGAGGTGGGCTTCCAGGGCGTGCACGTCGGGCAGGCCGCGCAACCACACGTCGACGATCAGGTTGTGCGGGCCGGACGCGATCACGCACGACCGCACCTCGGGCACGGCCGCGAGCACGCTCACGATCTCGCGCAGCTTCTCGGCGGGCGCCGAGGCGAAGTAGACGGCGGCGAACGGCCAGCCCGAGAGTGAGCGTGCGACATCGCAGCGCAGGGTGACCCGCGCGGCCAGCAGGTGCCGCAGCCTGCGGCCCGCTGTCGACACGGTGAGGCCCGTCCGTGCGGCGAGATCGCGGATCGAGATCCGGCCGTCGGCGTTGAGCAGCGTGACCATCAGCGTGTCGACCTCGTCCCACGCCGCCCGCACGGAGACCCCGGGGGTCGCTGCGGCCTGCTCCAGCCGGGTGCGCTGCGCGGCGTCGAGGCTGCGCAGCCGCCAGCTGCTGCCGTCCAGGGTCTGCCCGGTCACCAGGTGCGTCCGCGCGGCCACCACTCCCTCCACAGTGGACAGACCGGTCGTGATGTGCTGCCAGAGCTGCCGCACGTCCTGCGCCTGGACGTTCACCACGAGGTCACGCCCGCCCGCGGTCTCCTTGACGTTGACCGCCCACGGGAACCGCGCGACGGCGCCGGCCACCCGCGACGCCGCGCCCGGCGCGGTGTCGACCTCGACGATCGCGGTCACGACGTTGTGCACGTCGGTGGCCCGCGGGTAGGCCGTCACCCAGGCCAGCCCGGCGTTCTCAAGCCGCTGCCAGCGCCGGGCCACCGTGACGGGATCGAGCTCCAGCACCTCGCCCAGCAGGCTCCACGGCGCCCGCGGATGGATCTGCAGCGCGTGCACGAGGCTGCGGTCGACCTCGTCCATGCCGTAAACCTGCGTCATGAGGGCGCGCACCAATCCTGAGGTTTGGCCCGCAGGGTGACACATTCCTGCGTCTCGTGCCATCGAGCTGCGCGAACACCCGATAGTCCCCGCCCATGACTGCCGAATCCCTCCACCTTCGCGCCGCCCGGCTCGTCGACGGGACCGGACGCCCGCCGGTCGAGGACGCCTGCGTCCGCGTCGACCGGCAGGGCGTGATCACCTACGCCGGTCCCGCCGGCCGCGCTCCGGCGGAGCCCGCCGACCGGACCGTCGACCTCGGCGACCGCACGATGCTGCCGGGGTTCATCGACGCGCACGTTCACCTCGGCTCCGCCCACGGCACTCCGCCGAGCACGCAGGGCCTCGCGGATCCGGTCCTGCGCACGTTCGACACCGCCGCGCGCCTCGCCCGGACGCTGGACGCGGGCGTCACGACGGCGCGCGACCTGGGTGGTCTGCCCGCCGGCTACCGGGTCGCGGTCGAGACCGGGCGGGTACGCGGCCCGCGCCTGCACACCGCCGTGCGCATCCTCAGCCACACCGGCGGGCACGCCGACTTCCGCCAGCCCGACGGCACCGATCTCAGCGGCGGCATCGGCGAGCTCGTGGACACCGTGGACGAGGTCCGTCTGGCGGTGCGGCGACTCCTGCGCGACGGCGCCGACCTGATCAAGGTGTGCGCGTCGGGCGGCATGGGCAGCCCGTACGACGACCCGGACGACGAGGGCCTGACCGTCGAGGAGATGGCCGCGGTCGTCGACGAGGTCGGCAGGCACGGCGGCAAACCCGTGGCCGCCCACGCGCAGGGCAGGGCGGGCATCCTCAACGCGATTCGCGGCGGGGTCACCAGCATCGAGCACGGCTACGGCCTGGACGACGAAGGCTGCGACCTCGCCGGCGAGCGCGGAATCTTCGTCGTGCCAACGCTTTCCACCGTCTACCTGGGAATCGACCGTGACCGCATGCCGGACTACCACTACCAGAAGAAGGTCCGCTGGTCCGGCCTGACGAAGGAGAACATCGCCCGCGCGATCGAACGCGGGGTCCCGATCGCGATGGGCACCGATGCCGCTGTCGGCCCGCACGGCCGCAACCTGATGGAACTGACCTACCTGGTCGATCTCGGGATGTCCCCGGCGAACGCGATCGTCGCCGGCACCCGCTCCGCAGCCGAACTGCTCGGCGTCGCCGACCGGGTCGGCACCCTCGAACCCGGCAAGCTCGCGGACCTCGTGGTGTGCGACGGGGATCCGTTGCGGGACATCGGTGTGCTCGGAGAGCCCGGCAACGTCGTCTGGGTGCTGCAGAACGGCGTCGAAACCAAGAACCTGCTCGAGAGGTGTGCGTGATGTCAGCGACCACGACGAAGCCCGTCGACCGCGTCCTCGGTGCCGTCGAACGACTGGGCAACCGGCTGCCGAACCCGGTGATCCTCTTCTTCGCACTGCTGGTGCTCGTCGCGGTGACCTCCACGGTGCTCGCGGCGTTCGGTGCCACCGTGGCGTTGCCCGGCGCCAAGGACCCCACCGCGGTCCGCGGCCTGCTCAGCGCCGACGGCCTGGTGTGGTTCCTGGAGAACATGGTGAAGAACTTCGCCGAGTTCCCACCGGTCGCCGCGGTGCTGGTGATGATCATCGGGGTCGGCGTCGCGGAACGGTCCGGGTTGCTGGAGACCGTGATGCGGGTGAGCCTCGCGCGCGTGCCGCGCTGGCTGCTGCCCTACGGAGTGGCGGTCGTGGCGTGCCAGGCACACGTGATCAGCGACGCGGCGTCCATCGTGCTGCCACCGCTGGCCGCGGCGGCCTTCAAGGCGGCGGGCCGGCACCCGGTTGCCGGCCTGATCGGCGGATTCGCCTGTGTCGGCGCGGGTTACGCGGCCGGGTTCACGATCGGCTCACTCGACGCGCTCTACCTCGGCATCACGCAGAAGTCCGCGCAGTTGTTGCCCCAGACGGCCTCGCTCGACCTGCACATCGTCGTGAACTACTTCTTCACCGGCGCGAGCAGTGTCGTGCTCGGCCTGCTCGGCGGGTTCCTCATCTCACGGGTGCTGGAACCTCGCCTCGGGACCTACGACGGCGCGAGGCCGGCCGTGGAGAGGCTGCTTCCCCGGCAGCGCCGGGCCCTCGTGACGGCGCTGCTCGTCGTCGCCGTGTTCCTCGCCGTGGTGCTCGCCCTGTGGCTGATCCCCGGCGGACCGTTGCGCGGCAAGGGCGGGGTGCTGGTGCCCTCACCGCTGCTGACCGGCATCGTGCCGGTTCTGTTCGTGGCGTTCCTGCTGGGAGGCCTGGTCTACGGCGCCCTGGCCCGATCGCTGCGCGGCGGCGAGTCGATCGCCTCCGCCATGACCGACGCGATCAGGAACATGGCGCCGTACGTGGCGATGATGTTCGTGGCCGCCCAGGTGATCGGCGTGTTCACGTGGTCCAACCTGGGCACGTTCCTCGCGGTGAAGATCGCGCGCGGCATGGAGGCGGCACACCTCACCGGCTTCTGGGCGCTGCTCCTGCTGATCCTCATCGTGTCGGCGCTCAACCTGGTGATCGTGTCCGGGTCGGCGTTGTGGTCGTTGATCGGCCCGGTGTTCGTGCCGGCGTTCGCGTTGCTCTCGCTCCATCCCGCGGTGGTGCAGGCAGCGTTCCGGATCGGTGACTCCGCGACCGGGATCGTCACGCCGATGAACCCGTACGTCTTCCTGCTGCTGGCGCTGGTCCGCACCTACGAGCCGGATGTCAGGCTGGGCACGTTGATGACGCGGCTCGGGATCTTCGTGGTTCCGTTCCTGGTGGCGTGGACCGCGATCCTCGGCGTGTTCTACGCGTTCGGCCTGCCGCTGGGCCCCGGAGCCGGCATCACCCTGCCCTGACCCGCCGGACTTGACCTGGGTCGAGACGACCGCTCATATTGGGTAGCGGAGAGTGAGGAGAACCCCTATGCCCAGGGCCAGCGTGCGGGAACAGATCGTCGACGCCGCGTTCGAGCAGTTCCACCGGCACGGCTACAACGCGTGCGGCGTCAAGCTGATCACCGACAGCGCCGGCGTGCCGAAGGGCTCGTTCTACAACCACTTCGACAGCAAGGAAGCGCTGGCGCTCGTCGTGATGGATCGCTACGGCGAGACGCGTCACCTGGACCTGCTGGCCGACCCGAGGACTCCGCCGCTCACGCGCCTGCGCAACCACTTCGAGGCCCTCGCGAAGGACATCGTCGAGCACGGCTACGAACGTGGTTGTGTGTACGGCAACTTCAGCAACGAGGCCGCCGACCACATCCCGGCCATCCGCGAGGGACTCGTCGCGGCCTTCGACCACTGGGCACAGGCCGTCACGGCCGCGATCCGCGAGGCGCAGGACACCGACGAGATCACCTCGAAGCAGGACGCCGACACCCTCGGCCGGTTCCTGGTCAACGCCTGGGAAGGCGCCATCGTCGGCGAACGCGCGGCGAAGAACGGCGAGTCGTTCGCCGCCTTCTTCACGATCGCGTTCGAGACCGTCCTCCGCTAACCGCCTTCAAGCCCCCTTCCGCTCACCGCGAAAATGACCGGTCGTCTCAACCCTTGACGACACCTAAGACGACCGGTCATATTGAACGGCATGAGCGACATCCAACCCAGGTTCCAGACCATCGACGGCCTCTCCATCCGCTACGCCGAGAGCGCCCCCGGCAAGCCCGACGCGCTGCTGCTCAGCCCGTGGCCCGAAAGCCTCTACGCCTACGACGCGACCTGGCAGCAGCTCGAGGAACACGCCCACCTGATCGCGGTGGACCTGCCCGGCTTCGGCCACTCCGAGCTGCGCGAGGACCTGCTCTCCCCCAGGGCGATGGGCGAGTTCATCGTGCAGATCGCCGACGCGTTCGGCCTCGAAAAGCCCCACGTCGTCGGCCCCGACATCGGCACCAGCGCGGCGCTCTTCGCCGCGGCCGCACACCCCACGAGGTTCCGCAGCATCACGATCGGCAGCGGCGGCGCGGCAGTGCCGTCAGACCTCGGCACCCCGCTCCACGAGTGGGTGCACGACGAGGACCTCGCGCCGTACAAGGCGTTGGGCCCCAAGGACGTCGTGAACATCGCGATGGACGCCATCGACGGCTACGAGCTGCCAGACCTCGTGCGCCAGGACTACCTAGCCGCCTACCACGGCGAAAGGTTCGTCGAACAGATGGCGTACGTGCGCGCGTACCCGACCCAACTGCCAGAACTCAGCGACCTGCTCCCCCAGATCACCACGCCCGTCCAGCTGATCAACGGCAAGAACGACGCGGTGGTGCCCGTCGCGAACGCCGAGTACCTGCACGAACGGCTGCCGAACAGCAAGCTCACCGTCGCGGACGCCGGCCACTTCGTCTGGGAGGAGAACGCGGACGCCTACGCCCGCGCCCTCATCGAGTGGTGGCAGGCGAACTGAGCACGGAGTCCGCGCCGACGCACACGAACGGCCGCCGCAACGGATCACCGGCCACCGCAAGAGCCAAGGCCTCGGCCACGCCACGCCCGCCCAGCAGGCCGCGGTGGAGCTCCTCCATCGCGGCACGGGCGGCCAGTTCGCCGACGCTGCTGACCGCGACCACGACGGTGCTGGTGCCGGTGCCGGTGCAACGCGCCGGCGAACCCAGCAGCTCGTCGCCCGGCCGGACGTCGGTGAGCGCCAGACCGGACGCGGCGAGCACGACCTGCCGGGGTGGTGGGCTCAGGCGCCCGAAGTCGTGGGCGTAGAGCGGGGCGTCGGCCAGTTCGAGGCGGGAGAACAGGGCGTTGTCCGGCTCGTGGCGACGTTCGCGGACTCCGGCAGCGAGTCGTGATCGTCGTCCACCGGACCACAGTAGCGACGGCCGCACGTGTCTACTCGGCCTTGCAGGCCGCGCCGTTCAGGGTGAAAGAAGTTGGCACGGAATTGGCACCTTTCGCCCCGCCGTTGAAGCCGAGCGAGACCGACCCGTCCGGCACGATCAACGCGGTGTAGCCGGCGTTGACAACGCTCACATCGGCGCCATTCTGCGAGGACGTGGCGTTCCACATCTGCGTCACCGTCTGGCCGTCCGCGAACCGCCAGCGCAACGTCCAGCCGTCGATCAGCTCGCTGCTCACGTTCCGCACGGTCACCTCAGCCTGGAACGCGCCCGGCCACTGGCTGTTGATCCGGTACGCGACCGCGCACGTCGGTGCGGGCGGAGGCGGCGGCGGACTCGTGGTCGTGGTCGGCGCAGGACTGGCCGATGTCGGGCAGTCCTGCGCCCACAGACCGCGTTTCGCCTGCGACGCCTCGGTTTCCGCCGCGGTGAGCGGGCCACCGTCGACGCCTTCAGTGCGCAGCACGCCGTTCTGCACGGCGAGCAACGCGTAGTCGGTGCCGTCCGCGAGCACGAGGACGATCTCGCCGGGCGTGATGCTGGTGACCCGGACGTCCTTGTCCAGCAAGGTCTTCGTCGCGAACTCCAGCGCCGCGGCGGCCGCGCACGACGACGGCGCGGCGAGCAGCGAGATGCGGGCCTTGGTGCCGTCCGCCAGCTCCACCGTGCGGCCGTCTACCACCGCACGCACCCTCGTCATCGGTTCCTGCGCGACCGGAGACGACGCCCGCACCGGAGACGCCGGAGACGCGCTCTCGGCCGTGCAAGCCGCGGTGAACAGGGTCAACAGCACCAACAAGTGCTTCCGTGCTGCCATGCCACGACCGTATAGGCGGCCGCAGTGTATGCAATCGACCGTTCGGAGTTGATCAACTCCAGCGTTCAGCCGGTCAGAGGCTGTAGTCGGTCGAGTACCAGCGTTGCGGCCGCATCCGCAGCGTCACGTTGGGGCGGCCCTCGATCGACGCCAGGAACTCGGTCGGATCGTCGAGGTAGCGGCTCGCCATCCGCTCCAGCTCCTCCGGCGTCGACTCCTCCGCCGACACCACCGGCCCGGACACGCTCACGTACTTGTACGGCGGCTGCTCCTGCTGCACCGCGAGGCTGAACTCCCCCGCCGCGTCCACCAGCCGGTACTTGAGCGAACCGGGATCGGTCTGCACGAGCACCTCACCGCCGGGCGCGTACTCGTACCAGACCGGGACGGCCAGCGGCGGCCCCTCCTGCCGGGCGATCGCGATCACCCCCACGTGCTGCCCCGCCAGGAACTCCTCACGCTGCTCCGTGCTCATCGTCGGCATCGTCTCCCCTTTCGCCGTGCCCTCAATGGCGATCAACCTCGGGGTTCCGCCCGTTTGTTCCCATGATCGTTGTCCCGTCCTCGACGTCCGCCGTCCGCACGCCGACACCGGGCAACGCGCCACCGGTCAGACCTGGTCACGGCACCTGCCAACAACCGAGGGGAACAACGCTGTGTTCAAGACTCGTCTGATGTCCGCGGGGATGGTCGTCGCCACGACGGCGCTCGTGCTGACCGGGCGTCCGCGCCGGCCTCCGCCGCGGACGCCTTCGTGTGCACGACGGGCCAGTTCTGCACGTGGGACAGCCCGGAGGGCACCGGCAAGCCCTCGTTCGCCATGCGCAAGGGCGCCAACAACCTCGCCGACGTCAAGGTCGACGGCGGCGGCGACTACAACAACCGGATCTCGTCCGTGCACAACCTGTCCGGCAAGGTCTTCTGCCTGTACGAGCACCTGGGCGGCAAGGGGCGGTCGCTGCCCATCTCGAAGGGCTACCGGTCGGTGATCCCGGCGAAGTACAACTTCAACAACATCACGACCTCGGTCGGACCGGCCGACAGCACCGGCAAGTGCGACGGCACGGTGCCCGGCGAGGGCTGAGCAGAAGACTGACCTGCGAGCGGCGCCGTGGTTGATCCAGAACCAGCCACGGCGCTGCTCCATGTGCGAGCGTGGGGAGGCCACAGTCGCCGTTGCACGGCGCTTTGCCCGCCGTTCACCGGCTCGTGGTGATCAACGGAAAAGATCACGACATCCAGGTTCCCTGCCGATGGAGGTCTGAAGTGCAAACCCTGCAACCGCACTGGACACGTCGCCTGCTCGCCGCGTTCGCCGTCGTCGCGTCCGTCCTGACCATGACCGTCGCCGTCGCGCCCGCCGCCGACGCCGCCGTCTACAACTCCTGTACGCAGTCACGTTGTTCGGCCGCGCGCTCCGCGAACTCCACGTGGAAGTCGATGGGCTACCCCGGCACGCGCACCTGGTACGACTGGCCGAACGGGCAGTGCAACTTCGCGGGCGGCACCTTCCGCAACCAGGAGGGCCAGCTGCCGGCCGGCCACCGCTACCAGGAGTTCGACGTCTACCCGCGCAACTGCGGCGCTTCCCGGGACGCGTACCGGATCGTCGTGGACCGCACCAACGGCTACGTCTACTTCTCGCCGGACCACTACTCGAACTTCTACCGCCTCTAAAGCTTCACCGGGCGCGGGGGGGGGGGGCCC